>NZ_JAMBLT010000001.1 GCF_023336895.1 Parasutterella secunda
AGCCTTTTCTTCATTGCTGGGTATTTTCGGCTGGCGGCAAATTGAATACGGAACCTACTACAAACTCTAGCTGACTATATTGAATTACCAATCGGCTCTCAGCTTCATCGAAGAAGCTGAGAGCATTTTTTCAGTTAATCAACACTGAAACAGCGTTTATTTGGCCAATGCCTCCAGACGTTTAATTGCCATATTGGCTACAACGCTGACAGCAACCGGCAAAACCTCGTCATTGAAGTCAAAGTTTGGATTGTGGAGACTGACGGTATGCTCATCATCCTTAATACCAACGCGAATAATGCAGCCGGGCACTCTTTGCAGATACTCGCTGAAGTCTTCAGAACTCATGAAAGGATCAATCACTTTAACGTGATCTTCCCCCAAAAGTTCACCGGTCACCTTCAGTGCCGCCTCTGTCTGAGCCGGGCTATTGATGACAGAACCGCATTCATGGACGTACTTCAACTCCACTTCACAACCGTTGGCTGCGGCAATGGACGGCACCATGGTCTTGACGACCTCTTCGATCTGAACACGTGTTTGCGGCAAGAACGTGCGAATGGTGCCGCTTAACGTACATTCTGCAGGTACAACATTCATGGCTTCAAAACGACCGGCATTGATCGAGCAGATGGAAAGAACCGCCGTATCAATCGGATTGACCTTACGGGAAACAATCGTTTGCAAAGCCGTTACGATTTGGGCTGCTACCGGAATGGGGTCCACGCCTAAATGAGGACGGCCACCATGAGTTCCCTTCCCCTTCACCGTGATGTAGAGACTGTCTGAGGCAGCCTGCAAAGGACCTGGTTTGAAACCGATCGTTCCCTTGGGCAACATCGGTTCTGTATGGCCACCATAAATTTCTTCAATACCATACTTTTCCAGTAAGCCAGCTTCAATGAGGGTACGCGCACCCTGGCTAATCTCTTCTGCAGGTTGGAACACCAAAACGACTTTACCCGGGAAGTCACGATGGGAAGCTAAATAACGAGCCACGCCCAAAAGCCAAGTTGTGTGGCCGTCATGTCCGCAAGCGTGCGCATAGCCTTCATTTTGACTGACCCAATCCTTGCCGCAACGATCGTTCATCGGCAGACAATCCATATCGGCACGAACACCGATCGTGTGTCCCGGGCGATTACCCTCAATAACAGCAATAACTGCTCCCTTGACAAAATCGGTATTGATATCCGTGACACCCCATTGACGAAGGTGATCACAAATGACACCAACTGTGCGCTCGGTATTAAAACCGTACTCGGGATGACTATGAAGATCGTGACGAATTGCTGTTAATTCATCTGCCCACTGAGCCACGTCAGGCAACAAACGGTCTGCTAGCAGTACTGCCATTGTTATTTCTCCTAAAGAAGGGATCAAACGCTACATCACAATAATTAATATCGTTAGTCGTTTGAATAAAAAAAGTTATGAGAAACTTTAGCACTAATGCAGTGATTTCTTCTAAACGAAAGTGGCTAAAGAAGCGAAATATTCTCCGAGCCGTATAATTGCGCCATCTCTTCTTTGTTCTCAACAAGATAGCCTTTGGATTAGGTTCTACCTATCTATTTTCAGAGCTATTTTGTTGGACTGGCAGGTACTCACTGAAATTCTTTACTGAAAGGAGACGGCGTACCGGATCCAACAGGATATCGTCGGGCGCCGAAAATACTATGAAAGCACTCAAAGAGCGCATTCTTCGAGACGGAAAATGTCTTGACGGTGGCATCCTTAAAGTCGATAACTTCATCAACCATCAAATGGATCCCATTTTGATGAAATCCATGGCTGTCGAATTCGTCCGCCGCTTCGCCAGCACCAAGATCAACAAAATTCTAACCATTGAAGCAAGCGGCATTGCACCTGCCATCATGGTGGGTTACTTGCTCGAATTACCCGTTGTCTTTGCGAAAAAGAAAGTTCCGAGCACGATGGACAATATGCTTGCAACAAAGGTATTTTCCTTCACCAAAAACCGTACTTATGACGTTTGCGTCAGTAAAGATTATCTCTGCCCCGGTGATAAGGTTTTGTTCATTGATGACTTCTTAGCCAATGGCAATGCCGCCAAGGGCATTATGGACCTCGTCAATCAAGCCGGTGCAGAACTCGTCGGCATGGGCTTTTTAATTGAAAAAGGCTTTCAAGCCGGTGGCAACGAACTTCGTAAGATGGGTATTCATGTTGAATCCCTTGCTATTATCGATAGCTTAGACAACAACAAGATCACACTTCGCTAAAGGAAAAAACGTGGCCGAATTAAATCTCGAAGAGCACTCTTACAACTCTAAATCTTCTGAGTTAATTTACGGACTGGAAGACCGTCCTCCCTTAAAAGAGACCCTTTTTGCAGCACTGCAGCATATGCTGGCCATCTTTGTGGCCATCGTAACGCCTCCCCTGATCATTGCAGGAGCTTTGCAATTGGATCTTGAAACGACGGGCTATCTGGTTTCCATGTCTTTGATGGTTTCCGGTATTGCCACGTTTATTCAATGCCGCACCGTAGGCCCCATCGGTTGCGGCTTGTTGTGTATTCAGGGAACCAGTTTTTCCTTTATCGGTCCCATCATCTCCGCGGGTCTCACCGGAGGACTTTCGGCGATTTTCGGCGCCACTATTGTTGCGTCCACCGTGGAAATGTTTGTTAGCCGAATTCTGAAATACACACGCCGCGTGATCACTCCGCTTGTTTCTGGCATTGTGGTGACCTTAATTGGCATGAGCTTAATTAAAGTCGGCATCATTGCTTGCGGTGGCGGCTACGCTGCCAAGGCGGCCGGCACTTTCGGCAATTTTCAAAATCTAGGCATCGCCGCTTTGGTTCTTTTTTCCATCATTTTCTTTAATCGCAGTTCCAACCGTTATCTTCGGATGAGTTCAATTGTCATCGGTTTAGCGATCGGCTACGTTGTCTCCTGGTTCTGCGGAATGGTGGACTTTTCTTCTGTCAAAAGCTACAGCGGCTTCAATGTTCCCATCCCGTTTAAATACGGTGTGTCATTTGACTGGGGCGCCATTATCGGTCTCGGTCTTGTTTACCTCATCACAGCCATTGAGGCCTACGGGGATGTCACCGCAAACTCCATGATTTCCGGTCAGCCTTTCCGTGGCGATCAATTCATGAAACGCGCGCAAGGCGGCATTCTCGCCGATGGTTTTAATTCCATGTTGGCCGGTATGCTCAATTCTTTCCCCAATTCCATCTTTGCTCAAAACAACGGCATGATCCAATTGACCGGCGTAGCCAGCCGTTATGTCGGCTACTTCATTGCCGGCTTTTTGATTTTATTGGGACTCTTTCCTGCCATCGGTTTAGTGTTTTCTTTAATGCCTGACCCGGTCTTAGGTGGAGCGACATTGCTTATGTTCGGTACGGTTGCCGCCGCAGGCATGCGAATCATTGCCAGCCAACGCATTGACCGTAAAGCCATTTTGGTCATTGCCTTAAGTTTCTCGTTTGGGTTAAGTGTTGAACTTGTTCCGGAAATTCTTTCCCAATTCCCTGAGACGCTTCGCAATATTTTTGCCTCAGGCATCACCACCGGCGGTTTAACGGCCATTATTGCCAACACGCTGATTCATATTGAAGAATATCAAGACAACAAAGACGAGCAATAAGCGCATCAAAGCTCCCGAAAGTTCTCGGGAGCTTTTTTCAAAATACTGCATAGGGTATTTCGCTTACCGCAAACTCTCTAAAAGACCGAACAAAACCGTTATACTTTTCAAATTCGCTTAATTAACTGTGATTGGATAGCACTATGCGTGAAACCTACTCTCCGCAAACTGTTGAAGCAGAGGTGCAGGCAGCTTGGAAAAAAGCTGATGTCTACCATGCTCACGAACATGCTAAAGACAAGAACGGCAAAGAAAAACCCAAGTTCTATGTTTTGTCCATGTTGCCTTACCCGAGCGGTAAGTTGCACATGGGTCACGTCCGCAACTACACATTAAACGACGTGATGTATCGCTACCTTCGTATGAAGGGCTACAACGTGATGACCCCGATGGGATGGGATGCCTTCGGTTTACCGGCAGAAAACGCCGCCATTAACCATGGCATTGCTCCGGCCAAGTGGACTTTTGACAACATTGCAGAAATGAAAAACCAAATGCAACCGTTGGGTCTTGCATTTGACTGGAGTCGTGAAGTAGCCACATGTACGCCTGAGTACTATCGCTGGAACCAGTGGATGTTCCTGAAAATGTTGGAAAAGGGCATCTGCTACCGAAAGACCCAAATCGTTAACTGGGACCCGGTTGATAAGACCGTCTTGGCCAACGAACAGGTTGTCGATGGTCGCGGTTGGCGCTCCGGTGCTGTTGTTGAAAAACGTGAAATTCCCGGCTATTACCTCGGTATCACTCAGTACGCTGACGAACTCCTAAAAGACCTTGACACGCTCAAAGGTTGGCCAGAACAAGTCCGCAGCATGCAGGAACACTGGATCGGCAAATCGGTTGGTGTGAAGCTTGCTTTCCCCTACACGATTGACGGTAAAGACGAAAAACTGCAGGTTTTCACCACTCGTGCGGACACTTTAATGGGGGTGACATTTGTTGCTATCGCCGCTGAACACCCCTTGGCCAAGCGTCTGGCTCAAGACAATCCTCAGGTTGAAGCCTTTATTCAGGAATGCGCCAAGGGCGGCGTCAGTGAAGCTGATTTGGCCACCCGTGAAAAAGAAGGCGTTCCGACAGGCTTTTGCGTCAAACATCCGCTCACCGGTGCAGACGTTCCGGTTTGGGTCGGCAATTATGTGTTAATGAGCTACGGCGAAGGCGCCGTTATGGGCGTTCCGGCTCATGATGAACGTGATTTTGCTTTTGCTAAGAAATACAACTTGCCGATTAAGCAGGTTGTCGGCATGCCCGGCAAGACTTACAGTACGGACGCTTGGGAAGAATGGTACGCCGATAAGAGTGATGCCACTGAGCTGGTTAACTCCGGCGAGTTTGATGGCCTGACCGTTCACCAAGGCATTGACAAAATCGCTGATGCTCTTCAAGCCAAGGGCTTGGGTGAAAAACAAACCCAATTCCGTATTCGTGACTGGGGTATCAGTCGCCAACGCTATTGGGGTACACCGATTCCTATCATCAATTGCCCGCATTGCGGCCCTGTTCCGGTTCCGGAAAAAGACCTCCCAGTGGTTCTGCCCACTGACTTGGTGCCTGACGGTTCCGGCAATCCGTTAAATAAGTGTGAATCGTTCCTAAAGTGCAAGTGCCCGAAGTGCGGCGGTGACGCAACCCGTGAAACCGACACAATGGACACGTTCGTTGATTCTTCGTGGTACTTCATGCGCTACTGCTCACACGATTGCGACACAGCAATGGTTGATGAACGCAATGATTACTGGGCTCCGGTGGATCAATACATCGGCGGTATTGAACACGCCGTATTGCATTTGCTCTATGCACGCTTCTGGACCAAGGTCATGCGTGACTTGGGACTCGTGAAGTTTGACGAACCGTTTACACGGCTTTTCACTCAAGGGATGTTGACTGCCGAATGCTATTACCGCGAAATGCCCGATGGTAAGAAGCGTTGGTACTACCCGGATGAAATTGAGATCTTCTACGATGAAAAAGCCCGTCCGGTTAAAGCTATTGCTAAGGACGATGGTCTGCCTGTCACCATGGGCGGCGTCGAAAAGATGAGTAAGTCAAAAAACAATGTGGTTGAACCAAAGACCATCATTGACAAGTTCGGTGCCGACACGGCCCGCAGCTTCGTGATGTTTGCAGGACCTCCCGATCAATCGGCCGCTTGGAGCAATTCCGGTGCGGAAGGGACGTTCCGCTTCCTGCGCAGACTTTGGAACTGGTGCTTCAAGAATAAGGAAGCGATTGAAAAGGCGGGTGCTGTTGAAGTCTCTGCCCTTACGGCCGAACTGAAGAATTTGCGTCGTGACATTTATCAGTCGCTCAAGCAGGCAACGGCCGACATTGACCGCATGCAGTACAACACCGTTGTCTCTGCGACGATGAAGATGCTCAATTCGCTCGAAGGCGTGAAATCATGTCAAGATGCCGCCACCGCGTCCGTATTCAAGGAATGCGCCAGTATCTTGATTCGCACCCTTTATCCGATTGCGCCTCATATTACAACGCAGCTTTGGCAAGACCTGGGCTTTGAGTCCGCCATGGGATCTATCCTTGACGCCCCCTGGCCAGAAGTGGATGAAAAAGCGTTGGTAGCCGATGACATGACTTTGGTTGTACAGGTCAACGGTAAATTGCGCGGCTCAGTGACGGTGTCCGCACAGGCCGATAAAGAAAGCATTGAAAAAGCCGCCCTTGAAAACGAGAATGTGAAGAAATTCACTGAAGGCAAAGTGATCCGCAAGATCATTATCGTGCCGAAGAAACTCGTCAATATCGTCGCGGCATAATCAATCTGAGTCACCTCCTGCAACGAGTCCCGAAGCCAACCAAGCTTCGGGACTTTTTGCCTATAATGAGCCTATTGCCTACTGGACATACTTTTGGGAATTCAATTATGGCTTTGGCCCGACGTTCATTTCTTTTTTCTGCTCTGGCTTGCACACTGTTGGCAAGCGGTTGCGGTTTTCATCTCCGCGGACAAGTGACTTTGCCCTTTCAGACGCTCTACGTCAACATGCCGGTCAATGACAAAGTCGCTGCAGATATCAGGCGAATGATTGCGGCCTCAACCAATGTGACAATCGTCTCTCAAGCCAATAGGGCTGATGCTATTTTGGAATTGCTCTCTTCCGGCCGTCACCGTGAAGTGATTTCCGTCAATATGCAGGGTGAGGATCGCGACTACCAATTGACCCTGAATATGACTTTCCGACTGGCAACTCCCGACGGTGAAGAATTTTTCCCGCCGACAACATTTACCGCTTCACGCACCATGTACTACAACGATGACGAGTACCTGTCTCGTGCGTCTGAAGAAAATGTTCTCTACAACGAAATGCAACAGGATCTGATTTCTCAGTTGCTCAGTCGTCTCACAACCGTCGAACCCATCCCGCATGAATATTAAAAGCGAAGAACTGGGGAGAATCCTTGATCGAGAACGCGCTCAAGGGCAACTCTCTCCCCTTTGGATTATCGTTGGAGAAGAGCCCCTTTTGGCGATGGAAGCAGGCGATGCGTTGCGCTTCACAGCAAAAGAATTGGGTTATTCTGAGCGCGTTGTTCTGGCCATGAGTTCAGTGAGCGACTGGTCACCGCTTCTGGATGCGGTGAGTTCTGTATCGCTTTTTGATGATAAAAAAATTATTGAATTAAGATTTTTATCTTCAGGTCCTGGTGTTAAAGGCGCTAAAGTATTGGCTCAATTTACCGAATTAGTCCCGCAAATTGATTCCACCGTTACCGTTATTCACTTAACACAAACCGACTATTCAACACAAAAAACAACCTGGTTTAAAAATCTTGCCGCGAGTGGCCATGTCATCTCCTGTCAACCGGTTTCCCGAGCACAGTACCCAGCCTGGATTAAAGAACGTTTACGCAAACAAGGTCAAAGCATGCAGGAGCAGGCCTTGAATTTTTTTGCCGAGCAAACCGAAGGGAATCTGATGGCTGCCAAACAAGAGCTCATGAAACTGGATTTGCTGTATCCGGGAAAGGAGCTCACGTTGCGCGAAGTCGAAGACTGTGTGA
Organism: Parasutterella secunda; assembly: GCF_023336895.1. Classification (GTDB taxonomy): domain Bacteria; phylum Pseudomonadota; class Gammaproteobacteria; order Burkholderiales; family Burkholderiaceae_F; genus Aphodousia; species Aphodousia faecalis. Next base: position 7,654 of record NZ_JAMBLT010000001.1, read on the forward strand.
TGAATGTGTCTCGGTATAGCATTGAAGACCTTCTGGAAGCTATCGCTCAAGCCGATGTCGCTCGCACGACTCGAACTGTCAATGGCATGCAATCCGAAGACGAACCCATGCCTTTTGTTTTAATGCGAGTGAGCAGCTTCCTCAGAGACACGCTTGCCCTCACCGTGGATCGACAAGCTCCCGTTATGCCCTCTGTCCGCGCGTTAGCCGGTCAACTCGCCAGACGCTCAACGCCAGCCAAAATTGCCAATATGCTTGCCCGTTGCGCGGATTTAGACCGTTTGGCCAAGGGGCTTACTGTTCAAAATAAAGATGATGTGTGGTCGGAATTAAAAACACTGTGTGTATTTCTTGCCCACGCTGCTAATAGGAAATAATCGTTATGGCTGCCTATCACTTTTTTGCGGTTTGCCCGCGTACTCTTGAGCCGATCTTGGCTCAGGAACTTCAATCATTGGGCGCACAAAATATCAAAGTCAATGCCGGCGGCGTTCTTTTCGAGGGACCTCTATCCTTGGCGATGAACGCATGCTTGAGAAGCCGCTATGCCAGCCGAATATTGCTTCGTATTGCTACCAGACAGTACTACGACAGCCACGATATCTACGACATGGCCCACGTTTTACCCTGGGAACGTTTCTTCGATGTTGATGCCAAAATTCGTGTAGACATTACAGCGCATCGTTCACCGCTTGAAAGTCTGGATTTCACCACCTTACGCATTAAAGACGGCATTTGTGATCGGTTCCGAGAAGGCTGCGGAAAACGACCCAGTATTGAAAAAAACAATCCTGATGTTCGTATCCATGCCTTTATCAATGAGCGTTACTGCACGTTCTATTTAAATTTATCCGGAGAGCCTTTGTTTAAACGGGGCTGGCGCGTTGAAAAAGGTGAGGCGCCCCTTAAAGAAAACATGGCCGCAGGCCTTTTGGCGCTTTCCGGTTGGACACCGGATCAACCCCTGTTGGATCCCTTCTGCGGCTCAGGCACCATTGCTATCGAAGCAGCACAAATTGCCTGCAATATGGCTCCGGGCCTAAATCGTTCCTTTGCCTTCGAAAAACTGAACATTTTTGATTTGCAAGAGTGGCAAGAAATGAAAGAGGACGCAAAGGCAGAGATTAATCTTCATGCCCCTGTGCAAATTCGTGGCAGCGATATCTCTTCCATTGTCGTATCAAAAGCCCAAGCCAACGCTCAGCGAGCGGGTTTACAGGCTCTTTTAGATGATGGCCGCTTAGTGTTGACACAAGGCGATGCCCGACAAGTTAGCGCTTTCTCTGACAAAGGGTTCATCGTCACCAATCCCCCATACGGTGAACAGTCCAATCCGAAGAGTGCAACAGTTGCATCCATGATGAAAAATGTTGCCGATAATCTCAAAAAATCTTTCTCAGGCTGGACAGCTTGGATGCTGACAAGCGACAGAAAGTTGCCTTCCCAAATGAGATTGTCAGAATCAAGAAAAATTGTGATCTTCAATGGTCCCTTGGAATGCCGGTTCTTTAAATTTGAGATGGTCAAGGGGTCATTTCGCAATAAAAAAGCGGACTCAGAAACCGCTTAACGAAAAACGAACACTTTCGTTAAAACAAAACCCAACGCTAGACTGGTCGCAGATGAAAGAACTAGGGTGATAAGAGGATACCAATTGCTTTGATCTGCGCACCAACCGATACCCCAAGAGATACCGGCCATAATGATAGTCATCTTGATGTAGCCGGCAAAATTTCTTTGCTTCTGAAAAGTAAATTTTGCGTTCATGACGTAGGAGAACGTTACTGCAATCAAAAATCCCAACAAATTGGATAAGCTCTGAGACAAGGAACCGAACTCGTAAAAGCAGCCAAAGGCTCCCCAATGGATCCCTGTGTTGAGTACCCCAATAGCTGCGTAGGTTAGAAATTGCCGAAACCGATCGTCAACTCTGAACATTGTCTAAACCTTTAGCGACAATTTCAGACAGCTCTTCAATATCCATCCCAGAGAGTACTTTATCCTCGCTCATGGCACTTTCAAACATCGTCAAACAATGCGGACAGCCAACGGCCACTGTTGAAGCTGAACGACGCAAGTCCGTTAAACGAATAAAGTTAATTTTTTTCGTTGAACTTTCCATCCACATTTGCCCGCCGCCGGCGCCACAGCACATTGCCGTTTTTCCTCGTTGCAGATTCTCAACACGGGTGATGCCGCCCACAGCATCCAAAATTTTTCTGGGTGTTCCCACACTGTTGTTATACCTGGCCATGTAACACGGATCATGGAAAACGACCTTTTCGGCTTGCTTAAGTTGCGGCTTAATACGCCCAGACTCAATCAAACCCAAAATGAGCTGGGTGTGACTTACCACATCAAATTGTCCGCCTTCAAACTGCGGATACTCGTTCTTTAATGTATTGAAGCAATGCGGACAGTGGGCCAAGATATGTTTGAATTGGTACTTACGCAAATTCTCAATATTTTCCTGAGCCGCCAGCTGGAATGTGTATTCTTCCCCGCTTCGTCTGGCGAAGTCACCATGACAACGTTCCTCTTGCATAACAGCAAAAGAAACGCCGGCAGCATGCAAAATCTTAACCATAGCTCGCGCAATTTTTTGTGCACGACGGTCATAAGAGGCTGAGCATCCGACCCAATAGAGATAATCAACGGGCTTGCCTTCAGTTGCAATTGGAACATCCAACCCTTTTGCCCAATCCAAACGCGAAGCCGGATCCATTCCCCAAGGATTTCCGACACTTTGAGTATTTTGTAGTGCTTTGGCTAAACCGGCAGGAAATTCCCCCATCTCAAGCGCCAAGTGTCTGCGCATATCGACAATGGTTGAGGGTAAATCCAATCGTGCCGGACAGGCTTGCATACATGCCCCGCACGTTGTGCAACTCCAAAGTGCTTCTTTGCTGACAATGTCTCCGACAAGTTCCTTGTCATTGGGGTGATGCAAACGCTTCTTTAAGGATAAAACCAAAGCTTTCGGATCCAAAGGAGCTCCTGCACGCAAGGCCGGACAAACTTCCGAGCAACGGCCGCACTCAGTGCAAGCATCAAAATCCAAGCGTTGCTTCCAACTAAATTGATCAAAGTTGGAAATACCGAAAGATTCCTGTTCCTCAATATCTTCAATCTTTGCCAGTTGTCCTTTCGGAGCAAGTTTTCGCCAATAAATATTGGTCGGCGCTTTAAACATATGGCCAAAAAAGGTGAACGGAATGAGCGCAACAAAAATCAAAGCCCCAGCCCCATGGACCAACCACCAGGTAAAGTGTGCCCCCTGAAGCTGATCAGGCGTGAACATTTTGAGGAAAACTAATGAAAAGGCATACCCGACCGGAGAGTAAATAGCCCATTCGGGTTGTTGAGCCGCCAAACGCAGTCCTTCAACAACAAATCCGGTCAACACAATAATGGCCAACGAGGTCAAAATCCAAGCAAAGCGCCAAGAGCGCTCTAATTTTTTCCCTTTAACCGCAAAACGTCTCCATGCTGCGACAGCCAAACCAATTAATGTCAGAAGACCTGCTAAGTCCAAAATAAATTTGTAGGCAAGATACAGGTTACCCTTCAGTAAGCGCGCATCGAACAAATAATGAGCGATATCCCAATCGAGAACCGCGGTCGCAGTACCAAAAAAGAGAAAAACGAATCCCCAAAAGATAAAGAAGTGAATTAAGCCGCTTGGCGTTTTCAATAAACGCCGATGCATGAAGGCATCACGCCAAACTCCCATCCACCGATCTTTCTTATGCTCGGGAAGGTTCAGGGGACGCCCAGCGCGCCAAAGGCGTACACATTGGCAAATGCCGATGATGCAGGCGATCACCGCAACAAGCCCAACGACATATACACCAATCTCGGCCCAAAACGGAATGTTCCAAAATGCTGGACGAATCGGCATTGATTCCATAACTTTGTTTTCCTGTTAGTACTTAATGGAAGACCACACCTTATCGAGCCGTTTAACACTGACGGGCATCGGCGTCCTTAACTTCTGCGCAAATAACGACACCCTAAGCTCTTCGATCATCCATCTGAATTCTTCTAATCGATTATCCGCAACCCCTTTTCGCGAAGCCAATTCTCTTTCATACATCGTGACAAAGCGAGAAATATCACGCATTTTTTGAGCATCTTTTTCAGGCTCATCACGTCTTTTCTCCAGACGTACCAGAATAGCTTGAAGGTAGCGCGGATAATGCGACAAATGCAGGTAGCCAATTTTAAGCAAAAAATCCTTAAAAAACAGACTCTTTAATTGGTGCTCGATATCCTCTAACACCCACTTGTCAGAGCAAGACTTTAATTTCTTAATAACTAAAGCCGTATCGGAAATAATTTGGCTCAGAAGTCTTGAAATATCTTGGGCAATTAAATTTAACTTTCCTTTTGCCTCTTGACGTCTTGACTCAAATTGCTCGGCATTAACCGGTAAAGGTTCGGTCATTGCGCACTGATTCAAAGAAGCATCAATAACGGCCTCCCGCATCGCCTCGAAACTATCAAAAACGTCCGCCATGGGTTCAAGCATCGCCGCTTGCATTTGAACCGATTGCAATGGCTTTAAACTTTTTTCCAAATAACGGATTTGTTCCCGAAGCTGTAATTTGAAAAGGCGCAACAAGCCTTTTTGATGTTGACGCGCGGCTTCATCAGGATTATCAAAAACTTCCAGTGAACAGTAACTGTCATGATCCACCAATGCCGGATGCCCAATAAGAGACTGTCCCTTTCGTTTGATTTCCATGATGTCAGGCAACTCACCAAAGTCCCATTGAGTGATTTCCTGATCACATTCATGAGAAACTTCACTGTCTTGAGCCGCCACCTGTTGGAAGGATTTTTGAGCTTGTCCTCCTAATTCGGATTTCAGAATAGCTAAATTTCTCCCCATTTCAATTTGTCTGCCGTACTCATCGAGGACTTTAAAATTCATCGTTAAATGTGCGGGCAACTGCTCAAGTTTAAAGTCCTCTTGTCTCGGACGAATAGCGCACTGCGACTCAATATCATCACAAAGAACTTGCAATAAAGGTTTAGTGCCGAGAACATCGGCCGCTCTTTGAGCAAAGCCTTTGGCATATTCGGCTAAAGGCACACAATGACGTCGATAGCGCTGCGGCAAACTCTTTAACAAAAGCTGAACTTTCTCTTTAAGCATTCCCGGCACAAGCCACTGCGTTTTAACCTCATCGACCAAATTAAGCGCATAAAGAGGAACAGCAAGTGTCACCCCATCTCTCGGGCTGCCAGGTTCAAAGTGATACGTCAGCGCCATGGATACTCCCTTCATATCCATTGCCTTCGGAAAATACTCCGTTGTAATGCCGCTTGCTTCATGACGCATCAGCTCATCACGGGACAAATAAAGCAATCGAGGATTGTCTTTTTCCGCCTTGCGTCTCCACTGTTCAAAAGTAACAGCGCTGACGACTTCTGCAGGAATGTGTGAATCATAGAATTGAACAATGAGTTCATCATCAACCAAAACATCCAAACGTCTGGCTTTATGTTCTAGATTTCGAATTTCACGGACAAGCTGCTGGTTATGTTTGAAAAACGGCGCTTGTGTTTCAAATTCTCCATTTACCAAGGCCTCTCGGATAAAAAGCTCTCGGCAAAGCGCAGGATCCTTATCGGTGTAGGTGACTTTTCTTTGACCATAAACGGTCAGCCCGTAAACGGTTCCTTTTTCCATCGCCATAACCGCTCCGGCTTTTTTCTCCCAGTGCGGCTCTGAGTAGCTTTTCTTTATCAGATGGGCGCCAACTTTTTCTATCCACTGTGGATCTACATCGGCAACGGTTCGAGCAAAAAGTCTTGACGTTTCCACTAATTCCGCAGCCATTATCCAACGGCCGCATTTCTTTACCCTGGGTGAACCGGGCCAGATATAGAACTTAATACCCCGAGCTCCCAAAAAAGGCGCTGCTTTAGGCTCGGCATCCGGAATTTTGTACCCTAAATTCCCTAATAATCCGGACAGCAACGCCGTGTGAACTTGTTCATAGGTTGCCTCTTTATCGTTAAGCTGCCAACCTAATTCAGCGGTTAATTCCTTAAGTTGTCGGTAAACGTCACGCCATTCTCTCAGACGTCTAGGGCTTAAAAATTTGCGCCGGAACTCTTCGGTAAGTTTGCGATTGCTCTCCTTATGATCCATGGCATTTTGTACGTAGCGCCATAATTTCACAAATGTTGAAAAATCGCTTTTGTCATCAGCCATTGAGCGATGAACATTGTCGGCGGCTTCCTGCCGATCCAACGGACGTTCTCGAGGATCTTGTACGGAGAGAGCGCTCGCAATGATGAGCACTTCAGCCAGTGATCCATTTTCTTTTGCAGCCAAAAGCATTCGAGCAACTTTAGGGTCAACGGGAAGCTTGGCCAATGCTCGTCCGATATCCGTTAAACGCTCACGCTCGTCTAAAGCATTTAATTCTTTCAGCAGTGAAATTCCATCGACGATAGCCCGATTGGGCGGAGCTTGCACAAAGGGAAACGCACGCACGTCACCTAATCTCAAGGCCTTCATTCGTAAAATAGCCGCCGCCAGATTCGTTCGCATGATTTCCGAATCTGTAAAGGCAGGACGACGCGCGAAATCTTCTTCACTATACAAACGTATACAAATCCCGTTGGCCACGCGGCCACAACGGCCGGAACGCTGATTGGCTGATGCTTGACTGACCGGTTCAACCAGCAACTGATCGACTTTGTTGCGATAGGAATAGCGTTTAACTCGGGCCAATCCCGTATCAACCACATAGTGAATGCCAGGGACAGTAATGGAGGTTTCTGCTACATTGGTCGAAAGAACTATGCGACGCTTTTCACTGGTTTTAAAAACTTTTTCTTGCTCTGCGGCTGACAGTCTCGCATAAAGCGGAAGAATTTCCGTCGTTGGCGGTTGCGTGCGAGTCAATGTTTCGGCAGCCTCTCGAATTTCGCGTTCACCCGGCAAAAATACCAAAATGTCTCCGGGACCTTCTCGCGTCAATTCATCGCACGCATCCGAAATCGCATTCATCAAACTTTTATCATCCGTTTCGTCTTCATCTTCCGGCGCGCGATAACGGATTTCGACCGGATAGGTACGACCGGAAACCGTCAAAACAGGTGCCGGCTGACCTTTTTCGTCCGAGAAATGCTTGGCAAAACGCTCACTGTCAATCGTAGCTGACGTGACGATCACTTTAAGATCGGGTCGTTTTTTTAATAAACCTTTCAGATAGCCGAGCAAAAAGTCAATATTGATACTTCGTTCATGCGCCTCATCAATAATGATCGTATCGTAAGCTTTTAAAAGAGGATCTCCCTGAGTTTCGGCAAGCAAAATGCCATCAGTCATGAGTTTAACTTTAGCGCCTGGATCCGTACGATCTGTAAAACGAATCTTAAAACCCACCCATTGCCCCAGATCGGTACCGGTTTCTTCGGCCAAACGTTTGGCAATAGAGGAAGCCGCGATACGCCGAGGCTGCGTATGTGCAATTTTTCCCTTTCTTCCACGACCGGCTAACACACAAAGTTTTGGCAACTGAGTGGTTTTCCCGGATCCCGTTTCACCACAAAGGATCAGTACCCGATTTTTCTTAATGGCTTCAATAATCTCTTTAGCTCTTTGAGAGACAGGAAGACCCGGCGCAGGCGTCAGACGAGCATGTACCCCGGCTTTGGCGTTTGCCTTATTTGATGCAGAATTTTCATCGGCTTCTTTTTTCTCGGTACTTTTATTTTTTTCTTTTGTTATACGTGCTGCTTTCTTTTTTTCTGCCTCAAGCGCCTGGGCTTGAGCTTGTTGCTTTCGCGCCTGCATCAAACCGCTCAATTGATCTCGTAAACTATTTCCACTCACTCTTTCTTCCTTAAGATTCTTTTCTCACCTAAAGCAAGACAAATTCAAAGCGAATTCTTACAATAAACGACAGTTTTATTTAACTTTTGGGGAGACATTCAGTATGACTCGTATGGTCCACTGTCTCAAACTTAACAAAGAAGCCGAAGGCTTAGACTTCGCACCGCTGCCCGGTCCTCTCGGTCAGAAGGTTTATGAAAACATTTCCAAAGAGGCTTGGAATGAGTGGATTCGTCTGCAAACCATGATGGTAAACGAATACCAACTCAACCTGGCCGACCCTGAGGCAAGAAAGCATCTTCTGACTCAGATGCAAAAATACTTATTCGGCGACGGTGTTGAAGCTGTTCCCAACTACACGCCTCCGAAATAACGTTCTTCGGGCACCAAACGGTGCCCGAATTATTAGGGTGTCAAGGTCTTAACGCCGTCTTTTGTTCCTAAAAGCAAAACATCGGCGCCTCGTTTAGCAAATAAGCCTACCGTCACAACACCGACAATTTGATTGAGTTTTTCTTCCCAGTGAACCGGATCGTCAATCGCCCATCCGTGAACATCGAGGATTTTGTTTCCGTTATCCGTTGTGAAATCTCGGAGCACTGGACGACCGCCCAATTTTTCAATCTCTCTGGCAACCGCATTGACAGCCATCGGAATCACTTCAATCGGCAGCGGAAACTTGCCCAAAACATCAACCTTTTTCGATTCATCGGCAATGCAGACAAAGCGCTCCGATACCATGGCGACAATCTTCTCCCTGGTCAGCGCTCCACCGCCTCCCTTGATCATGGCAAAATGCGGATCAATTTCATCGGCTCCGTCGACATAAACACTAATTTTTTCCACCTCATTGAGATCAAGGACCTTAAAACCATAGGCCTGAAGTTTATTGGTTGAGCGCACACTGCTGGAGACGCAAGCAGGCACCGAGATACCGCTTTCTTTGAGCGCGTCAATAAAACAATCTACGGTCGATCCCGTTCCAACCCCCAGAATTTCGCCGGGTTTTACATATTGCAAGGCAGCCTGTCCGACGGCTTTTTTAAGTTCCTGCTGATCCATAACGACCTCTTGTGAATCAATATTTCAACAACACAGATTTTAAATGACGGCTATCATTCGGTGTTAGAACTTTTTTTTGTTTTGAATACTGTGGAAAGAGCGACCCCTATTTTTGCCGTCGAGACTTTCAAAAGTCTAGGCGACAAGACATTTCGAGGACAGAGTATGTTCGGCGTCATCATGACGTGGATCATGCTCATTTGCGTGATTATCGGAATGATTTTCATCGGCCGCGTTATTCAATCAGAAGACCAAAAATCACAACTGTCTCAGTTACACCAAACAACAGAACTGTGGGCTGAATCTTTTTCCATTCGTCTAAATTCCGATTTAGACCGTCTCGGTCAGTTACACAACGCACTGCCTCAAAATCTAAGCTTCCGAGACAATCTATCCAGATTAGAGCAGCAAACTAGGGAGCTGATGCAGCAGCGAGCCGAAATTCTCGAAATTAATTACCTCGATGGAAACAATCGCGTTGTTGCTTCTTTTGCTTCACCGCATCCTTTCGGCGACATTACGTTACGAACCGGGGAGCGCTATCAAAGGCCCAGCACCATGGGCGCCATTCTTCGTTCCAGACGAACCGGATCTTCGTCATTTTCAGAACCCTACTCGTTGCCCATTGAAGGATCGCCATTTATTGATCTGGTGTCTCCAAGCATCGTAGGGGGTGAGCGCTATCTGCAAATCTCTCGTTTGTCCATTTGGTCACTTTTGCGTCAGGCAACCCAGAGCCGGCGGGATGCTTCTTTTCGCATTAGCCTGCTCTACAACAGTGAACCGATTGTTGCCGCCAGTACAGACTCGCGCAGACAAACGATCACTTACAAAATGCACCTTTCCCCGCTTCCGGCAGGCTTTGAGTTACAAGTTTCAAGTTATGCTCAAGGTCTATTGACCCAGAACACTCTTTTCTGGGTGATCAGCGCACTGGGAATTTTTTTGGTCGTCGCTCTCTTGGGATTGATCCGCTTCAATTGGAGACAAAACAGCACAGAAACCGCACTACGCGCAGAATCTGCGCTTAGAAAAACCATCGCTGACAGTCAATTGTCCGGTCTGCAGGTAACCGACAGAAACGGTCGTATTGTTTACACAAACCGCACGTTTACCGATTTACTGGGTTTGAGCGCCAATGAGCATCTAATCGGGCAGTTACCTCCCTATTCTTACTGGCCTAAAGGCGATGCAGGCTTTCGTTTAATGGAGTTATTTGACACGATTAAACGCGGGCAAATGACAACAACCAGTTATGAATTTCATCCTCTGAGACCCGATGGTTCCACTTTCAGTGCGTTTATCCACATCTCTCCCATGATTACCGTTGAAGGTACCCATTTAGGATGGCTGTGGACACTGACCGATATTTCCGAAATTCGTCAGGCGCAGGAAAGAGTCACTGCAGCGCATGAACGATTCACTCGCGTTCTCGAGTCTATGCAGGATGCTATCAGCGTGGTTGACCCCCAAAGCAACGTGTTGCTTTTTTCCAATACTGTCTACGATTCTCTCTTCGGAGAAACCAGTCAAGGTCATCTTCAAGCACACATGGAACTCATTAATCAAATGGGTGAAAAGAAAGTTAAAGAGGCTTCGGATATATCTTCCGATATTTACCTCGAAGATCTTGACCGCTGGTTTGATTTGCACGAGCGCACCATCACATGGACAGACCGTACGGCTGTTAGGTTGCAGATTTTGTCTGACATCACAGAAAGACGTAAAAATGAAAACCTGCTTGTTGAACAACAAGCGCGCTCGGAATTGAATTCGCGACTGGTGACAATGGGTGAAATGGCAAGCTCACTTGCTCACGAGCTAAATCAACCTCTGACAGCTATCTCTAATTACGCCTTTATTGTTTCGAGCTTAATGAAAAAGGCGGGCGTGCCTGAAGAGCATGAAATGTTTTATTCCATCTCGCGTATTGAGGCACAAGCCCAAAGAGCCGCGGCGATTATTCAAAGAATTCGTTCATTTACTAAACGAAGTGAACCGAAAATGGAGTCTATTCCTGTCATGAATCTGATTAAGGAAGTGATGGAATTGGCCTCTATTCAAGCCAGAAGACACAATGCGAAGGTTCAGTACTACGTTGCCCCTGACATCACCAATGTCTGGTGTGATGAAATTATGATCGAACAGGTTCTCTTGAATTTGATCAAAAATGGCATTGAAGCCAGTGTTGGGATCGAGGGACAAAAACCGGAAGTCACCCTGACAGTTTATAGCGGCATTGATCACCACATTATTTTTGAAGTTGCCGATAACGGCGTTGGCATTGATGATGAACATAAAGCTCAACTGTTTGATCCGTTCTTTACGACCAAGTCCACGGGGATGGGAATGGGCTTAAACATCTGCCGAACCATCGTTGAATTGCACCATGGTCGCCTAACGATATCGGACAATATCGGAAGAGGAACAATTTTTACATTAACGCTTCCATCCGAAAACAAACAAACAGTTTAAAATGCTTTTTCGTTAACAAAACTCACGGCCTATTGCCTACATTGAAATTATGTCTTTTCCCGCATTCAATTTTGACAATATCCGCAAAGAACCTCTGGGAACCGTCTATCTTGTAGACGACGATGCAGATGTGCGTGATTCACTGCGCAGATTATTGGAATCACAGGACTATCGGGTTGAAGCTTATGACAGCGGTGAAGCATTCATCGCCAAGTATGATCCGAACGCCATTGCTGTGCTCTTACTCGATCAACGTATGCCCGGAATGCCCGGCACTGAAGTCCAAGATCACCTCATTGCAAGAAAAGCGACTATTCCTATTGTCTTTTTAACTGGACACGGTGACGTTCCGATGGCTGTGAGTGCCCTAAAAAAGGGAGCGGCCGATTTCTTGCAAAAGCCGGTAAAGATTGAAATCTTATTACCCTTGATTTCTCGACTTTTGTCTGAGGCTCGTGAGCAGCGTGTTAAAAGTGAGCGTCAATCTCTCAATGAAGCGATGCTCTCCAAACTCACGCCGCGTGAACAACAGGTGCTTGAACGCATCGTTGCCGGTCGGCTTAATAAACAAATCGCCGATGACTTGGGTATTTCTATTAAAACAGTTGAAGCCCACCGTGCTTCAATTATGGATAAAACCAATTCGGGAACAGTCGCCGATTTGATGCGTGTTGTCATGAGTGCCAACAAGCAAATTTAATCTGCGGAAAATTACCTCAAAAGTCCGCTTCCTCAAAAGCGGACTTTCTTTCATATAGGCCATTGATCGTTATGTCAGCTCAACTCATTGACGGAAAAGCCATTGCTCAGGCTATTAGAGCGCATACAAAGCAAGCAGCTGCAAAACTGCGCCGAGCACCAGCTTTGGCAGTTGTGATGGTTGGAGAAAATCCTGCCAGTGCTGTTTATGTTCGCAATAAAGTCAAGGCTTGCAACGAAGTCGGAATTACCTCCATTGAGCATCGTCTTCCGAGCGATTGTTCTGATGAAAGATTATTGGAGGTTATTCGCGCTCTCAATGAAGACGCTTGCATTGACGGCATTTTGGTTCAATTGCCGCTGCCTGAGCATATGCATGCCGGCCTTATCTTAGAAACCATTGACCCCAATAAAGATGTTGATGGTTTTCACATCTATAACACCGGCAAATTGGTAACGACCGGCGGAGGCTTTAAACCCTGTACACCTGCCGGCATCATTGAACTGCTCAAAGCCATTGACTATCCAATTGAGGGTAAGCACGCTGTCATTCTCGGACGATCCAATATTGTCGGAAAACCGCTAGCTATGCTTATGCTTCAGGAAAACGCGACGGTAACAATGACTCATAGCCACACGCCGAACCTCAAACATTACACCCAAGATGCCGATATCTTGGTCGCCGCCATTGGCAAAGCGAAATATGTTACGGCTGACATGGTCAAACCGGGGGCTGTTGTTATTGACGTGGGAACAAACCGTGATGAAAACGGTAAGCTCTGCGGAGACGTGGACACCGAACACGTTAAGGAAGTTGCCGGATGGATTACCCCCGTGCCGGGCGGCGTTGGTCCCATGACAATCGCTATGCTGATGTATAACACACTGCTATCAGCACAAAAGCGTCAAAATATCATCTAATCGGATAGGAGGTAGGCAGTTATTCTGTCTACCGTCCTTCCACACCACCCATCGTACGGTTCCGTAATGGGCGGTTATTAATAACTTCCTTGAGTACGTTTCTTATAAACATCCCCAAGACAGACCCATCCTTTTCGATGAAGAAAGCCATTGGTAAACGTCGTTGCCAGTATCCAGCTGTGTGCAGTACGCCAGTATGACTTGCGAGTGTTCGCATGTTGCCATGCTAGCGAGGGTGACACCCCCAGTCTCATCAGCGCTTCGTACTGATCTTTTTCCACTGCTTCCAGTAGATCTGCCTTATTCGACGCCTCAACCATTTGTCCGTGTCTCGGACAAAAATCGCCATATCACTTCTCAAAAAGTAATTCACCCAGCCTCTCACAAACTCTGAAAGCTGTTTTCTGAAGGCGTCCAGGCTTTGCCCTCGGCTTCGGCTCGTTATCTCTCTGAGCCGTTTGACACATTTGTCCTTGGATTTCTGATGCGGTTTGTCTTTGATTTTTCCACCCTTTTCGGCGTAAAAACCAAATCCCAAAAACTTCACATCGCTACTTCCAATGTAACGGATCTTCGTTTTCTCCTCGTTGAGTTTCAGGAAAAGTTTCTTTTCAATGAAAGGCTTGATATTCGCTAGCGTCCTTTCTGCTGCCTTCCTGCTTTTGCAGAAGATCATCATATCGTCCGCATAGCGAACAAACGGGTGACCTCTTTCTTCCAGTTTCTTGTCCAACTCATTGAGCATGATGTTGGCTAGGATTGGAGATATCGGTCCTCCCTGTGGGGTCCCTATCGTATTGGGGGTGCTTTTACCGTCCTCCAATACCGGGGCTCATAAAAACTTGTGAATCAGCGAGATAACTCGGCCGTCCTTGATTCTCTCTGACAATAGTTGCAGGAGCTTCGAGTGATTGACCGTATCAAAAAACTTCGCCAAGTCCAAATCCACGACCCATACATATCCTTCATTGGCTAGTTTCAGACACTGTTCAACCGCTGTTTGACAGCTTCGATTCGGTCTAAAGCCGTGACTGCTCTCGGAGAATACCTTTTCGTACTCTTCGCTTAGCTTTTGTTGCACCGCTTGTTGGACCCATCGGTCAATCGCTGTCGTGATGCCCAGTGGTCTGAATTTCCCTTTTTCCTCCTTCGGAATGAGTACTCGTAGTACGGGTTGTGGTTTGTATTTCCCCGCTTTTATGGACTGCACCAGTTCGGGGCCATGCTCGAATAAGTGGGCTCGAAGGTCTCCAACCTCCATTCCGTTGACTCCTGCACTTCCCTTGTTGGCGACCACTCTCTTCCAGGCTTGGTTGAGATTGGCACTTTATATGGCTTCCAGTGTAACCATCCGTTCTACTCTGTTACGTGGTGGCATTCATCCTTGGTTGTCTTTTCTTGGACTCATTGACTACCGCTATCCTTTCGATTCCGTCAATACTTTCACAGCAACGATCTTTTGACCTTTCCACTTCATTGTCCAAGAAGCTACTTCAGGTGCCTCCGTTATTAATTTCGGCCCTTCACCAGTGCCATCCACTGGCTACTATGGCGTCTGCTGACTGCTCTCAGCAAGTTTTGCTCCGCGCTCGGTTCGATGTGGGAGCACGTCTGAGAGCCCTCCCCGGGTAAGGACTTAATCTTTCCCTTCATGTGTCCGCTTCGTTTACACCACAAGTTCTGGGTAGCTTTGGGACTTCAGCTTGTAGTGCAGCCTTATCCACTTGCAAATGCCTAACGAAGTTTCTGTTCGTCGGACCAAAGGTTTGCCTCGGGCTTCTTTCAGATTCCACCTCGCGATGGACACCCTTGCCGTCAGCTATGGGCTTGTCGCTACCAACCGCCCTCGGGACTTTCACCCGTTAGATTAAGTGCCATGCCGGGCACACACTTATTGGAAGCCGAACTTATTCGGCTTCCACGAAATAATCCTCAAAATCGTCCGATTGAATAACTCGACGGGCGACATCCATTGAAAACCCTCGCGCTAAAAGGTAGCGCATCTGTTTACCCCGTTCTTTGAAGTCCTGCGGCGCCGCACCAAAACGCTTCTGCCACAAAGCCTGCGCCCTTTCATATTCGCTTTGCCCTAAATCCTGCAGCGTCTTTTCAATAATGCCGGCTGACACGCCGTCGGCTTTTAATTCATAGGCCAAACGAGCATTACCATACCGAGCCGAACGAAGTCTCACCCTAGAACGCGCAAAACGCTCGTCAGACAAATAGCCGCGTTGTTCAAGCTCATCCAACAAAGCCTCCAGCGTTGTCTCATTCTCCGACTCTTGTAAGTAAGGCCGCAGCTTTTGTCGCAATTCCTGACGACTGTACTCACGTCTAGCTAAGTACCGAATAGCCCGAGTTTTTATGCTCGGGCTTTCGCGTTTACTTTGCTTTAGGGCAACAGTCGAATTCTCTTCATTAGATTTCAACATCAGCGTCTTCAACTTCAGCCTTCTTCAAGGTTTTAACGCCTTTGAGTTCACGAATCTTATCTTCGATTTCCGTCAGTACTTCAGGATTATTCTTCAAAAACTCTCTGGCATTATCGCGGCCTTGACCGATCTTATTGCCCTGATAGCTGTACCATGCACCCGATTTTTGCATCAGATTCAATTCCACAGCCATGTCAATGACCTCTCCTTCATGCGAAATGCCGTCACCATAAAGGATGTCAAATTGAGCCGTTTTAAAGGGAGGCGCCACCTTATTTTTAACCACTTTCACTTTTGTATCGGAACCGATGACTTCATCACCCTTTTTAATGGCACCGACACGGCGGATATCCAAACGCACCGAGCTGTAAAACTTCAAAGCGTTACCACCGGTCGTGGTTTCCGGGTTTCCGTAACTGACACCGATCTTCATACGAATTTGGTTAATGAAAACAACCAACGTATTGGTCCGTTTAATGGATGAAGTCAGTTTTCTGAGAGCCTGACTCATCAGACGAGCCTGCAAGCCCGGCAACGCTTCGCCCATCTCCCCTTCAATTTCAGCCTGCGGCGTTAAAGCGGCCACCGAATCAATAACGACCATGTCAACCGAGCCGGAACGAACCAAGGCGTCACAAATCTCAAGCGCTTGCTCACCGGTATCTGGTTGAGAGATCAGCAACTCGGAGAGATTAACACCAAGGCGTTGTGCATATTGGATATCTAAAGCGTGTTCAGCGTCAATATAAGCACAGGTTCCACCGGTTTTTTGCATTTGAGCCACCACATGCAAAGCCAATGTGGTCTTACCTGAAGATTCCGGACCATAAATTTCGATGATACGGCCACGAGGCAAACCTCCGACTCCCAAGGCGAGATCAAGACCGAGCGAACCGGTGGAGACCACATCAATGTCTTCGCTCATCCCTTTATCGCCCATGCGCATGATCGAACCCTTGCCAAATTGTTTTTCAATTTGAGCCAGTGCTGCACTCAGTGCCTTCTTTCGTTCTTCACCCTCTACACGCTCGACACGCGGTAACGTTTTCTTTTCAGCCATTTTCTTTCCTTAAACGGTTATCGTGCACCCTAGCTCATCGAACCGACACCTATTTAATATATTTTTACAGGAGTATTTAAAAAATATATCAATCGGCGTCTTTGTCTTTAAATTCGGGCAACTTGTTTTCTGTACAAGACGAATTATTCACAATAAAAGATCATTTGTCGAGACTTTAATTGGTTATTTTTATTATCGTTTACCCTAATATTTGTATCAAACAATGATCTTTATCAAATAAAGTAAAACCATCAGCAAAATGCCCTCCCCAAAAAATTATTTGACAAAAGCTTTTAAATGCGGCATCATTTCGCACTCGGTTGGACACGTTACCAGTGGGCTTGTCCCGCTCGTTAAAGCAAACGGGTCGTTAGCTCAGTCGGTAGAGCAGCGGACTTTTAATCCGTTGGTCGAGAGTTCGAGTCTCTCACGACCCACCACCATCCGAAAATGTTGAAGGTTTGGGAGCGTAGCTCAGTTGGTAGAGCAGCGGACTCTTAATCCGTCGGTCCAGAGTTCGAGTCTCTGCGCTCCCACCAAACCTCCACGAAACCTTGATTGGCATTGGGAGCGTAGCTCAGTTGGTAGAGCAGCGGACTCTTAATCCGTCGGTCCAGAGTTCGAGTCTCTGCGCTCCCACCATCGCCATCTTCTCCCCCACACCTTTTCAGCTCTCATTATTACTTGTTTGTTTTCTCATTTTTCTTCGTAACAACTTGAAAATTTCCGTCCAATTTCGCTCTTTTCTCTCCAAAAAACAACACTTAACGCTACAATAAATTCCTTGTTAAGTCTGTAGATACTGCCTTTTCAGAAATGTTGTTTTTACCTACTCCTGAAGATACTGATCGACTGGGTTTATTGCTTGCTCAAAGCCTATTGGCTAACCGTCAAGCGATTACTCAATTAGGCCTCAATATTCGTCTAGAGGGTGATCTCGGCGCAGGTAAAACCAGTCTGACGCGTGCCACATTACGCGCCTTAGGCGTGAGCGGCCGAATCAAAAGTCCAACTTTCACATTGCTCGAGACTTACCCAATCGATTCGGAAATTGAAGTTTTCCACTTTGACTTTTATCGATTTGAAAGTCCTGAAGAATTTTTGGACGCAGGATTTCGCGAAAACTTTGCTCCCGGCCATATCACTTTTTGTGAGTGGAGCGAAAAAGCAGGAAACTGCTTGCCTAACGCCGATTTAACGATCAGCTTAAAACCTCACGACGAAGGTAGGCAGGCCTTTTTGACAGCCTCTACAGAATTAGGATTAAACGTACTGAAAGCAATAAACGAAGCATGGACATCTCACGCAGAACACTGATCGGTACCACAACGGGTACACTGGCGCTCACCTTACTTCCCGTGCGGGTTGCTCATGCCGCACAGATGGTTGATGTCCGCATGTGGCCGGCAGAGGAATACACGCGTGTCACGCTTGAACACGATGAACCGATTAAATTCAAGTATTTTCTTGTCCGCTCCCCCATGCCCTACCGCCTGGTGGTAGACATTGAAGGGTTAAAACTCACTGCGAAACTTCAGAAAATGATCTCCGACGTTTCGCCTAAAGATCCCTATATTCAAGCGGTTCGAATCGGCCAATTTACACCGACTGTTGTCCGCCTGGTGATGGATCTCAAAAGCGAGGTCAGACCTGAAGTTTTCTCTTTAAAGCCCGTTGCCAATTACAAATATCGCTTAATTTTCGATATTTACCCGGTTCAGTCGGAGGATCCGATTGCTGGTGTTATTGCCGGTCTTAACAATAAAGGCCAACAAAAAGATCCTTTGGGTGATTTAATCGCTCAAAATCGTCAGTCAGCTAAACAAAACGAGAGCTCAAAAGAAACAAAAACAGAGCCTCAGAAGCCTGCTCAAACGGCTAAAAACACAAACGCCGAAAAAAATAAAGCTCAAGCTTCAACATCAAAGTCTAAAACTGCGGCTGAAACTAAAAAACAAACTCAGCCCAAAGCGGTTGCCCCAAAAAAGAGGGATATCGTCATTGTGGTTGACGCCGGACACGGTGGCGAAGACCCTGGCGCAGTCGGCAAGCGTAAAACGTATGAAAAGCACATTACGCTTTCCATTGCAAAACGACTGGAGCGCCTGATCAAACGAGAAAAGGGAATGAAGGTCGTGATGACCCGCTCATCCGATCACTTTGTGAGTTTAAGTCAGCGAGTGATGATTGCTCAAAAAGCTAAAGCACACCTTTTTGTCAGTATTCATGCTGATGCTTGGACAAAGCCATCGGCCAAAGGATCTTCCGTTTATGCATTGGCCGAACGGGGTGCGACAAGTTCTGCAGCACGATGGTTGGCTAAAAATCAAAACGATGCTGACTTAATCGGTGGGGCCAACTTTAAAGAAGTTGACAGACGTCTGCAGTCCGTTCTGGTTGATATGACCACTTCGTGGAAAATCAACTACAGTCTTGAACTCGGTCATAGCGTTTTGCAATATCTCAGCCGCATTAATACATTGCATCGCAGACAGGTCGAACAGGCTGGTTTTTTAGTCTTAAAAGCGCCTGGTATTCCCTCCATTCTTGTGGAAACGGCTTTCATCAGCAATCCTCAAGAAGAGCGCAAGCTCAAAACAGCGGCTTACCAGCAAAAAGTAGCCGATGCTATCCTGAAAGGAATTAAAGCCCAAGTCAAGAAAAATGACTCCATTATGCAAAGTTAGAAAGACGCTTTGAAAACTTTTGCAACGCATCTTTTCGACGATTTTGACGCTTTACGGCTAAAATAGTTAAATCGTATTGTTTTTTATTCAAGGACATCGCAATCATGGCTATCGTCTCTTTACGTCAATTACTGGATCATGCCGCAGAAAATGGTTATGGCGTTCCGGCATTCAACGTGAATAATATGGAACAAGTTCAGGCCATTATGTCTGCAGCCAGCGAAGTAGGAGCCCCGGTTATCATGCAAGCTTCTGCTGGTGCACGCCGCTATACCGGTGAGCTTTTCTTGAAAAACTTGATTCAGGCTGCTGTTGAAACCTACCCTGATGTCCCTGTCTGTATGCACCAAGATCACGGTCAAAACCCGGCCGTTTGCCAAGGCGCCATCCGTATGGGGTTCTCTTCAGTCATGATGGACGGTTCTCTTCAAGCTGACGGTAAGACTATTGCCAGCTATGACTACAATGTCAACGTTACTCGCCAAGTGGTCGATATGGCTCACTGCATCGGTGTCAGCGTCGAAGGTGAATTGGGATGCCTTGGTTCCCTTGAAACCATGAAGGGAGACAAAGAAGACGGTCACGGAACCGATGCTAAGATGACCCGTGAGCAGCTTTTGACCGATCCGGATCAAGCGGCCGACTTTGTTGAAAAGACTCAGCTTGACGCACTGGCAATTGCCATCGGTACCAGCCATGGTGCCTACAAATTCAGTCGCAAACCGACCGGTGATATTCTGTCTATTGAACGCGTCAAAGAAATCCACCGTCGTTTACCGAACACCCATTTGGTCATGCACGGTTCTTCTTCCGTCCCACAAGAATATTTAGCTGAAATCCGCGAATTTGGCGGACAAATGCGAGAAACGTACGGCGTGCCGGTTGAAGAAATTCAAGAAGCCATCAAACATGGTGTCCGCAAGGTTAACATCGACACCGACATTCGTTTGGCCATGACGGCGGCTGTTCGTCGCTTCTTGGTTGAAAATCCGACGAAGTTCGATCCGCGTGAATACTTAAAGGCCGCCCGTAAGGCAGCTTATGAGTTGTGCAAACAACGTTATTTGGACTTCGGCTGCGAAGGCCAAGGTGCCAGAATCAAACCGATTGATCTCTTTACGATGGCCAAGCGCTATTCCAACGGTGAATTAAAGCAAAACGTCATCTAACCCAACGGTTTTGTAACACAGAGGGGAGCGAGCTCCCCTCTTAGCTTTCTTAGAAAATGCCTGACGCTAAAGACCTCAAAGGTAAAACTGGACTAAAAAGATTGGCTAACGCGTTCCTTTATTCCAAAGATGGATTCGCGGCCGCTTATCGTTCTGAAGAAGCTTTTCGCCAAGAATTCTGGCTATTAGTGGTGGGCGCCGTCATTGCTATTTTGCTGCCTGTCAGCCTTATGCAAACCGTTGCGCTGATTGCCGTCTTACTATTCCTGCTCATTGTTGAAATTCTTAATTCTGCTATTGAAGCTGCAATCGACCGCATAGGAGCTGAGATTCACCCTCTATCCAAACGCGCTAAAGACATGGGAAGCTGCGCTGTTCTTATGGCTTGTGCCATGGCTGCCTTAGTATGGATAAGCATTTTGGCTGATTGTATTTTTAACCGATAGCCCATCTGTCAACAATTGTTTTTCAGCAAGACAATTGGAGATAGAAAATTCTCGCACTGCGTACAAAAACCGCTAGAATGTATCCGTTAAAACGTTGGCAATGGGCCAACCCAATTTTCACAACGGAATCAAACGATCATGCCCATTCTTGATACTTCTTTGCACTCCTTAAAGCGCATCTATCGCGGCAAAGTTCGCGACAGCTATGAGCTCGATGATGACAAGCTCTTGATTATTGCCACGGACCGTATCTCTGCGTTTGACGTCATTCTCGACGATCCCATTCCCTACAAAGGCATGGTGTTGCAGGCACTGACGGATTTTTGGTTTGAGAAACTCAAAGGCATCGTTCCGAATCATCTCACGGGTATTGATCCCACGACGGTCGTTGCCGAAGATGAAGTCGATCAAGTGAAGGGACGCTCAGTGGTCGCCATGAAACTGAAACCGATTCCGATTGAATGCGTGGTTCGCGGTTATATCGCCGGCGGCGGCTGGAAAGATTACCAGGCAACGGGCAAAGTCTGCGGAGTTGAATTGCCCGCCGGTCTCAAACAAGCCCAAAAACTGCCGCAACCGATTTTCACACCGGCTGCCAAGATGGAAGTTGGCACCCACGATGAAAATATTTCTTTTGAACAGGCAGTGCAATTAGTCGGTGAAGATGTCGCTCGACAAATCCGCGACTACTCTATCGAGCTTTACACACGTGCCGCAGAATATGCACTGACAAAGGGCATTATCATCGCTGACACCAAATTTGAATTTGGTCTGGACAAAGACGGGGTTGTTCGCCTGATGGACGAAGTGTTGACGCCTGACTCATCACGCTTCTGGCCTGCTGATCAGTATAACGAAGGCATTTCTCCGCCTTCATTTGATAAACAGTTTGTCCGTGATTGGCTCGAAACTCAGCCTTGGAACAAAACAGCCCCCGCCCCTCGCGCTCCTCAAGAAATTCTGGAAAAAACGTCCCAGAAGTACCGCGAAGCGTTGCGCCGCTTGGCTGGCCGTGATGTGGCTTAATGTGATATTGAGTTAAACCCTATGGCGCGGAATGGCTTTATCGCTCCGCGCCCTTCTTGTTTTTAAGGTTAAAAAATTATGCAAAATTCTCCTCTTGTCGGTGTTGTCATGGGGTCAAATTCTGACTGGGACATCATGAAAAATGCCTGCGACATTCTCAAAGAATTTGGTGTTCCTTTCGAAGCACAAGTGGTTTCAGCTCACCGTATGCCCGATGAAATGTTTCGCTATGCCGAGACCGCTCAAGAGCGCGGATTAAAAGTGATTATCGCCGGTGCCGGCGGTGCCGCTCATCTGCCCGGCATGCTAGCCGCTAAAACCGTTGTCCCGGTCTTGGGTGTTCCAATTCCTTCGCGTTATCTAAGAGGCGAGGATTCATTGCTTTCCATTGTTCAAATGCCCAAAGGTGTACCTGTGGCTACATTTGCCATCGGTGAAGCCGGTGCCGGCAATGCCGCCCTTTTTGCAATTGAAATGTTAGCCGCTGCCGGATGCGAGGAAATGAAAGATAAAATCTCGGCTTTCCGACGTGCACAAAATGAAAAAGCACGAAATATGGTTTTACCTCTCTAAAGAATGCGAATCGAGTTATGAACAAAAAATTGCCACTTAACCCCGGAGAGATGTTGGGGATGATGGGCGGCGGTCAATTGGGTCGTATGTTTGCCATTGAAGCCGCTTATATGGGTTATCACGTAACGGTGCTTGAACCGGGTGAAATGCCGCCGGCAGCAGAGGTATCTTTAAAACACATTGCGGAACCTTATTTAAGTGAAAGCGGTCTGGATCGCCTTGCCCGTGAAAGCAGCGCGGTGAGTACTGAATTTGAAAACGTTCCCGCTCAAGCTCTTAACCGCTTGGCAAAAGAAACCTTTGTTGCTCCGCCGGGCAATGCCGTTGCAGTGGCCCAAGATAGAAATGCTGAAAAACATTTCATCGAAACAAGTGCTCACGTCCCTGTTGCCCCTCATTGTCAAATCAGCTCTGAGCAAGACATTGAAGCCGCTGACGAATCGCTCTTTCCTGCCATCCTTAAAACCGCTCGATTAGGCTACGATGGGAAAGGACAGGTTCTCGTTGATGATCGAGAACAGTTGCGAGAAGCGTTCACTACGTTGAACAAAGTTGACTGTATTCTTGAAAAGCGTCTTAAGCTATTTAAAGAAGTTTCAGTCATTGTGGCCCGATCCTACAACGGTCAAACAGCGACGTTCCCCGTCTGCGAGAATCGTCATCGTAACGGTATCTTGGCTGTTACTGTTATGCCCGCGCGCATCAGCGAAACGATTTCCGATCAAGCCCGTCAATACGCCACACAAATTGTGGATGCTCTGAACTACGTCGGTGTACTTTGCGTGGAGTTTTTCGTTCTTGAGGATGGAACTTTAGTGGCCAATGAAATGGCCCCTCGTCCACACAATTCAGGTCACGCAACCATTGATGCCTGTTGGAGCAACCAATTCGAGCAACAACTTCGCTGCATGACCGGTCAACCATTAGCCGATACCACTCAGCATTCGGCCGCTGTCATGCTCAACCTGTTGGGTGACATTTGGTTTGATGGGGAAAATCACAGAGAACCGGACTGGTCCTCTGTACTGGCCATCCCCGGAGTCAAACTTCACCTTTATGGGAAAGCTCAAGCCAGAAAAGCCCGTAAAATGGGACACGTGACCTGTTTGGGTAAGACAATTCAAGAAGCCTTGCAACGTGCTCAAGACGTTGCCAAGGTACTTGGTTTACCGGAGCCGCAATAATATGCAAGCAGTTGATGAAAGAGCTATCCGAGCGGCAGTAGATGTCTTGGAGTGTTCCGGTTTGGTCGCCATGCCGACTGAAACCGTTTATGGCTTAGCCGCCAATGCTGAAGACGAAAAAGCTGTCAAAAAAATTTTTGAAGCTAAAAACAGACCGACAACACATCCGTTGATCGTTCACATTACCGGTGAGGAAGCTTTGGATCATTGGGCTAAAGAGATTCCTCAAAGCGCATACGTATTGGCTAGGCGCTTTTGGCCCGGACCGCTGACCATGATTTTGAAAAAATCGGATGCCGTTGGCGATTGGATTACCGGAGGTCAGGATTCCGTTGGCCTGCGTTGTCCATCTCACCCTTGGGCTATGGCGCTGATTAAAGCGTTTGCAGGTAAGCATCATCGCGGTCTAGCTGCACCGTCGGCCAACACTTTCGGAAGAATTTCTCCCACCACGGCGCAGCACGTTCGTGATGATTTGGGCGAAAAACCCAAAGGAAAGGTTGACTTTATTCTCGATGGCGGCGAGTGCGATGTCGGGGTTGAATCGACAATTATCAACTTAAGCGGTGAGCATCCTGAGATTTTGCGGCACGGTGCCATCACACGCAATATGCTTGAAGAAGCCCTGGGCTGCGCTGTTCCTGACGGCGGCCAAGACTCTCCTCGAGTCTCAGGCTCCCTAAAGAGCCACTATGCTCCTAAAACCAAAGTGATTCTTTCATCGGATATCACCGGCGATTTAAAACGATATCAAGATAAGAAAATCGCCATTATGGCTTCAAAAACGTTGTCGGAGCAAACGCCGGCCCATGTCATTAAGTGGTTTGTCGCCCCAGAAAGCGCAACAGAATATATGCATGACCTTTACGTGAGACTTCATGAATTGGATCAAGCCGGTGCCGATCTGATATTGATCGAGACACCGCCCACTGGCGATGCATGGAACGCTGTACAGGACCGACTCGCCCGAGCCTCTGCATAGTTGGGAATCTTATGCCAGAAGAATTGGTGAGACTGTCAAAGCGCATCAGCGAATTAGGCATCGCCTCGCGACGCGAGGCCGATGCCTGGATTGAAAAAGGTTGGGTTAAGGTTAACGGTGAAATAGCCGTCTTAGGCATGAAAGTTCGATCAAGCGATCGGATTCAAATTTCATCGAAAGCCAAAGCCCAGCAAGATAAGCTGGTGACCGTTGTTCTGAATAAACCGATTGGTTATGTAAGCGGGCAAGCCGAGGACGGTTATGAGCCGGCCAAGGTACTGGTTACGGCTCAAAACCGCTGGGAAAAAGATGACTCCCCTTTACGGTTTCATCCTTCACAATTGGCGCATTTAGTGCCGGCCGGCCGCCTTGACATTGATTCCGTTGGCCTTCTTGTCCTCACTCAAGACGGTCGTGTTGCCAAAAGCATCATCGGTGAGAACAGTGAGATTGAAAAAGAATACATTGTTCGTGTGACACGATTCGACGGCTGCGAGCCGAAACTGACCACTGAACAGCTTCAACTTTTAAATTACGGTTTATCTTTGGATGGGAAACCCTTGCAAAGAGCCAAAGTCACTTGGCTTAACGAAGATGAACTGCGCTTTATCCTTAAAGAAGGGAAAAAGCGACAGATCCGCAGAATGTGTGAAGCCGTCGGACTCAAAGTTCTTCGACTTAAACGTGTCCGAGTAGGCAATATTGTTCTAGGCCAATTACCTCTCGGTCAATGGCGCTACATCAAACCAACAGAACACTTTTAATTTTCATGAAAAATCGAGCTCTCCTGGCCCAATTTTTATTGGTATTTGTCACCCTTTTGTGGGGCTCGACTTTTTTGACGCTGCAAATTGCCCTTCAATGGGCTGATCCCATTGTTATTGTTGCTCTACGCTTTATCATCGCCTCTCTCATCGTTTTTTGTTTACTCAAGGGAAAACTTTCAGCCATCACAAGATATGAGTGGAGAGGCGGATTTTTCATCGGATGCTGTATTTTCGGAGTCTATACCTTACAAACCATCGGATTAGATTCCATTCCGAGCAGTACATCTGCGTTTTTAACTGGGCTTTACGTCGCTTTTGTTCCCCTGTTGCAGTGGATTGTTTTTAAAAATGTCCCACAACCTATCACGATAGTGACTATTGTTTTAGCCTTTGCCGGCATGACCCTATTTGCCAACCCATTTTCAGTCAGTTTTTCCGGCCAAATCGGTGAATGGGTAACGGTTTTAAGCGCTCTGATCTGTGCGGCTGAGATTCTCTCAATCAGCTACTTTGTCAAGGGATGCCGTCCGCTTCAACTCAGCTTTACACAGCTCATCACGGTTGCCGCCCTTGCCTCAGCAACACTGTTGTGGCACGAACCGATCCGACCTACCCAATGGTGTTCCGGCTTATTTATCTGCATAACGGCGTTGGCAGCTATCGTCAGTTTTGTCCAATTCGGAATTGGTTGGGCTCTAAAATACGTCTCAGCACTTCGCGCAACCTTAATTTATGCCCTAGAACCGGTTTTCGCAGGCATTATCGGTTGGTTAGCCGGGGAATATTTCGGTGTCACCGAAATTACCGGAGCTATACTCATCGTTCTTGCCGTGTTAGTCAGTGCCTGGCGTCCCAATAAACGGAAAAAGACGGAGGGAACAACCCTATGACAGAAGAGTATGCAGTCGGTTTTTTTGATTCCGGCTGGGGAGGTCTGTCCATTTTAAAGACAGCCCGACAGACATTGCCGCATGAAAATTTTATCTATGTAGCCGACTGTGGCTTCGCTCCCTATGGTGATCGCTCCCACGACTTCATCGTAGAGCGGGCCCAAAAAATTGCTGATTTTTTATTTAACCAAAAGCATGTCAAGGCGTTGGTTATCGCCTGTAATACCGCCACGGCAGAAGCCATTGACACGCTCAGAAAAGAACGCCCTGAAGCTGTGATTATCGGAGTGGAACCAGCCATTAAGCCAGCAGTCCTATCTTCTCAGAACAAACGCATCGGGATGATTTCCACAACAAGAACGGCTCGGTCGGCTCGCTATAAAAATCTCGTAGAACGTTTTGGTCAAAACGCGAGCATATTTTCCTGCGGCTGTCCCGGTCTGATGGATTGTGTGGAGGCCGGAGAATTTGACTCTGAAAAAACCATGGGTCTCTTACAACGCTACCTCGAGCCAATGATTCATGAACATATTGACTCCTTGGTTTTAGGCTGTACTCATTACCCGTTTTTATTGACAAGCATTCGAAAAATTGTTGGCCCCGGCGTTCAAATTTATGAACCGAGCTTAGCCGTCTCACTACATTTAAAAGAGTGCTTGAGAAAAATCGGCCGTCTAAATACTCAGGGAACGGGACATGAACGCTTTTATGTCAGTAAGCTCAATGAGCAAAGAAAAAGCGTGGCTTGCCGACTTTGGGGGCAAGCCACGCCTTTTGAAGAATTAGGAATCAATTAAGGTTCGATTAGAAATTCCTGCATCTTCTCGCGAAGGGTAGATGGAATTGGCGTGGACTTTCGATTTTCGGAATCGATACAAACCATCACTTCACGACACTTCACATGCAGAGCATCACCTTTATAAAACTCGATTTCTACAGTAAAAGAACTGTTGCCAATGTGACTAACCCATAAACGAAGTTCACCAACATCACCGATATGAAACGGTTTAAAAAAGTCCGATTGCACCGAAACGACCGGAATCAGAACATTTTTTGTTGACATATCTTCCCAGGGCAATTGCATCCCTTCGCGAAACCAATCTTCCGTCAAGCCGTTAAACAATACAAAAAAGTTCGGATGAAAAACAATTCCTGCCGGATCACAATGGGCAAAGCGGATCATGCAGCTTTTCTTAAAAACTTTCCCCATTTCAACTCTCCTCTTTTTCAATCAACACAGCTCGAACGGGGCTAGCTTCCAATCCTTTAATTTTCAAAGGCAAAGCAATCAATTCATAATCTCCGGCTCGAACTGCCGACAGCTCCAGATTCTCCAAGATGATGGCTCCGCCGTCAATAGCTAAAACATGGGATGCAAGTTTCTCATCGCCGGCGCAATCAATGCTGGGTGTATCAATGCCAATAACCGTCACCCCTTGATCCAACAAACGGCAAATGGCCTCTGCGCTTAAATAAGCAAACGAATCCGACCACTGCGCAGGTATTTTAAATCCTGTTTTTATCAAAACTCGGCAGCTGTGAACACCAACAAGTTGATCGGCCGTAATTTCACCTGAAGTTTTAATTTCAATAACTTGGCACGGCCCAATCAGCCTTTCAGGAGCAATTGTTGAAACATCACCGGCTCGATTCAAATGCTTGGGAGCATCCACATGAGCCCCCAGATGAGCACTCATCGTAAAGGTGCCGACACAAAGTTTTTCGGATTGAAGAAAATCAAGCGACAAAGGCGCATCGCCCGGATAAACGGGCGATGCTGTCGTCAATAATGGAGTGATATCGATGATCTTCACAAGGTTCTGGGATCTAATTGAGCGTCTTTTTCACTTGAAAGCTTATTGACCACATCTCGAGCAATTTCGATCATCGTCAACGGCGCGCAACCTTCAGCCTTGTTGTTGGTAATCACAAAACTCTTTTGATTGGACTTCTGTGCGATATCCAACAAATGAACAATTCCAGAACGCGTGGCAGGATCAGGATGCACAATCTTATTGAAGGGAGCGTATGTCATTTTTGCCACACCGTGACGCTGAATCGGATTCAAAGACCAACGAACAACAAGCGGTCCCTTCATTTTCCAATCTTCACCTTGAGCTTCCGGATCTTCGTAGTAACGCAGAGCCGCTGTTTGACGAATGACATCCGGCATTGAAGGATGCACACCCACAACCAGACGCACTCCGCTTGGACGCAAGGCGTTTAAAAGGCGTTTTGTATAAATAGACAGTGTACGGACTTCAACGGCATAAACGGGTTGTTCCCCCTCAACTTCTTTCGGTAGATCTGCGAAGAACTGGGCGATTCGATCAATGTAGCTGTAGCACTCTGCCTGGGTGGGCAACAAAGGTCTGGGAATGGGAGATAGTTGGAAAACCAAGGGGCCTGCATTTTCTCCCAATCCGTTAATGACAGGGTACACAAATTCGTGCATAGCCGCGTGCAAATCAAGGAAGTCTTGATTGAGAGAACGGAACCGTCCCTTAGGATCACGCTTGACGGCATCGGTTACGCTTTGAGGGGCTTTGATCAAGAAACGGAAATTCTCATCTACTTGATTGGCCATTGCTGCATAAGACATTTCATTGAGTGTTCCGAAAAACGACCAATCAATACCAACCGCTCTTAACACCGGATGCTTACAGTAGGCGGTTAAACCTCGTTTGGTTAAATCTTCCACTCCACTTGTTTCGCCCCAAACAATCCCTTTCCAACCCGGAAAATTCCAACTGGCGCAACCCAGATAAATAGAACGAGGCAACAAACGACCTAAACGCAAAACGTCTTGAGAAGGCGTAACCGGAGTAATCGGCGAAGAGGTAACTTCATCAAAACTGTAGGGATCTGTCGTAAATTGATCAAACATATCACTAGCCCAATCTGTATATCAACAAAAATAAAAACAAAAACGAAATTCTCAATCAAATGAGTGCCTTACCCTGAGTATACGACCGATTGAATCAGGCTATACGGTCGCAAATGAGTAATTTTGCTCAGAAGGACAAAAAATACCAAAAAAAAGTGACTACTTCAAAGTCTGACGCAAAAGTCTGACGCTATCTGAATACAACAATTTGATTTCTTTGAAACTATTTTTTTGTCTTAACAAACAAAAAAATACCCGGGAAAATCCCGGGCGGGTTAAACGATCATGGACGTGGCGCCTTAGCAGGGCGAGGAGTCTTGGGTGGAGCGGGCGGCTCCAAGAGACTACCGGTGTTAACAATGTGGTCAAATTCGACCATCTTTTCCTCACCCACCACTTTTTGCAATTCTGCTCTGGCTTTCACATACGCATCGAAAGCTTTCGCATGTTCATTCATGAAGGCGCTTCGAGCTTCGAGCCGGGCCTGCCGGGTCATACCGGGTTCAATAGCGGCACGATGACTAAGACGAACCTGCGCTAAATCCCCGTAAGCTTTTTGCATCTGCTGCCAGGCTTTTTGCTGAGTCGCAGACACTCCCAACACGGCTCCCACTTCATTAATAAAATCGAGGGCTTCCTCACGATCCATACCAAAAGTATGAACACCCCGTTGCTCGAGTAAACGCGCCGGAGCTCTGTGATGCGGACCTCTTCGAGGGGCGTCCGCCCAATAAGCGCAATGGGGACCGTCATAACGATGATGCCATCCCGGACCGGGTTGTCCATCCCAACACGGAGCACCGTGCCAGGCAAAACTACTCAATGGGATTAAACCGACTGATAAAACGGCAGCGATGATGAGTGGTTTTCTTGTCATATTGTTCTCCCCTATCTGAAAAAGATCCCCCGCCTAATCTTCGCTTTGCCGGGGGATGTAAGACTTTAGCTTTGCTTGCAATTGCAGTGTACGTGAGTCACTCGCAACAATCCTTTGGTAACTGTGTGATTTTGTTATGTACATTAATCATTTTGTAATCTTTAGGCGCAAAAAAGCTGACTCTAAGAACAATTCTCGTCACAAAATAACCCCTGTCGCGCATTTGATACAATGATGCCGTTGTGTTTTTTACATTTTTTCAGGACGTTACAAATGGAACTCTCCGCTTTGACTGCTCTTTCCCCGCTCGATGGCCGCTATGCGCGCCAAACTGAATCGTTAAGGGATATTTTCTCTGAATCTGCTTTTATGCGAGCCCGTGTCCGCGTTGAAGTGGAATGGCTGATTGCGCTGTCTGAAGCCGGCCTGCCTGAACTCAATCACCTGTCTGACCACGGTAAGGCCTACCTGCGCGGACTTGTGGAAAATTTCACCGTTCAGTCCTGCCAAGAAATCAAGGATATTGAAAAAACCACCAACCACGATGTGAAAGCGGTTGAGTACTGGATTAAGGAACAAGTTTCCCACGATGAAGAATTGGCCCGAGCCAGTGAATTCGTGCACTTTGGCTGTACCAGTGAAGACATCAACAATACGTCGCACGCTTTGATGCTCACCGAGGGCCGCAAGGAATTGGTGACTTTCTTGCGTTCAATTCATCAAACGTTGGCTGAAAATGCCCACCGTTGGGCAGAAGTTCCCATGCTTTCTCGCACCCACGGTCAAACAGCCTCTCCGACGACTGTTGGCAAAGAATGGGCCAACGTGGCCATGCGCTTAAAACGCGCAATCGAATCCATTGAAGCGGTGACTATTCTTGCAAAAATGAACGGTGCTGTCGGCAACTACAACGCCCATACTATCGCTTATCCGGAAAAAGATTGGGAAGCGTTTGCCAAGAAGGTTGTTGAAGAACGCTTGGGGTTAACGTTTAATACGCATACCATCCAAATTGAACCCCATGACTACATGGCTCAACTTTTTGATGCCATCGTTCGTGCCAACACGATTTTGCTCGATTTGGATCGCGACATCTGGGGTTACATCTCCTTGGGCTTTTATAAGCAAAAACTCAAAGAAGGTGAAGTCGGTTCTTCAACGATGCCTCACAAGGTCAATCCCATTGACTTCGAAAACTCTGAAGGCAACCTTGGGATTGCCAATGCCCTTTTGACACACCTTGCACAAAAATTGCCGATTTCCCGTTGGCAGCGCGACTTAACGGATTCCACGGTTCTTCGCAATTTAGGGGTTGCATTCGGTTATTGCTTTGTGGGCTACAACGCCTTGACCCGCGGTTTGGGCAAACTGCAACTCAATGAACATCGCCTGGCAGAAGACTTGGACCATGCTTGGGAAGTGCTCGCTGAGGCCATTCAAACCGTGATGCGCCGCTACGGTGTACCGCACCCCTACGAACAATTAAAGGCTCTTACCCGAGGCAAGGGTATTACACCGGAAACTATCCATGAATTCGTTTCTCAATTGGATATTCCTGCAGAAGCCAAGGAACGCTTGATGCAGTTGACGCCTGCCACCTACATCGGTAAAGCGATCGAATTGGCTAAGAGAGCTTAAAGCACGCATTACTTAATGCTTTTAGGCCCAAACGTTTTCAATTTGATTCGTTTGGGCCTTTTTTATTTACCTGGCTGTTGCTGCAATTTTTGTTCGAAGTCTTCCAAACACCGAACGACAACTTTGTGTAAGCACAACAGAGCAATCAAGTTAGGGATGACCATCAAACCGTTAAAAAGGTCTGCCAATGCCCAAACCAGATCTACCTTTAAAACAGCTCCGAACCCGATAAATAAACAGACAATCAATCGATAGGGAAACAAGCCTTTGGGGCCAAATAGGAATCGAACATTTTGTGAGCCAAAAAAGTACCATCCGATAATGGTTGAGTAAGCAAAAAAGAATAAACAGATGGCGACAAACGCTCTGCCATAATCGCCCAAACCGACATCGTAGGCTCTCTGCGTTAGCTCAATACCCGTGCTTTGATAATCCAGCACACCGGTCACCAAAATGACAATACCCGTAAAAGTAACAATCAGAACCGTTGCAAAGACTCCGAAGATAGCCACTAGTCCTTGCTCTGCCGGATGCTCTACTTTGGCGATAGCATGAGCGTGCGGTGTTGATCCCATACCGGCTTCATTAGAAAAAAGACCACGAGCCACCCCAAACTGCATGGCTTTTGCCACCGTGAAACCCAGCGCTCCACCACCAACGGCTTGAGGATTAAAAGCCGCAGTAAAAATTAATTCAAACGCAGGCAGTATTTGATCCCAATGACTAAGAATGACAAAAGAGCCTCCGATCAAATACGTGGCTGCCATCAAAGGAACCAGTTTTTCCGTAACAGAGGCAAGACGACCGATTCCTCCGAAAAACACAGAACCGGCCAACACGGCCGTTGCCACTCCGGAAACCCAGAGTGGGATATCGAAAGCAGATTGCATTGCCAACGATATGGAGTTTGACTGAACCATATTGCCGATACAGCCCAAAGCAATAATGATGGCTACGGCAAAAAAGTAAGAAAGAAAGCGATACTTTTTCCCCATACCTAATGTGATGTAATAAGCTGGGCCACCGACAATATGGCCTGAAGCATCACGAGTACGGAATGTTAGTGCTAAAACAGCCTCTGCAAAAATAGTGGCCATCCCGAAAAAAGCTGCCAACCACAACCAAAAAAGTGCACCAGGTCCACCTGAAACAATAGCGGTAGCGGTCCCGGCTACATTTCCGGTACCAACCTGTGCAGCAACCGCGGTTGCCAACGCTTGAAAGGAACTCATGCCCGATTGATCCGCCTTTTTCCCAAAAAGCGAAGCACCACCGAACAGATAGCGCGCAGCCCAACCGAAGTAACGAACTTGAACAAAACGAAGGCGGATCGTGTAAAAAATGCCTGTCCCGCACAACAAAGGAATTAGGAAAAACACGCCCCAGAGATAACGATTGATATCGTGAACACAGGTGTTTAGAAGCTCCATTTCGCTTTCCTCAATCCAAACATCAAAAAAGAGAAAGGAGCTCTTTATTTTATGAAGATAAGCAAAAGAAAAAGTCAATGATTTTCTTAAATCTACTTATTTTCCTCTAAATTCGTTCAATAACCCTGAGGATATGTTCTTAAGCACATTCGGTTAGACAGAGCGTTCGCTTTTTGTCAAAAAATAAGTCTCTGGAAAGCAGAAAAATCTCTGTTAAATGCTTACAATGTTTGGGTTGAAATACTAAAGAAACGTCCTGATTTTCAGAGGTTTTAAGCATGGCGTCGGCTACCGTTTTCCGCAAAGATTACATTCCCCCCACACACTGGGTTGATTCAGTTTATCTAGAGTTTGACCTTCACCCTCAGCAAACACATGTCCACAGTACGTTGATGATCCGCCCCAATGAAGATCGAATCAATAATGATCTGGTACTGAATGGACGGGATTTAGATTTAATTCGCATCGCCATTGACGGTCGTGAATTGGACAGATCCGAATACACGATATTGCCCACCGGAGACATTGTTCTTCGCGGTATTACCGAAAACATTAAGCTTGAAATCGAAAACGTCATTAATCCTCAAGCTAATTCCTCGTTGATGGGGTTGTACCTGTCAAACGGAAACTTTATGACACAGTGTGAGGCAGAAGGTTTCCGTCGGATAACCTACTACCCTGACAGACCGGATGTTTCAGCCAAATTCACGGTCAGAATCAACGCTCCGAAATCAGTCTGTCCCGTTTTGCTTTCTAACGGTAATTTGATTGAAGAAGGTGAATTGGACGGTAATTGGCACTACACCTGTTGGGAAGATCCGTTTCCCAAACCCAGCTACCTCTTTGCACTAGTGGCCGGCAATTTGAAATGCCGCGAAGAAAAATTCCAACTGAAAAACGGAAAAAAGGCACTTTTACAGATTTGGGTTGAACCCCGCAATTTGGATAAAACGGAATTCGCTTTAGAAAGTTTAAAGCGCGCGATTGCTTGGGATGAAGAACGGTTTGGCCTGGAGCTTGATTTGGAACGCTTCATGATTGTCGCCACCGATGACTTCACCATGGGCGCCATGGAAAATAAGGGACTGAACATTTTTAATTCTCGCTGTGTGTTGGCAACACCGCAGGTAGCAACGGACCGTGATTTTGCTCGGATTGAAAGTGTTATCGGACACGAATATTTCCACAATTGGACGGGTGACCGTGTCACTTGTCGCGATTGGTTCCAACTCACTTTAAAGGAAGGCTTAACGGTTTTCCGCGAACAGGAATTCGCAGCTGATATGCTGGGGGATTCCACCGCCCGAGCAGTCAAACGCATTGAAGATGTTCGTTATCTGCGCGACAGACAATTCCCGGAAGACGCCGGCCCCATGGCCCATCCGATTCGTCCGGAATCTTATGAAGAAATCAACAATTTCTATACCACCACGGTATACGAAAAAGGTGCTGAAGTTATCCGTATGCTTCAGACACTTTTAGGCAAGGACGGATTCAAGAGAGGACTAGATCTCTATATCAGAGAGCACGACGGCAGCTGCGCCACCTGCGAAGATTTTCTTAATGCAATGGCTGAAGCCAATATGCGCAATTTGAATCAATTTAAGCGTTGGTATTCGCAAGCCGGAACCCCCCATGTGCGCGTTCGCACACACTGGGATGCTCAAAGCGCAACCTATGCCGTTACATTGACCCAATTTTGTCCGCCTTCTCCGGGACAGGACAAGAAGGAACCTTTCTTTATTCCTTTTGATATTGCTTTATTCAACAGCAAGGGCACGCCCATCGCATTGCAGTTGCAAGAAGAAACAACCGCCAAGGGGACTTCTCGCGTATTAGAACTAACCGATGAAGAGCATACTTGGGTATTTGTTGGCGTTAAAGAACAACCCATCCCCTCTTTAGCTCGAAATTTCTCTGCTCCGATCATCGTTGATTACAACTACACACCCGAAGAGCTTGTCTTTTTAAGTCAATGTGACAACGATGCCTTTAATCGCGCGCAAGCGATGGAGGAACTATCGCTTCTTTGCATCAACGAAATGGTGGCTGACTTTGAACGCGGCACGCGTATGGTCATCAATCCGCACTACAGAAACGCCTTTGAATCCATGTTGACCGACAAGAGCGTTTCGCCGGCATTTAAAGCCATTGCGCTGACACTACCCAGCGAAACCCGTATTGCCGAATCCCAGCCGATGATTAACCCGATTGCGATTCGTGCCGCTATTCGTTCACTGAGAGAACAACTTGGAAGACAGTTCTCACACGTTATCATGCGTGTCTTTGATGACAATGCACCCAATCCCGTTTACTCGCCGAGCGCTGCTGAGGCTGGGAAGCGGGCCATGCGTGCTTTCTGCTTTGAATTACTGTTGGCAGGCGGCAATGCCAAGTCGCTGTTGCGGGCTCGTCAAATTTTTGAAACCAGCAAAAACCTGACAGAGCGTCTGGATGCATTAAGAATCATCGTAAACAGCGCATCCCCAACGAAATTTACCTTATTGGAAGCGGCAGAAGCTGAATGGCGCAAAGAACCGTTATTGATTAATAAATGGTTCACGCTTCAAGCAACCGCTACTGTTCCGATGGACGAATGTCCAATCGTTGACGTGGTCCAAAATCTGATTGAGCGTTATCCCGGCTACAACGTACACAACCCCAACAATGTCTATTCGCTCGTGTTGGCATTCTGCCAAAACAATCTGGCAGAGTTCCATAGACCGGATGGCGCCGGGTACAAACTCTGGGTTGAGCAAGTACTTAAACTCGACAGAATTAATCCACAAGTTTCCAGTCGCTTAGCTCGCTGCCTAGACAATTGGCGCCGATACACCCCGGAATGCTCTAAGCTGATGTTCAGCGCGCTCAAATATGTTTATTCGCAACCCAATTTGTCTTCTGATCTCAAAGAGGTCGTTGGCAAAGCGCTCAATAATGCAACCCATTAATTTTGAGAAGGATTTTTAAGATGGCAAAAACTTTAGACCTCTACCTCCATGATTTGGAAACGCATCATGGAGTTGATCCTCGGTTGACCGCTTTGATCAATCACTTGGCCTGCACTTGCAAAGAAATCAGCTTTAAAGTCAGTCAAGGGGCGTTGGCCGGCGTGTTGGGTTCAGCCGGCAGCGAAAATATTCAAGGTGAAACGCAGAAAAAACTCGACATTATTGCCAACGACATCATGTGTCGAGCCTGCACTGAGAGCGGTTTTGTCAGTGGTGTGGCCAGCGAAGAAATGGATCATGCGCTTCAAGTACCGGCAAATTGTGATGTTGGACCTTATCTGGTGCTCTTTGATCCGCTCGATGGTTCGAGCAATATCGACATCAACGTCTCAATTGGCACCATCTTTTCTATCCTTCCGGCAGGCACTCCACACCGTGACGTCACAGATGAAGAGTTCTTGCAACCCGGAAGAAAACAACTGGCCGCCGGTTACGTCATTTACGGTCCGCAAACTCAATTGGTCTTTACTCTCGGTTTTGGAACAACGCTTTTCACTCTCGATTTAGGTACCGGTAATTTCTACCAAACCATCGAAAAACTTGAAATTGCTCCGCAAGCCAAAGAGTTTGCCATTAACTGCTCCAATATGCGTCATTGGGAAGCTCCTGTGCAACGCTACATCACTGAGTTACTAGCAGGCACAACCGGACCGCGTGGCAAAGACTTCAACATGCGATGGGTTGCCGCAATGGTTGCTGAAGTTCACCGCATCCTCAATCGAGGTGGTATTTTCATGTACCCGCGCGATGACCGCGATCCTTCTAAACCCGGGAAATTGCGTCTGATGTATGAAGCCAACCCGATGAGTTGGTTGGTGGAACAAGCCGGCGGTCGCTCCACCAACGGGAAAGAGGATATTTTGGATATCACTCCGGAAGGACTGCATCAGCGCGTTGCTGTTTTCTTAGGCGCAAAAGAGGAAGTGGACTTAGTCACCTCTTACCATCGTTAAGAGATTTTCATGGATTGGTTGGATTTTCTGCTCAACTGGATACTTTTGCCTCTTATCATCATCTATGG
The DNA here is from genome assembly GCF_023336895.1 of Parasutterella secunda. GTDB lineage: Bacteria > Pseudomonadota > Gammaproteobacteria > Burkholderiales > Burkholderiaceae_F > Aphodousia > Aphodousia faecalis. Next base: position 44,749 of record NZ_JAMBLT010000001.1, read on the forward strand.
TTTTGTCAGTTGGTGCAGAGAAAACCCTGACACAAAGTTTTGGAACAGTCCATACGAACACGATGATAAAAAAGAGGAAAAAGAGAATCGTTCCTTGAAAGACAAATGATCTCTTCTGAAGGCGTTTTTGATTGTTTTTATCTATCAAAAACGCCTTTTTCATAGATAAAAACTATTGCTCAATCGGACAACTTGAATTGTTTTTTGTTGACAGCATTCTTATACTCACAGCAAACCCCTTTACACCCATTGGCCTATCTTGAGTTTGGGAGATTCTATGTCTAAGCATGAATCATTGGATGTTCGTGTCGCTGTCGAACCGGATAATCCCGCATTGATTCGTAATGAGTCTTTATGTGTTAATTGTTCCATGTGCCGCCAAGTATGCGAAGACTATATCGGCGTACACGGTCATTACGATTTAACAAAAACCGGCGATAAAGCCATCTGTATTCACTGTGGCCAGTGCATCAACGTCTGTCCTACCGGAAGCCTTTTAGGTCGCAATGAGTATTCTCAAGTACAAGAAGCTATTGATGATCCGGAACGTATTGTCGTCATTTCCACTTCTCCTGCTGTCCGCGTGGCTCTTGCAGAAGCTTTCGGCCTTGAGGCAGGTCGCTTTGAAGAAGAAAAAATGGTGGGCCTTTTGCGTCAACTCGGCGCTGACTATGTGCTTGATACCAACTTTGCTGCAGACCTTACGATCATGGAAGAGGCTTCTGAATTAGTGCAAAGAATCACGAAAAAGAGTGCTCCCCTGCCGCAATTTACGAGTTGTTGTCCCGCCTGGGTTAAATATGCCGAAACGTTCCACCCGGAAATAATTGCCAATATTTCCAGCGCAAAAAGTCCGATTGGTATGCAAGGGGCCACGGTTAAAACCTATTTTGCTCGTGAAAATGCACTGGATGCCAAAAAAATCGTCCACGTTGCTTTAGCTCCCTGTACTGCTAAAAAGTTTGAAGTCCGACGCGAGGAGTTCAATAGCAGCGGCCGCTATCACGCAGATGAATCCATCCGTGACACAGATTTCGTTATTACAACAACAGAGTTAGCCGAGTGGGCTCAATCTAAGGGAATTGGTTTTGATGACATCACTCCTTCCCACTATGACCGCTTAATGGGAGAAGGGTCCGGTGCAAGCGTTATTTTTGGAAACACCGGTGGAGTCATGGAAGCGGCCTTACGTACTGCACACTTTCTGGTGACGGGCCACGCGGCCCCTGCTGAATTCTATGATCTTCAACCAGTCAGAGGTTTGACAGACGTAAAAGAAGCCTGTGTTCGGATTGCTGACTTGACTCTAAACGTAGCCGTAGTTTACGGTACCGCCAACGCCGGAAAACTTATCGATCAAATCAATAAGGGTGAGAAAACTTATCACTTCATCGAAGTGATGACCTGCCCAGGAGGTTGTATCTCAGGCGGCGGTCAGCCCAAATTAAATTGGGGACAAGAAGACCTCACTCGTCAGCAGCGAATCGATGCTTTGTACGCTCGTGACAGCAGCTTTGACAGGGCACACCGTACAAGCTACGAAAACGAAGAAATCAAGCGTATCTACGAACAATTTTATGGTCATCCATTATCGGAATTGGCCGAAAAACTTTTACACACGCACTACACGGACCGTAGTGCATCTTTAGGAGAAAAGAAAATGAAATACCGTTGCAAAGTATGCGGTTATATCCACGAATGCGAAGGTGAATTGCCCGCTGATTACATTTGCCCTATCTGCAAGAAGGGAATTGAATTTTTCGAACCTGTCGAAGAATCCAAAAAAGCCTGCGGACAATTGGCTGGCACCAAGACTGAAAAGAATTTGATGACCGCTTTTGCTGGTGAGTCACAAGCTCGTAACAAGTACACCTACTTTGCTGAAGTAGCTAAACGCGAAGGCTATGAACAAATCGCCGCTATCTTCTTGCAAACGGCTCGTAATGAACAAGAACATGCCCGCTTGTGGTGCGATGCCTTGGGTTGGATTCAAGATACGGCCAAGAATCTCGGCGCTGCTGCAGAAGGTGAAAATTACGAATGGACCGATATGTACGACGGCTTCGCAAAAGACGCAGAGGAAGAAGGCTTTAGCGAATTAGCTGCTAAGTTCCGCGCTGTTGCCGCTATTGAAAAGGCCCATGAAGAACGCTATCGCAAACTTCTCAAAAACGTTGAGATGAAGCAAGTTTTTGAAAAGGCCGGTCAGGCAATGTGGGAATGCCGCATTTGCGGTCACCTTGTAATGGGCGTTAAGGCTCCTGAGGCTTGCCCGGTTTGCGGCTATGCTCAAAGCTATTTTGAAGTACGAGCCGAAAACTACTAATCACTAACAATGTGATCACTAAAGGGGCGACTCGCCCCTTTTTTCTTATTTTTCAGACTGCTGTTTGAGCAAATCACGGATTTCCTGTAACAGAACAATATCAGCTGGAATAGGAGCAGGAGCGGCCTTAGCGGCTTGCTCCTCTTCCTTTTTCTTAGCCATTAACTTAGCCTCAGCAGCCGTACGAACTTTATTGACAACACGAACTAAACAGAAAACCACCAAAGCCATCAAGAGGAAATGAAAGACGGCGGTGAAAAAAGCACCGTAACCAAAAACGGCGGCACCGGCCTTCGTTAATGCGTCATAGGACATGGGGCCGGTGTAATTTTCCGGCATGGAAAGCACAAAGAAAAAATTCGAGAAATCTTGTGAACCGATTAAAACGCCGAGAATGGGATTGATCACATCTTTAACCAAAGAATTCACAATAGCCGTAAATGCCGCGCCGACGATCACACCGACAGCCATATCAACAACATTGCCACGGCTGATAAACGCCTGGAAATCAGAAATAAATTGCTTCATATTGATCCTAAAATGAAAAAAGCCTTGCGATTATATAGACATAGGCCGTTTTAGTGATTTATCGCCATTTTTTCTGAAATTTCAGTAAAATAGCAAGCCTGTTTTTGCGGATGTAGCTCAATGGTAGAGCAGAGGCTTCCCAAGCCTATGACGGGGGTTCGATTCCCCTCATCCGCTCCAATTTTCTTATTGCAACGGACCCAAGAGTCCGTTTTTTTCTAGTATGACCGAAAGAAGAGTCCTGAGCGCCGAAGAAATTGAGGCGTTCAAGAAAAAACATATCCGCAGTTTTACCCTGCGCCGCGGCCATATCAGCCAAGCTCAAAAGCGCGCGCTCGAAGAGTTGCTTCCCCGATACGCGGTTGAATATGAACAAAAACTCATTAATCCGACAGAACTTTTCGGACGCGAGGCACCATGGGTGTTAGAGATTGGTTGCGGTATGGGAGAGACAACGGCCCTTATTGCGCAGATGCACCCGGAAGTTAATTTTTTAGGTTGTGAAGTTTTTTCCGCCGGAGTCGGTGCGTTGGCTAAGCGGCTCGATGAAATGGCCCTCACTAACGTAAGAATTATTCAACATGACGCAGTTGAAGTCGTCAAAGACATGATTGCTCTTGACAGTCTTCAGGGCGTTCATATTTACTTCCCTGATCCGTGGAGAAAAGCCAGACATCATAAGCGTCGTCTCGTCGCACAACCGTTTATCCACGAACTTGTCCAACGAATTAAACCGGGTGGATATATTCACTGCGCGACAGACTGGGAAAACTACGCCGAGCAAATGCTGGAGGTTTTACAAAATGAGCCTCTTTTAAGCAATCTGTACGATGGGTACTCCCCCGTTATGGCCAATCCCATCACCGAGCGACCGATGACAAAATTCCACGCTCGCGGTGAACGTTTGGGCCATGGTGTTTGGGACCTTGTTTTTAAACGGAAATAATCGGTTTAAGTATGGATCTCATTTATCAAATCAAAGCGTTCATTCTTGGTATCGTGGAAGGCTTGACAGAATTTCTGCCCATTTCTTCCACTGGCCACTTAATCATTGCCGGAGACTTGCTCAATTTCGATGGCCCTGAAGTCAACACTTTCAGTATCGCCATTCAAGCCGGCGCTATTTTTGCAGTTTGCTGGTTCTATCGGGTCAAACTTTGGAATATTCTCACCCATTTGTTTAAACCCGGAAAAGAGCAACAATTAGCAATCAATATTGTTGTTGCATTTTTGCCGGCTGCCGTATTAGGGGTCATTTTCGCCGATATGATTGAACGGCTGTTATTTAATGCGGTGACTGTCGCAACGGCTCTTGTTGTGGGTGGTTTGATCATTTTCTGGATTGAAAACCTGCATGCAAAACGTTCATACGCCCCTCGTGTCCAAACGATGGACGACATGACCATTAAAGATGCTTTCCTTGTCGGTTGTATGCAATGTATTGCTATGATTCCAGGAACAAGCCGTTCTGGTTCAACCATCATTGGCGGCTTGGTCTTAGGTCTGTCAAGAAAGGCCGCCACAGAGTTTTCCTTTTTTCTAGCAATTCCTACTATTTTCGGCGCCACTGTTTACTCATTGGGAAAAACTTTTTTACGAGTCTCCAATGAACACAGTTTTGTCTGGACATCTGAGATGACTTGGGGCTTTAGCATCGGTTTTGTTGTGTCTTTTATTAGCGCGTTGATCGTTGTTAAATGGCTTTTGCGTTATGTTTCCAGCAACGATTTCAAGCCCTTTGGATGGTACCGGATTATTTTTGGCGTAGTCATTTTAGGTACACACTTTAGCGGCCTTGTCCAGTGGTAATTTTGACCGACGGCAGATCAGGTTAATATTTTTTGATTTGCCGTTTTTTTGTTTGTATTTTTAGTCAATCTGTACGACAATTATCTTGTTCCCGGTAGGCGGATAGTGCTTTAAGATTCCTTGTTCCAATGCTTATCCAAACCGGTTGCTGGACTTGGGGCCGGCTGTGCGGAGGCACGTGTTGCTTCCCCGAAACCCGTCTCAGAGGCGACCAATCTTGACTCTTCGGACTCAGGATGCAAGGCAACCCTTATCGGGAACTTTTCTTTTGCTCTTGCCTTGTCTTACCCCGATGAAAAAATATTGGCTGATGAAGTCCGAACCCTCAGAGTGCTCATTTGAAAGTGTGCTGGAAATGCCTCAGCAGACTGTGCCCTGGTTCGGTGTTCGTAATTACCAAGCTCGCAACTTCATGCGAGATCAGATGACTGTCGGCGATTCCGTACTTTTCTATCATTCCTCATGTGCTTACCCCGGTATTGCTGGCTTAGCTCATGTTGCCAGCAGTGCTCATCCGGATGAAACACAATTTGATCAAAACAGTGTTTACTTTGATCCAAAATCTTCCCGTCAAAACCCACGCTGGGTTTGTGTGGACGTTCGCGCTGATGAGGCTATAGAACTAATCGGCATTTCCGAACTTCGCAAGTATCCTGAACTCGCTCAAATGCGGGTATTACAAAAAGGAAACCGTTTGTCGATTACGCCAGTAACAAAAGAAGAATACCTTTTCATTGTTAAAAGGTTGGTCAAAAAAATTTAGACTTTCCTTTAGCCCTTTTTGAGGGAGATTTGGGTCATTTGCAAAATAAAAAAAACTACGGCATAATTCTGCTTCTCCCAAAACGGGAGGCTGAAAATGGGAAGCCGGTTTAGCTCAGTTGGTAGAGCAGCGCATTCGTAATGCGAAGGTCGGGAGTTCAAGTCTTCTAACCGGCACCATCTCTTAAACTCGTTCCTTTGGACGAGTTTTTTTGTATCTGCACCTTTTTTCTGTGTTAGGCTTAGCGCTTCATTCTTCTTGGGTTTAATACGATGATTGACATCGACCACCTCTCTCAAGCCTTTAGTACCCCTGACGGCAAAACAGTTCACGCTGTCAAAGATGTAACCCTTCACATCAATAAAGGGGAAATTTTCGGCATTATCGGCCGCTCCGGTGCCGGTAAATCAACTCTTGTCAGAACAATCAATTTTCTGAATAAACCCACGCAAGGATGCGTTCGAGTCAATGGTGAATCTCTCAATGACATGAATGCTGATCAGCTGCGCACAATTCGCTCAAAGATCGGCATGATTTTTCAGCACTTCAACCTGCTGAGTTCTCGCACCGTATTCGACAACATCGCTCTGCCACTTGAGCTGCATAACGTCCCCAAAGAGGAAATTGACCGCAAAGTTAATCATTTAATTGACCTTGTTGGTTTGTCTGAACACAAAAACAAATATCCTCGTCAATTGTCCGGTGGTCAAAAACAGCGTGTCGGCATTGCCCGAGCTCTGGCCAATGACCCCATTGTGTTGCTTTCCGACGAAGCTACCAGTGCTTTGGATCCGGAAACAACACGCTCAACATTGGATCTGTTATTAAAAATTAATCAGACCTTGGGCGTCACAATCGTCCTGATTACCCACGAAATGGAAGTAGTCAAACAGATATGCGACCGCGTGGTTGTCATGGACAAAGGCGAAATTGTGGAAAGCGGAACGGTACTTGAGGTATTTCGCCATCCTAAACACCCGACAACGCGCGCCATGCTTGCCGACGTCGTTGTTCACGACATGCCGCAGCGAATCTATAACACCGTTCGTGAGCGTATAGAAACCGCCGTGAATAATGGCCGCTTCGCCAAACTTCTCCGATTGACCTTTGTAGGCTCAGAAGTCACGTTGCCTGTTTTGTCTATCATCACCCGTCGATTTGAAATTGATTTCAATATCTTGCAGGGACAAGTTGAGGAGTTGAAAGGAACCAGTTTTGGTATGCTCACGATTTTGGCCGAAAGCCCCAACTATGAAAATTACCGGGCTGCATTACAGTTTTTGAATGATAACCAAGTTGAGTATGAAGAGGTAGCCTTAGTATGAATGCAGACATTGTCGCCCTTTTAGGGGAAGGTTTTATTGAAACCGTCATTATGGTGATTGGAAGCGGTGTCCTTGGCAGCATCATTGGCATCCCGTTAGGTGTCCTTTTACATGTAACCGATAAGGGCGGCTTAATGCCCAAGCTGGCTACAAATGCCATTGTGGGTGTTATTGTAAATGCCGTGCGTTCAACCCCCTTCATTATTTTGCTGGTTGCTATTTACCCACTCACCCGCTTGATTGTCGGAACAACGATTGGCACCACAGCAACATTAGTGCCGCTCGTAATTGGGGTCGCTCCCTTTATCGCTCGTTTGGTTGAAACAAGCCTTCGTGAGGTTGATCGTGGACTCATTGAGGCGGCCCAATCCATGGGGGCAACCAACATGCAAATCATCAATAAGGTGCTTATTCCTGAAGCCATGCCCGGCATTGTTGCCGGCGTGACGATCGCTATCGTTACCTTAGTGGGTTACTCTGCCATGGCAGGAGCAATCGGCGGAGGCGGATTAGGCGACATCGGTATTCGTTATGGTCACAATCGATATATGCCTGACGTCATGTGGACTGTTGTTTTAATTCTTGTTGTGTTTGTCCAAGTGATACAGAGTTTCGGCGATTGGTGCGTTAGAAAGGTCTCAAAACGTTGAAAAATGGCGGGATTTCCCGCCATTTTTTGTTTTATTTTTCCTTCGTTGTATCCTCTATTTTCTTTTCACCGATACTAATGTCTTTACCGGCAGCCATTTCAACCAACTGGGATAGACGGTCTTCCACTTCTCCCACACTGGCGGAAAGTGAATTCACCGTTTCCTGCGCACTCTCATCCACCGCCGATTGCAATCCATTGACTGCTGCCATTAAAGAAGAATGGCGAGATGCACTTTGATTTTGCAACTCCAAAATCTGCTTTTGCATCTCATTTTTCAATTCCACAAAACGAGATTGCTCGGCTTTTTGAGCCAGATCTCGTGCCTGCTGAAGCTGTTTATTAACACGACGCAATTCCATTGAAAGCGCCGCTTGTTGAACAAAGCCGTAAACCAAGCAAATCAAAATCACCAAACCGGGTCCTAACAATAGTATGAGTCCCAAGGGAGCCTGTATCTCCGTGTAGAGCAAATTCACATTGACATTTGCCATGACGCCTTCCCAGTTAACCACAAGGAAAACAGAACAAAGGACAAACAATAAAAGTAAGAAAACGGTTCTCAAATGCATGGCTGTTCTCGAAAATTTTTCGTTAATGAACCTCATAACTGTATCACGAGCAACGCCTCATCGTAACGAATTTTTGAAAAATTACTTTTCCAACCTTTCGAAAACGACTAAGATGGTGAAGGATTTTCAGAAGGAGTACTTTTCATGCAACACGATCCTCGTTTTCCTCGTTTACACATTGTTGATCACCCTCTGATTCAGCACAAACTCAGCATAATGCGCGATAAGAACACCTGCACAAAGGATTTCCGTGCCTTACTTCGAGAAATCGCTTTACTAATGGGTTACGAAGTCACGAGGAATTTGCCGCTTACTACCCACAGCATTGAAACGCCCCTTTGCCGTTTTGATGCGCCATTCCTAGCCGACAAGAAGCCGGTTATTGTTCCTATCTTGCGTGCCGGCCTAGGTATGGCCGATGGATTTTTGGAGCTAATGCCTTCTGCACGCGTCGGTCACATCGGCATGTACCGAGACGAAAATAAGCGTCCGGTCGAGTACCTGGTTAAATTGCCGGATTTAGAAGGTCGCACATTTTTCTTAGTGGATCCGATGTTAGCAACGGGATATTCTGCTGCACACGGTGTTGAAGTACTGAAAAAGCGCGGCGTTAAAGGCGAAAACATTATTTTCATGTCTTTGCTTTGCGCACCTGAAGGCGTAGAAACCTTCCAAAAGCTTCATCCCGATGTCGAGGTCTATACCGCAAGTTTGGATGATCACTTAAATGAAAAGGCATACATTGTTCCTGGTTTGGGTGATGCCGGTGACCGCTTGTACGGCACTCTCTAAAAAATTATCCAAACAATAAAATTAAGGGTTAACCCTAGTATTTTTGGTTAAACTTACAGTTTAGAAATACTTTTATAAGGGTTAACCCTATATTTTTGATTATAAAAACTTAAATTAATCTGAAAAAAGCTAAAAACATCTGATCTAACTCAAACCTTTTTACTGAAAAAGAGAGGATGATACGCATGTCGGAACGCAGAAGCGTTCTGTCTGTTTGTGTTTTTAAACGTCATCAAAGCGCTTGGACCGCGTTTTGAATTTAGGACATAACTTCTTAATAAAAGGTTAAATTTCATCATGTCGATGTATACCTCTGATCAAGAAAAGTATTCCAACACCCCGACGTCTGAAGAAGTCATCGCTGGTGTGGAATTGCGCAATGCCAAGCGCAAGAGCAGATGGCCGGCTTACTGCGACGTTGCCCAATCCGTTACGGGCTTGTTGCTCGGCTTGTTCCTGTTCTGCCACATGGCTTTCACGAGCTCTATTCAATTGGGCAAGGATGTGTTCTGGAACTTGGTCGCTTTCTCCGGCGGCTATCCGATCGATGGCGAAGAACATGCTTGGATGCACGTCGTTTTGATCGGCGCCATCACCCTCTTGGTGATCATCCACGCTTTGATGGCTTTGCGTCGCTTCCCGACGAGCTATCGTATGTTCCATAACATCAAGAGCCAATACCAATTCATCGCTCACCGCGACACCACGCTTTGGATCGTTCAAATCGTGACCGCTGTGATCTTGACCGGTATGGTCTTCCCGCACGTCACCCCGATGTTGCTCGACCCGCACGCCATTGGCCCGAACCTTTCTTCCGTTCACACCTATCACAATGGTTTGCTCTGGACGTTCGTCTTCTTGGTGGCCACTGAATTGCACGGCATGATCGGTTTGTATCGTCTGTGCGTCAAGTGGGACGTCTTCGCTGGTAACCGTGAAGCCCTCCGTAAGATCATGTACTGCGTGGTCGTTTTGATGATCGCCTGCGGTTCCATGACGATGTGGACGTACTACAGCAACGGTAAGGCCCTTGTTGAAAGCGGCGAACCGATCGTTAAGTACGAACCGGTTAACAACTGGTGGAAGTAATCCTCAGTTTTGACTGAATGACATCAAACGCGACCTTCGGGTCGCGTTTGTTTTTTGGGTATTCAATTTTGAATTCGGTACACTATTCGGAAAACTAGATTAAAAGGAATAAAAAATGCGTTTTCGTTTTTTAGCAATGGCCGCCTGTACGATTGCTCTTCTGACAGGATGCATGGCCAGTTCTGTAACCCCGCAGGGACAAAAAGTCGTCATTGTTCAAAGTTTGCCTACCCAATATCAATGCACTTACAAAGGAGAAGTCGCTGGCTCTCAAGGAAACTGGCTTACGGGAAGCTGGACATCTAATAGCAATTTAGCGTTGGGAGCCAGAAATGATTTAAGAAATGAGGCTGCTGAATTAGGCGCTAATGTTGTTGTGATCACAGAAACCATCAACGCCACGGACGAAGATAACTCTTTAGAAAATATCACACACGTTGGCCGTGCTTATCTTTGTCGCTGATCTAAATAGTGACGCCGCGATCACGAGCCCACAGTGCTGCCTGTGTACGTGAAGCAAAGCCCATTTTCTTCAGAATGTGCTTCACGTGCACTTTGACGGTACCTAACTGAATCGAAAGATACTCCCCTGTTTGCTGGTTACTCATTCCAATTGACAAGCACTTCAATACATCCTTTTCCCGACTAGTCAAACAATTGAGATCCCGATCAACTTCTCCAGTATCATCTCTGAACGCACGAGTCAAGGCCGCCATCAAACGATTGCTGACAACGACCTTTCCATTACAAACCCTTTTGATTTGAGACAAAAGCTCCTGAACCTCAATCAATTTGGATAAATACCCTTCGGCTTGAAGCTGGACCGTAGCCATCAATTCTTCACTGTCATCACGATCGGTCATCATAATGACTCGGGCTGGATTATGAAGAGCTTTTGCATAACGAAGCAATTCAATAGCAGCTCCTTTTTTCATATGCATATCAACGATGACTAAATCGGGCTGAAGTCTGTCGATATAAAACATCCCCAACTGCTTGTCACCCGTTTCAGCGACATTTCCAAAGTCATCATCCGCATGTAAAAGACGCGCTAGAGCTTCCCGAAATAGCGGGGAGCCATCCACAATCACTACGCAGCTTTTTCTGCTATTTTCCCCTGCTTGCGTCATACATATCCTTAAAGGGAGTGCGCCGCACTCCCTTACTTTAGCTCCTATTTTTCATCAAAATGAGACACTGCGGCCCACAAGATGTCTGTACCCTGCATGAAGTCTTCCATCTTCATGGCTTCATGAGGATTATGAGAACCCAGTTGGTTAGCGACAAAAATCATGGCAACCGGTATACCGTTGTTACCCAACACAGCCGAGTCGTGACCGGCCCCGGAAGCCAAGCGCATACAAGGAATTCCCTCAGCCTTAGCGCTCGTTTCCAATCTGTCACTTAATGCAGCATCCACGCCGGAAGGTGCCGTCACCAAAGCGGGATCGTACTCAATCTTGACGCCTCTTTCAGAAGCCACTTCTTCGCCGTATTTTTGCATCAAGTCGTGGAAGCGCTTAACCGTATCTGCACTTAAACTACGAATATCCACCGAGAAGGTCACTTCTCCGGGAATAACGGAAATGGCTGCACTGGAGGCCATTTTCAAAACACCCACGGTAAACACCAAGTCTTCACCTTGAATCAGCCACCGATCCCAGGCCCGGTCAACGCGTTGCATCCAATCCGTAAAGGCCATCAGCGCATCATGTCGATAAGGTTTATCCGTCGCTCCTGAGTGAGCAGCTTCCCCTAAAATGCGAACAGCCTTGTGTCGAATGTTGCCTCGAATACCCGTCACAATACCGGCACGGGCTTCTTTTTGAGCATCCAGGGTCGGGCCTTGTTCAATATGCAGTTCCACAAACGCCGCAATACGATCAATATCAACCAATGGTTTTCCACCGGAAACAGCTTCCGTATCAATACCGCAAGATTGCATCGCTTCGGCCAATGTGCAGGAACCGTCGCGAATCTTTAAAGCGAGATCTTTGGCAGTCAGTTTGCCCAACATACCCAAAGAACCCATATAGGCTTTACCGAAGAAGGAACTCTCTTCACCACGCATCATCAAAACGGTGTAGTCACGAACAGGCTGGAACCCCGTTTGTCTCATCCACCATGCCACTGTCAGAGCCGCTGTTACACCAGCCAAACCGTCATAGTTTCCGCCTTGCGGAACGCTGTCGACGTGAGAACCGGCGACAAAAGCCGGCAAGGAACGATCTTTACCCGGCAGAGTCATCCACACGTTACCCGCTCGATCCGGGGTAATTTCCAACTGTAAAGACTGACCAATCTTCGTTAAATAATCGAGAACTTCAGTTTCTTTGGCTGAAAAAGCCTGACGCGTAACACCTTGGACGTCCGCACTCATAGCACGAATATCGTCAAAGATTTTTTTAGCGAATTCCAATCCTTTTTGTTGCAACTCTGACATAGCGAATCTCCAAGAAAGAAAATAAACAGTCTAATTGTAGGGATTTTACGAATCGAAAAACAATCTTAAATTTACATTAAGTCATTTAATATCAATCAATTAGAAGATCTGCCCTAATCATGCCATCATCCTTTGTTGTTCTGAATCAAACAAGTCTGCAAATTTACAAACTTCTGCACAGAAAGCGCTTCGTTACAGGGATTTCCCTGTGGGCAGAATCGCGAAAGTGTAGGATACTTAACGCAGTGAGAAAACCGCCGTTAAGAGCGGCAATTTCTCGTGTTTTTAACCTTTTACAGGGAATTTCTCATGTCGTTGCTTGAATGGTTGGCAATTGCCGTTACGATTTTGACGGTGTATGCCTTGATCAAACGATTGGAAACGCGTCTCGTGCTCTTTACGGCCGGTTTCGTGCTCTGCTTGGTATCCATGGATCCGTTGAGTGCGTTGAATTCGTTTGCTAAGTCCATGACCAATAACTCCTTGGTGATGGCAATCTGTTCGTCAATGGGTTTTGCATTCATTGCAAATTACACCCAATGTGACCGCAGTCTCGTTCACTATTTGGCCGCTCCGATCCGCGGTTTGGGCGTCTTCTTGATCCCGATCTGCACGGCTGTGACCTTCTTCATTAACATCGCTATTCCGTCTGCAGCCGGTTGTGCTGCTGCCGTGGGTTCTACGTTGATCCCTGTGATGTTGCGTGCCGGTATCAAACCCGCCGCTGCCGCTGCTGCAGTGATGGGTGGTACGATCGGTTCTTATCTCTCTCCGGGTACGTCCCACAACCCGTTCGTTGCTGAAATGGCTGGCATCGACGTGATGGATTTCATCGCCTTCCACGCTATGTGGTCCATTCTTTGCGGTGTGATCTTAGTTGTTGGTTTGCTCGTTGTCTGCATGTTCTTGGGCGACCACAAGGGTGAAAAGGTTGACGTTGAAGCTCAAAAAAACGACAACTTCAAGCCTAATCCCATTAAGGCTATCATGCCGCTCGTTCCGATCACGATCCTCGTTGTCGGTAACGTTTGGTTGCCTGTGATCAAGATGGGTGTGGCCCAAGCCATGGTCTTGGGTGCTGTTATCACCTTATTGGTTGGTTTTGCCTTTGACCGCACGAACCCGCAAGAATTCTCCAAGCAATTCTTCAATGGTATGGGTAAGGGTTACGCTGACGTGATGGGTATCATCATCGCCGCTGGTGTGTTCGCAGCTGGCTTGCGTGCTACCGGTTTGATCGATACGTTCGTTGACGTCTTGAAGCACTCCAATGACATCGCTCGTTGGGGCGGTTCCCTCGGTCCGTGGATCATGGGTACCATCACCGGTTCTGGCGACGCTGCTACCATGGCCTTTAACGAAGCTGTGACGCCGCACGCTCCTGAATTCGGAATGGAAATTAAAGCTTTGGGTGCCTTGGCCTTCTTGACCGGTGCATTGGGTCGTACGATGAGCCCGATCGCTGGCGCTATGGTTGTTGTGGCCGGTATCGCTATGGCTAACCCGATGGACGTTGCAAAGCGTACAGCTCTGCCTTGCACGGTCGCTGTGTTCGTTTTGGCATTGTTCATGGTCTAGTCCGAACTAGTCGAACTTAACTAAACGCAAAAAAGGGGAAGATTCAAATCTTCCCCTCTTTTTTCAGGACTACAATTTTTCTTATCAGGGAGCGTGCACTCTCTGTCGCAGTTCAAATTGGAGAAAAACTATGACTCAATGTGCTTATCACGATCAACTTATCAGTATCCGCCGTGAACTCCACCAATTTCCCGAAGAAGGTTGGACGGAATTCTGTACAACGGCTTTTATTGTCCAACACTTACGCGAATTAGGCTATGAAGTGTTGATGGGAGAGAAAGTCATCTCTCGTAAGGATTGCTTAGGACGTGATCCTAAACTTGTTGCTCAGGCCATTGAAACAGCGAAAGCTCGCGGCGTAAGCCAAGAATTGCTCGATGAAATGCAGGAATTGACAGGCTGCGTTGCCGTATTGGATACGGGGCGTCCCGGTCCGACAGTTGCCTTACGCTTTGATATCGACTGCAATAATGTCACAGAAAATCCCTCTGACGAACATCGCGCTAGCAAGGAAGGCTGGGCCTCTAAGCGTCCTGGATTAATGCACGCTTGCGGTCATGACTCTCACATCTCCACTGGCTTGGCTATTGCTCGTTGGGCCATGGAACATAAGGACCAGTTAAACGGAAAGCTTAAAATCGTGTTCCAACCGGCAGAAGAAGGCGTACGCGGGGCCGCCGCCGTTGCCGCTAGCGGCATTGTGGACGATTGCGACTACTTCCTCTCTAGCCACATCGCCATGATGGCTAAGTCTGGTGAAATCATTACAAGCCCTGTCGGATTCCTCTGCACAACCAAATACGACATCTCCTTTAAGGGCCGTCCTGCACACGCCGGTATTGAACCGAATGCCGGACGAAATGCACTGGCCGCTGCATGCCACTGTGTCACACAACTTCTCGGCATTCCGCGTCACGGCGCCGGCATGACACGTGTGAATGTTGGCAAGATTACCGCCGGTGAAGGCCGCAACGTTATTCCTGTTAACGCAAAACTTGTCATGGAAGTTCGTGGTGAAACCGGTGAAATTAACCAATTTATGGCAAGCGAAACCGAAAACATTGTTGAAGGCGTTGCCAAGAGCTTCTCTGTTCAGTACCACATCGAAAAAATGGGTGAAGCCGTTGACCTCTTTAATGATAAGGAATTGGTCGATATGCTCGATGACGTCTGCGCTCATACTGAAGGCGTTAATAAGGTGCTGCACGAAGTCAATTTCGGAGGCTCCGAAGACGCTACTATTTTGGCTCGCCGCGTGCAGGCTCACGGCGGCAAGGCTGCTTACTTTGTGTTAGGTTCCGATCGTACGGGCGGCCATCACACTTCGGACTTTGACATTGACGAAAATTCTTTGGACATCGGTGTCAATATCTACTCTCAAATGCTTACGCGCTTGATGAAGTAGCGCCGACCGATCGGTAAGGTCTTACTAGCCCGCAACGCGTTTGGTGTTGCGGGCTTTTTTTGAAATATTGGCAAGTGTTGATCGGCATGGCGATAATGAAGTCTGAGGAGAGTTGACAAAATGGTTGATTGCATCAAAGTTCGCGGCGCTCGAGTTCACAATTTAAAAAATATTGATGTCGATATTCCACTCAACAAAATTGTGGGTATTGCTGGTGTATCAGGCTCCGGGAAATCGTCTCTTGCACTGGGAGTCTTGTATTCAGAGGGATCCAGACGGTATTTGGAGGCTCTTTCAACCTATACAAGAAGGCGTATGACCCAGGCTGCCAAAGCTCAGGTTGACGAGGTGCTCTATATCCCCGCGTCTCTTGCGCTTCATCAAAGACCGGCAGTTCCAGGAATCAGGAGTACATTTGGAACAGGCTCCGAGTTGCTCAACAGTCTGCGTTTAATGTTTTCTCGTTTAGCCCACCACCGCTGCCCCAATGGCCACTATGTTGCTCCGTCCTTAGCGGTTGCTGCAGGAGAAAAACTTCACTGTCCGATTTGTGGAGCTGATTTTTTTGCCCCATCAGCCGAAGAGCTCGCTTTCAATAGCCTCGGAGCTTGTCGAACCTGTTCTGGAACGGGCATTGTACAAACTGTCGATCGTTCAACGCTTGTGCCCGATGAAACGCTCAGCATCGATCAGGGGGCTGTCGCTCCATGGAATTCACTCATGTGGTCCCTTATGACCGATGTCTGTCGGGCAATGGGTGTTAGGACAGATATTCCTTTTAAAGATTTAACCGATAAAGAAAAAGATATTGTCTATAACGGTCCGGCCATTAAAAAACATATCCTTTATAAATCGAAAACCACTCAACAAGCCGGAGAATTGGATTTTACGTATTACAACGCAGTCTATACGGTCGAAAACGCCCTGGCTAAAGTCAAAGACGAAAAGGGAATGAAACGCGTTGAGAAATTCCTTAAACAAAGTGTTTGTCCGGATTGCCACGGCTCGCGCATAAACGAGATGGCAAGAGCTCCCAAACTCAAAGGGCTGTCCTTAGATGAAGCCTGCCACATGACACTTTCGCAATTGAGTGAATGGGTTAAGGACATTCCGTATTCATTACCTGAACCGATGCGTCCCATGGCGCTCAGTATCATTGAGTCATTTCAAAATGTCGCCAAACGCTTACTTGATTTGGGATTAGGTTATCTGTCTCTTGACCGTGCCTCCAGTACTTTATCGACTGGAGAACGGCAACGAATGCAATTGGCTCGTGCCGTCAGAAACCGTACGACCGGTGTTTTGTACGTTCTTGACGAACCCTCGATCGGCTTACACCCAAGCAATATCACCGGACTTATTGGCGTAATGCGGGATTTAATCGCTGATGGCAATTCCGTTGTTTTGGTCGATCACGATACGCTGATCCTAAAATCTGCCGACTGGCTGATTGAAATGGGACCAACGGCGGGTACTGATGGCGGCGAAATCCTCTCCCAGGGCACCGTCGGAGAACTCGCACGTAACCCAAATTCGCAAATCGGTCCTTTTATTGCCACAGAGGCCAAACAGCTCATCCGAAAACGGAGCTCGAAAGAAAATCTTTTTAATTTAGGAACGATTGATCTTCAAACGAAGAGCATTCACACCGTCAAACCTCTTCGAGTCAAAATCCCAAAGGGAAAGTTAACCGTTGTCACCGGGGTCTCGGGCTCTGGGAAAACCACCTTGGTTTTGGAAAGTCTCATCCCCGCTTTAAATGCTGCTGTTAACCGAGAAAAGCTGCCTCAACACATAAAAAGTATCTCTGCCCCTGGTATTACGAATATCAAACTGATTGACGCTACGCCTATTGGTATCAACATTCGATCAACCGTGGCCACCTATGCCAACGTACACGATGAGTTGAGGAAAATTTATGCAAAAATGCCTGCGGCAAAAGATGCGCAGCTAAAAGCCGGCGACTTCTCATACAACACCGGCAAATTGCGTTGTCCTCTGTGTGACGGTACGGGTGTCATCAGTCTCGATGTCCAGTTTCTACCGGACGTTGAGATACCTTGTCCAGACTGCAAAGGCAGCCGTTACAGTGATGAAGCAAAGAAAATTCGCTCAGAAAATCATTTCAAAGGGCATTCTTTGCCCGAATTGATGTCGATGGACATTAACCATGTTTTAAAAATCGTTAGCCAAGAAAAAATCATTTCTCAGCGCCTGCAGATACTACAAAACTTAGGGTTAGGCTATTTGACATTAGGAGAAGAAACGCCGAGTCTATCAGGAGGAGAGGCTCAGCGGCTGAAATTAGCAAGCGAGATGGGTAAGCCCCAATCACAAACCGTTTTCGTGTTTGATGAGCCTACTATTGGTCTGCATCCTTTAGACGTACAGGTTTTAATGAAAGTTTTTGATCAACTGATTCATAACCAGGCTACCGTTATTGTTATCGAGCATGATCTCGACATTATCCGTAATGCGGATTATCTGATTGATATGGGGCCCGGCGGAGGAGACGCTGGCGGACGCATCGTTGCAATGGGAACGCCTGACGATATTCGAAGCAACCCAAACAGCGTGACAGGCCGTTTTCTGTGAAGAAAAAACTACAAATCAAAGAGATAGTTTTGCAGACAAAGGAACGTTTGACGAGTAAAATATTTGAGTTTTACATCTGCCTGCCACAGGGGCTGGCTTGTTAACCTGATTGATTGTTTTTGAAAGGAAATTTTCCATGTCCGGACACTCTAAATGGGCAAATATTCAACACCGTAAAGGCCGTCAAGACGCCAAGCGCTCCAACTTGTGGACTAAACTGGTCCGCGAAATCATGGTTGCCGCGCGCAACGGCGCTGACCCCGACAGCAACTCCCGTCTGCGTCTTGCTCTTTTAAAGGCCCGTGCCGGCAATGTGCCCAAGGACACCATTAAAAACGCCATCTTGAAGGGCTCCGGCCAGTTGGAAGGCGTGAAATTTGAAGAAGCCCGCTACGAAGGTTACGGCGTGGGCGGCGCGGCTTTGATCATTGATGCCGCAACAGATAACCGCACCCGTACGGTAGCTGATGTCCGCCACATCCTGAGTAAAAATGGCGGCAACCTCGGCGCAGAAGGTTCTGTTTCCTTCATGTTTAAACACTGCGGTCAATTCCTCTTCGCTCCGGGCACTGCCACTGAAGATGAAGTGATGACCGTTGCGCTTGACGCCGGAGCCGATGACGTTATCGTTGATGAAGAAGGCGGCATTGAAGTGGTTTGTGATCCCCAAGCTTTCGAAGCCGTTAACGATGCTTTCGAAAAAGCCGGGATGAAGCCTGAAATGGCTGAAGTCACAATGAAGGCTTTAAATGAAACGTCTTTAAGCGGCGAAGATGCCGAACGTATGCAACGTTTGATTGATGCTTTGGAAGACTTGGACGACGTTCAACAAGTCTACACAACAGCTGTTTTTGAAGACTAAAACTTCCCCCTTGGAGGAGCTCCCATGAAGATTCTCGTTGTCGGCAGCGGCGGTCGCGAACATGCGATTGCCTGGCGTTTGGCTCAAGACGACCGTGTGGAAACGGTTTATGTAGCCCCTGGTAATGCTGGTACAGCTTTAACGAAAAAGCTGATCAATGTACCGGAATCCGACATTGCTCGTTTGGCAGAATTTGTCAAAACCAATGACGTACGCTTCACGGTGGTTGGCCCGGAAGCTCCTCTGGCGGCAGGGATTGTCGATTATTTCAGAGCCAATGGCCTGAAGATTTTCGGACCGACAAAGGCCGCCGCTCAATTGGAAAGTTCCAAAGATTTTGCCAAGGCATTTATGAAACGTCATGGAGTGCCTACAGCAGACTACGAAACGTTTACCGATGCCGATGCTGCCCATGCCTATGTTGAAAAAAAGGGAGCACCGATCGTAATCAAAGCCGATGGCTTGGCTGCTGGCAAGGGCGTCATTGTCGCCATGGATCTCGCACAAGCCCACGAAGCGATTGACAGCATGCTTGAGGGCAACGCTTTCGGAGCGGCTGGGGCTCGAGTCGTTATCGAAGATTTCTTAAAGGGCGAAGAAGCCAGTTTTATCGTCATGGTTGACGGTCAGCACATCTTACCGATGGCTTCCAGCCAAGACCACAAACGCTTGCTTGACCACGATATGGGCCCGAATACGGGCGGTATGGGAGCCTATTCCCCCGCGCCGATCGTGACTCCTCAAATTCATGAACAAGTCATGCGGGAAATCATCCGACCGACGGTAGACGGCATGGCTGCCGATGGCATCCCCTTTACCGGATTCCTTTATGCCGGTTTAATGATCGACCGTGACAGTGAAGGCAACAGTGTCGTAAAGACCCTCGAATTTAACTGCCGTATGGGTGATCCTGAAACTCAACCCATCATGAGTCGTCTCACATCGTCCTTCGTTGACCTAATCGAAGCGGCTATCGACGGTCGTTTGGACACCGTTGAAGCTCAATGGGATAACCGGGTGGCTTTAGGCGTTGTTTGTGCCGCCAAGGGTTATCCGGAAAAGCCAGAAAAAGGCGCCCAGATCACCATGCTTCCTGCCGATGGCGACAGCCTTCATGTTTTCCATGCCGGCACGAAAAAGCAAGAGGGATTGACCGTTGTTTCCGGCGGCCGCGTCCTTTGCGTCGTTGGATTGGGACTGACCGTCAAGGAAGCCGCTCGCGTGGCCTATGATGGCGTTAAAAAAGTCCATTTTGACGGAATGCAATATCGATCCGATATCGGTTATCGGGCAATGAAGTAATGTTTCAATGGCGGGGAAGTGTTCCTTTCCCGCTTTTTCTTTATGCGGCTAGGTTTTTTCGGCGGAACCTTTAATCCTGTTCATGAGGGCCACTTGGCTTTGGCCAAAGAGGCTTTTCGGACACTTCATCTTGACCACCTCTGGTGGTTGCCTGCCACCCCTTGGCAAAAGGATAGCCGCGACCTGATGCCACCCGAAGTCAGAATCAAGCTACTTCGTCTCGCCTTAACTGACTGCAGCAGAATGTCTGTGGATACCAGAGAACTGGATCGAAAAACACTTTCTTATTCCATTGACACCGTACGAGAATTGGCTGCTGAATACCCCTACGATGATCGCTTTTACCTGATCGGTTCCGATCAATGGAATAATTTCCATACCTGGAAAGATTGGCAGAAAATTTTTGACTACGTCTCCTTGGTTGTTTTCAACCGAAATGGACAAATCGCCCATCCAGCCGAGGAAGTAGACCGCTTTATTGAGGATCGAAAAATATCCGTCACAATGCTCCCTATGCCGGCACTTGATATTGATTCAAGCCGCATTCGTCAACTCATCGCTCAGCACGATTGGTTCGACCCTTTTTTAAAGACCGCTTTGCCTGAAAAAGTATTTCAATTCCTTTGCTTAAATGAGAAAACGAAAGACTGATACAATTTCTTTTATCAGTTAAACCAATTTGAGATTTTTTATGGACATTCGTAAATTACAACGCGTTATTGTCAATGCGCTTGATGATGTCAAGGCGCAGGATATCGTTGTCTACAACACAAAACACCTCACCTCTGAATTTGAACGAGTAATCATCGCGACCGGTTCTTCAAACCGTCAGACCCGTGCGTTAGGTTATAACGTAAGCCATGAAGTCAAAGAAGCAGGCGGCGAAGTCATTGGGATGGAAGGAACCGATACCGGTGAATGGGTACTGGTCGATTGCGGCCAAGCCATTGTGCATATTTTACAGCCGGCCATGCGTGAGTACTACAACCTCGAAGAGGTTTGGGGCGGCAAAAAGGTTAACGTCAAACTGAATTCTGAAAAGAAGGAAAAGGACGAAGAAAAACCGGCTACTGCCCACAGACGCGTCGTGCGCGGAAAGACCATTAAAATCGTCGAAGACTAAACACGCATTAATGGGTAGCAGGCTGCGTGTGCAGCCTGCTCTTTTTGTATCATGAAAATTACCATTGTTGCTGTCGGACTGCGTCAACCTGCCTGGGCGGATAGCGCTGTTGAAGATTACCTCGGACGCTTCCCCAAAGATTGGGCCGTGAGCGTAAAAGCCGTCAAACCTGAACTGCGTTCCGGTCAGAGCACCGCCAATATCATGAAAACCGAAGCCGAACGCATTCGCGCGGCCATTCCTCACAATAGTCTGATTATTGCGATGGACGAACGCGGTAAAGATCTGACAACCATTGACTTCGCAAAGAAAATCCGCACCTGGAGAGATGCGGGCGAGTCGCTTTGTTTTCTCATCGGAGGCGCAGATGGTCTCGATCCGGAACTCAAGGCTCAGGCCCGAATGCTCATGAGACTGTCATCCATGACTCTGCCTCACGCGATGGCGCGAGTGATGTTGGCCGAACAAATTTATCGCGCTTTCAGCATCCTAACCAACCACCCCTACCACAGAGCTTGATACTTTAACCATGTCCGTCAATCTTTCGTTGTATCTGGCCTCGAAAAGTCCCAGACGAAAAGAAATTTTAGAGCAGCTCGGCTTTAACCCTATTGTTATAGCCAGCAATGACCATACCCTACGCAATTTTCAAGGCGACGAGGTACAACTGCCCGGAGAATCTCCGGAAGATTACGTTGTACGAATAGCCCGTGAAAAGGCTTTGATCGCCTTTGAAAAAATCCGTCGCGAAAACCGACCTATGCTGCCGCTTTTGTCGGCCGATACAACCGTTATTGTTGATCGGGATATCTTAGGCAAACCCGATAATGAACAAGAGGCCTACTCGTTTCTGGAACGTCTTTCCGGACGTGTACATGAAGTCCGCACGGCCATCTGTGTCGGAACCAGTGAAAACAATCTCAAGCAAGCTGTCAGCATCTCTGAAGTGCGCTTTAAGACCCTCAGTCACGAGGAGATTTCCGCTTACGTTCAAACCGCTCAACCCTATGACAAAGCGGGTGGCTACGGTATTCAAGGACTAGCCGGAGCGTTTATCTCGGAAATAAAAGGTTCCTACAGCGGCATTATGGGATTGCCGGTTTTCGAAACCTGTGAACTCTTAAAATCATTCAGACTTGATCTTTTTAAGCGGTAAGTTCGCTAGAATTATTAGATTAACCCAAGAGGCCACTTATGCTAGATCAAAAAGCCGGTCGTTTGTTTTTAGTCACCGCTCCTTCTGGAGCCGGAAAATCATCGCTTGTCGCAGCGCTTTTGAAAGCTGACCCGACAGTTCACTTGTCTATTTCACACACAACGCGAGCGCCACGTCCCGGAGAGGAAAACGGCAGAGAATATCACTTTGTGTCTGTGGAAGCTTTCGAAAAACTCAAAGAGGACAATGCATTTCTGGAATGGGCCTATGTTCATGGTAACTACTACGGAACCTCAAAGAAATGGATTGCCGAAGAGCTTGAAAAAGGGCACGATGTATTGCTAGAGATCGATTGGCAAGGGGCGCTGCAAGTTAAGCGGCTTTTTCCGGATGTTGTCGGTATTTTTATTTTGCCGCCTTCGGTTGACGCACTCCGAGCTCGCCTGAATAAAAGAGGAACGGATTCCGATGAGGTCATCGCCAGGCGTTTGGCAGGGGCCGGTGCCGAAATGGTGCATGCGGGAGAGTTCGACTACGTTATAATTAACGATGATTTTGATCGTGCAACGGGTGACTTGATCGCTATTGTGCGTGCATCGCGTTTAAGTTTTAAGACTCAGGCGGTGCGGGAACGTGAAACGTTCAAACATTTGGGTATTCCGCTTTTAAATTAAGTGGAATACTTGGTTATTTTCTTTTTATTGAAAAAAATATGGCTCGTGTAACTGTTGAAGATTGCTTGAAAAAGATCCCCAATCGTTTTGAATTGGTTTTAGCCGCTGCTCAGCGTGCTCGCCAATTGTCCTCCGGTGCGGTTGCCCGCGTGGATGCAAAGGATAAACCCACGGTACTCGCCTTGCGTGAGATTGCCGCCGGTGAAATCTCCAAGGATGAAATGTTCAAGCGCATTTCTTAATCCAAGAAAAAAGCGAAGTAAAGGTTAGAGCCTGACTTCGCTTTTTTGTTTTCTAAACTTCTGCTTACCGCGTTTAACTAATTATTGAAGTACGAATGCAAGCAGAGGCGAGTCAATAAAAAAGAGGTGCTGTATGGTACCGAAATACTTACAAACCGGGTCAACCGATATTCTCGCCTCGATTCGTCAGTCCGTTTTAAGGGGCGAATCGAACTCTTCTCCGTCGCCCGCTCACAAAGAAGAGCAAACAGAGCTTCCGCTTGTCACAACGACAAAAAAAGCCGGCATTGCCACGGCGGCCTCCCTCATCGAACTGTGTTCAAAGTACATGAGTCCGTCGGATCTGGAAAAAATCAAAGAAGCTTACCGATATGCCGATGACGCCCACCTGGGTCAATTCCGAAAGTCGGGCGAACCTTATATCACTCACCCGATCTCGGTCGCTTGTATTCTTGCCGAATGGCATTTGGACTGCGCGGCCATTCAGGCCGGTTTGATGCACGATGTTCTCGAAGACACTGGTCACTCAAAAAATGAAATGGCTAAAAAATTCGGCACGGTTACGGCCGAAATTGTTGATGGTGTCTCAAAACTCGATAAGCTTAAGTTTTCATCCAATGAAATTGCTCAGGCCGAAAGCTTTAAGAAGATGCTCTTGGCTATGAGCAAAGACGTGCGCGTTATTCTGGTTAAGCTGGCTGACCGTCTGCACAATCTCAGAACCCTAGGAGTCATGCGCCCGGAAAAACGCCGTCGCATTGCCAAGGAAACGCTCGACATCTATGTTCCGATGGCCCATCATTTGGGCATCAATCACGCTTTTCGTGAATTGCAGGAGTTGTGCCTGCAAAACTATTATCCCCGTCGCTATGAAGTTCTCTATAAAGAGCTGATTGCCGCTCGTAAGAATCGTCGGCCCGCCTTGGAAGAAATTCTGAATGACACCAAGCGCATGTTGGAACGCGCCAACATCAAAGGCCGCGTTTTAGGGCGAGAAAAAACGTGCTACGGAATTTACAACCAGATGCGCATCAAAAAGCTTTCCTTCTCGGAAGTTTTTGATATCTACGGTTTCAGAGTCATCGTGAGTACCCGTGAAGATTGTTATCGGACATTGGGTGCGTTACACATGATGTACAAGCCTGTTCAGTCACGCTTTAAGGACTTTATTGCCATTCCGAAAAGTAATGGATACCAAGGTTTGCACACCACCGTGATCGGCCCTCAGGGTACGCCGGTTGAATTTCAGATCCGCACCGAGAAGATGAATGACATCGCCGAGCAAGGGATCCTCACTCACTGGCTCAACCGCGGTAGCGAAAGCGATATCCAGACGCTCACCCACGCTTGGTTGCAGTCTCTGTTGGATTTGCAACAAAAGTCTTCCGACACAAGCGAGTTTTACGAAAATATTAAAGCCGATCTTTTCCCCGATCGCATTTATGTATTCACTCCGAAGGGCAAAATTATCTCTTTGCCGCAAGACTGCACACCGATTGACTTTGCCTACCAGATTCACTCGGACGTGGGCAGTCATGTTCGCGAGTGCCGAATTAACGGTCAAGTAAGAGATATCGATACAAAATTGTCCAATGGTGACATGGTGGAAATCGCAACAAGCTCGCTTTCTCACCCGGATCCCCGTTGGCTCGGATTTGTCCGAAGCGGCAAAGCTCGCGCAGAAGTCCGTCAATACCTTCGTTCACTGGATTTTGACAGTGCTGTCAAGATTGGACGCAAAGTCCTTGAAGAAGAGGCCGAAGCTGCCCATTTTTCTCTTGACAGTGTTTCCGATGAGATTTGGAACACTGTGATGAAAGAGCACGATGTTGACTCTCGCGCATCGCTCTATTCCCTTGTGGGCTCCGGCAAAGCCAGTTTCGTTGTCGTGCTGCACCGTCTGCAAGCCCTGTCCGATGAAGAACGAGAACCGGCTAAAACTGAAGATGGTATCGAAGTCGTGGTTAACGGCAAACGGCAAAGCGCTCAAATTGCTCGATGCTGTCATCCGGTCTGGGGCGATGACATTTGTGCGTTTGAACGCGCCGGACACGGCATCACGGTTCACCGGGCCTCCTGTATTCATGCTCAACAAGGCCGCAACAATAACGCGGAACGTTGGGAAGAGGCCTCTTGGACTGAAGCGACTAACCACCACTTCACGGTACCGATTGATATTAAAGTCAACGATATTCGCCCGGCCATCTTGCAGGCCACGCAAGCCGTTGCACAAGAAGGCTCGTCTATTGTCGGGATGAATATTCCGGACGACTTAAATGATCCTGAATTGCAACTTCTTGTTCAGGTAGACAATCGTATTCAACTGATGCGTGTGATGCGAAGCCTACGACAGGTCAGCAATGTCAAAGACGTTAAACGTCGTTTTGAATCCTCCTTCTAATCATTTCAAGGGCGATGGACGTAAACGTTCATCGCCTTTTTCTGACCAATCCTATCCGTTGCTTTTCGTTGAACTGAAAACAAAATCAGTCTAGTAAAAAGCGCCTAGATGAAATTCGTTTTCATTTGACCACTCCACTAAAATGGGTGATCTGCAATCATTCCCTCAGAAATCAGATTGAGAAAAAAAGGAAAAACGATGGCATCAGACAACAGCATTGCCGACACCGTTTGGAGTTCCCGTCTCGGATTCATTCTTGCCTCTGCCAGTTCCGCCATTGGCTTAGGCGCCATATGGAAATTCCCTTTTTGGGCCGGCACTAACGGCGGAGCTGCTTTTATTGTCCCCTTTTTAGTTTTCACCTTTACGATCGGCATCGTTTTGGTCATGGCCGAATGTGCCATGGGGCGAGCAGGCAGAGGTTCTGCCGTTCATGCGTTAAAGAAAGTAGGCGGTCCCTTTTTTGGCATTGTCGGCGGTATCGCTGTCTTAAATGCCTACATTATTTTGACCTATTACTCCGTCATCGGCGGTTGGTGCGTTTCCTATTTATTTGATTCTTTTGCCGGCAATGTTGTCAATGGCGACCCGAAAATTCTCTCTGATCATTTCAAAGCATTGGTAGGCAACGGAACGGTAAACGTTTTTTTCATGTTCCTATACCTGACGGCAACTTGTGCCGTGGTCGCCTTGGGGGTTGAAAAAGGTATTGAAAAAATTGCTAAATACCTTATGCCACTTTTGTTTATCCTGATGATTTTCATCATCATCCGATCCTTAATGATGCCTGGCTCTTGGGAGGGCATGCAGTTCCTATTTTCGTTTAACTGGGAACAAGTCAGCGGAGCCACGATCCTAAACGCCATGGGATTTACCTTCTTTTCGCTGTCTCTGGGCGCGGGCATCATGGTGACTTACGGTTCCTACCTGAGTTCTCATACTGACATCCCGGGCTCTTCCGTATGGGTAGCGTTTTTATCCACCCAAGCCGCGCTTTTAGCTGGTGTCATGATTATTCCCGCGGTTTTTGCCTTCGGCATGGATCCGGCCGCCGGAACCGGTTTGGTATTTATCACGATTCCGATGATTTTTGAGCATATGCCAATGGCTGATGTGCTGGCGGCCGCTTTTTATGTCTGCCTCTTCATTGCAGCTATTACAAGCTCCGTGTCCTTGCTGGAAGTTGTTGTTGCTTACCTTATCAACGAATGGGGCATGCGCAGGCGGGCGGCAACGGCGTTATGCTGGATCACACTTTTCATTTTCGCAAGCCTTCAAGCGCTTTCATTTAGCTCTTTCTCATGGGTTGAAATCAACGGAATGTCTCTTTTTGATTTCTCCGACTACGTCTGCTCCAACATTCTGATGCCGCTCGGTGGTCTCAGTATTGCAACCTTAGCCGGATGGAAGGCTTGGCCCGTTATGAAGCAACAGATGCTTGCCATTCGTCATCATTCGGTTCTGACAATCGGCTGGATACGACTGACGATTTCTTTGTTGGCTCCGGCACTGGTTGTCATTGTTTTGATTTCGGGCATTTAGGCTACAATTAAGACATCATTCTGAAGCGCCCGAGCCGAGGATGGCCGGGCGCGTTTTCATAGGTTCATGTGTCATGAGTGATCGTTCTACGTGGGGTTCTCGATTAGGTTTTGTGCTTGCAAGTGCCGGAGCGGCCGTAGGGTTGGGGGCAATTTGGAAATTCCCCTATCTCGTAGGCTCTAACGGTGGCTCCGCTTTCTTATTCCCCTTTATTGTGCTGACATTCACAATCGGTCTGGTGCTGCTGATTGCGGAATTGACCGTTGGTCGTGCCGGGGCTGGTTGCATTGTCACGGCTTTCAGAAAATTAGGTGGCAAAAATTGGGGGCGTGCCGGTTATTTGGGCGTCATTACAGGCTTTTTGATTCTTAGCTTTTATTCTGCCATCGGCGGTTGGACAATCGCGTATTTCGTCAACGCTTGTTTAGGCGCCGGACTCGTCGCCGATCAAGCTCAACTGGGGGCTCACTTTGCATCGATATCGGGTGATCCGGAATTGGCCATCGGCTATCAGGCACTCTTTTTAATTATTACAGCTTGGGTGGTCGCCTATGGTGTGAGCAGCGGTATTGAGCGGCTATCTAAAGTTCTCATGCCACTGTTATTCATTTTGATGTTGATCATTATCGTGCGCTCGCTTTTTTTACCGGGCGCATTCCAAGGCATTGAGTATCTTTTCAGTTGGAATCCTCAAGCCTTCACCTTCGATGCCCTGCTTTCGACCATGGGCTTTACTTTCTTCTCTTTGTGCTTGGGCAGCGGCTGCATGCTTACTTACGGCAGTTATTTGGACAGTAAAGTCGATCTGATTGGCTCGTCCGCTTGGATTGCTTTTTTAACCATCATCAGCTCCTTACTTGGTGCCCTGATGGTTATGCCGGCGGTTTTTGCTTTCGGATTGGATCCCAGTGCAGGTCCCGGTCTGACCTTTGTCACCATGCCGGCTATTTTTGCTCAGATGCCCTTTGGTAATTTCTTTGCCATCACTTTTTATGCCTGCTTATTAGTGGCAGCCATCACCAGTTCCGTTTCAATGCTCGAAATTGATGTAGCCTTCCTGCATGACGAGTGGAAATGGAGCCGTCCTAAAGCCGTGGTCGTCACAACAGTTGGCCTAATGATTGTCGGCTCTTTCAGCGCCCTTTCATTTGGTCCACTCGCAGATACCAAGTGGCTGGGAAAGACGTTTTTTGACTGGATCGATTATTTGACGAGCAACATCAGCTTACCGATTGGCGGCTTAATGATCGCTGTGCTTTCCAGTTGGATCGCATGGTCTCAAATCAAGCCTTTCATTTCTGGGGATAAGTCACATCTGCACAGCGAAGCGACCTACTCAATTTTGCGCTGGAGCATCGCTATTTTTGCACCTATCCTCGTCATCACGGTTCTTATTTCCGGAATTTAGCTTTGCCTTCATTGGCCGGTGGGAAAAATACCGGCCAATGAAACGCCTCTTTTATTTCAACTCTACGGTGCCAATTCCGTTTTCAATCTTTATTTTTGTTCCCAGTTTTTCACTCAACAGTCTGATCTTTTCCAATGTTTCGTTGGATCCTGACAAACGCGGCCAACCACGCTGAGCTCTGCTCGAGTGCTGTCCCAACTCAATCGGATACAACTTCACATTTTGAAGTTCTCCATTTTCTAATGTCCATGAGGCAGCAAATGCATTCCAAATATCAGGCATAACAGGATAACCAACCGTACCGTTTTTGCTTCGATTATCCATATATTCACCAACTCTCGTATCCTGGGAAAGATGCATTTTGACAAATGCATCATAAGGCTGAGAAGCAATGGTTTCTGTCTGGAAAAGGAAGTTTCCTAGACTGTGAAAAATGACACCCCCATGATAAGCCTCCACGCCTCGCAACATATGAGGTCCATGTCCGATAACAACACTGGCCCCGGCGTCAATCGCTTTATGAGAAATCGTTGAAATAAATTCCGGAATACTAAAAAAGTCCTTCCCAACCATTTCGTGAGTGTGAAGACTAAATAGAACAATATCGGCCTGTCTTTTTGCCTCTTGAATCTCATCCAAAATACGTTCTTCATCAATAGGATCAGGTATCGTTTCCACAAAATTTTGACTGTCCAATACAAAGCGGTAAGTCCCGAAACAAGCTATATTTTTGGGAAGCGGCGCGGCGTAACCTAACTCAATTGTCAGTTCCTGATAATCGTTAATATGCAATAGCTTCGCCATGCGATAAACTATTTCGAAAGTCTCACGATCGACGTGGTAAATCGTCTTATAGCGAAGCGGATTGAGGCCCGGTCGTCCCTTCATTCTGAAGCCTTGACCGCCTGCGATAGCTGCCGGATCCAAATTAGAGGTTGCTCCAATTAGGGCGACACGTGCCTGAGGTGTCTCCAAATAACATGCTTTGCTTGCCTCTTGCAATGTCGCTCCGGTTCCGGCAAAGACCATATTGCGTTCTTTCAAATGTCTAATCGTTGCTAAAACACCCAACTGCCCGAAATCACCCGAGTGATTATTGGCCGTATTGAAAAGATTAAAACCATAACGTTTCATATCATCGAGCATTGCAGGCTCGCTCACAGCCCAGGTACCGCCACTGGCTGCAGCCGGAAAGGCTTCATCGTCATGAAAAGTCATCTCCAAATTTGTGAAACGGACATCATGCTTTTCAATAAGTGTTTTTAAATCTTCAAAACCAGAATAACCTTTATCAGGAATTCTACGAGTAATAAAACTATCTCCCGTTGCAATAAATGTTGTGCGCATTCTTGAATCTCCGTTTTCGTTAACAGGATCATTATCACGGACTTTTATGAGTGCCCGATCAGGATTAATCCCTGAGAGCGCTATCAGTTATCTGACTTGGATTTTTCCAAAATAAATAAACATCCTTAGGTCTTTCGTATTCAAAAACAGATTCAGAACACAATCGTGATAACATGACCTGAAGCGGTCACCTTACAAAGGGTGGTAGGCCGCGCCTAAAGCCGATTAAATAAAACCGTCGGCTTACCGAAGAAATCGGACTGCGCTCCCTTTACTGTCTGACTATTTTTCGCGCAGGACCGAACCTAAAACAAAGGATAGGCTATGAAAATCAGGAAAGTTGCCCTTGCCGCCGTTATTACGGCAAGTCTTATCGCTTTATCGGGTTGCGGAGAAGAAAAAAGTGCTCCGGCTGACCAGTCAAAAACTTCCACGACCGTGGGTCTTGTTCAGTTAGTTGAACACCCTGCTCTTGATGAAGCCAATCGCGGAATTGTTGATGCCGTTAAAGCTCGCGGATTAAATGTGGAATTTGACCAACAAAACGCTCAAGCTGATCAATCCAACCTCGGCAATATCGCCCAGCGTTTTGTCACTCAAAAATATCCCCTGATTTTTGCCATCGCTACCCCCGCAGCCCAAGTCGTCGCCAATGCTACGGATAAAACGCCGATTGTCGCGACAGCGGTTACTGATTTTGAGGTAGCTAAACTCGTTAAATCTAACCAAAAGCCCGATACGAATGTGACAGGTTCTTCTGATTTGAACCCCGTGGCTGCACAAGTCAAACTGATGCTTGAATTGGTTCCCGATGCCAAGCGTATCGGCACAATCTACAACAGCTCGGAAATTAACTCTCAATTTCAGGCAAAAATTCTAAAAGAAGAAGTCCAAAAGCGTGGCCTTACGTTGGTGGAACTGACTGTTTCCTCCGTGAATGATGTCCAGCAAACAGCTCAGAGCATGCTCGACAAAGTCGATGTCATTTATGTGCCGACTGACAACATTATTGCTTCGGCCATGCCCGTTCTCACCAAAATCACAACGCCTGCCGGTATCGGCATCATCACGGGTGAAGAAGGTATGCTAAAGGGTGGCGGCCTGGCAACGGTCGGCGTGGATTACTACAATCTCGGCCGCATTGCGGGCGATATGGGTGCTGACATATTGCAAGGCAAGGCTCAGCCGCAAAACATGGCCATTCGTTTCCAAACAGAATTTAAGGCCAAAATCAACGCATCCGTAGCAGAAAAACTCGGCGTCAAAATTCCGGACTCTCTCGCGAAGAACGCAGAGTTGGTTCGTTACTAATTCGATTGAATATTTATATCCCCGTTGCTCTTTGTAGAACAACGGGGTGTTTGACACAGAGAAAATGATTGATATTTTGATACCTACCGTCGCGCAAGGTCTTTTGTGGGCGCTCTTGGCTCTAGGTGTATACATAACCTTTCGCGTTCTTGATATTGCAGATTTGTCGGTTGAAGGAAGCTTTCCGCTCGGAGCTGCCGTTGCGGCGACTGCGCTTGTCAACGGCTACGGCATGCTCATTGCCTTTTTTCTAGCTGCCATCGCGGGAGCACTGGCCGGTATCGTAACGGGCTTTTTCACAACGCGACTGAAAATCCCCGCCCTTTTAGCCGGGATTCTTACCATGATTGGCCTTTACTCCGTCAACCTGCACGTAATGGGGAAGGCCAATGTTGCGCTGCTGCGCGTCGATACCATCTTCTCCTATGCAGAATCTTTCGGAATGAGCGCAACGGTTGCCATGCTGACCGTGGGCGTTGTTGCTGCTGTGTTCATTGGTTGTCTTATGTACTGGTTTTTTGGTACAGAAATTGGCACAGCAATCCGTGCGACAGGGTGCAATTCCCAGATGGCCCGCGCACAGGGTGTCAACACCAATCGAATGATTGTTTTAGGCTTATTAATCAGTAACGCTTTAGTCGCGCTCTCCGGGGCTCTCGTCGCGCAATCCAACGGTTTTGCCGATGTCGGCATGGGTACTGGCACCATCGTTATTGGTTTAGCCTCTGTCATTATTGGGGAAGTGCTTTTCGGGACAAAGAGCTTTAAGAATTGTCTCATCTCCGTTATTTTAGGCTCCATTGTTTACCGCTTAGTCATCGCCGTTGTCTTGCAACTGGGGATGCCGCCCAATGATCTGAAACTTTTTACCGCACTGCTTGTGGCTTTAGCTCTGTCCATGC
Source organism: Parasutterella secunda (assembly GCF_023336895.1). Lineage (GTDB taxonomy): Bacteria > Pseudomonadota > Gammaproteobacteria > Burkholderiales > Burkholderiaceae_F > Aphodousia > Aphodousia faecalis. The sequence goes on from NZ_JAMBLT010000001.1 coordinate 76,893, forward strand.
CTTTAATTCGAGAAAAATGGCGCGAACGGCAACGCCGTGCCTAACACCACTTGGAGAGGTTCATGCTTACGATCGACAACATTCACAAAACGTTTTTTCCAGGCAGTGTTAATGAAAAACGCGCTTTGCAGGGAGTTTCTCTAACTCTACAAGACGGCGATTTTGCCACAGTCATCGGATCAAACGGCGCTGGGAAATCAACGTTATTAAACGCTATTGCCGGTGCTTTTTATATTGATCAGGGACAAATTCGAATTGATGACATTGATGTCACCCGGATGCCCGAACATGAGCGGGCCCAATATATCGGCCGAGTTTTCCAAGACCCCATGAAAGGCACCGCCAGCAAAATGATGATTGAGGAAAATTTGGCGCTTGCATCATGGAGAGGGAAAAAACTCGGACTTCGGTGGAGTTTTCAAACTCAAAGAACAGCTCAATTTAAAGAAGCACTCAAGGAGCTGGGATTGGGTCTGGAAGATCGCATGAGTGCCCATGTCGGCTTGCTCTCCGGCGGTCAAAGACAGGCTCTGACGCTTTTGATGGCAACGCTTGTCAAACCCAGACTTTTGCTGCTGGATGAACATACGGCAGCGCTTGACCCCAAAACGGCAGAAAAAGTACTCCAATTGACAGAACGATTGGTGAAGGCAGACCACCTCACCACCCTCATGATCACGCACAATATGCGTGATGCCCTTCGTTTTGGCAACCGTCTGATCATGATGCATCAAGGCCGCATTGTGGTGGATGTGAAAGAAGAAGAAAAATCAAAGTTAACGGTTCCAGATCTACTGGCCCTTTTTGAAAAGGGTACCGGTGTCGTAACGGACGAGATGTTATTGTCTTAACTGGGTTCAGAAGCCGAAAAAACAAATGAGTTTTTTCGGCTTATTCGCAAAAATAGCCTTTTGTACCAAGTTTTCTTTCGCTCTTTGTCCTAGAATAGCCAACTGATTATTTAAAAAAGCTTGATGGCTCATTTTTAACTGACGGGATACCGACACTTGCCATCTCATGCTACTTACAAGGAACAAAGCGATGACGACTTCTTCAGAGCGTTCCGTTTGGGGGACGCGTTTAGGATTTATTTTAGCCAGTGCCGGTTCAGCTGTCGGATTGGGAGCCATTTGGAAATTTCCTTATATGGCCGGTACTAACGGCGGATCCGCATTTATTCTTCCCTACATTGTTTTGACCATTGCCATCGGTTTTATTGTTTTAATGATCGAAATGGCTTTAGGTCGTGCATCTCGTGGCGGTGCCGCCCATGCATTAAGACTCTTCGGCGGTCCCTTCTGGGGAGGCGTTGGAAAAATCAGCGTATTGACCGGTTTTTTAATCCTGTCCTTTTATCAAGTGATTGGCGGTTGGTGTCTAAACTATCTCTTTGATGCCTGTATCGGTCAAGGACTCATAACCGACACCGCCATGCTGGGTAGCCACTTTGATAACTTTGTCACCGATGGCCCGCGGGCTGTTTTCATGCAGCTGGCCTTTTTGACACTAACGGCTGGCGTCATCGTCTTTGGGGTTGAAAAAGGTATTGAACGCATCTCTAAACTTTTAATGCCGACCCTCTTCATTCTTATGCTTTGCCTGATTGTGAGAGGACTGACGTTGCCTCACGCTTGGGACGGGGTCGAATTTATGTTCAAGTTTGATCCCGAAGCGTTCAACGGTTCCTCCCTTTTAAATGCCATGGGCTTTGCCTTTTTCTCCCTTTCATTGGGTTCAGGCTCCATGATGAATTACGGTTCCTACTTGTCCGACAAAGTCAACCTTCCGACTTCGGTTGCCTGGATCTCCTTTTTAGCGGTTCTCGCCTCTATATTGGGAGGATTGATGATCATGCCGGCTGTTTTTGCGTTCAGTTTGGACCCGGCGGCTGGCCCAGGTTTGACTTTTGTCACGATGCCTGCGGTGTTTGCCCAATTGCCCTTTGGTCAAGGCTTTGCTATCCTCTTTTACATCTGCTTGGTGGTGGCGGCACTCACAAGTGCAATTAGCATCCTGGAGATGAGCGTGCAGTTTCTTGTTGATGAATGCCACGTCTCGAGAAGAAACAGCATTATGCTCAATACGATTGCCTTGTCCGTTTTAGGCGTTGTCTGTGCGTTAAGTTTCGGAGCATTGTCCGGTTACAAATTGGCAGGTAAAACATTCTTTGATCTGCTTGACTTTCTGACCAGCAACGTCGGTATGCCGATCGGAGCAATGGGTATCGCAATCGTTGGGGGCTATCTGGTATGGCCGGTGATGAAGAAACAACTCACTCTCACCTCTCCCATGAATGACAAAGTTTTAGTAACGACACATTTCTTGATTCGATTTATCGTGCCCTGCGTCATTGTTGTGATCGCGGGCGCAGGGCTTTTCAGTTAAATTCCTCATCTTGCCAGGGAGGATGGTTTTTACTGTCCTCCTAACAGAGGAAGATCAATAAATCCTGTTTCCGTTAGTTTCAGAAAGCATTGCGGAAAAAGAATTTCTAAAAAAATAAGCTTTCTTATACAAAGCAAAAGGTATATGACTATGTCTTCTCGTGATTTATGGACTTCACGCTTGGGTTTTATTCTTGCCAGTGCTGGTGCTGCGGTCGGCTTAGGTGCTATTTGGAAATTCCCTTATATGGCAGGCACCAACGGCGGCTCGGCCTTCATCATTCCTTACATTCTGTTTTGCTTTACGCTCGGGATGTTCTTACTGCTAGCTGAAATGGTTGTCGGACGTGCCGGTCGAGCTGCTTCCATCAATAGCATGATTCGTGTCGGCAAATCCAAATTTTGGGGTATTTTCGGTACAGTCGGTATTGCCACCGGTTTTCTAATTTTGACTTTTTATTCAACAATCGGTGGTTGGTGCGTAGCCTATGCCGTTGATGCCGCCATGGGCAATGGCATTATCACTGACCTGTCTCAATTGGGTACTCACTTTAACAATTTTGCCAGTGACCCCGTTCTCGGCATCTTCTACCAAATCGTCTTTATGATCATGACCGCCGGTGTCGTTATTTTCGGCGTTCAAGCCGGTATTGAACGTTTGGCTAAATATCTGATGCCGACTCTTTTTATCCTGATGATCGTATTGATTATCCGTGGTCTCACATTACCCGGCGCTTGGCAAGGCGTGGAATTCATGTTCAGCTTCAACTGGGATGAGTTCAATGCCGACTCCCTATTCAACGCAATGGGTTTCTGCTTCTTCTCCCTGTCTGTGGGTGCCGGTACTTTGATTGTTTATGCCTCGTATCTTTCAGAAGACGCCAATCTTCCTCATTCAACAGCGTGGGTAGCCTTCCTGGGTATTTTGGCTGCACTTTTAGGCGGCTTGATGGTTATGCCGCCGGTATTTGCTTTTGGTCTTGAACCCACCGCGGGCCCCGGTCTGACCTTTGTCACCATGCCCGCTGTTTTTGCCCATATGCCTTTTGGTACATTCTTTGCCGTTCTCTTTTATATCTGCTTGATTGTGGCAGCGATCACCAGCTCTGTGAGTATTTTTGAAGCTGTCGTTGCTGCAATGGGAGATCTGCACGTTTCCCGTCGTACAGCCGTTCCCGTTGCTTTTATTTCGATTATGATCATCGGGGTGTTCTGCACAATGTCTTTCGGCCCTCTGGCAGACTTTAAGATTTTCGGCAAAACGGTCTTTGACTTGCTCGACTACCTCACCAGTAACGTTGGTATGCCGTTAACGGCGTTGGGATTGGCTATTGTTGCCGCTTGGGTTAACTGGCCGGAAACCCGCAAACAGCTAACCGCTTCCTGCCCGCTATCTTCGGCAACACTGACAGCCATTCGATTAGGCATCGGCATTATTTCACCGATTGTGATTATTACTGTCGTTGCCAGAAGTATCTAATCTTTGTTTTTTCGGGCCGCCATCAAGGCGGCCTTTTTTAGGCAACAAAAAAGCAACCCAGAAGGTTGCTCATTGGAAAAGTGGCGTCCCACGGGCCTCAAAACAGCCCCTTAAAACATGGGCGTATTCAAACTCTTAGAAAATTACCCACCATCTAACCCACCAAAAAATACTTTATTGACGAATTAGAATGGGTTAGAGACGTATTTTTTGTGAAATTTCAACGAGCATACAGCCAGGCACGATAATGTCACGACCAGTTTATCAAAAAGCCTTAAAAATAGGCTTTATTTTAGGTAGTCTAGCGACAATAGTAGGTTGCACTGCTGTCCCGTCTGCCAATCGTTTCCCTGACCAATGGGGGCTTAGTCCTGGACAACTCGAACATTCGTCATCTTTCTATGCCAAAGGTTACCAACAATTTAAATGTGCTGTTGATGATCAAGGCTACTATTGGCAGCACGTTAAGACAGAAGCTAACTTATATAGTCTGCTTTCTGAAATTCTTTTAATCATGACTGACGATGTTCCTGTTTCGGCAAAGTTGATTGCTCGTTCGGGAACTAAACAGGTTTTTACACACGTGGACGGCTCTTCAGTCCGAACAACAAGAATCATTTACAACACTCCCTCAAAAAACAAAAATAACGATATCCCTCAACTATTTATGTCCGCTAAGTCATCTTCTTCTGGAGGACGAGCTTTTGACTCAGTCAAAACTATTTTTAGAACTGAAACAGAAGGCGGCATGCCTAACAGAGCCTGTGGCGCATCTTCATTAGGTCAGTTTCATAAGTCAACATTTAGTGCCGTTTACACATTTCGGAAGTAACCTATGGCAATCAAAAGATCTAGAAAGCTAAGCTCAACTACTCGAGTTAATTACGACTCTAAAGGAAGAATTACGAGTTATACATACGGGAAAAGAGGACAAACTAGAAACATCAAAACAGACAGCCACCCTGTTAAACGCGCTAGACAAAAGAAAATAAGCAAAGATGGGGTTAAAGCTATGCTCCTCATTATGCTTATTGGTGGAGTGATGTGGGTAATCGGTTTAATAGCAGTGGGCGTTCAAATTTCTATTGCAGCAATCAGTAATTTCTTTTCTGGAGATGAAGACGTTAAAGTCACTGAACAAATCAAAGAAACTCCAAAAGCCCCTGAACCACCTAAAGCGCAAACCTCAGATGTAAAGCAATCTCGTTCTGTTAGAGGTCAGGTTTTTTAATGAAGATTCTTTCTGTCCTTTGGAAAATTTTTTTATTACCAGGGAAGTTCATTCTCTGGGATCGTTATATGCACCCTCCCAAAGGGAAAATTTTTCAAACAGGCCGCCAAAGGAGAAGTCTTTTCCATCAAATTCTTTTTTCCTTGTTTGGATGGTGGGTAATCATTGCTTTACTAGCAGAAACCCTCGCAGGTCTTGCTGCAGACTCTAAACAAGAAGTTCAGCGTAGAGTTACGCCAAACTCTCAAACACAGCAATCACAAAATGTAACGCCCAGTCCGTCAACTAGTGTAAGACAACAGGTGTTCTAACTATGTACAAATTAATCTCTAATATCTTAGCTTTTTGCTTCATTGTCGTTTGCTTCATAAAAGGAGAGTTTCTTATTGGAGCGCTTTTAGTGACCTTGTGCTGTATGTTTTATTTTCGCAGAAGACCAACCTTCCCCGATATGAAAGAAAATGAAACAATCAGAGAGTACAGGCAAAGAAAAGCAGAAGAACACTACTCTCAATCTATTTTGGAAATGAGACATAAATTAGAGGAGGACACAATACCCCTGATTCAAAGGTATGGCGCTCGTCATGTAAAAGAAGTTCTAGACCATATTCACAAGGGCGAACTCTGGTGCGGCGCACATAAAGAAGAAGTAGAACGAATTTTGGGAGAGCCCTACGAAATCCAATACAAGGATTACACAGAGGACTGGTGTTACGAACCCAGTAAAAATGCAAAGCGATTCGGAAAGCGCATTAAGTTTAAAGGAGATCGGGTTCATGATTTCAGAATCTAGACCTTATGGTTACTACTCTTTACTACATACTCCCAGAGATGCCAACAAACAGTATTTGGCCTTAGCCTACATTGCACGCTATGAATCAATCAAATATGAGCACGGCGATGGCACACTTGAAGAATTAGAAAAAGCTATCTCTATTTTGGGAGATGATGCCTCAAGAAAATCTTATGACCTTCAGTTAGAAGCGGCATTAAAACAAAAAGCCGCAGAAAACGAAGAATTCTTAAAGAATAAGCCTGAGGTACTAAAGCAGGAGCAAGCTCACAGAAAAAGTTGGGTTATTTTTGATTTTATTGTTCTGGGAATCTTTATTTTTACGATGATTTCTCAGTTCGATCCTGCTCCTAATTCCCATAAAACCGAAAGTCAAACTTTTTACTCTTCACAGGAAAGAGCTTCACAAACTACTACGGATAAGTCAGAGTCAAAAACAACCCAAAAAGCAGAAAAACTTGGTAGTCGTTCTGTCAGAAATCAAGTGTTCTAATACAGGCTGACGACTTTCTTTTATACCTTGACAGAAATACTTAGGGGGAGGGTAAGCTGGGGGAGCGTTTATCTTTTCGGAGAATACAATGAAAAAAGTTTTACTCTCTCTGTCAGTTCTAGCTTCAATCTCATTTTTGAGCGGTTGCGCGACATCAACAGGAAAACCAGTTGAAGTTGTTGATGCTGATCATTCCGCTGGTACAGTAGAAATCGGCTATGTTCATGCTGCAAATATTCCCCTAATGGATGATGGAGAAAATGCACGTTGGGATATGGCCATTGCCTTAGCAGATGAAGTCTGTAAAAGATGGGGATATAAATGCGCAGATGAATTAACTCCCATGCCAGAACCGAAGGCAGAAAAAATGCCTACGTTTTTTTACTCAATTAAAAAATATATGTGCTTAGACAAAAATTGCCCCGCTCCTAAGTCTACGATTACTGAGCTAAAGAAATAATGTTCAGAAACATTGTTTTTATTTCCATCGTGTCGTTAGTGGTTGCTGGTTGTAGCTCAATGTTTCCGCAACCACTAACGACAGGTTCTGCGCCTGTTCCTCCCTCTGTTTTTAAAAAACAGATGAGAAAGCTTGCCCTCAACGAATTAAAAGGGAATTACAGAAGTTCTAGTGCCACGAATTTCATTATCGAAATTCCCTGTATTCGTTTGGAAGACCATAGCAAATTGAGTTGCATGCGTTACATGATGGAAATGGGCGGTGACGAGAAATGGGAAGGACCTTATCTATCAGTAAAAATGTTTGCAATGGAAACAATCTTCGATCAAACTCAATTCGGGATTGAGATGAGAATGTGTGCTAGAGACAGACAAGGCGGAGAGCATTGCCGACATCGTGTTTATAAGTACTAGCAAGACCTTGCGGAGCACCTTCAAGAAAGAGGTTGGTAATTAGTCTATGGGGTTGCCATAGCTCTAATTACCACCTCTCAATTTAGTTTCTGAAACACTCAAAATCAGGGATGAATTCCACAGTAGGGAATTTCATTTCAAGTCTGCGCTTATCCTGCTTAGGAATTGCTACAAAAAGAGGCGCATTGGGAAACCTAATCTTTAATGCCTTTATGACTGTCTCAAGCGCCCCTTTGTCTTTAAGCTCAACCTTAACAAAATCATCAAACTCTTCACTTAGGTACTTTTTGCAATCCTCTCCTACATACAAAATAAACTCACGATCTTCAGACAATGAACACCGATCAAATACCGGTTTGTGCTTGTCTCCAATCATTAGTTCAAACGTGTAGCCGCGCTTGTAATCAAACACTCTGACTTGAATGAGCTCTTTATTGCTCTGAATTGGTAGAAAATATGAATTTGTCATATAAAGTTAAATCCTTTTATGAAGTTAGGTTATTGATCTTCATAAATAAAATTTATACCAATCAATTCATACCTACTGTGTACAACACAAACTTTCGATCTCCGAGAAACTATGTTTTATTCAATAGAACTCCTTTCTTCTGTGTTTTGAGAATTCTAAATCTGGTCTTTCATGACAAACAAAGAAAATCTCGATCATCTCTGAGTTAAAATTAGTGAGTTATCATCACCCGTTTTTTATCAGCAGAGTAGTGGAACATGTTGTCTGATACCAAAAAAATCCAGTTATGGTCTTTTCTAGAACTTCAGAGACTTTTTAGCAGTATTAGTAAAGAAGATGCTGTTGCAATTAATAAGTTGTTCCCTAAACGCATGGGATCAAAAGCAGCTAGCATAACTAACTTTAAACAAGGGGTTAGAGCTAAACCGTCAACTTATGATTGGCGTAGAGACAAAGAGGTTATTCTTCACCTTGCAACTCACCCAAAATATCTAATAGTTATTGCTGATTTGCTGATAGAAAGAACCTCTACCTTATCTACTGAAGAATTCCAAAAGTTTTATGCTAATGCACGCAATGATGCCTGGCGAGCCCCTAGAGCTATGGTTTTAAAAGCCATGGGCGAACTTGTTGAGTTTGAAGATTTTTACTTAAAAATTCAAGACATTCGGGAGTGCCTAGAACAAAACCAATGTGATTACGTTGTTAGGCCCATTACTAATGCAGAGACACAAGCTTTCAAAAAAATGGACGATAAGATGAAACTGGAGGAATGTCTAAAAATCTTGAAACAGGAGGAAGAGGAAGAACAAGAAGAAGAGGCAGAAAATGCCCAAACTCTAAGTTCTAGTCATGAAAAGCCTACTATGCCATCAACTGAGGAAGGTTCTATGTCGCTATCCGATAATCTTAAGCACACCCAATATTTAGGATATATCCGACTTCAAAACGGATCTTTTTATAATTTCTATCCGACCGCAATAGTCAGAAATAACGAAGTTTATTCAATCCCTGAAGAAACAGTTAAACATCAATTTCCCAGTTATGGAGCCTTCGCATTAGCTAAGTCACATTTCAGAAACTCTCTAACTAAAAACTTGATAGACAATTACTACTACCTGATTGCAATTGATGAAAGTGATTTAGAGAATAACCACAACGATGATTACGTGTATCGTCTTAGTGATTTTCAAAAGATAGTTCAAAGCGGTCGCTTCGAGCCTATTGAAAAAATTGGTGCTTACTTTGTTGTGTATCCGATTAATGCTAATGCTGCAATAAATGACTCAGAAATTGATTTAAATACCTCAATTTATGTTAGTTTTACACCAAACGCTGAAGAAGATGCCGCCCTAAACTACTCAAAACGCATTGATGTAGTTCTTTCTTATGGTGATAAATTTTTAGGCCCCACTCCTTTAATACAAGACGCAAAAGGACGATACTATGTAAATTTCCGAAGTGGTTCCAAAAATGGTGAAATAGAGTGCTTCGAAGGTAAGAACTTAAATCAACAACTCTATAGATCAATGATCTTTGTTCATGATGCGGATAATGGACAAAACTGTTACCGTGATATCCTGTTGACTCGGCGCTCGGGAGTTCAGAGAAGCGTTATTGATACCTACGACGATAAAACATTACTTAAACGCATAGCAGAACAAAGTAGACAATTTGATAAAAAAACGTTATCTCTAGTAATTGAGTGGCTAGACAAAACTGCATTAGATACCAATTTGTTAGGCTCTAATCTTGACATTCAGAAAAGCCGGAGAGACCGTTTAAAAGATATTATTAGCAATATCCAACTCAATGAATCTAATGTAGAGCAGTTTGCCAGTGTCATTACAAGTTGTTTATCTTTGGCGAAAGATGACGAAACTGGTTTCTTTGACAAATTAACCCTTCGCATTGCAAAAAACCCAACAGCTTTAGAAAATCTCAAAGAGTACAAAGCTATTCGTGATCAGATAGATGTTTTACTAAACGAAAAAAGTGGTTTAGAGCAGTCCATCTCTGTAAAACGTGAAGAATTATCCAAGATTGATGAAAAATACGAGAAGCAAAAGCAGGCAGAGCTAACTGAACAAGTCAATAAACTATTGCAACAACGAGATGAAGCAAAAACTCAACTTGATGATTTAATTAATAGCCAGAATGATGTAAAAAACTTAGCAGAAGTAAAACAAAAATTAAGCGATTTAAAAGAAGAAATCAGACAGAAGCGTTGGAGTATTACGGACTATGAAAAAGAAATTGATAGGCTTAGCCACACGCTTATTGAGTCAGTAAAAGACGACAAAATTTCGAAATTAGCGTTTACGCCTGCTCTCGCTCATAAATTTTCGGAAGCAGCTGCTTTATGGGTTTCAAATAAAAAAGAGGACGAGCTTAGTAAAAAAGAAATCGTTTTAAATAAATTACAAATGTCTGACTTATCTAGTCAAGAACTAGTCGAATACTTATATTCAGCAACGTCCAAGCACCGTAATTACGATCGTAATACAATCCTGAACCTTTACATTTGCCTTGCTCAAGGCTTTTTAACCGTTTTTTCTGGGCAACCTGGCTGTGGTAAAACGAGTATTTGCAACATAATTTCCACAGTTTTAGGCTTAAATTCCTATGGATACAGGGCTGGTACGTCTTTAGATATCAATCGTTTCCTTCAAGTTTCAGTAGAACGAGGTTGGACCAGTAAGCGTGATTTCTTGGGATATTACAACCCCTTGAGCAAAACATTTGAAACACAAGATGCAAAGCGCCATGAGTGCTTCAAACTCCTTGACAGAGAAGCGAAACAAAACAGATTCACTCATCCCTTCATAATACTGCTTGATGAAGCCAATTTGAGTCAAATGGAATACTACTGGGCTGACTTCATGAATATTTGTGACAACCAAGTTGGTATGGGTTCTATCCATCTTGGAGATGGCCATAGATATCTAGTCCCTAATACTCTTCGATTTTTGGCAACAATTAACAACGATCAAACCACAGAAATTCTCTCTCCTCGCTTGATTGACAGATCATGGGTTGTATCTTTACCTAAACCTATTTTTGATGATTATTCCGTTCTAACTTCCGAAGTAACAGAATGCAATCCAAAGGACGATAGTATTGAATTAGTCAACTGGGAAACTTTTACTAAAATTTTTAGTCTCCCATTTGTCCGGGAAGATGTGAGCCGCTACGATGAAAAAATAAATACGATGATGAACTCGATCATCAAATTAGTTAAGGGATTAGGCATCAACGTATCTGCTCGCTCATACCGAGCCATGATGAACTATATTTATGTTGCAACTTATTGGTTTAAATCTGAGGATATGGGTTCTAGCTATACTCCTGCGATAGACTTCGCAGTAGCTCAAAAATTATTACCTTGCATCAGCTGTGTTGGGGCTCAATATGAAACACCTCTTAATGAACTATTAAACTTTTGTGAAACAAATGATTTAACCAAGTCCGCAGAGATCTTAACGGATATCATAACTCGCGGTGAGCGCGCCATGCATATGTACTCTTTCTTCTAATTGAAATACCATGGCTGCTCCAAAATTACGGTTATTACTTCACGGTCAAAAGTGTTTTGATTGCGAGTTGTCAACTCGAAGGAAAATGCTTACTGCTGAAGAAATCTTGAGGATTAACCGCTCAGTTATAGCTGACGGATGTTACACCTTTGAACTATTTGATTTCGATACGTCTGAACAAATTTCAATGAGTATTAACGGTGTCGATGTTATTACTAACAATTTAGTAAAGGACAATAAGCTTGAGCTAATCCCCACATATAGCTTTTTGTCAAAATATAACTTTGACAAGCCTTTTGCTGATTTTTTTGGATTCATTCAAATCGAAATTATCATTGGCAGCCAATCTTGGTTTTCTGAGTTTTTACAGATTTTACTGCCAGAGAATGAGTTCACTAATGATTTAAAAGCCATGGCACGTTATGTTGCTAATAACCAAGATGCTTTACTTGTAACGGACTCGCCGTCTCTGAGTTTCACTAACTCACCCAACCCAGATTCCGATCCACCTGATACGTTAGCCACTCTTAATAAAACATTGGAAACAATAATCCATGTGTATGAACGACATATTGGCTATTTTAAAGGACACGCAGAAACAAAACTCATCCAAATCCAGAAACGAGATAACTTTGAAAAAATTAAGAATTTCTCCGGTCATACACTGTCAAGTATTTTGCAAAATCCCGGTGAGTTAATACCAGTCACCTATTCAACTGGCTTAACTGATGGGTGGCATTATTATCAACCTCTTCATGCATTAGTTGCAGACAATGTCCAATCACGTGATACTTATGAAAACTCAGTAATTTTAAGTTTCTTGAGTCATATATCTCAAAAAATCATCCTTGTTTTAAATGATGTTCAGAATCTTTTAGATCAGGACCTTTATGAGTCTAAAATCCAAGGATACATTTCATCAATTGATGCAATTTGGACTTCACTTCATGGGCGTCTAAGCAACGAAATTGAACATTTGAAGAACATTAAAACAAAAATAGAACAACTTTTGGTAATTTATAGACGTCTTTTACCCGTTAAAGAAATGCAGATTACAAGTATGCCTCAGGCAAATCAGGTTTTCTTACGGGTCCCTACTTACCGACTATTTTTTGAACTTATCGGTCAATGGTTTTCTTTACCTCAATTTAATCTCAAAAATGAAATTCTAATTTTTACTTTTCTTCTCAATAGCAGACTCTACGAATACTTTGTACTTCTTAGTGAGATTAATGCGATTATCTCACAGGGTTTTAAACCTGTACGAAATAGTAAATTTGATTGGAGTCTCACAGAGAAAAATATCATTCCCGAAGATGACTTTTTTGCTAACACTTTTACATTTATAAAAGAAGACACAACAGTTACGCTTTATTTCCAACCTGTTGTGGGGGGCCATCAGCAAATCGATGACAACGGCGTCGAACTAAGACGGATCACGACCCTTAAATATAATTCGGAAGCCAGAGGTGGTTATTATTACAGACCTGATTACATCATTAAAGTTCAAAACAGTTCCTCGACTGAATATACTATTCTGGACGCTAAGTATTCAAAGTATGAAGTTGTTCGTTCACAATATGCAGCAGAATTAGCATTTAAGTATTTAATGAGTATTCGGTGCTGTAAAAATACTGATCAACTCAGGGGACTTCATGTTTATTACGGGAAACGCTCTCTTGCAAAGAACTCAGTCAAAAGCTTTTGGAATTTGCTTGATGATGACGTAGCCAATCAATCAAAACCATTCTTTACAACTGAAGGTAGATTTCCTATCTAACTAAAATTTTTTTATCTTATCGAGATTTTATTCGTTTCACGTCCCTCTGCGGGACATTTGGAGATTTTGCAAAATACCTTAATAAGCAAAAATGTATAAAAGTGTTTATCAACATTAAAAACGAAAACGATGCCGATACCGAGGGCGCAACGTTAATGGATTTCGCAATAAGTCTCTAATTGGATAGGCTCGGTAATTCCTTGCAATCCTAGCTTGTTCAGCCTGCCATTCCTTGTACACAAAATTCATTATCGGCGAAAAGAAGTCCTTGCCAGCCAAAACGCTTTGAGCAAAATCTTCTTTACTGATAAAAGCCGCTACAGCACTATCCGAGTATTGAGGGAAAAGGCAACAAAGTTCTAAAGAACCAATTGACAAGGAATCTTCTAGCACCTGCAAATCTGGATGAGACGTAAAGTCGAAAAATATTGGCACTGGTAGCTTCAGCCACGTTTTATTGAAAACTTCGTCAGCAAAATAAAACTCAAAGAAATTGGTTCTCTGTACTGGCCAATAAGGAATAGGGGCCATCTTCTTAAAATCATGAGAAGAAAATACTTTGATCAATTTCGGAAAATCAGTCTTCCTTCGGCAACCGTCAACAACCCAAAGAATGTGCTTATAAAAGTTATTCCTTGACTGAAGCTCTTCAGGTTTGATGGCTGAATGTTGAAACTCAATTACCAAGCCGTTTGGAGTCAACACATCAGCAACGTGCTTTTCTCCTGTCTGTTCATCGTACCTCGTTTGCTCTTGCCACGATTGAGGGAAGCGGCTCTTCCATTCTCTGTGCCACTCAGTTTCAGATTCCCACCAAGAATCGCAGTCTTTTCTACTTAAATGAGCCCAATGGGCATGCCTAAACTTACCGCATTTTGCGACAACATCAGTTCCACAAAACGGACATTTTCCCTTTTGACCAGAAACTTCAGCTTTCGACAACACACCATTGATGTACGCATTTAACATAAAACACCTAAAAATCGTCTATTTGATTAATGTGTTATAACAGCAATTACTTCAATATGTGATGTAGGCAGGTGTTGAATAACGCTTCGAGAGGGTCTAACGGGTCTTTTAACCTATTAAGGCTATGTTCGTAGTTAAGTGCTTTCGTTTGTCAAATAAACGATTTTGTTAAGAATAAAACAAGTCTTCAATTGAAAGGGAGCTACTAACAACAGCATTTTCCCAACATAAACGTCTTTTAATCTTATTGTTTTAGGGCATCTACTCGGTCACTTCGTGCCCTGCGTGATGCCTAAAAAATTCGCTTAAACTCCGTTTCTGTTGGGGAAAGTGATAGTTAATCGTTAAAGCCCATATACTCCTGACAACCCGTTAGATCCGTTAGATCCTCTCAATTTTGACAATGCTTGTTTACAGAGATAAAAAGCCAACTTTCTTTTACAATACCTGCACCGTGCGGCCTACGAGCTGCATTGAAACCGATCCCTGTGGGGTGTTTCGCCGTCCTACAATTTACAACTATTACTCATCGTTTTATGGCCTGGATAATCTCTATACTCGCAGTTGTTTTTCTTGTCTCCTTGATCAGTGCCGAGGTTTGGGCAGTAATTGGCGCTGTAATTGTGATTTGTCTTGCTGTTGTAGTAATTAATCAACAGAAAAAGAAAAAGCAACGAGAGGAAATTCAGAAAATTATTGGTCTTAGCGATGCAGAAATGACTCCGGATCATTTCAGCTACCCTGTAAAAGTGATGAGTCGAGCGACGTTAGACAAATACGACACCTTGAAATTTTTTAAAGAACAACCCGATATCTTAGCCATCGCCAAAGAGCATATCGAAACAAACAAAGATCGCGCACACAAACTCGAAGAAATTTTGAATGATAAGAATTTAGATTTGTATAGTGATTTTCGCTCTGAACTTCAGAAGCTGCACAAAGATTTGGTTTGCTATAGGGTACTTATTAGTTACCAAACCAAAAAGACTCTATCGACGCGGAATCTCTATATTTCCATGGAAGAAATTACTGAAATAGAGAGCCAACCGCATCTTCTTATTGGAAAAACTGAGTACAACCGACAATTAAAGCAAATGCTTGCAGACAAGCAGCATGAGATGTACGACCGGATCAATAGCATTATTGATGTAGCCAATGAATCTCGAGATCATCTAATCCTGAAGGGATCGCAAAATAAACTTGATGGATTAATTGCTGGACTTTTCAGCGAAGTAGTCTCTAGTGTTCGAAAAATCAAGTCCGTGGATAGCCTTGAATGGGAACTGATAGAAAAACAAGTTGGAAAAATTGAGAGAGAGGTGGAGGATATGCTCGGCCTCAACAAAAAGATTCTCGACTACTACGAGTCCCCTGATTTTGAGCGAATCAAGAACACTTGTCAATCAATGATTAATTCGCAAAAAGAATTTAATGACTACATTAAGCAAAAAGTTGAGTCGATCTCTAAACTTTTCGGCAAACGGACTCTTCGAGAAGAAACAGTCTTTGAAGATAAGAACCAATATGTACGAGCATACAAAAAAACGGTTGCTCCCTTTACAGCACAGGTATCTGCTCAAGTGTTCTCAAGTGCAGAAAACAATCCCATGGGCTATCTCGTAAAAACGTTCTATCCGAACAAAGCCGCATATCCACAACAAATTCAGGATCTTTACAAGCTAGTCGAAGAATTAGAAACTTTGAGAGATGCGAAAGAGATCATCGAGAACTACAAAACCGAATACAAACAGTACATTGGTAACGTACCAGACTACGTCATGGATAACGATTCTGACGGCTTTTATTCTCGTCTTGGTTTTGCACAGGTTGACGAAAGCACGCTTACAGTCGAGTATGTGTTTACCTACACGTCATCTGGCGGCAAGGCACAGCGAAGCTTCAGCGTACCGATGACACTTGAAACGATTGAGGAACTTATTAACACACTCAAGAGCAAACTCACAAAGGAAGCGTTTATTAAAGAGCAACGTCTCCTGATGACCCCGAAACTTCGCGAAACGGTCAAGGAACGCGATCTCTACACATGCTGTATGTGTGGAAATTCAATCACTAAAGAACCTAACCTACTTCTTGAGATCGACCACATTATCCCTGTGTCGAAAGGGGGCGAAACAATTCCTTCGAATCTCCAGACTTTGTGTTGGAAGTGCAACCGCTCTAAGAGTAATAAGATTCTTCATGATGGTAGCTCTGAATAGATTCGACATATTTGCACTGTTGGTGAGTGGGCATCACTCTCAGACGTGTGGATGGCGGCTTTCATTTTGAACCAGGCCGCTCACTCTTTTGAGGAGCGGCCATATCAGCTTATCGATAACGCTTATACGCGTTGATCAACTTATCAGTTCGATAACAACGTTTGTTGTTAAGTTGCGAGTTTTGAAAAGTTTGGATTTCAAACTCTCCCATAAATAACGATAGCTTTTTCGCTGATAGCTCGACCCATGTTGGATCTTTTCTTAGCTCCGCCAACAGATCCTCTGTGCTTATTGACGTTTGTGGATAATCCTTAACGATTACATACACATCCCTCAGTAGCCGAACTGCCTCGGTTTGCGACAAAGCTTCTGTTTTCGTCAACACTCGACGGCTGGCCTCTTTAATTTTCTCAACGGTGCGAGGATCGGCACAGCATTCTGCAATGGCCCACAGAGGCTCAATATTGTCCATCTGTCGATCGTTCAAGTCATCAGGGAACACCATATCCCCTTTGTTTATCAACGTAAAGACATCAGCTCCATGCTGTTGAGCCAGAGTGAACAACTTGCGCCGCAAGATTTCACATTGCTCTTTAAATTGTTTCAAACGGCAGCGTTCCATCTGCTTCGTTTTACGAACCAATTCAATCACAATGCTTCGATCAGTCAGGGTGTCACTGATTTTAGATGCTTTGATCCCGGCAATCGCCTTAAAACCAAAGCAGCTGAAAGCAACAATTTCTCCGCCGTAATTACCATTGGCATTGATTGCCGTGCGAAGAACGCGACCGTCCCGAGAGTTACCACAATTTAAGATCGAGGCAAAATCTAAACGTGAGTTCAAATAGCGATCGGCCTCATCCATCAATAACGTTGGGCAGTCCTTGGCCATTACTCGGAAGGTAGCCGCTGCCGTCAAATCTCCCGACATTACAGGGAACCGAACTATTTCTGCCAGTACCTTTAGCAGCTTGGTTTTACCGCAACGTTTTGTTGGCGAGGTGATCAACAAATACGGCAAGTAATCCAAGTGATCCACGAACCACGTGGACACCACCCATTGACTAACGAGTAGTCGTTGAGCGCCCTTCATTGACACGAACTTTTTTATCAGTTCGTTGACCTCTTTCAAAACCGCTACAAACTCAACTTGTTCAGGCCATTGCTCTGGCGCTTCAAATTTAAGTTCTGTGAAATTTTCAAGTCCTTTTTTTTCAGGCATAGTAGCCTCCTTTGTCAAATTGATAGGTCTGCATTTGTGGCTCTTTAATTTGAAAGGTACTTGTGATAACGATTCGAGGATTCAAGAATCCCAAAGGAACGTTTATCACTTCCGCTGTAGCGACAACACGTTGCTGATCTTGCTGAGCCGCTTTTTGTTCCAACTGTGAGTCAAACCAAACGGCCTCTTGCCCAGTTTTGAGGTTTTTGACATAACCTCCATCAACGTTGGGGAAGACGAATAGATCGGCCTCACGCTGGTTATATCGGTCTCCAATTACATTTAATTGGAGCGTTTGACCTGCTGGGGGGAGACTTCCTGAAAAGTCAACACCGACTGCCAAGCAGGCGATTGAAGCTGATGAAAATATTTTCATCGTTAACTCCTTTGCCGCCTCGACTGACAGTCCGTGATAGACTTGCGATCGAGGGCGGCCACTTTTGTTGATTGGTTGTTGAACCTGCACCTGCGAAGTAACGGTTCAACGCCTTTTGCTTAGCTGCCCTTTTTCTATGCTTGTTTCATTTTGTTGCCTCCTTGATCACGGCCCTCAAGCCACGCCTGAATTTCGTCCAACTTCCAAGCCGTAACCCCTGTCGAAATTTTGATCGGCCTTGGGAATTCTGGCTTGAATTTGCTCCAACGCCATACCGTTGAGCGGCTCACCGAGAGCATTGCCGCAACGGTTGGAACCCTTATTAATTGAGATGCTTCCATCATCGTCTCCCTAATGTTTTGTTTTCGCTAGCGATGATGGAATTGTGAAATAAAAAGCTTCAGTTGTGTGAGAATCGCGATTCGCGATCTAGTAATGGCCTAGATCGCGATTCGATGAGGAGCTACTTCTTATCGATCTTGCCTAGAGGAAAGTTTTTAGTAAATTTTTTATAAGTTGAAAACTCTTCTGTTCGCACTAAAGAACTTAAAAATTCCCTTAAACGATTATGTTTTAAGCCAAAAAATTTCCCATCCTCTTCAAAGATTGCATTGGGTAATTTTTTGTCAAAAAAATCACTCAATTGTTTTGAATCTCTGAAAATTGGTTTTGAAAAATCCGGCGGATTAAGATCGTCATACCAAGCTAAATAATAAGCTTCGTAGGCAATTTGAATAAAATAATCAATTCTTATCCCTTTTGACAAAAGAAACTCTGCCTGCTTAATTTCCTTCTCTGAGAGAGTTAGTGGTTTAATTGCCTTTTCATGAGCATCAGGTTGCTCATTTTTTTGATCTTTTTTAGACATGTTTTTTAATCTTGATGGAAAGCCTATTTCCTTCTTGTAACGATCAAAAAGAATCGGTCTTTCTTGGTAAATAAAATATTTTTTCCATTTCTGCTTTACCCACAACATGAGATCTACTAGATCAATTTTTGTGGTTATTGCTTGATTAAAATCATTTTCCGAAATTTGGTATTTTCTGTATAAACGCCTATTTTTTGAAAAATCATTGATGATTACCTCTCGAATCTCAGTGATGTGATCCAAAAAGCTCATATCACCTATCTCTTCCAATTTTTCGGTAAAGTCACAATCGCAAAAATAAAAACTTGCCTCTTGAATAGACCAAAATTCTTTTTTGATTAAGCTCTGCCTTTGTTGTTCAGTTAGCCTTAATGAAGCAATTTCTATCATTCATTACTCCTTAGACAAACAGTAATTAGCCCAAGCCTGCATCATTTCTGCACGGCTCTTTAACGCCTGATTGCGTTCATATGCTCCATTGTAAGCATCATCAATTTTGTGGTGTAAACAAAGCTCTGCGATAGAAGCTGAGAAGCGCTTGTCATTGCCTAATTCATCATCTTGCGCCCAAGTTCTAAACGTTGCGCGTGCCAAACCGTGAGGCGTTGCTACCGCAGGCAATTCGTTCTTTGTCTTTTGTTTCGGATCAACAAAACCCTTCTCCCCTTTTTCCAAAGCCTGCATATGTAATGCACGAATCACAACCTTGAGAGCCGCATCTGATAGCTTGCCGTTACCCATTGGCGAAGGGAATATGTAGCGAGAATAACCCTGCGTTTGCACTGAACGGATTAACTCAAGCGCTTGATCACTTAAAGGTACAATGTGATCACCATTCGCAGAGGCTTTCATCTTCTCCGCTGGAATAATCCATTGCTTCTTATCCCAATTAATTTCTTCCCATAATGCCTCTCTGGCATTGCCTGAGCGTGTTGCAGTTAAGATGGCAAATTGCAAGCAACGCGCGGCTATTCCCTCATACTGCATCAAAGCTTTCATAAAGCGCGGCATTTCACTAACAGCCAACATGGCGTGATGTCTCGGTTCTTGAATAATCCGCTTCGGTAGTAAATGCTGAAGGACTTGTGGATCGACAGGATTAGCACCATCAAAATAATCTTTGGCTTTTGCCCAAGAAAACATTTGGCGCAACATTTGACGAGTTTTGGCCGCTACCGCTCGGTGCTGCAACCAGAGCGGCTGCAATACTTCTGCGATCTGCTGAGGGGTGACTTCACTGATAACTCTCTTACCTATGATGGGCAGAATGTAGCGACCTAGACGACTGAAGAATAAATCACGATCTTTTACAGACCAATCAGAAAAGGTGTCTTTGTATTGAATAAATAAGTCAGCTAATTTGGATACAGTAATTGCCGCTCGTTCTTGACGAACGGCTTCTTCTCTTTGCTTTTGCAAAGTCTCTTCACGCAGCAGCAAAGGATCAATCCCTTCACTAATTTGCATCCTATATTCAGCCGCTTGCTCACGAGCACGCTTTAGTGAGCAGACGCTATAAGAACCGATTGTGATTTCTCGACGAGTTTTAGTAACAGGAGAGGTGTAACGGAAAAAGAAAGTTTTCTGGAAATTTTTGATTCGCAATGCTAATCCGACAACTCCACCAACAAAGTAAACCCCGTCTCCTTTGAGTCTGCGAACTTGCAAATCGGATAATGTGGTAGCGACTTTCGGCATATGGCCCTCCCACCAAAAAGAACCCTATACCTTCATTTTAGTGGTAGCCCACCAATACTTCCACCAAAAAACTTGCGATTTAGTGATAATGGATGAGACTGCCTGAGACATGAATTATTTGATTTTTCAAGCAGATACAAAAAATCTCATACTGCCTGAGACGGTATGAGATGATAGTTTGGCGTCCCCACGGGGATTCGAACCCCGGTACCGACCGTGAAAGGGTCGTGTCCTAGGCCTCTAGACGATGGAGACACTATCTAACTGTGGTGGAGGTAAGCGGATTCGAACCGCTGACCCCTTGCATGCCATGCAAGTGCTCTACCAACTGAGCTATACCCCCGAAGAGAAAACGCATTGTATAGAGCACTTATCAAAAAATCAAGGCTTTTACGATTTTTTTTCGTTTTAGCAGTATTTAACTTCTACAATTTCAAGATGTTGTACACCGGAAGGGGTCGGCAAAGTAACGGTATCGCCTTCGTGGGCCTTCAAGAACACTCTGGCAATCGGACTGATCCAACTCACATCACCCACGCTGGCATCGGCTTCGTCAATACCAACAATACGAATGGTGTGCTCTTGCCCTTCTTCATCTTCATAAGTAACCGTTGCCCCGAAAAACACTTGATCGGTTGCAGGCCGCGTGGCAGGATCAACCACTTCAGCCATATCAATACGCTTACTTAAAAAACGAATACGGCGATCAATTTCTCTTAAACGACGCTTACCATATAGGTAATCCCCATTTTCGCTTCTATCCCCATTACTGGCTGCCCAAGCCACCACATTGGCCATTTCCGGCCGCTCTACGCGAACCAAATGTTCACGTTCGTCAAGCATTCGCCGATAGCATTGAGGCGTCATGTAATTTTTTGTGCCGTGAGGCAATGCGGGCAACCCTACTTCTTCGTCGTCCTCATCGCTTGTATTGATAGATACGTTCTGCATGGTCCTTTCCGTAAAAAGGTCGTTACATTTTTTTCTAACCGTTGTATTTTAGTCCAGCTAAATTATGCAGTCGAAATTAAATTGCGCTAAAGTGAAATCGTAATAAATAAATCTATTTTTTGGGTGAATCTATGAAAAAAATCGCTCTTGCCGCCGCAGTCGCTGCTTTAGTACTTTCAGGATGTGCTAACGATGGTCGTTACTACCGTTCGGACACGTACGCCGCAACTTCTGTCAACCAAGCTCAACAAGTTCGAACCGTTGAAATTTTGTCAATCGGTACCGCTCAGGTCGCTGTATCCAACACAGATAATCGCTCTGATGCAAAGACCATTGGCACAATTCTCGGAGCTATCGCAGGAGCTGCAATCGGTAGCCACAACAACCACGACACGGCTTCCAGAGTCTTGGGCGGTTTAGCCGGCGGTGCGGTTGGCAATATTGCCGGCGGAGCAGTTGGCGGCGATCGTACAAGTTATGTTGACGGCGTCCAGTTAACTTTCCGCTACAACAATAAACTTTACAATTCTGCCCAAGTCGGACGTGTGTGCGAATTTAAACCCGGACTTGCCGTGATGATTTCCACCACCCCGACGGAAACGCGTATTCAGCCGAACAATCCCGGTGGTTGCGGTCAATAATAGAAAGGGAGAAGTAGTGATATGTTGAAGTATTCTTTGATTGCCGCCTCTGTAATGGCTCTTCTTATTCCCACCGCGCAAGCCCAAGTTGGCGGAATGTCAATGGATGAGCAAATCGCAAGGATTCATCAGGCCGAGCTTGAAATTCAGGCCTTGGATGCGGCAAAAGAACAAGAGCGTCAAGCGGCTCAAAAAAAGGCCGCCGACATCCAACGCAGAGCAGATCAAGCTCGAGCAAAAGCTCAGGCAGCTGCACAAAAAGCCAAGGCTGATCGTGAAAAGAAACTGCAAGCCTATGATGATCAAGCTCGGGAGATGGAGCTTGAATCCAAACGCCTTGATATTGAATTGAAAAAAGCTCAGTTAGAGTTACAAAAGAAAATGATTGAAGCTAAAGCCAATCGCGCAGATGAATTCGTTCAAGCTGATTTGGACGCAGCACGGGCTAAAGTTCAGACACTGAAAGAGCAATCTGAAGCCCTACAAACTTCGGTTCAGTAACATTCCGGCATTTAGACTTCCAACACCCGATGGATTATTTGTCCATCGGGTTCATTTTTTGCGTGCCACTCTTCGCTACAATGTAAAGACCGCTTATTAATTTTTCTCACTTATGTCGGCAGCTCATTCTTTTTTAACGATTTCGCTTGCAACAGTGCTTTTCTCTGTTGCACCGTTGTCGTGCGCATCAACTGCTGACATTATTTCCAGACTCAAAATTGCGCCGGTTATTGAGGGACGTTTTATTCAAAAAGAAAAATTGGTTTCAGTCCCCAAACCTTTTGAATGTGAGGGTTTCTTTATTTTTTGGAAGGATGACGTTCTCCTTTGGAAGGCTACCAAACCAATTCTGACAACTTCTCTTTATACCGATCAGAATTTCAAAACCTATATCCATTTAAATGGGAAACGGATCGAAAATACGTCACCCTCGGCCACCAATATTGTCAACAGAATACTATGGGGATTGCTTTCGGCTGACATGACTGCCTTGGAACTAGACTTCCAAATTTTTAGTCAAAATAAACCGGAAAGCTGGAAAATGGATTTCTATCCCAAAAGCAACATGACCGGCAGTATTGTCAAGCACGTCTCGGTAACCGGTAAGGACACTCCGGAAAAAATAGTGGTCGAAAATTTTTCCAGTGACATCACGACACTCATCATTGATGAGATAAAACTGTCCGAGATTTCGTCAACCCAACAGGAGAATGAACTTGCCAATCCGTAAAATCATTCTCGCCTCTTGGCAAGCTCTGGCTCTTACTTGGGCATTGTCGTTGCTTCTCGCGCTAGGTTTTTGCACCCATTTTCTGCTCAAAAACGGGATTGATTACGACCAAGCTCATTTATATCCCGTCACTCAAGTTGATGACTCGCGAAGTGCGGCGCAAAAGAATTTAGCGCCCTTTGCTAACTACCGTCTTATTTTCATGGTCGGTTTCCCTGAACACACGGCAGCCTCTTTCGATGATAATGTTCTGAAAATCAAGGGCCTATGGGAAGTTCCTTCGTCACTAAAAAAGGTTAATTGGGAAGGATTGGAAATCAACGAATACTTTTCCTTCTATCGTTTAATTTCCAACCGTTTGATGAATCTGGTCGATCAGCACACAATTGCGGCTTCATCGGACGATGAACTTCTGGCGCGCGCCTTAGAAAGTCTTACAGGCATCGGACAAGCCAGTTTAATTCCCAAGGCTGACGACCCCTTAGGCTTTTTTGATCGCTGGGCTAAGAAGCGCCTACCGAGAAGTACAGTCGTTTCCAGCGGTGACACGTTAAAGCTATATGCAGATAACCGCGTGTGGGCTATTTTTGTTTACGAAGCTCCCGATGACTTGACCGGGCTTTCTGCATTTAAATTAAACCGCTCAATTGATGAATTAAAAAGCATCAGCCAATCTGTTGTTCCTGATACAACGGTTTTAGTGCATGGCAAGCCTTATGTCAGTGCCAACGTGGCTCACACCCATTTACTAGAGCTATCGGGTATTGCCACATTCATCATTATCTTTCTAGGCGGTCTGATTCGTAAATGGTCACCATCTAACCGTTTTTTGTTACTCGTCTTATTCAGTATTATCTCGAGCTACATATGCGGATTTTTCGGTGTAATCGTGTGGTTTGGCAGCATATCACTCTGGGCCCTTGTCTGCTCTTCTGCGTTAATCGGTCTGGTTGTAATGCTCGTTGGCTATTTCCTTTTAGTGCAGCGCCATTATCCGCACCTTTCTCCGATCAAAGTTTTTGACAAAATTTTTACCCCCTTACTTTGGATCGTTTTTATTGAATGCGCGGCCCTAGCACTTTTGTATCTTGCGCCGCTCCCCGCCGTTCGGCAAATCGCCCTATTTATGTGCTGTGGCCTTTTAGGTTGTGCAATAACGCTGATTTTAATTTTCCCCAGTTTCAATCCTGGACCGATTGCTGACAGTGACTTCAGCAAAAAAATGCTTAATTTCAGCCGATTTTTCCCTCGGTTTTCTTTGAAGCATTGGCAACATAAACCAACTGATTACACGGCCATTGGCATTACTCTCATTGTGATTTTATCGGCCGGATTTTTGCAACTGAATTTCACGCAAAACATCCAAAACTTAACCTTTATACCCCCAGAGCTTGAAAGTGAAGAAAAAACGGTAGACCGTTTACTGAGCCTACCCAATACCGATAAGTTTTTTATTGTGACCGCATCCAGTCCTCAAGATGTTCTGATGGGCGAAGAGGCTTTACGGCTTAGTTTCGTGCAGAGGGGAATGAATAAGACCGATATGACAACCACTTGCATTTCAAAGTGGTTCCCCTCTTATACGCGGCAAAAAGATATTGAAAAACTTAGGTTGGATATGTTTAATCGGGTCCGTGAGCCGCTTTCTGCTGTTCTCGGTTACTCACTGAAAGCACCCAATCCCATTCAGCTTGATGTCCGTTTTGAAGACTGGCTCGATTCGCCGAGCGCTCAATCCGTGCGCCATCTCTGGCTTGAAGTCCCTCAAGGGTACAGTTCGATCGTACAGGTAGCCGGTATTCAAGACGCTCAAATCCGAAATCTCTACGACTTAGCGGAACATTTAGCTGGTGTCACATTCGTGGATATGGTCGGAGATGCCGATACATTTCTTGCTCAATACCGATACATCTTTATTGGAATTTTCGTTTTGGCTGTTGTTTGCTCTTTTACTGTCAGCTTGTTTCACTACGGCATAAGATCTTGGCGCATCGTTGTTCCGTCTCTTCTTGGCGTCGCATTCGCCATTTCTCTTTCTTCCTGGTTTGGCATGCCTTTCACAATGTTCAGCGCCATGTCCATGGTAGTTATTTACGGGCTTGGCATTGCCATTTCATTGCTCTTCTACACTAATGAAAACAATGAAGACCTCAGTTTTAGCCTGACGACGTTCGCCTTCCTAGCCACTAGTTTCGCGTTTTGCTTCATCGGGCTAAGCTCTACACCCGCCATTCAAACATTTGGGCTTACTACCGCTTTAGGCGTCCTTTCAACAGGCATCATTATTTTGCTTGTCAGACCTCGATCTAAAGCGACCTCTTGATAGCCCGAACCTTATGAAGGACATTCTCGATTATTCAGAAAATGGATTTCATGGATTCCGTGATCAGACAACATCAGGAATAGTCTTTTTTGGCTAAATGCATATTCACAATCTGTATGACGCATTCTGTGGTTCTGTTTGTCTCTCTATAACAGCGTCTTTGCTTTAAAGACGCATCAACATCTATTTAAGTTACAAATTTTGAACCACTTAGACAATGATTTTGCTTTCCCAGAACTCTCGCCAAGATGTGGAAGACAGTCACTGTTATTTGTTAGGCTGCAATAGAAAACGGTAAGCTACCGAAGCAACTTACCGTTTTTAAATCTTATCGGATGTTAGACATCCGATTTAGTTTTCAGCAAAAGTTCTGATTAGAACACTGCGCAGGCAGCGAAACCGAACACAACGCTGAAGACGATGGCCAACACGCCAGGGAGGAAGAAGGCGTGGTTGAACACGAACTTACCGATGCGGGTTGTACCCGTGTCGTCCATCTGAACAGCGCCCAACAACGTCGGGTACGTCGGGAGAACGAACAAAGCGGACACAGCAGCGAACGTAGCGACCAACATGTAGGAGTCGCCCGGGTTAGCAGCGGTGATGCCCAAAGCCGTCACAACAGCAGGCGTAATGGCCTTAGCCGTAGCAGCTTGGCTGTACAACAACATGGCGGCGAAGAAGAAGATCACAGCCAACAGAGCCGGGTATTGAGCCACGGTCGTAGCGGAGAAGTCCGTGATTTCCTTCGTGTGACCAGCAACGAACGTGTTACCGAGCCATGCAACACCCAACACGCAAACGCAAGCAACCATACCGCTCTTGAAAACGGAGCAGGAAGCGATGTCGTCAACGTGGATCTTGCACATAACGGTGATCAACGTACCGATCGTCAACATGATGCCCATAATAGCGGCGTCACGACCAACGATAACCGGGTCAACGATACCAACAGCCGGAGAAATGGCGGAAGCGTACAACACAACAGCGATAACGCCAATCAAGAAGATCCAAACAGACTTCTTAGCAGAGGCGGAGATTTCACGGTGCGTAGCGCCTTGCGGAGCCTTAACCAAGCCCTTAGCCAAACGATCCTTGTAAACCGGGTCGCTGTTCAAATCCATATTTTGGATCAAGGTCATAACAAAAGCCGTGACCATGCAGCCAGCGAACGTCGTCACAATCCAGATACCGAGCAAGGCAGGATAGCTCCAGCCGAACGGTTCGAGAACGCCGGTCATGTAAATAACAGCGGCGGACACCGGAGAAGCCGTAATAGCGATTTGAGAAGAAACCACGGCGATAGACAACGGGCACACAGGCTTAATGTTTTGTTCCTTAGCCACTTCAACGATAACCGGGATCATCGAGAAAGCGGTGTGACCGGTACCTGCGAAGATCGTCAACACATAGGTAACGATCGGGGCCAAGTAGTTAATGTACTTCGGATTGCTACGAAGAATGTTTTCAGCGATTTGAACCAAGTAGTCGAGACCGCCAGCCAATTGCATAGCAGAAATAGCAGCGATCACGGACATGATGATCAAGATCACATCCCAGGGAATCGCACCCGGCGTCATGCCGCAAACGAGACCTAAGACCAGCACGCCGATACCGCCGGCGTAGCCGATACCAATGCCGCCCAAACGGACGCCAAAGAAGATGGCGCCCAAAAGGACGATAATTTGAAGAATTAACATCAGATCCATATTACCCCCAAAACCGGAGTAGTTATTATCTTTCTTATTTTCCTAGAACAGAGAAGGTTTAAGCCTTGACCATCTAGAACCCATTCGCATCGGCGGCGGATTTCTCCGCCGCCTTTGCTACTGTGAGAACTTTACCCCGTCTCAAAAAATTTTGATACGAGGTTTTCCCTAGGTTCAAAAATTACATTTCGAACTTCGGAGCGATCAAGTTTTGCAGATTGAAAACCTTATCCCATTCTTCTTGGGTCATCAACTTACGTTCTTCAACGATGAGTTGATGCAAGGTCTTACCAGTGTGGTAACCTTCGTGGGCGATTTCAGAGCAGGTCTTGTAACCGAAGTGCGGCTTCAAGATCGTGATAATGCCCAAGGAACCCATCACCAAGTCCTTGCAGCGTTCGACGTTGGCGGTGATACCGTCAATGCACTTCGTACGCATGCCGTTCATGGCGTTGGTCATGACCTTCATACCGAAGAACAAAGCCCACGTGATCGGGGGTTCCATCACGTTCAATTCGAGTTGGCCAGCAGAGGCAGCCAACATGACCGTGGTGTCCAAACCGATAGCGATAAAGCTTGCTTGGTTCATGGCTTCCAATTCAACAGGGTTGACCTTACCCGGCATGATGGAAGAACCAGGTTGCATTTGCGGGAGGTTCACTTCTTGGAAGCCGCAACGCGGACCAGAAGCCAACAAGCGCAAGTCGTTGCAAACCTTCGTCAACTTAACGGCCAAGCTCTTCATAGCGCTAGAGATGGCGACGTAACCACCGCAGTCAGAGGTAGCGGCGATCAAGTCTTCACTGTTGCGCATCGGCAAGCCAGTCAATTCAGCCAAGTACTTGACAGCCAAGGCCGGATAATCCGGGTGAGCCGTCACGGTCGTACCAATAGCCGTACCACCGAGGTTCACGACATAAAGATGTTCTTGAGCATCCTTAATCGTCTTGATTTCGTCGGCGATCGTGAAGCCCCAGCCGTGGAATTCTTGACCCAAGGTCATCGGCACAGCGTCTTGCAAGTGCGTACGACCCATCTTCAAAACGGTCTTGAATTCGTCAGCCTTCTTGTAGAAGGAAGCGACGAGGTCTTCAACAGCCTTCAACATCACATTGCTGCGGAGCAACAAGGCAACGTGGAAAGCGGTCGGATACGTGTCGTTGGTGGATTGACCGAAGTTAGCATGGTCGTTCGGAGAAACCAAAGCGTAGTCACCCTTCTTGGAACCCAACTTTTCAGCGGCCAAGTTGCAGATGACTTCATTGCAGTTCATGTTCGTGGACGTACCGGCACCACCTTGGACCCAGTCGGTCACGAATTGATCATGGTATTTGCCAGCGATCAATTGGTCGCAAGCCCAGATCAAAGCGTCAGCGACGTTGGCCGGGATCGTACCGAGTTCCTTGTTGGCCATGGCGGCAGCCTTCTTCACATAAGCGAAAGCGATGATGAAGAACGGTTCTTGAGCCATGGACATTTCCGTCACATGGAAGTTTTCCTTGCCACGAAGGGTTTGCACACCATAGTAGCAATCATCAGGAATTTCCTTGCCACCAAGGAAGTCATATTCAATACGAGACATGTTTTTTTTGCTCCTCGTTAAATCATATTAAGAAGGCGTCTTTTGAGGCGTCTCCGTTTTATAAACTACGCGACGTCAATCGATGACTCCGGTTTCGAGCATCGTCGGTCCATTGACCTCTCGTAGGGTTTCAAAACCTTTAAGTCGGTGTGAAGCACCATTTCTGATCCTTCACACCTTCTCTCCGGTTCTGAGAATTACTTCACGACCTTGATAGGAATAGCCTTCTTCGGGGTCGGCAAAACCTTATCGTAGCCGCGGATACCTTGTTCAGCCATCTTACGACGGATGAAAGCGATTTGCGTCTTCAACGGCAATTGCTTCGGGCAGAAGTCGTGGCAAGCCAACAAAGACATGCAACCGAACACGCCGCTATCGTCACCGATCACTTCATAGTAGTCGGCGTCGTTACGGTGGTCACGCGGGTCCAAACGGAAGCGAGCAATCTTGTTGATTGCGACGCCGCCGGCGAAGTCCGGGCGCATACGAACCGTACCGCAACCAGCAATACAGCAACCGCATTCCACGCAACGGTCCAAGAGGTAAATATCTTCGGCCAATTGCGGATCCATCGGTTCTTCCTTGCGGCAGATATCGACTTCTTCTTCCTTCAAGTGAACCCATGTTTCCATGCGTTCGCTCATGTTGCGCATCCACTTACCGGTGTTAACGGACAAGTCACCGATCAATTCGAAGGCCGGCAACGGAGCCAACGTGAATTCCGTCGGCAAGTCGCGGGTCAACGTACGGCAGGCCAAGCCAGGCTTACCGTTGATCATCATGGCGCAAGAACCGCAAATACCGGCACGGCACACGAAGTCAAATTGCAAAGAAGGATCTTGCTTATCGCGAATTTCATTCAAAGCGATGAACAAGGTCATCGAATCGGATTCTTCCAATTCGAACGTCTGCATGTGAGGCACGCTAGCCGGATCAGCAGGGTTGTAACGCAAGATGCTGATCTTGAGCAGACGATGTTGCTTTTGGGTATTGTTTTCACTCATTTTTCGTCAGCTCCTTAGGCCAAAGGTTCATCAATACGTTCATTCTTACCTTGCAAGCGCTTCGGCAAGAGGTGAGCGTACGGCATCAAAGCGTTTTGAATAGCGAAACGATCGGCGCCTTCGGCTTCCATCTTAGCGCGGATTTCATCGACTTCAGCTTGACGCTTGGCCGTATCCGGGTGATCGATGTAGTTCTTGGCACCGTAGCCACGCCAACCCGGAGGCAATTCCATCTTGTTGACGTCGAGATCTTCGTAAGAGAGCGTCGGCAACGTGTCGTTTTCGTCCTTCCAAGCAGCCAACGTGCGCTTGAGCCACTTGCTGTCGTCACGAACCGGGTAGTCTTCACGGAAGTGAGCACCACGAGATTCCGTACGAGCAGAAGCGCCGCAAGCAATCGTCAATGCCAAGCGCAACATTTTTTGCGTACGATAAGCATACGTCAATTCGGTGTTGGCACCGAGATGCGGTTTGCAGGACACGTTGAAAGAACGCTTGTACAAGTCTTCCAATTCGCTGATAGCGCTTTCCATATCGGCGCCGCGACGGAAAATACCGATCTTGGAAGTCATGATATCTTGCATGCGAGCACGCAACTTGGCCGGGTCTTCGGAACCATGACCATCGCAGAAGCGATCAAGCTTAGCTTGTTCACGCTTGATGAAGTCATAGACGATAGACGTCGGGATATCGATAACGTTTTCAGGCTTTTCGCAGAAGTCAGCGATGTATTCGCCAACCAACATACCAGCCACAACCGTTTCAGCCACAGAGTTACCACCCAAGCGGTTGAAACCGTGCATATCCCAGCAGGCGCATTCGCCAGCGGCGAACAAGCCCTTCAATTGACGGCTTTCACCCGTGTAGTTCGTGCGGATACCGCCCATCGTGTAGTGCTGAGCAGGACGCACAGGGATCCATTCCTTCACCGGGTCAACACCCAAGAAGTAGTGGCAGATTTCATACACTTCACGGAGGTTGTGCTTAATGTGATGTTCGCCCAACAAGGTGATGTCCAACCAGATGTGTTCACCGAAGCGGCTCTTCACACCCTTACCTTGAGCGATACGTTCTTCCATACGACGGCTCACCACGTCACGGGAAGCCAATTCTTTCTTTTCAGGTTCCACATCGGGCATGAAGCGGTGACCATCAACGTCACGCAACAAGCCACCGTCACCACGGCAACCTTCCGTCACCAAAATACCAGCCGGGAAAATACCGGTCGGGTGGAACTGAACAGCTTCCATGTTACCCAAAGTGGCAACACCCGTTTCCAAAGCCAAAGAGTGGCCCGTACCTTCGCAGATCACGGCGTTCGTGGTCACTCGGAACAGACGACCGGCACCGCCAGCGGCGATAGCCGTAGCCTTAGAAACATAAGCCATCAATTCGCCCGTGATCAAATCACGAACAACAGCACCGTAGCAGCGCTTGCCATCATGAATCAAAGCGATAGCTTCAACACGTTCCACAACCGGGATGTGTTCAGCGATCACGCGGTCGCTCACGGCGTTCAACATAGCATGGCCCGTGCCGTCAGACACGAAGCAAGTACGCCATTTCTTCGTACCGCCGAAGTCACGTTGACCGATGAGGCCAGCGGCTTCTTTACGTTCGGTAATCGTTACGCGTTCACCGTTGATGATCACTTGACGATCACCCGGGGTGATACGGCTCCAGGGCACACCCCAGGCAGCCAATTCACGCACAGCCTTCGGGGAGGTGTTCACGAAAAGACGGGCGACATCTTGGTCGCAGCCCCAGTCGGAACCCTTAACCGTATCGGCAAAGTGGACGTCTTCGTTATCGCCCAAACCTTTAATCACGTTACCCAAAGAAGCTTGCATACCACCTTGAGCGGCCTTCGAGTGAGAGCGCTTGGGCGGCACCAGCGACAAGATGATGGTGTCCTGACCGCGACGCTTGGCAGCAACTGCCATACGCAAACCAGCCAAGCCGGCACCAACCACCAGCACGTCGGTGTAGATGATTTTCATAATTACTTGGTCTCCTTGATCCAAGAGGGCCACCGGTTAAGGATTACCATCCCTTACCGGCAGGGGTCTTTTTAAAAAGGTTCCCCTCGTTCGTCTCGACCGCTACTACCGAATCACCCACCTCGGGAAACCCAAGAGAATGCTCATTCTCTCTTGCCTAAGGCAACCACTTTCGCAGCTTCCTTATCGCATTTGAAGGGGATGTATTCTCACGTGTCAAGCACGGACAAATACTCTGCCAAGCCCGTCTGCCGCAAGTTGTCAATTCGCAACAGAATCCGTTGTGGACCCAGCCGTTTCAAAAATAAGTCAAGTCTTTAAGCACGACAGAACGTCTCGGTCGTCATAAGAAGCCCGAAACGAAAATGCTTAAAGACAAAACATATCTTTCTCCATTCGTGCCATCGACAAACTCACTTCTGACACTACCGAATTGGCGTGCAGTTTAGAGAGCCTGAAGTCAGACACCCATTGGGAATAACCCGAAGTTTACACCAAACTGTTCAAACACGTAGAAAAGGCATAACGATCAAAGTCAAATTCCACTCACTTTTTGACAAAAAACAGTACCCTTTTTTCTTACTTAACAGTCCGTTCAAACGTTAGAATTAGTGTTGCTGTTTCAAAAAACTAATTTTTAACTTCCAGTAATAGGAGAGCGTCATGGCTCACGAAATCATCCACACCGATAAAGCTCCCGCAGCCATTGGTCCTTATTCTCAAGCAACCAAAGGAGCTGCTAATCTTTTCACCTCCGGTCAATTGGGAATTAATCCCGCAACCGGTGAATTACCGCAAGACTTTACCGCTCAAGCCCGTCAAGCCTTTGAAAATGTCAAGGCAATCGTTGAAGCTGCTGGCGGCTCTATGCAAAACGTTATGAAAATCACCATTTTCTTAACTGACATGGCGAACTTCCCCGCTGTTAACACTGTTATGCAAGAGTATTGCAGCGCCCCATTCCCCGCCCGAAGCTGTTTTGCTGTCGCAGCCTTACCTAAGGGCGGCGCGGTTGAAGTCGAAGCAATCGCCCTTATCTAATTAAGGTACTGCCATGCCGTTGGCGTCTTATCCTCGCAAAAAAGGTGAAAAACTCGCTCCTTTATCGGAACGGTTAGCTCGACTCGGTCTTAACAAAGACTGGGATTATGTTTTGCATTTGCCAATTCGCTACGAGGACGAAACCAGCCTTACTCCGATTGGCCGCTTAGAACCCGGTCAAACACAACAATGCGAAGGCAGTGTTGTGCGATCCGAGCGAATCCGCCGCCCTTCCGGAGAGCAACTTCAGGCTATTGTCGCCGACGGCAGTGGAACTGTTACCGTTAGACTGCTTCATTTTTACCCCTCTCAATGCAAGCAGCTTGCGGTCGGACAAAAGGTCAGACTTTACGGCCCTGTGCGCGAAGGTTTTTTGGGGTTAGAAATGCTTCACCCAAAAATCCGCAACGCTTTAAACGGCCTTTCGTTGCCAACAACACTCACGCCTGTCTATCCGGCCGGTGAGGGTATCACTCAGACGTGGCTCAGAAAGCGAATTTCCCGTGCCCTGCTGGATGTGGAAATTAAAGACCTGATTCCTCTTGAAATACTAAAAGAGCTAAAACTGCCGCCCTTGGCTGAAGCTCTCCGCTACATTCACCACCCGCCGGTAGGAGCGAGTCTTTCGGCTTTGGATGAAAGAACGGATCCCGCATGGCTTCGACTCAAATTTGACGAGTTGGTCGCCCAACAA
The DNA here is from genome assembly GCF_023336895.1 of Parasutterella secunda. Classification (GTDB taxonomy): domain Bacteria; phylum Pseudomonadota; class Gammaproteobacteria; order Burkholderiales; family Burkholderiaceae_F; genus Aphodousia; species Aphodousia faecalis. The sequence goes on from NZ_JAMBLT010000001.1 coordinate 110,460, forward strand.
ATCGCTCTTCGGCATTCACGTGCACTGAAAGCCCTTTATCGAGCTCCGCAAATAGCACCCAACCAACATCCTGTCACGGATAAACTTTTTGAAGAACTACCTTTTTCTCTCACCCGAGCACAAGCGAGAGTGTTTGAAGAAATTCGCAAGGATCTTGGAAAAATTGTTCCCATGAACCGATTGGTTCAAGGGGATGTCGGAAGCGGGAAAACTGTTATTGCAGCGTTGGCTGCCACACTTTGTATTGATGCGGGATTTCAAGCCGCATTAATGGCTCCGACAGAAATTCTTGCCGAGCAACACTTTGAAAAAATTGCTCAATGGTTAACACCACTTGGCATTAAGATTGTTTGGCTTGCCGGGAAACAAAAAACAAAAGAACGAAATGACAGTCTTCAGTCAATCCGCTCCGGAGAAGCTCAACTGATAGTCGGAACACACGCCCTCATTCAAGAAAGTGTGCAATTTTCCAACTTGGGGCTTGCCATCGTTGATGAACAGCATCGCTTCGGCGTCCAACAACGTTTAGCACTCCGACAAACCAAGGACAACCGATTACCGCACCTGCTCATGCTATCTGCAACGCCAATCCCCAGAACATTGGCCATGAGCTATCTGGCCGATCTCGATGTTTCCGTTATTGACGAATTACCGGCCGGTAGGCAACCCATCACCACAAAATTAGTCAGCCTTAATCGCAAGCACGAAGTCATGTCGGTGATTAACCAGCAGGTCGCGCAAGGCAGACAAGTCTATTGGGTCTGTCCGCTCATTGAAGAAAGTGAAAAAATCGATTTAACCGCCGCCACTCAAACATACGAGGAAATCACCACTCAACTGCCCAATCTTAGAGTCGGTCTGGTCCACGGCGCCCTGCCCGCAGAGGACAAACAAAAAATCATGCAGTCCTTTAAAGAGGGCAAGTTAGACGTACTAGTGGCTACTACTGTTATTGAGGTAGGAGTGGATGTACCCAATGCCACATTAATGGTCATTGAACATGCGGAACGTTTCGGCTTGGCTCAGCTTCACCAATTAAGGGGACGGGTCGGACGGGGTGCCCAGAAAAGTTTTTGTGTGTTACTCTACGGAGAACTGTCCGATACCGGACGAGAGCGTCTAAAAGTTATCAGAGAAAGCAACGATGGCTTTGAAATTGCCCGCAGAGACCTGGAAATTCGAGGTCCCGGAGAATTTCTGGGAGCCAAACAATCCGGCGTTCCGCTTTTGCGTTTTGCCGATTTGGAACACGACTCGTCTCTATTGGAATCAGCCAGGGACTTTGCCACCCAGTGGCTAAAGGAAGATCCTGAGAATGCCAACCGTCATGCGAAGCGTTGGTTTAGCGGATACGAAAACTATTTGGAGGCATAAGTGACTCTCACAGAACTCAAATACATTATCGCTGTTGCCAGAGAGCGACACTTTGGACGTGCGGCTGAATCCTGTTTCATTTCTCAACCTTCATTATCTGTCGCCGTCAGAAAACTGGAAGAAGAATTGGGGGTACACATTTTTGAGCGGCGTTCTCAAGAAGTCTCTCTGACGCCGGTCGGTGAAAGTATTGTCGAACAAGCTCAAAAAGTTCTGGACGATGTCAGACGTATTGAAGAGTTGGCTGTACAGGGGAAAGACCCTCTTTGTGGTCCATTGCGTCTGGGGGCAATCTTTACCATCAGCCCTTATCTGATGCCGGGCTTAGTTCACAAAATGCTCCATCTGGCCCCCAAAATGCCGTTGATTTTGTCTGAAAATTACACGGCTAATCTACTCGAACAACTACGAGCCGGAGAAATTGACGTTGCCATTATGGCACTTCCGATCAGCGAGCCGGGCCTTATGTTTATGCCTCTGTACGATGAGGAATTTGTTGTTGCCGTTCCCCATGATCATCCGTGGGCGCAACGCTCTGAAATTCATCGCGATGAGGTTCGTTCGGGAAAACTTTTGCTTTTAGGTAAAGGACACTGCTTGCGAGACCAAATTCTTGAAGCCTGTCCGGAGTCAACACCCCGTAAAAACGGCATTACCGCCATACAAAAAACTGTTGAAGGCTCCTCGCTTTTGACGATTCATCATATGGTCGCACAAGGATTGGGAATTACGGTATTACCCAGTTCAGCGCTGAAAGAAACATGCGGCGACGACCTTGTCAAGGCGGTTAGCTTTGAAAAACCTGTTCCCACTCGTCGAGTCATTATTGCTTGGAGAAAAAGCTTTAATCGAATGCCGGCTATTGAAGCCATTAAAACTGCAGTTAATAGTCTAAATCTCGAGGGCTGTAAAACGCTGAATCTGCCACCAGTCAGTTCAGTCTCCGCCGTTAATTAAACGGAATTCTATGGCGGGCATCGTTGCCCGCCATTTTTTGTTATGACTTTCCTAATTCATCAGCCAGGACTTGGCTTCTGTCGTAGGCGGCCTGGACAGCTTCATCCATCATTTCCATGAATTGATGCTCATCCATAACTCTTAATGCCTCTGCGGTTGTTCCGCCCTTACTGGTGACATTTATCCGAAGCTGAGCCGGCGAATCGTTACTGGCGACAGCCAACTTGGCCGCCCCCAAAACCGTAAGGATCGCCATTTCACGAGCTTTTTCTGGATCAAAGCCGCGCTTGATCGCTGCCGCTTCCAATGCCTCAATAAAGCGAAACACGTAGGCAGGGCCAGAACCGGAAACCGTCGACAACAAATCCAATTGCTCTTCGCTCTGAACAGTAATAATTTCACCCATCGCACAAAGGATGCTTTGGGCGATTTCTTTTTGAGCGAGCGCATCATCGGGCACATACAAACCGACAACACCGGCTTTGACCAATGCAGGCGTATTCGGCATGGCGCGAACAAGGTTAAAGCTACCTAGCCACCTGGCAATATCACTGACTCGAATGCCCGCCGCAATCGAGATATAAAGCGCCCCTTCGCTAAAAAATTCTTTGCATTGTGAAATCGTTTGAGAAAGTCCCTGAGGTTTGACGGCTAAGACAACAACTTCGGCAGCTTTCAACCATTCTCCTGCTTTTAGGTGTGTATTGACGCCATAGTCCTTCTGCAACCGATCGCATTTGGCCTGGTTACGATCCATAACATCAATCAAATCAGCCGGATAACCTGCAGCCACCAATCCTGCCACCAAGGCACCAGCCATATTTCCGCCTCCGATCATTGCGACTCTTTTTTCCATGACATCCTCCTAACTTTTAGAATAATTTCTGGCTCCGAAAATGGCCGAGCCCACCCGAACCAATGTACTGCCCTCTTCAATGGCGACTTCGTAGTCTGCACTCATTCCCATCGATAAGGTATCAAATGCATACCCTTTAGTTCGGCAGTCTTCGAAAATTTTTTTCATTCTTGCAAAGGTTTGTCTTTTTTCCGTCTCATCGGCATCCGCCTTCGGAATACACATCAAGCCTCGCAACTGAATGTTGGGCAATAACGACACCGAAGCTAAAAAATCAGAAAGCGCCTCCGGAGCAATTCCGCTTTTACTTTCTTCATCATCGATATTGATTTCGACAAGAGCATTGATTGCCGACATGTGAGCGGGGCGCTGTTCATTGAGCCTTTGAGCAATTTTCAGGCGACTGAGACTTTCTATCCACTGGAAATGTTCGGCCACTAAACGAGTCTTATTGGCCTGAAGGGGACCAATAAAATGCCACTCAAGTTCAATATCCGGATAGTGTTCTTTGAAAAACTCAACTTTAGCCGACCCTTCTTGGGCATAGTTTTCACCAAAACATCGCTGACCGGCTCGAACAGCTTCTGCAATCGATTCAACAGGAAATGTTTTGCTGACGGCCAACAATTTCACTTCGCGACCGTTCGATGCCACTTGAATGTACTGTCTAACGCCGGCAATATTTTCCGCAATAGTTGTCATATGAAAATATCCTCAACCAACCTGTGCAGTATACAATTGCCGCAAAGAAACCGTATCAATTTGATTTTATGACTGACGTATTACTGCACTGTTGCTGTGCCCCTTGCTCGTCAGCTATCTTGGAATGGCTGATGCAAAATGACTATAAACCAACGCTGTTTTACTTTAATCCCAATATTTTTCCCGATTCTGAGTACATCATCCGTAAAAACGAGCTCAAACGCTACGCGCAAGCGTTGGGTTTACGTGTCATTGACGGTGATTACGATCATGCGAAGTGGAGACAAGAAATAAAGGGGCTGGAAATGGAACCCGAAAGAGGCAGACGATGCCAAGTTTGCTTCGATTATCGACTGCGGGAGACCGCCAGGGTCGCCAGCGAGGAAAAAATAGAACTTTTTACCACTACGCTTGCTTCCAGCCGCTGGAAGGATCTCGAACAAATTAACAGAGCTGGACAGGCGGCCGAAAAACTTTATCCCGGTACACAATTTTGGGATAAAAACTGGCGAAAAGGCGGATTGCAACAGCGCCGGAGTGAGCTGTTAAAGTTAAACCGTTTTTACAACCAACTCTATTGCGGGTGCGAGTTCTCAATGAAGCGACTGTTGCCTGAGTCCTGTGAATTCATCCTCAAACAGGAAAAACCTCGTGAGATTTAGCGCTTAATCGATCTTTGTGCCCACACCCAAACGAAGACTCCTATTACGATCAAGGGCAAGGAGAGCCACTGCCCTTGACTCAATCCCAGAGCTTGAAGTCCTAAAAATGAATCCGGCTCCCTGAAGAACTCAACGACAAACCGGCAAATCCCGTATCCGAGGCAAAAAAGTGCGGCCACCTTGCCAGGCGTTCTCGGACGTTTTGAATAAATCCATAAAACAACAAAAAGCAACAGACCTTCTAATGTCGCTTCGTAGAGCTGAGAGGGGTGTCTGGGTAACCCGTCTGCCGCTTGTGGGAAAATCATTGCCAACACAAATTCCGGCGAGCAAACGCGCCCCCACAATTCACCATTAATAAAGTTGCCTATTCTTCCAAAGAGTAAGCCTAACGGCACAAGCGGCACTACAAAATCAGCCAGGGTGAAAAAGTTAATTGATCTTGTTTTTGCAAAATAAAGCATGGCAATGACTACGCCAAGTATTCCGCCATGTGCACTCATGCCGCCGTCCCAAATTCGAATAATTTGAGACGGGTACGTCAAATAAAAATCCGGTTGATAAAACAGGCAATAACCCAATCGACCACCGATAATTACACCTAAAACTCCAAAAAATAATAAATCTTCAACTTTTTCAGCATCCATTTGACGCCACGAGTCTTTTTTTGCTCGATAGGTTCCAAGCCACCAAAAAAGAGCAAAGCCGACTAAATACATTAAGCCGTACCAGTGGACCGAGACGGGACCGACAGAAAAAGCGATGGGATCAAATTGAGGATGAACGAGCATAAGTGTTTTTTGTTTCAAATTTCTTTCGCTTGCATTGTACCGACCCGATACTGTTGTGGTATCGTCAAGGCGTTTAAATTTTCGAGTTTTATCATGTCTACGATTGAACCGTTTGAGAAAAGTTTTTTTGACCAATACTGCTCGCACTTGGTACACACTCACCCGCTAGTGCACTGCATGACTAATGACGTTGTTCAGGAAATCACAGCCGATGTATTGCTAGCTGCCGGCGCCTCGCCCGCCATGATTATCGATGAACATGAAAGTGCTGATTTTGCTGCCATCGCCGACTGCTTGCTCATTAATGTAGGAACGTTGACGGATTGCCGCAATCTTGCCATGACACTAGCCATTAAAGCAGCCAAGAGCTGTGGCAAGCCTTGGGTGCTCGACCCTGTTGCTTCCGGCCTTTTACCATGGCGAGATGAAAAAATTGCTCACTTTTTAAGTCTCGGACCAACCGTTGTACGGGGCAACGCCAGTGAAATTCTAAATTTGGCCGGTCTAGGAGCCGGAGGACACGGCGTCGATAGCAAAGACGACAGCCGTCAAGCCGTAGAAGGCGCCAAAGAGCTCGCCTTGAAATACAAAACAATTGTTGCGGTCACGGGAGAAACTGATTTTGTCACTGACGGACAAAAAGTTTTCAGCATCGCCGGCGGCGATATCATGACCACTCTTGTGGTCGGCACCGGATGCTCACTGTCGGCTCTGGTGGCGGCATTTTGTGCCAAAAGCGACAATTACCTAATGGCAGCTGCCGCTGCACTCACCATGGCTAAACGAGCCTCAGAAACCGCGGCCGCCCAATGTCAGGGACCAGGCAGTTTCCATCCCGCCTATCTTGACGCCCTTTATTCAATCGCGCGAAAACACTTTTAAGACGGCTCTCATGTTAAAGAAAAACTGTAATTACTCCGTCTACCTGGTTCTTGATCCTGTGCTGACGGAAAAAATGGGAATGGTAAAAACAGCTGAACTGGCTATTGAAGGCGGAGCCACTATTGTTCAGCTTCGAGCACCTCAATGGAAAAAACGCCGTCGCTACGAATGTGCTTTAGCTCTAAAGGATGTCCTTCATGCCTATCATGTGCCGCTCATTATTGACGACGATCTTGACATTGCCTTAGCTTGCAACGCCGATGGTGTTCACGTTGGCCAAAAAGATTTACCTGTTCATATCGTTCGGAAATTTCTAGGTCCGGACAAAATTGTCGGTCTTTCCATCAACAATGAGCAACAAATGTTGGCTGTTGATCCCAATGTTGTGGATTATGTCGGTGTTGGGCCTGTATTCTCAACGACAACCAAACCGGACGCCGAAGCGGCCATTGGGATTGACGGTTTAGCAAAATTAATGAAATCGTGTCCGGTTCCCGCTGTTGCTATCGGAGGCATTAAAAACCATCATATTGCTGAAATTGCCACAACCGGTGTTCAAGGAATCGCCGTTGTCTCTGCCATTTGCGGTCAAAATGATCCTCTTGGTAGCGCTCGTGAACTTTCTGAATTATGGAAACATTTTCACAGTTAAACTAAATTAGTTGATTTACTGTGCGTTTTATCTGACTCGAACCATTAAAATACAGAGGGTTAACCCCGCGGATAAATATTCATGAGTGAGGCATATAAAAACATTGAACAAGGGCGTTTTTCCCTCAGGGATGCTGAAGTCATTACTGAAGCAAAATTGCTTGAGCAAACACCAACTCTAAATTGGGAAAGCAGTGACGCCAATCGAGCCACACGACAAGCTGCACTTGCCGTTGGAGAAGACGCGAGCGCAGCTTCTTTTCTCGTTGCCAGAGCCCGTGTCGTTGAAAAAATGATTGTGGCCAAAAATCCGACCGTCAAACCCACCGCATTACGATTTACACCACCGGTCTGGATTAATGCCGCTCTCGTAGGTATTGCGTTTATCTTAGGGCTGTTAACCGACCAGTTTGCTTCTGAAAGTTCCAGAATCAACCTTCTTTCGCTGCCCTTTTTCGGTGTGTTGCTCTGGAACATTCTCGTCTATGTCATGCTCCTAATATCCGGCATTCGTCATAAGACTTCAAGGGATTTTCTTGGCTTAAGATCAGCTCTGGGTATTTTGGAAAAAGCTCTGACAATTAAGCAAGTCCGTTTGACAAAATCGATTACGACATTGCTGCAGCCTTTTGTCATGCATTACGCAGCACGGGCTTTTCACTTGGCCGCGCTCTTTTTTGTTCTCGGAATGATCTGTAGCGTTTTGCTTCGAGGTGTCGGCACTGCCTACACGGTCGGTTGGGAAAGCACGTGGTTTGCCAATAGTCCGGATATTGTTTATCAAATCATTGCCCTGACTTATGGCATCTTCACGAATTTTTTAGGCCCCATGCCTAATATTCTTGATGTTGCCAATATGCGTTTTGATCGCCTATCGGTCAACGCCGTGGATGTTTCGGCCGGTCTGTGGCTGATGCGAATGATTTTTATGCTAGCGGTTTTTGTGGCGGTTCCACGCTTACTTTTAGCTCTCAAACACACGCTGCAAATTAATGCACTGAAAAAGAACTTCCCGTTGGATCTTTCTGAGCGTTACTATGCTGATATCCTGCGAACGTGGCGTTCCGAAGCGATGACATTGGATTTATTAGTTTCTGACCGAAGTGATAATCCTCAAAATATCGAAAGTATCTACCGTTTCGCCGAGGAACTTGGCTTTAATCTGTCTGAGGTAAAAACTCATCACTGGAATCCGGACACCGACGAAATGCCCTTGACGCTTGAAGCCCAAGGTCAATCTCAGCAAGTTTGGGTTCTGATGAACGCGACGACAACACCGGAAAACGAAGTCCAGGGTGTTGCACTTGAACAAATCAAAGCCAAATTGGGAAGCACTCCATTGGTTATTCTCGTTGACATGTCCTCGTACATGGCGCGTTTCGGTGATTTTTCTGATCGGATCGATACACGCAAGGAATTGTGGAAGAATTTCTCTGAAAGCCTTGGGCTGCCTGTAGTTTTTTACCACTGCGGAATCCGCCCCGATCAACAAACTTGTGACGAATTAAAACTTGCAACCCAGCAAGCCCACTAGGACTGAACTATGTCTGATCAACAACTCATGCGTATCAATTTGAGCCTGGTATCTCACACCAATATCGGTAAAACGACTCTTGCGCGAACTCTACTGGGAAGAGACATCGGCGAAGTGGCCGATCGCCCACACGTGACCGAAACCAACGATGATTACGTTCTGATCAGAGCCAGTGACGGATGCTCGGAATTGGTCTTGTGGGATACGCCGGGGTTCGGCGACAGTGTCCGTTTAGCCAAACGGTTAGAAGGCAGAGCCAATCCGATTGGTTGGTTCATGTCCGAAGTCTGGGACCGTATGTCTAACAAAGCACTTTGGCTCAATCAACGGGCATTAAAACATGTCAGAGATACGAGCAGTGTGGTTCTTTATTTGGTCAACGCCAGCGAATCCCCGCAAGCTTGTTCCTACATCGCGGCTGAAATGCAAATTCTCTCTTGGATTGGCAAGCCGGTCATCGTGTTGCTAAACCAAATGGGTAAGCCCCGCGAACAAGATATTGAAGAGGCCGAACTCAAGCGTTGGCAGGATTACATGGGACAGTATCCGCTCGTAAAAAATGTATTGCCAATGGATGCTTTTGCTCGTTGTTGGGTTCAGGAATTTGCTCTTTTTGATGCCATCGCAGAGGTCTTATCTGATGAACAAAAAGTGACATTTGAAGCGTTGCGTGAGGCCTGGAGCAGACAAAGACGAGCCGTTTACTCAACATCCATCGAAGCGATTGCCGATTACATGACTCAGCTCGCCGTTGATCATGAGGAGTTGTCCAACTACTCGCTTACCGAACAAGTTAAAGATTGGGGTCGACGTTTAGGGGTCGTGAAACTGCAAAGCGGGCCGATTGAAGATGCTAAAAACGCTTTGGCAGCGCGAGCGGCCGATTGCCTTTGTGCGTTGACTCAGCGTCTAATTGATGCTCATCAACTGGAAGGATCGGGCGTTAAACGTGAAATCCTTCGTCGTCTGAAAACAGACTGGACCATTAACACGGCGGCCAATCCTAAGGGGGCTGCTATTGTCGGAGCCGTCGGTGCGGGAGCAGCAACCGGTTTGGCCGCTGATATCGGAACAGGCGGATTAAGCGCGGGCCTTGGCACGCTTCTCGGTACGGTTATCGGTGCCATTGGCGGTGCCGGCGCCGCACTAGCCTATAACCAAGTCAAGGGCGTTCATGGAACTCGAGTATCGTGGAGCAAAATCGCCTTGCAAAACTTTTTGTTGGAAGCTGTTTTGCTTTACTTAGCCGTTGCTCATTTTGGCCGTGGACGCGGATACTGGGAAGAAAGTGAAGCACCGGCTTTCTGGAAAGATGTCGTTATTTCAGAAATGAAAAAACTGCCGAAAGAATACGACACAACTCCATTGACCGATCCCGATGCAATTGAATCGTTGAGTAAGCAAACCACGGATACAGTCATCCGAGGAGTGCTTTACGACTTGTATAAAAAAGCGCCTTAATGGTTTTTCTCTTTTAATCAGGCTTGCCGCGGCAAGCCTTTTTTATTACTGATTTATGCCTATCAACACGGGAAATCCCTTAAGCCTGGCCCCTTATAGATATAAAAAAAGAGGCCTATTTGTGAAAAGCCAGCTCATAAAATAAAAACTATTCCAACATCAAAAAAAGGAAAACTATGAAAAATCTTTCCCGTTCTCTCCTGACTATGTCCCTTTTGAGCGCTTTGGCTCTCGGCGCCGTTTCTCCTTCTTATGCCGGCGAGCGTTTGGACAACATTATGGAAAAGAAAGTCCTTCGCGTCGGCACGCCCGGTGATTACCGTCCGTTTTCGATGAAAGAGGACGGGAAGTTTGTCGGACACGATATTGAACTTGTTCAAAAAATGGCCGATGTGTACGGCTGGAAAGTTGAATTTGTGCACTCCAGCTGGTCGAATTTGGCCAAAGATATGGCCGCCAATAAGTTTGACGTGGCTGTAGGCGGTATTACACGCTCTCCGGCTCGCGTAGTGACCGGTGATTTCTTGCCCGCCTACGCACCCTTTGGCAAAGTGGCTTTGATTAATAAGAAAAATAAAAACAAACTGACTTCTTTGGAAAAACTCAATAACCCGAACGTAACGGTTATTAAAAATCCGGGCGGCACCAATGAACAGTTTGTCTTGCAAAATTTAACCAAAGCTAAGATCCTGACGCACGAAAAAAATTACGAGATCCCGCAGTTAATTGCCGAAGGTAAGGGTGATGTCATGATCACCGAAAACGCAGAAGCCAAGCTCTACGCCAAGAAATATCCGCAACTGCACGCTCAGTTCTTGGATAAACCGCTTACTCCAGTGAACTACATGGGCTTTTGGATGCCGACTGACGATCCAGACTACACACGTGTGATGAACTATCTGTGGAACTTGATGGATCTCCGGGGTGAATTAAAAGCCTTAGATGAAAAGTACGGCGTATAGCACCGACCTTTTCTCTGCATTAAAAACGGCGCATTACGCGCCGTTTTTAATGGGATTAGAGCGGTTTGAAACTAGGGAACCATCTCTTGAACTTGATCTTTTTTGACCGGTTTGACCAAGTCCTCACGCTTGACACCTAAGTACATGGCGATAGCTGCCGCCACGAACACTGAGGAGTAAACACCCAAACAAATACCGATCGTAAGAGCCAAGGCGAAGTAGTGTAAAGCCGGACCTCCGAAGAAGAACATGGCCAACGTCATCGCCAAGGTTGATGAGTGGGTAATCACCGTACGAGACATCGTCGCGGTAATAGCCGAATCGATCACCTCAACCGTACTCATGCGGCGCATCTTCTTAAAGTGCTCACGTACACGGTCGAAAATAATCACGGATTCGTTCACCGAGTAGCCCAACACGGCTAACAGTGCCGCCAACACCGGCAGCGAGAATTCCCATTGGAAAAATGAGAACACACCCAATACCAAAATGACGTCGTGCAAGTTAGCGATAATGGCTGCAACTGAGAACTTCCATTCAAAACGGAAAGCTAAATAAGTGACAATACCGATAATCACCAAGATCAAAGCAGTTAAACCGTCTGTCGCCAGCTCTTCACCGACTTGAGGACCGACAAATTCAACACGAGTCATCTTGGCTTCTGGCTCAGTTGTATTCAAAACAGCCATCACTTCTTTGGCTTGTTCACCGGAACTTTCACCTTCAACAATTGGCAAGCGAATCATGACGTCACGCGCCGTTCCGAAATTTTGAACGGCCGCTTCAACACCTAATGAGGTTTTGATTTGCTCACGAATTTGTTCCGTGGGCGCCGCTTGAGGATAGGTCACCTCCATCACGGTACCACCGGTGAATTCAATCGAGAAAGCCAAACCGCGCGTACACAACAAGAAAACCGCGATCAAGAACGAAATGAACGAGATCGTATTGAAGATCTTGTCAAAGCGCATGAAGTGAATCGTGCGCCGAATTCTAAAAAACTCCATACTTCACTCCTTCCTAGTCCTCAGGTCTCCAAATTTGACCAACATGCAGCTTCTTGAGCTTCTTCTGACGACCGTAGATCAAATTAATGACAGAACGGCTTACAACCACAGAAGTGAAAATAGAGGTCAAAATACCTAAGCAGTGCACAACGGCAAACCCTCTCACAGGACCGGAGCCAAAAATCAAAAGGGCAATACCGGCAATCAAACTTGTGACGTTTGAGTCCAAAATGGTTGCAAAAGCTCTTTCAAAGCCTTCGCTAATTGCCTGCTGAGGCGATCGTCCTTCGCGCAATTCTTCACGAACACGTTCGTTAATCAGCACGTTGGCGTCAACAGCCATACCGAGCGTCAATGCGATAGCGGCAATACCCGGCAAAGTCAAAGTTGCCTGAAGCATGGAGAGCAATGCCACCAAAAGCATCACGTTGCAGCTCAAGGCAAATACTGACACCGCGCCGAAAACCTGGTAGTACAGGATCATGAAGATTGACACAACGGCAAAACCATATAGCGTTGAGCGGAAACCGGCTTCAATGTTAGCCGCACCCAAGCTCGGACCGACCAATCGTTCCTCAATGATTTCCATCGGTGCTGCCAGCGACCCGGCGCGAAGCAGCAAAGCCGTATCCGTTGCTTCCGTTGCCGTCATGCGACCAGAAATCTGAACGCGTCCTCCGCCAATTTCTTGACGAATAACCGGTGCCGTAACCACTTCGCCTTTACCCTTTTCAAAAAGGATAATAGCCATGCGTTTACCAACATTGTCACGCGTTACATCCTGGAAGATACGTGCACCGCGGCTATCCAAAGTCAAGTTCACCGTCGGTTCTTGCGTTTGTTGATCGAATCCAGGCTGAGCGTCGTTGAGGTTATCACCCGTGAGAACAACTTGACGCTTCACCAAAATCGGCACACCGGCGCGATCAAGATAACGTTCATCGCCAAACGGGACGGTCCCGGCAGCCAATTGCGCGTAAGCTTCGGGAGAGTCATCCACCATGCGAATTTCCAAGGTCGCCGTACGACCTAGAATTTCCTTAGCTTTGGCCGTATCTTGCACACCAGGCAATTGAACCACGATACGGTTGGCTCCCTGTTGAGCGATAACAGGTTCTGCCACACCCAATTCATTAATACGATTATGTAAAGTGGAAATGTTCTGCTTTAACGCATAATCGCGGACTTCCCGCAAAGAGGCATCCGTCATGGTTGCAACTAAACGGTACATCTGACCGTCATCACGATCGTCCAAGGACAAATCGTTGTGCGTATTGCGTAAAAGGTCACGAGCTTTGTCTCGTTCTTCTTGACTGCGGAAAGCGATTTCCAACGAAGTGCCGTTGCGCGTAATACCGGCGTGACGAATACGCTCTTCGCGGAATTGAGAGCGCAAGTCGCTAGCAACGGCATCTGCACGCTTATCAATGGCAGCATCCATATCCACTTCCAACAGGAAGTGAACACCGCCACGCAAGTCAAGACCCAGATACATTGGCAGAGCATGTAAGCTCAAGAGCCACTGCGGTGTGTTAGGCACCAAATTTAAAGCAACCACAAACGAGGGATCCGCTTGATCGGGATTGAGTTCACGCTCAATCACTTCTTTGGCCTGCAACTGCATTTCTGCCTGTGTCGGCTCGAAGCGAACTCGAATCGTTGATTGTTGAGCGCCTTGTTCAAAGAAGATGCCGTCCGGCGTGATGTTTGCACCGGATAAGGCTTTTTGAACCCGCTCGTATATTTGTTCATCAACCTTCACCGTTGCCTTTTGGCTTGAAATCTGAACTGCAGGCGATTCACCGAAGAAGTTCGGCGTCGTGTAAATCAGACCGATGACCAATGCGACAACAATGACGATGTATTTCCACAATGGATAACGGTTCACGTCTTATTCCCCAGAATAAACTGAAAAAGAGAACGACAGGCTGGGCTCGCTCTCTCTGCTACGGAACCAACCACAATTCAAAGATTCTGTGGCGGTTCGATGAAAACCCCAAGATGAACTGATCTTGGGGTTTTTCTAAAAATTAAAAGGTCTTAATCGTGCCCTTGGGCAAAACGGTTTGCACAGCAACGCGCTGCATCGTTAAGGTGACGGGTTCTTCCTTAACCGTAGCGATTTGCACAACCATGTAATCATCGCGGACTTCAACCACACGACCGGCAATGCCGCCGGCAGTTAACACTTCATCACCCTTGGTGAGAGCGTCAACCATCTTGGCATGTTCCTTTTGGCGCTTTTGCTGCGGACGAATCAAGAAAAACCAGAAAGCGACGAAGATCAAAATCATCGGCAACAAGCTCGTAATCAAACCGGCTGTATCTCCGCCAGCGGCGGTTTGGGCGAATGCGTCAGAAATAAAAAACATGAGTTACTCCATAAAAAACGTCCGATATCCACTCGGACAAAATAGTCCTCTAATTATACGGGGGAATTGACTGATTTTTTTTGCCTATTTCCCCGATTTTTTAGTCCACTCCACGGGCACGGTTTTCGTAAAATTCCGCTTTCCATTCCTCAAAACGATCCGCATCAAGCGCATCCCGAATTTCTTGCATCAGGTGCAGGTAATAATGCAGATTGTGAATGGTGTTGAGTCGGGCACCTAAGATCTCGTTTACTTTCTGCAGATGATGCAGATAAGCTCTTGAGAAATGCTTGCAGGCGTAGCAGTCACACGTCGGATCCAGCGGACGCAGGTCATCTTTGTATTTGCTGTTGCGGATCTTAATGTCGCCGTAGCGTGTAAAGAGCCAGCCGTTTCTTGCGTTTCGAGTAGGCATTACACAGTCAAACATGTCAATGCCTTGGCTTACACCTTCCACCAAATCCTCGGGCGTACCTACCCCCATTAAATAGCGAGGTTTGTCCTCGGGAAGCTGCCAGACAATTTTTTCCATAATCCGGTGCATCTCTTCCTTCGGCTCCCCGACCGACAGACCACCGACCGCATAACCATGAAAGCCGATTTCCTTGAGCCCTTCTAAGGACTCTTCACGGAGGTGTTCATACATGCCACCCTGAACAATGCCGAATAAAGCATTCGGGTTACCCAATCGAACAAATTCGTCTTTGCTGCGACGGGCCCAACGCAGTGACATACGCATGGATTTAGCCGCTTCTTCTTCGGTTGCCGGACGGTCATTGATCTTATAGGGCGTGCATTCGTCAAATACCATCACGATATCGCTATTGAGCACACGCTGAATTTGCATGGACACCTCAGGGGTGAGAAACAATTTATCCCCATTAATCGGCGAAGCAAATTTCACACCTTCTTCGGTGATCTTACGAAGACCTTTGAGTGAGAACACCTGAAAGCCGCCCGAATCGGTCAAAATGGGTTTATCCCAACCCATAAACTGGTGCAAACCGCCATGCTTTTCGATGACATCCAACCCCGGACGAAGCCAGAGGTGAAAAGTATTGCCTAAAATAATTTGAGAACCAATTTCCTCAAGTTCATTGGGAGCCATGGCCTTTACGGTGCCGTATGTTCCCACTGGCATGAAAATCGGGGTTTGCACAACTCCGTGGTTCAGTTTCATTTCTCCACGTCGTGCTTTTCCGCTGGTTTTCTTTAATGTAAATTCAAGACTCACGATTTACTCCGGTTTCTTCTCCAACAACATTGCGTCACCGTAACTGAAGAATCGGTAATGTTCTTTGATTGCATATTGGTATGCAGAGTCAATTCGATCCTTACCGGCCAATGCAGAAACAAGCATCAACAAAGTTGATTTCGGTAAATGGAAATTGGTAATCAGCGCGTCAATGATTTTGAACTCATACCCAGGCTTAATAAAAAGTCGGGTATCCCGAGCGCCGGCTTGAAGAACACCTTTTTGCACCGCGGCGCTTTCAAGTGCTCTTAAACTGGTTGTTCCCACCGAAACAACCCGCCTGCCTTCCTTTTTAGCCTGATTGACGGCTTTTGCTGTCTCCTCGCTAATGGTGTACCACTCCGAGTGCATTACGTGCTCTGAGAGCTTTTCAACGCGAACGGGTTGAAAGGTTCCTGCCCCGACATGCAGAGTCACAAAAACAATTTGAATCCCTTTTTTCTTAAGCGCCTCGATAACCTCTTCGGTAAAGTGAAGACCGGCAGTAGGAGCGGCGACAGCCCCAGGCGTTTTCGCATAAACCGTTTGATAACGCTGCTCATCGCTTTTATCGGCGGCGTGCTCAATGTAGGGAGGAAGAGGGACTTTTCCAAAAAAGTCCAACACCTCCAAAACAGGACGCTCAAAACGAAGCGCAAAAAACTCACCTTCTCGCCCCGTTACCTCAACTCGTTCTTCTTTGCCTTCTGCTTCAAATACCAAATAGGTACCGGCTTTGGGGCTTTTGCTTGCGCGGGCCATCGCGATAGCGGTGTTTTCTCCGGTGATTCTCTCGATAAGAACCTCAACGGCGCCACCCGTTTCTTTCTTCCCAAGCAAGCGGGCCTTAATGACTTTGGTGTTATTCATCACCAACAAGTCATCCGGTCGAAGTAAATTAACGATGTCCCTGAAATGCCAATCTTCCAAACGATCGGGCATAACGTGCAAAAGACGGCTAGCAGAACGATCTTTCAAAGGGAATTGAGCAATGCGATCTTGAGGGAGATCGAAATCAAAATCAGATAGTAATAATTCGTGTTCAGACATGGCTTTACCGGCCAAAAAAATTAAAAGAACTCGTATCTTACCGAATTTTTCGCACTTTGTTTTCCTTTCTCAAAAGTCCTCGAACAGAGACATTAGAAAATAAGGAAAATTCTTCAAAAACACTTGCAATTGAGAATCATTATCATTAATATACACATTACAAACCTTTTTACTGAATCGTAAGCTTCACGCAAGATTTCTGCGATAAAGTTCGACTCAAGTAAGAAGTTTTGAGCGATCTTCTGAACAACGAGGGCCAAAAAGGGGTGGTAACTCAAGTTTGGAAGAATCTCTCCCAGCTCAATGAGCGTTTATTTGTGTCTCCTTAACGAAAAACGTTCAAGTCCTAAAGACTTCTTTGGTCCAAACAAAAGCCGGCGTTCTCGCCGGCTTTTGTTTTTCCTCGCCGCCAATCAAATCGTTCCCAACAGTGTCAGAACTCCACCAATACTCAAAAGCGTAAAACAAACTGAAAAAACTGTTTGCGCCATCAAATCCGCCAACCATAAATATTTTTTCATTTTTATCTCCGTATCATTTTTTGATACGAATGTTATTTATTATTTAAATATATTAATCAATTAACATTATTTAAATTTATTGATCTATATTAATTAGTAGCTCATTTTTTGATTCTTTTTAAGTATAAAAATGCCGCCCACCAAAGGGCGGCAAAGACTTCAAAGATAATTACTTAATGGTGTAGCGAACTTCTGCCGGAACGCCACCGGTCAATTGACCGGGTTTGACAGAACGGAAAGCATTTTCCGCATCCACGCCTTTCTTCACGGCCGCTTCCACTTTTTGCTTAAGTTGAGCCATTTCCTTCTCATCCTTAGCATTCAGAGAAACTTTGAAATGACCGTCAGCGGCAATGGCGTTAACAGAGACGCCACCGGAAAAACCGGACACCACGCACTGTTTTTGAGACGGAATTGCTTTTTCAATTTCCATGATGGCACGAGCACCCGCATGCACGGCATTCGTATTGCCGTATGCGCCATTACTGTGACCACCGGGGCCTTGAATATCCACCGTCAGCACACTCGAAACATCGGCCATTGCCACCGAAGCGGCAAAAGAACCCAGCAAAGCAACAATTAATTTTCCTTTCATAATGTTCTCCCGATGTTCCCTCATTAATACATCTCTTCAGTCGTACGAGCACCGATCGGATCGGCCGTAGGTTTAACCACATCACCCGTACTTGTGTGATAACCGGCAGCCGTCAAACCCATCAAAATCATACGGAAGATGCGCTTGCCTTCATCCTGAGCATTACCCGGAATACCCCATTCATTAAACGTATGTCCGCCGCCGCTTGCTGCAACCGTATGAACATTAAAGTTCACCGTCGGCACGCCAACTGCTGCCGGAACGTTATCGTTTAAGCTCGAAGCATTGGTCTTGAGTTCCTTAATCTTGTCAATACCAACGGTTTGAGCGGTTTGCCAATAAATCTGAGTAGCGATGTCGTTGAAATTCTTGCGTTGGTGAGCCGGACGGTCGCCAAACCACACCAATTCCATCTTCACAGCCTTCTTGTCTCCGCTCTTGAGACCGTATTTGGCATTTTCTTCATCCAAGGCAGCCTTAAATGTCGGTTCAATCTGAGCACGAATAGCACTTAACGGTCCTTGCGTCGGCGAACGCATATCCACCATCAACGTGCAGGAACGAGAGCGCTCACCGGCAGCGGCGGCATCACAGCTTGCAAGACCCACCGTATAGGTTGTTCTTTCAGCCTTTTTATCCAAATCCCAAGGTGACTTCACGTCGGCAATCTTGGCAATTGACCGAGTCATCGCCATCAAAGCGCTCGGAGCTTCGGCGCCGCCTTGCTTATAGCCTGCCGGTTCCGTGTATTTCACTTCGAAACGATAACTGCCTAAGTAGTTGAGCGTGCCGGAACCCGGACGTGTCGAGTCGGCACCGAAATTGGCCACAAAGTTCAAGGCGTTATTGCCCTTGCCTGTATCTTGGTTATAACCGTAGAGTTGCTTCATACCGCAAAGATTGCCCTTGCCTTCTTCACCGGTTGTACCGCAAACCCAAATATCGTAGACGGGCTTGATGTTGTACTTTTTCATCATGATGGCGGCGGTCATCACACCGGTCGTGTTACCCATGGCATCGGCAAAACCCGGAACATAAATACGATAGCCGCCCTTCTTTTGAGCATCTTCTAGGCTGGCATAACGTTTGTAGGCCTTCTTGTAATTTTCGTCCTGAATAATCTTGCCGTTCTTATCGAAATGCAATTCATCTTTAATCGCCGCTAATGCTTCAGGCGTAGAAACAATTGCTTCTGAAGCCTTTTGCAATTTCACCGGCATATACGGATTGCTCTTCGGAGGCAACTTGGCCGGATTCACGGTATCCGTATGGCCTTCAAGCAACACCTTCGGGAATTGGCCCTTATAGCTTTGAGCTCCTTTTTCTTGAGAATAAGTACCCGGGATTCGCACACAGACGTTGTAGACCGGCAATCCGTCTACTTTTTGAATACCTGCGCCCTTAATGATGCCTTCGGGCGTTGTCATGATGTCTTTTTTATCAAATCCCCACTCTTCAACCATTCGGCGAGCCAACTCTTCTGCACGACGCATTTCAGAACGCGATGGTGAAGCAATACGGGCCACTTCCATATGCGTATTGAAGCGGAACTGCGCGTTTTCGTCACTCGTGAGTTCCGTAAGCATCTTTTGCATCACCGGATCTTTATAAATCGTTTCAGTAGCGTTTTTCACATCGGAGCTCACCTGTGGCACCACGGCGTACGCAACACCAGCAGCCAATGCAAGTCCGACGGCAAATGCACAACGAGTTTTTCGCATAGACAACCTCCATTCGGCAATAGACTTTGATCAAACCGATCAAAATTATTCTCGTCCTCTCCTTTCCGTATTGGAATCAGGATAAACCAGACTATTTTTAAGCATTTGTAAGCAACTTTTCATAGATTTTTTTCTTTGATAGTGACAAAATTCGACCTCCCATTTTCTGGTCTGTTTTTATGTTAATTTCTATCGCCTTATTCCTAATGTTGCAGTTAATCGGCGAAGCTCTATCCTATGGATTCGGCTGGCCCATACCTGGACCTGTACTCGGCATGATTTTTCTGCTCATTGGTTTTCTAATCAAAGATGATTTGATTGAGCGGGTTCGTTTGACCGCCTCTGTACTCCTGGCGCATTTGGCTCTTTTGTTTGTGCCCGCCGGAGTAGGAATTGTCAGACACTGGGATCGAATTTCCTCTGAATGGGTTGCCATTGCAGCCATTTTGGTCATCGGTACTGCCATCACCATGGTTGTAACCGCTCTTGCCATTCAATGGAGCGCCAAATTGCTGGGAGTTGATGATGACGATTGACTTACTTTGGCAACATCTCGCCCAAAACCCCGTCCTCTGGCTCTGTCTAACACTGGTGGCTTATCAGATTGGCATTTGGGTCTACCAAAAAAGCGGTTACATCACGCTGCTTTCACCTTTTGTAATCGCAGTAGCTATTTTGTTGGGGATTTTATTTTCCACCGATACCCACTACGAAACATTCTTTGCCGGCGCCCAATTTGTTCATTTCCTTTTGGGACCGGCTACTGTTGCGCTTGCCGTTCCACTGTTTGATCAACGCCGCCGACTTGCCAAGCTTTGGGCTCCACTTTTAATCGGGGTAGTTGTTGGCTGCATTACCGGTGTTGTGTCAACTGTTTTGCTGGGAGTTCTTTTTGACGCTTCTTTTGAGAGCATTATGTCCATGGCTCCTAAGAGCGTGACCACGCCGATTGCTATGGGGATTTCCGAAAAAATGGGAGGCATCGCTGAATTTACTGCCGGCATCGTGGTGTTAACAGGTATTGTCGGCTCATTATTAGCCTCACCTCTTTTTAAGCTCTTTCGTATTAAAAAAGATTACGTAAAAGGCTTCTCATTGGGCGTATCCGCTCACGGAATGGGCACTTCCAGAGCCTTTCAGATCAGCGACAAGGCAGGCGCATTCTCTGGGCTAGCGATGGGATTGGCAGGCATCATCACTGCTTTTGCAGCCCCTATGATCGCTCCGCCTCTTTTGAATTGGTTGATGAACTGATCCTCTGACAAAGGGCCGCAAAACGCGGCCCTTTCATAGTAAGGAAACTTGCAATTTCAATCAAAGCGTATCAGCGATGGATTGTGCCAGTGTTTGAGCTAACGCCTTATCATCGGCTTCGACCATCACTCGCAAAAGCGGCTCTGTTCCCGACGGCCGAATCAAAACACGTCCGCGACCACTGAGTTTTTCTTCGGCCTTAGCTACCGCCTCTTTCATGGGTTGATGGGATTTCCAATCAAACCCCTTTTCGATTCGTTTATTGATCAATACCTGCGGCAAAAGCTTCAGATCTTCTGTCAACTCTGCAAGAGTCTTTCCTTGACGTTTCATGGCCGCCAAAATCTGCAGGCTGCTGACAATCCCATCACCTGTTGTCTGACAATCCAAGACCAACAGATGACCGGATGTTTCTCCGCCGAAAAGCCAACCATCTCGCGCTTTCAACTGTTCCAGAACGTAACGGTCACCGACCTTTGCACGAACAAAATCAACTCCCAACTCTGCGAAACGCTTCTCGAGTGCGTAGTTTGTCATTAACGTGCCAACAACACCCAACACTTTTTCATGCATCATGCGGTCACGAACCATCACATAAAGCAGTTCGTCTCCGTTGTATACATGACCGTTGGCATCGGCCATGATTAAACGATCCGCATCACCATCCAAAGCGATACCGACATCACAGCCACGTTCGAATACTTTCTTTGATAGGGATTCCGTGTGCGTTGCGCCAACGCCATCGTTGATATTAAAGCCATCCGGGCTATCACCCACCGTAAAGACATCTGCCCCCAACTCATGGTAAACCGCAGGCGCCACATGGTAGGCGGCACCGTTTGCGCAATCCACTAAAATGCGCAACCCTTTTAAATTGACTGTGCTGTCAATCGTGGATTTACAAAATTCGATGTATCGACCCGAAGCATCTTCAAGCCGCCAAGCCTTACCCAGTTCTCGGCTGTCCACACAGGAAAAGCCCTTGTCCAACTCTTCTTCGATTTCCAATTCCACTTCATCAGGAAGTTTTGTCCCCGACTCAGAAAAGAATTTAATACCGTTGTCATGGTAAGGGTTGTGGCTGGCGCTGATCACCACCCCGGCATCAGCCCTTTGAGCACGGGTCAAATAGGCAATCGCAGGGGTCGGAATCGGACCGCACAACACCACGTCAACGCCTGCACTTGAGAACCCGGCTTGAAGCGCGGCTTCCAACATGTACCCAGAAACACGCGTATCTTTGCCGATCACAACGCGAACATGACGACGACCATCAATACGACGTCTCAGAACGCGACCGGCCGCCTGTCCTAACTTCATCACAAAATCCGGCGTGATAGGCGTTTCACCGACACGACCTCTCACACCGTCGGTACCAAAATACTTACGAGTCATAACATCAATCCTTATGGCTTTGATTTTCTGTCATAAGCCAAATTTTAAACGCATCACGCGTTGCTGCCACATCGTGAACCCTAACGATGGAAGCACCGCGCTGCGCAGCCAATAAAGCGCCGGTTACCGATCCTACCAATCGGTCATGCACACCTCGCCCGGTCACAGCGCCTATGCTGGATTTTCGGGATAGGCCGACCAAAATGGGGTAAGGAAGACGAGCAAAATAATTCGTATGAGCCAATAACTCAAAATTTTGCTCTACTGTTTTCCCAAAGCCGAAACCGTAGTCCAAACAAATTCTTTCCCGAGCAATTCCGGCCTTTTCTGCCCGTAGAGCCTGTTGAATTAGAAATTGCTCGACCTCTTCAATCAAATGACGATAGTTAGGGTTATTTTGCATAGTCGCCGGTGCCCCTTGCATATGCATCAAACAGACACCTGCATCAGTCTCTGCCACCGCCTCCAAAGCTCCGGGCTCCTGCAGTGCACGAATATCATTAATGATGTGTGCCCCTGCCTTGATTGCCTCCTTCATCACCACGGCTTTACTGGTATCCACAGAAATAATGGCTCCGCTTTTTGCCAGTTCTTGCACAACAGGCATAACCCGATCCAGTTCCTCTGCCTCACTAACAGGGGCCGCACCAGGCCTTGTCGATTCACCGCCGATATCAAGGATATCAGCCCCTTCACGTAAGAGCGCCAACCCGTGAGCCACCGCCTGTTTTTCCGTAGCGTAGTTTCCGCCATCGGAAAATGAATCAGGCGTTACATTGACAATTCCCATAATTAGGGGAACTTTTGTATCTAATTCATGCCCTGCGCATAACCATTTCACAACATCTGCTCCTTCTGACTGAATCCAATTTTGGTTCGTGGATTGTAGCAATTTGGATTTTCTTGATTCAAAAATGCTCTTTACTATTGCGTTTCATTATTTTTTCCTGCATAATGCTGATTCGCACTTGAGGCGGGGCGTAGCGCAGTCCGGTAGCGCGCCTGCTTTGGGAGCAGGATGTCGGGGGTTCGAATCCCTTCGCCCCGACCACGTTTCGACAGTTGTCGAGCCGCCCGTAGCTCAGCTGGATAGAGCATCGGCCTTCTAAGCCGAGGGTCACAGGTTCGAATCCTGTCGGGCGGGCCAAAAGTTTGATGGTGGGAATAGCTCAGTTGGTAGAGTCCCGGATTGTGATTCCGGTTGTCGTGGGTTCGAGTCCCATTTCCCACCCCATCAACTTCTTCCCCTTTTTTAATTCCCAAGCTTAAAAAACAAAAGGCCCACCGTTTTGGCAGGCCTTGGGCTTTCTTATACTTAAATCAGTTTTGAAGTTCACGAAGCGCTTTGATGCGTGCTTCAATCGGCGGGTGCGTTGCAAACAAAGAACCCATTCCTCCGCTGATACCAAAACCCTTCACATTGCCCGGCAACTCAGAGGTTTGCATTCCGCCTAAACGAGCCAAAGCGTTAATCATAGGAGCGGGAGAGCCTAGCGCTTGAGCGGCACCGGCATCGGCCCTGTATTCGCGGTAGCGCGAGAAAGCGGCCACCAACATCGAGCCCAAAAGTCCCAAAACCATATCCAACACAAGGCTTGTAATGTAGTAGCCTGCGCCCGGCGCATCACTTTCATTGCGCAAAATGCCACGATCAACAATGTTGCCAATTACTCGAGAAAGGAACACAACAAACGTGTTAATGACGCCTTGCATCAAGGTCATCGTAACCATGTCACCATTGGCCACGTGGCTCATTTCGTGTCCTAAAACAGCTTCGACCTCTTCTTTGTTCATACTGGCCAACAATCCGTCGGACACGGCAACCAGGGAATTATTCTTCGAAGGACCGGTTGCAAATGCATTGGGTTCTCCGTGATAAAGGCCGACCTCGGGCATCGCCACGCCCTTAATTTTGGCAAGCTTAGCGACCGTTTCAACCAACCAGCGTTCTACTTCATTGCGAGGATGATCAACATCAATCAGCTGGACTCCCATCGAATTTTTGGCAATCGTCTTACTCATCAACAAACTGATGATTGAGCCCGAAAAACCGATAATTGCAGCAAAAATCAAAAGTGAAACATAATTCTGACCGGCACCCGCAATTTGTGAGAAGTCCACACCAAAGAACCAGCTCACCAGGTTCAGGATGATGGACAACATCACCAAAATAGCCAAGTTGGTCAAGATGAACAAACCGATTCGTTTAAACATTGAATTTCCCTAGAAATAAAGGCATTACATGAAAGTGAAGTGTACGCAATGTTGCCCGAAAGAGTGTGACGAGAAGCCTTTAAAAATGTAAATAATTACAAAAAAGTCCGAAGATTTGATTTTGTACCTTCGGACTTCTTTTTCTTAACTTTCTTCTTCCCGCTTGGGAGAGTAGCTGCCCCAAGAAGAACAACCCGGGCAAAGCCATTGGAAACCTTTAGCCTTAAAGCCGCAATGAGAGCAGCGATAGCGTCCGGGTCTGCTCACGTAAGGCTTTAACAATGAGATTAATAATTGAAGCTCCGAGTCTTGCGGATGATCTTTTAAGCGAAGCTCTGCAAGCTTCTCATACGTCCACAATGTCGGGTGACGAACAAGCTCCTCTTTGAGGAACTTTTGAGCCGCCTGCTCCCCTTCACTTTTAACAATTAAGTCCAAGGCAATCGAAAGAGTTTCCACGCTGGAGTGATCTTCCAGAGCGCGATGGACCAAATTCATAGCCTGCTCGTGTTGGCCAGACGCTTCATAGGCTTGAGCCATCGGCACCATGACCAAGGGTAAATAATCGGGCGAAACCGTTTCCACCTTTGACCAGTGTAAAAGCGCCGTTTGAGGATCATTGTTTAACATGGCCAAGTTACCCAGCATGATGAGAGCACGAACACTATGGCGATCAACTTGCAGAGCCTTTTGTAACGCTTCACGGGCCTGATCGTACTGCTTGGCGCGCATAGCTAGCGCAGCAAGCTCACAATGGAAATGCCCCATCTCCACTTGATGGTTTTCACCGGCTTGCTTTTCCAACGTATTGGCAACATCAATTGCCTTTTCCCACTCTTTTTCGGTGCAATAAATCTTCAAAAGTGCACGCAACGCATCCAAATGGTATTCGGGTTCTTTTAAAAGACGTTGGAAACTGTCTTCGGCACGATCGTAAATCCCCGCTTTAAGATAATCATTGCCTAACTCAAATAAAGCTAATGAACGTTCGTGTTCCGGCAAATCTTCCCGATTGAGCAAGTGATTATGGATACGGACAGCACGATCGAACTCGCCTCGGCGGCTAAATAAATTGCCTAATGCATGATGCAATTCAATGGTTTCAGGATCTAATCGGACCACTTCAATGAACGCATCAATGGCCTTATCGGGCTGATCGTTCAACAGCAGATTGATTCCTTTGTAATAGGTTGCGGGTTCATGTTCTTTCTCGCGTTGTCGTTGGTCTAGACCCCTAAACCACCAACCCGCAACAAACAAGACGGGCACAACGATCAGATACCAAAGCTCGAATTCCATAATGTGCGATCAGGTAAAGAAGTTGTATTGCGATGATTGTACACGCAAACAAAGGACGCCCGAATCCCTCAGGCGTCCTTAGCAATACAACAAACTGTTGGAGTATTAACGGCGGCGATTATTAGCGCCAGCGGCAGGCGCTGCAGCCGGGCGACCTTCAATGTGACGGAACGTGATGCGTCCCTTTGTTAAATCATAAGGGGACAGTTCCAAAGAGACTTTATCACCGGCCAAAATACGAATGTGGTGCTTACGCATTTTTCCGTTCGTGTAAGCAACCAGTTCATGGCCATTATCAAGCTTTACGCGGTAGCGAGCGTCGGGCAAAACTTCAAGCACCACACCGCTCATTTCAATTAGATCTTCTTTTGCCATAATTCCTTGCGCCGTTTAAGTCGGCACGATTTATTAAAAATAAAAACGATAAATCGTTTGAAACACTTTGTTATCAAACAAAAGTGAAGCGCATTGTAATGCAAAAATGAGATGATCGCAGTAATTTGATGAGTATTTTTTCAGAAAAAACAAATGGTTCAGCGTAGATTCAGCATTTTTTCTAAAAATCATCCATAATTAGCAGTCCGACAAGTTCACA
Organism: Parasutterella secunda; assembly: GCF_023336895.1. GTDB lineage: Bacteria > Pseudomonadota > Gammaproteobacteria > Burkholderiales > Burkholderiaceae_F > Aphodousia > Aphodousia faecalis. The sequence goes on from NZ_JAMBLT010000001.1 coordinate 136,549, forward strand.
TGGGGGCGACCTGGTTTCGACAGGGGTCACGAAGTGGCTTGGTGCATGTCAAGGTCCAGTCACCTTGTAAATCCGCTGGAAACAAAATAAACGCCAACAATAAGCGTTTCGCTCTCGCCGCCTAATTAAGGCGAGGACCACACCGGTTTGCCTCTAGACCGGGCCGGTTCGCCGGCAGTGGTTTCATATCATACAGGCTGGACATCCCTGAGGACACTGTGGGGGTGTTGAGATTTTAAAGTGTCTGGTTTCGTCAGAGCCGGCTAAAGGGCGCGAAGCGAAATAAGATTTTTTAAATGTTTTAGCTAAACATGTAGATCCAGCTGTGGACGATTTCTGGACGCGGGTTCAATTCCCGCCGCCTCCACCATGTGCTCCTGCCTTAACAGTTAAATATTTCAACGACATCCGTCTTCCGGCTTTCTACCAATATGATCTGCAACCTTTGTCCGCGTCACTGCAACACAGATCGCTCCACACCCGAAGGCTTAAAGCGTAGTATTTGTCGAGCAAGCGACGATATTGAAGTTGCCCTCGTCAGTTTGCATGCATGGGAAGAGCCGATTCTTGAAGCCAAAAAAGGCGCTGGAACAATCTTTTTTTCACACTGCAATCTGCGTTGCTGCTTTTGTCAAAACTACGAAATTAGTGCAAAAGGCAATGGAATCAAAATTTCGACCCAACGTCTAGCAGACATCTTCCTTGAAGAAGCCGAGCGCGGGGCATCCTGTATTGAACTCGTCACACCAGGTCACTATACGCGGCAAATCCGAGAAGCTTTACTATCGGCAAAAGAGCGCGGTTTAACACTGCCTATTGTTTACAACTCCAACGCCTATGAACTGCCCGAGACTCTACGAATGCTCTCGGGACTCATTGACATCTTTCTTCCGGATCTTAAATATTTTGACAATCGCCTCGGTGAGAAATATTCGGGAGTTTCAAAATACTTTGACTATGCCTCTGAGGCAATCCGTGCAATGTTCGAAATGACGGGACCGGCAGAGCTTGACGGTTCCGGACAACTTCGACGTGGGCTTATCATTCGGCATCTTGTCTTGCCTTGGCAATGGCGCGACAGTTGCCGTTGTTTAGACTGGATTCATGAAACTTTTAGCGACCAAGTGTATGTTTCGATTATGAATCAATACATGCCGCTCTTTAAAGCCTGCAGACATCCGGAAATCAACCGTCCGCTGACAACACTGGAATATCAAAAAGTTGTGCGTCATGCGAGAAACATTGGTATCACCAAGGGTTTTATACAAGTGGGGCGCACGGATAGTGCCAAATTTATTCCGCACTTCGACGGAGATCACGTTCTTTCTGATAAAACCGACAAGTAACTTCTTGACTGACAGCAAGAAATCAATCAAGTTGCAGGCGCTCCACACCTTAAACCCTCATTGACGCATTTCGCGAATAACCTCGTCCGGCTGCTCTCGAACCGATGAACGAAACGGATTGATATCTATCCCTCCGCGTCGGGTAAAGCATGCGTACACTTCGAGTAATTCTGGCTGAAAAACTGTGCGCATATCGTGATAAATCTGCTCAACACACTGCTCGTGAAACCCCTTATGGCATCGATACGACACGAGATACTTTAAAAGACCCTCTGGGCTAATAGCGCGTCCCTTATAGTTAATCATGACACTGGCCAAATCCGGCTGACCGGTCACCGGACACAAAGAACGAAAAACGGTTGTCGAGAAAGTTTTTTGAATTATTTCACTTGAGTGCGGATCAAACTCAAGAAGTCCCGGTTCTGTTTCATAGGTTGAAATTTCACCGCCCGCAGGAAGCGTTAAATGGTCAAGGGATAGCCCGGGCATCGTTTTCACCTGTCCCGGATAATTCTGAATGCTGAAAAGCTTTACCTTAACCGTGCCTCCTAAGCGAAGCGACAGATCATCAGACATGCGGTTTGCCACTTCCTCTTGGCTACCCATCTGCGTCATAGCGAATGAGCCGGCATACAGTTTTAACGATTTCGATTCAACAATTGAATGAGTCGAGGCCGGCACAAACAACTCAGCCACCGCCGTTTGCGGCACGCCTTGGCTGTTTAACCATGACAGTTCATATAAACGCCAGATATCTACCCCTTTGAAATGATGGTCTCCGATTGCATCACGCCCTAGAGCGCGAGAAATCGGCTGCAACAAGCCAGGGTTATATTGATCACTATAGACTGTATCCTTACCTAGCAGAGTATTTTTAGGTTCCGGCATCAAAATCGACATGTGAAACCTCGAGAAAATAGTAAATAGAGGGATTATAGAGGTTCTAATTCAAACCCATTTCAATAAACGTTCTTCATGAGTCTAGATCTTTTCAAATACGTTTGCTTGGTTAAAAGTCTAAAGAGAATCAACCAAGACAATCGAAAATTAAATTCATGAAATGCGACTATGAAAACGCACGAGCTGCGCATGTTAGCCCGCGGAGACCTCGCTGAGGTTGATCGGGTTTAAGCGAATCTGCGCACGGAGAAAATTTATGACGCAAATCGGCAATATTTCTTTGGAATTAGGGCCAGGCCACACATGTTTGATAGGCTCTTTGCCTATCAAACATGGTTTTCAGGCCAAGACAATAAGACTTACGGAGGTATTTGTTTAGCTATTGTTAGCCGGCACAAATTTCATCCACAACAGACCCAAAATGTATCCGACCAATGCGAACCAAATCCAACTCAATCCCAATGTATGCATCGGCAAGTAAGTGGTTAAAACATTTTCCAATGCTTCAAACTTGATGTTGGCGGTTTCCATACCGTTGATCAAAGCCATAATGAATGTAAAGCCAACGGTGAAAGCATAAACACATTGTCTGCCGTTAAAGAACTTGTCAGTAAACAAAAGCACAATCAACACAACAGCCAACGGGTAAATAAACATCAGCACCGGAACCGTTGAGGTAATGATGGTTTCAAGACCGAACATCCCAACCAAAAACGACACGATTGAGAAAATGGTCACCCAATAGAGGTAAGTAAAGCGACCCGTTAACTTCAAGAAATAGGCTGCGCAGCAAGTAATCAACCCGATGGCCGTTGACCAACAAGCCAAAAGCACAATGACAGCCAAAATAATGGCACCTGCGTTACCAAAAAGGATTTTGGCAGACTCAGCCAACACCGGAGCACCGGTCGTTTGCATGCCGATTGCCGGAACACTTTCTGCTCCAATCTTGGCGATAAAAATATAAATGAAAGCCAACAGAGCAACAGCCACAATACCGGACTTATAAACCTGCTTGGTGATCTCTGCACGATCGGTCAAACCGCAGTCCTCGCGAACAACGTTAATCACAAGAGTTGCGAAAACAAAAGCGGCGATCGCATCTAACGTGTTGTAGCCATCCAAAACACCCTGAACAGCAGCAATCACAGGCGTTGCATAGGCCTTCGTCGGAGCTTGCGGTTCTCCTAAAGGAGAAACAAATGACTGCACAATCAACAAAACGATCGTCAGCACTAATGCAGGGGTCAAAAGTTTACCGATGCGGTCAACCAACTTTTGAGGCGTGGCCGACAACCAGAAAGAAATCAAGAAAAACACCGCCAAGAAAATAGGCAAACCTAACTCGATGCTTTCTTTATCCAAGAAGGGACTGACGGCGATCTCGAAAGCGACCGTTCCAGTACGCGGAATAGCAAAGCAAGGACCAATCGCTAAATACGCCACAATCGTGAAAAACAGCCCATAGAGCGGATGAGCGCGCCCGGCTGCTTCCTGCAAATCATTGCAACCGGAATAACCCATAGCCATCACGCTCAAAAGCGGCATTCCCACACCGGTAATACAAAAACCGATTAAGGCGTACCAAACATTAACGCCGGCGTTCTGACCCATGGAAGCCGGAAAAATCAAGTTACCGGCACCAAAGAAAAGGGCAAACAGCATCAAACCGATCGGGATGTACCTTGTAGCGACTTTCTTATCCATATTTTTTCTCTTTTTATAAAAATATTTTTTATTTTATGGATGAAGAATCATTTGCTCATAAGTGAGATAGATTAGAAAAGCTAATTCTTTAGAGCAATATAAGTTAATTCGTTTAGGTGGTTACAACTATTTTTCAGAAAAATTAAAAAGATGGAGTCAACACAAACAGTAGAAGCAGGCAAATTTATAAACGATTTTAGGCAAAGGACCGTGAATGTGAATTGATAAAATTTTTCCAATGAATCCTTGACTGATGAGGGGTTGTTATGTCTGAATTTAAATGTTCCCGCAGTGCCTTTTTAAAAACAATGGGGGGCGTTATGACGAGCGCTGTTTTAAGTTCGCTTGCCAATGCCGCAACTATGCAAACGCAAGCACCGGTTGTCGGAAGTAAAAAAGTTACTTCTGACTTTAAAGGCGAAAAGGCCAAAGTGTTCTTTACTCGCCACATCGATGCCGACCATCTTAAAAAACTGTACGCCTTGATCAACGACGAAGTAAAAGGCAAGGTCGCTATCAAATTACACACCGGCGAACGCAACGGTCCGAATATTTTGCCCCGTGATATGGTGAAGGCGTTCCAACAAAGTATTCCCAACAGCAACATTGTAGAAACCAACACGCTTTACATCGGCGATCGGGACACCACGGAGAAGCATCGTAAAACCTTGGAAGTCAATGGCTGGACTTTCTGCCCGGTTGACATCATGGATGAAGACGGCACCGTCATGCTTCCTGTGAAAGGCGGCAAGCACTTTAAAGAAGTCTCCATGGGTAAAAATATCGTCAATTACGACTCTATGGTCGTTCTTACCCACTTTAAGGGTCACGCCATGGGCGGCTTCGGCGGCTCCATGAAAAACATCGCCATCGGATGTGCTGACGGCAAAATCGGTAAAGCCCAAGTTCACGCCGTAAAAGATATCAATGCTCCTTGGGATGAATGGCCTGCTAAGGAACACCTAATGGAAACAATGGCTGAATCGGCCAAAGCGGTGTGTGACCATTTTGGCAAACACATTGTTTTTATCAATGTTATGCGCCGCATGTCTGTGGATTGCGACTGCGCGGGACTCAGTGCCGCAGAACCTACCATTCCTGATATTGGCATGGTTGCCTCCACGGATATTTTGGCGATCGACCAGGCGTGTGTGGACTTGGTTTATTCGTTAGGCAAAGATAAAAACCACGATCTTGTCGAACGCATTGAATCACGCCACGGTTTGCGTCAGTTGTCTTACATGCACGAACTCGGCATGGGTAAGGCTAACTATGAGCTCGTCGACATTGATCTCTAACGTTTAGCCTTATTTGAAAACGGGGAAATGCTTTTGAGCACTTCCCCGTTTGTTTGAATGAAAGCAACCGGCGTTTAACCCCTGATTTGTCCGTTACCTGTCACCAAGTACTTATAGGACGTTAATTCAGGCAAAGCCATCGGACCTCTGGCGTGAAGCTTTTGGGTGCTGATGCCGATTTCCGCGCCAAAGCCGAACTCAAAGCCATCGGTGAAACGAGTTGAAGCATTAACATAAACAACGGCCGCATCCACTTCCGCTTGAAAGCGTCGGGCATTTTCCATATTGCGCGTGACGATACATTCCGAGTGACGGGTACTGTATCGGGCAATATGAGCCAAAGCCTCATCCAAGTCACGGACGATTTTTACAGATAAGCGCAAATCACCGTACTCTGTTGCCCAATCCTCTTCTGTGGCGGCTTGAATTCGGGAGTCAAACTTTTGAGTCTGCTCGCAACCGAAAATCGTCACGCCCGCACTGAAATAATCCTTCAACATTTGGGGTAAAAACGCATCAGCTACTTTTTCGTGCACAAGCAGTGTTTCCATGGCATTGCAAACCGATGGTCTTTGTACTTTTGCATTAAAAGCAATCCGGCGGGCCATATCGCAATCGGCAGACTCATCAACGAAAGTGTGGCACACCCCAGCACCGGTCTCAATAACGGGCACTGTCGCGTTTTGAACAACGGCTTGAATCAGACGGGCGCTACCTCTGGGTATGACGACATCAACTAAACCGTTCATGCGGATTAAATCGGTTACCGCCTGACGATCTGTCACGTCAATAAACTGAATAGCGCCTTGCGGCACCCCCTCTTTTTGAGCGGCCTCTGAAAGAATAGAGGCGATGGCCTGATTAGAATGAAGCGCTTCGCTTCCTCCCTTGAGCACAACCGTGTTACCCGATTTCAGGCACAAGCCAATGGCATCAGACGTAACATTCGGTCTCGCTTCGTAAATAATGCCGACAACCCCAATAGGCACGCGCACTTTGGTCAAACTTAACCCGTTGGCTAGCGTGGAACCTCCAATCACCTCTCCGATCGGATCTTTGAGCTGAGCAACCTGCCGTAAACCTTCAGCCATTGACTCAATGCGTGCGGGCGTCAAGCGAAGACGATCCTGCATGGATTCCCGCATACCGTTGGTCTTTGCGTTGAGCATATCCTTTTCATTAGCTTCAAGAATCTCGTCGCAATGACTCAAAAGCGCGGCAGCCATGGCAAGCAGGGCTTTATTTTTCTGTCCGCTGCGAAGCGTTCCCATCCTGACAGCCGCATCGTGAGCCGCCTGAGCTTTTTGACGAACCAATACTTCTGTCGTGCTCATAGATAGGTCTCCTAATTCAAAATGACCAAATCATCTCGATGAATCACTTCATCAAAAGCTTTGTGTCCCACTAAACTTTCAATTTCTGCACTTTGGCAGCCAATAATTTTTTGAAGTTCTTCAGAAGAATAGTGACACAAACCGCGGGCGATTTCACGTCCTTCTTTATTTTTAACGCTCACGGTATTACCGGCTTCAAAGTTGCCTTCTGCGGCCACAATACCAACGGGCAGGATGCTGCAGCCTCCCGCTTTTTTAATGGCTTTTTCACAGCCTTCATCCACCGTCACGCTTCCCATAATGCGGGCTCCGAACGCCAGCCAGCGTTTACGGAACTGCAAGCGATTTTCCCGGGAAACAAAAAGCGTACCAACCTCTTCGCCTTCGAGTATGCGGCTGATGGCATCTTTTTGTGAACCGGAAGCAATGATCAAATTAATGCCTGATGTCGTGGCATTTTTTGCAGCCTGAATTTTTGTAAACATGCCACCGGTGCCAACGCAGGTGCCGGCGCCTCCGGCGCTCGCTTCAATCTCCGGCGTAATCTCTTCAACCCGAGAGACCAATCGGGCGTCGGGATGCGTCTGCGGATTGGCTGTATAAAGGCCATCCACATCGGACAAAATGATGACCAAATCCGCATCAACAATACTTGCTACCAAAGCGCTCATATTGTCGTTATCACCGATTTTTAATTCATCCAGTGCGACGACGTCATTTTCATTGACGATTGGAATGACGCGGCGTTTTAGCAACTCCATAAATGTATTTCGGGCATTGGTATAACGGTGGCGGTCAATTGTCTCCATGCGGGTCAAAAGCACCTGAGCGACCACTTGTCCGTATTCAGCAAAGATTTTTTCATAGGTGTGCATCAAAATGCCTTGACCCACAGCGGCCGCTGCCTGCTTACCCGGAATCGTTTTCGGCTTTTCCGGCAACCCCAAACGATCAACACCAACGGCCACCGCGCCTGACGTGACCAAAATCATTTCCTTACCTTGATTTTGCCAGTCAGCCAATTCACGAGCCAATTTATCAATGCGGGCAAAATCACATTTACCGTTGGCGTGTGTAATGGTGCTACTGCCCACTTTCACCACGATGCGTTTGGCGTCTTTCAAATCTTTGCGTTCAACTAACATCTTTTGCTTTATTTAGATCAATGGAAATTTTTATTATACGTGCCGCAGACACAAAAGCCCCGACCATCAGGCCGAGGCTTTCGAGTCTAATCAGTTTGTCAACGTTTTCTTAGTTATTAAGAAAGTCATAGGCCACTTGCACGTGAGTCATCGCTCCGTTAATTAGAGCATCTTCGTCCACTTTGTAGCAGCCAGAGTGTTGAGAATGAACAGCATCACAAGCGGGATTGCCGACACCAAACAAAGCCATCACACCCGGCACTTTTTGCTGATAGTAGGCGAAGTCTTCTCCGCCCATCGTAATCGGATAGTCGCAGAAGAAATCGTCACCCAAAATTTTCTTGGCGCTAGCTCGAACGGACTGAGCCAATTTGACATCGTTGATCGTGGGTGGCACCAATTCCTCATATGTCAACGTTGCTTTACCGCGCATGGCCTTTGCCGTTTCTTCCACAACTCGCTTCATGGCTTCGGGGAATTGAGCGCGCACTTCGTTGCTGAAGCAACGTGTGGTTCCGGTTAATTTCGCTGAACCGGAAACAACATTCCAACGGGTACCGCCTTCAATCGTACCCACAGTCAAAACCGCCGTTTCAACCGGAGAAATTTCACGGCTTACAACCGTTTGCAGGTTTTGAACAATGGCTGCGCTCATCACAATGGCATCTGCGCACAAATGCGGTGTTGCACCGTGACCGCCCTTGCCTTCAATGTTGACTTCAAAGCGATCACCCGAAGCCATCGTGGCGCCTTCACGAACGGAAATTTTTCCACTCGGAAGATCAGACCAGACGTGCATACCAAACGCTGCGTCCACGCCATCGAGCGCACCTTCTTCAATCATTGAGCAGGCGCCTTTACCGATTTCTTCGGCAGGTTGGAAAGCACAAACTACGGTGCCTGCCAATTCATCTTTGATGTCATTGAGCATCAAAGCAGCTGTAAGCAGCATGGAGATATGGCAGTCGTGACCGCAGGCGTGCATCACACCGGGATTTTTACTGGCAAATTCATAGCCGGTTTCTTCATTGACGGTTAATGCGTCAATGTCACCACGAAGCAAAATGGTCTTACCGGGTTTAGCCCCCTTAATCGTGGCAAGCGTTCCCGTCTTCATGCCACATTCACGCCATTGAATACCATGCTTATCCAACTCTTCACGAATATGCTTGGCGGTACCGAACTCCTGTCCGCTTACTTCAGGATAAGCGTGAAACCAACGACGTTGTTCAATGAGATAATCGTGGTATTTCTTACCAAGTGCTTGAATATCCATTTTTTCATCCTTTCAAAATGAACCAAGGCGCCAGCAAGCGCCTTGGTGACAAGTAAATTAGAACAGATTCACAAAGAAGCCGGCCAAGATCACGGAAGTAATGGTCACAGTGACAAAACCGCCAATGATCATCGAGGGGAACATCTTGCTCATCAAGAACTCATGTTCTTCAGGCGTCTTAGCCATCGCCTTACAGGTCGATTCCGTAATGATGGCATTAAACGGGAAGCCATAGAGCGCGGTCAAACAATTGCAGAAACTCAACGGGAAGGAGAGCTTCATAACTTTGGCAGCAACCCAAGCGAAAACAGCCATCCCGAAGACGCCAACCACAATCAAACCAACCATCGGCAAAATAATAGAGGTCAACATTTCAGGCGTGCAATCCTTAAGTCCTTCGAAGACGAACATTGTCAAGGCGAACATCAAAATGTTAAAGGAATTGCAACGGTGCAAAATATCGGTTTCCAAAAAGCCTAAAGAGCAGAAAACCACACCAAAGATCAAAGCCCACACAGCGCCGCTAATACCGGTGAAGCCACCCACCATCATGGATAACCATGCCACCATGCCAATCTTGGTGAGCATCACAATCGGGCTATTTAATGAATCAGGCAATGCCAAAGGACCACGACGTTCGCTTGAAGGCAAAGAGGTCACATTCTTTGCGGCAGAAAGCTCGTCTTTGGTAACGCGTTCACCCGAACGATACTCTTGTAAGAGCTTGGCGCCTTCAGCCTTCATGAAAATAGCGGTCAAAGGATAACCGGCAAAACCCTGAACACAGTACATCGTAATGGCAAACACAGCCGCAGACGTTAAACCGTGTTCAGTGGCCGCTTGCTGCATAATCGTTGCGGCGACAATACCACCGGTGAGCGGCGGAAGACCGGCCACAATGTAAGCCCAATCCATAAAGAGCGGGCACAAAAGCAAGGCAAAAATACACATACCCGCCAAGCCCACAAGACACATCACCACTGTTTTCCATTGTTCCATCAAGGTTTTCAGGCTGATGACCGTGCCCATGTGAACAATCAACAAGTAAATACCCAACGTGGCGCCAAAGGGCGTCAGGAATGAATCTTTAACCAAATCATGGGGAATGACGGTCCAATAGCCCACCAACAACAAGCAGGCTGAAACGAATACCGATGGAATCCACGCTTTGGTCCAAGTGGAAACAAGTTCACCGATGATCACGATGAAACCACAAATACAGAATGCAGCTAAAAAGTTATACATAAGAGACTCTTTCAATAGTCAACCAATAGATGAGGCATCTGTCATGAAACGACACCTTCGTTTCATTATATGTAAGCGCCTTTGCCTTTATTGACGGGCTTTCTAGTGGAATTAACCTAGTTATGAAGGTTTCCTAAGCATGATCACTTAGGAAAAAATCTGAATGGAGGAAAAAAAGAATTGCCAATGCATATGGAAAGAGGATTCCGAAAAACTCCGGAATCCTCTATCTGAACTTAGGTTGACGTAGAGAAACGTTTAAGCTTCTTGCACAGCGCCGTCCACTCGCAAACGCATCTCTTTGCCCGCTTTAAAGTGCGGCACGTATTTTGCCGGCACCACCACGCTCTCTCCGCTCTTGGGATTGCGTCCCAAACGTTCAGGGCGATAGTTCAGGCAAAAACTGCCGAAACCGCGGATCTCAATGCGGCTGCCCGTGGCCATAGCCAAAGTCATCGCATCAAGGACCGCCTTAACGGATTCGTCAACATCACGCGCTGTCAACCGCGCGTTTTTATTTGCGAGCCGTTCAATCAGCTCGGATTTCGTCATGGCATCCACCATGCTTCTCCGATTACTTTTGTTCGAGCTTAGCCTTCAACAAGGCACCCAAGTTGGTCGTACCGGAAGCGCCTTGAGCATCTTGGTTCATGCGATCCAAGGCTTGGCGAGCTTCGCTGGCATCCTTAGCCTTAATAGACAATTGGATGCTACGGTTCTTACGGTCGATGCTGATGATTTGAGCCGTCACCGTATCACCTTCCTTCAATTGCGTCGTAGCGTCTTCAACGCGTTCGGAAGAGATTTCGGAGGCGCGCAGATAACCTTCAGTTTCATCGCCCAAGTCAATCACGGCGCCCTTGGCGTCAACGCTCTTGACCGTACCGGTAACAACGGAACCCTTTTCATGCGTGCTCGTGAAGTTGCTGAACGGGTCACCGCTCAATTGCTTTACGCCCAAGCTGATACGTTCACGTTCGGTATCAATACCGAGCACAACGGCTTGAACTTCGTCACCCTTCTTGTACTTACGCACGGCTTCTTCGCCTTGTTCGGTCCAAGAGAGGTCAGACAAGTGCACCAAACCGTCGATGCCGCCCGTCAAACCAATGAACACACCGAAATCGGTGATGGACTTGATTTGGCCGGTAACCTTGTCACCCTTCTTGTGGCTTTGAGCAAATTCTTCCCAAGGATTGGGTTTGCATTGCTTCATACCCAAGGAGATACGACGACGTTCTTCGTCGATTTCGAGAACCATCACTTCAACGTCATCGCCCAATTGGACAACCTTCTTCGGATCAACGTTCTTGTTGGTCCAATCCATTTCGGAGACGTGCACCAAGCCTTCAATACCGGCTTCGATTTCAACGAAGGCACCGTAGTCGGTGATGTTGGTGATCTTGCCGAATAAACGCGTTCCCTTCGGATAGCGGCGAGCGATACCAATCCAAGGATCTTCACCCAATTGCTTCAAGCCCAAAGACACACGGTTCTTTTCTTGATCGAACTTGAGAACCTTGGCTTCGAGTTCTTGACCGACTTGAACCACTTCGCTCGGATGGCGAACACGACGCCAGGCGAGATCGGTGATGTGCAACAAGCCGTCAATGCCGCCCAAATCAACAAAGGCACCGTAGTCGGTAATGTTCTTAACGATACCCTTAACAATGGCGCCTTCCTTGAGCGTATCCATGAGCTTGGCGCGTTCTTCGCCCATACTGGCTTCAACCACGGCACGGCGGGAAACAACAACGTTGTTGCGCTTGCGGTCGAGCTTGATGACCTTGAATTCCATGGTCTTGCCTTCGTAGGGCGTGGTGTCCTTAACAGGACGGGTGTCAACCAAGGAGCCCGGCAAGAAGGCACGGATACCGTTGGTCATAACCGTGAGACCGCCCTTGACCTTGCCCGTGATCGTACCGGTAACGAGTTCGCCGGATTCGAGGGCTTTTTCAAGGTTCATCCAAGCGGCAAGACGCTTGGCCTTGTCGCGAGACAAAATCGTATCACCGTAGCCGTTTTCGACTTGTTCAATCGCCACAGCCACGAAATCACCCGGCTTCACGGTGACTTCACCGCGATCGTCCTTGAATTCTTCGATAGGCACATAGGCTTCGGACTTCAAACCGGCGTTCACGACCACAAAGTTGTAGTCCACGCGCACTACTTCAGCCGTGATGACTTCGCCTTGGCGCATTTCTTGACGAGCTAAGCTTTCTTCAAAAAGCTGAGCAAAAGACTCGGGTTGGTTAATATTTTCAGACATGAGTTAATTTAAAAATACAGTGCTCTTCCAGTAAGTGGAAAATGCACCGGGTTAAAAAACCGGGCCGGCCCCATTGCCGGTTTGCCGGGCGGTTGGCTGCAAGAACCAACCTATTTGGTAAGAGACCGGTACCACTGCAGCACCTGTCCCACCGTTGCTTCAATCGTCAATTCTGACGAATCGAGGATTTTGGCATCTTTTGCGGGCGCAAGAGGACTCACAGCACGTTGCATATCGCGCCGATCCCGCTCCTCTAGATCCCGGGTAAGGGTGTCGATATTAGCAACAATTCCTTTTTCTTTCAACTGATTAAAGCGTCTTTGCGCACGTGCTTGGGCACTTGCCGTTAAAAAAACTTTAAGCGGTGCATCCGGGAAAATCACACTACCCATGTCGCGCCCATCGGCGACTAAACCAGGTAGGCGACGAGCCCGCTTTTGCACATCCAAAAGCGCTTGGCGCACAGCTGGCAATGAGGCAACCTTGCTAGCGGCCACTCCAACTTCTTCGGCTCGAATCTTATCGGTTACGTCTTCACCATCTAAATAGATCTTTCCGTCTTCAAACAAGGGGGCCAAATGGGCCGCCGTCTGTGCCAAGGCCGACTCATCGGTCAAATCAATTTTTTCCTTTAAGGCTTTATAGGCGCAAAGTCTGTAAAGAGCGCCGCTATCGAGATAATGGAAACCCAGAGCTCGAGCCACCCTGGCCGCCACGGTTCCTTTACCGGAAGCCGTCGGCCCATCAATCGTAATTACAGGAATCATTTTGCATAAAAGGGCCCGCCTTTCGGTCGGGCCCATCAATCATTTATTAAAGGGATTGGACAGGATCTGCTTCGGAAGAAACAGGGGCCTTTGCGGTCTCTTGAGTCTCTTCGGACTTTTCTTCCTCGACATCTTCTTCTGCAATACGCTGAACAGCAACCAAGCTGTCATCTTTCAAACCGATCAGTGTCACACCTTGTGTAGCCCGTTTCAAAACAGAGATATCCGAAACGGGAGTGCGAACAATCTTGCCTTTTTGAGTCAAGAGCATGACTTCATCGGCGTCATTAACAAGCGTCGCTGCCACCACTTTGCCGTTTCGGTCACTGGTTTGAATAGCAATCATGCCCTTGGTGCCGCGGCCATGACGAGTGTATTCGCTCACCAACGTGCGCTTGCCGAAACCATTTTCCGTAGCCGTCAAAACCGTCTGCTCTTCGCTGTCGGCCACGAGCATGGCAATCACTTTCTGCCCGTCTTCAAGCGCCATGCCCTTGACTCCTCGGGCACCACGCCCCATCGGACGAACATCGGCTTCGCTGAAACGAACTGCCTTACCCGCATCTGAAAAGAGCATGACATCGTGCTCACCATCGGTGATAGCCACACCGATCAGGTGATCACCATCATCAAGCCCCGCGGCATTAATGCCGGAGCGACGCACATTGGCAAAATCCTTCAAACGTGTCTTTTTGACCACACCGTTGGCCGTGGCCATAAAGACGTAATGTTTGTCATCAAAATCTTCAATGGGCAGCACAACCGTGATGCGCTCACCTTCAGACAACGGAACCGAGTTAATGATCGGCCGTCCTTTGGAGGTTCTTGAGCCTTCAGGCAACGCATACACATCCAAGCAATACATACGACCGAAGTCGGAGAAGCAAAGAATTCGGTCATGCGAATTGGCGATAAAGAGCTGATCAATCATATCGCCTTCTTTCATCGTCGCCGCCTTCTTACCTTGACCGCCGCGGCGCTGAGCCTGGTAGTCAGAGAGCTGTTGGCTCTTAATGTAGCCGTCACGTGTCATGGTCACCACCATTTCACGGCGCGGAATTAAATCACGCGGGTTGAAATTGGGGTCACCAGTCGGATCGATTTCTGAACGGCGGTCATCACCATATTCATTCTTAATTTCGATTAAGTCGTCTTCAATGATCTGACGAACACGATCCGGTTTATCAAGAATATCCAGAAGATCAGCGATGATATCCACAACGCTCTTATATTCTTGAATGATCTTGTCTTGTTCCAAACCCGTTAAGCGCTGCAGACGCATCTGCAAAATATTATCGGCCTGAGTTTCACTTAAATAGTACAAACCATCGGGACGACGTCCGTAGAGCGGATCAAGCCCTTCGGGTCGATAATCATTTTTGTGTTCGCCGGCCCGGTCAAGCAACTCACCGACCAAGGCAGAGTTCCAACCGCGGCCCATTAAGCCGGCTTTGGCGACGTCCGGCGTTGGAGCTGCACGAATAATGGCTAAAAATTCATCAATATTGGCTAAAGCGACCGCCAAACCTTCCAAAACGTGACCGCGTGCGCGATTTTCACGCAAATCGAACAGACAACGACGAGTCACCACTTCGCGGCGATGCATAAGGAAGGCTTCAATAATTTGCTTAAGATTGAGCAACTGCGGCTGACCATCTACCAAGGCCACCATGTTGATGCCAAAGGAATCTTGAAGCTGAGTGAGCTTATAGAGGTTATTTAAAACCACATCGGCCACAACCCCCGCCTTCAGATCGATCACTACACGCACGCCGTCCTTGTCGGTTTCATCGCGTAAATCGGAGATACCTTCGATTCTCTTATCGTTGATGAGGTGAGCGATGCTTTCAACTAAGACTCGCTTATTGACCTGATACGGGATTTCATCGACCACAATGCGTGTGCGACGTCCATGATCAAATTCTTCATAGTGCGTTTTTGCACGCATAAGAACACGACCACGCCCCGTACGATAGCCTTCAATCACTCCCTTGAGACCGAAGATGATGCCCCCGGTGGGAAAGTCCGGTGCCGGCACAAATTTAATCAGATCGTCAACCGTGGCATCCGGGTGATTGAGTAAATGCACGCAGGCGTCAATCGATTCACGCAAATTGTGCGGTGGAATATTGGTGGCCATACCAACAGCAATACCCGCGCTGCCATTAATGAGTAAGTGCGGCAAGCGGGTCGGCAAAACCGTCGGTTCTTTTTCGGTATTGTCGTAGTTAGGAATAAAGTCAACCGTGTCTTTGCGAATGTCGGCGAGCATTTCGCCGGCAAGCTTTTGAAGCTTGACTTCAGTGTAACGCATGGCTGCGGCCGAGTCACCGTCAAGACTACCGAAGTTACCCTGACCGTAAACCAGCGGATAGCGAAGCGAGAACGGTTGAGCCAGACGAACAATCGTATCGTAGGCGGCTGTATCACCATGAGGGTGATATTTACCGATCACATCACCAACCACACGGGCGGATTTCTTTGTGGGACGAGAATATGTGTTACCCATTTGCTCCATCGCGTAAAGCACGCGACGATGAACGGGTTTCAAACCGTCCCGAACGTCCGGCAAAGCGCGGCCCACAATCACGCTCATTGCGTAATCCAAATAAGCACGCTTCATCTCGGTTTCCAAAGAAACCGGCAATAACTCTTGTGCAATATTGAGCATGGAGCCCGGAATGTTGGAATCGTTCGATTCTTCGGCAGTTACGTTCTCTTCGTTATTCTTAATATCTTCGTTATCAGACATCGATTAACTATCCATCGTTTGAAATTTTTAACCTGTTGATTTTATCAGGATTTTCTCAAAAATGCCTGTATCGAAAGAGTTATTTTTCTTTTTATTTTCAATGGGTTAGGCAACATCAAAATGTTCAAAATAACGAAAAACGGCAAAAAGGACAGATTTTGTCAGTCTGACATACAATTCGTCGTACGACATCTATAGGTTAGAAAAGGCTGTTTATGCACGTTCACACCATCATCGAAGCGGGCTGGGTAATGCCCATGGCCCCCAAAGGCGCACTCTTGACCCGTCACAGTGTTCTGATTGACGAAGGAAAAATTGTGGCGGTTGTTCCTACCGAAGAAACTCAAGGGATCGAAGCCAAAGAAATCGTCCGCTTGCCGGATCACATTGTTTTACCTGGTTTTGTAAACGCCCATACACACGCTCCCATGCACTTATTGCGAGGAATGGGCGCGGATCTTCCCTTAATGGATTGGCTTCAAACAAAAATTTGGCCAGCCGAAGGCAAACTCATGAGTCCTGAATTTTGCTATGAAGGCTCTCTTATTGCCGGGGCCGAAATGGTTGAATCCGGTATCACGTGCGCTAGCGATCACTATTTTTTCAGTGAGGATGTTGCCCGCGGTCTTACTGAAGCCGGAATTAAGTGTTCCGTCTCCGGAATTGTGATCGGCTTTCCTTCGGCCATGGCGAAAAACACGGATGAATACATCCAGTGTGCCGAAGCGCTTTTCGAGCGTTTTGCCAACGATCCCAATGTCAGAGTAACCGTTGGTCCTCACGCACCCTACACGGTCGATGATGATGCGCTCATTAAAGTGCGTGATTTAGCTCACAAACACAACGCACGAATCCACATGCATGTGGACGAAACACAGACCGAAATTGAAGGTTCACTCAAGCAATATGGCGTCCGCCCGTTGCAGCGCCTTCAAAATTTGGGACTATTGGATGAACGATTTATTTCCGTGCATACGGTTTGTGCCGATGATGCTGAATTAGAACTTCTTGCCCGCGCCCGAGCAAGCGTCGTGCACTGCCCGTGTTCAAATTTGAAATTAGCAAGCGGCTTTTCTCCTGTTGCCAAAATGATGGCTCTCGGCATCAATGTTTCGATGGGCACTGACGGAGTTGCCAGCAATGACAAGGTGGACCTTTTAGGCGAAACACGTCTGGCGGCTATGTTGGGCAAAGCCGTATGCCAAGACACCACTCAAATGAAAGTGGCCGATATGCTTTATGCGGCTACCATGGGAGGCGCTAAAGCTTTGGGCTGGGATGACCGGATCGGTTCGCTCGAAAAAGGCAAAGACGCTGATTTAATAGCCGTTGACCTCGGCAACATTGATGCGCTGCCCGTTTTCGATCCCGCCTCGCAGCTTTTATATAGCGCGGGACGCGAAGATATCAGTCACGTTTGGGTTAATGGCAAAATTGTTGTCAAAAAGCAACAACAGGAAGGTCTCCGACCTTTGAGTCGAGAAAATGCACAGAAAATAACAAAAACGTGGCAGAATAGAATTTAGTTTAGGTAAGTGTCCCCAAAAGGCCACTCGCGAGGGCGGTGGGATATGAGCCGGACGTGTGCGGTCGTCTGTTGTTTACCGCAGTAAATCCAATTGGAGAAAATAATTATGAAAAAAACATTAGCTTTGAGCGCCGCCTTGGCCGCTTTGCTCGCTACGAGTGGCATGGCCAGCGCCGCCGACGTTTTCCCGTATGTTAAGTCCACGACCGGTCAAACCGTGATGAGCAACTACGACCTCTGCTGGCGTACCGGCTTCTGGACGCCTGCTCTTGCCGAAGGCATCGAATGCGACGCTGACATCGCCAACAGCGGCAAGATCGTTTTGGCTGCTGACACGCTCTTTGACTTGAACTCCGCCAAGGTTAAGCCCGAAGGCGTCAAGATGCTCAACGAATTGGTCGCTCGTATGTCCGGCTTGAACGTTGACGTCGTGATGGCTACCGGTTACACCGACGTGACGGGCCCGGCTTCCTTCAACCAAACGTTGAGCGAACGCCGCGCTGCTGCCGTTAAGTCCTACATGGTCGCCCAAGGCGTTCCGGCTGACAAGATCCAAACCGAAGGTAAGGCCTCCGCTGATCCTGTCGTGACCTGCGAAGACACCGGCTCTAAGGCTGATTTGGTTGCCTGCTTGGCTCCGAACCGCCGCGCTGTCGTTGAAGTGGTCGGCACTCGCGCTCAATAATTAATGAGACAGTCTCATTGATTTGAATTAAAAGGCGCTCCGCTTTGGAGCGCCTTTTTTAGTGAACGTCTTGAAATGGGATAAATAATGCCTCTGGTTTTGTTTGACTTGGACGGCACACTTGTTGATAGTGCCCCTGATCTTTGCGCCTCCTTAAACCGTATCCGTCGATCGGAAAATCTGGCTCCCCTTCCTTACAACGTACTCAGAGAATACGCGGGCTCTGGAGCAAGAGGGCTTCTTAAGATTGGCTTTGACATTACTGACCAAGATCCTCGCTTTCCTGAACTCAAAGAACGATTTTTGTCGGACTACCAAAATCACTGTGCAGAAAAAGTTTGCTGCTTTGATGGCATCGAACAAACACTCGAAGAAATAGAACAAGCCGGTTGGCAATGGGGTGTCGTCACCAATAAATTCAGCAATTTCACCATTCCCATCATGAAAAAGCTGGGCTTATACGATCGAGCCTGCGTCATTATTAGTGGGGATGAAACCGGAAAACTCAAACCCCATCCCGACAACATGTTGGTCGCCTTAAATAAAATGCGCGCCTTACCGCAAGAAACGCCCTACGTTGGCGATGACATCCGCGACTCCAAAGCTGCTCAAACCCTGGGAATGCCTTTTGCTGCGGCTACTTGGGGTTACCTCAGACAAGATTTCCCAATTAATGAGTGGCATACCCACCTTATCGCACATCACCCGCAAGAGCTCATCGGTTGGCTGAAAGTCTTACGGGCTAAATAACGGCTTTAAGATTGAAACAATATTTCTGCACTACAATGGCCGACGTACCCGAAAGAATTAAGGGTAAAGACTAAAGAAACAGGGAAAACGATAAAATCTTCGCTCTTAATTTATCGCTTCTCTCTTTAAGCTTTGTATTTGTGTTTTTCCCGCCTAAAAAGAACTCGGACGGGAGAATAGGAGAAAAAAATGAAATCTGTGCTCGTGCTCTATCACAGCCGAAGCGGACATACGGCTCGTGTCGCCCGCCGTATTTGGGAAACGGTTATCGCCGAAGGTAACCAAGCCGACATGATGAGTGTTATGGAAGCCGACCGTGAAGGCGTGCAATGGGACAAGTACGATCTCTTTATTGTGGGCTGCCCCGTGTTGTACGGTACCTACCCCAAAGTGTTCTACAGCTTCCTTGCCAAACACAAAAATGAACTTGATGCCAAGCCCCACAGCTTCTTTAACGTCTCTGTGGTCGCTCGCACCCCGATTAAAGCGACGCCCGAAGGCAACCGCTACATGCAAAAGTTCCTGCAAAACTCTCCCTGGAAACCCCGCGATGTCAAATGCATCGCCGGTAAGGTGGACTATCCGAACTGGGGTTGGCTTGATGCCAAGATGATTCAGCTCATCATGAAGATGACAAAGGGACCGACCTCCATGGATGCAGTGATTGACTACACGGATTGGGAAGATGTTAAGAGCTATGCCCGTCATTGCTTGACGCTTGCATAGTCACTTTCTTGTCACAAGACGCAAAATCATCAAAAGTCGCCCCTCTGAGGGCGACTTCTTTTGTTTACAATAATGGTTTGTGTATAAGAAAACAGGATTTACAACAATGACCGATTTCCCATGGCTCGCGAAATATCCTAAAGGCGTTCCCGCACAAATTAATCCGGATCGCGTCGCCAATATTCCTGCCCTGCTCGACGGTATTGCCGAAAAGCATCCCAATGCCCCTGCGTTCACCAATATGGGCGTCACCCTCACGACCAAAGAAGCTCAAGCGCTATCTTTTGATCTGGCCGGCTACCTCCAATCGCTGCCCGATATGCAAAAAGGCGATCGAGTTGCCGTGATGATGCCTAACCTTTTGCAGTACCCAGTAGCCCTATTTGCCATTTTGAGGGCAGGCTTCATTGTTGTGAATGTCAATCCGCTGTACACAGCGCGAGAACTCGAACATCAATTGAAAGACTCCGGCGCCAAAGCGATCATTATCATTGAAAACTTTGCAAAGACTCTTGAAAGAGTTCTGTCTCGTACGCCGGTCAAGCACATCATCACCACACAGGTTGGTGACTTATTCCCCTTCATGAAGCGCACCATCGTCAACGCTGCAGTGAAGTACGTTAAAAAGATGGTCCCTGAGTGGAACCTTCCCGGTGCCGTCAGTTTCCGTGACGCATTGTCAATTGGACACGGCAAGGGCTTCACGCCGGTTGAACTCTCCAATGAAGATGTTGCGCTTTTACAGTACACGGGCGGCACAACCGGCGTATCCAAAGGCGCCATGCTCACGCACCGAAATGTTCTGGCCAACGTTGAACAAACCGGCAGCTGGATCAGTGTTTCCTTTAAGGAATGTGAAGAAGTGGCCATGTGCGCTCTGCCGCTTTATCACATCTTTGCCTTCACGGCGACACTGGCTTTCCTCAATTGGACGGCACGCAGTGTTCTGATCACCAATCCCCGCGATATCAAAGGATTGGTTAATGAATGCAAACACTGGAAGTTTTCCGTTTATACGGGTGTCAACACCCTCTATAACGCCCTCTTGAACAATCCCGAGTTCGCTTCCGTCGATTTCTCTCGATTGAAGATGGCGGTTGCGGGCGGCACGCAGATTCAAAAAGTAGTCGCCGAACGCTGGAAACAAACCACCGGCATCGGTATTTTGGAAGCCTACGGCCTAACGGAAGCTTCCCCTGGTGTCTGCGGCAATTTACCCGATGCTCCCTGGGACGGTTCTGTGGGTTATCCCCTTCCTAATACTGAAGTGAGCATTCGCGGCGATGGCTTTAAGGATTTAGGATTGTGTGACAATCCTGAAGAAATTGACTCTCACACCGGCGAAATTTGTGTGAAGGGCCCGCAAATCATGAAGGGCTACTGGAACAGACCCGAGGAAACGGCCGGCGTCTTCAGAGACGGCTGGCTTCGTACGGGTGATGTGGGCTTTATGGCCGCTGACGGCAAGATCACCATTACAGACCGCAAGAAAGACATGATTTTGGTCTCAGGCTTTAACGTCTATCCCAATGAAGTGGAAAGCGTTATCGCCTCAATGCCCGGTGTTTTAGAGTGCGGTGTGGTGGGTGTGCCTCATGAACGATCCGGTGAAACCGTGAAGGCCGTTATCGTTTTGAAAGACCCGTCTATCACCAAAGAAGATGTCGTGAAATATTGCCGTACACAGTTAACCGGCTACAAGATTCCTAAACAAATCATCTTTGTGGACTCTTTGCCCAAGACGGCTGTCGGTAAAATTCTGCGCCGAGAATTAAAAGATATCGTCTAATTCAGACTTCTGGGATCTTTCTCAGATCCCTGTTTTTTAGTCCTTAAAGCAAAGCGATCTATCAGCCGTGCACCGATAGATCGCTTTTATTTTAGGTGGTGAAGTTTTTAACCAGCTGCCTTTTTAGCTTTTTGCCGCTTCACCCACATTCTGGCCAGAAGTACTACTAGCGCGGCTCCGATAATACAAGCCCCATAATGAACAGCATTCGTTTGCGGAATGTGTTCAACCATGAAGATATCACTCACGATCAAACCGCCGCCGATCCAACCCAAGAGTGCACCGCCCAAGGTAATGATGATCGGAAAACGGTCAAACACCTTCAAGATAATCTGGCTGCCGAACACAATAAAAGGCACACTGACAATCAAACCGAAAATAATCAATAACGTTTGATGATGTTCATGAGCCGCTTGGGCGGCACCGGCAATGCCGATCACGTTATCGATACTCATCACAAGATCGGCCACAATGATGGTCTTAATGGCTGAGAGCACTTTTGTGCTGGCTTCGATGTGCTTATCTTCCTCATCGTGAGGAATCAGCAATTTCACACCGATCCAAATCAAAAGGAGACCGGCTACCACTTTCAAAAGCGGCAGCTGCAGGAGATAAACGGCACAGGTAATCAGGACGACACGCAAGGCGATCGCGCCAAATACACCCCAGAAAATCCCCTGTCGACGTTGATGCGGATCTAAATTACGGCAGGCCAAGGCAATGACCACCGCGTTGTCACCCCCCAACAAAATATCAATCATGATGATCTGAGCCACGGCACCCCAGTGCATCGTTGTAATCAGCTCGGTCAACCATTCCATAACGTCTTGTTTCCTTATAAAAAAAATTGATTTTTTACAGTTTAATGAATTTGTATGAACGGAAAATGAAATTTTAAAAAAAATATTGAATTAAGCCTCGTTTTCACCTTCTTGCGAAGACAAAGTCAAAAATTTCTTCGCACAATAAATCGGCGCATAGGGCGCGGCCTGGGTGATAGAAATCAAACCCTCACGGGAGAGTTCAAGAATAGCCAAGAAACTCACCACTCTTTCCTGCATTGTGCTGTGATCTTGCACCAATTCATCAAAGCTGACAAATCGCTCTTGCTCAACACGTTTAATAATCGCCGACATGAATTCGTGAATCGAGAGCTCCTGTCTCGACACGGTGTGATTGATCTTTAAATTGGCATTCTTAACAACGCTTAACCAGACTCTTGCCAATTCTTGCGGTAAAACCTCCGGTTCGGGCGCCTCATCCTCTTCGATAGCCACGTAACCACGCCAGAAACCATCACCCATGGTTGGCAAAGCGTTGAGTAATTGAGCGGCGACTTGGATTTTTTCGTATTCAGCGACTTCTCTTAAAATGCGAGCAGTTGGATCCTCCTCTTCTTCATCATCGTCACTCACCGGCACCGGCAAAAGAAGCCTGCTTTTAATCATCATGAGATCGGCCGCCATAACAAGGTAATCGCTTGCCAATTCCATATTCTGAGCGCGGATTTGCTCAACATACTCCATGTATTGATCTGTCACCGCAGCCACTGAAATTTCATTTAAGTCCAAGCGTTGTTTGCGGATCAGATACAGCAGTAAGTCAAACGGTCCCTCAAATGACTCCAAAAAAAGCCGCAAAGCTTCAGGCGGAATGTACAAATCATCCGGAAAATGCAGTAACGGCTCACCTTTTAGGCGAGCAACCGCCACCACGTCCTCAATGGCCGGAGTTGTATCAGGGATCAATTCGGGGGCAACGTCAATCAGAGCGTTCGGATTCACAGCGATTCTATTGAAAATAGGAGGCGGGGATTGATTCCCCGCCCCGATATCAACAACCTAAAAGCAGCTTAGTAGCCGGGCGTGTACATGCTCGCTTTAATCGCAGCATGTAAATCTTGCGGTTTTTCGATGCCGGCAAGCCCCTTTTCAAACGCGTATTCAGCCACCGCAACAGCAATTGCCTCAGAAATCGGGCGAATGTCATTGAGTGACGGATAGAGACTGCCGCGCTTGAGATCGTCTTCGCTGACAAGTTCTGCCAACTTACGAGCAGCGGCCAAGAACATGCCCGTAGGCATCGTCTTTGCCTTCACAAACGTGGCAGCGCGCCCCAAAGCCGGGAACACGTAGGAATTATTACCTTGACGCGGCACAAAGGTTTGACCGTTGTAGTTCACTGTGTCAAAGGGAGAGCCCGAAGCGAAGAGAGCTCGACCATCAGAGAATTGGTAAGCCATCTCGGCCGTGCATTCAGCCTTAGAGGTCGGATTAGAGAGTGCGAAGACGATCGGACGTTCGTTAATAGCACTCATTTCACCAATCACCATGGAGTTAAAGGCATTTTGCTGAGCGGCCACACCAACGATGGCGGTCGGACGCAACTGCTGAATGGCTTGCAGGAAACTTTCTGCGGGTTGAGCATCGTGAGCGAATTGACGCTTGTGAGCAGACAAGTCGGTTCTTTGCGCAACGACCAACCCCTTGGAGTCAAAGAGGAAGCAACGCGTGCGAGCTTCTTCGATAGAAATGCCTTCTTCATCAGCAATAGCTTCAGCAATCAGATTGGCAATACCGGTTGCGGCTTCGCCCGCTCCTAAGAAAAGCACTCGTTGATCGGCTAACTTACCGCCCGTTACACGCAAAGCGGAATAAAAACCAGTCAAAGCCACACAGGCCGTACCTTGGATGTCGTCGTTAAAGCACAGGCTCTTATCCTTCCAGCGCTCGAGCAAACGGAAGGCGTTAGCGTTGCCGAAGTCTTCAAATTGAATGAGCACATTGGGCCAACGCTTGCGTGCGGCCATCATAAATTCATCAATCAATTCGTCATAGCAGGCACCGGCCACACGTTCCTGACGTAAGCCCATATAAAGGGGATCGGCTAGATAGGCGGGGTTGTTGGTGCCAACATCAATCATCACCGGCAATGTTTTTTCCGGAGCAACACCGGCACAAGCCGTGTAAAGCGCAAGCTTGCCGACCGGAATGCCCATGCCGTTGACGCCTTGGTCACCCAAGCCCAAAATGCGCTGGCCATCGGTCACAACGATGACTTCGACATCATCTTGCTTGACGTTATCCAAAATCTTAAGAATTTGGCCCTTGTCTTTGATGGAAATGAAAAGCCCTCTGGCTTGCAGGAAATTGTGGCTGAATTTCTGGCACGCTTCACCAACCGTCGGCGTGTAGATAATCGGCATCACCTCTTCGATGTTATCGCACACCACTTTGAAGAAAAGCGTTTCATTGGTATTGTGCAGAGCATCGAGGTAGAAATAACGTTGGATGGGCAAGGGGAAGGTGCGCATGAAGGCCACCGAACGGCGAGCCTGTTCTTCAAGCGTTTCCACTCGGGAGGGCAAGAGGCCCCGAATACCCATTTGGTCTCTTTCTTCTTCGGTGAAAGCCGAACCGCGATTTTGAAGCGGATTACGCAGGATATCCTGTCCGCAGCGAGAGCAAGTCATTTTCAAGTATCTCAAAAGAAAAAACGAGGATTACTCCTCAGGAAAATACAAAGCTTAATTTTAGACTTTTCTTGTCAACCAAGTTTTTCAATTTGTGCCAAACGGCTCTTAGCGGTTTTGGCAGAGTCCGATTTCGGATAACGTTTGATCAGGGTATTGAGAGTCTTTTTAGCCTCATCAATCGCACCGTCACTTAATTCCGCGGAAGCTTTCAGCAATAAAGCTTCGGGAGCTTTGGGCGAGCTCGGATAAACCCGGTACAAATTATTGGTTACCGTGATCGTGCTCTTGAAATTGTTGAGCGCGTAGTAGGAACTTGCGCGCCAGTAATCTACATCGGCCATGTAGGCGGACTTGGGCCAAGTCTTTTTAAAGGTATTCAACGCTTTCAGGCAATTGGAAAAATCACGATTTCTGAAAAGCTCCACCGCTTTTTCAAAGTCACGACGTTCAGCAGGCTTAACGCTAATGACCCGACCGTTTAGTTCAACACGGGCCGGCTCCACCTCCACCAATCGCTTGTCCATCGTTTCAACCTGACGGGTGAGCTCCTGCATTTGACCAATCATGCGCTGGTTTTCCGCACGAAGGGCTTCAACCTGTCCCATCAAATCAACCTGCGCGCGCTGACTGGCCTTTAATTGTTCACGCAATTCCAAAATGGCCGTTCTCGCTTCATCATCGGCGAAGGCCCAAGCCGTTCCCGTTTGAGCGGCCACGGCCAACATCATGACTGCCAATAAAGTTTGACGCATACTATCCTTAATTTCTAATCGGACCGAAAACAGAGCGCGCCCGATCAACGGGCGCCTGTCTCAAACAAATTCTTATTTGGTGCGATAGATAATATCGACACGACGATTTTGTTGATAAGACTCTTCATCGTGACCCATGGCACGCGGACGTTCTTTACCGAAACTCACGCTTTCCATGCGATCCGAAGGAACGCCTAAAAGCTGCAGGCGATTTTCAACGCTGTCGCTTCTTTTTTGACCAAGGGCCAAGTTGTATTCACGACCGCCTCGTTCGTCCGTGTTGCCTTCCAAAACGACCGTTGCGCTCGGGTGTGTAGCAAGATACTGAGCGTGAGCTTCAATCATTGCTTGTGATTCAGCCGGCACGGTGTAGCTGTCAAAGGCAAAATAGATGCTCTGTTGGCTCAAAGGCGAATTGGGGTTAGAAAACGGGTCGCCGGCGTACTGAGCATCAGGACCATTGGGGTTTAAATCTACGGACGAGCAACCGGTTAAAAGAGCTCCGGCCAGACCTAAACTGACCAACAAAATTTTGCTTTTCAATTGCATTTAAAACTCCATCCAATAACTAAAAATTAAGTTTTACTGTAAAAGCGGTCCCCAAGAGGGTTCTCGGATATCACCGTTGGGACCGGTAAGGCGCGTCCTGACGCGACCGTCAAGGCTTACCGTTGCCAACACACCGCGTCCGCCTTCTTCGGTGGCATAAACCAAAATCTTGCCATTCGGAGCGAAGGTGGGTGACTCATCACGCATCGTATCGGTCAAAACCAACTGTGTTCCTGTCAATAAATCGAGCAACGTCACACGGAAAGCCCCATTGAAGCGAGAGATGAAGGCGAGTTTATCTCCCTTGGGACTGATGGCCGGACTAATGGCGTACTCGGCACTATAGGTGATTCGTTCAGCAGCGCCGCCCGCCACAGCTTGACGATAGATTTGAGGCGAGCCGCCGCGGTCGGATGTGAAATAGACGTATTGACCGTCGGGACTGAAAACCGGTTCGGTATCAATGCCCTGACTATTGGTGAAACGTCTGACATTCGTACCGTTTGTACTCATAAGGTAGATGTGCGTGCCGCCGCCCATAGACAAGGCCACAGCCATTGTCTTGCCGTCAGGGCTAAAAGCCGGAGCCGAATTATTGCCCTTGAAACTGGCGATTAAGCGGCGCTCTCCAGATCGAACATCATGCAAATAAATAACGGGCTTATTGGCTTCAAAGGACACATAGGTGAGCAGCAGTCCGTTGGGAGACCACATCGGAGAAATAATGGACTGATTACTCTTGAGCGCAGTCTGTGGATTGGCGCCGTCACTGTCGCTGACAACCAATTCGTATGACGCGGGGCCCCTTTGCAAAACGTAGGCCAAGCGCGAAGCGAAAATGCCTGACTCGCCTGTGAGCCGCTCATAAACAGCGTCCGCAATACGGTGAGCCGTCAAACGCAGATCGCCGCTACTGACCACGAACTGCTTTTCGTCAATCACTTTGTCCTCAACCGTACCAAACAGCCTGTAATTGACGCGATAGCGAGTATCGGGCAGCTTTTCGATAGTGCCCATAACCAGTGCGGTCGCTCCCATTGTGCGCCAGAATTTAGCACGAGGCTTTTCGATATCCTCGGCCGGCAACTCACCCATTACTTTGAGTGCGCGAAAGGATCCGCTTCTTTCGAGGTCCGCGGTGACAACCGTTGACAAGTCCAACGGTGCGTTATTGGTTCCCTGAAATTGGGGGATGGCAATCGGCATTTGATTGGCACCCACCCCCGTAATTTCAATGCGAAGCTGAGCCCAAGCGGGCAAACTTGCCCCGGACACCAAACCGGCACCAGCGGCAAGCAACGTTCGACGGTTAATCTGCATGATCAATCCCTTAAAACGGATATCACAAAAAGTCAACTAAAGTGCTTTGATTTTAAAGCAAAAGAGGCGCCAGTCTGAGCGATTGGCGCCCTTTTTTTCGATTGGTTACGATTGACGTAACCAAACAGCCGAATTAGTGGCGGAAGTGACGTTCACCGGTAAAGACCATAACGATGCCGCGTTCGTCGGCAGCGTCAATGACTTCTTGGTCGCGGATCGAACCGCCCGGTTGAATCACACAGCTTGCACCGGCATCCACCACGACATCCAAACCGTCTCTAAACGGGAAGAAGGCATCGCTCGCGACTGCCGTATCCTTCAAACTTAATCCGGCTTCTTCGGCCTTAATGGAAGCGATTCGGGCAGAGTCCACACGGCTCATCTGACCGGCACCCACACCCATCGTCATGCCGTCTTTGGCAAAGACAATCGTGTTGGACTTCACAAACTTGGCCACACGCCAGGCAAAGAGCATGTCCTTGAGCTGTTGAGCCGTGGGCTGCTTCTTCGTTACCACGCGCAAAGCCTCTTCTGAGACCACTTGCAAGTCCGGCGTTTGCACGAGAAGGCCGCCGCCCACGCGCTTGAAGTCAAAGTCGTTGTGATCGTCACCCATTTCGATCGTCAAAAGACGCAAATTGGGTTTCTTCTCGAGAATAGCCAAAGCGTCGGCTTCAAAAGCAGGCGCCATGATCACTTCGGCAAATTGCTTGGAAATCATTTCAGCACAAGCGGCCGTTACCGGCGTATTGAAAGCCAAAATGCCGCCGAAAGCGCTCTTCGAGTCTGTCTTAAAAGCCTTGGCATAGGCTTCGGCGCTGTCAGCACCCACAGCTACACCGCAAGGATTGGCGTGCTTGATGATGACGCAAGCGGGTTCTGCAAATTGGCGAACAGCTTCCCAAGCCGCATCGCTATCGGCAATATTGTTGTAGGACAAAGCCTTGCCGTGCAATTGCTTGTAGCTTGCCAAAAGGCCCTTACCCACATGCACTTCACGGTAGAAAGCCGCCTTTTGGTGGGGATTTTCACCGTAACGCATGTCCTGAACCTTCACAAATTGACGAGTGAAGCTTTCCGGGAAATCCTTCTTTTGCTTGTCTTCGTCCAAAGCCGTGAGGTAGTTGGAAATCATGGCATCATAGCGGGCGGTGTGGCAGAACACTTTCTTTGCTAAACGCAAACGGGTTTCGGCCGTCACTTCGCCCTTTTGCTTTAATTCTTCCAACACTGAGGAGTAATCGGCCGGATCCACAACGACTGCCACGCTTTCATGGTTTTTGGCCGCAGCGCGGATCATGGTCGGACCACCGATATCGATATTTTCAATGGCTTCTTCAAATGTGCAATCGGGTTTAGCGATCGTTGCCTCAAACGGATAGAGGTTCACAACAATGATATCGATCGGATCAATGTTGTGGTCAGCCAAGGCTTTCATATGTTCCGGATCGGGGCGGCGAGCCAAAATACCCGCGTGGATCTTCGGATTGAGTGTTTTGACACGACCGTCAAGCATTTCAGGGAAACCCGTGTAGTCGGCCACTTCCTGAACTTCGATTCCTGCTTGTGCGATCAGTTTGGCGGTACCGCCCGTGGAGAGCAGGTGATAACCCAAAGCGGCGAGTTCGCGAGCGAACTCCACAACTCCGGTCTTATCAGACACACTCAACAAAGCTTGTTTACGCATAATTGCTGTCCTTAAAAATTAAAAAACGAAAAAACAAAACCTTCCGGCCCATCCTCAGCCATTAGATGAGCTTGTAAAACTGTAGCTTCTTGTGCAACGTGTTTCTGTTTATGCCGAGAAGCTGCGCCGCCGCACATTTATTGTGTCCCGTGCGTTTCATCACAAATTCAAGCAAGGGCTTTTCCACCGCTTGAATAACCATAGGATAGAGTTCGTGCTGCGGACGCATCCCGTTGAGCGTTTTGAAGTAACTTTGCAAATTACGAAGAACAGCCGCCTCAAGCGACTCATCTTGTTCGATTGTCGCAGGCTTCATCATCAACGGGTTTTCGGCCATCACTTCTTGTTTTTTGATTGTATCGGAAACCATATCAATGAACACAAAAGAGAGAAAAAATCGTTATTTATAACCAACCTTGCCGCTTGAAATAATCAAGCAGGCATCTGCCCTGCATGAGAGCATCCGGTGCCTGACAAAGATACGAGCGGACTTCTTCAAATCCGGGCCATCCCATCAGATACCATAAAAGGTGCTTTCTAAAAGTCATCACCGCGACCGGCTCAGGGTAACACTCAAAGTGCCACTGCCTGTGCGTCAGTATCGCCTCTACTTTCTCCTTACGGGAAAGTTCAAAAGGTACACCGCTTCGAAGCGTTTCTTTTATCTCTTTAAAAAGCCAAGGTCGACCCAGCGCCGCGCGGCCAACCATCACAGCCTGAGCACCGGTGTAGCGCAAAACGGCCGCAGCTCGATTAGCATCGGCAATATCGCCGTTGGCCACCACCGGGATTGTCAGCTCAGAGGCTACTTGGGCAATGGTGTCGTACTCGACCTGACTTTCAAACGCCCCGGCCCTTGTTCTGCCGTGGACGGTAAGCATCGCAAAACCGGCTTCCTCGGCCCAATGCCCCACTTGAAGCGCATTTTTATGCGCCTCATCCCATCCGGTTCGGCATTTTAAGGTCACAGGAACTGCGCATTTCTGAGATACCTCGCCCAACGCTTCTAAAATTTTCCGGGCTTGTGTTTCTTCACGCATCAGGGCAGAGCCACAGGCTACATTACAGACCTTTTTGGCCGGACACCCCATGTTGAAATCAATGACCTCAGCGCCCGCCTCAACTGCCCAATGAAACGCTTCGCTAAGTGCAACCGGATCAGCCCCCAAGAGTTGCACTACCCGAGGGCACTCCTTATCAAAAAATTTCAACCTGGCTAAGGTTTTGCGGCTATTTCGCAATTGAGGGGCACTGGCGAGCATTTCACCTACCGCATAATCGGCACCGAATTGGCGGCACAAACGCCTAAAAGGCGCGTCCGTCACTCCGGCCATGGGTGCTAGAAAAAGCACACCGTCAATACGGTACTGTCCTAAATTAAAACCCATCAGGAAATTTCGCCCACAAAAACGCCACCGTATGGGTAGCCAGCAATGGTGTTATTTTAATAATGTTGCTCATTTTTTGAGCAACATTTCCGATTTTTCTGATTCAAAACAAACTATCCGTAGAAAAATAGTCATCCAAATTCAATATATTGTGCTTTAAAAATAAAGAGTCTCTATTTTGAGAATTTCTGTCCCAAAGCTTCGAGCGCCTGAGGTGTTCCGACATTTTCCCAAAAACCAGTATAGACCTCCCCGCTCACGCGGCCGGCTTCAATGAATTGATCCAACCAGGGGAAAAGTTTGGCAAAAACAATCGGGACGTCGCGGAAAATTCGGGGCGAAAAAAGACCAATGCTTGAGTAGGTATACGTCCGAGCGTTTCTCGTCACAAGGCCATTGACCAACCCCATGTCGCCTTCAGGATGAAAATCCGGATTGGGCACCAAAATCAAATGAGCATCCAACTGTCCTTCGCGGATTCGTTGAGCGGGTTTATCTAATAGAGCGGAAAAATCAAAGTCCGTTGCAATGTCACCCGCCACCACAATAAAAGGCTCGTCCCCTTCACTTAAAAGAGGAAGAGCTTTGGCGATGCCTCCGAGCGTCTCGAGCGACTCATCGTATGTTTGACCCTCAACGGAATAGTGAATATCAGCCCCCCGATAATGTGTCCCCAGAGCCGGCAAAAATGTTTCTGACAAATGAGCTGTATTGATCACTATTTGATTAACACCGGCTCGAACCAAACCGTCAACGGACCAATCGATAAGACGCCTGTCACCAGCCTTTAGTAATGGCTTTGGCAATTGATCGGTTAGGGGCCGCATGCGCTTGCCGCGGCCTGCAGCCAAAATCATCGCTCGCACAACCGACTCCTAGAAGGTGTAGCCATACTGAGGCACACTGTCTTCAATCTGGTCAACCAAGAAAAGAAGCGCCTTTAATTCATCATAACGGTGTGCTGTCTGACGAACGTAATTGATGAAACGCGGAGTATCGGCCAAGTATTTGGACTTATTGTCGCGATAATTTAAGCGCGCAAAAATGCCCAAAATCTTCAAATGGCGCTGCAATCCCATCCACTCGACATCCTTCCAGAAAACACCGAAATCCTGCGGCACGGGAATGCAGGCCTGACGAGCTTTTTCCCAATAGCGAATAGTCATGTCAATGACAAAAGTTTCACCCCAGCTGATGAAAGCGTCACGCAAAAGAGAGGCAATGTCGTAAGAAACAGGACCATAGAGCGCATCCTGATAATCAAGGATGCCCGGGCCGCCTTCGGGCACTACCATTAAGTTGCGGGGCATATAGTCGCGGTGCACAAATACTTTGGCTTGAGAGAGATTGTTTTGCAAAATTCGTTCAAAGCACACTTTGAGCAAAGCGCTTTGACGTTCATCCAAAGTCTTGTTGCGATGCTTGGCGATGTACCACTCGGGGAATAAATTCAATTCACGCGTAAGCGTTGCCCGGTCATACTCGGGTAAAACACCCGGTTCTGAAATACTTTGCCATCTCACAAGCGCGTCAATGGCTTCTGTCATCAATTCCCGTGCATTGTCTTCATTGAGAACATCCAAATAAGTCTTGTGGCCTAAATCACTTAATAATAAGAAACCTTGCTCGGGATTTTGCTCGTAGATATGCGGTACGGTGAGCGCGGCCTTCTCAAAAAGAGAAGTCACTCGGATAAAGGGACGAACATCTTCATGAGCGGGCGGCGCATCCATCACAATGAAGGTTTTACCGTTTTGATCGGCTACACGAAAATAGCTTCTAAAGCCTGCGTCTGAACTGGCCGGAGCCTCGCTTTCAACGTTTAAAGCGTACTTGGAAGCGATACCGGACAACCACTCGCGGCGCTCATTTTGACGATCCGTCATGTCTTTCCCCATTTTTCTTTCACTTTGATGGGCGAAATTATGACACGGAGAGCGAAGAGCGCCAAGCGCTTCGGCTATAATGGGCGAGTACTGTTTGACGAACCTAATTCATTCATTTCATGTCGGATTTTTCCAAAAACCCTTCGAAAGGGCTGCCCGCACTCAAAATCCTGAGTGTGGCGTGTGCGCTTGCCTGCGCAACTTACGCCCATGCACAAACCACGGATGGCGTTCGCCTGAGAACGGCAGGTTCACTTGATGACTCCCCACAAGTTGTTAACGAAAACAGCGCCAGTTTCATTTCGGCTGACCGAATGGAAACCACGGATGACCAGATTGTGCTCTCGGGCGACGCGGAAGTTCGTCGCGCCGGGACGGTCATTCGAGGCGACAACATTACCTACACGCAGTCGACTGACACGGTGGATGTGAAAGGAAACGCTGTGGTCACTCGTGCCGGTGCCCGTTTTGCTGGCCCCGAACTCAATTACCAAATTGAAACTGAAACGGGTGAAATGCAGGACGCAACCTATGAGTACGCCGCTCGCCGCATCCAGGGAAAAACAAAGTACGCACGATTTGAAAGCGGTCAGTCCACACAATTGCGCGAAGCCACGCTTTCAACCTGCAAACCCGGCAGCAAAGCCTGGTGGATTGAAGCCGACACGCTCACGATTGATGAAACCAACAACATGGCCACCGCCCATGATGTGAGTTTTCACTTGGCGGGGCTTCCCGTCTTAGGTACGCCTTATGCTTTCTTCCCTGTGGGCACTGACCGTCAAAGCGGTCTTCTGACTCCCACCGTTGGCATGAGTTCCGATTTGGGATTTGACTATGCGCAACCTATCTATTGGAACATCGCGCCGAACTACGACTACACATTCACGCCTCGCATTATGGGTAAGCGCGGCATCATGCTCGGCAATGAATTCCGATTCTTAACGGAAAACATGGGCGGCACCCTCACCTATGATTGGGTACCTGACGACCGCCATGAAGACAGAAGCCGCTACGGGGCTCGAGTAGACGCCTGGGCCAAATGGAATAATTTCCACTTTGATGTGGATTACAACCGCGCAAGCGACGGTGACTTCTTAAACGACTTCTCCAGTAACCTCAGCGAAGGCGACAACGCCATCTTGCCGCAGGACTTTTCCGCCAAGTACAGCAAGGATTTCTGGACGGCCTCTTTGAGTGTGCGTAAAAACCAAGTCCTCGAACGTGATCATCACGATCCGGTGGACCGCCCGTATGAGAAAGTTCCAGAATTTAGCTGGAACGCCTACTACGCAGACTTCTACGGTTTTGAAATTTCAAGCACTTTGGAAGCCACCCGCTTTAAGCACCGCGACAAAGACTTTAAGCCTGAGGGCGATCGCTTCTACATGAACCACTCCATCGCTTATCCGATGAGAGGCTCTTATTGGTTCTTCACGCCCAAGGCCATGTTGACCGGTGTTTCCTATAACCTCACGGGACTCAACAACCTTGATCGCGATTTCCGAAACACCGTGGGTTATGAAAAGAATTCCCACTTTGTGGTGCCGACATTTAGTTTGGATACGGGCTTGATCTTTGAGCGAGAAGCCTCTTGGTTCGGTCAGGATGCCACTCAAACATTTGAGCCCAGACTCTTTTACGTCTACACCCCGTATCGTGACCAAAGCAAGATGCCGGTGTTTGACAGCTCCTACATGGATTTAAGTTTCGGCAGCTTTTTCATGGAAAATGCCTTCACGGGTCATGACCGAGTCTCTGAAGCCAATCAGGTGTCGCTTATCTTGACGTCTCGTTACTTGGATCGCAAATCCGGTCAAGAGTTATTCAGCGCCTCTATCGGCCAGCGTTACTATTTCTCCGATCAAGAGGTTGCCTTAAATCGCTACACCATTGATGACTGGTACAAGTATCGCAACGGTACTCGCAGTATTGAAGGTATCAACAAAGAGAGCCGCAGTGACTACCTCGGTAACATCACGGCTCATTTAACGAAGAATATTGTGGCTTCGACAACGGCTCAATACTCAACAAGCGAAGATCGCTTCACGCGTATTAATGCCGGCATCCGTTGGCAGCCGAAGCCTTCTGCGGTGGTGGGACTTTATTACCGCTATGACGATCTTCCGACCACTATCGAAGAAGACCGCATCAAACAAATCGACTTGGGTGTTCAGTGGCCGCTTACCAATTCACTCTACGGTCTTGCACGCTACAATTACGCGCTTGATGAAAGTAAGCCTGTTGAAATGCTGGCCGGTGTTGAATACGTCGCCGATTGCTGGGCTTTGCGCCTAGTCGGTCAACGCACACTCGATAGCGAAGACAGGTACGATACGACCTTCTTCATCCAATTGGAATTGACGGGCTTGGGCTCTATCGGCTCTGACCCGATCGAAGAACTGCGCCGTGCCATCCCGGGCTATCGGCCTACGACAGACCAACCCGGTGCAGCCGGACTTTATGACTATTATGAATAAGATGAAATACCTGGCGCTGCTTGCCGCCTTTTCCGCAAGCGTATGTGTGGCTCAAACCGCTAGCACCAAGACGGCCACCTCTGAGCCGCAGGTTCTCAATGCCGTGGTCGCGGTTGTAAATAACGACGTGATCACCACGGGGGAACTCGCCGAGCGTGCTCACTCGGCCGCATTGAACCTCAGACGTCAGAAGATTCAATTGCCTCCGATGCCTCAGCTGCGCGCTCAGGTTCTTGAGCAACTCATTTTAGAGCGCGCCATCTCCCAGCGTGCCCGTGAAACCGGTATTCGTGTTGATGACGGCGTTGTCAATGCCACTATTGAACAAATCGCCGCACAAAACAAAATTACCGTTGCCGAATTGCGCCGCCGCTTGTCACTCGATGGGGTGACATTCCCGCAATTTAGAGAAGAAATTCGCTCCCAGATTGTGGCTCAACGCTTGCGTGAACGCGAAGTCGATGAAGAAATTAAGATTCCTGAAAGTGAAATCGATGCGTTCTTAGCCGATCAAGCGGGCTACAACATCAACGATACGATTGAGTACAACATTTCACACATCTGGATTCCGACCTCTGACGGCATGAGCACCGAAGAGCTCAACAACGCCCGCGATACAGCCGAAGACATTTTGGATCGTGCCCGTGACGGAGAAGACTTCGGACAGCTCGCCGCCTCTTTCTCTAGAGCGCCTGATGCTTTGGATGGCGGCAACCTTGGTTGGAGAACGCTGTCACAAATGCCGACAGCCCTTTCCACCGCTGTTCGTGAAGCCAGACAGAATTCGTCTAAGATCGCCATGAATGTCAGCTCCGACGGCTACTACATCGTCAAGGTCAATGACCGTCGCGATGGTGTTCAAACGAAACTCGCCGGCGGCCCGGTTACCCAGACACACGTTCGCCACATCCTGATGGCCGTGACCCCGGTGACCGATGAAGCAACCGTTTTAAACCGCTTAAACGACATTCGTAAGCGTTTGGTGCAAAACAAAGAAGACTTCGCCACCCTCGCCCGTTTGCATTCCGTGGACGGTTCCGCCACACGCGGCGGTGACTTAGGTTGGGTACAGCCCGGCGATACGGTTCCTCCTTTTGAAGAAGCCATGCATCGTTTGCAGCCCGGCGAAATCAGTCAACCGATTAAGACTCAATACGGCTACCACATTATCCAAGTGCTCGATCGCCGTGAAGAAGCGATGAACGCCGAGCGCATGCGCTACATGGCCCGTCAAATTCTTCGTCAAAGAAAATTGGCTGAAGCCACGGCCACTTGGCAGCGTGAATTGCGTGACCGCGCCTACGTTGAAATTCGCCGCGACGAACTCTAAAGGACTTGGGAAACATGCAAAACGGATTAGCCGGGCATCGTGCTCGTAAACGCTTCGGACAGAACTTCCTGCACGATGAGCATTGGATTGAGCGCATTGCGCGCACCATTGATGCCAAGCCCGGCGAAACCGTTGTCGAAATTGGTCCGGGCCAGGCAGCGCTTACCCGCAAAATGATTGCAGATGCTGGGCACGCCACGGCTATTGAAATTGACCGCGATTTAGCGGCCTGGTTAAAAGAAACTTTCCCCGAAACGCTGACATTGATTGAAGCGGATGCTTTGAAATTGGATTGGAATAAAGTTCATCCGGGAAAAGCACTGCGCATTGTCGGCAATCTCCCCTACAACATTTCCAGCCCCCTGCTTTTTCATCTGATGACAGTGGCCGATCGTGTGATAGACCAACACTTCATGCTTCAAAAAGAAGTGGTTGATCGCATGGTGGCTACGCCCGGCAGCAAAGTATACGGACGACTCTCTGTTATGCTGCAGTACCGCTACCGTATGCAGAAAATGTTTGATGTGCCACCCGGCGCCTTCACCCCAGCCCCTAAGGTGACGAGCTCCATTGTGCGCATGGTTCCTAGGAAAGTAGACGAACTCTTGCCGGTGGATCTTGAGCGCTTTGCCGTCATTGTAGCGGCGGCCTTTAATCAGCGCAGAAAAACACTTCGCAATGCTTTGGCAAAACTTCTGACCGAAGAAGATATTAAAAAGGCAGGCGTTGATCCTGCCCTTCGAGCCGAAGCGCTTGATGTTGAAGCTTTTGTGAGATTAGCTCGCATCAATGCTTAAAAGGGCAGCGTCGGCATATAGACGCCCTTTAAAGCCCGGCGAGCACTTTCGTAGTTCGGATAAATTTCTCCCACTCGCTTCCAAAAGCGTGCACTGTGATTCATTTCATCCAGATGAGCCAATTCGTGCACAATCACATAATCAATTAAAGTCGGCGCCAAATGAATCAGTCGCCAGTTAAGTCTGATGCGCCGATCCGAACTACAAGAGCCCCAACGTCCTTTGGCGCTCGATAAACCCCAGCCGCTATAGCTGACCAAAGCGCGATCGGCGATAACCTTTATCCGCCCTCCCAAATAACGCTCTGCTTCCTTTTTAAACCACACCTGAACCCAATCCTTGACACGATCCTCTTCAGTGTCTTTCGCGGCATTCACAATCAGTTCTCGCTCTGTCTTTCCTTCGGACAAAAATACACTTCGTGCCGCGGGCTCAAGGCGCAACCTCAAAGGCTCTCCCAAATAAGGCAATTGGGCTCCATCAACAAAGTGCACGGTTTGCATTCCCAACTCTTTTTGCCAATTACCAAACTCGGTGAGTTTTTTCTGAATCCAGCCCTCTTTTTCCTGAAGTATTCTTTCGATTTCAGCCACCGACACCCATCTTGGCGCCCGAACCGTTACGCCCCGTTCATCCACAATAAAGCCCACCGTTTTTCTTTTGGCGCGCTCTAAGTGGTAAGAAAAAACAGGGGTCAGATCGAAACCCTTTTTCTCACCGATGGGCTGGGAATGCATTTGAGAAAGAACATCGGGAATACTCGGCTGCGATTTAAGTGTGTCAACCGAATGCGTATCTTTTTCCGTCTCATCACCATGCGTGAAAAAATCAAATGCCAGTTGTCTCACAATGTTTGTCCCAACAGTCAATCAGGCTTGCGTTTTCCCGTCAAACTCACTGGTTGCCTTGTTCCCGTAAACCACGGGTGAAATCACATGCATTTCGCCCTCGATCCAATTGACAAGCTCGGCCTGCACCTCTTCAAAGCCACGCCCTTCGGTCTTAATCATAGGGCCCACAGAGACCGTGATTAAGCCGGGCTTTTTCGAAATAGAATTGCGCGGCCAGCATTCGCCGGAATTCAAAGCAATCGGAATAATCGGTGTCGAAGTGGCCACGGCAAAGCGAGCGCCTCCTGACTTATAGTGCGTCTTGACACCGGGCGCTGTACGGGTGCCTTCTGGAAACATCGCCAACCACCAGCCCCGCTTCATGAAATCCTTTCCTTGATTCATGAATTGCTCATAGGCTCGAGAACCCTTTTTACGGTCAATGGCCATCATATGTAAGGTCGCCAAAGCCTGGCCAAAAACAGGCACGTAATGCAGTTCTTTTTTATAAACGAAACTTGCCTGGTGGGGAATTAAGGACGCCAATGCAAAGATATCCCAAGCGGATTGGTGCTTGGAGAGAACCAAGACAGATGTGCCGTCTGAGGGGAAGTTTTCTGTTCCCTTGAATTGATACCGCATCCCGCAAATTATTTCCCCCATTTTGAGCATAAACCGTGCCCAACTGACGGCTAACTGATAGCGCAGGGAAACGGAGGCCGGATACAAAATGATCAAGGCGATTGCCAAAGGAATCAGCGTAATCGCCAAAACAATGTAATAAATCCAACCGCGGATTGTTGACATATTTCTTCCCCAATACAGCAAAAGGCCCCGCTTACGGAGCCTTTCGCCTTAATACATTTCAGAATGTACTACTTTGCCAAACGAGAAAGCTCGGCCACCATGTTCATTGTACGATGCAAACGCAATAAGAGGGCCAAACGATTGGCTCGTACTTGAGCATCCTCTACATTGACCATGACATCTTCAAAGAAGCGGTCAACCGGCGCCTTCATCGGAGCCAAGCTCTTCAAAAGCTCGGTGTAGCGGCAAGCTTCATAATCAGCCTTGGCACGCGGTTCAGCTTCGCAAAGCGCGGCATAGAGCGCTTTTTCAGCCTCAGAGTCAAATAGCGCAGCATCCACGACATCGGTTTGCGGAGCGCTCTTTTTAATAATGTTGCCGATTCGCTTATTGGCGGCAGCCAAAGCTTCCGCTTCAGGCAATTGAGCAAATGCACGAACGGCTTCCAAGCGGGCCGGCACATCCAACACCATCGTGGGATGCGTGGCCAACACGGCATCAACTTCCTGAGCGCTGTAACCCTTGTCTTTAAACATCACACGGATGCGGTCTTCAAAGAAGGCTAAGAGCTCGCTTCTTGCGTCTTGAATGTTAGCAACCGACTTCATCGCTTCGTAGCCGATGTCGACCAAATCCGTAATCGCCACATTCAAGCGCTTTTCGATGAGCATACGAAGCACACCCAAGGCATGACGGCGCAGGGCAAACGGATCCTTGTCACCGGTGGGCATTTGACCGATACCGAAAAGACCGGAAAGGGTTTCCAATTTATCGGCCAAGGCCACAGCCAAGCTCACAGGCGTTGACGGCAGGGCGTCGCCAGCAAAGCGCGGCTGATAGTGTTCACGAATGGCAAGCGCCACATCTTTAGATTCTCCGTCATGCAAGGCATAGTATTCACCCATAATGCCTTGAAGTTCCGGGAATTCACCCACCATTTGCGTTAAGAGGTCAACTTTGGCCAATTGAGCGGCTCGCACCGCTTCTTCACGGTTAGCACCAATCAGATCCGCAACCTTCGCGGCAATAGCCTTGACGCGTTCAACACGTTCGGCTTGCGTACCCAACTTATTGTGATAAACCACGTTCTTTAAAAGCGGAATACGGCTTTCTAACGTTTGCAAGCGGTCTTGATCATAGAAGAACTTCGCATCGGCCAAGCGGGCACGCACCACGCGGGCATTACCGGCACTGATTTCCACACCGCCATCCTTGGCTTCCAATTGAGAAACCAAGAAGAAACGGTTCATCAAGCGGCCCTTTTCATCCTGTACGGCAAAATACTTTTGATTTTGCTGCATGGTAAGAATCAAGCACTCTTGAGGCACCTTCAAAAATTCTTCTTCAAAGCTGGACTGGTAGATAACCGGCCATTCGGTCAACGCCGTCACTTCGTCGATCAAATCTTCAGGCATGATCGCTTCGCCGCCGATGGCGCGGGCCCCTTCGACCACATCGTGGACAATCTTTTCACGACGCTTGGCAAAAGAAGGCATCACCTTGGCTTCGGTCATCATTTGATCTTCGTAACCGTCGGCCGAGCGCAAAGAAATGAGCTCATGCGTGTGGAAGCGGTGACCGCTAGTCAAGCGATCCGCCTTTAAGCCCAAAAGCGTCACAGGCACTACGTCTTCGCCATAAAGAGCAACCAAGTGCTTGGCCGGGCGAACAAAAGAAACCGTCGTCGTGCCATCGGCCAACTGATAGTGCATCACTTTCGGAATCGGAAGATTAAAGGCTGCGGCATCCAGTGCCGTTTGCAAACCATGAACCAATTCCACACCGGGACGGATGCCTTCGTAAAAGAGTTGTTCGTTTTTGCCGTCATTGACGCGCTTTAAGCTCTTTACATCGGCAACGATTCCCAACGCCTTCATCTTCTTTTCAAGAGCGGGGGTGGGATTGCCGTCAGCATCCAAACCCACCTTCACAGGAACGAGCTTTTGCTTAAAGGCTTCATCGGGCGACTTGGCTAAAACCCCTGTCACCAACGCGGCCAAACGGCGCGGAGAACCATAAACAGTTGTTTGGCTCCCCTCTTCCAAAAAGTGTTGAGAGGCTAAGCTCTTCGTTAAGTTTTGCGCAAACGCTTCGGAGAGTTTCTTGAGTGCCTTCGGCGGCAACTCTTCGGTTTGCAATTCCACTAACAAACTGGTCATTTTTTCACTTGCCTCTTAGGAATTCTTTTTCAACATCGGGAAGCCCAAACGTTCACGGGCATCATAGTAGCTCTGAGCCACGGCACGGCTGATCGTACGAATACGAGCAATGTAGGCAGCGCGTTCGGTCACGCTGATGGCGCCGCGCGCGTCCAAAAGATTAAAGGTGTGGCCGGCTTTAAGCACCATTTCATAGGCAGGCAGCGCCAAATTCAAATCCATCATGCGCTTGGCTTCGCCTTCGAAATAATCGAACTGCTTCAAAAGCTTTTCAGGATCGCTGGCTTCAAAGTTGTAGTGGCTTTGTTCCACTTCGTTTTGATGGAACACGTCACCGTAGGTCAGCGTGCGGGTTGAACCGTCCGCATCTTGCCAACGGGTATAAACCAAATCAAAGACGTTGTCGCAGTTTTGCAGATACATCGTCAAGCGTTCAAGCCCGTAGGTGATTTCACCGGTGATGGGCTTACATTCCAAACCGCCCACTTGTTGGAAGTACGTAAATTGCGTCACTTCCATGCCGTTCATCCAGATTTCCCAACCCAGACCCCAGGCACCGAGCGTCGGGTTTTCCCAGTTATCTTCCACAAAACGAATATCGTTGATTTCAGTGTCGACACCCAAAGCGCGGAGACTGCCCAAATACAAATCCACAATATTCGTGGGGGCAGGCTTTAACACCACTTGGAATTGATGGTGTTGGTGCAAGCGGTTGGGGTTTTCGCCATAACGAGCATCTTTCGGACGACGGGAGGGCTGCACATAAGCGGCGCGCCACGGCTCCGGTCCCAAAGCCCTTAAAAAGGTCGCCGTGTGCGAAGTACCGGCCCCCACTTCCATATCAATCGGTTGCAAAAGCGCGCAACCTTGTTGATTCCAATACTGCTGCAAACGCAGGATGACTTCCTGAAATGTAATCATCGGTCCAATCCAAAAATTGAGAAATCGGTTAAGGGATTATCCAATCCCGAA
Source organism: Parasutterella secunda (assembly GCF_023336895.1). Taxonomy (GTDB): domain Bacteria; phylum Pseudomonadota; class Gammaproteobacteria; order Burkholderiales; family Burkholderiaceae_F; genus Aphodousia; species Aphodousia faecalis. The sequence continues at coordinate 178,498 of NZ_JAMBLT010000001.1, forward strand.
AATTTTTTAATTTTAGCCCTTTTGAAGCCGTTTTTCGGCGAATGTACAGATAAAAGCGGCAATCAACATCAAAAAGGCAAGAATGACAGCCGGCCAGTCACCCCATTTAACATAGGGAGTGGCTTCTCCTTTCATCGTTGTCACGGTTACGTCCATCGTGGCATCAATGTCCGTCGCCAAGCGCTTCACAACAACGCCATACGCATCCACATAAGCGGTTTCGCCGCTATTGGTCACGCTCAAAAGCGGTCGCGCGGTTTCAAGCGCACGCATCTGAGAAATCTGTAAATGCTGACTGGCGGCCTTTACTGGTCCAAACCACTTCAAATTTGAAAGGTTAATGAGAAGTTCGGGCGAAGCATGATCCCAAGCCCGAATCCATTCGCTGCCAAATAAGTTTTCGTAGCAAAGGTTCACCGCCACACTGTGGCCTGCGAAATTCATTGCCAATTGTGATTCGTTACCCGGTTGCAAATCCGTCATCGGGATGCGCATCGCATCAATAAACCAACGGAATCCCCATGGAACGAACTCACCAAACGGAACTAAATGATGCTTTTGATAAAGGGACAGATCCCCCTTTTCATCCAGCGCAATCGCCGCGTTGCTGTATTGTCCGTCAGAGAGCCAAAACGCATTAAAAAGCAGGGACTTTTTCTCTGACTTCACCCATTGAAGAAGTCTTTCTTTTTGATCATTCGGAAACTGCTGCCACGCTAACGGATAGGCAGACTCAGGGAGAATCACCGCGTCCACCGAAGCCTTTTCCACTTTGACGTTATCCAAGTAAAAATACATTTCGTCAAAGCGTTCACTCATTGACTGCTGCAAAAGGCGCGGCTCTAAATTGGGTTGCACCAAGCGAACGGTCATCTCTCCCGAAGGTTCGCTCCAAACGATTTGTTTGCCTGCCATCGACAAAAGCAATACAGAGAAAATCGTGATGCCGCAGGCTGCCACATAAATCCACTTCCCTTTAAGCGCCCAAATAGCTCCAATTAAGCCAGCGATCCACACAAGGCCCAGGAGCACACCAAAGCTTCCGATAAAAGGAGCTAAACCAGCAAGCGGCCAATCGACGATCGCATAGGCGGGATTAAGCCACGGGAAACCCGTAAGCAACCATCCGCGCACCCACTCCAATAACGTAAAGGCAGCGGGAAGAGCCAGCGCCATACGAACAATAGGGTTGGAGACAAACTTAACCACTAACGCAAAGGCAACGGTTGGAAAAAGCGCCAGGGCTAAAGAAAAGACGCAGGTGGTCACATAGGTCCATTCCAGTGGCATATAGCCATAGTGGTACATGCTGTAATAGACCCAGCTGATGCCGGTCACAAACCAACCGAAACCGAAAGCCATCCCCCAAAGCACGGCATGCGAGACTTTTTCCGTAACGCCCACGATATAGAAAATCAAAATGAGGGCGGCTAACGCAAATAAGGGGGTGTTGGCCGGCGCAAAGGCGCTCGCAAGCGACGCACCGCTTGCTAAACTCAAGCCCAGCCGATAAACATAGTATTTTTTCTCAGGGGATAACAGCATCACGTTTTATTCTTCTTTTGTAGCGGCTTCCTGCGCGGGCACTTTTTCGACTTTCAAAAGTCTGACTTGACGTTCATCGGCGCGCAACACGGTAAAGCGGAAGCCCTCAATGACAATTGTCTCGCCGACCTTGGGCATATGTTCCAAGCGGTCAGCAATCAATCCGCCAATCGTTTCGCAGTGACAATCTTCATCCGTATTGATTTCAGTGGAGAAGAATTCGTTGAATTGTTCAATTTCAGTGAGCGCCTTCACACGCCAGCATCCGTGCTTGGTGTCTTCCAAGATGTTATCGGCATCCTCATCGACTTCGTCGAATTCATCATCGATTTCACCCACGATTTGCTCGAGCACATCTTCAATGGTGATCAACCCAGAGACGCTGCCGAATTCATCGACCACAATGGCCATATGATTGCGCTCGAGTTTGAAGTCGCGCAAAAGATCATTTAACGGCATGCTCTCCGGAATAAATTTAGCCGGGCGCAGATGCTCACGGGCTTTAAAGGTCGGATCAATCAAGACGCGCAAAATGGTCTTGGCATGCAAAATGCCGATCACGTTGTCACGGTCATCATCCAAAATGACTGGGAAACGCGAGTGACCAGCTTCGATCATCCGAGGCAACCAAACGTCCTTACTTTCACTTAAATCTACAATCTGCATCTGAGAGCGGGGCACCATTAGGTCACACGCTCTCAGGTTGGAAAACTGCATGACGCCTTCCATCATCTTCAGAGCGGAATCGTCAATGAGCTTTTGTTCGTTGGCTTCGTGAAGCGTGTCGATAAAGTCTTCACGCGTGGGAGTATGAAAAACGCCTGAGAGGCGCTCAAAGAATGTGCGGTGTTTGGAAGCTCCCGCTTTAAGCGGTGGTTCTGTACTCATGTATTTTCAGTGAATTAAACAACAAGAAATTTAATGTTATCAGGGATTTCGCCTTCTTGCACAGCACTGCCAACGCTATTGCCCGTCGGCAACAAATACACAAACTTACAAGCCTTTTTCTTATTGAGCTTTAGAAAACAATCCTTTGACGTGACAATTTGAATTTAATACCCATACAAAAATCCTCAGTTGACTGAGGATTTTTGACATTCTGCTGACTAAAAGTCATTAAGCATATCCTTTGGGGATAAGCCCAAAAACATTTTTTCCCAGTTTTTAAACTCATTATGAGCGTTTAAAAAAGTCTCCGATTTCATGCGTAGGCGAAGTTCATCGTATTTTTTTGCGTTGGTTTTAACTTCTGCAAACAAGACACGCTTTTTTAAGCGATCCAGCGCTACCAGATCAATTTCGTTTTCGCCACGACGATCCCACCAGCCTCCTACAGGGTTCCAATCTCCGCTTTCCAACAGTCTCTGCCGAAACCAGTCTTCAAGCGTTCGACCTAAATAAGTTGGTAGCGCCTTTTGTGTCGATTCGATCAAAGCTGGCCACTGTTGTAATTCCATTCGAGCCTGACTTTCTTCATCACACAAAAAAGTTAACCAAAAGCGAATATAAGGATCCTTTATTCGATAGCGGGTTAACCTTGAATTCTTCTCTTCAAGAAAGGGATTGACTCGAGAAACCAGACCAAAAAGAGTTTCCAAACGGTTAAGGTACGGAGAAATATCTGTGTCAATCCCATTTTGAAGTTCTGTTCGCTTGCTTCGCCCTGAAATAAGCTCTTTTAAAATTTCGTGATAAACGGGGGCCGAAAAGCGAAATTCATTTGCCAACATTGTTTGGCCTTCAGCACGCAGCCACGATCCTCTTTCCGAATAAAGAAATTGAAGCATTTCTTTTTCGGTCAATGCCCCGGCGTCCACCAAAAGCTCCACATAACGAGCCACGCCTCCTGTGAGCGCATAAAAGAGCAATAAATCTTTTTTCGTACCTTGTGGGCGATAATCCTCAAAAATTTGCCCCATCAGAGACGTATTAAACGGACGGATCGTCATCAACTGGTCTGCACGACCAAAAAGAGGCTCACTATGGCTACCAAAGATTCTTTCCATGGCCGATTGAATGGATCCGCTCATAATAAGAAGAAGTTGAGCGCCTGACTTTCCCAAATCCCACACACGTTGTAATTCAGACCAAAAATTCTCTGCCTGTTTCTCAAGCGCCTGGCATTCATCTAAAACCAAAACCAAGGGTTGAGTTTTGGAACACTCCAACAACCAGCCAATAGCATCAGCTAATTTGGATAACGCAGGCGGAAACCGAATCGATAAATGTTCAGAAGCCATTGCCACTAATGATCGAGTCATTGCCTCTTCACTACTCATCCCCGTCACAAAATAATATAAAAAGGGGGCATGAATATCTTGAAACGCTTTTTGAATAAGAGTGGTTTTGCCAATGCGTCGTCGCCCTGTCACCACTACCATGCGAGCGACTTTCGTTGCTTGAGTGGTCTGGAATTGCCAACGCAAGGAATCCATTTCTTCTTGACGGCCGTAGAACTTCATTTTCTGCTCTCTTAAACTCTTTTTCATAAATTATACAAATTTTGTAGCTAAAAACTTTGTAGCTACAAATTTTGTAGAAATTTAGAATTCAAGATGAGTTCTTCCTTTCTATCAACTGTCAATCAGCTAATCCTCTACAATAAAACATTATCGGTTCGCTATTTTTTGCAAACCATGGACAAGTGTGTTGTATTTTTTGATTGCGAGTTTGCCAAGGCTGACCAGCGACTCTACGATGCAGGCGCCATCTCAACTGATGGGGCAGTCTTTCACGGCGCGGAAGTTTCTAAATTTCGGGACTTTCTTGAGCGGGCCGATATACTGTGCGGTCATAATATTCTCGCCCATGACTTAAAACTTCTTAAGTCGCTTTTTAGTTCTTCCCTTAGTAGTCTTTTTCAAAAAATACTGGTCAAGCCTTTTGGCCACAAAAAGACTCCGCTAAAAATTGACACTCTTTACCTTTCTGCACTGCTTTTTCCTAAAAAGCCATACCACCGTTTGGTTAAAGATGAAAAGCTCATTACAGAGGAGCTTTGTAATCCCGTCAATGACGCTCAGAAATGTCAAACACTTTTTCTCGAAAGTGTTGAAACATTCCGTGCACTCCCCGCTTTTATGCAGGTTATTTTCTATGGGCTATTAAACAAACAGGAAGCTTTTGAGGGATTTTTTGACTATCTCGGTTATCACACGGATTTTCAAAATTTAGCACCCTTCATTAAGGACCACTTTGAAGGAAAAATTTGCTCTCATGCAGACATTGAAACTCTGGTTAAAGAAAGGCCTTTAGAGTTAGCCTTCTGTCTGTCACTCATTAATACCGATGATAAAACATCAATATTTCCGGCTTGGGTCTTAAAAAACTTCCCCTCTGTTGAGGCAATCTTTAAACAACTGCGTTTCACACCATGCGCGCAAGGGTGCTCCTATTGCCACACGCACCTTAACGTTCGTCAGGCTCTGAAACGCTTTTTTGGCTTTGATGAGTTTAGGACCTATAACGGCGAACCGCTACAAGAAAAAGCCGCCGATGCTGCCGTGCACGCAGAGTCATTGCTGGCTATTTTCCCCACCGGAGGCGGAAAATCACTGACCTTTCAATTGCCCGCCTTAATGGCCGGTGACGCCTGCCACGGATTAACCGTCGTATTAAGCCCACTTCAGTCTCTCATGAAAGACCAAGTGGACCATTTGGTAGCTGCGGGAATTTCTGATGCAGTCACCATCAACGGACTATTGGATCCGATTGAACGAGCGCAAAACTTTGACCAAATTTATAACGGCAACGCCAGCCTTTTGTATGTATCGCCCGAACAATTACGTTCGCGTACTCTGGAAAAAGCACTTCTTTCCCGCCATATCGAGCGCTTTGTCATTGATGAAGCGCACTGTTTTTCTGCCTGGGGGCACGATTTCCGTGTGGATTATCTCTACATCGGAGACTTCATCCGAGAATTACAGGAGAAAAAAGGCGGCATACGTATTCCGGTGTCATGCTTTACCGCAACAGCAAAACAAAAGGTCGTACAAGATATCCGAGACTACTTCAAAGAGAAGCTTGACCTTGATTTAAAACTCTACGTTTCACAGGCCGCTCGAGAAAATCTGCACTATTCTGTCTGGCATGTAGAAGATGATGATAAAAAGTATGCCAAGTTAAGGGAGTTGATCGAACAGAAAAGCTGTCCGACGATTGTTTACGTCTCAAGGGTGGATGCAACCGAAGAATTAGCCCAGCGTCTCAATAAAGATGGATTTAGTGCTTTGCCTTATAACGGCAAAATGGCATCTGAAGACAAAACAAAGAACCAAGAGGCTTTTTTAAGCGATCAAGTCAGAATTATGGTGGCCACCAATGCCTTCGGCATGGGGGTGGATAAAAAAGATGTCGGCCTTGTCATCCACTATGACATCTCCTCGTCTCTTGAAAACTATGTACAAGAAGCGGGACGAGCTGGACGTGATCCTGCGCTCTCAGCTGAATGTCACATTCTCTTTAATGAAAATGATCTCAATAAACACTTCCTTCTTCTGAATCAAACGAAACTGAGCATGAGTGAAATTCAGCAAGTTTGGAAGGCCATCAAAGATCACACCAAACGAGGCCCCAGGCTGACATGCTCTGCATTGGAATTAGCCCGTTGGGCAGGATGGGATCGAGAGTCTCATGAGTTGGAAACCGGCATTAAAACCGCCTTGGCCACATTGGAGCTTGCGGGCTACATCAAACGTGGACAAAATGTTCCTCATATTTACGCGACAAGCTTAAAAGTCGCAAGCGTGATAGAAGCCAACTCCAAAATTGATGCCTGCCCACTTTTTACAAATGACACAGACCGACAAGTCGCTAAACGTATTATTGGCTCGCTTATCTCAAGTCACTCAATCGCTCAGGCTGGTAACGATGAAGCAGAATCCCGAGTAGATTATCTGGCAGACCGTTTGGGGATTGAAAAAGGCGAAATCATTCGCATCATCAGTCTCTTGAAAGAAGGTGACTTACTGCGTGATGATATGGATATGTCGGCTTATATCTTTAAGTCTGACACCGAAAAGAAATCATTTAATGTCCTTAGGAATTTCACGGCTCTGGAACAATTCCTCATCACCGAACTTTCTCCCTTTACTGATGAGCGTACCCACAATCTCAAAGAGTTAAATGCCAAAGCGCAGGAAGCGGGCTTATCGTCCAGTATTAAGAAAATTCGAACAATCTTTTATTACTGGAAGATCAAAAGCTTTTTTGAAAAGATTACTAATTGCGGCAATAACCACATCAAGTTCACCACCAATGAGAAAACAAAACAATTAGCCGACGCATGCTTGGCTCGTGCAATGCTTTGCGACTTCATTTTGAAAGAGCTTTTTGAGCGTGCCTCTGAACAAAAGTCTGAAAAAGATCAGCAGGATCGACTGGCCGTTAATTTCTCTGTCATTTCACTTCAAAAAAAGTATTGTCAAACAAGCGGCCTTTTTGAAAATAAAGCTACGCAAAAAGCCGTCGAAGATGCGCTGCTCTATCTATCCAAAATTGATGCGCTTCGAATTGAAGGCGGATTTTTAGTCCTTTATAACGGCCTCTCCATTACCCGTCTTGAATTGAGTAACCTCAGAAAATATAAGCGATCAGACTATCAACAACTTGACGATTACTATGAACAGAAAATTCAACAAATTCATATCGTCGGGCAATTTGCCAACTTGATGTTGAAAAACTACGACGCCGCCTTGCAGTACGTACACGATTACTTTTACGTGGACTACCGAGCTTTCATCAATAAATATTTCAAAGACAATAAAGCGGATCTGTCACGCACCATTACGAAAAAGCTTTATCAAAAACTTTTCGGTTCTTTATCGGAAAAGCAACTTGCAATTATTAACGATCACACATCTCAGCACATTGTGGTTGCGGCTGGCCCCGGAAGCGGCAAGACTCGGGTACTGGTTCATAAATTGGCCGCATTATTGCTCATGGAAGATGTCAAACGGGATCAACTCCTTATGTTGACCTTTTCTCGGGCGGCTGCCACGGAATTTAAACAGCGTCTGATTGATTTGACTCACTCTGCAGCTTTCTATGTCGAAGTAAAGACTTTTCATTCATACTGCTTCGATCTTTTGGGACGACCCGGCACACTGAATGAAGCTGATAATGTCGTTAAAAAAGCCGCTGAAATGATTCGAGAAGGAGACGTAGAACAAGACAAAATTACCAAAAGTGTTCTGGTTATTGATGAAGCCCAAGATATGAGTGAAGACGACTTTGCTCTGGTTGAAGCTCTGATGCAAAGAAATGAAACCATGAGAGTGATTGCCGTTGGCGATGATGATCAGAATATTTATGCTTTCAGGGGATCAGATTCCAAGTTTATGAGAGAACTCCTCTCCAAATATGACGCAATGCAATACGAGCTTACGGAGAATTTTAGAAGCGCTCGTCATATTGTGGACTTTTCCAATGCCTATGCTTCTAGCATCACCACACGAATGAAAACGAAACCAGCTGTTGCTCACCGTGACGTTTCCGGACAAGTGACATTGATTCACCATCATGGGCACCACTTTGAAAAAGCGATTATCGACGAACTCTCAGAGAGCAAAGAAACTAAAGACTGTGCCGTTTTGACTTCCACCAATGAAGAGGCGGCTTTGATTTTTAATGCTCTGCAAAAAGCAGGACTTAATGCCAAACTTATTCAAAGCAGGGGAGACATTCATTTATACAATCTTCTGGAGATTCGCTCATTCTTGGTCTACCTTCAAAAACGCCTTCAAGGAGATCCTATTGTTAGTCGTCGATTATGGAATTTTGCTAAGGTCGCTCTACAGTCTCGATTCCATCAAAGCCGGCTTTTACCCAATTGTCTGCGCCTAATCCAGCTTTTCGAAAGCGTTACGCCAAGAGAAATTTATTTTTCTGATTTTGAAGAGTTTGTTCGCGAGTCTCAACTGGAAGATACGTTTGATAATGATCAGGGGAAAATTTTTGTCTCAACCATCCACAAAGCCAAAGGTCACGAATTTGGTACCGTCCATATGTTTCTTGACAACGTGGTGGATGACACGGATGAAGAGCGACGCAAGTTATATGTCGGCATGACCCGCGCTAAAAATTCACTTTACATCCACCACAGTGGCACACTTTTTGGTTCTATCAAAACGGAAAGTCTTAACCGAATTGAGGACAGAAAGCATTATGACAAGCCCTCCGAGATTGTTTTGAATCTCTCTCTTGCCGACGTTAACTTAGGATTTGTTTCCGGGAAAAAAGAAGAGCTCTGTCAGCTTCGTAGCGGTCAAATTTTATTTCTTAAGAATAAGCTATTTACGACCAAGCTCAATGGCCAAATTTGTGCATGCGCCTTCCTATCAAAGGCATTCCAAGAAAAACTCCTGAGATATCGTCAAATGGGTTATTTCCCTAATCGCGCTGAAATCAATTTTATTGTGGCATGGAACAACAAAGAAACGGGCGAGACTGAAGCGATCGTGCTGCCCAACCTCTACCTGAGCCAAAAAGAAAACAGGCCACTCAGAAAGCGACCTGCCAAACTAAACCGTTAACTCACCCAAGATAAATCTAAATTTATTTTTTGAAGTGAAATTTCTTCTTTTTACCGGTCAGCAAAATCCGGTCTTCATATGGGTTATCAAAGCCAAGCTTTAAAAGCGCGCCGATTTCTTTGTCTTCCATCACATTGGCTTCGTTATATTCCATGTGATCGTAACCATGCGCATGCAACGTCCCGTGAATAAGCAAGTGAGCCAGATGCTCATCAAAGGACTTATTCTGATTTTTAGCCTCTTTAATAAGAACAGGCACACAAATAGCGAGATCTGCAATAGCAACCGGCTCATGCTGATAGTCAAAGGTCAGGACATTCGTTGCGTAATCCTTGTGGCGATATTGAGCGTTCATCTCACGCCCCTCTTCTTCGCCCACAAACATGACGTTTAATTCCGTGTCCCGTTCAATCGCTGCCTTCACCCATTTTTTCATCTTCTTTTTGGAAGGAAGCTTGAATTCGCCGTGCTCAAAAATATTGAGCTTAAGTTTCAATTTGGACATGTTATTCGTTTTCCTCTTTGGCAAGTTTTGCCAAGTGTCTTCGCTCATCAGCCTTAGCGTACGCCTCTACAATGCGCGCGACAAGGGGATGACGCACAACGTCAGAAGCCGTAAAGTAAGTCATTGCGATCCCTCTGACGCCACTTAATACATTTTGAGCTTCGACCAACCCGGAACGCGTTCCTCTGGGCAGGTCAATCTGTGTGACGTCACCCGTAATCACCGCTTTAGAGCCAAACCCAATACGGGTTAAGAACATCTTCATTTGCTCTGGCGTCGTATTTTGCGCTTCATCCAAAATGACAAAAGCGTTGTTAAGCGTGCGACCTCTCATATAGGCCAAAGGCGCAATTTCAATGGTCTGCCTTTCAAGCAAGCGCTGAGTTTTATCAAAACCCAACAAATCAAAAAGCGCATCGTAAAGCGGCCGCAGATAAGGATCAACCTTTTGAGAAAGGTCGCCCGGCAAAAAGCCCAAGCGTTCACCGGCCTCCACCGCGGGGCGCGTCAAAATGATACGTTCCACACGGTCTCGTTCATAAGCGTCCACCGCTGCCGCCACGGCTAAGTACGTTTTACCCGTACCTGCAGGGCCAATCCCAAAGGCAATGTCATTATCCAAAATGGCTTGGATATAGTCATTTTGACGAGGCGTTCTGCCTTGAAGCTCGCGACGCTTCGTGTGCAACACGGGAGACGTGGGTGAATCACCGTCTACTTTTTTAGCGTTTTCTCCGACAAAAAAGAGCTGCACATCATCGGTTGTGAGTTCTTCGGACGAATTTTCCGCACGGTGCGCCAGCGTCTCTAAAGCATTTAGTGCTTCTCGAGCCTTTTCCTGCTCGCCGGCAATTCGGAACTGATTGTTGCGGCGTGAAATGGAGACATCCAAAATCACCTCAATTTGGCGAAGATTGGCGTCCATCGGCCCGACAAGACTTGCCAACGCCGTATTGCTCAAATCCAAATTCAGCGACAATACCTTTTCTTCAAGAGCCATCTTGATTTCTTATACCTTTTCACCCAAAAGTGTGTGGGGATTGACTTCCGTAATCCTGACATTGACCATTGTATCGGTTAATGACTCATCGCCCACAAAATTCACAATACGGTTATTGTCCGTGCGGGCGGCCATCATGCCGCGACCACGCCGAGACGGGCCGATCACTAAAACACGCTGCACGGTTCCCAACATGGATTGAGCAATCTCGGTTGCCTTGGCATCGTTTTTAGCCTGCAAAATCTGAAGGCGCTTGAGTTTAACCTCCTGCGGGGTGTCGTCCTTAAGATAAGCTGCAGGGGTACCGGGACGACGGCTATAAACAAAAGAAAAACTCGCATCAAAACCCACATCGTCCATGAGTTTTAAGGTCGCTTGGAAATCTTCTTCAGTCTCTCCGGGGAAGCCAACAATGATATCCGTTGCAATCGAGATATCGGGACGCACAGCTTTCAAACGTTTAATGATGGACTTGTATTCCAAGACTGTGTAGCCGCGCTTCATGGCGGCAAGAATCTTGTCAGAGCCCGACTGTACAGGCAAATGCACGTGGTTAACCAGTTTGTCAATCTTGCCGTAGGCATCAATTAAGCGCTGCGTGAATTCTTTGGGGTGGGAGGTGGTATAGCGAATGCGCTCAATACCATCAATTTCAGCCACGTATTCCAAGAGCATCGCAAAGTCCGCAATATCTCCATCTGGTGTTAAACCCCGATAGGCATTAACGTTTTGTCCCAAAAGCGTCACTTCTTTGACGCCTTGCGCGGCAAGTTTTGCCACTTCAATTAAAACGTCTGCCATGGGACGGGAGATTTCCTCACCGCGCGTATAAGGCACCACGCAGTAAGAACAATACTTACTGCAGCCTTCCATGATGGAGACAAATGCTGTAGCGCCTCGGGCTTGAGGTTCAGCCAGGTGGTCAAACTTTTCAATTTCGGGGAATCGAATATCCACCTGCGGGCGATGCGTTTCTTCAACCTTTTGAACCATCGCAGGCAACCGATGCAAAGTCTGTGGCCCAAAGACAATATCCACATAGGGAGCACGAGACAAAATCTTTTTGCCTTCTTGGCTTGCGACGCAACCGCCCACAGCGATCAACATATCGTCTTTGTGGGCTTCTTTCTTAGCATCGCGAATGCGTCCCAATTCAGAGAATACTTTCTCCTGAGACTTTTCACGAATGGAGCAGGTGTTTAAAACAACGAGGTCAGCCTCGTCGACTTTTTCTGTACGCTCGTAGCCATTGGCAACCATTAAGTCAACAATTTTTTCAGAGTCGTACTCGTTCATTTGGCAGCCAAAGCTGCGAAGATAAATTTTTTTCGCGGTCACGGTTTACATCCGTTGCACAAAAGAGAATTTGTTCTTTTAAAACAAATTGTTGTTAATCAATAATGGGCGTTAAGTATAGCAACTTGTTCTTCACTCGTTTGAATTCTCGATCCATTTCTTACCGTATTCAGTCACTCTATAAGCCTGATTTGGATGGTTGGGCAGCTCAGGATAAACGTATTCGACTATTCCTTTCTCACGAAGCTCTTTTAAGTACTTTCGAATTAACTGTTCGCCTTTATCCAGTTTTTGCATTAATTCTTCTTGGTCTGAGGCTTAAGTAAACACAAATTGATAATCACACTAAAAATTTTATCTTTTCTTGGACGGTACCCCAAATTTTCAACAGCCTGACGCAAGGCATCTTCCATTTCGAGGTGCGGTGTTTCAGCACTGAGGTGTGGTGTTTCAGTTTTGAAACCGATTGCTTGAAGTCGAGTCCAATTTAGGGTGTATGTAGTCGCCGTGCCTGCTCCATGCTTAACTAGCAGATCATATTCATTACCAAGTCGTTGTAAAACATGACTAGCTTGCAAAGTATCCAGATTGGTATCCTCTCGAAGAGTTGCATTATTGACCGCACCTAAGTTTTTAGCGATCAAAAGCGCTCTTGCTTCGTTATCGTTTAACTCATAGCCTTTAAACTGACCTAACCAAAGCAAATCTTCTTTGCTCATAAGCTGATTTAATGAGTAGGTTGCCCGGAACGAATTACCGGTAACGTTTGAAACAAAGCTTGGTTCCTCTAAATTAGCTTCTCTAAGAAGGGTGCGGATTGTTCGAATACCGGAGCCTTTTGTTTCCGCAAAACTTAAGTCATACAAAATTGATGCTAGGATAGGATTTCGAAGTTCTGAAGCTCCTGTGCCCAATTCTTCCACAGGCTTTAAAGAGTAGCCGGCATTATAAATTTCGATTCGATCACTATAGCGAACTACTTGAGTCGGGCTGTGTACTCGATAATCGCGGTGCATCACTGCGTTCACAATCGCTTCACGCACAACCCTTTGCGGTAATACTGGAACATCGGTTCGTTGCAATTCACCTTCTTGCAGTTGGAACTGTTTTAATAATGTATCTAAAACCGCTGCTTCGACCTTGGGAATCAGAGTTAAAAGCGATTCTCGGAAATCAAGAGAACTAAAACGACTATTCGGATCTTCAATCCAACGCGTTCCCACAATACGAATAAAGTCCACCCGCTCCATTGGCATCAATCGTCTCAAAGCCACCTGAGACCCAAAAAGCAAAAGACAAGCAACATTGGGTTGCCACTGATTTTTATCGTTTTTTCGAACGAGTCGTAAAATGCGCAACAGCTCAAAATCACTGAGTGACAATTCTGAAGCTTGTGGGTTTTTCTTCGCCCTAAGTTTTCGGTAAAGATCGATTAACTGAGGATCAATATCCTCGAACTCCGCATCATCAAAAATAACTTCTTCAAAGCTTTTCCCAGTTTTAGCCAACAGAATTGGTTCTAATTCTTCTTGAGAACATTCGTAATCGCCGTTGGGACCTCTTCTCCAAATCCCTGTTTTCTTTTTATTAGCTTTGTGAAACTTCCCTTCAAAAACACAAGGCTTGGAGGCGGGAAGCAACTCAGGAACATAAACAACAATTACGTTTCTGCCTTGTAATGTTTCTACACTTGCTTCGATCGTTAATGGTCTTTCAAATTGCGTTCGACAATTGTTACTCAATTCTTGCAACAGGTGATCAACATCATCCACTCCTGTCACAACAAAATGTTTATCTTGTTCTGAAACACCTAATAATAGATAACCCCCACCTTGTCCAGGCTCGTTAGCAAATGCACAAATGGTTTGCATAACGGATGGGACATTAACGTTGCCTACTTTAGTTTTGATTTGAGCGGATTCTATATACGTACATAACTCATTTAATAGCTCTTGGACTGATAGTTTTGAGAACGTGAATTCTGATTCCTTCGCTAAAACTCGTTTTTACCGATTGTCTAATATTATCTGCTTTTAATAACAAATTCTCTGAAAATAGATGCTAAAAGGCCCTAATGGAATAACCATCAGGGCCAAACTTTTAACTAATTTAGTAAGTTAAAACTTACGCAATCAGATTAGAAGTTGTGGACGATACCGGCAACGACTTCAGTCGTCTTGGTGCCTAAATCATCCTTTTCACCATCGGCCTTAAATTCACCGCTAAGCTTGGTATAACCAGCAGCCGTGTACACGTACGTACGCTTGCTCAACGGATATTGGTAACCGATGCCGAAGTTGATTGTGTCAAATTCGGCTTTAGCGCCGAACATTTGAAGATCTTCTGTCGCTTCAAAATCGTTGTAACCAACCATTGCGTAAGCGGTACCACCAGCCAACGGAGCCGTAGCACCTAACATGACGCCATAACCCTTCTTAGAGTAATTACCCAAGGTCTCACCTAATGTGTCCTCAAGTCCATCACTCATATCCCAAGACACACCCTTGACATCGTCGAAGTATTGAGCGGACAACATCGGCTTCACCATACCAAAGTCATAAGCCACATAGCCCGTCACAACCTTGGACATGTCTTCACGACCTTCGGCCTTAGTACCAGCGCCGTTATTCTCAACATCATTGACCCAAGTGCGGCTGTAATCCGTTGTGCTAAACGTCAACGCACTGCTCAAAGCACCCCAGTTACCCGTAGCACCCAAGGCATAGTAACGATCGGTGTCACTTGAACCTTCTACTTCCTTGGTATTAGATGTCTTTTGCAAGGAAGCCTGAGCGTAGACGGTCACGCCAGCAAATGTCGGAGACTTATAAGTGATCATATTGTCAAAACGATCGCTTTGACCGAGGAAGATGTTGCCGGTCTTACCGATGGAATCACCCCAGCCCGTAGACATCGCAAAACCCTTAGAAATGATGTCGTAAGAACCAGAACCAGATTCCAAGCCACCCATACGACCGAAAGCGAGTTCGCCGAAATCGGTTTGAACATAGAGACGAGATTCACGGCTGAAGACACCGCCGTTTTGGGCCTGTTTACCGTCATCAGCATTAAAGCCGCCTTCCAATTGGAAGCCAACCGTCAAACCCTCAGAAATTTGTTCTGAACCCTTCATACCCCAACGAGAGCCAGAATTGCCTCCGGACTTGACAGCCATCTTGTCAGATTTGATATTTTCAATGTCATAACCGCCTTCGGCATTACCAACAATCTGGTCAGAGTTGGAATTGACATATTGGAGACCGAGGTCAACCTTACCATAAAGAGTAACGTCGGCAGCGAGAGCGGAGCCGGCAAATGCGCCGAGCACGGCGACTGCAGCTAAAGTCTTTTTCATAATTACTACCTTTTTATATGAAAAAACAAATTGTTTTTCCTCTAGAGGAAAACGCAGAATTCCTTCTGCTTGAATTGCATTTTTGCTCGCATTAAAGAACTAAGTCAAACAATTTGGGTCTTTGCTTATTTAGCGTCTCTTATGTCCTTCACAACCCAGAATAAAACTATCTAATTGAATTTATTAAGTATTTATAAAAAAATATTTAAAAATATATAGTTGTTTTTTTACAACAAAAAGCGGATCCAGAAACCTTTCAGCTCCTGAATCCGCTCCACAACTAACTCTAAATCAGACAGGAGGTAGTAGGAAACTGTCTAATCCAGATTAGAAGACTTTCTAAATTAGAAGTAGTGAGCTAAACCAGTCATGACTTCTGTCGTCTTGGTCTTCACACCGTATTCTTCTTCTTGATCATAGCCAGCACCTGCATAAACATAGGTACGTTTGCTCAACGGGTACTTGTAGTAAGCACCAATGTTGAAGACCTTGATTTCATCATCGGTACCAGCAGCAGCGAGGTCATTCGTACCAACGCTATAGCCAACTGCGGTTTCTAACGTACCGGAAGCGATCGGCGTAGCAGCGCTCAAGCTAACACCCCATTGAGAGTAGTCCAACGTGGGAGATGCTTCGCCTTGGTCGTAGTAGTTGGCAGCCAAGAAGACCTTTGTGACACCGAAGTCATAGTTCACAGCAGCGGTAACATTCAACGTGTCGTCAGCGTCATAATAGGTCTTATTAAGATCTTTACCAATCATCTTGCTTTGATCGCTACCCAAATCCATACGACTTACGACCAAACCAGCACCCAAGGCACCCCATTGGCCAGTCACACCTAAACCGTAGTAACGATCTACTTCATGAGAGGATTCTTCACCGTCGTATTCAACCCATTCACCCTTGGACACATAGTCGCTTTGACCCAAAGAAGCCATAGCGTGGAACTTCACACCAGCAAATTCGGGAGAGGTGTAAGCAATTGAGTTATCTAAACGGCTGTAGGTCTTCAAGACACGGCTTTGGTCGACAATGTTGTCACCATAACCCGTTCCAGAAGCAGAGAAACCAGCGGCGACGTCAACAGAACCCGTACCAGAATCTAAAGCACCAAAACGGCCCATGTGCAACGTACCGTAATCGGTTTTAACATAAAGACGGGATTCACGAGAGAATGCCTTAGAAGAATCAGATTCGGCACCATCATCAGCGTTAAAGCCCTGTTCCAATTGGAAACCAACCGTTAAACCGTCGGAAATTTGTTCTTCACCCTTGATACCAAAACGGGAACCCGTAGCATCACCAGAGCGGAGACCCCAATTATCAGAAGAAACATTCTCTGTTTCATCAGCAGAACCACTCACATCACTATGAGCATAGTGCACGCCAAGATTCACGCGACCGTATAGGGTAACATCGGCAGCCAGAGCAGAACCTGCAAAAGCGCCCAAGACAGCAACAGCAGCTAAAGTCTTTTTCATGATAGATTTTCCTTCTTCAAAGAAAGATGTCTTTATAGGAATTTGAAAGCAAATAAGACATTCGCTTTGCTGTCTGAAATTTTCCTACCACCCCCCCCCCGATCTGTCAAATTTACTAGACGATTACTTCAAATCTCTGTATCTTTTTCACAACAAAATTTTGATCAAATGAGGAAATGAAATTTGACAGATCTTTTTAATTCATTGATTTTTATGAGTTATAGCCTTTTAAGAATTTTTAGAGTCATTTTTTCTATCATTAAAACAATCTTTCATCCTTTCAGTCACGAATTGCAGTGCCTTTCGTATAGTTTTTGCTGTATTCTGCCTTTGCTTTACAATCAATCGATACGTATTTGGAAATAAGAACAATGCCCTTAGTAATTGACGCCCCAGAAGCTTCCTTTCGACTCAACTATCTTTTTAACCGTGTCGAAATCAGCCACGACTTCAGACAAACGTGGTCTATCTTTTATGAAGATGAAACGCACCCTCTGGGAACTTTTCGAGGTTTGACCTTTCACCGAGGAGAACTCTTTTTAGTCACCGATACGGGCATTTACAGCACACAACCCGATACTCCCCAATTTGTTCAAATCAGTCCCCAACGAAAAGGCGGAGAATTTGTTGATATTGAAAGCTTTGACAATATGCTTTATGCCTGCACAAACGATGCAATCTTTCAGGCTTCCTCCGGTGTTCGCTGGCGTTTGAAGTATGACGGGAGCACTTGCGGGCACTTCTTTTCACTGCTTAATTTTCAAGGAAAACTCTTTGCCGCCTGCGAAAAAGGCATTTATGTCGCTAGCCAAGAAGGAAAATTCTGGCATCCCCGCTACCTCAGCAAAGACCTCGGCATGTTTGTAGCATTAGACGGCCGAGGTGACAAACTTTTTGCCCAAACAGAAAAAGGTTTTTTTGTTAGCAACGACGCCGCCCAGCACTGGCAGCCTCAAAGCAATGTTCAAGGGCCATGGACTGAGGCTATGGGCGGCTCCATGCTTTTTGAGCCCAGACTCAAAAGGCGCGAAAAAGATTCCTAAATTTTTCTTTGTGAGGATTTAAACCATGTTTGAACGTCCCTCTCATCGTAAACCTGACGAAATGCGCCCTGTGCGCTTTACCACCCACTACACCAAACACGCGGAAGGTTCTGTTTTAGTGGAAGTGGGTGATACCAAAGTGATTTGCACGGCCTCCGTCATTGAAGGCACGCCGAAATTTTTAAAAGATAAGCCCGAAGGATGGGTTACGGCTGAATACGGTCTTTTGCCTCGCGCGACACACACGCGCAGCGACCGAGAAGCCGCTAAAGGCAAGCAATCCGGCAGAACCCAAGAAATTCAGCGCCTCATTGGGCGCGCATTGCGTGCCGTTGTGGATCGTACAAAAATGGCTGGTTTTACCATTCAATTGGACTGTGACGTGATTCAAGCCGACGGAGGCACGCGCTGTGCCTCTATTTCAGGGGCTTGGCTCGCACTCGCTTTGGCTGTTCAAGCAATGCTTACCAAAGGCCAAATTACTGAAAATCCGATCAAGGGTCATGTGGCCGCCATCAGTGCCGGTATTTTTGAAGGCGTTCCGGTTATCGACCTTGATTACCCGGAAGATAGTAACAGCGAAACGGACATGAATTTTGTGATGACTAGTGACGGGCGCTTTGTTGAAATTCAAGGCACTGCCGAAGGCGAACCCTTCACTGAAAACGAAATGGCTCAAATGACCGCGTTAGCTAAATCCGCGATCGCTCAAATTATTGAACTGCAAAAAGCCGCTTTGACTGCTTAAAAAAGGACAAATCCATGAAAATCGTTTTGGCCAGCAACAACAAGGGCAAACTTCGTGAATTCAACAGACTTTTGTCACCCTTAAATGTCGAGGTACACCCTCAGGGCGAATTCAATATTCCGGCGGCAGAAGAACCTTATGGGACATTTCTTGAAAACTGCCTAGCCAAAGCGCGCCACGCCGCCAAACTCACGGGACTTCCCGCCATTGCGGACGATTCCGGCATCTGTGTCAATGCATTAGGCGGCGCCCCCGGCGTTCATTCTGCGCGTTTTGCAGGAGAGCCGGGTGATGATCAGCGCAATAACGCATTGCTTGTTGAAAAACTAAAAGGTGTTTCCGATCGCGGTGCTCACTACACCTGTGTATTGGTCGCTGTACGCAGTGCGGAAGATCCAGAACCTATCATCGCTGAAGGCCGTTGGTATGGCGAAGTCATTGATTCTCCTCGCGGAGAAGGCGGTTTTGGCTATGATCCCTATTTCCTTTTGCCGCAAGTGGGGAAAACCGCCGCAGAATTAACGGCGGACGAAAAAAATGCGGTGAGCCATCGAGGCATTGCGATGGTAAAACTCATTGAAGAAATGAAAAAGCGCTGGGCTTTATGAGAAGCGCCGATATTCCGCTCTCTCTTTATGTGCACTGGCCGTGGTGCGTGAGAAAGTGTCCTTATTGTGACTTTAATTCTCACGCCCTCACCTCTTCATACGATCCGTCCCATCAGTACATTGATGCCTTAATTCACGATTTAAAGCACTCCATCGCCTATGCACAAAATCGTGAACTCATCAGTATCTTCATCGGCGGAGGAACACCTTCTCTTATTGCTCCTCAAGAGTTGGAACGTTTCCTAGAGACTGTTTTTTCTCTTCTTAAAGTCGCGTCAGACGTTGAAATTACCCTGGAAGCCAATCCCGGAACAGTCGATACGGCGCACTTTAAAGCCTACCGATCAATCGGCATTAATCGTCTTTCAATGGGAATTCAAAGCTTCAATGATGAGCTTTTAAAACGGTTAGGACGTATCCACAATAGTGAAGATGCCCACAAAGCCATCAAAATCGCTCAGGAATCGTTTGAAAACTTCAATTTGGACGTGATGTTTGCCTTGCCCGGCCAAACGCTTGAAGAGCTTAAATTTGAGCTTAACGAAGCTATTGCCGCCCAAAGTACCCATTTATCCTTTTACCAATTAACACTTGAGCCCAACACCGTTTTCGCCAAACACATTCCGGACAAGATTCCTGATCCTGATGTGATTTATCAGATGCAAGACTTGGTCGCATCCAGTTTAGAGACGGCCGGTTTCGAACACTATGAAGTCTCAGGTTATGCCAAGCCCGGTAAACGTTGCCGTCACAATCTCAATTACTGGCAATTTGGGGATTACTTAGCGTGCGGCGCCGGCGCGCACAGTAAAGTCACACTGAAAGATGGCACCATTGTCCGAGAAGCTCGTTTTATGCAGCCGGAAAGCTACATAAAGCACGCCATAAAAGACAGTGCAGTAGCACATGAAAGAGTGGTTGCCAAAGAAGAACAAGCTTTTGAATTTATGTTAAATGTTCTGAGACTTCGTGAGGGGGCTCCTTTAGATCTATTGAGTGAGCGAACCGCCCTGAGTCTAGATGATATCCAACCTGGCATTGCCAAAGCCCAATCTTTAGGCCTAATGCCACAGCCGTTGAATCGTTTCGTCACCACCGATAAAGGATGGGACTTCTTGTCTGATGTACAGGAAATTTTTCTCTAATCACAGTTTCTAGGTTAGTTTTCTTTCCCACTAAGTGGGGAAATTTTTGAGGTAAGTGAGAAAGAAGTGACTTGCCCTGAAATCGGATATCAGTGTACACAGCATTTGGGAAATTAAAAATGAAAAGAGACCGGCGAACCGATCTCTCTTTTTGAATCCAATGGTCGGGGCGGCGGGATTCGAACTCGCGACCCCTTGCACCCCATGCAAGTGCGCTACCAGGCTGCGCTACGCCCCGACGTAAGGATGGGAATATTACACAATCCCATCCTTTTTGGCAAACTGCTCCACAATCGCTCGGTTATTTCTTCTTCCACATCATGGGAGAAGTATAAATGAGCGACTGGTCATGGTTCTTCGGCACTTTCATGCCGACCGTAAAACCCTGACGCTCTCCGGGCAAAGGCGGTACGACTAAATGCGACGTATCCACCTTGGGCTTTTCCGCTTTCTGGACTTCTTCTGGCTTTTCTTCTGAAGTAATCTTCATGTCGCCGATCTTGGGACTAGGCTGCAAGAAATCCTCACTATCCACACCAATGGCTCCCAAGTCGTACGAATGAGGCGCCGTGACTTCTTCTTGCTGCTCTTGGACTTCTTCCTGAGCCTCAGCATTCCTAGCCTCTTCTTCTGCCTCTCTCGCCAGAAGCTCGTTTAAATCTTCCGATACCAAGGCGAAATTTTCTACCGCGTCACGTTCGGCTTTCTCCTTGGCCTGTTGCTCCTGGCGACGGGACTCCTCCAGGGCGGGCGAATCCAAAATAGCACGAATGGCTTTTAATTCTGCAAGCGCTGCCGCCAAATCCAAAGCGGGCTTTTCAGGCTTAGTCTGCAAAGGAGCGCTGGCCTTCTCATCCAAAATACCTTTTACCTTATTTTGAATCTGCAACTCATGGATCTTATTGCGAGCGCCCAAAATCGTGTAGTGCTCTTCATAGAGCAAATGCTGAATGGTGCGAATCAGCGCCACGTCTTCCGAACAGTAGTAACGACGGTTGCCCCTTTTGGTCGGGCGCAACTGCGGGAACTCTTGCTCCCAGAAACGCAGCACGGACGGATTCACGCCGATTGATTTGGCCACATCACCGATCGGCAGATAGCGACCCAGAAGTTCTTCTTCCGGGCCATCCAATTCGGTGAGCTCGAAGTCTTTCGTGTCGCCCTCGAGCATGCGTACCGGTTCTTCAGAAGCCATAATGGTCCTCCCGAAGCATTAAAGGTTAGTGGTTTCGCGCAAAGAGGGGTGGGTCTTGGCGACCGCTTCTTTCAATTTCTGACTGGCATGAAAGGTCACCACGCGGCGCGCCGTAATCGCGATTTCTTCGCCTGTCTTCGGATTTCGACCGGGGCGTTGGGCCTTATCGCGCAATTGGAAATTGCCGAATCCGGAAAGCTTCACGGTGCGACCGCTTTCAAGCGCCGCGCGGATTTCATCAAAAAACGCATCCACCATATCCTTGGCATCGCGTTTATTCATTCCCATGCGGTTAAAAAGCATCTCCACCAAGTCGGCTTTCGTCATGGTTTTCGTTTCCATCTTGCTCTCTCTTTAATCGTGATTTTTTCAATGCGAGCATTGTACCAAAGAAATGATTTTCCTTTGATTTTTCAGCTCTTTTTCTGTTTTAAACTAACCAAGGCCTCCCAAAAATGAAAGGCCTTGGAGTTAGGAGTTGCTTCTAGCAACAGCCTTTACTGACGCAACACCGCACCTTGAGTGGCGAGTGCTTCCACCACAGCAGCCAACGCGGCCTCTGCGTCTTCACCCGAGTAGTTTTCGTCTTCAGGCTGAATTGTCAGGCGGAATGCCATGCTCACTTCAGCGGGCTTATCAGCATCGGCAGCCTTGTGGTAAAGGTCAAAGAGATCAAGCGAGACAAAGCCTGCCAAACGCTTATCCGTTTGAGCCGCTTGAGCAACAACCTTTTGCAGCGCCATGAAGGTTACGCCATGCGGCACCACCACGCTCACGTCTCGCGAGATGGGTTGGAACTTGCTCACAGGCGTGTGCCACGGTACAGACTTATGCAAAATGGAAGCGACATCCAATTCAAAGACAATCGGCGCATGCGGCAAACCGTAGGTCTGCTGAAGTTTCGGATGCAATTCACCCACAAAACCGATTTCCTTACCGTCGAGCATAATCGCCGCGCTGCGACCCGGGTGCAAAGCCGGGAAGCTCTTTGCCACAAACGAAGCTTCAAGCGGGGCAATCAAGCGTTCCACATCACCCTTGGCATCAAAGAAATCAGCCAAGCGTGCAGGCACGGCCCACTGTTCACCCATGGCGTCACCGTAAAGAAGACCCGCAATGCGAACCGGCTGATCAACACCCTTGACGGAATGTTCCGTTGTCACCACCGATTCATCACGACGGAAAATACGGCCGACTTCAAAAAGTTTGGCGCTCGTTACCTTGCGGTTTAAGTTGTATTTCAAAATATCAACCAAGCCGCCCACCATTTGCGTGCGCATAACCGACAATTGGCTTGCGATCGGGTTTAAGAGTTCGATCGGCTGATCGTTGCCGGCGAAATCTTTTTCCCATTCACGAGGCACAAAGCTGAAATTGATGAGTTCTTGATAGCCCAAGTCAGCCAACTTCATTCGAAGACTATGCACGCTACGCATACCTTCAGGACGCGTGTGCATATAGGCACGAGCCATCGGCGGTTGATCGGGCAGTTTTTCGTAACCCACCAAGCGCGCCACTTCTTCAATCAAATCTTCTTCGATTTCGATATCAAAGCGATAGGTCGGAGCCTTAACGCTAAAGACATCGTCTTCAAGCGTAAATTCAAAGCCCAAGCGCTTAAAGCATTCAGCCATCGTGGCCGTATCGATGTCCATACCGATCACCTTACGAGCGCGATCGGCACGCATCTTCACCTCATGGCGTTCAGGCAAAACAGTCACGGCATCAATGACAGGGCCAATGGCCGTCGTTTCTGTTCCGCAAATTTCCGTCACCAAACGCGTGATGTAATTTAAAACCTTCTCTGTTTGACCGAAGTCCACACCGCGTTCATAACGGTAGGCTGCATCCGTTGAGAAATTCAGGCGACGGCAACGGCCTTGGATTGCCTTTTGATGCCAGAAAGCCGACTCGATAGAAATACAAGTCGTTTCATCGGTCACCTTGGTGTCTTCACCACCCATGATGCCGGCAAGCACCTTCGGGCCATTGGCGTCACAAATAACACCCAATTCAGGATCCACATCCACCGTCTGACCGTTTAAGAGCTCAATTTTTTCGCCGGGCTTACCCCAACGAACCGTATAAGCACCGCCCGCGATCTTTTGAGCATCGCTAAAGTGGGTCGGGATACCAGTTTCCAACATCACGTAGTTGGAGATATCCACCAGGGCAGAAATACTGCGCTGACCGCTTCTTTCCAAACGATCCTTCATCCATTGCGGCGTTGGAGCATGGATATTGAGGTTATCAATACGACGCGTTGTGTAACGGCCGCACAAATCCGGTGCTTTGATCTTGATATCAATCTTCGTGTCGGAGTTGGCGGGCACCTCAGGCATTTCAGGCAACGTCAGAGGTGCACCCGTAATGGCATGCAAGTCTCTTGCCACACCGATTAAAGAAAGAGCGTCACCGCGATTCGGCGTTAATTTGATTTCAATCTTTTTGTCATCCAAATGGCAAGCCGTGCGAATATCTTCACCCACCGTCAGATCATCAGGCAAAATCCACAAACCGGTGTGATCTTCCG
Organism: Parasutterella secunda; assembly: GCF_023336895.1. GTDB lineage: Bacteria > Pseudomonadota > Gammaproteobacteria > Burkholderiales > Burkholderiaceae_F > Aphodousia > Aphodousia faecalis. Next base: position 202,484 of record NZ_JAMBLT010000001.1, read on the forward strand.
TGATTCCCAATTCACGAGCCGAGCAAAGCATCCCCATGGAGACCTCACCGCGCATCTTGGCCTTCTTAATCGTGAAGTTACCCGGCAAAACTGCGCCGATCTTGGCACACGGCACCAAGATGCCTTCACGCACATTGGGCGCACCGCACACAATCTGCAGGGGTTCACCGCCATCGCCAACATCGACTTGGCAAATATGCAAGTGATCGGAATTTTCATGATCTTTAACGGAGAGCACTCGGGCCACCACAACGCCTGAGAAGGCCGGAGCAACCGAGCTTACCTCTTCGACTTCAAGCCCTGCCATCGTCATGGCTTCACACAATTCGTCCGTCGTCAGATCCGGATTAATGTAGGAACGTAACCAGCTTTCAGAAAATAACATCTTGTTTTCTCTTTTTAAATTGTTGAGCCATTAACGATTGAATTGCTTCAAAAAGCGCAAATCGCCTTCAAAGAAAAGACGCAAATCGTCAATTCCGTAACGCAACATGGTCAAGCGTTCAAGACCGGAACCGAACGCAAAACCGATGTAGCGTTCTGGATCCAAACCGTAGTTACGGACCACATTCGGGTGAACTTCGCCGGCGCCCGAAATTTCCAACCAACGGCCTTTCTTCGGGCCGCTTGTAAACATCATGTCCACTTCCACGGACGGTTCCGTAAACGGGAAGTAGCTCGGGCGGAAACGAACCTTCAATTCATCCGTTTCAAAGAATTGACGCAAGAAATCGGTGTACACGCCCTTTAAGTCAGAGAAACTGACATCGGTGTCAATCCAAAGACCTTCGACCTGATGAAACATCGGCGAGTGGGTAGCATCGCTGTCAACACGGTAGGTGCGCCCCGGAGCCAACACTTTAATCGGGGGCGTGTGGGTGCGGGCATAACGCACTTGCATGGGCGAAGTGTGCGGACGAAGGGGCAAGAGCTTACCCGTTTCATCCTTCATGTCCACGTAGAACGTATCCTGCATGGAGCGAGCCGGATGATTGGGCGGATTATTCAAGGCCGTAAATGAATACCAGTCCGTTTCGATTTCAGGACCGTCGGCCACATCAAAACCAATCGAACGGAAGATTTCTTCAATACGCATCTGCGTCATGATGACCGGATGCACGCCGCCTTGCGGATATTTACGACCGGGTAAGGTTACGTCCAAGGCTTCAGCAGCCAGTCTTGCCGCCAACTTTTCATTGGCCAATTCTTCACGACGAGCTTCGAGCGCTTGTTCGATGGCGCGCTTTGCGCTTCCCAACGCTTGTCCCATTTCACGCTTTTCTTCGTGCGTGAGTTTTGAGAGACCTTTCATTAAAACCGTAATAGAACCGGTTTTCCCTAAAAATTTAGCCTTCGCGTCTTCCAGAGCAGCGGGCGTCGTCGCCTCGGCAAAAGCACTCTGCGCTTGGGCAATGATCTGGGACAAATCTTGCATGATTATTCGCTTGTTATAAGTCAAAGAAAGGTTTAATTATAGTCCGAACAAAATCGCTTTTCACCCTGATTTTCAAGGCTTTTTCCTTACTTTTAGCGCTTTTTCCCTGAATCTTTGCCCATGAAAAAAGTTGCTCTGAACGCCTCGTATCGGAGTACACTGGAATTAAGGACAGAGGCAAAAATTCAAAATTATCAACTTGTTGAATTTAAAGAATTTTTTGCAATCCCTCCGAAATAAACAAACATAACATGGAGAATGGATTTATGCGTGTGATAGTTCCTGTTGATGGCGGTAGAGACTGCCGTGAAGCGATTCGATTCATTGCCTCGAAAAAAGAATGGTTTGAACAAGAAAAACCGGAAGTTGAACTCGTTTATGTCCAAAAACCGATAGTGGAACGGGCCACGGAGCAAGCCGAGTTTGACATGGGAGCGTATTACGAAGCGCGTTCCAAGGCCGTGTGGTCCGGCATGCGTGAAGAAATTGATGCAATTCCCGGGGACGTGAAAAAGACTTCCCTGGTGGGGCATCCCGCTCAAGTTATTCCGCAATACGCTAATGAACAAAAGGCCGACTTGATCGTCATGGGCGCTCGCGGATTAAGTGCACTGCAAAACCTCTATTTAGGTTCTGTGTCGCTGGCTACAATTGCCTCTTCCAAGTGCCCGGTGCTTGTTTTCCGTCAAACGACTGAAGTGAAACCTTCCGGTCTGCATGTGGGCCTGTCCGTTGACGACTCTCCCTTTGGCCCCAAGTGCGCGGACTATTTGATCGCCCACCGTCACTTCTTCGGCAAGGACGCGACATTTGAAATCATTAATGTGGTGCCGGACGATCCGCTTTACGCGCCGGACTTTGTCAACGAAGGCCCGATTCCGCCTCAAATGACCTGGGAAGAAATCCAAGGACTCGAATTTGAAGCCTCCGTGAAGTCTCCGGTTGAAAAGTTCGATATCGCAGGCGTTCCGGTCAAAGCTGTGAAACTTATCGGCAATCCCGAAGACGTTCTTCCGAAATACGCTGACGAACATCTCGATGTGATGGTCATGGGTACGCACGGTAAAGGCGCGCTTCGCTCACTCGTGTTCGGTAGCTCCACCCGTGCCATGATTGCGGCGACCAATTTGCCGATTTTGGTGGTGCCCAATGTCTAAACAATAATGGTTTTGTTATTTAGCAAAGCCTTCTCACGAGCCCCAAGCGATTTTGTCGCAAGGGGCTCTATCTTTTCTTTGCCTTTTATCAATAATTAGCGTTTACCCTTACTCGTAAACACGGAATCGGCGTACACTGAAATTAAGAAAGAAACGACTCAATATCTCCACATAACTTATTGAGTTTAAAGGGTTTATTGTTCATATACGGAGTGTTTTATGCGTGTATTGATTCCTATTGACGGTGGTGCAGACTGCCGAGAAGCGATTCGTTTTGTAACAAGCAGAAAATCCTGGCTTGAAAATCAAAAACCGCAGATTGAGTTGCTCTACGTGCAAAAACCTTATATTGAGCATCCAATGGAAGAAGGGGACTTTGATATTCAGTCTTGGTACTACGATGACAAAATCAAGGCGGTATTTGAAGACATGGCTGAAGATATCGCGACGTTGCCTGAAAATGTCATTAAGACCAGTAAGATCGGCCACCCGGCCAAGGTTATCGCAAGCTATGCCCGTGAAATCGGCGCAGACCTTATTGTGATGGGCGCTCGAGGTTTAAGCGCTTTAAAGAATCTTTATTTAGGTTCTGTCTCTTTGGGCACAATCGCCCGGGCTACCTGCCCTGTTCTCGTATGCCGTGAACATTACACCCCTAAAGATGAAAATCTTAAGATCGGCATCGCGGTTGACGGCTCAGGTTTTGGCGATCTTTGCACAAAATTTGCGGTTCAGAATAAAGATTTGTTCGGCACCGATGCTTCCTTTGAAGTCATTTATGTTCACGCGGATGAGGAAACGGTTCCGTCAGAACTTCTGGACAAGGGCGTGCTTGAGCTCGACAAACTCTTACCCAAATACGAACAGAAAGAGTACACCAACGCTGTTGAGTCACCTCTGGCTCAATTGAAAGCGGCGGGCCTTAAAGCCAAACCTGTTGAGTTACGCGGTTCGCTACAAACGACACTTACCCACTACGCCGATGAAAATCTCAACATGGTTGTAATGGGTTCGCACGGCAAAGGCCGCATTAGTTCATTGGTCTTTGGTAGTTCCACCCGTGCCATGGTGGCTTCCTGCAGAATGCCGATCTTCATCGTTCCCGGTGAAGCCTAAGTTTTAACAGCAACGGCATGATTCAGACCCCCAAGGTTCAAAACTTGGGGGCTTTTTAATGCAAAAAAAAATTGATGACCCGGACAGTTGGCACTATACAAAATTTGCTAAACCACACTGTTATTTTCCCAACTTATCTGGGCGTGATCACATTTTGAACAAACGCTTGTTCACAAATCAACCTTTCCTCGACAGATTCATGATGGTATTGCAAAAAATTTAAATTACCCAACGCACTGTAAAGTATATACAGTAGTTTTGCAGTTACTCTCTACTCTTTACAGTTAACTGTCTAATTGGTATTCCAATTTTCTGAATAGACCAAACTATTTTCGAACCAATCGATAGCGCTGCTTAGGACTGTTTTTAGGTTCAATTGGCTCAAGCAGAAATAGTTTCTGGAAGATTTCTCGGCAACTCTTGAACCGATTTTTTGACTTCACATCTTTGGGTATCGGCACCAATACGTCTCATTAAGTGAATTGCATCAATCACTTCTTGCTTAACAATCATGAGTTGGCTCTTTTTGGGTTATTGTCAAGCTGAACAACGAACTGTCTAATAACTGTCAATTTTAGACAGTAGCTGTCCAGCTCATACAAATATTAAATCAATAATATACAGTGTACCGATGCAAAAATAGAACTGAAAAAGCAATGTAAGGATCTATCAGAAAATTTCGAGACGAGAATGCAAAACGGGAGGTCATTTGACCTCCCACTTTTAAATCTGGTGGCGAGTCAGGGACTCGAACCCCGGACACAAGGATTATGATTCCTCTGCTCTAACCGACTGAGCTAACCCGCCAGAGAAGTGGAATCATACAGATACACTGGTTGAAAAGCAACCCGTTTTATTAAAAAACTCTAAACTTTTTTAATTCCTCAACAATATCAACGGGTTAAAAACCTATAAAAATGGTGAACCGGTCCATGCCCGTGACCAACAGTTAACTCTCCGGAATGAGAAATGGCCTCCCAAAGGTATTTTTTTGCTTTTTCAACCGCTTCGGGCACTGTCTCACATTGCGGCAACAAGGTGGCCAGAGCCGATGACAAGGTGCAGCCGGTTCCATGTGTATTTTTTGTCTCAATTCGGTCGGCTTTAAAAACAACGTTCACTTCCCCGTTTGTTAGCAGATCCGGCACTTCAGCACCAGTTAGATGACCGCCTTTTAACAGTAGCCAACTGTCTTTACCCATTAAAGGTAAAAGCTTATCGGCAAGGGCCTGCATCTGCCCTTCTTGAGTAATTTCAGCTTCCCCTGCCAAGACCGCCGCTTCGGGCAAATTCGGTGTTAAAACCGTGGCCAACGGCAACAATTTCGTCTTGAGAGCTTGCACACAATTTTCCGGCAACAAACGATCGCCACTTTTAGCAACCATGACCGGATCGAGCACCACAAAACGCGGACGATATCGATCAAGTGCTCGGGCAACCTCTTCAATAACCGCTACATCGGAAAGCATGCCGATCTTGACCGCGTCAATTCGAACATCTTCAAAAAGCGTCTCTAACTGCTCGCGGACAAAAGAGGCCGGAACCGGGCAAACTCCCGTTACCGCGCAAGTGTTTTGGGCAGTCAAGGCCGCAATCACACCACACCCATAACCACCTAATGCGCTTATGGCCTTAATATCGGCAAGGACACCAGCCCCGCCCGACGGATCAACGCCGGCAATCGTTAAGACATTAGGAATTATTGTTTTTTCCATAGCGTCTCCAAAACAGACATGGTTCGCTCGGTAGCACCAACGTACATTTTTGAGAAGGTCAACGCGTTGGCTTTGAGACTAGCCATCCACTCGGGATTCATCAGCCATTGATGCGCTAAATCCACTGCCCTTGCCACATCCTCAACCTGTGTAATAGCCCCCGCCTCCATTCCTTTTTCAACCACCATTGAAAAATTAAATGTACTGGGACCCACAATAACCGGAACCCCTACACTTGCCGGTTCAATGACATTCTGGCAACCAAAGGGCTTAAAGCTTCCCCCCATCAGGGTGACATCCGAGAGGGCGCAATAAAAGAACATTTCGCCCATGGAATCACCCAAAATCACTTGGGTGTCTTTTTGAATATCATCCGGACTCTTTAAAAGACTGCGTTTTTGATAACGTAGACCGGCTGACTTTAAAAGCTCTTCAACTTCTGCAAAGCGCTGCGGATGACGGGGCACCAAAAGATAACAAATCTCAGGTTTTGCTTGCTCTTTAAGCGACTCAACAATGAGGGCTTCCTCCCCATCACGGGTACTGGCAAACATCACAATAGGCTTTGAAATGCCCAACTTCCACTGCGCAGCTTTTGCCAAGGCTTCCGCTGGCGCCTGAATATCAAATTTAAGCGAGCCGGTAATCACCGGTTCCACCGTTCCCATCGCCTTTAAACGTTGAGCATCACTTTCAGCCTGAGCGCATACCTTGGTAAACCGTCCCATGGCTTTTTTCATTAGTTCCGGCACCCGCATCGCCTGATTAAACGATTTTTCTGACAAACGAGCGTTAACCAAGGCCATAGGGATACCCAATGCATGGGCTTCCTCTAAAACAGTCGGCCAAACTTCAGTTTCCATTAAAAGGCCTATGGTGGGTTGAGTCTGGCGCAAAAACTTACGCACTGCATAGACCGCATCGTAAGGCAAGAAGCACTGACGGATCCTTTGCGGATCTAACTGAACAATTTTTTGTCCCGCCTCTCGTCCCGTAGGCGTCATGTGGGTGAGCAAAATGTCGCACTGAGGCCACTGATTCAAAATGGCCCGGACAAGCGGTCGAGTGGCATTGGTTTCACCGACACTAACCGCGTGAATCCAGACCACAGGATGTCCGGCTCTGGGAGAGGGAAAGTCAGACCACGCAAAGCGCTCTCCCCAATGTTTGAGATACGAGGGCTGCTTTCTTGCCCGCCACAATAGATAAAGTCCTGCCAACGGCAAAAGCGCCGGTACTAAATAGCGATAACCTTGAGGGGAAATGTTCATTGAAAGAGGTCCAAACCCAACTGTGTTAAAGCGGATTTTACTTCGGAGACGGCAGGATTCGCTCCAACACCGCCCAAACTTTTTACACACCCACCGGTTAAACCGACCAGTTCAATCGGATAGTCCAAGAAAAGACCTACCGTAGGACGCTGCGTGGCCGCAGCCAAATGGGTAAGCCCCGTATCCACTCCCACCACAAAAGAGGCTTTCTGCAAAACCGCCGCGCAATCTTTTATAGACATACGGGGAAGCACTTGGCAAAAATCCCCTGCTGAGGAAGCAATGCGTTGAACCCGCTCGTGTTCTGCTTCTGAGCCCCAAAGCAAACGAATGGACAAACCCGCCTGACGACAGTCTTTTGCCAAAGCGACCCACTTATCTTCAGGCCACAACTTTGTCTCACGACTGGTATTGACTAAAAAGACCGCATAAGGCGATGAGTCATCAGAAGCTTCGATTGTTTTCAGACCAAAATCCAATGGATAGGCTTTGAAGTCGTAATCAAACGCCGCCCCCATAAGCAGCCGACAACGAGTAACGGCACTAAGCGACTTGGAGACAGAGAAGGTTTGATCGTAGAAACGGCTGGCCCAGGGCTCCTTAATACTGTTTTTATCGTAACCCAATAAAAACGATTGACTCCAACGACCGATTACCGCACTTTTTAAAAGTCCTTGAAGATCCACCACCCGTTCATAGTGCGCCGATTGCAGTGCGGCACGAACTCGGCCGACTTCCCTCCATGTCTGGGAACTCAAAACGTGCTTTCGCCACTGTCGGACCGCCACCTCATGTACGGTATTTACATAACGACTTAACCGGGGAATGTCGGCAAAACTTTTTTCAACAACCCAATCAATCTGCAAATCCGGCTGAGCTTTAGCCAAGTCTGCTACGGCTGGCAGTGCGTGAATCACATCACCCATAGAGGTGGTTTTGACAATTAAAGCTCGACGCGTCATGACTAAAGATTCCTCAGGATGCCAGTTTTGCTTCCAATTCACGGCACAAACGCTTACCGTATTCCACGGCCGGTTGATCAAAAGCATTCAGTCCATAAAGCGTGGCAAGCATGGTTGTCTTGTGTTCATACAAAGCCATAAATGCCCCCAGTGTCTCTGGTGTTAGTTTCTTAATACAAATAGTGGAAACAGCATTAAAAAACTCTGCCGACGGAGTCTGTCGCGTCACAAGTGCCTGAGCCTGAGCTTGAGCGTTGGCATTGAGCACTAAATGGTGGTGCGCATGACGGTGTCCGGCCTCTTCACACCAAACTAAATCAATGCTGGTGCGGCCGCTTCCGTCTCTCAACCACTGATAAAAGGAGTGCTGGGCTTCATTGCCGAATCCGCCCCAAACGGCTTGACCCGTACGAGAAGTAATAACGGAACCATCCGGTCTTTCGCTTTTACCCAAACTTTCCATTTCCAGCTGCTGCAGCCAAGCCACAACCAAACGCAGTCTTTCGTCATAAGGCAAAAGACAATGCGACTGCATTTGCAGCTCCGTTGAGTTCCAGTACGAAAGCAGGGCCAATGTTAAGGGCAAATTTTGTTCGGGTTCAGCACTTAACATATGGCGATCCATCTCGTAGGCACCGTGCAGGAATGCCGAGAAGACCTCAGGCCCCAAAGCAATCACAAGCGGCAAGCCGATTGCGCCCCACACGGAAAAACGGCCGCCCACCCAAGACCAAATGGGGAAACGATTTTGCTCGGGCAAATCCATTAATTCACAGGCATTTTCTTTGGCGCTGACAAGAAAAACGTGCTTAGCGCGCTTTTCTTTTCCGACAATGCCTGCCTTCGCATACCACTCATTAACAAGCTCAGCATTGAGCATTGTTTCGCGAGTTGAAAAACTTTTACTTGAAACAACAGTAAGCGTAGTCTCGGGATCCAAAACGCCTAAAATCCGATCGGCCAAAATGCCGTCAACGGCCGACAGGAAATGAAGTCTGATGGAGGGATTTACATCACGCAAGGCATGGTAGACCGCGTGAGGTCCCATTTCTGAACCACCAATACCAATATTGATCACATCGGTAATTTTCTTTCCGCTTGCTCCAAGCCACTGCCCTTCACGAACTGCCCGAGCCAAAGCGTACATTCTCTCCCGGGTTTGATTAACCTCTTCGTAGTGCGGGCTATTGATATCTTCAGAACGCAAAGAGGTATGTAAGGCCTGTCTTTTTTCACTGGCATTGACAACTTCGCCGTCCACCATCTGACGCTGCTTGTCGATTAGGCCACAGTCTTTGGCTTTTTGTAAAAGATTTTCGTACTGAACACAAGTTAAGCGTTGGCGGCTGATATTTAGCGTCAAACCACAGGCACTCAGTTCACAATTCGGACGCGTTTGAGAAAGAAAAGCGATGGATTCGGTCATGACTAAAACTCAAAAAACGAAGCGCCGATACACCTGGGCGGCGCTTATAACAATCTAGTTGCCATTGTACGTTGGCAAAAAACGGCTTGCCAATGTTGGCATCAGAATCTAACCAATAGATACAGTTTTCAGGCAAAAACGCATCCTGATGCTTACAATTGTCGAAAAATAGCTAAAGTAAGGAATGCCAACGTGGCAAATTCATTCAGTCAAAAGAAAATTCTCGTGGCGGGCGACGCCATGCTTGACCGTTATTGGTTTGGTGACGCCAACCGCATTTCGCCCGAAGCTCCGGTGCCGGTTGTTCGCATTGCGCGCGAAGAAGAACGCTTGGGCGGCGCGGCCAACGTTGCACTCAATATTAGTGCATTAGGAGCCGGTGCAAAGTTATTGTCTGTTGTCGGTTGTGATGAAGCGGGCTCTACCGTTGAACGTATCCTTAAAGAAAAAGGAATTGAACCGCACCTGCATCGTGATCCCGATTTAAAAACAACCGTTAAATTGCGGATTGTGGCCCGTCAGCAACAAATGCTGCGGGCTGACTTTGAAAATCGCCCGGCCACCGCGGTGCTAGCCAAACACCTTTGTGAATTTGAGCAATTGATTGACGATTGCGAAGTGGTTGTTTTGTCTGACTACGGCAAAGGTGGACTTGACCATATCGCACGCATGATTGATTGTGCACGCGCCAAAGGCAAACCCATTTTAATTGACCCCAAAGGCAGCAACTATGACCGCTATCGCGGCGCTACTGTCATTACCCCAAATCGTTCTGAATTAGCACAAGTTGTGGGTTCTTGGGAAAGTGAAGAAGAATTAACCGAAAAAGCCCAAGCGCTTCGGGAAAAGCTCAATCTGACTGCTGTGTTGCTTACACGCAGTGAAGAGGGCATGACGCTTTTTTCCGATAAGGGAGCCAAAACAATTCCGGCTCAAGCGCTGGAAGTCTACGACGTGTCCGGTGCCGGAGACACCGTGATTGCCGTCATGGCCACCATGATGGCAATGGGCAAGCCGCTTGAAGACGCGATGCGAATTGCCAATCGCGCCGGCGGCATTGTGGTTGGAAAACTCGGCACAGCCACGGTCAGTTTTGAAGAACTCTTCCCTAACGGCTATGACGATCTTTTTGCAGGAGAAGCATTGTGAGCATTATCGTAACGGGCGCCGCCGGTTTTATCGGCGCTAATAATGTTTTGGCTTTAAACCGCCGTGGCATCACAGACGTGATCGCGGTGGACAATCTCAGCCGTGCTGAAAAATTTAAGAATTTGGTCGAGTGCCAAATTTCCGATTACTTTGATAAGCGTGACTTTATCGAACTGGTTCGCGCTCGCAAAATTGCCAAACCGGAAGCCATCTTCCACCAAGGAGCCTGCTCCGACACGATGGAAACAGACGGCCGCTACATGATGGATAACAACTATCGCTATACCCTGGAACTCTTTAACTGGGCTCAGGAACTGGGTATTCCGATGATTTACGCATCATCTGCTGCAACCTATGGAGCAAGCACAACATTTGTTGAAGATCCGCGCTTTGAAGGTCCGCTTAATGTCTACGGCTACTCCAAGTTCCTTTTCGACCAAGTGCTGCGCGCCAAGATGGCTAAAGGCGAAGTAAAGGCTCCTGTGATCGGTCTGCGCTACTTCAACGTCTACGGTCCGCACGAACAGCATAAGGGCCGCATGGCAAGCGTTGCTTTCCATCAATTCTTCCAATTCCGAAAAGAAGGTCATGTGCGCCTTTTTGAAGGATGCTTAGGCTATGGAAACGGAGAGCAGGAACGTGACTTTGTCTACGTCGATGATGTAATTGCCGTGAACCTTCACTTCTTTGATAAGCCTGTCACCGGCATTTACAACTGCGGCACCGGCCGCGCCCAACCGTTTAACGATGTCTCTTTAGGTGTGGTGAACGCTTTGCGTACTCACGAAGGCAAAGAAAAGGTAACGCTTGAGCAAGCCGTCAAGGAAGGCTTTATCCGCTATATCCCCTTCCCGGAATCCTTAAAAGGCAAGTATCAGGCCTACACGCAAGCCGATTTAACGAAGCTTCGCGCAGCCGGCTGCGATGTTCGATTCAGAAGCGTTGAAGAGGGAACAGCCGATTACGTAGCAGATCTTTTAACGCGCTACCAGGACGTGAGCTCCGATCCAACTATCGCTGAAGCCAAATAATGAGCTTACCGAAAGCCGCTTTCCTAGATCGTGACGGCGTGATCAATATTGATCACGCCTACGTTCATACGCCCGAAGAGTTCACTTTTATTCCCGGTGTATTTGAAGCCTGCCGACAACTGCAAAGTGCGGGATACCTTTTAATCATTGCCACCAATCAAAGTGGAATCGGAAGAGGTTATTACAGTGAAGAAGATTTTGGTCGCCTTTGCGATTGGATGAAAGGCGAATTTGCCCAACAGGGTGTTCAAATTACCGATATTTTCTTCTGTCCCCATCACCCTGAAAAAGCGATTGGCGCTTATCGCTGTGACTGTGAGTGCCGCAAGCCCAAACCCGGTATGCTGTTAGCCGCTCAAAAAAAGTGGAACATTGACATGCCAGCAAGCCTCATGGTTGGCGACAAATCGGGCGACATGCAAGCAGCGCTCTCCGCTCATATCGGCACGCGTATTCTGGTGGGGAAAGACGGTTTACAAAAGCCTCAAGCCACACCCGAGTGCACCCACACGGCCGTTAATCTTTTGGAAGCGGTCCAGATTGTTCTATAAGGATTCTTATGAGTACACGACTTCCCGCCCCTGGTTTCGAGGCAAAAATCACTGATATGGAGCACCTTGCGGAGCGCGCTTCAAAGTTGCCCCATCCTGTTGTCATGACCAATGGGGTCTTTGATATTTTGCATCGAGGACACGTCACGTACCTCGCGCAAGCACGTGCCTTAGGGGCAAGCTTGGTTGTTGCGATTAATTCCGACGCTTCTGTCAAAATGCTTGGTAAGGGTGACGAACGGCCCATTAATACCCAGGCTGACCGAGCTGCCGTGCTCGCGGCGCTTGAAAGCGTGGATCTGGTCGTTATTTTTGAAGAAAAAGTCCCCCTTAAAGCAGTTGAAAATGCGCATCCGGATATCTATGTCAAAGGGGGTGACTATAAAATTGAAGATCTACCTGAGGCGAAACTTGTTGCCACTTGGGGAGCCAAAACGGTGACAGTTCAATTTGAACACCAACGCTCAACCACCGCTCTTTTACAAAAAATCAGTTCGTTGAACCTTAAAAAATAAACACTGATTTCCTCCGATTTTTCTTTTCAAGGCATCCATTTCCATTTTCAGATGCCTTTTTTCATCTTCGATTGCTCGATCAGGGTTTTTACTGATATTTGCTATCTATTTGAATAACAACAATAATTTAATATTACCTTATTATTTGTTTACTTATTACTATATTTTGTCGACAAATAAGAGTAAAGTTAAATCACCTGATTTTATTGGGATTAGGTTTCCTTTAATTTTCTAAAAGTTTCAATATATATTTAATTTTCAAGGAGTTATAAATGGATAGTAAATCTCGTAGCGGTCGCTTTGATTTGTCGGCAAATAAGTTGGTGGAAGATTTTAATGCCACCATCATGATCGAACAACGCAACTGCCCCTTTGATATCAAGGGCTCTCAAGCGCACGCCACTATGCTCGGTCGTCAAGGCATTATCAGCCAAGAAGACGCTGAAGCTATCTGCAAGGGCTTGGATCAAGTGGCCCAGGAAATTCGCGATGGCAAGTTTGTCTTCCGTACGGCCGATGAAGACATTCATATGGCTATTGAAAAGCGTATGACAGAAATCGTGGGTCCGGCCGGTGGCCGCCTTCACACCGCTCGTTCACGCAATGACCAAACAACCGTCACCACAAAGATGATGCTTCGCGCCACTATTCGTGAAGTGCAGGCTGCAATCCGTGATCTGCAAAAGGAATTTGTCGATATCGCAGAAAAGCACATGGATGTCATCATGCCGGGCTACACGCATATGCAAACGGGACAGCCCATCCTCTTTTCGCATTGGATCATGGCTTACTTCTGGATGCTTGAGCGCGACTTCACTCGCTTTGACAACCTCTTTACCCGCATGGGACGCTGTCCATTAGGTGCTGCCGCTCTGGCCGGAACCGATTTCCCGATTGATCGTGAATTCACCGCTAAAGCTTTAGGTTTTGACGCACCCACGGAAAACTCCATCGACTCCGTGAGCGATCGTGACCATATGGTGGAATTCAATGCTTGCGCCGCCATGTGCTACATGCACTTAAGCCGCCTGTCTGAAGAACTCGTCACCTTCTCCACGCAGGACTTTAAGTTTATTGAACTGTCAGACGACTTCTGCACAGGCTCCTCCATCATGCCGCAAAAGAAAAATCCGGATATTGCTGAAAAGATTCGCGGCAAGACCGGCCGTGTCTACGGCAATCTCATGGCCATGCTGACCATCATGAAGGGGCTTCCCTTGGCATACAACACCGACCTTTCCGAAGACAAGGAACAGGTGTTTGACTCGATTGATACACTTTTGGCCAGCCTCCGCATCATGACACCGATGATTGCCAAGATGACGGTTAACGCCGAAAAAATGCGCCACAACGCCGATCTAGGTTACTCCAACGCCACAGACTTGGCCGACTACTTGGCTCGTAAAGGCGTGCCTTTCCGTGAAGCACATCACGTTGTGGGTTCCATGGTCAACTACTGCATCAAGCATGGCAAGCGCCTCGATGATCTGACAATGGATGAATATAAGAGCTTTAACGACAAGATCGAAGAAGACATCCGCCACGAAATCGCTCTTGAAACCTGTGTCAAAGCCCGCAAATCCTACGGCGGCACAGCGCCGGAAGCCGTAAGTAAGCAACTCGAAGTGGCCCGCGCGGTACTCGATCACGAAGCTCAAACACTTCAATAATCCAATCGATTCGAAAAGGAATTGGAAATGGAAACCGATTTAAATTTCTGGTTACAACTAGCTGTTATGCTCGTCTGTATTGGCGTCGGGGGCCGCTTCGGCGGTGTCGGTCTCGGCGCCGCGGGTGGCTTGGGTGTGAGTATTTTGGTCTTGGGCTTCGGTCTTCAACCAGCTTCACCCCCTGTTTCCACCCTATTGATTATTGTGGCTGTGATTGCCTGCACCAGTATCTTGCAAGGTGCGGGCGGTCTCGATCTCTTGGTCCGCTTAGCTGAAAAAATGCTTCGCAAGTGGCCAAGCGCCATCACGATTGTGGGACCTTTTGTCTGCTCGCTTTTTGTCGTGCTCTGCGGCACGGCCTACGTGGCCTTCGCCGTCTACCCGGTCGTAGCCGAAGTGGCGGCCTCCGCTAAAGTGCGCCCTGAACGTCCCATTGCCGCGTCTGTGATTTCGGCCGGTATCGCCGTGGTCGCAAGTCCTATGAGCGCTGCCATGGCAGCCTTGGTCGCAAGCCTTGCCGTTTTGGACGTCTCTTTAATTCAAATTTTGGCTGTTACTGTCCCGGCCTTTATCATCGCCACGCTTTGCACATGTTTGTCGGTGTACTGGAAAGGCACTGAACTTGAAAAAGACCCTGAATTTATTCGCCGCGTTCAATCCGGTCAATATCAAGAATTGGTAGTCACCAATGACAATAAACCCTTTGAAGCAACCAAAGGACAAAAATTGTCTGTTGGCATCTTCCTTGTAGGCGTCGTGACTGTGATCATCTTCGGCACGTTTAAGGAATTGCTCCCAAGTTGGGAAGCCGCCGGTAAGATCTCCACTCTTCCGATTCCGTCATTGATTCAAATGGTCATGCTTGCCTTCGGTCTTTTCATTATCGTGTTCTGCAAAGTGCCGAGCAGTAAGTTTGCCTCCGGTTCCGTCTTCGTTTCCGGTTTGATCGGTGTGGTAGGCGTGTTCGGCGTTTCTTGGTTAACAGGCACGTTCTTTGAAGCTTATAAGCCCTTGTTCGTTGGGTTATTCACTGACATGGCCCAGTCAACTCCGATGCTCTTCGGTGTTGTACTGTTTTGCTTCTCCGCGGTGATTTTAAGTCCCTCTGCGACAACGGCAGCTTTAATGCCTTTGGGTGTTTCGATCGGCATCCCCGCGGGCCTTTGCGTTGCACTGTTTCCTGCCACGTGCGGTGACTTCATCATCCCCGGCGGCGCGCAAATCGGCTGCACGGCTTTTGACCGTACCGGTACCACCCGTTTGGGTAAATACGTTGTTAACCACAGCTACATCATCCCCGGTTTCGTACATGTCATCACGGGTGTTGCAGCCGGTTACTTCTTAAGCTTTATTTTCTTCTAAAATAGGCTGATGTGTTCGGAGCGGGTTCCTTACCCGCTCCTCCTGTTTTAAGTTTTTCTCAGAGCAATCGTTATGCAAAGCGAAAATACTCAATTGATTTCCGAACAATTGGCTCGTTTCGTTGTTTGGACCAAATTTGAAGATATCCCCGAAGAACTCATCATCAAAGCTCAACGTCACATTCTGGACTCCGTGGGTGCAGGTATTGCCGGCGCTGTCAGTCCCGAGACAAAACTTTTAAATAAAGTTTTCGCTATCGGCGGCGAAATGAGCGGAAATGTTCCTCTTTGGGGCAAGGGTATTAAGGTCAGCGCCCGAAACGCTGCGCTCAGTAACGGTGTCTCTTCCCATACTTTCGAATTGGACGACACCAACGGCTGCGATCACTCGGGTGCTGTCGTTGTTCCGGCTGCTTTTGCCGCATTAAGTCTTTGTAATCGCCCAATTGACGGTAAAGAATTTATTGTTGCCGTCACATTGGGCTATGACTTGGCCCGTCGCGCCCTTGAATCGTGCGGCGCCTATGAGCCGCACAACGGTGCTGGCTGGCACTCCACCGGCACGTGTGGCGTCTTCGGTGCCGCGGCGGCGGTCGGTCGTCTCTTAGGACTGGACGTTGAAAAAATGCAGGCGGCGCTTGGTATCGCCACGAGTTTTGCAGCCGGTCAATGGTCTTTTGTTCATGATGGCGCACAAAACAAACGCCTGCATGTCGGCAACGCCGCTCACGGCGGATTGCTTGCTTGTTTGCTGGCCCGTGAAGGCTTCACCGGTCCGAAACTTGCCTTTGAACAAGTATGGGGCGGCTTTTCCAAGACTTTTGCTCCGACAAGCCAAGACCCCGATGCCTGGCTTCGCGATTTAGGCAAAAATTGGAAGTTGGGTCGTGTTTCCATTAAGCCGCATGCTTCCTGCAGAAGTTCGCACTCTTCCATTGATGCCGTCAATATCATCATGGACGAACACAGTTTGACTCCTGCTGATATTGAAAAGATCCATATCAAGATCAATCCGTTTGTTCACGGTATGTGTGGCGGCAGAAAGCTTGACCCGATGCCTGCGGCGCAAATGAGCATCGCTTACGGTATTGCGGCCCGATTGGTTTTCGGCGGTGCGAATTTAACCGCTTACACGCGTACCAATCGACACGATCCTCGCATTCGCCAAGCCATGGATTTGGTCGAATTTGAGATCGATAAGACGCAAAAAGACGAGGATGAACCGATTGTGACGGTCTTCACGCGAGACGGAAAGAGCTACACCGAGCGGGTTGAATTCCCATTAGGTGCTCCTCAAAATCCGGTGAGCGATGAAGCGCTAATGAGCAAGTATCGGGACATCGCCGGCATGGTCTTCCCGACCGAAGTAGTAGAGGGCATTGCCGACTTCTTGCTGCATCTTAAAGATCAGCCAAATCTTGATCCGGTGGTGAAGTTATTGGGATCCAAACCCATCACAACCACCCAGTTTGATATCTAAAAACTTTTCTCGCCCCGCCTTCTTTGCGCGGGGCAATTTTTTGCCTATTTGCACTCTTTTCTGATTGAAAAATCCCTACCTCCCGTTATTGACTTTGTGTTTTGCTAAGATGATCGAACAATAAAAATAGGACTTCCCATGGAAAAAGAAGCAAAAACCCCAACAATTGATCAAGCCATACAACATTATTGGGGACTCCGAGCCGAGGGCTACAGTCTTTCAAACGTTGAAGAACTGGCTGACCCTGACAATCTGTATAGAAATCTTCTGCAACGTTGGCTGCCTGGCTCTCATCTTGGACAAAAATCACTGGATATCGGCTGCGGACCGGGATTTTTAGCTATTGAATTGGCTAAGTTGGGCTTTGAAAGCACAGGGATAGATTCGTGTGCTCCAATGCTCGTCAATGCTCGGGAAAATGCCCAGGGATTAAATGTTGAATTTTTACAGGCTGATGCAGCCGCCGCCCGCTTTCCTCACGAAAGTTTCAACGTTATCGCTTCTCGAAACGTTGTATGGAATTTACCCGATCCTAAGTCCGCTTACCGTCAATGGCATCGCTGGCTAAAACCAAACGGGAAATTGATTATTTTTGACGGCAACCATTACCGCTACCTCACGGATTCAAGTCGTCATGACCGCCCGCATCGTGAAACGCACAAATATCTCGGCGATGTTGATATCAACATCATGGAATCCATCGCAAAAGAACTTCCAATGAGTCGATTCGATCGCCCTGAATACGACAAAGAAATTCTCAATTCGATCGGTTTCGTTAATATTGACACTATTGTTTTACGGCAAACGGGCGATCAGATTCACGACTTTGCCATTATTTGCGAAAAAGACCATGCAGATTGATACACTTTTACAGGCCGTCAAAGACGGCAAAATGGACATTCAAGAGGCTAAGGAACTTTTGGCGCGCGCCCCTTATGAGGAATTGGGGTTTGCAAAACTGGATTCCCACCGAGCCGTTCGCACCGGCTTTGCCGAAGTTGTCTACTGTGAAAATAAAGCCGATGACTTTCTCGTTGAGATTTTCTCTCGCTTATTTAGTGACAATGGCGAGGTGATGGGTACCCGATGCTCGGAAAAACAATACCAATTACTCAAAAAGCGTCTGCCCGAACTCACCTACGATCCCATCAGCCGCATTGCCAAAATTGAAAAGCCCCAAAAAAGAGTGGGGCTTATTGCCGTCTGTACGGCAGGAACAGCTGATATTGCCGTTGCTGAAGAATGCGCGCAAACTGCGGAATTTTTTGGACAAAACGTTGAACGTTTCTACGATATCGGTGTTAGCGGCATCCACCGCTTACTTTCCAAAGTAGATCGTTTGCAAAAGGCCAACTGCGTGGTGGCGGTTGCCGGTATGGAGGGCGCTTTAGCATCCGTTATCGGTGGGCTTGTAGCCAATCCCGTTATTGCGGTTCCCACTTCTGTCGGTTATGGAGCCAATTTCCATGGGCTTTCTGCACTTCTGACCATGATTAACAGCTGCTCCAACGGCGTAGCTACCGTCAATATTGATAATGGTTTTGGAGCGGGCTTTTTAGCTTCCCAAGTTAATCGTCTCGCGACTCGAAAGGAATAATTTCATGACAACACTGGTGTTGGGTGCTCAAACCGGAATCAGCGGCGATATGACTGTAGCCGCCTTGCTTGACTTAGGGGCTGATTTTGAAAAACTGCAACAAGTTCTTGCGACCCTACCCGACCAACAATTTCAGATTGCTGTTTCTCGGGTCAAGAAAAACGCTTTAACCGCTTGTGACTTTAAAGTCACTTTGACAAACGGCGCCGCGGATACTGATCATGATATGAATTATCTTTTCGGCGAAAAAGCTCATCATCCGAAAACCAGCCGGCATGAACACCCTGAAGCCTCAACAGCAGCTCATGATCACGAGCACCATCATCGTGATCATCGTCACTTGGACGACATCTTCAGGCTATTGGATCAAACATCCGCAACCGATCGGGCAAAAAACATCGCAAAGAAAATTTTCACGATCGTAGCTGAAGCAGAGGCCAAGGCTCACGGCGTCGCTATCGACGAAGTGCATTTCCATGAAGTAGGGGCGCTTGACTCTATCGTCGATATTCTCTCAGTTGCTGTGTTGATTGACGATTTGAATGTCGATCAGGTTATTGTGACCGCTCTGGGAGAAGGTTATGGAGAAATTCGCTGTCAACATGGAATTTTGCCCATCCCGGTCCCAGCGGTTTCTCATATTGCTGAAGCGCATGGCCTAACACTATCTCGCATTGACTGCAAAGGTGAATTTGTGACGCCGACCGGGGCTGCCATTGTTGCCGCCCTCAAAACGGCCGAACAACTTCCGCAACGCTACAAAATTTTGAAGTCAGGCCTTGGAGCCGGAAAACGAAATTACGACCGTCCAAGCCTTCTAAGAGCCTCACTCATCCAAGCAACAGGCGATCAATGCGGACAGGATAAAGTCATTGAGTTATCGACCAATATTGATGATTCGACGGCCGAAACCCTTGGCTTTACTCTTGAAAAACTCTACGCTCACGGCGCACTTGAGGCTTGGTTTACACCAATTTATACGAAAAAATGCCGTCCGGCCTACATACTGTCAGTGTTGTGCAAACCGGATCAGCAAGAAAAATTGGAAAACATTATTTTTTCCAACACGACAACCATTGGTATTCGTTCTCGAGAAGTCTTTCGCCGTATCTTAAAGCGCCATCAGTTGACGGTTCAAACACCCTATGGCGATGCGGAAGTTAAAGTTTGCGAAGTGCCTGATCAAGAGGGAGTATTTCACACTCGCTTTTATCCTGAATATGAAACCGTAAAACGGTTGGCGAAAGAGCACAATCTTGATCTGCCCGGTCTTTACCGTTTGGTACAAAATGCCGCTGAAAATGCCTGATCTAAAAACAGTCCTTAGCCATTTTGATGCTATCGTGACTGAACCTGTAATGGTCGCGTTCTCAGGTGGCGCCGATAGTGTCTTAGTCCTCAAACTTGCCCTTGAAGCTTCTCGTGGCCGCGTTCCCGTTTATGCTTTGTATGCTGATGCGCCTTGGATGCCAAGAGTGGCGCTGGCAGAGGCTGAACAAATCGCCCGAGATCTCCAAGTCAAGCTTGAAGTTATTAACATTAACTCTCCCGCTTCTATCGGTATCGAAAACAACCCTCAAGATCGGTGCTACCGGTGCAAAAAAGCCATTTTTAAAGCTTTTTTGGATTTTGGACAAACACACAATGTAAAAATCCTGTTAGAGGGCACTCAATTAGATGACTTAACGAAATACCGTCCGGGATTAAAAGCCATTGCCGAGTCAGGAGCTCGCAGTCCGCTCAAAGAATTAGAGCTTCATAAATCAGATGTGAGAGAACTTTTGGCACATTGGGGACTCTCAGCCGCGAAAAAACCGTCCGGTTCCTGTTTAGCCACTCGACTGCCTTACGGACAAACACTTTCTGTCCCTATCCTTAAGCAGATTGATCAAGCCGAGAATTATCTTCGTTCATTTGGTTTTAAAGTTATCCGCGTTCGCTCACATGGTGATATCGCACGGATAGAAACAGACCTAGAACATCTTTCTTTGGCGCTTTCGAAACGAGCAGATATTGTCAGAGAACTCAAGAGCCTCGGTTGGAAATATGTCACTCTGGATTTAGAGGGTTTTCGCTCTGGAAGTATGGATTGATTAAAAATCGAGAAATTTCGGTATTTCGCCATAGATTTTCAGCGTATTAAAAAACTGTAATGGATTTTTAGAGTTAAACTAAAAATACCTTTTAACTTTTCTGAGAAAGGAACAAACCCATGTCCACAGTTCTCGATCCCATCAAAATGTGGGAAGACCTCCATAAGATTCCTGAATTGGCCATGCAGGAAGTGAAGACTTCTGCCTACGTTACGAAGACGCTTCAAGATTTAGGCATTGAAGTGCAAACCGGCATCGGCGGCACTACTGGCGTAATGGGCGTCATTAAAGGCGCCGAACCCGGTCCCGTAGTGTTATTGCGCGCTGATATGGACGCCTTGCCTTTTACCATTGACGGGAAAGAATGCGCCATTCACGCTTGCGGCCACGACTCCCATACAGCCATGTTGCTTGCTGCTGCCAGTCGCCTGAAGGATCGCGTCAAGAAGGGTACACTCAAATTGCTCTTCCAACCGGCTGAAGAATCCATCAGCGGCGCTCTTGCCATGATCAAAGCCGGGGTCATTGATGATGTGGATTATGCGCTCGGCGCCCATATCCGCCCAATTCAAGATGTGCCCGCCGGTCAAATCTGCCCGGCCGTCAACCATACGGCTTCCAGAACATTAAGAGTCACAGTTCATGGCCGAAGTGCCCACGCTGCCCGCCCCCACTTGGGTGTTAGTGCCCTCGACGTAGCCTGCGCCATCGTTCAAGGCGTGCAAAACATGTGGTTTAATCCAGCCGGTATTTGGTCTATGAAGGCCACGCAATTGCACGCAGATCAAGGCGCCACAAACTCCATTCCTGAAACGGCCACGATCACCTTCGATAACCGCGCGCAAACGAATCCCATGATGAGGGATTTCTCTGAACGCTTTGCTAAACTCGTTGAAGGCACGGCTGCCGCATACGGAGCAACCGCGGAAATCACTGAGCTGGGAGCATGTCCGGCTGCCGAGTATGACGAAGACTTCAAGCAAATGGTGATCGATTCGATCGTTCGCACACATGGACAAGAAGCTGTCGCTAAGGACTGCGGCGGCGGTGGCGAAGATTTCCACTACTATAAGATGCATAAGCCCACAATGAAGGCTGCCTACTTTGGTTTAGGTGTTGGAGCAACGCCGGGCCTTCACGCAGCAACGATGCATTTTGACCCGCAATACCTCCCGATGGGAGTTGATGTGATGGTCGATGTGGTGGAACACTTGATCGGCTAATTAACAATCACCGGCAATGAAATGGGGAGTCTCAAACTCCCCATTTTTTGTCTTCCGATATAAAGCTACAGCGGCAGCAGTTGCGATTGTTCCATTAAGTGGGCGCGCAAAAGTTCAGAAGCTTTTTGAGCATCCCCCATGCGAATCGCCCGCAAAATTTCCCTTTCCTGTCGAGCAATATCCAAGAAGAATTGTCTGTCCATGTTGGCAATGCGGTGTGAGGTTTTTTCAAAGTACGTCACCAGCACGCCTGAGAAAACCTGAAGAACTCGATTTCCGCAACCTTCCAGAAGCAATAAATGGAATTCTCGGTCAAATTTATCGGCCACCAACGGTTCATCGGCGTGTTCTTCAATCTTATTGAGTGTGCCTTCCAATCGGGAAGCCAAAGCCGGAGTGATGCGACGGCTGACTAACGGCATGAGAGAGCACTCCACTAAAGCGCGAGCCTCAATAAATTCCTGCACGTCAAAATTAGCCACGTCGAAACGCATCTGGATCTGATTGCGCAAACTGTTAGCGCCCACTTCACGAACCGTCGTGCCGCGCTTTGGTGTCCGAACCAGAATTCCCATTTGGGTCAAAATGTCCAACTCTTTACGAATACGGTAGCGGGTCACACCGAAACGCTTGGCCAATTCCGTTTCCGTGTCAATGCGTTCGCCATTTTTTGCTTGTTCCTGCAAATGATCACGGATTTGTTCAAACAAATTGTCATTTTGTTGCATTTTGTTCGAGACCTTTGAAAAATTGTTAGCGATCATTATAGGGAGATTTTTGACTACTCTTTGATTATTCAACAAAAATTAAGGGTTTTTAATGATGAACATCTAACATAATTGTCGACAAATTGGTGATTTCCCGATACGTAAAATGCGATAATTTAAGCCTATATGTCGGCCTAACCATTTGAAAAATGTAAAATAAATCGCTCTTAATTTTTCTTCTTCACAAAGTTGTTGGCATTTGTTGAAAAAGATCGACGTTTGAAAATCCACGAAAAGACGCCTACGATTAGCCGAAAATACATGGAGCTTACTGAGCTCCCCTCTTTTTATCACTTCTCCAAGGAATAAAAAATGGTTGATGTCCAATTTTGGCTCCAACTTGCCGTCGTCTTATTCTGCTTGGCAGTCGGCGGTCGTTTCGGCGGCGTGGGTTTAGGTGCTGCAGGTGGCTTCGGCGTGAGCATCCTTGTTCTCGGCTTCGGTATGCAACCGGGCTCTCCTCCCGTTTCCGTCCTTTTGATTATTACCGCAGTGATTGCCTGTACGAGTGTCTTGCAGGGCTCGGGCGGTTTGGATTATTTGGTCG
The DNA here is from genome assembly GCF_023336895.1 of Parasutterella secunda. Lineage (GTDB taxonomy): Bacteria > Pseudomonadota > Gammaproteobacteria > Burkholderiales > Burkholderiaceae_F > Aphodousia > Aphodousia faecalis. The sequence goes on from NZ_JAMBLT010000001.1 coordinate 225,550, forward strand.
GTTTAGCTGAAAAGTTACTGCGTAAATGGCCTCGCGCCATTAACTTTGTGGGCCCCGTGGTTTGCTCCATCTTCGTGATTTTTGTGGGTACCGCCTATGTGGCTTTCGCCGTATACCCGGTGGTAGCTGAAGTGGCAGCCTCGGCAAAGATTAGACCGGAAAGAGCTGTTTCAGCCTCGGTGATCTGCGCCGGTATCGGCGTGATGGCCAGCCCCATGAGTGCCGCTATGGCTGCCATGGTGGGTATCATGTCCGCCTACGGCTACACGTTGCTTGACATTCTGTCGGTTTCTGTTCCCACGTATTTCATCGCCTTATTGGCGGCTTGCTTGTCTGTGAACTGGCGCGGCTGTGAACTCGAAAAAGATCCCGAGTTCATCCATCGCGTGCAAACGGGCCAATACACGGAACTGCATGTTTCCACAATCGATCATATTTATAAGGAACCAAGCAAGGGGGCCAAGATCGGCGTGTTGATTTTCGCTATCGGTATTTTGACCTCCATCACCATTGGCTCGTCTGAAACCCTGCGTCCGTCTTGGGAAATTGCGGGCAAGATCAGCCAATTACCGATTCCGTCTTTGATTCAAATGGTCATGTTGGCTACCGCTTTGGTGATCATTGTTGTCTGTAAGGTACCGAGCGACAAATTTGCTTCCGGCTCTGTTTTCCGCTCCGGTTTGATCGGCGTGGTTGGTGTCTTCGGTATTTCCTGGTTAACGGGTACGTTCTTTGACACGCACAAGGATGTGTTCGTTCACTACTTCTCCGATATCGCCAGTTCTTCGCCAATTATCTTCTGCATCGTCTGCTTCTGCTTTAGCTCGGTAATTTTCTCGCCGACCGTCAGTACGACGATTTTGATGCCGATCGGCTTGGCTTTGGGCTTAAGCCCGCAACTCTTAGTCGGTATTTGGGCTTCCTGCTACGGTGACTTTGTTATCCCTGGCGGCGCACAAATCGGTTGTACGGCTTTTGACCGTACCGGTACTACGAGGTTAGGCAGTTTTGTGTTTAACCACAGCTACATGCGACCGGGTCTGGCCTTTGTTGTGGTCGGCACGGCTGCCGGTTGGTTCATCTCACAAATCATGCTCTAGCCTGTACGGTTAAAACAGTTGCGTTAACGGAGGACTCTTGATGAGTCCTCCGTTTTTTCTACCCCTTAAGAATGACGCATAATTCCCTCAAAGATACAAATCGACACAAATCATTAACAAATTCGCCATTGATTGGATACAGCTCAATCTCTTTTTATTAGGGCAAGTTTGAATCGAATTAAGGAAAATTCCCTACCCATTTTGTAAAAATTTAAGGGTTAACCCTAAACACTTTTTAACATTTTTGTAAAGATAACAGAAAGATATATCCCTAGCTCAAAAACAAAACGCTCGAGACAAGAAAAAGTAGCGTTACATGTGTGAAAATTCGCAGTGCTTAGAAAGGTTACGGAAACGTAGCCTCTTCTATTGTTTAAAAGAGAAAATAAAGGAAACTTACCATGGTTGGTACTGACTTTTGGCTACAACTAATCTTAGTGTTGGCATGCTTGTTCTATGGTGCCCGCAAAGGTGGTATGGCCCTCGGCCTTTTGGGTGGCGTGGGCTTGATCGTTTTGGTTTTCGGCTTCGGCCTTAAACCGGGTAAACCGCCGGTCGACGTGATCCTCACGATTTTGGCCGTGGTTTGCGGTTCTGCTACTTTGCAAGCCGCTGGTGGTTTGGATTGCTTGCTCCAAATCGCTGAAAAGATTTTGCGTAGAAATCCCCGCTACGTCTGCTTCCTCGCTCCGTACATCTGCTGGTTCTTGACCATCTTGTGCGGTACGGGTCACGTCGTTTACACGATGTTGCCCATTATCTATGACGTGGCTATTAAGAACAACATCCGTCCGGAACGCCCGATGGCTGGTTCCACGATCGCCTCTCAAATGGGTGTGATCTGCTCGCCGGCTGCTGTGGCTGCTGTTTCCATGATCGCTTTGATGGAAGGTTACACGATCAATGGCCAACACTTCGGCTTCATTGACCTCTTCTCCATCACGATTCCTGGCGGCTTCTTCGGTGTGTTCGCTGTCTGCTGCTTCTCTTGGTTCCGTGGTAAGGACCTCGACAAGGATCCGGAATTCCAACAATTGATTTCCGATCCGGAAATGAAGAAGTATGTCTACGGTGATACGACGACCTTGATCGGTAAGAAGTTCACGGGCAAGCAATGGCTCTCTTTGGGCTTGTTCATTGGCGTGATCGTTATCGTGGCTATCCTCGGTATGTTCCCCGAATTGCGTCCGAAAGGCTGCTCGATGACCTTGGCTATTCAAATGTTCATGTTGGCTGCCGGTACGTTGATGGTTATCTTCTGCGATGTTAAGGCTTCTGACGTGGCTAAGAACAGCGTGTTCCGCGCTGGTACCGTCGCCATCGTGGCTGTGTACGGTGTGGCTTGGATGGCCGATACGATGTTTGCTGCTCACTTGAACGACTTGAAGGTCGGTTTGACCGAATACGTTAAGGTTTATCCGTGGGCCTACGCTATCGTGTTGCTCTTGGTTTCCAAGTTGGTGAACTCTCAAGCTGCTGCCGTTGCAACGATTGTTCCGGTTGCCTTGGCTGTTGGTACGCCTCCGGGAATCGTGGTCGCTTTCTCTGCCGCCTGCTACGGTTACTACATCCTTCCGACGTATCCGTCTGACTTGGCTGCTATTCAATTCGACCGCTCCGGCACGACCCATATCGGTAAGTTCGTGATCAACCACTCCTTCATCCTCCCGGGCTTGATCGGTGTGTTCACGGCCTCTATCGCCGGTTACATCTTCGCTGCGATGTATGGTTTCGTTTAATCGATAAACCTATCGAGAGTAAATAGCGAATGACTGACGGCAAGTAGTTGAACTCTTCAATTACTTGCCGTTTTTCTTTGACCGTATCATTATTAGAGAATGGCGCCGATTTAACGCTCCCCTTTGTTAAAGGCGTCGATATAACAACGTTAAGGAGATAACGAGAAATGGCTCAAGCTGTTGAATTTAAATACGCTCCGATGTTCCAACTCGGTAAAGACGACACGGAATATTACCTTCTCACCAAAGACTACGTGTCTGAAGGTGAATTCGAAGGTCATAAGATCCTCAAAGTTCAACCGGAAGCTTTGACCCTTTTGGCCAAACAAGCTTTCCACGACACGAACTTTATGCTCCGTCGCGCTCACAATGAACAAGTGGCCAAGATTTTGAAGGATCCGGAAGCCACGGATAACGACAAGTACGTCGCTCTTTCCTTCTTGCGCAACGCTGAAGTGGCCGCCAAGGGTGAATTGCCCTTCTGCCAAGATACCGGCACTGCCATTATTCACGGCGAAAAAGGCCAAGCCGTTTGGACTGGTTTCTGCGATGAAGAAGCTCTCTCCTTGGGCGTTTTCCAAACCTACACGACCGACAGCCTGCGTTACTCTCAAAACGCTCCGTTGTCGATGTACGAAGAAAAGAACACCAAGTGCAACCTTCCCGCTCAAATCGACATTGAAGCTGTTGAAGGCAACGAATACAACTTCTTGTGCGTAGTGAAGGGTGGCGGTTCTGCCAATAAGAGCTACCTCTACCAAGAAACCAAGGCCATTTTGAACCCGAAGACACTTGTTCCCTACCTCATTGAAAAGATGAAGAGCTTGGGTACGGCTGCCTGCCCCCCGTATCACATTGCCTTTGTGATCGGCGGAACATCTGCTGAAAAGACGATGCTCACGGTGAAGTTGGCCTCTACGCACTTCTATGACAACCTGCCCACGACCGGTGACGAAACGGGCCGCGCTTTCCGCGACGTCGAACTTGAAAAGACGCTCTTGGAAGCTGCTCAAAATATCGGTTTGGGTGCTCAGTTCGGTGGCAAATACATGGCTCACGACGTGCGCGTCATTCGCTTGCCGCGCCACGGCGCCAGTTGCCCGGTCGGTATGGGCGTGAGCTGCTCGGCTGACCGCAACATCAAGGCCAAGATCAACAAGGACGGTGTCTGGATTGAAAAACTCGACTCCAACCCCGGCGAATTGATCCCTGAAGAATACCGCAAGGCCGGCGAAGGCGAAACGATTAAGATCGACCTGAACCAACCGATGACGGAAGTTTGCAAGGAATTGAGCAAGTATCCGGTTTCTACCCGTGTGTCCTTAACCGGCACAATCATTGTGGCTCGTGACATCGCTCACGCCCGCATGAAGGAATTGCTTGACAGCGGCAAGGAATTGCCCCAATACATCAAGGATCACCCGGTTCTCTACGCAGGTCCTGCCAAGACGCCTGCCGGTCATCCGTGCGGCTCTATGGGTCCGACAACGGCTAACCGTATGGACCCGTATGTTGATCTCTTCCAAAGCCATGGCGGCTCTATGGTCATGATCGCCAAGGGCAACCGTACGCAAGTCGTGACCGATGCTTGTAAGAAGCACGGTGGCTTCTACCTTGGCACAATCGGCGGTATCGCTGCGGTGCTTTCTGAAAGCTCCATCAAGAGCATCGAATGCATTGAATGGCCGGAACTCGGTATGGAAGCTGTCTACAAGATTGAAGTGCAAGACTTCCCTGCCTTCATTTTGGTGGACGACAAGGGCAATGATTTCTTCAAGCAAATCAAACCCCGTTGCACGATCAAGTGCGAAAAATAACCAGTAGACTGTCTTACTGAATAGGTGAGAATCTACTTTTGATCGCCGTTTCCGTTATGGAAGCGGCGATTTTTTATGCCAGGCGATAGAACAAATTTTTCGCTCCGATAGAAATTAACCTACTTTTACACAGTAACGTCTTTTTGGGATCATAAAGGCATTGACACTGCCGATTTTGGAAAGAATAATAAGGACGTAGACAATTTAAATATGTAGGCAGGCTCTTTTTCATAAATGAGCCAACGGGTTGTTGTGTGTCTCGATTATTTAAATACCCGTATTGCCGGAAACGATTACTTTTATTTTTGATAACTCGGAGCCCATTATGAAAACCGAATGGAGAGGCTTTAAAGGAACCCATTGGGTCGACGATGTCGATGTGCGTGACTTCGTTCAAAACAACTACACTCCCTATGACGGCGATGATTCGTTCTTAGAGCCGCCTACTGAAGCGACCTCTAAGCTTTGGGGTCTTTTGCAAGGCTTACAGAAAGAAGAACGTGCTAAAGGCGGCGTGCTCGACATGGAAACGGAAATTGTCTCCGGCATTACCGCTTACAAAGCTGCCTACATGGGCGAAGGCACTAAGGATCTCGAAAAGGTTGTCGGTTTGCAAACTGACAAGCCCTTAAAGCGTGCTTTTATGCCTTTTGGCGGCATCAAGATGGCCGAACAAGCTTGTGAAACCTACGGCTATAAGCCCAATCCTAAGTTCCACAAGATTTTCACGGAATACCATAAGACTCATAACCAGGGTGTGTACGATGCCTATACGCCTGAAATGCGTCTTGCCCGCAAAAACAAGATCATTACGGGTTTGCCTGACACCTATGGCCGTGGCCGTATTGTCGGTGACTACCGTCGTGTCGCCCTTTACGGTATCGACTTTTTGATTGCCAAAAAGAAAGAAGACATGGCCCATTGCGGATGCGGCATGATGACCGACGAAATCATTCGTCAGCGTGAAGAAATCACCGATCAAATTCGCGCCCTCATGCAGATGAAGGAAATGGCTGCCGACTACGGTTATGACATTTCTGTTCCGGCCAAGAACGCTCGCGAAGCTGTTCAATGGCTCTACTTTGGTTACTTAGCCGCTATTAAAACTCAAAATGGCGCTGCCATGTCTGTCGGCCGTATTTCCACGTTCTTGGATATCTACATTCAACGTGATTTGGCTGAAGGCACGCTCACGGAATCCGAAGCCCAGGAATTGATTGACCACTTGGTGCTCAAATTCCGTATGGTGAAATTCGCCCGTATTCCGTCCTATAACCAGTTGTTCTCTGGTGATCCGGTGTGGGCAACTTTGGAAGTGGCAGGCCTTGGAATGGACGGCCGTTCCATGGTCACTAAGAACGATTTCCGCTTCTTGCATACCCTTGAAAACATGGGACCGTCTCCGGAACCGAATTTGACGATTCTGTACACGAAGCACTTGCCGAAAGCTTTCCGTGACTACGCCGCGAAGATTTCCATCAATACGTCTTCCGTTCAATATGAAAACGATGATGTGATGCGCCCGATCTGGGGTGATGATTACTCCATCTGCTGCTGCGTATCCGCTACGGAAACCGGTAAGGAAATGCAGTTTTTCGGTGCTCGTGCTAATTTGGCAAAGTGCATGCTCTACGCTATTAATGGCGGCGTTGACGAACAAACACTCATGCAAGTGGGCCCCGAATTGCGCCCGATCACTTCCGAATACCTCGACTACGACGAAGTGATGGAACGCTTTGACAAGATGATGGATTGGTTGGCCGGTCTCTACGTGAACACCCTCAACCTGATCCACTACATGCACGACAAGTACTACTATGAAGCTGCAGAGTTGGCCTTGATTGATACGGACGTGCGTCGTACGTTTGCGACCGGTATCGCTGGTTTCTCGCATGTAGTCGACTCCCTTTGCGCCATTAAGTACGCTAAGGTCAAGACCGTGCGTAACGAACAAGGTGTGGTCATTGGTTACGAAACCGAAGGCGACTTCCCGCGCTACGGCAACGATGATGATCGTGCGGACTCCATCGCCGTGTGGCTCTTGAAGACCTTCATGAAGAAGCTTCGCAAGTTCCACACGTACCGCAACTCCGAACCGACCACTTCGATTTTGACGATTACGTCCAACGTTGTGTACGGTAAGGCTACGGGCGATCTTCCGGATGGCCGCAAGTCCGGCGAGCCTCTCTCTCCGGGTGCTAACCCCAGCTACGGCGCGGAACAAAACGGTTTGCTTGCCTCGTTGAATTCTGTGGCTAAGCTTCCCTATGAATACGCTTTGGACGGCATCTCTAACACGCAAACCATTAGCCCCGACGCTCTCGGCCATTCGCTTGAAGAACGCGTCAACAATTTGGTGCGTGTGATGGACGGTTATTTCGAACGCGGTGCCCATCATCTCAATGTCAACATTTTCGGTACGGAAAAGTTGATCGATGCAATGGAACACCCGGAAAAACCTGAATATGCGAACTTCACGATTCGTGTGTCCGGCTACGCTGTCAAGTTCATTGACTTGACCCGCGAACAACAACTCGACGTGATTTCTCGTACCTGCCACAAAGCGATGTAATTTGACAAACCGCACGCCATCAGTCCGCACAACGCGGATTGAGCGGCGTGCATTTTTTTGTGATTGTCATGACCCTTGCACATGTTCACTCTTATGAAACGTTCGGCTCTGTAGACGGCCCCGGCGTGCGTTTTGTTCTCTTCTTACAAGGCTGCAAAATGCGTTGTCAGTACTGTCACAACCCTGACACGTGGAAAATGGGAATCGGCGAACAAAAAAGTGCTCGCGAGATCTTAGACTTTGCCTTGCGCTACAAGTCATATTGGGGAGAAGACGGCGGAATTACGGTCAGTGGTGGCGAGCCGTTGCTTCAAATTGACTTCCTTTTGGAATTTTTCAAAATGGCCAAGGCCGAGGGGGTGCATACCACCATTGACACGGCCGGCTGGCCCTTTACCCGAAAAGAACAATTCTTTTCCAAGTTTCAAGAGCTGATGCAATTGACCGATTTGGTTATGCTCGACATTAAGCATATTGACGATGCCAAACACCGGGAATTGACCAAACAGTCCAATGCAACCATTTTGGATTGCGCTCATTATTTAGACGAGATCCATAAAGATGTATGGATTCGTCATGTGTTGGTTCCTGGGCGCACCGACGAAGATGAAGCACTCCAAAAGCTCTCTGATTTTATTTCCACTCTCCACAATGTCAGAAAAGTGGAAGTATTGCCCTACCATTCTTTCGGGATGTACAAATGGGAAGAGTTGGGGTTGAAGTATGAACTCAAGGATACACCGGCTCCGTCTGCAGAACGGGTGATTAACGCTGAAAAAATCCTGAAAACATCTTCTTATCACTAAGCTCGAAAGCCCGCGCAGCCGGGCTTTCTTTTTAAATCAGGCCATCTTCCTCCTCATCTCGCAAATCACGCAGAATATAGCCGACACCTGAATAGGCAGAAATTACACTGCCGTCAAAGCCGAGGTCTTCAAATTTCTTCCGAATCCGGGCAAAACAGACCCGAAGATATTGAACTTCTGTACTGAATTCAACACCCCATACCGCTGTTAATAATTTTTCATGCGGAATGACCGCGCCGGGGTCCTTCATCAAAATTTCAAGGAGTCGCCACTCCTTGTCATTGAGCCTGACTTCTTGATCACGGATAAAACACTTTCTGGATGACTTAATCAAACGAATCGGTCCGTTTTTAATTTCTGTTTGAGCGCAGCTGGTTTCCTCAACTTTGTGGCTGCGTCTCAAGATAGCCTTAATTCGCATGATTAACTCATCGATGGAGAAAGGCTTCACGATGTAGTCATCCGTTCCTAATCGAAATCCCTCAATTTTGGTGCGAACATCGTTACGTGCACTGACGATAATCACGGGAATAGGAGAATGCGAGCGGATAATTTTCAAAACTTCCAACCCATCGTCGATGACCTGTGACAGATAGTGCGACACTATCTGTCACACCTTTTCAAGCTCAACTGTTCAAGCAGTTAAGCTTGAAAAGGGAGAAAAACAATGGCTTCTCATAAAGTTGTATTAAGTTCTAAAAAGCAAGGAATCCTCGGCATTGTCGGCCACGCAGGATGCGGTCACTGTAATAGCCACTTGGGCTTCATTCAGGATGATTCGGGCGGCCTAACGGCTGTGATGGCTTTGTTGACCGAAGCGACCGGTTTATCGCTTGAAATAGAAAGCGTGAAAACCGTTACCGGTATGGATGGTTTCTTTGAAGTCCGAACAAAGGCTGGCGGCGTCGGTCGCGCCCATCCCCGCCGTGGGATTACGGCAGCCGAAGCTCGCTTAGCCCAATGGGCCGTCGGACAAGACGCCACCTGCTCGCAAACAGTAGCCATGAATACTTTTGGCCGTATCTTGGGGCAAGGCGCAATGGAAGTTCCCGTGGCGTTTCAAACCGCTGTTGCCAACGCTGCTTTGGATAGTTTCGCAAGAAATTTCCCTGGGCAATTCCTGCTTTCCGATGAAAAAGTCCCCGGTAATGGCGGCATCGGCCCCAATGAAGACATTGAGGGCAATGTTTGTCTTTTCGGTAAAGAAGAAGTCATGAAACCATTGGGATTGGACCACCTTCCCACCTTCTTGCTGGAAGGCAAGGTTTGCGCGTCTCCGGTCTCCGATGAAATCCAAGAAAATACATTCCTGATTCGTGCCCACACTGATGCCGATAACCCAGTTGTCGCGGAATGCTACATCGAAGCCGCAAAACGATTAGGCTACCCGGCCACTTACCGCCCAGAAATGCTAGCTCGCAGTGAAAACGCCATGAGAAACTTAACCGAAGAAATGGGTAAACGCATCCAAGAATTCGGCAAAGAGTTGGCTCAAGCAACGACGGCTATTGAAAAATGCCGTATTTCTGCAGCCATCAATGAATTTGCCAGCCAAGAGTTGGGCGGCATTACTTTTATGGGGGATAATATTCACAAAATTATGGGTGGCGTCGGACAAATTCCAGGACTTACAGCTTGCATGAGTCTTTTTGTTCCGCGCTCCAGTATCCAACGCGATGTTTTGCCTTCGCTGTCAATGCAAGACGCGCATCGCTACGCTGAAATTTTGGAAAGAAGGTGCTCTGATCCTCGCCGATCGGTTACCTGAAGCTCAAGCTATTGTTAATAAACACGCATCAGTCTGAAAGGAGTTTCAAATGACATGCTGTTCTAAGAAAAAGGTAATGGTTCTGGCCACCGGCGGCACCATTGCCATGAAAATGGATGAAAAAATCGGTGCTTTGGTGCCGGCCTGTACAGGCGAAGACCTGGTGGCCGCCGTACCCGGTTTAGACAAAGTGGCTCATGTTGAAGTTGAACAAATCTGCAATGTGGCCTCGCCCAACATGACGCCTGAAATTATGTTCAAGCTTCACCAACGTGCTGAAGAACTCCTTGCTCAGGACGATGTTGCCGGTGTTGTCATCACGCACGGAACAGACACACTTGAAGAAACATCCTATTTCCTTGACATTACCCACCAATCGGATAAGCCGATTGTGTTGACAGCCGCTATGCGTGGCGCTGGCGATGTCAGCCCCGATGGTCCCGCCAACATTTACTGCGCCGTTCAAGCCGCTGCTGATTGCTCTTCGCGTGGCAAGGGCGTGATGGTTTGCCTCAATAACCTCTTGCATGCCGCAGGCGAAGTCATGAAGACACACTCGGCCAATTGCGCAACTTTCGCCTCTCCTTGGTGGGGTCCCATCGGTTACGTTGAAGCCGATCGCATCGTTTATCGCCGCGTTCCTGTGGCTCATCGGATTTTCAATCCTAAAGCTCTGACCGCTCGCGTTGATCTGATTAAGGCTGTTACCGGTTCTGATCGTACCTATATTGACTTTGCGGTCGCTCAAGGTTGCAAAGGCATCATCGTTGAAGGCTTCGGTCGCGGCAATATTCCCCCGATGATGGAAGACGGCATCAGTGATGCTTGCGCTAAAGGCGTGGTCGTCATTATTTCAACCCGCACGCCGGGCGGACGCGTTTTGGATGTGTATGGTTATCCGGGATCCGTTACGGATAGCTGCAAGCGCGGAGCCATCATGGGCGGTGAAATCTCCGCAGCCAAGGCTCGTCTGAAATTGATTCTTGCGTTAAGCGAAAATCCTGAATTAGCAGGCGATCGTAAGACGCTTCAGGAAATTTTTGACGAATAGTCAGTTTCCTCCCCAAAACCAACCATTCTTTGCTTTACCTGTTTAAGGTAGCCTCCCGAAGAATCTCGGGAGGCTCTTTTTTAGATAAATTAAATGGAGTAACCGGCTTTACGGGCAAAACGAACCGTCGCATCCAAGAAACCTTGCTTGGATCCACAGTCATAGCGAATGCCGTCAAAACGGTGAGAGTATGTTGTATTCAGATTCAACTGACCGGCGATAGCATCAGTTAATTGGATTTCTCCGCCCACGCCCTTTTGAACTTTCTTTAAGCGTTCAAAAATTTCCGGCTCCAACACATAACGGCCGATCACAGCAAGGGTTGAAGGCGCATGGTCAGGATCGGGTTTTTCAACCATTTCGTGTACCAAGCTCGTAGTCGCAAGGCCATCTTCGACTCCAACAATACCGTACTTTTTCGTATCTGCCTTTGGCACATCCTGAACCGCCAAGATATTTCCGCCGCCCAATTGCTTGCGAGCTTCAATTAACTGACCGATGGCAGACTGTTGAGCATCAATCAAGTCATCGGCCAACATTACGGCAAAAGGTTCATCACCAACCACGGGTTGAGCACAAAGAACCGCATGACCCAGACCCAACGGTTCTGGCTGACGAATATAGATGAAAGTCACGCCCATCGGCGCAATAGAACGAACTGTCTGAAGTAATTCTGTCTTACCTTTTTCAATTAATTCTTTTTCCAGCATCGGAGCCTTATCGAAATGATCTTCAATGGCTCGTTTATAACGCCCAGTGATAAAAATCATTTCTGTAATACCGGCTGCGTACGCTTCTTCTACCGCATACTGGATTAAAGGCTTATCCACGACCGGCAGCATTTCCTTAGGCATTGCTTTTGTCGCCGGTAAAAAACGAGTTCCGAGCCCTGCGACCGGGAATACAACTTTGCGAACGTCTTTCATCTTTTATGACTCAAAGAATTAAAATACACAGCCGTTAAGTATATCGAATCCTCTTTCAACTAAGCCTAAAGACCTAGGATTAATACCCATGCAAAGCGAACAAAATGTAACCGTCATCGGAGATGTTCACGGTTGCCTACCAAGCTTATCCCAACTTTTAGAAAAAATTCCAGAAAACTCTCCACTGATTTTTATCGGGGACCTCATTAATCGGGGACCTGCATCGTTGGAAACGTTGCGACTTGTGTATTCCATGGGAAAACGAGCGACATTAATTTTGGGCAATCATGAAATGCATCTGCTCGCGACAGCTGCCGGCGCCGGCAAACCCAACCGCAGAGACACTATTGATGAAATTCTGGCCGCTCCAGACGCTGAAAAATTGATTGATTGGATTCGTCACCAATATTTACTTTATGACTGGAAAGATTACACCTTCGTTCATGCGGCAATCGATCCGGCCTGGTCTTTAAAGAAAGCGCGCGCTCTAGCTTGCGAAGTTCAAGAACATTTACGAAGTGATCATTGGAAAGATTACTTGCAGGAAATGTATGGCAAAGATCTTTGGGACAACGACTTAACCGGTTCCGCTCGCATGCGAGCTATTTTGAATGGTTTTACACGAATCCGCTTCGTGGACAAAAAAGGCGTTCCCGATTATAAGGCCAAAGATTCTCCCAACAATACACCTAAACATCTAATACCTTGGTTTGAGTGCTCTCACAGAAAAACAAAAAACGACAATATTGTGTTTGGCCATTGGTCAACACTGGGACTTGTTATTCAAGAGCACATCATTGCACTGGACACAGGTTGCATATGGGGCGGAGCGCTAACTGCTGTCGTGCTGCCTCAAAGACAAATCATTCAAGTCAAAGCGCCCCAATATTGCGATCCTTTTGCTTAATTAGGCTTTCTCGAGAGTTCCGACAGCATCACAGTGGTGATGCACATTGTCGGGATAATCCTTCATCGGGTCGGTCACTCCCATGGCAGAACTCATCAGCGCGGAAGCTTCGCATGCGACCTCGTGGCGAGTTTTACCCTCCACGTTAATCGTGGGCAGTACCTTTAGAGTCACCGCGAGTCCTGGAGTGCTGCATATTGTCCAAAGGCATTTAAAAATGGAAATGTTGGCGTAGGATGCCTTGGTGGTTTTCACCCCATTTTCCGTATAGCAAATGGCAACCGGCAACACCGGAGTACCCGACAATATGGCCGGTTCAATCAAGTTCGGTTTAAGAGGCAAAAGAGAGACGCCTTCGCTTGTCTTCCCCTCGGGGAAAAGCATAATGGTTTGATGTTGCATCAGGGCGGCACTAATTTGTTCATTCACGGAAATGATTGAACGGCGATTCTTTCTCTGGATAAAAAGCGTATCCACTCCCTTAGCGATACGACCGAATACAGGCCAACCGGCGATCTCGCTTTTGGCGATAAAGCGACCGGGTTTCATGGCATTAAGCGCGAAAATATCCACAAAGGAAATATGATTGGCAACAATCAGGCAGTGGCTCTTATAAACGTCCCCTTCAACAGAAAAGCGCATCCCGATCATGTCAATAAAAGTTCGGGCCCATGTTTTGATAATTTTTCGTTTGGCTTCAGGCTTTATCCATTGAAGGTAAAACAACACCAATAAAATACAAGCTAAGGCAAATAAAAGCGCCAAGATAAATCGAAAAGAACCAACGATCTTATTCATACGTCAACAGAAGTGGATTCATTAAAAAACTGCTGCAAGATGATACACGCTGCCTCATCGTCTATAAAGTCTGCTTCACTATCAACAACTGCCGAGGAATAACGTTCATCAATTCTGTTAACCGGCAAATGAAACCGACCCTCAAGTTGCCTTGCAAAACGCTCACATCGATTTGTCATTTCGTGAGAATGACCATCAGGATGCCTAGGTATTCCTACAACAAAAGCCACCGGCGACCATTCTCTCACCAACGCGTTTATTCCATTCCAACGAGATTGAACCGTCCGGGAATCAATAATCCGGTAGGGACTCGCTTGCCGCGTCAGGGTATTTCCAAGCGCAACACCTATTCTTTTCTCACCGAAATCAAAGCCAATAATTACTCCGTCGTTCATGCGTGTCCTACCTCTTCTCCCCACGCTTCCAGTGTGGTTAAATCAATGCCTAAAAGTTTCAGCGCTTTCTCGTAACGCTCTTCAATCGGTGTGTCGAAAATAATTTTTTCATCCGCTGGCGCAATCAGCCAACCACTCACGGACAATTCGGCTTCCAACTGCCCCTCGCTCCATCCCGAATAACCAAGCGAGAGCAAAAATTTTTCCGGAGCACCTTCACAAGCTCCGATTGCTTCCAAAACATCACGAGACGTCGACAAATAGATTTGGTCAGTCACCTGCATGGTTGAGTGATATTTCTTATTGGCGCTGTGCAGCACAAAGCCTCTTTCTATCTGAACAGGCCCACCGTCGTGAAGGAAAATTTCTTTTAGCGCCGGATTCTTATTTTCAATCCCGATTCTTTGCAAAAGCGATTCCACACTGAGACGAATGGAACGGTTAATGACAATCCCCATCGCCCCGCTTTTTGTATGCTCGCAAAGGTAAACAACCGTCCCGGCAAATGTCGGGTCCTTCATATTGGGTGCTGCAATCAAAAAATGATCTTTATAGGAAACAAATTCTGCCATTCTGACTTTCCCCATCATCCTAACAAAAGAGTATTTTCACACATCTGTCACGCCTGCGCTATGATGGGAGAATTCTGTTACTTTGAGATGCATCATGGTTGAAAACGTCCTCGAACAATTAATCGATTTTTTCAAAACAGGTCAGGCTCAATTCCGGGTTCTGGAGCATGCCGCAGGCGGCAAATCCAGCCAATCTGTTGCTGAAATTCGCGGCACAGAATTAGGCCAAGGTGCTAAGGCTTTGGTCTGTCACGTTAAAGGAAACGGGGTAAAGCTTTATGTTTTAGCCGTTTTGCCAGCCGATAAGCAAGCTGATTTGGCAAAGCTCGCCCAAGCTCTTGGCGGACGCAGGGCATCTCTGGCTAGCCCCGATGAGGTTAAAGAATTAACCGGCTGTGTCTTCGGTGCGGTTCCTCCCGTAAGCCTTCACCCGGATTTGAAACTCGTTGCCGATCCGAGCCTTTATGAGCGCTATGATGAATTGGCATTTAACGCAGGCCTGTTGGATCACTCCATCATTATTAAAACGGAAGATTACAAGAGAGTTGTTCACCCTGAACTGATTGACTTCCTGAAAGACAACCCTCCGTCTTAACCATTTGACGCCATTATGATTTTTGGTGTTAATACTCCTTTTCAAGTCAGCTAAAAAGGTCTATCATTTGCGACTTTCTTTTTTAGCTGACTTTTTTATTGCCATGATTGATTACGGCACAGTTCTTCAAGCTGCCCTCACGCCGATTACCTTGATTTCCGGCGTCGGTTTGCTCTTAGTGTCGATGACTAATCGCTACAACCACTCCACTGACCGTTTGCGCCAGCTGTTGCGCGAAAGCGATGCCATCAAACCCCGAAAAGACAATGATCTTGATCACGCGATTGAATTGATTTTTCTGCGTGTTCGACTTTTGCGCAAAGCGATCCTGCTCATTGTTCTTTCTGGTATGTTCAGCGCCCTTTTGGTGCTAATGAGTATTTTTGAAATCGCCCTTGGAGATGATTTCATGGTGCTCAAATCCATCTTGCTTTTGATTGCTATCGTGATGGTTGTGGTATCCACTCTTATTTTTGCCAAAGAAGTCGGCACTTCCATGAAAGCGCTGGGCTTGAGCGTTCACCACTAAAGGAGCAGAAACATGGTTGAATATCATCAGATGCTTACCACGTCACTGCCCCCGGTGACATTGATCTCTGGTGTCGGTCTTTTGCTTTTGGCAATGACCGCCCGTTATAACCACTCGACAAACCGTGTACGCCAGCTGCTGCGCGAGCGCAATTCGATTGCTCCGAGAGAAAATCAAGATCTCAATCATGAAATCGATTTGATCTTCGAGAGAGCGTCTCTGCTGAGAATGTCTATTCTCACTGTTGTTCTTTCCGCAACATTTAGTGGTTTGCAGGTATTGGCGGGCATTCTTGAGTGCCTTTTCATGTTGGACTTGGATGTTTTAAAACTCGGGGCACTTATTTTGTCTATCGGTTGCCTACTTGTTTCAACCATTTATTTCGTCAAAGAAGTCTCACTTTCAACAAAAGCCATTGGACTTAGCGTTGAACACCGCTAGTTTCTGCCATTGGGGGAAGTCATTTTTGACTTCCCTTATTTTTCAGCAGACAAAGGCACATATGGTGCTTCGCCCCATCTAACGTACCTTTGTCAAAATAGAAATAAAGGCAATCCTTGTCAAAAGCAAAAGAAGGTTTGTTTTCAACAAGCGACATTCTTTTAGTAACGGTTGTCACAACAAGTTTTTCTTTTTAAATCAGCAAAATATTAATATCCCGTGTCAAATTAAACGGTAATTATGGCCTTCGGGTTAACATAAAAACCTATTGACGGATGTCAGCAGTGATCGCACAATAAAATCATTCTCAATCTTTGGGAGAAAAATGATGGCCCCACTGTCTGTTATCTCTTTGTCTGGGAACGCCTTTGAACAAGGTCTGACATATGGACGAATTGAACAAGAAAAAATTCTAAAGGCTATACATTTTTATTCCGGTATGTTTGAGGGAATGGCTGGAATTTCTTGGGAAAAAGCAAAAAGCATTTGCTCATCATTTCTTCCGGCCATTCAAGATTATTATCCCGAAGCACTTGATGAAATGAGAGGCATCTCCCAAGGAGCCAATCTTTGTTTCGAAGATATTCTGACACTGAACTGTCGTAGCGAAGTTCTTTTTGCTCAACCCGATGGCTGCAGTTGCATCGGTCTGTTACCCGAACAAAGCACGGATGGACATGTTTATCTTGGACAAACTTGGGATTGGTTGCGTAAATCCGGCGAGCACATCTCTATTGTCAAAATTCAACAAGATCACGGTCCTGACATTTTGATGGTCGTCGAAGCAGGAGTTATCGGCGGGAAAGGGCTCAATAGCAATGGCATTGGTGTCGGTCTAAATTGCACTAGCGTGTCTAAAGGTCAAATCGGCGTTCCTCTCCACATTATGTTCAGAACCATTTTGAACGCTACCACCATATCTAACGGTTTGGATTGTATCGCCAAGGCCAAAAGAGCAGGAGCTGGCACTTTTAACCTCGGCTCCAGTGAAGGTTTCTTGATGAGTGTGGAATATACTCCCGACAATTTCGATGTCTTAATGGCGGAAAACTCACCGTTGTGCCACACAAACCATTACCAATCTCCCCTTTTCAAAGATCAGGATACCTTTAAAGTAGAACTGACGGACACATTTGTTCGACTTAACCGAATGAGAAGACTGTGCCAAGCGCACACGGAAAAGTATGATCGAACTTTCCTGATGTCGGTTTTAAGTGACCACGCAAACTATCCAGATTCTATTTGCAGTCACGAGGATCCCGCCGACCCTCCGTTTAAACAGCTGTGCACTGTCTACTCAATGATGATGGACCTAACTGAACGAACCCTGTGGATCACGCCAAATAACCCGTGCGAAGGACATGAAATAAAAATCTCCCTGTATTAATACTCTTCATTGTTCGAGGAGACTTTCCGAGTTCCCTCTTTGCAAATCTTTTTTCTAGGAAAAAACGATCACACTCTCATAAATAACAAAAATTGTTATAAACCAATTCAGCATCTACCACTCCTAATAAGTTGTACCTACTCTTGATGTAATTAAAGCATCGATAACGGCTCAAACCTAAAAAATCGCTTGCCCTTAAAAAAGAAAAAGACTACTGTAAAGAAAAGGGAATTCAATTGACGTTAGTCATGTTAGGTGGCTAGCGCTGTCCAATAACTTTTTTATAGGATGGAACATTATGTTATCTCGTCGTGATTGCTTGAAAGCCCTCTCCGCCCTAACAGTCTTCAGTATGACAGGAATGTCCCATGCGGCTAAAGCCGAATTTAATTTGAAATTTGGTCATACAGGCGCTCCGGATCACCATTACCAAACAATCGCGGAACTTTTTGGAAAGCGAGTGTCGGAATTGACTGGAGGAGGAGTGACTGTCTCCGTTTTCCCTTCTGACCAATTAGGTAAACAGTTGGAAATCACTGAAGGCGTGATGATGGGCACCCATGATCTCTGCCAAACGTCTGACACCATTCTTTCCAACTGGATTCCTGAAATGGGTATTGGCAACCTGCCCTTCATTTTTAACGATGACAACGATTATCGAAAGGTTTTTGATGGGCCTATCGGAGAAAAATTTGCCAAGTTAGTGGAACCGCACGGTGCAGTCGTGATCGGTTGGTGGGAAAATGGCATGCGCCATGTCAGTAACAACACCCGTGAAATCAAAACACCTGATGACATGAAAGGTATGAATATTCGCGTACCTGAAGGCGAAATTTTTGTTGATACCTTTAAAGCCCTGGGAGCGAATCCTACTGTTGTTTCCTTCGGCGAACTTTATTCAGCCTTACAGCTAAAGACCGTCGATGGTCAGGAAAACCCGCCGGCTCACATCGTTACTCAAAAATACTATGAAGTGCAAAAGTTTGTCAGCCGCACCGGTCATATTCATATGTCCTCTCCCATTTTGATGAACAAGGCGTTGCTCGAACGTATGCCGAAGGATTATCAGGCCGCCATTCTTCAAGCAGGTCGGGAAATGGGGCCGATCCACACCAAGATGGTTGACGATCTTGAAGTCCAACAATGGAAACAAATCGCTGATCTAGGTATGAAGATTACCGATGTTGACAAGGCTCCGTTCCGCAAAGCTGTTGAACCGGTTATTGAAAAATGGAAGGGAAAACTCAACGCCAAACTTATTGAAGAAGTTCAGGCTTGTGTCGCTGGATAATTTTCATCTAGCTATCTCTCGGCGCAACCGCGCCGAGAGATCTCCCTCTTATCACTCTTAGGAAAACAGGTCATGAAGATTCTTGACAAGATTAATTATTTCGTTGGGATTTGCGCAGCATTAATTACGATGATCATGACCGTACTCGTGCTGGTAGGTATCGTTTGCCGCTATTGCCTAAGCGTGCCTTTCCCTGAAGGGCAAGAATTGGCCATCTACGCAATGGTGTACGTGGTCATGTTGGGTAGCACTTGCGCCGTATATAACAAAACCCACATCGCCGTTACTTTTTTAGTGGAAAAGTTTCCCCTTAATTTAAGGCTGTTTGTGCGACTTTTATCTTATGTCGCCATGCTTATTTTCTTCTACATATTGTTGGATTACGGTTGGACGCTGACGCAACGTTCAATGTTGCAAATGTCACCTTCGACTGGCATTCCCGTCGGTTACGTTGTGATCTCCATTCCTTTTGCCGCCGCATTGTCGATCATCTACGTCATCAAACAGATTATTGAAGAATTCCAGAATTACCGTAACGGTAAACAAAGATAAAGGAGCGCGTTATGGTCACTGTTTTGTTTGTTGCTTTCTTCATAATGTTGCTCATCAGCGTCCCCATCGCGGTCGCCCTAGGTGTTGCCTCCGTATTGGCATTAGTTACTTGTAGCCATATGCCTCTGTTGCTCTTGCCCCAAAAGATTTTTAACGGAGTCAATACATTCACCTACATGGCTATTCCATTGTTCATGTTGGCCGGCGCTATCATGGCTGAGGCCAAGATCTCAGACCGTCTGGTAGGTCTTGCCTCACTGCTGGTTGGAAAATATCCTGGAGGTTTAGCCCACGTTAGCACGGGCGCCTCGGCCTTTTTCGGTGCAATTTCTGGTTCTGCTCCAGCAACCACCGCCGCCATCGGTTCTATTATGATTCCTTCGATGTCCAAGCGTGGCTATAACGGCGCTTTTTCTGCAGCAGTTGTCGCCGCCTCTGGAGCACTTGGTTTAATTATTCCTCCCAGCTTAACCATGGTGGTTTATGGGGTTTCCTCTGGAGCGTCAATCGGTGCGATGTTTCTCTGTGGAATCGTACCTGGTATTTTGATTGCGATGGCTTTAGTTTTTACAAACTATGTCATCGCTAAGCGTTCTGGCTTGCAAGCCGAACCCCCTGTTCCCAAAGAAAAAGTAGGTGAGATTGTTCGTGGCAGTATCCTCGCTTTGATGATGCCCTTTATCATCTTGGGCGGTATTTATGCGGGTATTTTCACTCCAACTGAATCTGCTGCAGTTGCCTGTCTTTACGGCCTATTGATCGGCTTCTTTGTCTACAAAAATCTTACTTGGAAGTCACTCATCAAAATTTTCCGTGACACTGCGGAAAGTTCAGCCCTTATCATGTTCTTGATGGGAACCGCCAATTTATTCGGGTTCATCATCACTTACGAGCAATTACCGCAGTCAATTGCCGCCGGCATCATGAATTTTACAAGTGATGTCACCGTGGTGATGTTCATCGTCTTATTCGTTTTGTTGGTTATGGGAACGTTTCTGGACAACGTAGCCGCTTTGGTTATTTTTGTACCGACAATGATGGGCGTGGTCAATGCGTTGCATATCGATAATGTCTATTTCGGTGTATTTACGATCATCGCCTTAGCGGTTGGTCAATTCACTCCACCTGTTGGACTTAATCTCTTTATCGCAGCCAACATCGCCAATGTTAGCTTCGAAAGCGTTGTTAAAGAGGTACTGCCCTACATCGGAACGTATGTTCTACTTCTGATAGTTTTTATTTTTGTTCCAGATCTTTTAACAATATTTGCCTAGCGTAAATTTTTCCACTTGGGGAGTGTTATAAAAGTCTGCGTTCTGGACTTGTTAACACTCCCAATTTTTAAATACATTACCGCTAGGCTCTCATTTGAGGTTTTACATAAATAGAAAGATCGAATTCACCTCAACAGAGAATAAAAGGAATGTTAATTATCAAGCGACTCTTCTTTGAGCTCAACTTTCAAAATTCCATAATTTAACTACTGTAACGGACGTCCCCAGAAAAAGTACACGGCCGAATCATTATCGCTTGTCTGACCAACAGCCAAATATAAGGGACCAAAAATCGAATCGGCTGCCACGTAAGCGCTGACTGCCTTTTTCCACACACCCAGGTCTTTATCACTCAGATAGGTAGGCAGCACATCTTCCTGAATCCGCCCCATTTCAAATCCGGCTCCGACGTAAATGGGAAAACCAAAGACATCAGTGTGTTGCAGACGCTTTGATAATTGCAGACGGCCCAAGACCATATCAGATCCACTGTATCGCCCGTAGTAGGCACCGGACATATTGAAAAGTCCTCCCAAAGGATAGCGCCCCGGGATTGTTGAAGAACCGGCCTTGCCGGACAACACACTCACCCAACCATCACCCCAATCCCACGGGAAAATAGTTTCCACATAATAGTCGGAGACCTCGGGATCAGCCGAATTTTCCATCTGATCATAGCGTCTGGCGCGAGCGTCCAAATAAAAACCTTGCGTCGGGAAATTAACATTATCCAGCGTATCGTATTGCCAACTGATTTCGACAAACGATGCTTCATCATCCATGGAGTTATACCCGGGGATTTCTCCTACAGAAACTTTACTTTGAGCCGAAACATAACCGACACCGGCTTTAAAAACAGAGGCTTTCCCAAGTTCTAAACCTAAAGACAGAGAGCCTTCCAGTGTTTTATTTTTTAGTGTTGCCACTGCGTGACTGGAGCCGTTGTACCAGTCATATCGTTGACTTTCATAACGAATTTCAGGCATGAAAAAAAGCGGACTGGCAGCGCCCAGCGGCTGATAAAAACTGGTGGAAAAATAGCTATCCTTCCCAATTTGCGCTTCGTTACGCCACTCTCCTCCCCAGGAATTTAACCACCCCATGGTATGAGCCACTAGGAAATCGAATGTATGCTCCTGATTGAAGTCCGTAGAAATCTTTCCCCCAACCCGAATAGTGTTGTAACCCCAAGGTTTTTCCTGCGGCCTCCAGACTAAAGTTTGAGTACCATTGGGTCCCGGTTCAAATGTGTACGGAACCAATGTGAAATCATCCGTTGCCCAAATTTTCGCACTCGCTTGAGCGATCTGATCCTCCGTAATGGGTTTTGTCAAATCCAAATCAGCGCTTTTTATAACGCTTTTCGGATTGACCACCTCTAACCCCTGAACTTGTACTGAGTCAACTTGTCTGGCTTCAGGCGGCTGAACCGCTGACTGCCGGGCCAAGTTCCACTGTTCAAACGTTTTTTGTGAAACCGCCAACCGCTTTAACTGAGGTTCATATTTTTTGGCGCTTTTCTCGCCGGCTTCAATAATAGCCTCGGCTTTCTGGAAATCCCCTGCATTGAAACCGGTTAAATCCGTTGTGATCAAAATGTCTTTTTCAGTCAAAAGGGATTTGGAGTGATCCACATTTCTTTCAGTCAAAATGCCAATCATTTGTCCCATCACGCCCGCCACAGAGTGGATGTCTTTGGATTTTCCTAAAGGCGTGCCGGCGTTAACCGCAATGATGATGTCCGCACCCATAGCCTTGGCCTGTTCAACGGGAAGGTTCTGCGCTAATCCACCGTCGACCAGCACATGGTTTTTATAGGGAAACGGAGAAAATGCTCCCGGCACCGACATTGAAGATCGCATGGCATCAGCCAATGTAACGTCCTTTTGCATCACAACAGCCTCTCCGGTATCCAAGTCTGTTGCAATCGCCGCAAAGGGGATAGAAAGTTTTGACAGGTCTGTCACTGAACTGACGTGCCGCGTTATGGATCGTAAAAAGATTTCCAAGTGTTGAGCCGGAACAACAGAGTCCGGGAAAAGTACTCCTTTTTTTGATAACCCTATTTCTTGTGTGCCCAATCCTTTGAAGTCGTCTTGCCTGCGACGCCAGTTAATCTCATCACGATCCGGGCGCAGGGCAAACATTTCTTTCCAATCCACTCCCAAAATAATGTCTTGCATTTGCTCCACGGAATAGCCCGAGGCATAACCGCCGCCCACCATGGCCCCCATGCTTGTACCGGCCACAATATCAATTTTTACACCAAGTCGTTCTAATTCACGGATAACCCCAACGTGTGAAAAGCCCCGCGCGCCGCCCCCTGAAAGAACCAGTGCGACTTTGGGCCTGGTAAGCATTGAAGAGTCTGCTTGTACGGTTTCGGCTGAGACGACCGAGCAAAGCATAAGGCTTAACGCAAGCAGTAAGGACTGAAAAACTCGACGAAACATGAACGGATTCCTTTTTAGTCCATCTTAATGTTAATTCGGCACTATTGCAGTATCATTTTCGGTATTTCGACGACTGTAGGAATTTTAAAAATGCGTATTTTGCTCACGGGCGGAGCCGGATTTATCGGTTCACACACGGCAGTAGAAATGACCAAAAGCGGCCATGAGGTGGTCATTTATGACAATTTCTGCAATAGCGACGCCTCCGTCTTAGAGCGGCTTGAAGAAATATTGGGTAAGCCTGTTACCTTTGAGGAAGGCGACATCCGTGACTACAGCCGTATGCATGAAGTGCTCAAAAAACACCAAATTGAAGCGGTTGTGCACTTCGCCGGTCTGAAAGCGGTCGGTGAGTCCGTGGAAAAACCGTTAGAGTACTACGACAACAATATCACCGGGACAATTACGCTTTTACGTGCCATGAAAGATCTCGGCATCAAACGCATTATTTTCTCATCAAGTGCCACAGTTTATGGTACGCCCCAATATTTGCCGCTTGACGAAAATCATCCGTTATCAGTCACCAATCCGTACGGACGCACGAAACTTCAGGTCGAAGAAATTCTGTCAGATCTCTGTGTGAGCGACCCTGAATGGTCCGCCGTTTGCTTAAGATACTTCAACCCGATCGGTGCGCATGAAAGCGGTTTAATCGGCGAAAATCCAAGAGGCATTCCTAATAATCTCTTACCTTATGTTGCCCGCGTAGCCGCCGGTCAACTGGAAGCGGTCCGCGTTTTTGGCAATGATTACGATACGCCGGACGGCACGGGCGTACGCGATTACATCCATGTTGTAGACTTGGCCAAGGGACATGTAAACGCCGCGCAATACAGCATGACTCACAAAGGATGGATCGCCATTAATTTAGGAACAGGTGTCGGCTACTCTGTTCTCGATATCATTCATGCCTACGAAAAAGCCTGTGGCAAACCCATTCCCTATAAGATCGTTGAGCGTCGTGCAGGCGATGTCGGCAGCAATTGGGCCAACCCTAAACGTGCATTGGAATTACTGGGTTGGAAAGCACAATATGGGCTAGAGGAGATGTGCCGTCACTCTTGGGCTTTCCAGAAAAATTGTCACTAAATTTCTTGGCAATAATGCTTTAATGTCGCACCTAACGCCTCCTGCCAGGGGCGAGGTGCTATTGACAGCTGCGAGCAAAGTTTTTGCGTATCAAGTCGGCAATTAAGAGGTCTCGGTTCCGACGACAAATAATCAGCGGTTTTTGCGCGAACAATATTTTTATTCGAAGCCCAACTTATGCCAGCTTCCTTGAGAACACGAAGAATGTATTGTGCGCACTCATAACGGGAACAAAAACCTTGATTGGCGAAATGATAAATGCCGTGAAGAGGTGTGCCGTTTTTGTCCTTACTCAGTAAAAGGTTAATGACTTCTGCCACATCTCTTGCGCTAGTGGGCGATCCCCATTGATCCGTCACGACAGAAACTTCCGATTGTTCCTGCAACCTTTTACAAAAACTCGAAACAAAATTGAGGTGACCAGGAGCGTGAAGCCAGGAAAGTCTGAGAATTAACGCTTGGAAATCGTGTTTTAAAACCAGATCCTCTCCTTCGGCCTTTGTTTTCCCATACGCGTTAACCGGATTCTTCTGATCGGATTCTTTCCAGGCTTTTTCTCCGTTTCCGTTAAAGACATAATCCGTACTTAAATGCACGAAATACGCGCCCAACTCCGAAGCGGCTTGAGCCATCAATGCCGGCGCTTCAGCGTTGACGGTCTGAGCCTCACAAAGATAGCGGGAAGCCTTATCAACGGCCGTAAAAGCCGCTGCATTGATAATAGCCTCGGGTTGCTCACACAAGAGATATCGATAAACTGCCTCGGGATAAAGCAAATCACCACCGAATTGTTGTTTCTGCGGACAAACCCAGTCGAAGTCATCTCTAAAAAGTTCTAGAAGAGAACTTCCTACTTGTCCGCCTGCGCCAAACAAAACAACCTTCAATTTTTCTTTCCCTTAATCGCGTCCAGATGCTTTTTCAGATAAATCCCCGTAACGCTCTTTTTATTTTTCATAATTTGTGCGGGCGTTCCGCAGGCCACGATTTCACCGCCATCCTGTCCTCCGTCAGGCCCCATATCCACAACCCAATCGGCCGAGGCAATGACATCCAAATTATGCTCAATGATTACAACGGTGTTGCCGGCATCACGCAGTTTTTTCACAACCTCAACCAGCATTTTGACATCCTCAAAATGAAGGCCTGTTGTAGGTTCATCCAAAATGTAAAGCGTTTGGGAAGTGTCCTTCCTCGACAATTCCAGAGCAAGCTTCATTCGCTGCGCTTCGCCGCCTGAAAGTGTCAAAGCGCTTTGACCTAATTTGACGTAGCCCAACCCCACATCCACCAAAGTATCCAACTTACGCGATATGATCGGATGCGTGGCAAAAATCTTTCTAGCTTCCTCTACGGTTAGGTTTAATACCTCCGCAATATTGAGTCCTTTATAGAGCACCTCCAGCGTTTCACGATTGTATCGTTGACCATGGCAATGTTCACATGGCACATACATATCCGGCAAAAAGTTCATCTCGACCTTAATAAAGCCTTCACCCTGGCAAGCCTCACACCTTCCCCCCTTCACGTTAAAGCTAAAGCGGCCGGCGTCATAACCACGTTCTCTAGCAGTGGGGGTTTGAGCAAAAAGATCTCTGATCGGCGTAAATAGACCCGTGTAGGTGGCGGGATTGGAACGCGGAGAACGACCGATCGGGCTTTGGTCCACACTGATAACCTTATCGAATAGCTCGCTTCCTTCTATGCGCTCAAAAGGTTCAGGCGACGCACTGGCTCGATAAAGTTTTTGCGCCAAAGCACGATAAAGCGTGTCATTGATCAAGGTTGATTTACCAGACCCCGAGACTCCGCTTACAACCGTAATTAAACCCACCGGGATTTCCAAATCCACATTTTTCAGGTTATGCCCCTTGGCTCCTATCAGTCTTAAAGCCTCTCCGGATCTGCGTTTAGGCTTACCTGAAGGCAGCATATTTTTCTCGCCGCTCAAATAAAGACCGGTCAGGGAATTCGGATTATGGGTAATTTGTTGAGGTGTCCCAAAGGCGACAACTCTGCCGCCGTCTTCCCCGGCTCTCGGGCCCATATCGACAACAAAATCCGCCGCCCGAATCGTATCCTCATCGTGCTCAACCACAATGACGGAATTACCCAAATCACGAAGGCGCTTTAACGTTTCTATCAGTCGGTCGTTGTCTCGTTGATGCAGCCCGATAGACGGTTCATCCAAAACATACATCACCCCGGTCAGACCCGAGCCGATTTGACTGGCTAGACGAATTCGCTGGGCCTCTCCGCCCGACAAAGTATCTGCCCGACGATCAAGAGTCAAATAGCCTAATCCGACATCTGTTAAAAAAGTCAATCGCTGCTCAATTGCCGCAACCAACTTTTTCCCAACCTCTGCCTTACTTCCTTCAATCTTGAGTCCTCTGAAGTACTCATGAGCTTGAGAAAGAGGCATGGCTGTGATTTCATAGATGGCCTTTTTATGGTTCCCGTGTCCGATGAAAACGTGTCTGGCCGCCTCTTTTAACCGCGTTCCTTTACAGGCATCACAGACTTTGAGTTCTCGATAGCGATTTAACTCCTCCCGAACCGCCTCATTTTGAGTTTCGGCATAGCGACGGTTCAAAATAGCGATCACCCCTTCAAAGATCTCTTTTTTATAGGTAACAGTTCCGGCCCGTCGATAAGGCATCTCAATTGTTTTGTCACCTAAACCCCATAACACAGCTTCCTGATCACTTCGTTTGAGCTGATTCCAAGGCGTCTCCGCATCAAAACCAACCGCTTTGGCTACGGCTTCTATCAAATCAAAGTTGTATAGGTTTCGCCTATCCCAACCGTGAATAGCACCTGAACTTAAAGACAACTCCGGATGACAGACAACGCTTTTTTCTGTAAAAACCATGCTCTCGCCCATGCCGTTACACACAGGACAAGCTCCCATAGGGTTATTAAATGAAAAAAGTCTTGGTTCGAGTTCTTCGATGCTATAACCACATTCTGGACAGCAGTAGTGACTTGAAAAAGGCTGTCGTTCACCGGTGTCCATATCCTCGATGACCACACGGCCATCGGCCAACCTTAATGCCGTCTCCAGGCTTTCTGCTAAGCGCTGCGAAGCATTAGGGCGAATTTTTAATCGATCCACGATGACATCTACGTCATGCCTTTCCCTCGGATCAAGTTGTGGCAATGTCTCCACCTCATAGCGGACGCCATCGACTTTAAATCGAATAAAGCCCTGAGTCTGCATATCTTGGAAAAAGCGATCAAAGTCTAATTTTTTCTGACGTACGACCGGCGCCAAAACCATGATTTTGCTTTCTGCAGGACCTTGCAAAATACGGTCAACCATTGAAGATACAGGCGTCACCTCCAAAGGCAAGCCATGGATTGGGCAGTAGGGAGTCCCGGCTCGAGCAAACAATAGGCGAAGATAATCCATGATCTCGGTGATGGTGCCAACCGTTGAACGCGGATTACCGTTAACCGCTTTTTGTTCAATGGCAATGGCCGGGGAAAGTCCTTCAATCAAATCGACATCCGGTCTTTCCATCAGATCAAGAAATTGACGTGCATAGGCTGACAAGCTTTCCACATAGCGACGCTGGCCCTCTGCATACAAGGTATCGAAAGCCAAAGAACTTTTCCCCGACCCCGACAAACCCGTGATAACCACCAACTGATCACGCGGAATATCCAGATCAATATTCTTTAGGTTGTGAGTGCGAGCCCCACGAATGTGAATGTCGCCGTGCATACTGTGTCGCCTTCAAAAAGTTAACTTTTGATTTTAGCGTCTTAAGCCCAATACAAACAAAATTATTTTTGCTGCATAAAAAGACCCTCAATACCTCCGGTAATTAGGGAAGGTATTGAGGGCAACCGCTTGAAGTTATTCTGTTATTTGTTAAGAGCCTTTAGCTCCAGCCAGTCGATTGAAGAATGGTGAGAGCCACAATAGCAATAATGAATGTAATGCCTGTGTACGGTAAAACATAACGCCACCATTGACGCAAATCCACTCCACTCATGGACAATGCGGCAGCCAAGACGGCGGAGACCGGCGTCACAAAGTTTGTCAAACCGTCACCCAATTGGAAGGCCAGACACATCACCTGACGGGTAATACCCAAAACGTCCGCGACAGGCACAAAGAGCGGGATAAGCATCGGTACCTTGGCAGGACCGGACGGAATTAACAGATTAATTGCCGTAGTAAAGAGGAACATACCGGAAGCGGTAAACGCATCACCTAACCCGCCGATAGCCGTAACAGCAGCGTAGGCAATCGTGTGCAAAATTTTGCCGTCCGTGAGCACAATCCCGACCACTTTGGCAAAACCGATCATCAAGCAAATACCACCCATGGCCGAAGCGCCTTTTAAGAAAGTAACGGCCAATTCGTTCGGATTGGTTCTGTTGACAATACCCACCACGATTACTGCCACCATGGCAAAAGCGATCAAATTGGGGAAGCCCCATGCGTAGGCTGCAGCACCATAAGCATAGAAAGCAAACGGCACCAACATGCACAGGGCCGTCACGATGTCTTTTGTACCCAAAACCGGAACACTCTTATTGAGTTCATCGTTGCCATCAGGCTCTTCAACACAACCCAAAATACTGCGAGAGGGATCTTTGCTGATCTTTAAGCAGTAACGAGTCGTGTAAATCACACAAAGAAGCGTCAAAGCTGCCCAAACAACTAAACGGGCACCCAAACCTGAAATAGGAGCAAGGCCTGCGGTCTCTTGAGCCATCAAAATAATGGCAACCGTCGGACCTGCGGCTTGACCCGTGATATAAGACAAATAAAAGATAGACAAAGCAGCGATTTTGTCCAAACGAAGCTTCTTCACCAAAAGCAAGCCCACCAGCACAAATGTAACCAATGAATCCTGACCGGCCAAGGCCCCGATCGCCGACATCAAAACAACGATTGCCGGTACCAAAACCGTAATGCTTTTGTCTTGAAGTTTATAGACCGAGTAATTGATCACGTTGTTAATAGCACCGGATTCAATCACCACGTAAATCAAACCGCCCATAATGAAGAGCAGTGCAAAAATCACACCCTGAGAGGCTACGCCGTTGGTTACTTCAACCAAAGCACGCCAGGGACTGATTGGTGAATTTTCCACCCAGTGGAAAGAATTTGGTACCACCAATCCCGTTTGCGGATCAATTTCATAAAGGCCAGCAGGCAGGATGTAGGTCAAACCGCAGCAAAATAGAATGATCAATAAAATCAAAACTAAAACGTGCGGGATGCTGAATCTGAACACCTTGTCAGAGAAACTTTCTTTTTGTTTTGTCATTTCCTAGCCCCTTTTTAAGCTTGCTCAAAAACGACTTCTGATACACCGTTTTCTTTGTTATCGATGATCTTGTGCACGGGATGCTTGCGGCTAAATTGCGGCCAGCACTGTTCATCAAATTCACCATCTTTGAAGAATTTGATCCACAACGTCTGCATCGTTTTTTGCAAACGAAGCATTTCTTCTTGAGTGGCCCCGGATAACATCGCAGCTTTTTCCCACGCTTTTAGCGTTCCGAAAACAAACGGCAATTCAATGGTATGGCAAGAGTCGTACACCGAATCGGGCGCCTTCCACATGAAACGGTATTTCCAAGTCGGGCAACCAGCCTCTTGAGTACGGGCTGCAAATTCCTGAGCGGGCCAGTCATAACGAGCTAACTGCATCGCCGCACTCTTTTTTTCACTTTCCGGATCACGAGCCAATGTAAAAGCATGCACTTCATCGGCAGTCGTTCCGATCACAATCTTGAGCTTTTTGCGAGCAGCGCCTTTAACAGCGGCGTCTATCGTTGCCTGGGTTGTGTGCCATTCATCTTTGACAGGACGGAAAATCATGCCGGCATACTTCGCTCCGCAGTCCTGTTTAAAGCAAGCGTCCGTGGCTGCCAATATTTCATCAACAGACTTTGAACGAATTTTTTCACCCAACTGATGATCGGTTGCGCTCAAACCCAAATGTTTAAAAATGGATTCTGAAACGGTAATGGCGTCCTGCATGGTGTGATTGCCACGACCGATGGACGGACTTTCCAAAATAGCTTTCTGGAACAAACCATCGGCTTCTTCAAGCCCCATCATATGAACAATGGCATTGCCACCGGCGGATTGACCAAACACGGTTACGTTGTCTGGATCACCGCCGAAGGCATGAATGTTTTTCTGAACCCAACGCAAGGCCTCAATTTGATCCATGATGGACAGGTTGTCGGTGTTTAAGGCCGGATGAACCAAAAAGCCTAATGCCCCAATACGGAAGTTCACCCCCACAACGACCATATGACCTTGTCGAGCCAATTCCGAGCCGTCATACCAATCAATGTTTCCTGCTCCACTCACGTTGGCGCCGCCGTGAAACCAAACGGCTACCGGCAAT
The DNA here is from genome assembly GCF_023336895.1 of Parasutterella secunda. GTDB lineage: Bacteria > Pseudomonadota > Gammaproteobacteria > Burkholderiales > Burkholderiaceae_F > Aphodousia > Aphodousia faecalis. Next base: position 255,998 of record NZ_JAMBLT010000001.1, read on the forward strand.
TTTTCGTTGACGTTCGGCGTTGAAATTTCCAGAGTCAAACAATCCTCGTCGTAGCGGCGATTAAGCGGCCCCATCGGACCTTCCAGATCAGACGGTCCTTGAGGAGCGATCGGTGTTTCTTTGGTGCAATCCAAAACACCATCCCAGGCTTCGGCAGCTTGAGCTGGCTTGAAACGACCTTCACCAGTTGTCGGTTTGCAGTAGGGGACGCCTCTGAACTTGAACACACCATTGCATTCAAATCCACGAACCAATCCGGTTTGCGTCATCACTTCAGGACAAGACATAAGAGCCTCCTGTTTATTTGTTCACTTGTTCGCTAAGTAATCTACTACTTTTTCTGTTTAACTGTGTATTGGGACTATCCCGATAGTGATTTCCTTTTCAAAACAGACGGTTAACCGTACAATTTCCCACTTAACGATCATCTGGGGTTATTGGTGACCTTTTCAGATCCATTGAGATAAAGACATGGCTAGAAGTTTAAAAATCAAAAAAGTCTCGGCAGCAGATTTAGTTTGCTCAAAAATCAAAGAGTTAGTAACAAACGGAACATGGGTTGCCGATCAAAAAATTCCATCAGAAAGTGAATTAGCCGATACTTTTGGAGTCAACCGTCTGACTGTGCGCATCGCTCTTCAGCGACTCAATGCATTAGGAATTTTGAATACGCGCGTAGGCGATGGCACCTATGTCAAAACATTCGACTTTTCCACGCATATTGAGGAAATCTCAGACTTTTACGTCAATGATAAGGTTTTGCATGATACGCAAGAGTATCGTTGGGTAATTGAATCTGCGGCGATTAAATTAGCCTTTGAACGTCCCAATGAGAGACTTTTAAAAAAATTAGCTCAGTGTTGTAAAGATTTTGAAGATGAAGTCGCCCGATACTATACCCTGACAAACTCCGAAGACAAAAAGGAATCTCTTGGCAAAACCGTTGATATAGGATTGGATTTCCACTCTATTTTGTGTGAACTGTCAGACAACGAATTGTTGCGACTCGCTTTCAGTATTTGTAAAGCGCCCATCCGCCAACATATGTTAGTGAACGCTATGAAGCGCATTGATGATCCGGCAGGTAACAAATCGATCGTTTGGGTAAAAACTTATTGGAATGTTTATGAAGCTATTAAAAGCGGAGACATAGACGCTTGTTTTGACAATCTCAAACGTTTAATTTCAACTCCTACTCCTAAGTCCTAAAAGCCCGGCAAATAAGCCAGGCTTTCGGACTGCTGTATTCAAGATTAGGCCACTCTCGGCACCGTCAGTGAACCTTCGGGCATCAAAATCGTTGCAGGATGGTCGCCCAATTTTTGTTTGGCAATAGCAATAGCCTCATCAACACACTCTGTCGTAGCGGCAAAGTGCATGGATTTTGCCAGGTCCTTATCGAGCTTAGTCACCAAAACAAAGTCCGCTTTGGACTGAGGACGAGTAATAGCAAAGGCTTTGTTTGCACCAATTTGGAAGTTATCTTCCAACTCTTTACGAATAGCTTCAGGCGTCTTTAAGCGCTTAAACGTTTCTTCCAACTTAGCAGAGCCTGAACCTTCAATGCATTCGGCAAGTAAAATCACCACCCCGCCTTCTCGCACTGCACACATGGCATTGTCCATCGTTTTTTGCATCTGATAGACATTGATATCTTTCGGGTAGCCGCCGCAGGAGGCAATCACAAGATCGGCTTCCTTGGGGATCACGCAACCATACACTTCATCCACAAAGCTGCAGGCCACCTTATGAGCCTTAATGTAATCGCCTGCAAACATCTTCAAGAATTCATGCTTTGCGTTCAAAACGGCATTAAAAAGGAACAATGAACGACCTTTAGCAAAAAGCGCCACGCCTTCCATTTGGTCTTCGTAGCAAGGATTACCCTCCATGATGCCTAAACCCGCATGAGGATCCAACATCCAGCTGTGATTTTTGCGAACTGTTTCCATGGCGGCGCAACCCGGCAAAATAGCCTTTCTGCCACCACCATAACCTGAGAAGTAGTGGTGGACAATGGTGCCTGTCAAAATAACGTGGTCAACATCACACAAGAGCTTATTGATCCAAACCGGCGTACCACGGCTCGTATCGCCAAAGTACTCGAAATCGTCCGCATTGGTGGCGACACTGTTATACATCTTGATGCGGGAGGCGACTTCTTTTCCAACCTGCTCAACCATTTCTTCATGCGTCATCACACGGTGCGTTCCCAAAGAAAAAACGATCCGCATATTTTCATCGGGCACACCCAAACGATTCATTTCATTGACAAACACCGGCATGAAGTCGTAACTGTTGGCAACACGTGTCGGGTCATTGCAAATAAAAGCAACCGTATCACCCGGCTTAACAATTTCAGACAAAGCAGGCGAGCCAATCGGATGATTGATCGCATCCAAAATACCTTGTTCAATGTTTTGCATCGGAGGGAAATCTTCGGTACGAACGACCTTCAAAATGTCGTTTTCTTCGTAGTCAAACGTTTTCGTACCGTGACCATAGGCAAAAGTAAATTGTTTGGAAGCCATAGGAAGTCCTTTAGAGTCTTTTTGAAACAATTGTTTATTTTAACTTGTGTTTAGTTCTCGTTACGTTTAAAGCGAGAAATTAATTTCGCAAAGATAGGTAATATTTTTGATCTACTGTCATATAAAGCCAAGAAAATCCTTTATGACGGTATGGACATTTTTTCAAACTTTCTACACAATTAGCGCTTAGCGTATTTTTGAATATGCTCACCAAACGTCTCGAATGCGAACGGGTGAGTTTTCTCACTTTGAAGCCTTTGGGTGTGTTTATCAAATACCGTTTTAACGGTGTTGTTATTTTTTGGAAGTGAAAGAAAATGGCTTCGGTAAATAAAGTCATCATTATTGGTAACTTGGGTCGTGATCCGGATACGCGCTACACCGCTGAAGGCGGTACCGCCATTACGACAATTACGGTTGCAACCTCTCGCCGCTACAAAGATTCCAACGGTCAACCTCAGGAAGAAACAGAATGGCACCGCGTTGTGTTTTTCGGCCGTCAAGCCGAAATCGCCGCCGAGTATCTCCGCAAAGGTCGCCCGGTTTATATTGAAGGTCGTCTGCGTACTCGTAAATGGCAAGGTCCGGACGGACAAGATCGTTATTCAACGGAAATCATCGCTGAAACGATGCAGATGTTGGGTAGCCGTGAACGCAGTGAAGGCACTGGCGCAGGTGGTTTTGAATCTGCTCCCCGCCGTCCCGCTCCTGTTCACACCGAACACGCTCCGGCTTCGACCTATCAACAGCCGCGCCAACCGGAACCCGTGCCCGCTCCAGTGAACGGTTTGGATAATCTTGACGAAGACATTCCGTTCTAATTTCTGAACTCAGTATCAGACACACGCCCGCTCGAATCATAAGCGGGCGTTTTTATTTCCGCTTGATTCAAAGGCAACAAAACTTAGCCTAAGAATAGCGCTATACTCCTAGAGCTATCTTATTGTTTAAAAAGAAGTTATAAAAAATCTGACTGACTGGCTGGATTTTTTATTTCATTCTGGAGTAAGATGGCGGGTTAATTGTGTATTTAACCCCCTAACGGGTAGAGTGTACAAATGAGTTTATTCCCCTTGCATTACCGAAATCGAATCGGCCGAGCCTTACGTCTGGCTCGAGGGGAAAATGTTTCCGAAACGGCAATCCTTTTTTAAGGATTGCCGTTTTTTTAGATATGTTTGTTTGAACCGCTAAAGAGAGAAGAGCAATGACCGTAATTCCAAATACTGTCCGCGCCATGCTGGAGCCGATGATTAAAGCCAACGGTGGTTGGGTTAACACCCACGCTCACGCCGACCGTTCCTTCACGCTAAGTCCTGAAATTATGGAAATGCGCCGCACCTGCACTCTGCAGCAAAAATGGGACGCTCTGGACCGCCTGAAAAGAGAATCAACGGTAGATGATTTCTACACGCGCTTTTGCACAATGTTTGAATTAATGATCAGCCAAGGCGTTACCGCCTTGTGCACCTTTGTCGACATCGATCCGCAAAGTGAAGACCGTGCCATCATTGCCGGCATCAAAGCTCGTGAACACTACAAAGATCAGTTGACTGTTAAATTTGCCAACCAAACACTCAAAGGCGTGATTGATCCTGAAGCCCGTAAATGGTTCGATATCGGTGCTGATTTGGTTGACATCATCGGCGCTTTGCCCAAACGTGACGAACGTGATTTTGGCAAAGCCGATGAGGCCTGGAACATCATCATGGGCACCGCCAAAGAAAAAGGCAAGATGGTTCATGCCCACGTCGACCAATTCAACCAAGCTGTTGAATATGAAACGGAACAAATGTGCATGAAGACCATGGAATTTGGTCTGCAAGGACGAGTGGTTGGTGTGCACGGCATCTCTATTGCCGCTCACTCCAAGAAGTATCGCGACCGCCTCTACCAACTGATGCGCGAAGCTGGCGTCATGATGATTGCTTGTCCGACCGCCTGGATTGACACCCCGCGTACGGAAGCAATCGGACCGATGCACAATTCCATGACTCCGGTTGATGAATTGGTACCTGCAGGCGTTCGTGTGGCTATCGGTGTGGATAATGTGGCCGATGCTATGGTTCCGTGGAGCGGCGGTGACATGTGGCATGAATTGACCTTAATGGCCACCGGCTGCCGCTATGACAACTTTGAAGACTTGGTTGAAATTGCTACTCGCAACGGTCGCATGGCCTTGGGTCTCGAACCGTATGAACCGTTGCCCATCAAGAAATAATGAGAGGAGAAAGAACAAATGCCGTCTAAACTTGCTGAAAACATTTTGATTGAGAATCTGCTCTCATTGAACGCTGTGGCTTTCTTAACTGAAGAACCTCTGCGTTTGAAGTCTGGCTTGGTCACGCCGATTTACGTTGATAACCGCAAGCTGATCACCCATCCGGATGCTTGGCATGATGTCATTGAAACCATGGCTTCGCTGATTGACAAGTGGGGCTTGGAGTATGACGTGATCGCCGGCGTGGAAGCCGGTGGTCTTACGCATAGCGCCGCTCTTGCCTATCGTTTGAACGTTCCGACGATTTACGTTCGCCAACGCGCCAAAACTTATGGTGATTTGGACCGTATCGAAGGCGGCAGCGTAAAGGGCAAACGTGTTTTGATCATTGAAGATCATATTTCTACCGGTCTATCTTGCTTGGATGCCATTAAGACGTTGCGTGAAGAAGGTGCGATCGTCACCGATTGCGTAAGCATCACCAATTTCGACATGACTGAAACCGCTGAACTCTTTAAGGAAGCTGGCGTCAAGGTTTTCCGCATGATTGAGTTCAAACGCATTGTTGAAAAAGCCGTCGAAATGGGCATGATCAACGAAGAGCAAAAGGCGACCATCATGGAATGGCTCAAGACGCCGTGGACATGGGCTGCTCGCCGTGGCTTAATTGCCACCACACGCGAAAATTAATTTGCCATTCAATTGGTTCTTTGGGAGGGAAATCCGAGGATTTCCCTCTTTTTATTTGAAGATTAAGGTATTGATATCAACGGAACGATTCATCATTTTCTGTTCCAATAAAAACCGTTGACTGTTCTGTAATGCATCAATGTCTTTCTGTGTAAGGTCGGAGTAAAAATGTGACCACTCAAATAACTTGGCAGCATCTTCTTCACTGAGCTGCAACTCTTTTGCTCCCAGGGCAATCGCTTGCGGCTTATTGGTCAATGCCCATTGAAGAGCTTCGCGATTGACTTTGGCCACTCGTCTGACAACGTCGGGATATTCTTTTGCAAAATCACCTCTTGCTGCCAGCACTAAATTGGTTTCAATTAATCCTTTTGCTTTAACGAGCGCATGAAAACCTGCCTTTTCCGCAGCCAAAATCCCACCCGCGGCTAATAAAGCCGCGTCGGCCCGTCCGCCCAACAATGTTGTCAAACTGGCAGGCAAATTCATTGATACCCATTTGACATCCTTCATTTCGATGCCCGAACTTTTCAATGCTGCGCTTAAAAGATGATGCAAGACTGTGCCTTTCGGACCGACTATCTGTCGCCCCTTCAGATCAACAATGTTTTTAATCTCAGGCTTTGCCACAATCGCAAACGTATCATCCGGGTGTGCCACACCATCAACAATGACAATACGATTGCCTGCAGAATTAGCAATCAGCAATGTACTGGTATTCATGGCTGCGACCATGTCAATCTCACCGGCAGCCATTCCCCGAACCTGATTCAGCCCGGCCTTAATGGGTATCCAGTTGATTTTGATACCTTCTTTTGCGAACTCTTTTTCCAATAGCCCCTGATTTTTCATAACAATATTTTGTATGTTAAACGGAGCCTTTACGTAAGTGATATTGAGCTGTTGGGGCCATGTCTGACATTGGGCAACCAACGAAAACAGCCCTAAAAACAATATCGAAAATAATTTCTTCATCATTCGTGTCTCACCGCTTCGATCGGATCCAACTGGGCGGCCCGGCGTGCAGGGAAATAACCGAAAATGACACCGGTCAGCGCCGCAAATAAGAACGCAATCATATTGATGCTCGGATCAAAAATGAAGGGCACTCCCATGGTTGCCGCCAAGGCAAAAGAACCGATAAAAGCAATCGCGACACCTAAAACACCGCCCATAGCTCCTAATACGACCGCTTCAATCAAAAATTGCATCAAAACTTCTCTTTCCAATGCACCGATTGCCAAACGAACACCGATTTCTCGCGTTCTTTCCGTCACACTGACAAGCATGATATTCATAATTCCAATACCGCCGACAACCAAACTAACCGCGGCCACTGCTCCTAAAAGCATCGTCATGATTTCTGTCGTACTGGAAACTCTCCGAGCAATTTCTTCTGTATCCAAAATCATAAAGTTGTCATCATCGGCATCGGATAAAGAGCGCCTTTCCCTCATTAAAAGACGAATACTTTCTGTCACCAACGCTCGATCAATCTGTGAATCAACCGACACTAAAATAGCTGAAACTCTTGTGTTTCCGGAGACTCTCCGTTGAAAGGTTTGAATCGGCATGACCACCAAGTCATCTTGGTCACCACCGATGGCCGCCTGTCCTTTGCTTTCCAAAACACCCACGACACGGCAAGAAAACTGACCGGTACGCAGCATTTGTCCCACGGCATTAGACGATCCGAAAATTTCCTTTTCAATCGTTGTCCCAATTACACACACAGCAGCCCCTGACTGCTCTTCCTGCGGCTCAAAATAGCGCCCTTGTCTAATTTGCCGATTATCCAAAATGAAATATTGGTTGGAACTGCCGATAACCTGTGTACTCCAGTTGCGCCCTTGGGCCACAACAGTCATGGATTGCTGTCTTTGAGGCGCAACTGCCTTAACTCCTGCGATTTGATTAGCAATTGCATCGACATCTTCAAGTTTAAAAGACGGAGCACCCGTAGAACCGCCAGGCCCCATACGCTGTCCGGGACGAATCATCAGTTGGTTACTACCCAAGCTTTCAATCTGCTCACGAACGGCCTGCGTTGCACCGTTTCCGACCGTCACCATTGTGATCACGGCCGCCACACCGATAACGATACCGAGGACCGTCAGCAACGAACGCATGGGATTGCGCCATATTTGACGTAAAGCCAATATAAAAGCATTCCCCCACATACCTAAACTCCCTGATCACTTTCTATGCGACCGTCTCTGAAATGAACAATCCTCTTGGCAAACGTCGCCATCTCCGGTTCATGAGTTACAAGCGAAACCGTAATTCCATCTTGCTCATTGAGGTCTTTGAGCAATTGCATAATTTCAATACTTCGTTTGGTATCCAGACTACCTGTCGGCTCATCGGCTAAGAGCAGCAACGGCTTACTCACAATTGCCCGAGCAATGGCCACACGTTGTTGTTGGCCGCCTGACAATTCCGCAGGCGTGTGGTGTTCCCATCGCAAAAGCCCCACCCGGTCCAAAGCCTGCCTGGCCAATTTATGGCGTTCTTCACGAGGCACTCCTCGATACAGAAGTGGCAACTCGACATTCTCCAGTGCGGTTGTTCGCGCCAAAAGATTAAATCCCTGAAAAATAAAGCCCAAATATTTCCGGCGCAACAAAGCTCTTTCGTCGTGACTCATTTTTTCGACCGGAGCCCCTTTAAACAAGTAACGACCGGAAGTTGGCGTATCAAGCGCTCCCACAATATTCATGCAGGTTGACTTCCCCGATCCCGAGGGCCCCATCACCGCAACAAAATCACCTTCTTCAATGACGAAATCAATCCCCTGCAAGGCGAAAAAGGCAGCTTCGCCTTGTCCGTAGCGCTTATGAATATCAATGAGCTGAACCAATGGGATCTTTTCAGACATGCTCACTCCTTGCTAGTTGGCCCGAAGCTGGCTCGTAATGACCAAGTCACCCGCTTTCAAATCGCCCGAAACCACTTCTGTGCGCGTTCCGTCCGATGCACCGGTAATAATGTCAACCTCTTGAGCGCTGCCGTCACGCAAAACCCACACGGTGTTTTTCCTTTGTGTGGTCACGCCTCCGACTTCTTTCGAGACTTTGTTGGATGAACGGGGTGGCCCCATCATGAGGCTGCTGACCGCGCTTGAACCCTTAGCCGATACGCTGGGAGCAAATCGCAATGCTGTATTAGGAACCAGCAGAGCGTTATCGCGCTTTTCCGTCACAATTCTTGCTGTTGCCGTCATCCCCGGGCGTAAAAGCAACTCCTCATTGCTCACTTTTAAATAAGCGGTGTAGGTCACCACATTTGTTTCCGACTCCGTGGGACCATAAGCCACTTTAGTCAAGGTTGCCGGGAAATTTTTGTTGGGATATGCACTGACCGTGAACGTTGCTTTCTGACCTGGCTGCACAACACTGACATCGGCCTCGTCTACATCAATTTCAAGTTCTAATGTTCTTAGGTCACTCGCCAATGTTAAAAGCTCAACAGCTTGTAAAGAAGCCGCCACCGCGTATCCCGGTTCTACGGAACGAGCTAAAACCACACCGTCAATAGGTGAAGAAATGTAGGCTTTCGTTAAATCCGTCTGAGCGGTTTCCAATTCAGCCTGAGCTGTTTGAATTTGAGCGCCGGCAGTATCCAGTGAAGCTTGTGCGCGAGCGACAACGGCTGCCTGTTCATCCAATTCGGTTTGAGCCGGTGTTTTTCCGCCCGAAAGTTTTCTCACATTAAGAAGTCTTTTGTATTTAGCGTTCGCCTCATTGAGCGTTGCCTCAGCTTCTTTCTGCGCTGCTTGTGCACTGGCCAAGGCCGCTTTTGCTTTTTCAACCGAAGCCTTTAATTTGGCTGTATCAAGTTCAATTAGCACCTGACCGTGCTTAATAGGATCGTTTACATCAACTAAAACATTCTCAACAATCCCGGACAGTTCTGAGCCAATCGTCACTTTTTGTTCAGCTTCAAGCGTCCCGTTAGCCGTCACCTCAACCTGCAGTACGCCTTGAGTAACCGCTTCAGTTAAATACTGCGGTCCCGCGTCTTTGCTGCCCATCCACCAGGAAAAAGCCGCAACCACTGCCACACAGGCGGCCCCCAGTGCCCAAGTTTTTCTTTTCGAACGCCCCTGAGCATCATCGCCGCCTAGTAAGGATTTGATCTTTTCTTTGTCGTTACTCATCATTTTTCCTCATTGTTCGGGTCAGTCGGAACCCATCCGCCACCCAGCGCCCGATATAAATCAATATGAGCAATTGCCCAATCCGCTTGGTTACTAGCCTCATTATCTTGAGCCGTTAGCCAAGATCGTTGCGTTGTCAGAACCGTTTGATAATCTTCCAAACCGCTTGAATATTGCTGCAAAGCCAATTGGGCGGCCAATTGAGAACTCTCCGTTGCCGTTTTAAGGGACATTTTTTTAGCCGCACTGGAGCGAATACCGGATAATGCGTTTTCCGTTTCTTCTAAAGCAGCAACCAAAGTTTGCGTGTATTGAGCCTGCGCACGGTCAAGATTGGCTTTCTGGGTCTCGGTACCGGCCACAACATCGCCCCAATTCAAAAAAGGCATCGACAAAGCTCCAACCAAGGCACCGATTCCGGTACCACTTGCTCCCAACGCCCCAACCGTTGCCGCTGCGGTACCTATTGAACCGGAAAGTGACAAAGTCGGAAAGTAATCGGCTTGTGCAACACGAACATTTTCCATCGCAGCTCTCACCGTTTCACGCGCTGCCAACACATCAGGTCTTAACGAAATCACATCTGCAGGAATAGAAACCGCAATCTTTCCCGGAGGGGTCGGAATATCTGCTGAAGGCAAATTTTGAATTTCGCTCAACGGCAAAACGGTCAATCTTGATAAGGCGGTCTCATACTGCAAAATGTTATGCATATTCGTGGCGATACTGGCCTTGGCATTTTCAAATTGGGCGTTCGCCTGTTCGTAGTCCGTAGCTGATACAAGTCCGGCCTGATAACGCCATTGAGTTAAATTCTTCGCCTCTTCATAAGATTTGACACTTTGTCTGGCGATTGCCAAGCGACTTTGAGCCAGGCGCAAATTGACATAGGTGAGCGCCACTTCACTTGTCATTGCACTTTTTGTGTCTTCCAGGGATAACTCAGAAGCTAAGGCACTAGCCTGAGCCGCTCGTCTTGAAGAAACATCCTTACCGCCAAAACTAAAAGACCATGCCGCAGCGGCATCCGCACCAAAACTTTCCGTAGAGGTGTTATTTCGACGGTTTCGAGCGCCATCAGCCCCCAACGTTGCTGTCGGGAAGAGTTGAGAAGTCGCTGCCGTCAGACTAGCCATCGCCGAGCGTAAGTTCGCCTGGGCTTGAGCAATATCAGTATTGTTTTTAAGCGTCGCTTCCACCAACATATTTAATGACGGATCTTTCCAAGATGACCACCATTGCGCAGGAGGCACCCTGAGCGACTTTGCCTCTGCCGTCCCCTCTCCGTAACTCCATATTGAGGCCAATAGACGACTTTGTTCTTCAGTCAACTGCACAGGCTGAACGGCGCAACCAGCCAGTCCGACAACACATGACACCGTTAATGCAAGAGTGAGAATTTTTTTCACATTCTTTCCCCTTTTTACCTTAATTCAAAGTGTGCCATAAAAAGTTGTAACAATCTCCCGAAGCGAGTAATTTTTTGCAAGCTGTCTGCAGGTAAGGCAATCGTCTTAGTGGCAAATCGCACTTGGGGCAAACTTAATACTCGAATATCATTATTATTACGGTCTTATTTATTAAAGTGTGTTTGTACTATCTCAATGCCTTTAAATCTTCTTTTATCGTTACATGACGAGGTATTCGAAGCGCTGATCGCAGACTTCTTAGTTTTTTGTAACTATGAAGTCCGGGCGGCATACAGTCAGCAAGATGCGCTCAACTACTGCCAAAACGACAATTTCGACATGGCCGTTATTGATATCAAAGAAGAAAAGGATGCTCAGTTTGTTGAATACTTATTAGCCATTAAACCCGAATTGGATATTCTCGCCTTAATTCACGAGGGCGTTTCGAACGATGTAATTAAATCACTTCGTTTGCCTCAGGAACAGCTTTTATCGCTTCCAGCCCCCCTGGTTTCTATTTTAGAAGCCATCAAGGTCGCCAATGAGTCCAGGCAAAATGAAAAATTAAAATCTCTCACCCCTGTCACCATCGGATCGCTTTGCATTGACAAACAAAATGCTACCGCTAGTGTTCACGGCGTTCCATTAACCTTAACTGTCACGGAATTCACCCTTTTGGATCTTTTGGCCGACAACCTGAATGCCCCGGTGAGTAAAGATGAAATTTACCCCAAAGTTTTAGGGCGTCCTCGCGGACAATTTGACAGAGCCATTGATGTCCACATTTCCAGTGTCCGCCACAAACTGCATCAATTACACTGCGACGACATTTGCATTGAAAGTGTAAGGGGCGTCGGCTACCGTCTCTGCAAGCAAGATTAATTGTTGCTCTTTTCCCCTAAAAAGCGACTTTTTTTGATAAATCAGTATTTTTTCGCGATTTTTGTCAAATTCTTTCTCATTCTTTTAACGACTGTAGAAGAAAAGGCGCAAAATAGAACCATTGACATTTCCATTTAGTCATTAAAGGGGATCATTATGAGTCAATATCCAGTTGAGAATATCCGTACTGTAGCTTTGGTGGGCCACGGCTCCACCGGTAAGACAACCTTGATGGAAGCTCTGCTTTATCGCAACGGTGTCATTAAAGAAGTAGGAACTGTTGAAAAAGGCAACACCGTTGGTGACTTTGATCCGATGGAAAAAGAAGTCAAACACTCGTTGCGTACAACTGTGGCTCACCTGAATGCTCAAAAAGACGATGGCACGCCTGTTCGTATTTTCTTGTTGGATACCCCGGGGTACCCCGATTGTGTAGGTCAGGCATTGGGTGCACTGGATGCCGTAAAAACCGTCTGTGTGGTTGTTGATGCCACAAAAGGCATTGAACTGATGACCAGACGCATGATGCACTGGGCCAAAGAACGCAACCTCTGCCGCATGATTGTTGTCAATAAGATTGATCAGCCTGACGTGGACTTGGCTAAGCTTGTTCTTGACCTTCGTGAAGCATTCGGAAACGAAGTGCTGCCGCTTAACTTGCCGAACAAAGATTGTTCTCACGTTATTGACTGCTTTGACAATGACAAGGGTGAAGCCAATTTTGCTTCTGTTGAACGTGTGCACCAAGCTTTCGTCGAACGTGTTGTGGAAATGGACGACGAGACGATGGAACGCTACCTGGAAGAGGGGGCCGTTGATCCCAAGAGTTTGCACGCTCCGTTGACCAAAGCTTTGCGTTTGGGTCACATCATCCCGGTTTGCTTTACCTCGGCTAAAAACTTAATTGGTATGCGTGACTTGATTAAGGTTTTTGTCCGTCATTTGCCCAATCCGACAGAAGCTAATGCTCCACTCTTTTACAAGGCCGACGGCTCAGAATACATGACATTCCCGGATGCCAACCGCCCGGTATTGGCCCATGTGTTCAAGGTCGTCAACGACCCCTACATTGGCAAGATCGGTCTATTCCGTCTGCATCAAGGCCGCATCACGAAAGACTCCACACTCTTTGTGGACGACGGAAAGAAAGCTTTCAAAATTACTCGTCCGATCATGCTTCAAGGTAAAGAAGGCCTCGAAGTCGATGAAATGAATCCCGGCTACATCGGTGCCGTTGCTAAGGTTGACGATATTGTTTACGGAAGCATTCTTCATGACAGCTCCATTGAAGGCGGCATTTACATGAAGAAATTGAACTTCCCGAAACCGATGTTTGGCTTAGCCGTCAGCCCCGCTAAACGCGGTGACGAAAGCCGTATGTCGGAAGTGCTTGAAAAGATGGTTAGCGAAGATCCTACCTTGGCGGTTGAACATGACGTTGTCATGAATGAAACCGTTTTAAGAGGTCTGAGTGAACAACATCTTCGCATTGTCCTCAAACGCATGGCTTCTCAGTTCAAGCTTGAAGTTCAAACACGCACTCCTCGCGTTCCTTATCGTGAAACAATCGCGGCTCCCGCTGAAGGCCACGCTCGCCATAAGAAACAAACGGGCGGTGCCGGCCAATTTGGTGAAGTGTTCCTTCGTGTTGAACCGCTTCCTCGCGGCGCTGGTTTCAAGTTTGTCGATCAGGTTAAGGGCGGTGCCATTCCGTACAACTTCATTCCTGCTGTTGAAAAAGGTGTTCAAGAAGTTTTGGATTCCGGCTACGTGGCGGGCTACCCCATCCATGACGTTCGTGTCACGGTTTACGATGGTAAGTATCACCCCGTAGACAGTAAGGAAGTCGCATTCGTCGCTGCCGGCAGAAAAGCAATGTTGGATGCTTTGGCCAATGCGAAACCCACTTTGCTTGAGCCGATTGTCAGAATCGAAATTGAAGCACCGGATTCCTGCATGGGCGACATCGCCGGCGACTTGGCAAGCCGCCGCGGACAAGTCAGCGGAACCGAAAACCTGACCGGTGGCATGATGCTCATCACCGGACGGGTGCCGCTCACCGGTCTTGATGGATACGCTAATCGCCTGAACGCCTTAACACAAGGTGCGGGCACCTATTCGATTGAATTGTTGGCATACGAACCAGTTCCTGCCGCAGTTCAAGCTGAATTGGCCAGTAAGTATCAACGCAAGGCCGAAGAAGATTAATACTGACGTCTGAGCTTTGCAGTCGGTCGAATTCTCAAACATTCGACCGACTGTTTTTGCCTTAAGCTCACAAAAGCCGAAGCTTTCATATTAGAATACTTCGGTTGATTATTTGGGAAATCATTCCCTTCATATATTGGGAGCATTTATGCGTACCGAATATACCGGTCTCATTAATGAAAAATTCATCGGTCAAACGGTGACCCTCTACGGTTGGGCTCACCGTCGTCGTGACCACGGCGGAGTCATTTTTATCGACTTGCGTGACCGCGAAGGTCTTTTGCAAGTGGTTTGTGACCCTGATACCCCTGAAGTTTTCAAAACGGCAGAAGCCGTTCGCAATGAATATTGCTTGAAGGTGGTTGGTCTCGTGCGTGCCCGTCCCGAAGGCACCCACAACCCTGATTTGATTTCCGGCGGTGTCGAAGTACTTTGCCGTGAATTAACCATCCTCAATAAGTCCGAAACGCCTCCGTTCCATTTGGACGATGAAAATCTTTCCGAAACGACTCGCTTGACTTACCGCGTTTTGGATCTTCGTCGTTTGCAAATGCAACGCAATTTAAAATTGCGCTACAAGGTTGCTTTGGCTATTCGCAATCACTTGGACAAACAAGGTTTCATTGATATTGAAACCCCGATGCTGACACGCAGCACTCCGGAAGGCGCTCGCGACTACTTGGTTCCGAGCCGTGTCCATGACGGCCATTTCTACGCCCTGCCTCAATCGCCGCAATTGTTCAAACAATTGTTGATGGTGGCCGGCTTTGACCGTTACTACCAAATTGTGAAGTGCTTCCGTGATGAAGACCTTCGTGCAGACCGTCAACCTGAATTTACGCAGGTTGATATTGAAACATCGTTCCTGACGCAACAAGAAATTCGCGACATCATGGAAAACATGATTCGTGACGTTTTCAAAGAAACGATCAACGTTGACCTCCCTGATCCGTATCCGGTGATGTCTTGGCACGAAGCAATGACTCGCTTTGGTTCCGACAAGCCCGATTTACGTATTAAGGGTATTGAATTGCGTGAAATCACCGAACAGGCAAAGACGTCTGAATTTAAGGTGTTCCGTTCCGCCACCGAGTTGCCCGACGGCAAGGTTGTGGCCATGAACGTGCCTCACGCTGCCAGCATGCCGCGCTCTGAAATCGACTCCTACACGGAATTTGTGAAGATCTACGGCGCAAAGGGCTTGGCTTACATCAAGGTTAACGAAAAGGAAAAGGGCCGTGAAGGCTTGCAAAGCCCGATCGTGAAGAACCTCTCCGATGAACTTCTTGCTCATATCCTTGAAGTAACGGGCGCTCAAAACGGCGACGTCATCTTCTTCGGTGCCGACCGTGCCAAGATCGTCTATGACTCTTTGGGTGCCTTGCGCTTGAAGATCGGTCACAGCGAATTCGGTAAAGCGAATGGTTTGTATGAAGAAGGTTGGAAGGCCCTCTGGGTGGTCGATTTCCCGATGTTTGAATACGATGATGAAGAACATCGCTGGGTTGCTTGCCACCATCCGTTTACGATGCCTCACCCCGACCATGTTGACATGTTGAGTACTGATCCCGGCAAGTGCTTGGCTCAGGCCTATGACATGGTGCTCAATGGCTGGGAAATCGGTGGCGGTTCCATCCGTATCCACCGCGCAGACATTCAAAGCAAAGTTTTTGCCGCTTTGAATATTGGCCCGGAAGAAGCCCGTGCGAAGTTCGGCTTCTTGCTTGATAACCTGCAATACGGAGCTCCTCCTCATGGCGGTATCGCCTTCGGTCTTGACCGTATCGTGACGATTATGGCTGGTGCTCCTTCCATTCGTGACGTGATTGCATTCCCGAAGACTCAGCGTGCTCAATGCTTGCTGACGAATGCTCCGGCCCCTGTGGATGAAAAACAATTGCGTGAATTGCACATTCGTTTGCGCAACCCGCAACCGGCCAAGGACTAATTGAAATAGTTAGCCCATAATCAATAACGGGAACCACTCTTTTTGAGGGTTCCCGTTATTTTTCTCTTCAAATTAAATTAAAGACTAAACAACCATCCGCCGTCATGATCCCAGGGATCTTGTGTGACAGCGGTCTCTGTGACCACTCCATTTAAATCAAACTGCACCCAAAAAGCCATATCCATACCGCCGATGTCATTGAATCGATACATGAATGCTGTTTGGTCTTGGAGTTTGAATTCATACTCCTGAGCACAATGTCCAAACATCTGGTATACGTCCGCTTTGGTGTGCTTACCGGGGATCACTAATTTGAAATGATCCTCGTTCATGGTTTTCTCTTTGCCTACGTAATTCCCATTTTTATCAAAGCGCATCCAATAGACTTCCTGTCCGAAAGGCTGCATGGAATACACCAAAATAAAGCTGCCATCAGGCTGAGTCATCTTTGAGTCCGGCATTCCCAGTTCGGTTAACACCGCGTTTTCCGGCGTACCGACATCAATCAAATCAGGGTGAGCGCACCCCGCTAAAATCAGCGCAGACATTGAAAGCGCGCAAATTTTAATTGTCTTCAATATTTTCATAAAAATTGCTCCTTGTCCTCTGTCTTGATTGTATGCCTATTCAGACCAACAGATAGAGATACTCGACAGGCTTTTTTGCTCACCGTATTTGGAGACCTTGAATTACAATACAAACATCTTGCTTAATAGGTAAACAGATATGTCCGTTGTTCGTTTGGCGCTCGTCTCGACGATGTCGATTCAGTCAATCGCCACAGCCAGTACAGTAACTCTATCGGCTATTGCTCCACTGGTAGCCGCAGCCATTGGAATGCCCAGTTCCTTCATCGGCACATACGTCTGTTTTATTTATATCGGTGCAGCCTTTGCCGCTGTAGCCGGCGGGACAATGGTCACCCGTTATGGGGGCATCCATGTTTCTCAAGGTTGTCTGATTCTGGCAGCCATTGGGCTTATGCTTAGCGCCGTAGCGAATTTCTGGTGTATTTGTTTGGGCGGGCTTTTACTTGGACTCAGTTACGGCCCCATCACCCCGGCTTCGAGTGACATCTTGGCGCATACAGTGCCCAAAGAACGGATGGGCTTTGTTTTCTCCCTCAAACAAACTGCCGTTCCTCTAGGTAGCGCTTTGGCCGGTTTTATTGTCCCAAGCGTTGCGCTTTGGGCTAATAACTGGCAGGCTGGCCCTCACGTAATGGCTATTTTTGCGCTTTCCGTCGCTTTACTTGTTTTGTATCACCGAAGCAGTTTAGATGATCACTTTGATCCACGATCACGCTTTAGTATTCACACTGTGTTAAACGCTTTGCGGCTGGTCACTTCCCAGGCCGGATTGCGCCGTATGTGTATCGTTTCCTTCGTTTATAACGGCACACAAATGTGTGTATTCAGCTACCTCGTCTCTTTCATGGTTGAAGATATTTCAATTCCGATTGTTTTAGCGGGGATGGCTTTGAGTGCCGCCAGCATCGGCGGAATGTGCGGACGTCTTTTTTGGGGAATTTTTGCTGACTGGATTCATTCGCCGAGATTAACCCTATCGCTGTTGGGCTTCTTAATGGCTGCCATGCTTGTCAGCGTAGGCTTTTTTAGCCCCCAAACAGCCACCATTTTGCTCTTAGCTGTATGTTTTTGCTTGGGTGGCTCAGCCATCGGCTGGAATGGAGTCTACTTAGCTCATGTCGCCAGAATCGCTCCGGAAGGCAAAGCTGGAGTAGCCACCGGCGGCACGCTCTTTTTCACCTTTGCCGGCGCTATTTTTTTGCCACTCATTTTTGGCGTTATTCACAATACGTTCGGCCAATACTTTGAAAGCTTTTACGCTACCGCCGCATTATGCGCTTTGATTGCTCTTTGGCTATTGATCAGTAAAACACCAGAAAACTAAGGATTATGCTGACATTCTTTGATGTCAGACTGAATTTCATCAATGAGAGCATGAAAACTCTCTCGCACCTGCTTTTCGGAGCATCCGAGCACGAGAGCGTCCTCCAATGCATCTTTAATCATTGAGCGCAACTCTTCATAGTTTTCATTCAAAACCATGACTTTTTCTGTACAGGAAACCGGACTGCCATCCGGCTTTTCCCAACGGGGAATAGCGTTTTTACTGTTGTCCATACTTTTTAAATCGCTCCATTACTTCTTGCATTTGAGCTTCAGACAACAACTTAGGTTCTCCGAGTTGACGAGTCAGTGTATACATGTGTGCTAAATTTTCAACTTCATGAGCAAGCTTTAACGCAGCGCTCAAACTACCGCCTACGGCCAACACCCCATGGTGAGACAAAAGACAGGCATTTTCTTTTTCAAGAGCCTCTGCCGCGATTTTTGCTAACTCTTCTGAGCCGAATAAGGCGTAGGGCGCGCATTTTATGCTATTGCCTCCGGCAACAGCCACCATGTAATGAAACGCCGGGATGCAAAGATCTTGGCAGGCAAGAGCCGTGGCATACACCGAATGAGTGTGCACAATGGCACTGACATCTTGACGGTGACGATAAACTTCTGCGTGCATTAGCCACTCACTTGAGGCTTTTCTTTGCTTAGCGAATTCTTCGTGCGGCAGACCATCCAGGGCTACAAAAACGATGTCCTGAGCAACAAGATCTTCATAGGCGATGCCTGTCGGTGTTATCCAAAAACCTTCTAATTCCCCAACTCGAGCACGCACGGAAACATTCCCGCTTTTATTAACATTAATGCCCAATGCATTCATGCTACGAGCGGTTTTAATAACAAGCTCTCTTAAATCTTTTTCCTGATGCACCATTACCCCCTAGCGTGAGCCCTTGCCCCTTCTGGGAATAGTCTTGTTAAAAACTCCGGTGCACATACGCCTCTTTCCGTGATAATTCCTGTCACCAATTTGGCAGGGGTTACATCAAAAGCCGGATTTTCAACATTGGTTTGCTCACTGATGATCCTGACGTCACATGCATGGCCTTTTTTATCCAAGCCGCGAACAATCCGCAGCTCGTCTCCCGCTCGATTTTCTATTTTTATGCTGTGCTTGCCGTCTTGAATAGACCAATCGATCGTTGACGACGGAGCCGCCACATAAAAGGGAACGTCCATATCTTTAGCTGCGAGCGCTTTTAGATAAGTTCCAACTTTGTTGGCCACGTCGCCAATAGCCGTAATTCGATCAGCCCCAACAATAACCGCATCGACTTCACGATGCTGCATCAGATGGCCTCCGGCATTATCCGCAATCACGGTGTGGGGGATACCGACACCAGCCAATTCCCAAGCGGTCAACAATCCCTGTTCGCGAGGACGGGTTTCGTCAACCCAAACATGAAGCGGAATCCCCTGTTCAAACGCAATGTACACGGCAGACAATGCGGTTCCGTAATCAACAGTTGCTAACCAACCGGCATTACAATGGGTAAGAATATTGACCGGTTCACGCTTACGGGCGTAGATCTCCGCAATGACCTTCGCACCGTGAGTTCCGATGGCTCGATTAGTCAGAACATCGGCTTGAGTCATTTCCTTGGCCAGTTTATAGACCGCCGGCAAACGATCCTTTTGCGGCAGTGAAATGACGCGTTTGACCACATGATCAACTGCCCATTGAAGGTTAACCGCGGTCGGGCGAGTCGCAATCAACTCACTTCTGACTTCATGAATAAAATCATCGCTCGCGTTATCGCGTATAGCCAACACAAGAGCCCAAACAGCGGCAATACCGATTAAGGGCGCGCCTCTTACTTTCATAGTCGCGATGGCATCTCGCACTTGTTGCCAATCATCAAGTCTTTCCTTCTTAAACTCGAAGGGCAACTTAGTTTGATCAATAATTCCTACGGCTTGACCATGTTCAATTGACCAAATCGTACGGGTGGGGATGCCGTTGACTTTCATATAAGACGTCCTGAAACTAGCTCTTAGTGAAAAAAAAGCTTCTTTCCCCTGTCAGACAAGGGAATTGAAGGATATCTTCTAATTTTAGCAAAGCCTCTCTTATCACTTTGAGTAAAGTAGCTGATAGATGCAATATTTTCTTACGG
This sequence comes from Parasutterella secunda, assembly GCF_023336895.1. Classification (GTDB taxonomy): domain Bacteria; phylum Pseudomonadota; class Gammaproteobacteria; order Burkholderiales; family Burkholderiaceae_F; genus Aphodousia; species Aphodousia faecalis. The sequence goes on from NZ_JAMBLT010000001.1 coordinate 276,088, forward strand.
AAAAATAGGGAGTTAGAGCTTTTTTGAGTAAAATTGAGGGGTTAATTTTTGCTCGAAAGATTCTCTAATGGATACGTCCCATCAATTACGTGCAGCTTTGGCTCCTGAGAGTATCGCCGTTATCGGCGCCAGTGATCGTGAAGCCTCTCGCGGAGCGCCGCTATGGAAAAACCTAATCAGTGCCGGTTTTAGCGGAAGAATTTATCCTGTTAACCCCAAATACCGTTATTTAGGGGATATTCCTTGCTATCCAAGTATCAAAGCCATTGAAGACCACATTGATCTGGCTATTTTGGCCGTTCCCACAAAAACCATTGAGAGCGTTCTGGAAGATATCGCCTCTCATGGCACTCATTGGATAGCTCTTGCCCCCAGTGATGCTTCCGTCACATCTGATTCGAATTGGCAAGCCAAAATTGTCAATAAGGCTCACGCTTTAGGGCTTCGCTTAATCGGAACCGACTGTCTGGGCATTATGCGCCCCAGCATGAATTTAAATGCTAGTTATTGGTCAGAGCTTCCGTTAGCCGGAAATGTCGGTTTTGCCGCTCAATCTGGCGTTATCGGCACTTCCCTTTTGGCAACTAAACGAATTCGAGATATTGGTTTCTCCACGCTAATTAACACCGGCGATGAAATTGATGTTTCAATGAGTGAGGTCGTTGATTTTCTTGCTCAAGATAAAGAAACCGGTGTTATCGTTTTGCACATTGAAGGTATCCGAAATCCCAGAGAATTCTTCTCGGCTGTTCGAGAAGCGGCCAAACACAAACCGGTCATTGTCCTTCGGGGCGGGAAAAGCCTTCAAGCCTCGCAACTTCTGGCTAGCAGAATGGGAGTGCCCGCCGGCGACGACAAGGTTTTTAATGCCCTGTTGGAACGAGCCGGCGCCATTCGAGTCTACGGTCTCGAAGAAATGCTTTCTGCAATTGAAATTTTTGGTCAAAAACGCCTCCCCCGCAGCAATCGCGTAGGCATCATCAGTAACGGTAGCGGATTCGGTGTTCTCGCCGCTGATGCCGCCTCAGAGTGTGACGTGAAAATTGCCACTCTGAGTCGTACAACAACGGAAAAGTTACACAAGATTTTCGACAATCCGCTTCCGATGACTAATCCCGTCGACTTATGGGCTGACGCGGATCCCAGACGAATAAAGCTTGCCGTCGATGCTTTAAATAAAGATGAGAATGTTGACGCCATCATCATTGTGACGGCTCCGACATTTGCTGCGCCACTTGAGCGAGTTTGCGATGCCATCGCTTACGCAACAGATGCCAGCTATAAACCCATCATCACCGCTTGGATTGGAGAGTCTCAAACCATTGCGGCCAAAAAACGGCTGAAAGACCATCCTATTACAGTTTTAAAAAGCCCTGAGAGTGCAATAAAAGCGTTTTCGTGGATGGCTCATTACGCCCAGTCACGACGTTATCTTGCAGCCACAATCGCCTCTGAAAGCGACCCATTGCCTGCAGATGAAAGGGCTATCCGAAACATACTGGAAGAAAATAAGAGTAACGAGTGTTACAGCTTAAATGAGTTGCAAACAAAGAAGCTATTGGCTTGTCTGGGCTTAACAGCTGCCACCGGTATTCTTGTGCAATCTCCAATTGAAGCGGTTAATGCTGCTAAAAATTTAGGCTTTCCTGTTGTTATCAAAGCCATTGCCAAGGGCGTAATACACAAAAGTAATGTCGGCGGAGTCGCGCTGGACCTCAAAACTGAAGAGGATGTTTTGAAAGCGAGCCAAAGCATTTTGGAAAGCGTTAAAAATAGGGCCCCTTACGCTCAATTAGAGGGACTTTATATCCAGCGTTACATCCGTCAACCTCATGGACGGGAAGTCAAAATTACCGTTCATACAGATTCTCGCTTCGGACCTGTTATCAGCTTTGGCGCTGGCGGCCATATGGGAGACATCTACAAGGACGATGTCTGTGAACTGCTTCCACTGACCAAGCCATTGGCTGCCGCACTCATCGAGAAGCCGACCGTAAGCACTTACCTCGGTGATTTCCGAGGTATGCCTGCTGCCAATAAAGAAGCTCTGGCTCAAATTTTGATGAGAATTTCCAAGCTCGTCACCGATTTCCCGCTTATCCGTGATCTAACGATTGATCCGCTTTTAGTCGATGAAGGTGGCTGTATTGTGTTAGACGCTCATATTGGCATATCTCCCAATAACTTAGACAAAGACGCATTGGCCTCCCACTTGACTTTAGCGCCGGAGCCATCTATCGATTCTGCTTGGCGAGACATCAAGGGCGGACAAGTATCACTTCGCAGTATCCATGCTCAAGACTACGACTCTCTTCGTGACTTCTTGAAGCGACTTTCGCCTCAAACAACTTACTTGCGACTGCACATCTCTTCCAATGAGTTGGCTAGAGAAAAACTGATTGAACTCACAAATATTGATTACAACAGAGAAGTAGCGATTGTTGCGTGTGACACCGAAGAGCCTGATCTCATTCATGGCGTTGCTCGTTTTAAGCGTATGCCTGGAACATCATTTGCAGAGTTCGGTGTAGTTGTTGAAGATGAATGGCAGCGGCGCGGTTTGGCCTCATTACTCATGAAAGAGCTTATCGAACAAGCAAAAATTATGAAACTTACTGTCCTCATCGGTTATGTTTTACGCGGCAATGACGGGATGTTCGCATTAATGGATTCGCTCGGATTTGTCCGCCATGAGGATGAAACTCTTGACGATGCTTTCGTTGTCTACACGCTGAATTTAGAGTGAGAAAATATGTCTGATTTAACTGTCAGTGTACAAAACGGTATTTGTCATTTAGTGATTTCTCGCCCGGCTAAACGCAACACAATTGATGCGGCAACATGTTTGAGTTGGGTAAAAGTTTTGGCACAAGCCCAAAAAGATGATGCTGTTCGCTGTGTGATCATAAGCGGCGAGGAGACTGTCTTTTGCGCCGGTGCAGATCTTCAAGAATCATTACACAGAGATGAAAAGATTCAACAGGCCTACGATGCACTCATTGAATCGATGATCGCCTTTGATAAACCGATTTTGGCTGCCGTCCAAGGCCCTGCTGTTGGACTAGGCGTAGCCATTCTTTGCTTCTGTGACATGGTTTACTGCGGAGAAAAAAGCCTTTTTTCAGTCCCCTTTACTGCATTAGGCCTGACACCGGAATTCGGACTGACATTTAGCCTTTGTGAAAAAGCAGGCTTTAAGAAGGCAATGGAAAAATTATTGCTTAGTGAACCAATTTCTGCCTTTGAAGCGTTGCAAATGGGAATTGTCACCTCAGTCTTTAAGGATGAGGATGTATTAAAAGAGACGCTTGCTCGTGCCGCTCGTTTAACCGTACTGCCTCCGGGAAGTCTTAGAGCTACCAAAGCCCTAATGAGAAAACATCAAGGGATCGCTATTCGTGAAGCATTAAATGCAGAGCACGATGCATTGACCCAAAGGCTTCAAAGCGATGAAGTCAAAGAAGCGTGTCGAGCCTTTGAAGAAGGCCGTAAACCCGACTTCAGCGTCAGCTCCCACTAGGAGAATAAATAATGGCAATGATTGAAATTCAACATGTCAGCAAATGGTACGGCGAAAACTTCCAAGTCCTTAAGGATTGCACCGCCAGTGTTGAAAAAGGCGAAGTGGTCGTTGTCTGCGGTCCGTCCGGCTCCGGGAAATCAACGCTGATTAAGACCGTAAACGGACTAGAGCCTTTTCAGGAAGGCAGAATCATTGTCAATGGCATTGATGTCGGCAATCCCAAAACAAATTTGCCGAAATTGCGACAACATATCGGGATGGTTTTCCAACATTTTGAACTTTTCCCCCACCTCTCCATCATCGACAACCTGACTTTAGCGCAAATGAAAGTGCTAGGTAGAAGCAGGGATGAAGCAACAGAAAGGGGGTTAGGTCTCCTAGAACGCGTCCATTTATCTCAACAAGCCTTGAAATTCCCCGGTCAACTCTCAGGCGGTCAGCAGCAACGTGTCGCCATCGCCCGAGCGTTGGCAATGGATCCCGTCTGCATGTTGTTTGATGAGCCAACCTCTGCACTTGATCCTGAAATGATTAACGAGGTACTCGATGTCATGGTGGAACTCGCTCAAGACGGCATGACAATGATGGTTGTTACTCATGAAATGGGATTTGCCAGACGCGTTGCTGACAGAGTCTTATTTATGGAAAGCGGTGAGATTCTGGAAAATGCCCCGACACAAGAATTCTTCACTCAACCTAAGAGTGAAAGAGCCGTACAATTTCTATCAAAAATTCTCAATCACTAAGAAAAAAATAATGAATACGCTGAGTTATGATTGGGAAAGTAGAAGGATCTTTTAATAATGATTGAGCACGCTCACACAAATAATTCCACCTTAGCACTAGCCAGAACGGTTTTAAGCAGAGAAGCCGAAGCTCTGACTAACCTCGCCGATCGTTTAGGCGATACTTTTTTAAAAGCCGTGCAATGTCTTTTAAATTGTAAAGGGCGTGTTGTTGTATCCGGCGTTGGCAAAAGTGGCCATATCGGTTGCAAACTGGCTGCGACGTTAGCCTCTACTGGGACACCTGCCTTTTTCGTTCATGCGGGTGAGGCTGCCCACGGTGATCTTGGAATGATCACGAAAGACGATGTCGTCATCGCCATTTCCAACTCTGGGACGACTAATGAACTTTTAACCATTGTTCCGGTTATCAAGCGCGAGGGAACTCCCCTGATTGCCATGACAAGCGCGCCAGATAGTGCACTGGCTAAATATGCTGATATTCACTTAGATGTCGGTGTCAGACAAGAGGCTTGTCCTCTTGGTCTGGCTCCGACCACCAGTACAACGGCAACACTTGCGTTGGGAGATGCTTTGGCAGTTGCCTGCCTTCAAGCCAAGGGATTCACCTCGAATGACTTTGCGCGTTCGCACCCCGGTGGTGCCTTAGGTCGCCGATTACTGATTCATGTTTCCGATGTCATGAGAACCGGCGAAAAGGTACCCAGCGTACTCAATACGGTGTCTGTTTTGGATGCTGTGCGCGAAATTACGCTCAAGCGCATCGGCATGACTGCCATCGTCGACAAAGACAATTGTGTTCAAGGTATCTTTACCGAAGGCGATTTGAGACGACTGATTGAGCGAATGGGCGACATTCGCCAAGTCTGCATCGCCGATGTTATGACTCCCAGTCCCAAAACGATTGCGAAGACTGCGTTGGCCGCTGAGGCTGCCCACATTCTTGATCGTTCTCTTTGTAATCAATTGCTGGTCGTTGATGAAGCAAACCACCTCATCGGTGCATTGCATATTCACGATCTTATGACAGCCAAAGTACTATGACACTCACAGAAAAAGCTAGAAAAATTAAGTTACTGATTTGCGATGTCGATGGTGTTTTAACTGACGGTAAAATTTACATCGGTAACGAAGGCGAGTTGTTCAAGGCTTTCGATGTTAAGGATGGCCTCGGCATCAAGATGCTGTTGGCTAATGGCATTGATGTTGCGATCCTAACGGCCAGAAGCTCTGAAATTCTCAAACGTCGCACGCATGAATTGGGCATCACCAATGTCCTTCAGGGACAGCGCGACAAGGTAAAGGGACTTGGAGAACTTCTCACTGCCACGGGGTTGTCGCCCGAAGAAATCGCTTACATTGGCGACGATTTGCCTGATTACGCCGTTATCCAAAAGGTAGGCTTAGCCGCTTGCCCAAGCAACGCCGTTGAAGAAATTGTTCAATTGGCCGATTTTAAGAGCCAATACAGTGGAGGAGCCGGTGCTGTTAGAGAATTGGCAGAGTTCATTTTGAAGACTCAAGGAAAATGGGAAAGTACTTTGGAAAAAATGTTCCTACACCCTGATCCTAACGACAAGCATCGCTACTAATTGAGAGAAAGAATGCGAGAAAGACTGACTGCCATTATCGCCATTATTTTGTTGCTGCTTCTCATTGCGGCCAGCTACTGGTACGCCATGCAGGCCTCTTTTAGCAAATTGCGATACATCCCGAGTGAAGAATCTCCAGATTTCATCGCTTCTGAAGCAACTATTGTTACGTTTGATGAAAACGGCGTTGCCAAAAATCGCTTACAGGCTGAAGAATTTCGGCATTTTTCCAATGATTCCATCACTATGGTTAAACCCCAGGCTACAACCGTCTCTCCTGATGAACCGATTACACACGCCCAAGCTTTAAAGGGACATAGCAGTGATGCAGGAGAAACTTTTGTGTTTGAGGGTGATGTCGTTGCCTCAAGAGCGGCCAGTGGTCAAACTGCCGCTACTCGCCTTGAAACCCAAAGCATGACGGTATACACAGACACTAATCGCTACGAAACGGATGACAAGGTCGATATATTCAGCGGCAACGACAGAACTCATGGTACGGGGATGGTTTTTGACAATATGTCCCGAACTGTTGAACTGAAAAGCCGAGTTACTACGGTGATAGAACCACAGGGAAGCTCAAAGAACTTGCTTCCTTAAACACCCCAGGATTTGAGATGAAATTTTTAACTGTTTTTGCTCTGCTTTTAGCTTTAGTCGTTCCGACCGTGCAGGCCGAAAGCCGTGATAGAGAAAAACCCATTGAGATTCAAGCTGATCACTTTTTTGGCGATGAATTGAAACAGGTCGCCACTTATACCGGTTCAGTTAAAGTTGATCAGGGGACTATGCGTTTAACCGGACAAAAATTAGTGCTTCAGGAAACCGCTCAAGGCTACAAAAAAGGAACACTCACCGGAGAATTAGCAACTTTTCGCCAAAAACGAGATCCCAAAACAAAGGGAATTGAGGAATGGGTCTCTGGCAAGGCTGAGCAAATCGTTTATGAGGAACGTACCGGCATTATTACCCTTACAGGCAAGGCACTGGTTGAACGATCCGAAAACGGAGTCGTTAAGGATCGTGCAAGGGGGAATAAAATTGTCTACGATACAATCCGCTCACGTACAATTATCCAAGGTAGCGAAGGCGGGCGAGCCAGTACCGTTATAGCTCCACGCAGCAGTACTCGCTAATGCTCAGTCGTACATTTACCAAAAAGGATTCCGATAGTGCCAACCAATGAAGAAAAACTAAGCTCCGTCCAGCCGACGCAAGATGAGGTCGCTTCTGATAATCAAGAAAAAACAGAAGTAGAGGCTCCAGTCAATACGCTGAAAGCTATTGGTCTGAAAAAAAGATACGGCAGTCGTTGGGTCGTGCAAGACGTGTCGCTCGAAGTTAAAAGCGGAGAAGTCGTCGGTCTGTTAGGTCCAAACGGGGCCGGCAAGACCACAACTTTTAACATGGTCGTTGGCTTGGTTGTCTCCGATGGAGGCTCTATTGAGCTTAATGGTCAATCTATCGCCCACTTGCCTATCTATAAACGCTCTCGTCTTGGTGTTTCCTATCTACCGCAAGAGGCTTCCGTTTTCCGTCGTATGACAGTGGAAGAAAACATCCGCGCCATTTTGGAACTTCAACAAGACGAGAACGGGAAAAGCTATTCAAAGGCTGAAATTGATAAAAAACTTGACGACTTGCTTGACGAGTTGCAAATAACACGGTTGAGAACCAATACGGCCATGAGTTTGTCTGGCGGTGAACGTCGCCGAACCGAAATTGCCCGAGCACTGGCTGCGGAACCTAAGTTTATTTTGTTGGACGAACCTTTTGCCGGTGTTGACCCAATTGCTGTTATTGAAATTCAGCGGATTATTCGCTTCTTAAAAAACAGGGGTATCGGTGTTTTAATTACCGACCACAACGTCCGAGAAACGCTCGGCATTTGTGATCATGCCTACATCATCTGCGATGGCGGCGTCTTGGCTAGCGGTCATCCGAAAGACATCGTTCAAAATGAAGACGTACGTAGAGCTTACTTAGGTGAAGCTTTCCGTATGTAGTGCGAACTATGAATCAGATATATCAATATCTTTCATCTTCAAACGTTATTTTTTTCAATTCAATGCAACGCGCGACAAAAAAACGCGTGTTCGAAGAGGCTTGCTTGGCTTTTCAAATGTCAGGCGTTCCACACACACAGGTCTTTGAAGCACTTTACGCTCGGGAACGTTTAGGCAATAATGCTTTGGGAGCTGGAGTAGCACTGCCTCACTGTGAAATTGAAGGACTGAAGCAACCCATCATCACCATTGTCCTTCTTCAACGCCCGATTCACGTTGACCCAACACCGTATGACACCAAACCGGTTGATATCTTCTTTTTCCTCATCGTCCCAAAGACAGACAATGACGATGAGTACTTGCCGCTTTTGCGCGAGTGCATTGCCATGATGGAAGATAAAACGTTGTGTGCAAAAATCCGTAAAGCAGAAAACGCCGTTGAGGTCTGTGCTTGTATCATGGATTGGGTTGCCCCCACTGTTTTAGCCCGAGAAAGTAAAGAAGACGCCCTTGAAAACGAGTGGGATATCCTTAACGAAGAAGTCAAAGCCCAACTCAAGCAAGAACAAGGCGTTACCTCCTTGACCGTGGCCGCTGTTGAAAACAATAGTTAAGCTTTCCGCTACAATAGTCTGACTTTGTGTGGGGGGGACTTGTATGAAGCTTATTATTGTCACCGGTCTTTCGGGCTCAGGAAAATCTGTCGCCATCCGACAGTTGGAAGATTCCGGCTACTACTGCATTGACAATCTCCCTCTGTCTTTTCTTATCCCGGTTGCTAAAGCCCTGCAACAAACTCAGGACTATGTTGCTTTTGCTGTTGATGCAAGAAGTGACTTCGAGGGTTACGCCCCCGAAAAACTCATTGAGGAACTTAACGCACAAAAAGATTGGGATGTGCGTGTTTTATTTCTGACTGCCTCCACTCAGGAACTGATTCAACGCTTCTCTGAAACCCGACGCCGACATCCGTTAACGTTGCGCTTTAGCGCCGGTAATGAAAAGGTCACGCTCTCGGAAGTCATCACGAGAGAACGCGAGTTACTCGAGCCTTATAGTGTGCAAGCACACGTTCTGGATACAACTCACTTGCAAAGCAACACTCTGCGCACTTGGGTGAAAGACTTCGCCGATGCCCCTCATGCCGATCTCAGTTTGACGTTTGAATCGTTCGGTTATAAACACGGCATTCCCACAGCGGCAGATTTAGTTTTTGACGTTCGTAATCTCCCCAATCCTTACTACGATCCTCAACTGCGGCCACTGACGGGACAAGATGAAGCCATCGTTGAATTTATGCAAAAGCAGCCGATGGTCACTGAAATGGTTAAAGACATTGAGTTCTTCATCGAAAAGTGGTTGCCCAGCTACCAAGCAACAAACCGGCACTACTTAACCGTGGCTATTGGTTGTACGGGCGGTCAGCATCGTTCTGTCTATGTCGCGGAAACTCTAGCTAAATATTTTGCACAGAAACTTCCCTCTGTCGCCATCCGTCACCGCATCATCGGTCAAGCGAAAAAACCGGTAAAAGGTCTTAGTCAGACTCTCTAGCGAAAAAACGCTCTAATAGACCTCTGATAGGAGCGGGAAGCCCAATGTCGGGCAACTCTGCGACTTTTGCCCATCGCTCGTCGTTTTTCACTGTATCAGGGTTTTTGATATGAATTGCCCAAGGATGCAAGACGAGACGGTAGTGAGAAAAGTCGTGATGAAAACTTTCTAACCTTCGAATATTTTTAATCATGAAGCCTTGAGCAGAAAGCGCCTCCGAAATGTCTTCCTCCGACATTTCGCCTTCTCGTTCAGGCAAACTAAAAAGTCCCCGCCAAACACCCCGGGCCGATCGTTTTTGCAGCAAACAACCGTCCTCATGCCAAAGAAGGAAAAAAGTCCTCTCTTTTTCCAAACGATTAAGCTTTTTTCTGGGAGCTGGAATATCCCCTTGTTTGCCATTCAGTAAAGCTTGACAAGTTTCTCGAAATGGGCAAATGACACACTTAGGGGTTCTTGTACAAACTGTGGCGCCTAAATCCATTAGCCCTTGTATATAGGCTTCAATATCGTTTTGAGGTAACAGATTTTCAGCCAAATCCCACAGCTTTTTAGTTGTTTCACCATTGTCAACAGGGGCGTCAAGACAAAAATAACGCATCAGAACCCTTTTGACATTCCCATCCAAAATAGTTTCCTTAGCCCCAAAGCTAAAAGCTACTATGGCCGCAGCTGTACTGCGGCCAACTCCTGGAAGGGACTCCCATTCAAGGCGAGTTGTGGGAAAGACACCCTTGTGATCATAGACAATGATTTTTGCGCTTTTATGTAAATTTCTCGCTCGTGAGTAGTAACCCAATCCCGACCAATATTGCATGACTTCATCTTCAGAAGCCTCTGCTAAGGATTGGACGGTCGGGAAACGTTTCATAAAGCGATCATAGTATTCAATGACCGTAGAAACTTGAGTTTGTTGCAACATGATTTCGGAAATCCACCGTGCGTAAGGGTGTGCGTATTGCCAAGGCAAATGATGCCTACCATGGACTTTTTGCCAATCAATAAGTGTTTGAGAAAATTGTTCCGAGATCATGGATTTTTAGGAAAACAGTACAATAGCGAAATCCTTGCTGATTATAAAGACATGCCTCTTAATCTATTTACTTTTAAGCGAGCCCTTTGCACCGCGTTAAGTCTGACTTGCTTGGTGAGTTCATCCTGGGCTAAAGAGACGCTTCCGAATGTTGAACTAACCGGGGGACTTCTTTTCCAAATCATTGCTTCAGAATTTGCTCTGCAGCGCAATGACCCTGCCACGGCATTTCAAACTTATATGCAAACCGCCCGAACAACAAAAGACCCTCGTTTGGCGAAACGCGCCTTTGAAATAGCAGACGGTGCTCACGCCTTTGAACAGGCTTCAGAAGCGGCACAACTTTGGGAGAAACTCTCTCCGTCAAATGAGGATGCTCAATTGGCTAATACGCTGACTCAAATCCGCCAGGGCGATTTGTCTGAAAAGCGGCAGCAGAGCGCAAAGGATCTCATTTTAAGTGCGAAAAACCAGCAAGAACGCCTAAAACGGTTTCAAGCGATTGCTCTCCAAGCTCAGTTCAGCTCAGCCCAACCTCAACAGATACTGACCTTTTTGCGTCCTTTGGCAAGTTTGTGCAAAGACCAGAAAGAGGCAGCATTGACACTAGCCAAGCTATATCGCCGAACAGGCAATGCGGAACTCGGAGAACATTTTGCAAAAATTGCTTGGCAACAACTTCCCGATAGTACGGTTGCACTTTTGGAATACGCCGATACGCTCATCGCAAAAGAACCGCTTAAAGCGGTCAGTACTCTTGAAAATTTCGTCAAACGTCACCCAAAAGACTACGATGCTCAACTGGGTTTGGCTAAAGCTTATGCACGTACACAGAATAAAAACGGCGTAAAAAAACAAATCCAAATTTTGGATCCTTTCTCACAGAAGATGCCTAATTTGGCTTTTACTCTAGCCAGTATTTGCGATACTGTCGGACTATTGGATGAAACTAAGCGATATTTAATGACCTTTGAGCGTCTGGCCAAAGAGCAAAAAGTTTCTCTTGAAAGACTTCCCAGAACCTATTTATCTCTTGGGATGATTGACTATAAACAACGTCATTTCTCCGCTGCTGCGGACTGGTTTAGTCAAGTGGATCAGTCCAGTGAATTCTTTCCGCAATCTCGTTTATTTTTAGCCCAAGCTCTCGCCGCGGAAAAACATTTTGATGAAGCAATCGAAGTTCTGGATAAAACAAAAGTTAATGATCGACTGAAAACAGAGTTCCTCCATAAACGTGCTCAGATACTTTACGAAGCCGATCGACTGCCGCAAGCTTATGAAGCAATGAAAAAGGCTTTGTCCACTGACAAAGATAATGCTACGTTACTTTTCCAGTGCGCCGTTATTGCCAATGAGATTAAACGCATTGATGAAGCTGAGAAATATTTACAAAACGCGATTGAACTCTATCCTGATAATGCCAATTTCTACAATACGCTGGGTTACCTTTGGGTAGAAAACGGCGTCAAGCTGGATCAAGCCAAGCTGCTCATTGAAAAAGCTATTCAACAAGAACCTGAGAACCCCGCCTTCTTAGATTCCATGGGTTGGCTTTATTTCAAACAGGGAAGTCTCAAGCAAGCTCAAAATTATTTAGAAAAAGCAGCAAAATTGTCTAATGACAAAGAAATACTGCTGCACCTTGCTGAGGTTTACCAAGCTCAAGGGGAAACACCCAAAGCGATGGATATCCTTCGACCCATGCTCAAAGAGAATGCGGAAGATCAGGAGATTAACTCATTGATGGATCGGTTACATCTGCGTTTTTAGGTAAAAAATGACTTTTAAACTTATCGCCACCGGCATTGCAAGCATCTTGTTGACAGGGTGTGTCGCCCTGTCTACTCCCGAACTTGAGCAATCTTGGCAAGGTCGATTTTCATTGATTGCACGTTCTGCCTCTCAGCAGGAAAATCACAGCGGCCGTTTTACATTAACGCAAGCTAACACTGATTTAACTATTTTGGATTTAAAAAGTGCTTTAGGGAACACTTTGGCGAGAATCACGCGAACTCCCACAGAAGTATCTTTGGAGACGTTAGGCAATCCGACCGTGTACGCCAACGACGCCGAGTCGCTTTTACTAAAGAGCCTCGGGTTCAGCGTACCAGTTGATGGACTAAATTATTGGATCGACGGTAAAGTTATTCCCAACCAGACGGCATCCACCATCCCCAGTGCTCCCCCTTATAATCAAGTCAAACAAAGCGGTTGGTTGATCACCTATGAAAATTACGATGAGTCGGGCTTACCCAAACGTATAAGATTGACGAGAGAAGCAACCTCTTTTGCCCCTAGCATTTCTGTTCTTCTTGTTGTCTCGAGCCGAGATCATGATTCTTAATTTGCTTGCTCCAGCTAAATTGAATCTTTTTTTGCATATCGTTGGTCGTCGACAAAACGGTTACCACGAGTTGCAATCTGTTTTTGTTTTGGTAGACCTTTGTGACACCATCAGCTTATCCGCTCGCAATGACCCTGAAGTCGTTCGTACTGGTGATATTGTCGGAGATCCATCAAAAGATTTATGTGTTCGAGCGGCTAAATTACTGCAACAATATACTGGCTCTTCTTTTGGAGCAACGATTAACGTTGTCAAACGCATTCCTTCCGGTGCAGGTATGGGAGGTGGTTCTTCTGATGCAGCCACGACACTGATGGGATTGAATCATCTATGGAATTTGCATTTAACAAAAGATGAACTGATGCGTTTAGGGCTTCAATTGGGAGCTGATGTTCCATTTTTTCTTTTGGGAACAAATGCATGGGTTGAAGGTATTGGCGAAAAATTAATCCCCATTTCCATCCCATCCATTCCTTTTGCCATCATTTGGCCCGGAGTCAATCAAGCAACAGGAGAAATTTTTTCACATCCGGACTTGACAAGAAATACGAAATACGTCACAATGTCGATCCTCGACGCCGCTCAGCAATCTGGTGAGTGGATGAGATTGGGACACAACGATCTAGAACCGATCGTAAAAATTGTGAATCCCGAGGTAAATAAGTTGCTAACGGATTTACCTCAATTCCGCCTAACAGGCTCTGGCTCTGCAGTTTTTGCCGTGATGCAAAAAGATGAGGCGGAAAGGGTGTTTGAAAATTTACCGTCCAGATGGAAACATTTTTCGGTAAAAAGTCTTACAATACACCCGACGTTGTCAGCATTATCATGCTGAACCAAAATTTGTAGGGGAGTCGCCAAGCTGGCCTAAGGCACCGGATTTTGATTCCGGCATTCGAAGGTTCGAATCCTTCCTCCCCTGCCAACTTTCGGGAGCAAGCATTGTTGTGCTAGCTCCCGTTTGTTTTTTTACGAAGCGGTTTTTAAGCCGCCAAATACTAACCGAAGAGTTCTCTCTTCCTAACTTTCGGCGAGTCATATCATGGTCCCAATGGTTCCGGACAATCTCATGGTTTTTACGGGCAATGCCAATCCCAAACTTGCCCATGCAGTCGCAGAACATCTCAATATTCCCCTTGGTGAAGCTGTTGTCAGTCATTTCTCTGACGGTGAAGTCATGGTGGAAATTGACGAAAAGGTCCGCGGTCGCGATGTCTTCATCTTGCAAAGCACCTGCTCTCCCACCAATGACAATTTGATGGAATTGATGATTATGGTTGATGCGTTGCGTCGAGCTTCTGCACGCCGTATCACTGCTGTGATGCCTTATTACGGCTACGCACGTCAAGATCGTCGCCCGCGCTCGGTTCGAGTGGCCATCTCCGCCAAAGTGGTTGCCAATATGCTCCAATCCGTTGGTGTCGACCGTGTTTTGACGATGGATTTGCACGCTGACCAAATTCAAGGCTTCTTCGATGTTCCGGTTGATAATATTTACGCAACGCCTATCTTGTTGCGTGAACTTCAAAGCCGTAACTATGAAAACCCTGTCGTGGTCTCCCCCGATGTCGGCGGCGTTGTTCGCGCTCGTGCCATGGCGAAGTCCCTCAACACGGACATGGTCATCATTGATAAGCGCCGTCCACGTCCCAACGTGGCAGAAGTGATGAACCTCATCGGTGAAGTGGCTGGCCGCACTTGCATCATTACCGACGATATCGTCGATACCGCCGGAACACTTTGCAATGCTGCTAAGGCACTGAAAGAACGCGGCGCAATCAAAGTTTGTGCATACATTACCCACCCGGTTCTTTCCGGCCCGGCTATTGAACGCATTACGAATTCCGACTTGGATGAGTTGGTTGTCACGGATACGATTCCGTTACGTGAGGATGCCCTTAAGTGTCCGAAGATCACTCAAGTCTCTGTAGCTAATATTTTCGGTGAAACGATCTCTCGCATTGCTCGTGAAGACTCTGTGAGCGCTTTGTTCGAAAATTGCTAATGTGAATTTAAGGCGAGTCGGAAAAACGACTCGCCTTTTTGTGCAAAATCTGTACAATTGCACACTCGATTGTTTTTTAGCAATCTTTTTTGTTCCTAGTGGATGGTCGCGTCCCGGGAATTTTAATTTTGGAGAAATCTTATGAAAATCATCGCCACCACGCGTCAAGCGCAAGGTACGGGTGCGAGCCGCCGTCTGCGCCGCGCCGACAAGTTGCCCGGTATTGTTTACGGCGGCAACGTTGCGGCCACGCCGATCGAGCTCGAACACAATCCTATTTTCTACGCCTTGCGCAAGGAAAAGTTCCACACCTCGATTTTGACGATGGAATTGGATGGTAAGGATCAGCTCGTTGTTTTGCGCGCTTTCCAAATGCATCCGTACAAGCCGCAAGTCATGCACATTGACTTCCAACGTGTCAATGCTGATGAACCGGTGACCATGAGCGTGCCGTTGCACTTCTTCGGTGCTGAAAACAGCCCGGCCGTTAAGATCAGCAAGGGTCTCATCAACCACGCTCGCAGCTCTATCGAAGTCAGCTGCTTGCCGAAGGACTTGCCGGAATTCATTTCTGTTGACTTGTCTGGTTTGACCGCTCAAACGACGATGCGCGTCTCTGACATCGCATTGCCGGAAGGTGTTTCCGCTGTGGTTCACGGCAATGAAGACCCGGTTGTTGTGTCTGTCGTTGCTCAAGTCGAAGAAGAAGAAGATACGACTGCTGATGCTGCCGCTGCTGACGCCGCTGCTCCTGCTGCTGCGCCCGCCGCTTCTGAAGCAAAATAATTTTCGACTAGACTCGAAAAAAGGGCGCCTCGGCGCCCTTTTTTATAACCGAGCTCGATACAAAAATATAGAATTGCTCCCATCTTTAATATGGATATCTGATATATGCCTGCGATTCGATTAATTGTTGGTCTGGGAAATCCCGGTATTGACTACGCCGACACCCGTCACAATGCGGGCTTTTGGTTCTTGGATCAACTTGCCCAAAGAGAAAAAGTTTTTTTTCATGAAGAGAAAAAATTTCAAGGCGAAGTCGCTCGGGTTCGTTTAGCTGGGCAGGATATTTGGCTTTTAAAGCCCACAACTTTCATGAATCGCTCAGGACAAGCCGTCGTTGCTCTGGCCCTTTACTACAAGATACTTCCGGAAGAAATTCTTGTTGTCCATGACGAGCTTGATTTGATGCCCGGGTGCATGAAATTGAAAAAAGGCGGCGGAAACGCCGGTCATAATGGCCTAAAAGATATTACTGAAAAACTTTCCACACCGAACTTTTGGAGACTCCGTTTAGGTACCGGCCACCCGAGATCTTTAGGAATGGCGCAACCCGTCGCTGATTTTGTTCTGCATGCTCCAAGTTCTGAGCATAAAGAGATGATTCAAGAGTGTATTGCTGCTGCTCTTAAAACAACCAATGACATTGCCTGTGGTGATATGGCTCGAGTTCAGCGTTCATTGGCGAAATACGGTTCTCCTAAGCCAAAAACAAATCCCGAAAAGAATGAGGAACAATAATTGGACAAGTGCCCTCCGATCATCCTCGTTAGTGCCTGTCTTTTGGGACAAAAAGTTCGCTTTGATGGACAAAGTCGACCGGCCGATCTTGGTTGTTTAATCAATAAAGGCTGTCTTCTCTTACCTATCTGTCCTGAATGCGCGGGCGGCTTACCCATCCCGCGCCGCCCTTGTGAAATTGAGTTTTCAGGTAATGCTAAAGGGGTCTTAGATAAACAGTCGCGCGTTTTAAGTGTTAACGGTCGCGATTGTTCCGATCAATACCGCAAAGGAGCTCTGCATTGTTTAAAGACAGCCCAAAGCATTAATGCTTCTTTTGCGCTATTAAAAGAAAAAAGTCCGGCCTGTGGGGTTTGTTTTATTCATTCCGGAAATTTTGACGGACAAATTAGAGAGGGTCGGGGAGTTTTAGCTGAATTGCTCTACCAATCAGGAATAAAAATTTTCAGCGAAAACCAAATTCACCAATTAATGCTTGCCATTGAAAAATCTTGATTTTCGCCTCAATGACTCTCTCGTAGTATCACATGTCAATGCTAAAATGCACGCATTAACTTTTTGGAAATAAAATCATGGGATTGAAATGTGGAATCGTCGGTTTGCCCAATGTTGGCAAATCCACCATCTTTAACGCTTTAACTAAAGCGGGCATCGCAGCAGAAAACTATCCTTTCTGCACGATTGAACCCAATGTCGGCATTGTTGAAGTTCCCGATAACCGACTCCAACAGCTAGCCGATATCGTACATCCTGCCCGAATTGTTCCTGCTGTTGTCGAATTTGTAGACATTGCCGGTCTTGTTGCCGGCGCCAGTAAGGGTGAAGGCTTAGGCAATCAGTTTTTAGCCAACATTCGTGAGTGCGATGCCATTGCCCATATCGTTCGCTGTTTCAATGACGACAACATCGTTCATGTCGCCGGTCACGTCAACCCCACGGAAGATATTGAAGTTATTAATACGGAATTAGCTCTGGCGGACTTGGCAACGGTTGAGAAGATGCTTAATAAATACTCTAAGCAAGCTCGCCAAGGCGGAGACAAAGAGGCTTTGAAATTGGTTACGGTCTTGGAAAAAATCCAACCCGTGCTCAACGAAGGCAAGCCGGCTCGTCAGGTATCGTTGACGCCTGAGGAAAAGGCCATTATTAAGCCTCTTTGCCTTTTGACTGTTAAGCCAACCATGTACGTAGCCAACGTGGATGACAGCGGCTTTGACAATAATCCCTTGCTCGATGCCGTCAAAGCATTTGCTGCTAAAGAAAATGCTCCCGTTGTGGCTTTATGCGCAAAAATTGAAAGCGAAATCGCAGAATTAGACGAAGAGGATAAAGCCCTCTTCTTGGAAGACATGGGAATGCATGAAGCAGGTTTGGATCGCGTCATTAGAGCCGGCTATGACCTGCTTGGTCTGCAAACATACTTTACGGCCGGCCCTAAAGAGGTTCGTGCCTGGACGATTCATAAGGGAGACACTGCTCCTCAAGCCGCCGGTGTGATTCATACTGATTTTGAACGTGGATTCATTCGCGCTCAGACTATTTCATTTGATGATTACATTTCTCATCATGGTGAAAAAGGTGCTCAAGAAGCCGGGAAAATGCGAGCTGAAGGAAAGGATTACATCGTTCAAGACGGCGATGTCATGAATTTCCTCTTTAATGTTTAAAATAAAAAGAGGGATCGTTACGATCTAACCGATAGACATTTAGGTACATTTTTATTAGACCTTAAATTATGGCAACTGTTCTTGCGAAACGTCGTCGAGAATTTGGTGAACGGTTAAGAACCGAACGGGAACGTTTGGGCTATACCGAATTGCAAATTGCCCAGCTGCTTGGCGTACCCTTGGAAATGTACCAAAAGTATGAGTTGGGGCAAGAAGATCCGGGAATTTTCAGGATGCCCCGACTCAACGACTGTGGTTTCGATATTCTCTTCATTATCACTAGTGAGCGCCACAATCCCGTTGAGGAAGAAAGTGAGCTGCTGGCCCGTTTCAGAGAACTCTCCAACCGTGGAAGAGATTCTATTTTCATGACGCTTGACGCTCTCGAGCGTCTTGCTCCTAACTTGCGTCAAACCATTCGAAATAAGTGGCGCAATAAATAGTGCTCTTTTGGCTCTGCAACGGATCGCATTTCGTGCTATGTTTGGCAAAGTGGTTCTGTGTTCTGGACAAATCCCATGCGTATTATCCGCAAAATTCTCTGGGTGATCTGCATATTGGCGCTGTTGGCAATTGGCAGCGTCGTTGCCCTGTATTTCCTGGTTACCCCTGCATCCGTTCAAGATCGTTTGCAATCGTCCTTAAATCAGATGGGCTTTGTCATGCGCGCAAACGAACTTCCGACCGTTAGGGTTTTACCAACGATATCGGTTGAGCTGCCCAGCGCGCAACTATTTGACTCCCAAAACAAACTGATTGCCATTTACCGTTCTGCTCACTTTAACGTAAGCCCTGTTTGGCTTATTTTCGGCCAAATCCATATTGAGAAGATCTTGGTTGACGGATTTTCGTTGCAAGAAACGGAATGCCCGTCATTGCCTGAATGGTTGAAAAATAATTCAACAACCGACACTGCTCTTATTGATGGTTTGACGGTTGAATCTATTGAATTCAACGACTCCGACATTCACCTGAAGCATGACGGAAGGCTGTTCAATCTTCAAAATTTAAGAGCAGTTATCTCTGGCCCTGCTCCGCAGATGCATGCGCCGGTTGCACTCAGCACACAGATTCAGATATTGCCTGAAAATCTCCTCCTGGATGTACAGGCAGGCTTTTCTTTGGACCTGAATTTAGCTTCTGGCAAAGTCGCTATTGAAAATCTTTCCGTTCAAACCAGCGGAACCCAACAAGGCAAATCTTTCCAAGCGCAATTGGATTCACCTCTGACCCAATTGTCCGCTGAGGCCATTTACACAAAAACCGCAAAAGTACAAATAACCGGTGATCAATCCCTTGGCGACGTCTCTTTGTCCGTGGCTGAATTACACATCAGCCAAGACAGTTGGCAAGCTCCTGACTTCCATATTCAATACAACAAGGGAGCAGGAGATCAGACTTTGAAAGTTGATTTGCGTTCACCCATCATTTTTGACACAGCAACAACTTTCACTACTGCCGATCATATCCAAGGATCAATTTCCTTGCCTGAACAAGCAGAGAGCATTCCCGTCTCCGGCAATGTGAAAATTGATTGGAATAAAGAAAAAATTCATAGTGAAATCTTTGCCAGACTTCACGGAGCGCCTATGACATTTCGAGGCGAGAGTGCTGGCTTTGATTTCCCTGACATCAAAGGAGACCTTGTCTTTGGCCGACTGGAATTAAGTGATTTATCTGTTTTCAGATCACTACAAAGAGCTCAAGCAACTTTACCAGCAACGTTACTGCCCCAGCAGTCGGAAGTTCAAACAAGTGCGTCTAACGAAGCGAACGTTGAAGCGCAACCGTCAAAACTTTCTTCCTCCGGCAGCCAAGAAGATACCTCCGTTGAAACAACGGTTGAGACTGACACGTCTCGTGTCTCTCAGGCGGATGGAGATCAGAGTGAAGTAACCAAAGAACACTCTCACGAAGGCTCAAATGAAGTCTCTTCAGTAGCTACTTCGGAAATTAGCGATCATGAAACCGCGGACATTGATTCATCTTTACCCTTTGACTTTTTGAACCACTTTGACTTCAACGGTTCGATAGTGATTGGTGAGTTATCGACTGGACCGGTTAAATTAGTGCAGCTGAAATCGAATATGCAGATTCAGAAGGGTGTTTTAAAACTCCCCAAAGCCAAAGCTCTAACATACGATGGTAAGACCGAATTAGATGTTCAGTTGAATGCCCAAGGCCACTGGAATGTAGTTTATCGAGGCGAAAGCATTAACCTGTCCTCTCTTCTCAATGATGCAAGCGGCAATAGTAAGGTGGGAGGAATATTGAACCTCCAGGCCAATTTGTATGGCGGAGGCTTTACGCAGCAAGCTTTAAATGGGCAAATCGGTTTTTCTGCGTCACAGGCCAAACTTTTTGGATTTAATCTCGAAGACGCGACAGTTGCCTTAAAGCAATACAAGGAACCCGAGCAAAAAAATGATCTTTTTACAGAAACAGAACATTTTGGCGGTGTTGTGACAATACACGATGGTCGGGCGGTTATTGACAATTTAGGGGTTAATTTCGGATCTTCACGCGCCCGGGGACAAGCTCAAGTTGATTTAAACAACCATTCGCTAACTGGACAATTAACGGGCAGAAGCAATGGGCTGGATTTGATTATTAATTTGGCCGGCCAATGGCAATCTCCAATTGCGGTGTTAGATACCGAGCAAATCCGCAAGGCGAATAATCTTGTTGCCAAACCGCAACCGAAGGAAGAAAAGAAACCGTCCGGCTGGGACAAATTGAAAGATTTCTTCAGAAATCGTTTCTAATAACGAGAAGGAGTGGCCAAACCACTCCTTCTGCTTTTAACCAATAAGAGCTTTGGCAAACTCTTGCGCGTCAAACGGTTGCAAATCCTCGATGGACTCGCCGACACCAATAAAATAAATAGGGATGGGGTTATCGGCGCGCATGCGGCTGATAGCCACCAAAACACCTCCCTTGGCCGTCCCGTCTAATTTAGTAATGATCAATCCGGTTAGCGGAACCGCCTCATCAAAAGCTTTCACCTGGGCCAAAGCATTTTGACCATTCGTTCCATCGATGACCAGAATCACTTCATGAGGAGCACCCTCCAATGATTTATTTTGCGAACGAGCAATTCGCTTGAGTTCCTCCATGAGTCGAGTCTGCGTTGTCAAGCGACCTGCCGTATCAACAATGACAACATCGCTTCCTCGGGCCTTGCCTGCACTGACAGCATCAAAAGCTACAGCCGCCGGATCACCGCCTGTCTGGGAAATAACTTCTACACGATTTCTTTCTCCCCAAACAGCCAATTGTTCGCGAGCAGCAGCGCGGAAAGTATCGCCTGCTGCCAACAAAACACTTTTACCCTGCGAAGAAAGCCATTTACTGATTTTCCCAATGGATGTTGTCTTACCTGCGCCGTTTACCCCAACCATCATCATCACAAGTGGCTTGGTTCTATCTAGGTTAATTCGACCTTGCGCTGGTGTTAAAAGAGCAACAATTTCCTCTCTTAGGGCCTCACGAACTTCTTCCTGTGTTTTCAGCCCTTTCAGTTGAATAGTATCTCTTAACTTTCCCAGTAACTCCGATACCGTTGAAACGCCCATATCGGCAGAAATCAAAGCGAATTCGAGTTCCTCTAAAAAATCCTCATCGACCTTACCACCGGTAAAAAGTCCGATAATATTGACTCGAGTTCGATGTAAACCGTTTTTTAACCGATCTAACCATCCCGCTTTTTTATTTTCAGTCGTTATCATTAGCGTATGCGTCCATTAAAGAAACAAAATCAATCACAAAGCGTAAGTTTACCAAGAGCGCGCGCAGCAGGTACTGTCAGAATTATCTCTGGCAAGTGGCGTCGTACGCCTTTAGCTGTCGCGGACTTTGACGGCTTACGTCCGACAGGTGATCGGATTCGGGAAACACTTTTTAATTGGCTCAACTACCTTCTCGGTGATTATTCTGAAATTGAAGGTCTGGATATGTTTGCCGGATCCGGCGCTCTGGGTTTTGAATTAGCCAGCCGAGGAGCGCGCAGCGTTACTTTGCTCGAGAAAAATCGTCGTGTTTATGAAAAGCTCTGTCTTTCACGAACCAAATTACGGGCAGAAGACATTCTGGATATTCGTTGCGCAGACGCTCTGGCCGATGTTCGCTCCCTTAATGAAAAATACGACATTATTTTTATCGACCCCCCATTTGCACTGAATTTACACGAAAAGGCCATTAAATTAGCGCTTTCGATTCTTAAAGAGAACGGTTTCATTTACATCGAGTCACCAAAAGAATGGGATACCCAAATTTTGGCTGACTTAAAATTAGCAGTTGTAAGAGAGTCTGAGACCGGAGCGGTGGCCTTTCGACTGGTTAGTCCTACACAGGAAGAAAAATGACAATTGCCATTTATGCAGGTACGTTTGATCCCTTTACCCTCGGACACGAAGATGTACTTGATCGTGCCCGTCAAATCTTCGATGAAGTCATTGTGGCAGTCGCTGCTGATACCGGAAGAAACACCTTCTTTTCTTTTGAGGAAAGAGTCGATTTAGCCCGCCGATCTTTAGCGGGTATCAAAGGTGTCAGAGTTGTTGGATTTGAAGGCTTGTTGAGCGAATTTGTTAAGGCAACCGGTGCTTCTGTCCTTATCCGGGGTGTTCGAAACGGAAGCGATTTCGATTACGAGACGCGCATGGCCTGTGTCAATCATGCCTTAAACAGTAATGTTCAAACAATATTTTTCCCACCTATTAACGGCACTCAGTCTATTTCCGGCTCATTAGTCAGAGAAATTCATCGTCTAGGCGGCGATGTTTCTGCTTTTGTCAGTCCCATTGTTTCGCAAGCACTGGAAGCCAAGCGTTCAGGAGCCCAAGAATGAGTATCCGTCTGGCAGCCATAGATTTAGGATCCAACAGTTTTCGCTTGGAAATCGGTCGGGTTGAAGGTAACGAGATTATCTGCGAACACTACAGTAAAGAAGGCGTTCGGTTAGCTGCCGGACTCGATAGCAACGGTTATCTAACTGAAGAAATTCAGCAAAAAGCGCTTGATACCTTAGCTCGTTTTCGAGAAAAAATTAAAGACTTCAGACCAGAACACGTGCGAGCCGTAGGCACTCAAACGATCAGAATTGCCCAAAATAACAAAGCGTTCCTACTGCGCGCTCAAGACGTACTGGGTTTCCCCATTGAAATATTGCCCGGACAAGAAGAAGCCCGACTGGTTTTTGAAGGCTGTGCCCATCGCTTGCCTCTTTCTGATAAAAAACGTCTGGTCATTGATATCGGCGGGGGTTCAACAGAGCTTGTTACGGGATCGGGACTTCATGCTGACCGTTGTGAATCGTTTCACGTTGGCTGCGTCAATTTATCTCTACAGTATTTCCCGCATGGAATAATTACGCGTGAAGGCTATGAAGCGGCAAAATTAGCCGCAATGGCAGAATTTCAAGAAGGTCGTGAACGATTTAATTCAACCCTATGGGATGAAGCCTACGGTTCGTCCGGATCTATGGAAGCAATCTGCAGTCTCGCCAAATCTTTTGGTATGGACTCTTACACGATTTCTCAGGAAAGACTTTGTGAAATTCGTGACGCAATGATTGCCAAGGGACACGTTGATAAACTGGATTTTCCAGATCTGCATCGTTCAAGAAAAGAAGTGATCACCGGAGGACTTGCGGTTCTTCATGCCGCCTGCGATGCTCTCAACATTAAGAGCATAAAATTCTCGGCAGGCGCCTTGCGGGTCGGATTGCTTTATGAACAGCTTTCTCGCCTGAATGGTAACGATTTAAGAGAATCCAGCGCTTGGGAACTATTACGTTACAGCGCTGTTTCCGAAGCGCAGGCCAAACGAGTCGATCTGCTTGCCCAAAAGCTTCTTCAACGCCTTTTCCCCGATGCCGCGGAGGACACAAAAAAACGCCTTCATTGGGCTGCACTATTACATGAAACAGGCAATCTCATTAGCCACAACCGTTTTCACAGACTAGGTGCCTACCTGATTGAACATTTTGATCTGCAGGGCTTTTCCATCAATGATCGTCATTGGGTTTCGCAGTTGGTTCTAGGCCACAGAGGCAGACTCTACAAAATTGAGTCTCAACTAGACAATGAGGCGTGGGCGAAATCACTGCTGGCACTGCGTTTAGCAAGCATCATTGCACATAAACGCGAGGATATTGAACTGCCTGATTTCTCATTGACTCAAGAAGGTAAGCGTCACTGGCGCTTATCATTTAGAGATTCAAGTTGGCTCAATAAACATCCTCTAACACATTTTCTCCTACAAAGAGAAGTTGATGCTTGGAAAGCCGTACAATATCAGTTTGACTTTGAGAAATAATTTTATTGATGTTTGACACTTCCCTACCTGCCCAAATTCAAGAAGAACCGTTGGTTCAGTTATCACATGTATTTGTGGAATTTGACCAATTGCAAGTACTTCGCGATGTATCGGTAGATATCTACCGAGGGGAGTTTGTTGTCCTGCACGGAGATACAGGATGTGGGAAGTCAACCGTTTTGCGGCTAATCGCCGGCTTGTTGAATCCGACTCGTGGTGCGGTCAGGGTGGCCGGGGAAGATGTTCAAGAGTTTTCTACCCTTCAACGTCGTTGGCTTCGAAGAGCGATCGGACTGATGCTCCAAAATTCGCCTTTACTGGAAGACAGAACCATTTTGGAAAACGTAATGCTGCCCGCTTTGGCCGCCGATGCCAGTACTGATCAAGCTAGACAACAAGCATTAGCAGCCCTTTCTCGCTGCCACATGTCCGACTGGGCTCAAAACTATCCGATCGATTTATCTTCCGGTCAAAGACAACAAGTCAGTCTTGCGCGAGCCGTGGTTAACCAGCCTGTTTTGATTTTGGCTGACGAACCGGCGGCACATTTGGATGCCAATAATGCTCAAACGGTTATCAATCTTCTGGGGGAATTTGCCAGCGCTGGGGTGACCGTTATTGTAGCCTCCCACCTTCTTTTGGCTCCACGTGACATTGCCTACAGGGAAGTCAAATTTGCCTCTCAACACGGAGGAATGCCATGAGTTTTGCTTCTTCTCGTGTTTGGGCCTTACAGCAAGTTTTTCGAGGCATTAAAAATGCTAAGGGTGTTTTTTTCCTAGCGTTGATGCTCGCCAGTTTGTCTTTGACAATCCCCGTTTTTGTTGCAAGTGTTCTCTATAGCCTTTCTGAACCTATCAGGGCAATTCCTGTGGCGCCGGAAATTACGGTCTTTACGTATCAAGACCTCAACAAAGCGCAAATGGATAATCTGCGGGAGCGAATCGGCAGGCACGAACACGTAATGAAAATTACGACGATTCCGAAAGACGAAGCTTTTAAATCTCTTAATGAAAACTTAGGTATCAAGCAAACTTCTCAAGATAAGGCTGCCAATCCGCTGCCTGACTTGATTATTGTGACACTTGATGCACAAATGCCTGCGGCCGACATAGAGCGAACAGCAAAAAATATTGAAAAGTTAAAGGGCGTCAGCCTTGTCGCCTATGACAGCACGTGGTTAACAAAATTGGATGCAATTTCTCACGCAATCAGTAACTTAGGCTGGATATTTGTTGTTATCACTCTATCGCTGATTGTCTGTGTTATTGCCGCTAGTGTCAGGCTGGCTGCCGACACCCAAAAAACGGAACTCAATATGCTTTATCTTTTTGGGGCGACTCCGTCTTTTTCCATTCGACCTTATGCATGGCGAGGTTTTCTGACGATGGGTCTGGCGGCTGTGATTGCCATTGCCTTATCGTCCTTTGCTACCGGCTACCTTAATGAAGCTCTTTTGGCCGTTGGTGAACAATATGGCACTCAAATAGCCATTTCTCCGTTACCTTGGCAATTTAATGCGGGCTTTATCGTTTTTTGCGCCCTGCTTGGCGGATTAATCGCGAGTATTATTACCCAACGCGCAATTGCAAAAATTGAGCGCTTCGACTGATACAAGTCCTCCTCATCTTTTTAGGCATCTACATGGCTGATATCAAAAAAGCTTCCTCCGGCGCTAATGCCCTTGTTCCTTATCAGAGCAAGGTCCCTAGTGTCATCCCTAGTTTAGGGAACTTAGATGCCTATATTCAGGCAGCTAATCGCTTCCCGATTCTGTCGTATGAACAAGAACGGGATCTGGTGGAACGTTTACACAAAAATAATGACATGAATGCCGGCCGTGCTTTGGTTATGGCCCACCTGAGACTGGTCATTGCTATTGCTCGTTCCTACCTTGGATACGGAATTCCACACGCTGATCTGATTCAGGAGGGCAACATCGGTTTATTGAAAGCCATTAAGCATTATGACCCTACTCACGGCGCCCGCTTAATGACATTTGCAGAGTATTGGATCCGCTCTGAAATCCAAGACTACATTGTGAAAAATTGGCGTCAAGTGAAATTGGCCACAACCAAATCACAAAGGAAATTGTTTTTCAATCTCCGCTCCATGCGGGGAGAAAATGCGCTCACCTATTCACAGGCAGACAAAATCGCTCAAGAATTGGACGTTAAGCCATCCGAAGTTCTCGAGATGGAGCAAAGGATGTATGGTAATGAAACGCCCATTGATTTGCCTGCAGACGATACCGATGATGAAGATCACAGCAGCGCTCCGATCCAATGGTTGTCTTCAACAGCCGATGAACCTACCACCATCCTTGAGCAAAAAGACGAAGAGCGAATGCAGCAAGAAGGCATCCGCCAAGCGCTGGCTAGCCTTGATGAACGCAGCCGCCATGTGATTATGGCTCGCTGGCTCAATGTCGATGAAAATGGCAATAACACTCCCAAAACATTGCAGGAACTTGCTCAAGAGCTGGGAGTGTCAGCTGAACGGGTTCGACAAATAGAAAAAAATGCTTTAACGAAAATGAGGAAAGCGCTAACTGCGCCGTCAGATGAGTATGTTTAGAATTGTTCTCGTTGCTCCAGAAATTCCGCCTAACACCGGTAATATCATCCGTTTATCCGCCAACACGGGCTGTGAACTACACCTCGTTGAACCTCTCGGATTTACATTAGAAGACAAACATATGATCCGAGCTGGGCTGGATTATCACGAATATGCAACAGTAAAAGTGCATAAAAGTTTTGATGCGTTTTTAGAAAGCGAGCATCCCGATCGCAGCCGCATGTTTGCCATGACCACAAAGGGTTCTCATCCTTTTGCGGACTCTCACTTCTTGCCCGGAGATTGGTTTGTCTTTGGCAGCGAAGGACACGGGCTTCCCGATAACATTCGAAACAGTTTCCCTGAACAACAACGCATTCGCTTGCCGATGCGTCCTCACAATCGGTCGTTGAATCTCTCCAACACCGTTGCCATTACCGTATATGAAGCTTGGAGACAGAATAACTACGAAGGCGGCTTATAGCCGCCCTCAAAGAATTTAACCGTTATTCGCCTTTTTCTGATTTAGGCTCTCAAGTAAATAGCGGTCCATGTGCCGCTCTGCTGCGAAAACAGCAGCCTGTACGCGAGAGCTGAAATCAAACCGTCTCATAATACGCTGTAAATGAGCTTTGACAGTGCTTTCAGACATGTTCAGCAAATTAGCCATCTCTCGGTTACTGGCTCCCTGAGCCAAACAACCTAAAATCTGGCGTTCACGTTCAGTGAGACTTTTTACCGTTTCCGGACGAACCTCGGGCATTAATGAAAGATGTTTAGCTCTGATTCCATTGACAAATTTACTGGTCATCTCCGGAGACATCACGCTTTCGCCAGCCACGACTTGACGCACGCCATTAACCAAATACTCTGCATCAATGTTTTTGACTAGATAACCTCTGGCTCCAAGTACAAATGCTTCTTTCAAATCCTCGGCATCTTCACTGACTGTCAACATAACGACCGGAAGTTCGCGATTAGCGGCCAACATCTGAGCGAGTGCCTCGGTCCCGTTCATCACGGGCATATCCAAGTCCAAAAGCACCAGATCCGGTTTCAGCTGCTCGGCTAACTTCACCCCTTCCAATCCGTCTGAAGCCTCACCCACAATTTCGAAATCTGCCTGCCTGCTCAACAGTGCCTTCAAACCAGACCGAAATAAAGTGTGGTCATCTACTAATAAAATCCGAATACTCATCAGCGTCCCTCTTTGGGCAAAATCAATTTCACAGTAGTGCCTTGGTCAATTTCAGATTCAATTTCAATCTGAGCGTTTACTTTCTGAGCACGTTCTCGCATGATAGACAATCCGACGTGGCTTTGCTTTCGTTCGGACAACAATTGTGGATCAATTCCGATGCCATCATCCATCACCGTCATTTCAAAACGACTGTCATCATTGCGAATGTTAACCATGACCGTACGCGCCCGAGCATGCTTTCTAACATTGGATAGGGCTTCTTGCAAAATAAAGATGACTTGCAACTTTTGGGTTGAAGACAATGTCATTCCGTCATCCTGAATATTTAAATGCGTTTTCACATTCGTCTGTCGCTCAAAACGTTGCAACACACTTTGAACAAGTTCACCCAATTCCTCTTTATAAACACGTGTTCGGAAATTAAGAAGCAGCTCCCTTACATCGTCGTAGCACTCTTGAACGCCGGCTTTAATTTGTTTAATGCCATCATCAATTTGCTCGGAGTTCTGATCCTTCAATGCCCCTTCCAACATCTGCACTTGAAGATTAACAAAAGACAAGGTCTGTGCAATGGAGTCGTGTAAATTCTGCGCCAATATATTGCGTTCCTGAGCAACCGCCATTTGTTGGTCCAAAGCCGCCAAGCGCATATTTTCAATAGCGGCCCCAAAGTGACGACCCAAGTTTTCAAGAAGCATATCTAGTGCTCTGTCTTCGGAAAGTTTGTCACGATAAAAGAGGGCAAAAATACCGATATTTTTTTGCCGATAGCGAATGTGATAAACCACCTTCAATATGAAACGATTATGGGAGGCGTCCAGGTTGACAGACTGATCAGGCTCTTCAATTCTGACCGGATAAGGACTGGCAAATATTTGCTGGCAGAATTGTTCAGAGATTTTTTCACATTCCTTAGTTCCGCTCTCACTAAGGCCCTTTTTCAAGACGCTTTCCAATTGGTTGCGGTTTTCGTTCCAAAAACAAACTTGCGCTGCCGGAGCCCCAGTTAAAGTTAAAACACGGGCAATAAAAGACTCCAACATCTCTTCAACGGAATGTTGTTCACCCAAAAACGCCGTTAAACCATATAGAGCGGTTAAGTGGGCATTTTTTTCTGCTAAAGAAGCGGTTTTTTCTTCAACTCTACTTTCCAAATTGAAGTAAATATCATCCAAGTGGGTAGCCAATTCATTAAAACCTGCAGAAATTTCAGAAAATTCCTGAGTTCCTTCCGCATGCACCCTTGTCTTCCAGTCACCCGCTTTCAAGCGCTCGATTCCAGCCTGTAGTTGATTCAGCGGCCTTAGTACAGAAGCAAACAAAAACCACATCACAACGATGACACTCAGAATCGACAAACCTCCCAAGGCAACCTGTGTATAGCGCAATACGACGATATTACGGTTGACTTCTGCATCGGTTAAGTTTTGCCACTCATCAAGTTCACTGTTTAGAGAATCGAGGCCTGCCAATATTTCCTGTCTGCTGCTGGTTCCTACACTATGAGTCTCATTCCACTTTAAAAGTAAAGGTTTGACACTCTGGCGCCATGTTTCGTCGATTCTGCTCAAAATTTTGTCAATTCGCTCATCACGAGCCATCACACGGTAGGTAGATCCGTCATCCAAAATAGCCAAATTTAGCGTCTGGTCAACACGCCAAACAACCCCTTGGATATCGACAGTTAAATTCTTCGAATGTACCGTGGTCAGGTCGTAGCCAACTTGGTATAACTCCGCACGAATATCACCTGCTCGGCGCATAACTTCCGTTGTGATTTCCATTTGTTTAGACAAAAAAAGCGTATAAACAACCGAGGCGATGAGCAAAATCACCCAAAGCAGCGCCAATCTCAACAGACGGCTGGAAAGTTGCGGAGCTTCTGTAACGTTTTTCATTGTCATAAAACAAAAAAGGGGAAAAGCTTCTCAGCACCTTTGCTGATGTCTTCTCCCCTTCAACGGTCTGTATGAATCCGAATTAGTTTTGTTGTTCAGCCTTTGCTTGATCGGCAGCGACTGCTGCTTGAGCCAAACGTTGTTGATACAACATTTCAAAATTCATTTCCGGCAAGTTAACCGGAGCCATTGTCGTACGGGTAATCAAGTCAGCAACATTGGCACGCAAATACGGGTAAACAATGGTCGGGCAAATAACATTACCGATGTGAGCCATTTGTTCATCCGTAAAGCCGCGAATTTGGAAAATACCGGCTTGTTTGACTTCGGCAATCAACATGACATTTTCTGCAGCCTTGATCGTCACTGTGGCACGAACCGTTACTTCACGATGCGCATCATCAAGCTTCTTTAAACTAACTTCAAACTGCATGTCAACCGTCGGTTGTTGTTGAAGAGGAGTCACAAAAACTTCCGGAGCATGCGGCATTTCCAAAGAAGCATCCTTCATGTAGCAGCGTTCAAGTTGGAACGCATTAGCAGAAGCGTCTTGTTGTTGATCTTGCTGGGCAACACTGTTGTTTTCTTCAGCCATTTTTAAATCCTTTCGGTGTTTCAGTTAAATTGATCTCTAGCGGGTAAAGGGCAACTTGGCGTCTACCCAACCTTTAATACCGCCTTCAAGGACAAAAACATCTTTATAGCCCTTGGCACGCAAAATCTTTGCTGCCTTTTGGCTCGACGATGTCACGGTATCGACCACGATGACCGGTCGATCATTCGGAACTTCATTGATGCGCCCTTCAAAACCTTCCATAGGGATGCTCTTTGAATTGGCAATGGCTCCACGCTTAAAATCTTTCGTGGCACGCACATCCAACACGAAGGCGTTCTTCTTGTTAATGTAGTCGATAGCCTCTTCGTTGCTAAGACTGGGACCCATGCTACGCTTACGAATAACGGGTTCGAGCAAAAAGGCGCCGGATACCAAAATCACGGCCACCAACACAATATTGTCAAGTAAAAATTCAAACACGATGTTCTCGCTACTGATCAGTCAAAGAAAAAGCGGTCGGTCACAAAAAGCCCAATCGCATCTTGATTTGGGATAGTACAACAAATTACAACTTTTTGTGCATTGGCGATTCTCCGAATTGGCCTTTTCTTTTAAAATTGTGGGGTTAACTTCCCATTTCTCATTTTTATAGAGATTGATCCTATGTTTAAGCTCGTACTGATGCGACACGGCGAAAGCCAGTGGAATTTGGAAAACCGTTTTACGGGTTGGACCGACGTTGACCTGACAGAAAAAGGACGCGAAGAGGCCCGCAAAGCCGGAGAATTGTTAAAAGCCGAAGGCTATGATTTTGATATCGCCTATACAAGCGTGTTACGTCGTGCCATCCGTACGTTATGGATCGCTTTGGATGCCATGGATCGTATGTATCTGCCGGTTAAAAACTCATGGCGCTTAAACGAAAGACATTACGGTGCACTTCAAGGCCTAAATAAAGCTGAAACGGCTGCCAAATACGGCGATGATCAAGTTTTGATCTGGCGTCGCGCGTACGCTATTCCGCCCAATCCCCTTTCTCCCGATGATGAACGTTGGGCAGGCAGAGATCCCCGTTACGCAAGTTTGAAGCCGGAAGAAATCCCGGCTACTGAATGTCTAAAAGATACCGTTGCCCGTGTTATTCCGTATTGGAAGGAAGAAATTGAACCGACGATTCGTTCAGGAAAGCGCGTACTGATCGCTGCTCACGGCAATTCTCTTCGCGCTTTGATCAAGTACATTGACAATATCAGCGATGAGGATATCGTTCACTTGAATATTCCGACTGCTCGACCGATCGTCTACGAGTTCGACGACAATATGAAACCTATCCGTCACTACTATCTCGGTAATCAGGCGGAAATTGAAGCCGCAATGGCAGCTGTTGCGGCTCAAGGTAAAGCGAAGAAGTGAGATTGATTGCGCGTCCTTTAGGCGTATTTTTAAAAGCGCTCGGTCTAGCGAGCGCTTTGCTCTGTCTGAGCGTTTCCCCGCTAAGTCAATACTGCGGGGTGGGAGAGGTGTATGCTCAAACGACTCAGAAAAAAACTAACGCCAAGAAAACGACGCGCTCTTCCGCTAAAACCACTACAAAACGTACAGTTGCTCAAAAAAACAACTCAAAAACAGCCACTAAAAAAACGGCTGCCAAAAGTACAGACGAAGTCAGTGAAAAACGCCGCAATGAACTGCAAAGTCAACAGAAGTCTTTGCAAGAGCAACTCGGTTCCTTAAAGAAACAGTTGTCCCAAGCTGAAGCCAGTCAAAATGAGGCAAGTGATGCCTTAGCTGCCAGTGAAGAGGCCATTTCAAAAGCCAATCGCCGTCTTCGTGAATTAAGCACTGAACGTACACGAGTTGAAAAACGGCTAAAAGAATTGCGAGAACAAGAGCTATCTGTGAGCGGACAATTGACTAGCGCAGAAAAGCAAAGTCGAGCGATTGCCCGTGCCCAATTTCTGAATTCCCGGCGTCAGTCTTGGCAAACATTAATTGCCGGAAATAATCCCCATGAAGTAGCCCGAGACGCCGCTTCCCTTCAGTATTTTGCTCGTGCTCAGCAACAGGCCGTCAATCAACTGTCCAAACAACAGGCCGGTATTCACTCAGTCTCCGAGGAAACGCAAAGCAAACGCAAAGAGCTCGCGAACATTGAAGCCAATGAAAAAAAAGGCCGTGAGCAACTGATGCGAGAACAACAAACTCGTAAACAGACTTTGGAGAAACTGAAAAAACAAATTTCCGAGCAACGAGCCTCCATTGATAAGTTGGAGCGAGATCAGCAACGATTAGGACAATTGGTTGCCAATATTGACAAAGTGCTGGCCCAACGCAAAGCAGAAGCAGAACGCAGGGCTCAGCAGGCTCGCAAGAAACAACCGGCCAGCGGAAAAGTATCCGTTGGAGGAAAGACTCCTTCCGGCGTATTTGCTAAACAAAAAGGCAAATTGTTAATGCCGGCGTTGGGTAAAATCACAGGACGCTATGGACAAGCTCGAGCGAATGTTTCCGGTAAGAGCACAACGTGGAGAGGTTTGATGATTCAAGCTCGCCAAGGCAGTGACGTTTTGGCTTGTGCGAATGGTCAGGTTGTGTTCTCTGATTGGCTTCGTGGTTTCGGCAATTTGATTATTGTTGACCACGGTGACGGTTATCTCTCCATTTACGCAAATAACGAATCCCTTTACAAGAGTGTTGGCGATAAGGTCACGCGCGGCGAAACGATTGCCTCCGTCGGCAACACTGGCGGAGAAGAGCGCCCAGGCCTATATTTTGAACTTCGCAGAAACGGACAACCCTTCAATCCCCTGCCGTGGATTGGTAAAGATTAAAAGAAAAACATGACAATATTTTCATCTCCCTTACGTAAAAAAGTAATTGCAGCTTCTTTGGCGCTTTGTTTTACTCCTGCTCTTTTGGCAGCTGAAACAAACGCTCAAAACGCTAAAGCTCCTTTACCTTTACAGGAAATTCGTCAATTTACCGATGTCTATGCGGCTGTAAAAGCTTTTTATGTCGATGAAAAGCAGACCGGTGACCGCCAGTTATTGGAAAATGCATTGGCTGGTATGCTCTCAGGGCTTGATCCTCACTCTGCTTATTTGGACAAAGAAGCGTTTGAGGAAATGAAAGAGGGAACCGAAGGTGAATTCGGCGGACTTGGCCTTGAAGTCACGATGGATGCTTCTGGTGTCTTGGTCATCGCTCCTATCGATGACACACCTGCCGCCCGGGCAGGAATTCGAGCCGGTGACATTATTGTCAAGATTGATGAACAGGCGACCCGAGCGATGACGCTTTCTGAAAACGTCAAACTCATGCGCGGTAAACCCAAAACAAAAATTAAACTCGTCATTGCTCGAAAAGGAGTGGATAAGCCGCTGAACTTCACCATCACGCGTGACATTATTAAAGTCCAGTCGGTGAAAATGAAGGAACTAAAGGATGGCATCGCCTACATCCGTATCTCACAATTCCAAGAACATACGGCCGATGACCTTGCTAAATACCTTATTGATCTGAATAAAAAGAATCATCTTAAGGGGTTGGTTTTAGACCTAAGAAATGACCCCGGTGGCTTACTTAATGCCGCTGTCGGTGTTGTATCAACTTTTATTGATAAAGATAAAGTTGTCGTTAGCACAAAAGGACGCACAGCCGAAGCAAACCGAAGCTTCCTCACCAGACCGTCAGACTACCTTAATTTCGATCAAAGCCCCTCTAGTGACTGGGTTGCAAAAGTCCCCAAGGAAGCCAAGACCGTACCCATGGTGGTCCTGATTAACGCGGCCAGCGCCAGTGCCAGCGAAATCGTCTCGGGCGCCTTGCAAGATCATAAGCGTGCCAAAATTATTGGCCAACAGTCTTTCGGCAAGGGTAGCGTTCAAACTGTTTTACCTTTAAGACCCTTGGATGGAGGCGAAGCCACAACGGGCATCAAACTGACAACATCGCGTTACTACACCCCTAACGGTCGGTCAATTCAAGCTAAGGGTATTACTCCCGATATTGAAATCGCTGATACCGCCGAAGGCAATTACGCGACTTTCAATATTCGAGAAGCTGATCTTGCACATCACCTAAAGAGTGAAGAAGAGAAAAAAGCTTTCCAGAAAAAACAGAAAGAAGAAAGTGAAAAACAACTCGATGACGCCAAGCAACCGGAATTACGCTATTTCTTTGGTGATGATAAGGACTTCCAATTGCAGCAGGCTGTCAAGATTCTCAAAGGAGAAAAATACATTACCGGTTTTGAGAAAAAGCCAGAGGTAACGAAAGAAAATCCAAAAAAAACGGAGGGACAAACTAAAAAGTAACCGGCAATAAAAGAGGAAAAAGAACAACATGCAACAAGTACTCATTCATGTCATTCCGATTTTTTTCGCCTTATATATGTACGTGAGCTTGTTTCACAAGACTCGCCTGCATTGGGCAATTCGCGGAGTTTTGCTCTTTTTAATTCTTATTTCCTGCCAATATCCCGCGTTTTGTCGTTCTTTTTTTGTCGGCTATGATGACCGAGTTCCCCATTTAGGGATCGTTTTGTATTGTTGGTTATTTTCGACCCAGTTACTACTGGTTTTGGCTGCTTTTGCCAAAGACTTTGTGGGACTCATTTACCGTTTAGTCCGCAAAACTAAACTTCCCCACCCAACAACAACGGCGGTGAGTTTACTGAGCATAGCCATGTTAATCGCCGCATTTGGCAGTTACAGCGCCCTGTCTCAACCGCCGATTTACCGTTTAGACGTTCCGATTAAAAATCTGCCTGATTCGCTGGACGGTTTTACGATTGCTCAATTATCCGACACTCACGCCAGTCCCCTGCTTGACCGAAGCCGGCTGGTTAAGGTTGTTGAAAGAACAAATGCTTTGAAACCGGATATGGTTGCTGTCACCGGTGACATTGTTGACGGTAAAACAGAAGCAAGACTGCAAGACGTTTCACCGCTTAAAGAACTTCACGCCCCATATGGTGTTTTCGCAGTTGAAGGCAACCATGAACACTATGTGGATTATGACGCCTGGATGGCCACTTATCCCACATTAAATATGACTGTACTGCATAACAGTCACCGAATTCTTGACGTTAATGGAGCCAAACTTGCCATTGTCGGTATTACCGACCCCATGGCCGCCCGCTATCACCGTGAGTATCCGGATATTAAAAAAGCCATGAGTGGGATACCCGAAGGAACCGTCTCCATTTTGCTGTCTCATCAAGTTAAATACAGCCGAGATTACGCCAAATACCCAATTGCACTGCAATTGGCCGGTCATACGCATGGCGGACAAATTTTCGGCATGCACTGGCTTGCTCAAATTATTAATAAAGGTTTTGTAAAAGATAAATATCAGATCGGCGATATGCTCCTTTATGTCAACCGCGGAACTGGACTTTGGTATGGCTTCCCCATCCGTTTAGGCATCCCCAGTGAAATTACGCTTGTGACATTAAAAAAGAAAAATTGATTTATGAAACGTTTCTCTGCCTCAAAAGTGATTAATATAAGTACAGAGGTATCCGTTTTTTAAGGATCAATGTATGCTTAATAAAAACAGTTTTCGTTATTCCGCCGCCATTGAGGCATTAATCGAAAAGCACGCCAATGAAGGCAGTGACAGTATGTGGAGTGTCTGGCGTGAACGTCAGGTCAATCGTAATGCCTATGGTGGAAACTATTCTTTTGTATTGGGCCGCACTGCTGATAAAGACGAGCCATTTTACCTCAACTTTGAATCTGCTTTTGAAGGATTTGCTGCCCACGCCCCTTACACCTTAGTGACAGGGATGACTGGCAGTGGTAAAAGCTCTTTCCTGCGAAACTTGATTTTAGACATTGCCATTACCAACACTCCTGACTTGGCCGCCATTAAAGTGTTCGATCCCAATGGTGGTTGGGCTTTTGAAAGCCTGAAAGGTCTGCACCGCATGCGTGTGGAAACCAACATTGAAACGGCGAAAAGCTATCTAGATGGCATTACCAAATCCATTGAGGCCCACGAACGGCTTTTCGAGACCTTGGGAGTCAAAACTCTGGAAGAGTGCAATAAAGTATTGGGACTCAAAAAGCGTCTTTTACGCACTTTTGTCATCATTGATGAAGTGGCTGTCTGGATGATTGATGATGACTTCAAAGAAAAACTTTTGAGAGCCTTGAACGCGATTTCCAATAAAGGTTGGAGCACGGGTTATCACCTCATTTTGGCGACCCAGTGGCCGGATCCTCGTGTCTTGCCTAAAGAAGTTCGGGATCATTTCGGCAATCGTATTTCCCTGAAATTGCCGACGGCTGAAATGTCCGAGTATGCATTAGGCATTAAAGGGGCGGAATCGTTAACGGATTTAGGTCATATGCTGGCTGTTTTGGCTGGTGAACCATCTCCGATCTACTGCTGGGTTCCTTGGCTGTCTGATGAAGACGCCGAACGAATGGTGACCGCAATCCGGGTTGCCGAAGACCGCTAACTTTAACAGAGCGCCAACAGGCGCTCTTTTCGACGATGAGCATATTCAAGTTTTGTCCCTCCGGTGGAAAGATCACAAAGCCGAAACTTTGGCTTCTGGACATGGACGACACCCTCTACTCAGCCTCTGCCGGTATGTTTCATGACATCCATGTTCTGATGGATGCCTACATTGTTGAAAGACTCGGACTAACATCGGAACAAGCCAACGAGTTGCGAAAGTATTATTGGCGAAAATACGGAGTAACCTACTACGGCCTTTGGCTGCATCATGGAATTGATCCCCACGATTTTTTGACTGCAACACATAAAGTTGATACCTCAAGCATTCACACTCAAGGCAGAATGCGCGAAGCCATTATGTCTTTAAAGGGGCAACGAATCCTCTTTACCAACGCCCCTAACTCTTTTGTTGATCAAGTGTTAGAACGGCTTAATTTAAGTAGTTGTTTCGTCGATCAATACCGAGCCGAAGACATGAAAGTCTTTGGACACTGGCGTCCCAAACCCTCTGCGAAAATGCTCAAAAATGTATTGGCTTGCCACCATGTAAAACCTCATGAGTGCTGCCTAGTAGACGATAATCTGAACAATCTTAAAGTCGCGAAAACCGTAGGAATTCAAACGGTTCTTTGCAAAGGTTGGCATCATCATGGACTCGAAGTCATTCGACCTATTCCTTATGTTGATGCCTTTATCTCTCATATTCGTGATATCAAAAAAATCTTGGTTTCACCAACACCTAAAAAGCAAAAACATAGGCGACCAATTTTTTTGAATCCCTATAATTAGCCATCACTCTATTATTCGAGGTTATTTTGTTTATCTTTCGCTGGATTGGCAAAGCTTTTCACTTCGTTGCTACTTGCCTGAAATATTTCAACAAAACCCTGCTCTATGTTTTGGAGCTGATTGTCATTGTTGTTCTTGTCGCAGGACTTTTTTCCTTTTTCCACACCCCCCAAATTCAACCTAATTCAATCTTACTGTTGGATTTGCAAGGAACAGTGAAAGAGTCGCCAACCAATGAAGCTGCGTTGCCGCTAGCACTGGCTCCGGCCAATTCCTCCGTGTCTCTGCACGAATTATTGGCCACGATTGATAAAGCGGCAAAAGATCCTTTAGTTTCCGGTGTGTTATTAAAGCTTGATGGTCTGGATAAAGTGGGATTAGCCTCCACTATTGAAATTGGTAAAGCTTTGGATCGCTACAAGGTAAGCGGTAAACCAATCTGGGCTTGGGGAACCAACTTTTCACAAGCACAATACGCTATTGTTGCCCACGCCAATGAAATCTATATGCACCCGATGGGAGAAGTTTTTGTAAAAGGCCTCGCCT
This sequence comes from Parasutterella secunda, assembly GCF_023336895.1. Classification (GTDB taxonomy): domain Bacteria; phylum Pseudomonadota; class Gammaproteobacteria; order Burkholderiales; family Burkholderiaceae_F; genus Aphodousia; species Aphodousia faecalis. The sequence continues at coordinate 314,417 of NZ_JAMBLT010000001.1, forward strand.
CCAATCGTCTGTACTATGGTGATCTTTTAAAAGCGCTGGGAGTGAATGTTCACGTATTCAAGGCTGGCGCTTACAAGAGTTTCCCTGAAAGTTTCATTGCCAACAAACCTTCCAAAGAATGGATCGAAAGCGAGCGCTTTTGGCTTGATGATGTCTGGAAAACGCTTGCAAGAGAGATTGAAAATTCTCGGGGTCTGATGCCCGGTTCAATAACACAGTACATTGAAACACTACCGACAAGACTGCAAAATGCTAACGGTGATTTAGCGACGACGGCATTAAATGCCAATCTCATCGACGGCACGCAGACCTTCGATCAAATGATCAAAACCATCGAAAATAAACTGGGACTGAAGCAAAAAGGGGAAGCTAATCTTGTCAGTTACGCCGATTATGCCGCTCGGCTCAACACCCAAAGCGGTGAAATTGCCGTTGTCATTGCCGAGGGAGAAATTCAGGAAGGCGAATCACAAGCCGGCGTCATGGGGGCGGAGTCACTGGTTAAACTTATTGATCGGGCCAGAGAGAATAAAAACATTAAGGCACTTGTCTTGCGAGTCAATTCTCCGGGAGGTTCCGCTGTAGCCAGTGAACTGATTCGACACGCTCTGGAAAGAACCAAAGCTGTTAAACCTGTTGTCGTAAGCATGGGGGATATGGCCGCATCGGGTGGCTATTGGATCAGCATGGGAGGCTCTCGTGTGTTGGCCTCTGAGGCCACGGTAACCGGATCAATCGGTGTTTTTGGGCTGGCACCTACTTTTGAGCGCACTTTGCAACTGGCAAAAATCGGCCAAGCAGCGGTGACAACCACATGGCTAGCTAATGCTGAACGGCTAAGTCAACCGATGGATCCTCGTATGGAAAGTATTTTGACTCAGTCGGTGGCAAGAACTTATTCCAATTTCATCAACGTTGTTGCTCAATCAAGAAAATTGTCCACTCAATACGTGCAATCGGTTGCACAAGGACGAGTGTGGACCGGAACACAGGCTCAATCTCGTCAATTAGTGGATCAAATCGGAAACTTCGGGGATGCTCTTTCCTTAGCGCGCTCATTAGCGAAAATGGATACTAATGCTGGCGCCGTTTATTTAATTGACTCCAAGCCCGATTTTGGATCAATGATTCGTGAAAATTTTGGAGATTGGTTCAATCCTTTGGGATTGGTTGGTGTACCTGAATCCGTTCAAAAGGAACTGAAGCAAGGACACTCTTTGCTACAAAAAGCTGAAGGACGCTCCCAGCTAATTTTCGTGCATAGTTTGCTACAGCCCCTTCAGTAATAGAAAACGCGGGCGCAAAACGCCCGCGATTTTTAATAGCTAAAGACTTAGACGATAAAGTCGACTTTAAATATCAATCGCCGTACATTTTTTGGCGAATTTCTCGACGCATTTGAGCTTCCAAGGAAAGCGTCGCCGTCGGACGAGCCAACAAACGGGCTACACCGATCGGTTCACCGGTTTCTTCACACCAACCGTATTCACCATTATCAATTCGCTGAATAGCTGCTTGGACTTTCTTTAAGAGCTTGCGTTCACGATCTCGTGTACGTAATTCCAAAGCATGCTCTTCTTCAATTGTTGCTCGATCTGCGGGATCAGGCACGACTGTCGTTTCCCGTAAATGTTCAGTCGTCTGACCGGCATTGCTGCGCAATTCTTTTTCCATTTCCTCCAAACGATGACGGAAGAACGCCAATTGACGATCATTCATGTAATCATCTTCGGACATCGCGAGCAATTCTTGCTCTGTCAACAACTTCTTTTTCGTGGCCATATATCTTCAATCACAGTACTGAACTTTCACCCAGCACCGTCTTTGTTACATCAAAAAACTCTTCGGAGTATAAACGAAATTATGACCCAAAACTTGTTGTTAAAACTCAAAAGTCTGGGCAATAAAACGCCCTCCAAGAAGGAGGGCAAATTGTGTCTTAATTCTGATAATTTGTCAAATTTTTCATAAACCTACGGAGCATCAACTAGACACGTTTCCAAACCCGTAATAATGGCTTGCTCCGGTAGATTTCGTCCGATGAAAACAATTTTGCTCATCGGCTTTTCATCAGCAGCCCATTTGGGACCCAAGTCTGCCGCTACTAGCATATGAACCCCTTGAGTGATCATTTTGTGATCAGTCCCCTCTAGATAAAGAACTCCCTTGTAGCGCAAAAGATCAGGACCATACACCTGTGTAATGGTTCCCCAAAAACGCTCCAGACGGAACGGATCAAAAGCAGTGTATGAAGTAAAGACAAACGAGCCAATTTCGTCACCATGGTGATGATGGTGACCGGTGTCCGTTAAGAATTCAGGATCAATATCCAACACCGTATTGAGATTAAATCCTTCAATGTCCAGAACTTCACTGATAGCCACCTCGCCCATGTGAGCCTCTTTAATCGGAGCACGCGGGTTCATCGCACGAAGTCTGGCTCTGATCGCTTTTGTCTCTTCGGGAGTCACCAAATCAGTCTTTGTCAAAAATATCCTATCGGCAAATCCGACCTGAGCCTGAGCTTCTAACTCCTTATCCAAGGTGTCGTTACCGTGCTTGGCATCCACAACCGTAACAACCCCGTCCAAACGGTAAAACGCAGCAACCGCATCATCCATAAAGAATGTTTGAGCAACAGGACCTGGGTTGGCCACCCCCGTTGTTTCAATAATCACACGGTCGAATGCAATTTCCCCTTTATCCCGACGGTGACGAAGATTTGTTAAAACCCGAGATAAATCGCCTCTGATTGTGCAGCAGATACAACCGTTACTCATCTGAACAATTTGTTCTTTATCCGTTTGCACTAGCAGCGTGCTGTCAACATCTTCCTCACCGAATTCGTTTTCAATCACAGCAATCTTGTGCCCATGATCTTCACGCAAAATACGGTTCAACAATGTTGTTTTACCCGCCCCAAGAAAACCCGTGAGAATTGTCACCGGAATTTGAGGAACCATATCCATTACATCCATTTTCAGCCTCTAACTCATTTTTCAAAGTGCGGCTTTTCGGTCGCTTAATTAACGAAGCGTTAATTGTAGTCCTTTCAAATATTCGCCTTCAGGACAAGTCATCATTAAGGGGTGATCCGCTCCTGCCCCCAGTCTGGCAATCATCCAGGCTTCGCGTTTTGAATCGATAACCGCTCCAGCAATGACTTTCTGGAATAAATCCACGTCCATTGCTCCAGAACAGGAAAACGTCAACAAGTCTCCCCCGGGCGTAACTAACCGAAGTCCATTGAGGTTAATGTCCTTGTAGGCTCTGGCGGCACGATCAATATGCCTATGACTTGATGCGAACTTCGGTGGATCAAGAATAACTAAATCAAACGTTTCACCAGCCTCGCGAGCCTTTCTCAGATATTCAAATACATCGGCCTGTACCCACTTTGCTTTGCTGTCATCGAAACCATTTCGAGCAGCATTACGAGCAGCCATCGCGAGTGCCTCCGCAGAAGAATCCACTGATATCACTTCATCGGCTCCTCCAGCCAATAATGCAAGCGAAAAACCACCGGTGTAGCAGAAACAGTTCAAAGCCCTCATGCCTCGCCCCGTACGAGCTTTAAACTCACGAGCCAAGCGCTGGGCCAAAAAACGATTTTCTCGTTGATCAATATAAAAACCTGTCTTGTGCCCTTTCCGAACGTCAACACCATATCGGACGCCGTCTTCAACCACTTCAATTTCTTGAGGTGGTTCTTGTCCACGTAGAAGTTCTACTCGTTCAGCCAATCCCTCTCTGTGTCGGGTGGCAGCATCAGAGCGATCAAAAATTCCCTTTATTCCCGGAACACTCATCAAGACATCAGCAATAACATCTCGAAATGCCTCAACGCCTGCTGCCTGAAATTGCGTCACAAACCAATCTCCGTAACGGTCAACGACCAATCCCGGCAATTGATCTGCCTCTCCAAATATCACCCGCACCGCGCTTGTTCTTGCAAAAAGGGATTGTCTTGCGATCAACGCTTTTTTTATTTTCTTCTCTATCCACAAAGCATCAATCTGCTCACTTTCGTCAAATGACCAGCAACGAGCTCTCAGAGTGGAATCCTTAGAGTACGCAGCCCAGGCCAAAAAACGCCCGTCATAAGAACAGACTCGAACCGTGTCTCCGCTAACCGCTTTTCCCGTCAACTTTTGAACCGCGGTATCGTAAACCCACGGATGACGACGCAAAAGCGAACGCTCCTTTCCCTTTTTTAAAATTAAATCTGTCATTTCAATCTCGTTATTGATATAAAGAACCTTCCCCCTCCGGGCGAGTTTTAAAGCGCCTATGAGTCCACATATACTGATCCGGATATTTTCTAATCCACTCTTGCAGTACTTGTGTCACTCTCAATGTATCGGCTTCATAATCTTCCGTCGGAAAATTATCCCAAAGATCTGTTGAATGCACCTGATAGCCTGTTTCTGTCATTTCGGCCACAAGCATGATGACCTTTGCTTTAGTGAGTTTGGCCAATCTTGAAGCCATCGGAAGCGTGGCCGCAGGAATACCGAAAAAAGGAACAAAAATGCTATTTCGCTTGCCGTGATCCATATCCGGCAAGTAGTAAAACGGGAAACCATCTCGCATCGCGCGAATAATCGGACGCAAATCGTGATGAGTTCCCTTGGCAATCAAAATAGGATTACTGAAACGTTTTCTACCGTCAAAAGCCGCCTTATCCCAAACAGGATTGGTCTGACGCTGATATAAGGAAACACCTCTAACGTAAAGGTTAAGAGCAATCCCGCTCGCATCAAGTCCGGCAAAATGCGGGGCGATTACGATTAAAGGACGATTTTCTGTATTCGTAATTCTTTCAATGACACCATCATCAAAGCGAACAAATTGCCGAACCTGCTCGGCACTTCCTTTCCACAAAACGCTATGATCCAAAGCCGCTCTGGCTAATCTGAAAAAACATTGCTTAGCGACCTGTTCCCGTTTACTTTCACTCCAATCCGGGAAACACAATTTCAGATTGGTCAATGCCACCTTTCTTCGCTTAGGCACAACATGCCAAAAAAGCCAAGCCACAACCCTTGCTGCCTTTGCTCTGGAAGAAGGTGACCAATTGGCCATCATGTCAACGACGGCTAACCAAATGTGAGTAAAAAAATTCAAAATCGGCTGCATTCTTCTCTCTTATTGTTCACGTTGGACTCCACGGGGACATTTATAACGCTTATATGACCATAAATACTGTTCTGGACAAGATAATATCGTCTTTTCAATCAAACAATTCATCGCTGCAGCATCCTGCTTTTCATCTCCGGTGAGAGAATAATCCCAATTTTCAACGTGCATACTCCAACCTTCGCTCTCTCTTTGCATCCTCGCCATGATCACTTGTGCTTTGAACTGTTTTGCCAACTTCAAAGGAAAAGTCATGGTATAAGCCTTTTCACCAAATACTGGAACCCAGACGCCTTCGCCGTGAGAAGGCACCTGGTCGGGCAATACACCGGCAATTCCCCCAGATTTCATGATTCTAAGAATTTGACGAACACCCTTGAGATCTGCGCTAGCGGGGACAATATTTTCCGAGACGCGCCCCTGTCCAACAATATTGCGCAAGTAGCTTTTCCTAGGAACTCGATAAAGAATTGCGAACTGACGATCTGTGCCTTTAAGCCAGCGCTCGGCAATCATCATGGGTCCTACTTCGTAGCAACCAATATGAGGAGTCAAAAAGACAATAGGACGCCCGCTTCCCAGTGCTTCCTCTAAAAGTGGAATAGATTCATCATCTATTGTGCATTTAGCAAGGACCTCTTGACGGCTTCTCCCCCACACCCAAGGCGCTTCTACAGCCTGAGCGCCCTGTTCACGTGCCACAACTCGAGCCATTTCGGGAGAATAAATCCCGGCTCTTGACAGATTACGGCGAATTTCCTCTCGGTAAGCGCTATCAAACCGATAAATAAGCGTACCGACCAACCGCCCGACAGAACGTAAAAAGTTAAGGGGCAAACGTGAGATTAAATAGATTAAGAATTCCATGAGAAGGATTTTGCCAAACTTTTCGGGAAACAGACTTGATTTTTCCATCAGCGAGAGTAGCATATCGGATCACGCCGAGTTAAGGACAACTTGCGGGGCGTGTCACAAATACCGCTAAAGCGTCAGCCGCATTCCGGATCTCTCCGCGGTGGACGCTCGTTCCACAGGATCTCACTTCAAAAGGAATGTAGCACCATGGATTCTTATTTATTTACTTCCGAATCGGTCTCTGAAGGCCATCCGGATAAGGTTGCAGACCAAATTTCCGATGCCATTCTTGATGCCATTTTGGCTCAAGACCCTTATAGTCGTGTGGCTGCTGAGACACTTTGCAACACCGGCTTGGTCGTTTTGGCCGGTGAAATTACCACTCAAGCCAATGTGGACTATATCGACATTGCTCGTGAAACATTAAAACGCATTGGCTATGACAACTCGGAATACGGCATTGATCACAAGGGTTGCTCAGTTTTAGTCGGTTACGACAAACAATCCAACGACATTGCTCAAGGTGTTGATCGTGCAAGCGACGATTACCTTGAACAAGGCGCCGGAGACCAAGGCTTAATGTTCGGTTATGCCTGCGATGAAACGCCGACTTTGATGCCTGCAGCTATTTACTACGCTCATCGCTTGGTTCAACAACAATCTATCGTCCGCCGCAACGGCACACTTGACTTCTTGCGCCCGGATGCAAAGAGCCAAGTAACGCTTCGCTATGAAAACGGCAAACCTGTTGCCATTGACACCGTCGTTTTGTCCACCCAGCATCATCCTCGTATGAGCGACGGCAACAAAATGAAGCCCGAATTCATCGAAGCCGTTATCGAACACATTATTAAGCCTGTTCTGCCTCAAGAGTGGCTTAAAAACACTCGCTTTTTAATCAACCCGACGGGACGCTTTGTCGTAGGCGGTCCTCAAGGCGACTGCGGCTTAACCGGTCGAAAGATTATTGTGGACACATACGGCGGTGCTTGCCCGCACGGCGGCGGCGCTTTCTCAGGCAAGGATCCCTCCAAGGTGGACCGCTCTGCCGCTTATGCATGCCGTTACGTGGCTAAAAATATTGTCGCAGCCGGCCTTGCGTCACGCTGCCAAGTACAAGTATCTTATGCAATCGGCGTGGCTCAACCTATCAATGTGACGGTTCGTACATTCGGTACCGGTAAGATCGCTGATGATAAGATCGCTGAATTAGTCCGTCGTCACTTTGACTTACGCCCGCGCGGCATTATCCAAATGTTAGATTTGCTTCGTCCTATCTATTCCAAGACGGCCGCCTACGGTCACTTCGGTCGAGAAGAACCCGAATTTACCTGGGAACGTACCGACAAAGCCGAACTACTAAAGGCTGAAGCCTTCTAATCATTTCACACACTAATGAAAATTGCCTCAATCCAATAACAGATTGAGGCAATTTTTTAAATCTCTTCAAATAGATCTTCTTTGCTTAAACGTGATTTGGGTCGTTTGGCATTGCTGTCATCTTCAGATCTATACCCGAGACTCACAGCCACAACACTTCTCAGACCGCGTTTGCGTAAACCTAATATCTCATCGAGCTTGTCAAAATCAGCCCCTTCCAAAGCTGTCGAATCAATTCCCATACCAGCAGAAGCAAAAAGGATAAATCCCAAGGCAATGTAGGCTTGAGCTGTTTCCCAAGCTAAAGTATCTGAGACAGAATGACTGTGCAGCCCTACAAAATGCCGGCGCCCTGCATCCAAGCCCTCAATTACAGACTCTTTTGCATAACGACCATCGGCAATCTCTTTATTAAGTACCTTTTGCAAGTGCTCTTCTGAAACTTTTTCAGGAACAGCGAAAACAATAATGTCGCTGGCCTTCGCTATTCTTTCCCGGTTAAAGTCTAAAAAGCCTTCCATAATCCTATCCTTGGCTTCTTTACTGCTGGCAACAATAAATTTCCAGGATTGAGCATTCACCGATGAAGGAGCTAAGCGTAGGATCTCTAACAATTCATTGAATTGTTCCCGTGGAATTTGTTTTCCACTGTAATGTTTTGTCGTGTAGCGCTCCTGAGCGATTTGGAGCATTTTGTTTTCCATTGACATTGTTCAGTCCTCCCAATAGCGTACTGATTTCAGTTTAACTTTCGTTAAACGTTTTGGGAACTCTTTTTTCTTTTGCTTATTGATGGCTTTTGACCTTTGCCAAACAGAGCCATACAATCTAGAGATTTTAAATTTCTCTGTATTTGGGATAAAAATGACCACTCGAGTATTAACAGGAATCAATACGACCGGCACGTTACACATCGGCAACTACGTCGGTGCTATACGTCCGGCCATTCAAGCTAGTCACAATAAGGACGTTCAAAGCTTTTTCTTCATGGCAGACCTGCACGCGCTCATCAAGTGCCAGGATCCGGATCGAATTGAACGCTCCCGTCTTCAGATTGCCGCGACTTGGTTGGCCGCTGGTTTAGATCCTTCACACGTCATTTTTTATCGCCAAAGTGACATTCCTGAAATCCCGCAACTGAGTTGGATGCTCACCTGTGTTACGTCCAAAGGTCAAATGAACCGAGCTCATGCATACAAAGCTGCATTGGAAGCCAATGTAGAAAATGCAGAAGACCCTGACGCCGGTATTTCTATGGGACTTTACAGCTACCCCATTTTGATGGCAGCCGATATTTTGATGTTCAATGCTCACAAAGTTCCCGTCGGCAAGGATCAAATCCAACACTTGGAAATGGCTCGTGACGTTGCAACGCGCTTTAATTATCTGTACGCCACAGAAGATCACCCCTTCTTCGTTATGCCGGAAGCTGTCGTAGATGAAACGCACGAAGTACTCCCCGGGCTTGACGGTCGGAAAATGAGTAAGAGCTATAACAACGTTATTCCTCTCTTTGAAGGCGGCAGCAAAGCGTTGAAAGAAGCCATTGCAGGAATTAAAACAGACTCAAAACTTCCCGGCGAGCCGAAGGATCCGGCGTCAACATCCTTGACCGCCATCTATGAAGCCTTCTCCACACCTGAAGAATACGAAGAATTCTGCTCACGCCTTAAAGAAGGTCTCGGGTGGGGCGAGGCCAAGCAAGAACTTTTTGAAAAAATAGAATCCGAAATTGGCCCGATGCGCACCAAATATGAAGAGCTAATGAAGCATCCGGAACAAATCGAAGCCATTTTGCAGGAAGGTGCTCGTAAAGCCCGTGAAATTGCGGTTCCCTTTATGCAGAAGGTTCGGCAAGCCGTCGGACTCAGAAATTTCGCTCATTTTGGTGAAATGCAGCGTAAAACCACCGAAAAGAAAAAAGTTTCTTTACCTGTTTTTAAACAATATCGCGAGAAAGACGGCAAGTTCTACTTTAAGCTGACGAGTGCCTCGGGTAAAGAACTTTTGCAGAGTGTCGCTTTCGATAGCGGTAAAGACTGCGGTCGCGTGGTTGCCTCTCTGAAATGCTCGGGTCTTTGTGATGACTCTTCTGTCATAGCGGTTATCAAAGATGGTGAAAGCGTTACGGTGAAATGCGTGCAGCTTTGCCCCGGTGTGAGCCGTGAAGAAATTCAAACCGCCTTATGTGCCATTCGATCCGCTGAAGAAGAAAAACAAAAAAAGAATGCACAGTAACAATTAAGGGAGAAGGCCTTTAAAAGGCTTTCCCTGTTGTTTTTCTCAAGGAGCGTTGCGAGACTATCAACACTGATAGCTCCCAGGCTTGAGACAAATCCTAACGGCGCTCACACAACGTAAATACTTTAAAGTTGGAGACTTTTTGATGAGTACGCCTTACATTATTGCCGACATCGGCTTGGCCGACTGGGGCAGAAAAGAAATTCAAATCGCTGAAACGGAAATGCCCGGATTGATGGCTATTCGTGAAGAATATGCAGCCGCCCAACCCTTAAAAGGAGCGCGCATTTCCGGTTCCCTTCACATGACGATCCAAACCGCCGTTTTAATTGAAACACTGGTGGCATTGGGTGCTCAAGTTCGTTGGGCCAGTTGCAACATTTTCTCAACTCAAGATCATGCTGCCGCTGCTATTGCAGCCGATGGCGTTCCTGTTTTTGCCGTTAAAGGTGAGAGCGTAAACGATTATTGGGAATACACCCATAAGATCATGGAATGGGATGACGGCGGTTACTCCAATATGATTTTAGACGATGGTGGTGATGCCACATTGCTTTTGCACTTAGGCGCTCAAGCAGAAGAGGATCATTCTGTCATTGAACATCCGAAGAGTGATGAAGAAACCGCTCTTTTTGCCGCTATCGATCGCCATCTAAAAGAGGATCCGCATTGGTATTCCAAACGTATTGTCCACATTAAAGGTGTGAGCGAAGAAACGACCACCGGCGTGCACCGTTTGTATCAAATGGCTGCCAAAGGCACGTTGCGTTTTCCCGCTATGAACGTCAATGATTCTGTTACGAAATCCAAGTTCGACAACCTCTACGGTTGCCGTGAATCACTCGTTGATGGCATTAAGCGTGCAACAGACGTCATGATCGCCGGCAAAGTGGCAGTCGTTGTCGGCTACGGCGATGTGGGCAAGGGTTGTGCTCAAGCACTTCGCGCACTGGCTGCCCAAGTTTGGGTCGTTGAAGTTGATCCTATCTGTGCACTTCAAGCGGCCATGGAAGGCTATCGTGTTGTAACGATGGATTGGGCTGCTGATAAGGCCGATATTTTCGTAACAGCCACCGGCAATATCAACGTGATCACGCACGATCACATGATCCGAATGAAAAACGAAGCCATCGTTTGTAATATCGGACACTTCGACAGTGAAATTGATGTCGCCAGCATGCGCCAATACAAGTGGGAAAATATCAAACCACAAGTTGATCACATTGTTCTGCCCTCCGGTAACAAGATTATTTTGTTAGCAGAAGGCCGCCTCGTGAACCTAGGTTGCGCCACAGGTCACCCGAGTTATGTGATGTCGAGCTCTTTTGCCAATCAAACGTTGGCTCAAATTGAGCTCTTTACCAACACAGATAAATATCCGGTGGGCGTTTATGTTTTGCCGAAGATTTTGGATGAAAAAGTGGCTCGTCTGCAACTTAAAAACTTCAACGCTCAATTGTCTGAGCTGACCGATGAACAAGCCGCCTATATCGGCGTTCCGAAGGAAGGTCCTTATAAGAGCGATGCATACCGCTACTAACTAGCTCTCTATCTGCAAGACGGCTTCACCACCCACGTGAAGCCGTTTTCACATACCCAACCGGATAACGCTCTGTCATGGGTTTCGTGCACAAAAGTCTTACAAATAAAGGAAGCCGGCACAACCCCTATGGTTAATTCAAAATGCTGACTGCTGAGCATCCGATCGTACCATCCCCCACCGTATCCCAATCTGTACCCATCGAGGTCGACAGCAACACAAGGAATTAACAAACACTGAGGACAAACAACCTCAGAGGCTAAAGGGGCAGGGATTCCGTATTGATCCGGAGATAAACTTTGACCAAACCGCCAAGATGCAAAGGTCATGTCATTATTTAAAATCCTGGGGAGCGCCAATGTTTTAATCGCGCCTTCACTTTGCAACTCAAGCAGAACCGACCGGATATCAATTTCATTCTTAATTGGATAATACAGCCCTACACAGTCGTAACGGTTTTGTTTGAAAAAAGAGTAAAGATAAACGCTGATTTTCTCAGTTTCATCCCTTAAATCCATGTCACGACGCTTTCTTAGACACTCTTTTCTGAAAAAAGATTTTTCAAACATGACTGATCAGTTCGTTTTTGATTAAAGTATCGTTTATGCAGTTTAAAACAATTTTGACCCGTTACCTGACAGTCATCCGACACTCAATATTTTTATTGGGTAGTCTTTTTGTGTGCCAATCAGCAGTTCTTGCCCAACCGGTTGATTCCATTGACAGTGCAAAAATTTTAAAGTCACCAAAACCGGAAAATAACGTTGAACTTATTTCGTTCTTACAAGAAGCTAACGACTCGGAAAAGTTTCTTTTTTTCCGTGAAGCTTTTGAAAAACAAAAAATTCATCTTTTTAAAAATCCAACACAGTATTTTGACGAAGAGTTTCCCCTTATTGACTATGTTCAGGCATGGTTTTTATTGTCTCAAGCTCGACAGCAGCCAAAGGACCTAAACACCCAAAACGAGATTCAAAATTTCCTCATCAAACACAAAAATGACTACATTGCCGAGCAGCTTAGAACCGATTGGTTACTGGTCATGGCCTCTTATTGGAACGAGCACAACCAATGGAAAACATTTAATTCCGAGCGCAAGCAATTGCTATGGAACAAATCCGACCCCAATATTGTCTGTTGGGATCTGTATCACACCATTTCAAGCAGAAAAACTATTTCGAAAAATTTGGCTAATGAAGCGCTTTCAATTATCAACGCTCCCCAATACAAGGGCAATAATATTTGCCGAAAGGTTTCAAGTGCCTTAATTAAGAAAGTTCCTTCTACCGCTTTTACACGTCTCGTAATCCTAATCCAGCAAGGCCGAATCTCAGAGGCAAGAAGTGTTTTAAACACACTTATTCAGAAAAAACGTCTGCCGGCACGAGCTTCGCGATTAGCGTTTAATAGCCCCGCCAAATGGTATCGAACCTACCGTAACAAATTGGCTACTCAAAACAAACATGTTCGGCTGATTGCCGCCTATCGTCTAACATCCGTTGACATCGATCAGTCAGTTCGCGTAGCCAATTCCCTAAACGGTAAGCTCAATAAGGCAGAAAAAAGCGCTTTATGGGGACGATTAGGCTACGTGGGAGCCATCAATCACAACCCGAACGCACTTCAGTGGTACGCCAAAGGCGGACAATCCGTTTGTTCAGGTCCATACAGTGCGTTGCCCAGTGACTGCATTCAATGGCAAGCCAGAGCGGCACTGAGAATTAGGGACTGGAAAAAACTCAATCACTTTATTGCAAACATGCCGGCCAATATGGCCAAACAAGAAAATTGGGCCTATTGGCGAGGACGCGCGTTAGTTGAAATCGGTCACCCGGAACAGGCTCCACAATATTGGCAAAGCATTTCTACCAAGAGAACCTTTTACGGTAAATTGGCTTCAGAAGCACTGGGGCAATCCTTTTACTACTCAGGCAACGAAACGGTTGAGGCTACACCTGAAGCAATCGATTCCATGGGTAAAAATCCCAGCCTGCAGAGAGCAAAATACTTTTATGACATAGGACTTTTTGTCGAAGGAAATAGAGAGTGGCAATGGGGAATCCGTACAATGAACGCTCCAGAACTATTGGCTGCCGCACAATGGGCTGAAAAGCATTCTCTTTTGCACCGCGCTATTAATACCGCCATTAAAGTCGCAGAGCATTATCCGCTCGAACACGAGTTGCTTTACCCTCGCCCCTTTGAAGATGAAATCGAGGAATTCGCGGAAAAAGCCGAAATTGATGATAACTGGGTATACGGGCTCATGCGTCAAGAATCTCGCTTTATCGCTGCGGCCAAATCCAATGTCGGCGCCAACGGCCTGATGCAAATCATGCCCGCTACAGCAAAATGGATCGCCAAACAATTGGAAATCGAGGACTTCAAGCCTGAAAAAATTTACGAGATTGAAACCAACATCTATTTTGGAACTTCGTACCTTCGTTCTTTGCTAAATCGCTTGGACAATAAGCTTATTCTTGCTACAGCCGGATACAATGCGGGGCCCAATCGAGCCAGCCGCTGGCAACAATCTTTACTGCAAGTCTCCGAAGGGGCCATCTTTATCGAAACCATCCCCTTTACGGAAACACGCTACTACGTGCAAAATGTACTGGCCAATACGGTTGAATACGCCTATGAACAAGATCAAAAAATCACCTCATTTAGACGATGGCTTGGTGAAATAGATCCCAAGGCAGACACTACCACTGAAGAAAAAATTTAGTTATGCATATTTATCTTGTTGGCGGTTATGTCCGCGATTTGTATTTGACTCAGGAACTCGGTTATCCCGAAACGAAAGGAGATCGAGATTGGGTTGTTGTCGGCGCTACCGCTCAGGATTTATTGGATAGAGGCTTTCTGCCGGTCGGAAAAGATTTCCCAGTATTTTTACATCCCCAGACACACGAAGAATACGCGCTGGCCCGCACAGAAAGAAAAGTAGCTCCGGGATATCACGGCTTTACGTTTCACGCATCCAAGGACGTCACGCTTGAAGAGGATCTTAAGAGAAGAGATCTGACGATTAATGCCATGGCGCTTGATGGTAAAACATTGATAGATCCTTACGGTGGCCTTACCGACATCCGGACAAAAACATTGCGGCATGTGTCCGAGGCTTTTAAAGAAGATCCCGTCCGCATATTGCGGATCGCTCGCTTCAAGGCTAAGTTGCCGGAGTTCAGTATCGCTACAGAAACACAACAATTGCTCAATGAAATGGTAGCCAATGGTGAGGCTGACAGCTTGGTTGCAGAACGAGTGTTTCTTGAAATGCGAAAAACATTAAAAGAAAAATCACCATCTCAATTCGTGACTGTTTTACGTTCCTGTGGATTATGGAAACGTTTTTTCTTCGATTTACCTATCAGCCAAAATATTTTGGATCGTTTGGATCAAAACGCTGATATTCCGGAATCGGAAAAATTTGCATTACTGACCCATTGCGAAGACAATCCCGCACAGATAAAAGCTTTTATCACTCGATTGAAACCACCGGCCGAACTCATTGATTTGATTAACCTTTGGAATAAACTCAAAGGTTGTTTCGCTAAGACAGATTCTGAAAGTGTTTTGAAACTCATTGAAATGTGCGATGCGGTGAGAAGACCGGAAAGATTAAATCACGTTTTGCATTTGGCTCAAATTGTCTATGACTTAAAAATTGATGTTTGGCAAAACGCCTTTGATCGAATCAAGCATATAGACTACGCACAAATTGCGGCCTCCTGTTCGGATAAATCCAAGATAGGAGAGGCTATACATCAAGCACGATTACTTGCAATTGAGGAGTGCAACTGAGATGTGTTGGTACACAGATCCATTGCTTAAAACTTGTCGTCATATCGTCATCAAAGATATTCAAAAAAATATCTCGATAGGGGCGTATGAACATGAAATGCATGGCAAACAACCCGTCATTATCAATGTCGAAGTGTTTGTGCAGACAGAAAACGAAAAAGATCAGTTGGACAATGCATACAACTATGATGAAGTGATTCAGACCATTGACGCGGTTCTGCAAAACGGTCACATTTGTCTACAAGAAACTCTAATTGACAAGATTGCAAATAAACTTTTAAATAACCCGCTTGTGTTGGCCGTTCTCGTTAGAAGTGAGAAAACCCAAGCCTATCCCGATGTAAAAAGTGCTGCAGTAGAAATCTTCAGGACTCGACATGACTGATAAAAAAATTATCCCCATCATCGAAGACAATGCCATTGTCATTGAAAATGACTTGAATACGTTTGTCGATGAAGAAAAAAAGACCAAAAAATCTGTCGCTGAAAAAAAGAATGAAAAACGCATCATGCGCTTGGCCGGAAAAGCTATCGCAGAATTTGGCATGATTGAAGGCGGCGACAAAGTCATGGTTTGCATGTCCGGCGGCAAAGACAGTTACGTGTTGCTTGACGTTTTGATGAAACTTCAAAAAAGGGCTCCTGTTCCTTTTGAATTAATCGCCCTAAATGTTGATCAACATCTGCCGAACTTTCCCAAAGAGGTTATTCCCAACTATCTGGAAAAGATTGGTGTGCCCTACCATATCGAAGATCAAGACACGTGGTCAATTGTCAAGCGCGTCATACCGGAAGGAAGAAATGTCTGTTCAGTCTGTTCACGCCTTCGTCGGGGGATTATTTATCGAGTTGCTAAAGAACTTGGGGTTACAAAAATCGCACTGGGTCACCACATGGATGACATCGTCAGCACATTGCTGCTAAACATGTTTTACGGTGGAAGACTCAAAGGAATGCCTCCCATTTTAAGAAGTGATGACGGCCAAAATGTCATCATTCGACCGCTAGCCTATGTTCGGGAATATGAAATCGAACGTTGGATCAAGTACCGTGACTACCCGATTATTTCTAAAGAAATTTGTCGGAAAATTGAAAATAAAAAACGGGCAGAAATCAAGGCTCTGATGCGTGAATGGGATCAAAAATACGACAGCAGAATCTACAACATTCTTATGAGTATGACTCGCGTAGCCCCTTCTCATTTGATGGATAAATCCATCTACGACTTCAAAGCACTGATCCCGGATGCTTTGAAAGACAAATCTGTTGAGGAACTCTAGGCATTTTCCTTTTCGGACAAAAGCCAGCGATAGATTTCATCACGTGTGCTGCCGACGATTTTGGCCGCTGTTGCAGCGGCTTTGGATGCTGACATTGCCGAAGCCAGCGCACGGATCCATTTTTTATCCTTTTCGTTAAGTTGAAAGGCTTCGGACTGAGGCGCGACATCAACCAAAATCACATATTCGCCCCTCGGTTCATGATGTTGCGACCATGCACAAAGTTCTTTGGCTGGCATCACAGAGAAGGTTTCAAATTTTTTAGTCAACTCTCTTGCCACAACAATACGCCTTTCAGGTTGTGCCAGTTCTCCTAAATCATTGAGAACATCTTTAATTCGGTGAGGCGCTTCATATAAAACAAAACTATCCGATTGTCCGACAAGAGAACTCAATGCCTCATGTCTGGCCTTGGTTTGTGGTGGCAAGAAACCCACAAAATGGAAACCTGCAGGCTCTAAACCTGCCGCTGACAAAGCAGTAATAACAGCGCTTGCTCCGGGAATCGGAATGACGCGGAACCCATGTTTAATCACTTCTCGAACGAGTCTGGCTCCCGGATCTGAAACCGCCGGTGTTCCCGCATCCGTCACCATAGCTACTTTTTCGCCCTTTTGCAGTCGTTCAATTATCATATGGGACTGAGCAATTTCATTGTGTTCCCGAACACTTACAGTCGGAACAGAAATAGAAAATCGCTCTAAAAGTTTTTTGGTTTCTCGTGTATCTTCGGCTGCGATAATATCTGCGCCAGCGAGTACCCACAGTGCCCTGAGAGTAATATCGGCGGCATTTCCTATCGGAAGACCCACAACATACAATGTGGAGTCAGGAAGGGTCTGTGACTCGAGACCAGCCATTTGCATTAATAATTGTTCCGACCATTGATTAGATTTGGATTGCATCGTGAGAACTCGTTCTATTATCCGTTTTCTTTGTTTGGCTATTGTAGCGAGCTTTAGTTCGCTGAGCTCAGCTCAACAAGCTGTCTCTTTTGCTGTTTCTGAATCAGGCTTTGTGCCCACAACCTCAGAACAAAAGTTGAAGATTGCCGTATTAATGCCGCAAGTTGATAATCCTCTAACCGTCTTTGCCAATTCAATTGTCAACGGTATCAAGGCCGAGAATTCGCAACAATCCTCTCCGTATGAAATCATCCTGTTGCCGAGAAAAGCGGGGCAAAGCGCCTTATCTCACTTGCAGGATGCCGCTTTGATGGGTGCAGTAGCAGCGATAGGACCAGTGAGTCGCGATGATGTCAATGAAATTTCTCTTTTGCCGTTTTTGCCGCTTCCGGTCGTTTCATTAAATTTGCCGCAAAATGGCGTCTCTTCACCGGAATTGATGATGAATTACTCTCTTTCACAAGAAGAAGAGGCTAAACAAATCACATCCATCGCCATTAAAGCTCTTCCCATCGGTACCGATGGCGTCATTCCCAGTGTCGCTATTTTTGAAGCAGACTCTCCGCTGGAGCACCGAATCGCCGATACGTATGCCAAACAATTACAGGCAGCCAATATCCCCTTTACTCGGCAGACACTAACTGAAGAGCTCATGGCTCAATCCAAGTTTTACAGCATCGAAAACAGCTCTATTCCCAAACCGACTCTAGAAAAGTTGCCGGATGCGACTGAAGATCCTTATGGCTATCAACGCGTAAAGTTGCGCAATGAACGTTTGATGTCACAATACAGAGCAAAAGTCGAATTTGAAGAAGCCCCTTATCAGGCCGCTTTTTTGGTCATGGACGCTCGAACAGCGGCTCTCGTAAAGCCCCGCCTTCCACGAACAACACGAGTATGGGGCACAAGCATGATTAATCCCGGCAATCCGGAGCAAAGCGTTACAGCTTCGCTGACCTATGACCTTCAAAACGCCGGTTTTGTCGACTCACCTTTGATTGTTCGTTACAACGACGCTGATTTCAAGGCTAGTTTTGGTGTTAATCCGCCCGCCTCTTTACTTGAACGCAGACTTTTTGCTTTTGGTGTTGATGCCTATCGTTTAGCTTGCGTTTGGATGAAATGGCAACCGGACATCCATATGGATGGAACGACGGGCACGTTATCGTTCAGACAAGGACTAACAGCCAATGTTGAACGTATTGCCCAGCCTGCCATGATTTTAAATGGGAAAATTGAAACGCTAACTGCTGAGCAACTTGCCCAACCTCTACAACGCCCATAAATCATTTATGACTACCTTGTTGACACTTCAGGACGCCGAATTAGCTTTCGGCGATCAGCCTCTTTTGGATCACGCCAACCTCACCGTGATGGACGGTGAGAGAATTGGTGTCATCGGACGCAATGGCACGGGAAAAAGCTCTCTTTTGCGCGTTATCGCCGGAGCAGACAAACTTGATGATGGCTCTAAAACGGTCATGGATGGACTGGGAATTGCCTATGTTGAGCAGGAACCCTTTTTACCTGAAGCCAATACACTCAGAGAATCTCTCATTTTGCGTGGAAAACTTAACGAAGAAAATGATGAGCAGATAAAGTGGCGACAAATTGCACGGCTTGATGAGTACTTACATCGTTTTGAACTTGACGGTGACAGACCCCTGCAGGGAGCCAGCGGAGGAGAGAAAAAACGCGCCGCTTTAGCACTCGCTTTTACCCAAAACAAAGATCTCCTTCTTTTGGATGAACCGACCAATCATTTGGATATTGATGCCATTTTGATTCTGGAAGAATTAATTAAATCAGAATATCGAGGCTCTAAATCTTTAATGGTGATCACCCATGACAGAGCATTCTTGGACTCTGTCAGCACCCGCATTATTGAGTTGGATCGAGGGGTTCTCAGAAGTTACCCTGGAAATTTTGAAGCGTATGAAAACCGAAAAGAACAGGAACTGGCAGCTGAAGATATTGCTCGCAGAAAATTTGATAAGTTTTGGGCTCAGGAAGAAGTCTGGATACGAAAAGGGATTGAAGCGCGAAGAACCAGAAACGAAGGTCGGGTAAGGCGACTGGAGCGCTTGCGTGAAGAACGTGCCGCCAGACGAGATCGTTTGGGACAAATCAATCTCAATATTGATGCCGGCATGAAAAGCGGCAAGATTGTGGCTGAGTTGGAAAAGGTCAGCTTGGCTTTTGGCGATAAAGTCATTGTCAAAGATTTGAATTTCAGGTTATTGAGAGGAGACCGTTTAGGTTTAGTCGGTCACAACGGCGTTGGTAAAAGTACTTTGATTTCTCTTATTTTGGGGAAACGTCAGCCTGACAGCGGAACAATCAAACTGGGAACCAACCTGCAAATCGCTTATTTTGACCAACTGCGAGCCCAATTAGATCCCAATAAAACCGTGGCTGAAACCATTTCACCGGGTAGTGAGTGGATTGAAGTGGGCGGCTCAAAGAAACACATCATGGCCTACCTTGGCGATTTTCTCTTTCCGCCAAGAAGAGCCAATGTTCCGGTTTCCAATTTATCCGGAGGCGAACGCAACCGTCTGCTTCTCGCTCGATTATTCGCTCTGCCAGCCAATTTGCTTGTGTTAGACGAACCGACTAACGATCTGGATATCGATTCCTTGGAGTTACTTGAGCAAACACTCCAAAACTATCCCGGCACTCTGATTCTTGTCAGTCATGATCGAAGATTTCTGGACAATGTTGTAACGGAAGTTTTAGCTCCCGAAGGCAATGGTCTTTGGCGAGAATATGTTGGCGGCTACTCGGATTGGCAACACTACAAACCCAAAATAGAGTCAGTAGTTAAAAAGGCTGAGACCGTTGACAAAGTTGTATCGAAAAAGCCTAAACAGACCAAAATCAAATTAAGCTACAAAGAAAATAAGGAATTGGAGACCTTGCCTGAACACCTGATGCAGTTGGAAGCCGAGCGAGACGAGTTAATTTCGTCAATGAACGCTCCTGACTATTACACCAACCATAACGCCCAAGAGATTAAAGAACAAACGGAGCTCCTTCAAAACTTAGAAGCGCAAATTAATCAGGGCTACCAACGTTGGGAAGAACTTGAAAATAAAAGAACTTTTATCGAAAGTACTAAGTAATAACCTATCTCATTTATAAAAAATATCTAAGTTTATTTTTGATAGTTTATCTCTGACAAATAATGAAGATTTATTGAACAGTCTTTAGCTGAGCGAAAAGAGACAGGCTCCGTGCCGCCTATTTTCCGGCGGCATGAAAAGACGTGACATGGCGCACAAGCATTTGTACAAAAAGCGCCGTTATCGTACTTGAGGTGCCTACTGCTGGTATTGATGTTCAATTGAGAAAGCCATTTGGCAATTTATTGGGAAGCCGCATTTAAAGGGACATACCTTTATGCTCTCCATTCACTGTTTGAAAGAGAGGCAAAATCTGTGCTCTGAAATTGCCGCCACTAATCACGAACAGATTGTCACAACTGGTACTACAGATTAATCATTAGATTCTGTTGAGCAAAATAGTCTTCGTTTTCGTCTGATTAAGGATCAAATTCCAAAAAACGACCTCCTCGTGTTCTGTATTCTGGAATTCAAAGTTTTGTGATCGTTTTCTTTTGATGCTATGGATCTCGGAACTATCCTCGAAGTGTTTCAAATAACCCTCTGCAAAATTGAAAATCTCCAAACATCCCTGGTTACATAGGAAGTGTTTGGCTTTAAAAAGCCTACAAAATCAAAAACTGATTGCTCTAAATCGAAGGCCCCTAAAAAAGGGCTTTCGTCTTACAATAAGCGGGTTAAGAAACTTATTGTTTTTGAGGTCAATCGTGGCTATTGATTCCACTGAAATTCGATTTAAATCTCTCTGTCAACTCAAGACACTTGATCAATTTGTTCCGGCGCGAGCAAAAATTGCGCCTCATACAGAAGCGCTCAGGCAATTTGACCGTCGTTCAAATACGTGGGAACGGATTTCCTATCGAGATTTAGACGAACGTATTCAACAGTGGCGCCGAGCTTTTAGCAAAATGGGACTAAAACACGGTGATCGAGTAGCCATATTATTGCCCAATGGTGTGGACGCTATTTGCTGCGACCAGGCGGTACTTGCCAACGGTTACGTCCCTGTTCCTTTGCACGCGATTGACACCGCAGGATCCAGTGCATTCATCATTGCCGATAGTCAAGCCTCCGTTTTGGTGACTAATCGTCAGAGCCGTTGGGATGCCATTTATCTCACTCATACGGTCATGCCTGATCTGCGCAATGTGATTTTCACTGAAGAGTCTGCACCTGATATTCGTCAAGATGGGGTGCAACACTGGGATTTGGAATCATGGCTTGCGACCGGGCATGGTGTTGAGCAATTGCCGGAACCCCCGACCGAAGATGACCTAGCGGCCATTGTTTATACGTCTGGCACAACCGGTCGCCCGAAAGGCGTGATGCTGACACACAAAAATGTCGTCAGCAACGTCATTAACACACTCAAAACCGTTTCTCCCAAACCCGGAGATGTGTTTTTATCCTTTTTACCGCTTTCGCATACTTTCGAGCGCATGGCTGGCTACTACCTTGCGTTGGGCATGGGTTGCACGATTGTATTTACACGGTCGATTCAACAGTTAGCGGAAGATTTCCGCATCATTCGTCCGAATGTCATCATCTCGGTTCCCCGAATTTATGAACGTATTTTTGCAAAAGTACAAGCTAAATTAGCTCGTGAATCCGGCTTTGTTCGATTCTTATTTAATTGGGCAGTTGATGTCGGATGGAGACGTTTTTGTAAGAAATACGGACTGCCCGCTCAAAAAGGCGGCATAACCGTACTTGATCCCATCATTTGGCCGATTCTTGAACGATTGGTTTCAAAGACACTTTTGAATCAATTCGGAGGACAACTTCGAATCGCCATCAGTGGTGGTGCTGCACTCAACGCTAAAGTCGCCAAGGCCTTCTGCGGATTAGGTCTGCCTATCATTCAGGGCTACGGAATGACAGAATCCAGCCCCATCATCGCTGGTAATTCTCTTACCTACAATCACCCAAGCACAGTCGGCAAACCGTTACCCGAAACGAATGTTCGCTTGGGTGAAGAAAACGAAATTCAGGTTAAATCACCTTCTATCATGAAGGGATACTGGAATCGTCCACAAGCCACTCGCGAGGCCTTCACCGATGACGGTTGGTTAAAGACCGGAGACGTCGGAGAATTTGACCATGAGGGCTTTTTGCGAATCGTTGGTCGAATCAAGGAAATTATTGTTACAAGCACTGGCGAAAAAGTGCCACCTGCCGATTTGGAATTGGCGATTGAAATTGATCCTCTTTTTGACCAAGCTTACGTAATCGGTGAAAATCGTCCCTTTATTTCAACTATTGTTGTCTTGAATAAAGAGGAATGGGGCAAACTGGCGGCCACTTTGGATTTAGACCCGAATGATCCGGAAAGTCTCCTGGCTACTGTGACCCGCAATGCGGTGCTCAAACGCATTAAGACCGCAGTGAAAGATTTCCCGCAGTACGCTTTGCCTCGAAATGTTCATATGACGCTGGAGCCCTGGACGATTGAAAACGGCCTTATGACCCCGACGCTCAAACTCAAACGAAAGGTATTAGCGGAAAAATTTGCTCCGCAAATTCAAGCACTTTACGCAGGTCATCGCTAAAATACGACCTTTCGCACTTGATATTAGAAGAACAACACTATGGCTGAACACGACAAATTATTACCGGATTGGATGATCGGATTAACCGACCGCATCATGAAGTACTACATTGACCGAGAACTCAATGTGGAGCCGACCATATTGGATCGGCATCCTGCTCCGCAGGAAGGTCATCAGTACATGATGTATGCCCATATTCCGTTTTGCCATACGTTGTGTTCTTATTGCACTTTTCACCGCTTTATTTTTAAAGAATACAAAGCTCGTGAGTATTTTGTAAGTCTGCGCAAAGAAATGCAGATGGCCCGTGATATGGGGTATGACTTCACGTCTATGTATATCGGCGGCGGTACAACAACCATTCTCGAGGATGAGCTCATTAAAACTATTGAACTGGCGCGCAAGCTCTTTCCGTCCATGAAAGAAGTTTCCTGCGAAACAGATCCTGCACACCTTGCCACTGAAAGCTTCAAACATTTGAAGGGACTTGTGGACCGTATGTCGGTCGGCGTTCAAAGTTTTGATGACAATATCCTTAAAATGATCGACCGCTACGAAAAGTTTGGCAGCGGTGAACAAATTTTCGAACGCATTCAGGCCGCTCAGGAACTCTTCCCGATCATGAATGTTGACATGATTTTCGGGTTCAGAGGACAAACCGAGGAAATTCTTCAGCGCGATGTGGACTTGCTGATGAAGTTAAATCCTCGTCAAATTACGACCTATCCTTTGATGGTTACCACGCAAACCAAAGCCAGCGTCCGCAACACCATCGCTGCTCCGAGCGCCGATCTTGCTGCACAGTACCGCATCATCCTGGATACGTTAGGCAAAAACTACAATCAGCTGACATCCTGGACCTTCGGCCGCTCTCACGATGAAGGTTTCGATGAGTATGTCGTTGACCATGATGAATATCTGGGTTTAGGTTCCGGCGCCTTTAGCTTCCTTGGAGACTCTTTATACGTCAACACATTCAGCCTTCGCCGCTACAACGAAAGAATCAGCCAAGGCAAAATGGGCGTAGAAAGACGAAAACGCTTCGATAAGCACTCTGTTTTACAGTATCGCCTGTTGCTGGGACTTTTTGCAGCGCGTCTGTCCCGCAAATATTTCCGTGATGTGCACGGCGTTGATTTGGATAAGGCGCTCTTTAAGGAAATGCTGGGGCTTAAACTGGCAGGCGCCATCAAAGAAAATCCGAGCAATCCGGACAATCTTATCGTGACCGATGCCGGCAAGTTCTTAGGGCTTGTAATGATGAAAGCTTTTTACTCCGGTATGGATAACGTACGCGCTGAATTGCGCAAACCTCTGTCAAGCATCGACATGTAATAAGAGATTTCTACCTCTTATGGGGTAGTAATTTTTTACCTATTTTTTTATTATTTTTTGTAAAAATTCTTTATAGTTCCACCGTTGTCGGATGGTATGCCGGGACCAAGGCGTGCCTATGACGACAGGAATTGTACGTACAATCCCTGAGTTTCAAGAGGACCTGTGCACAAGGCACTTGCCACTCAGAGATTCCATTTTTAGTAAATCTTGGGAGAGATTTAAACATGTCCAAAACGATTATGGTCAATACGTTTACTCCGCCGCCCAATGCGCACGGAGAAAACGGACCTGAATACGTTGGCAACCTCCGTCGCGGTGAATTGCGCGGTGTGATCAAGATCAACAAGGACAACTGCGTTGGTTGCGACACATGCCGTAAAGTTTGCCCGGTGCACGCCATCTCCGGTGGTCTGGGTGTTGTCCACTCCATCCGTGAAGACGCTTGCTTGGCCTGCGGCCAATGCTTGATCGCTTGCCCCTTCAACGCGATCGAACAAATGAGCTTTGTTGATGAAGTCATGAAGATGCTCGATGACCCCAACAAGCTCGTAGTTGCTCACCCGTCTCCTGCCGTTCGTGTTTCCGTCGGTGAAGAATTCGGCGCTAAGGCCGGTGAATTGGTCACCGAACAATTCGTGAACGCTTTGGAAAAGGCCGGCTTCACCACCTATGACGTGAACCAATCGGCTGACCAAACCATCATGGAAGAAGGTTTTGAGTTCATCAACAAGATCCGTTATTGGGTCTTGGGCGAACGCGGCCCTGAACTCGAAGAAGCTGCCAAGCACCCCTTCCCGCATTTCACGAGCTGCTGCCCTGCTTGGGTTAAGAACGTTGAAACGTTCCACCCGGGCTTGCTGCCCCACTTGTCTACGGCTAAGAGCCCGATTCAGATGGGTGGTCCGGTTGCTAAGACCTGGGCTGCTGAATACGTTTGGAAGAAAGATCCCCGCGACATTTATGTCGTAGCTGTGACACCTTGCACCGCCAAGATCTTTGAAGCTGCCCGTCCGGAAATGAATGCCGCCTGGCATCACTTGGTTGAAACCGGCAAGATCCCGGCTAACACCCCCTCTTTCCAAGACGTCGATGCTGTTGTGACGGCTCGCGAAATTGCTGAAATTTTCCGTCGTAAAGGCATCAATCCGTTGGAAATGCCGAAGACTCGTGAACGCAGCACGATGGAAATCTACACCGGTGCCGGTACCATCTTCGGTGCCTCCGGCGGTGTGATGGAAGCTGCTTTGCGTACGGCTTACTTTGTGTTGGCTGGCGAAGAATTGAAGGATCCGGATATTAAGATCGTCCGTGGTCATACCGATGCAGTTGTGGAAGCAACGATTCCTGTGCCCATCAAGAAATTGGGCGGCAAGGTGTTCGAAGTCCGCGTTTGCGTCGTCAATGGTGCTTTGCAAGGCCTCGAAGGTGTTTTGCGTCGCATCAAGGAAGACAAGAACCGTTATCACTTCATCGAAGTGATGAACTGCCCTGGCGGCTGCGTCAATGGCGGTGGTCAACCGGTTCGCACTGACAGTGCAACATGGCTAAACCCCACGTTGCCCGTTCCTGTGCAAATTTAATTGGATGGAGACAATAAATGCGCAAGTATGAATATACCGAACGACAAACCGTTGCTATGCTCGGTCGCCGCGGCTTTTTGAAAGTTGTCGGTGTGACGGCTTTGGCAATTGGTGTCACGGGCTACGCCGTTGTTGACCTCATCCAACGTCGCTCTGACGTTATTAAAGCTCGTCAAGCCGGCTTGTACCGTGATGACAAGATTTGCCAAGAAAATGGCCTTACCTGTTCTCACCAGAACAAGTCTGTGTTGCGTTTTTATGCTGACATGCACACGCAACCGGCCACCGGTGAATTGGCTCACCACCTGTTGCATACCCGCTACTATCCGCGTACGCAATTAGCGGCTTTGGGAGGTAAACACTAATGGCTGAACGTATCTTACGATTCCACCCCGCTGACAAAGTATTCCACGCTGTTAATGCGGTGACGTGGTTTGCATTGCTGTTCACCGGCGCGGCTGTCTATTTCTGCAACCTCTCCGATGAAACCGCTAACAATTTGATGATTTGGCACATCTGGATTGCCGTTGTGTATACCTTTAACTTGATCGGTTACTTGGTGTTCGCTCCGCATCGTTTCGCTGCGACGTTGAATGCCTTGTTGACTTGGGATATGGATACGATCAAGTGGTTCCGCAATTTCGGCGGTTACCCGCGTCGTTTCTTCAAGATCCCGTTCGGTCCGGTTGAAGTTCCGCCGCAAGGTCGTTACAACGGCGGCCAAAAGATGAGCTATCTCATTTTCTTCTTCATGATGTATGGCCTCGCCGTTACCGGTTGGATGCTTTTCTACTTCGCTCCTGCGATTCCGAAAGGCGCCTTCTGGTGGATGTATATCTTCCATGTTTGGGGTTCCATCATCTGCTCGTTGATGGTTGTGTGTGCCCACATCCCCTTGGCTTTGCTCTCTTGGGAACATTTCAAGGGCATTTGGGGTCCGGGCGAAGGCACGATCTCTTACGAAGCTGCCGAACACCACTCTCCGAAGTGGCTTGAAAAGGACGTTATTCGTACAAATCTCGAAAAATAATTTGTACAAAAGTATCTTTTTGATACACGTCTGATTAAAAGGGATTCGCTATCATTAGGCGAGTCCCTTTTTGCTTATTAGGAATCAATATCATGGCAACCAGCCGCATGGAAACCCCGAAAGGCCTTCGCCTGCACTTTGGCTTATTTGGAAAACGAAATGCCGGGAAATCCTCCCTTATTAACGCCCTAGCCAACCAAAATATTTCTATTGTGAGCAGCGTTGCTGGAACAACAACCGATCCGGTTGAAAAAGCCTTTGAATTGTCTCCCATTGGGCCAGTTGTTTTCATGGACACGGCCGGTATCGATGATGAGGGGGATCTGGGACTGGCTCGCGTGGAGAAAAGTCTGTCTGTTTTGGAATGGATGGATATCGCCATTGTTGTTTGCGAAGCGGGAACTTGGGGAAGTCACGAAGAAAATATTCTGAAAAAAACTTTAAATAACGGCACTCCCACCATTGTTGTTTTTAATAAGACCGATCTGTGCAAACCCACTAAAGAACACGTACAGGCTCTTCGCTCTCGAGGTTATAAAGTCATAGAAACCAGCGCCGCCAATCGTGAAGGTATTTCCGATTTGCGTGATGCCATCATTCAGACAGTATTGGAAAAAACCGAACCGGACCGCCCCCTAATGGGAGAATTGGCAAAGGCAGGAGACACGGTTTTACTGGTTACACCGATTGACACCGGAGCTCCGAAAGGACGTTTAATCCTGCCTCAAGTACAAGCCATTCGCGAGTTGCTTGATGCCGGCGCCAAATGCTTTGTCATCAAGGAAGATCGAATTACCGAAACGCTTAACGAGCTTAAGCAGCCTCCTCAGCTAGTTGTCACAGACAGCCAAGTTGTTTTACGTGTTGTAAAGGAAGTTCCCGAACCTATTCCCGTTACAACTTTTTCTATCCAAATGGCTTATTCAAAAAGTGATCTTTTAGAAATGGCCATTGGTGCCGCGGCACTGACAAAGTTGAAACCGGGGGACAAAGTTTTAATTGCTGAAACATGCTCGCATCATCCGTTAAAAGATGATATCGGTCGGGTAAAAATCCCCAATTGGTTAAGAAAAACTTTTGGCGATTTAAATATTGACATTGCTGTTGGTAAGGATTTTCCCACGGATTTGACGCCTTACAAAGTCATCATTCAGTGTGGAGGCTGCATTGTTACGCGCCGGCACATGTTAGCTCGTTTGCGCCAAGCCAAAGCGCAAGGTGTTCCCATGACAAACTATGGAGTCACGATTTCCTATTTACAAGGGGTGTTGCCGCGGGTGTTGGCTTGTCATCCCGATGCTAAAGCTGCCTTCGACCAAGCATTGAAAACGCTCTAAGGATCATATTCATGAAAAGCATCACCGAGATCGTTAAACAAACTGAATTTTCCGACGAGGATATTGTTCGTTTACTGGCAATAACTGACCCAACGGAAGCGGAAATTTTGCGACAAGCCGCCTATGACAGAGCAACTCATACGGTTGGCAACAATGTTTACTATCGGGGACTTATTGAATTTTCCAATATCTGTACGCTGGACTGCCGTTACTGTGGGATACGTAAATCCAATCATGCTGTCCCCCGTTATGAGCTAGATAAAGAGACGATTGTCAATGCGGCTCTTTGGGCGGCCACCAACCACTACGGTTCAATCTGTCTGCAATCGGGCGAGCGTCGGGATCCCAAATTTATCGCTTTCGTCACAGATGTTTTAAAAACTATTCACGAGAAAACGGTTAGCCCTGAATTACCCAATGGTCTCGGAATTACTCTTTCTTTAGGTGAGCAGAGCTTTGAGGTTTACAAGCAATGGGCTCAAGCGAGTGGAAATCCTATTGGCTTACGTTATCTACTGCGATTTGAAACATCCAACCCCAAATTATTCGATCACCTGCATCACGCTCCGGGACGCGAAAAAGCGCTTCAGAGACGCTATCAAGCATTGGCAGATCTGCGCCGTGCAGGCTATCAAGTTGGCTCAGGTGTCATGATTGGCATCCCTGGGCAAACATTGCAAGACCTCTGTCAAGATATACGTACGTTCCAAAAATTAGACCTGGATATGATCGGAATGGGGCCCTATATCACTAGCGAAGGCGGTGATATGTTGGGCGAAGGTATGATGGAAGAAAAAGCATTAATGCGACTTTCTCTTAATATGATCGCTACTACACGGCTTGTTATTCCTGATATTAATATCGCAGCCGCTACGGCTTTGCACGCTCTAGAAGAAAACGGTCGAGAAAAAGGTATCTTACACGGCTGTAATGTCATCATGCCTAACATTACGCCTAGAATCGTTCGGAAAAATTACCAGCTCTATGCCAATAAGCCTTTTATTGAACAAGAGCCTAGCGATACCAATCTATACCTGCAGCAAAGCATTCAAAAAACCGGACGAACGGTCGCTTTGAATGTCTTGGGAAGTTCTAAACATTGGAAGCTTAGAACGGGACTTTAATACTCCTATTTTGACATCGGCCGCTAATGCGGCCGATATCAAAATTAGGCGAAGGACTGATTCTTTTCCCGAGTCGTATGGAACTGAACTTGGGGCCAGTGCTTCTGAGTGGTTTGCAGGTTGTAAATAGATGTCGCTAAATACACCAAATTACCGTCTGCATCACGAGCAAGCCTGGAGGCCTGTTCATCCATAAACTGTTTTTGCGTTAGTTCATCGGGAAATGACAACCATCGAGCGGTCGAGACGTCCGTATTTTCATACAAAGCATCTACCTTGTATTCTGTTGCCAAACGCTGTGCAACAATTTCAAATTGCAAGAATCCAACCGCGCCAAGGAAAAGGTGTCCCAAGTCGTTTTCAAATACCTGAATAGCTCCCTCTTCGCCCAACTCTTTCAAGCCTTTATGCAGTTGCTTAGCCTTAAACGGATCCTTCGGTCTAGCCGAACGGAACAATTCCGGAGCAAAATACGGGATACCCGTAAAGCCTAACTTTTCCCCTTCCGTCAGCGTATCCCCAATATGAAGCTGACCATGGTTATAGATCCCAATAATGTCACCCGCCACCGCATCTGTCATGGTTACGCGGTCATTGGCCATAAAGGTCAAAGCATTGGGAATCTTCATTTCCCGATCTTCTCGCAAATGCTTAACTTTCATGCCCGGCGTGTAGCGGCCTGAACATACTCGGAAAAAAGCAATGCGGTCTCGATGTTTCGGGTCCATGTTGGCCTGAATCTTGAAAACAAACCCCGTAAACGGTTTTTCTGTAGGTTCCACCAAGCGGACACCACCATCACGAGGTTGAGGCTCCGGAGCCCACTGAACCAAGGCTTCCAGAACATCTTTCACACCGAAGTTATTCACACCGGAACCGAAAAAGACGGGGCTTTGTTCACCCGCAAGAAACTTTTCAATATCAAACGGGTTGCTGACACCTTTGATCAACTCGATGCTTTCACGCACATAACCCATTTCCATTGGGAAGAGCTCATCGAGTCTAGGATTATCCAACCCCTCGATAAGTTCCTCGTTACCAGACAAGCGGTCTTCACCGGGCGTAAAACGAACCAAGTGATCTTTTGTTAAAGAGAATACTCCACGGAATGTCTTTCCCATTCCAATAGGCCAAGTAATAGGAACACATTCGAGTTTGAGAATTTCCTCGATTTCACTGAGCAGATCAATCGGGTCTCTAACTTCTCGGTCCATCTTATTGATGAAGGTGATAATCGGGGTATTGCGCAGACGGCACACTTCCAGCAACTTGATTGTTTGAGCTTCTACGCCTTTGGCAGCATCAATAACCATCACAGCGGCATCCACCGCTGTCAGCACCCGATACGTATCTTCCGAAAAGTCTTCATGCCCCGGGGTATCCAGCAAATTAATGACATGACCGTCATACTCAAACTGCATTACAGAACTAGTCACAGAAATACCACGCTGCTGTTCGACCTCCATCCAGTCACTGGTGGCATGACGGGCTGCCTTTCTTCCTTTAACAGCACCAGCCATTTGAATAGCTCCGCCGAAAAGCAGTAACTTTTCAGTCAATGTCGTTTTACCCGCATCCGGGTGAGCAATAATGGCAAAAGTACGACGCTTTTTCACATCCCTTGCCAATTGGGTATCTAAAGTGGCCATTTTTTAAAATTCTTTCGACAATTCAACGAATAAAGTCAACAATTAAGGGGGTTATTGTACCTAATTTCATTAATTTTCCCTGGCCCAAACTATCTGGCGTTAAAATGCTCGAAATAATTTCTGGAGCATGAAAAATGAGTTATTTCCCGCAATGGAAATTAAAAAAAGACGGCATTATCGCACCCGATGAACGATTACCCACCGGACAAACGCTCGCGTTGGGTGCTCAGCACGTAGTAGCCATGTTCGGCTCAACCATCTTGGCCCCTTTGCTAATGGGTTTTGACCCAAATGTCGCCATTTTAATGAGCGGTATCGGCACACTTATTTTCTTTTTCATTGTCGGCGGCCATGTTCCGAGTTATTTAGGCTCTAGTTTTGCCTTTATCGGTGTTGTCATTGCTGCAACAGGCTATACGGCAGGTTCGGGATTGAATGCAAACATTGGTGTCGCCTTAGGCGGGATTATTGCTTGCGGTCTCATTTATGCCCTTGTGGGGCTCATTGTTATGTCAACCGGAGTTAAGTGGATTGAAAAACTGATGCCTCCGGTTGTCACTGGCGCTGTGGTAGCCGTCATCGGTTTAAATCTTGCTCCAACAGCCTGCAAGAGTGTGGGAACCGGTACGTTTAACGCTTGCATCGCTATCATCACCATGGTGTGCGTTGGAGCCGTCGCTGTTTATACGAGAGGACTCGTACAAAAATTATTGATTCTCGTCGGCATCGCACTCAGCTATGTTATTTACTTTGTCCTAGCGAATATTTTGCATTTTGGACCAGCCATCGATTTTTCTGTCATTGCCAACGCGGCTTGGTTCGGTTTGCCACATTTCTCCAGCCCAAGCTTTGATTTCAACGCCATCCTCTTGATTACTCCTGTCGTCATTATTCTGATTGGAGAAAATTTAGGCCACGTCAAAGCTGTAACCGCTATGACCGGCAGAAATTTAGATCCCTATATGGGCCGAGCTTTTTTAGGAGACGGTCTTGCAACGATGTTTGCGGCTAGTTTTGGTGGCACTGGTGTGACAACATACGGCGAAAATATCGGCGTGATGGCTGCTACACGCGTCTATTCGACTCTGATTTTTGTTGTTGCGGCTTGCTTTGCGATTGTCTTAGGTTTTTCACCAAAATTCGGGGCGATTATTCAGACTATTCCCCAACCGTTGCTGGGTGGTGTTTCTATCGTTGTTTTCGGTCTGATTGCCGTCGCTGGTGCTCGAATTTGGGTTGTCAATCAGGTTGATTTTGGCAATAACCGCAATTTGATTGTTGCTGCTGTGACCTTAATTTTAGGTGCAGGCGACTTCACGATTAATATCGCCGGTTTTACACTGGGTGGTATCGGTACGGCCACTTTTGGTGCCATCTTGTTAAATGCCCTAATGAATCAGGGTAGCGCTCGTGACGGAGAACCCCTAATCGAACGCTAAACAAAAAATCCCGCCTAAATTAGGCGGGACATATTACTGAAGGCGGAGTCCAAAAGATTCCGCCTTTTTTCATGGAGTTAAGCGCGTTTTTCGAGTACAGGTTCGCTGACCCCTTCGACGCCAACCAAGACCAAGCTCGTCAACATAGCTAACTGAGGACCTTGGTAAGCATCAACCGGCTCGTACCATTCTTTAACATTATGGTTAAAGCCTTCTTTTCCGCCGCCACCCAACGTCGTGGCCGGAATACCCTTATTAACCGCCACATTGTGATCGGTAGAGGCAAAGGCATAAGAATAAAGCGGAATACCCAATGCAGCCATGGCACCGCGGGCAGCCTGCAAAACGCTGACCTCATCCTTCTGACCGCCACCGGGACGATGACCGATCGGCTCAAGCGTAAGCTTCACGCCATCTTCATCCTTATAACCCCAGCGGGCATTTTCATCCTTAGCGGCCTGTTCAAAAATCGGCAGAATGCGGGCTTCAAGTTCGTCCAATTCCTTGGCACCGGCACTACGCATATCCAATTCCATTTCCACGTGAGCAGCGATGGAATTAACCGTTGTACCACCCTTGATCGTTCCGCAGGTGAAAGTCGTCTTCGGATCGCTAACCGTTTGCAAATCAGCAATCTTAGCGATGGCACGACCGATAGCATGAATGGCGCTCGGCGTACCGAAAGCGTTCCAAGAGTGTCCGCCAGGACCATCAAAATGAACGCGATAACGCTTAGAACCCGTTGCACCGCACAAAACGCGATTGACATTCACACCATCAACGGAAATAAAGCCGTCAATGTGAATACCGCTCTTGTTGAAGAGATACTTCGAGCCACG
This sequence comes from Parasutterella secunda, assembly GCF_023336895.1. GTDB lineage: Bacteria > Pseudomonadota > Gammaproteobacteria > Burkholderiales > Burkholderiaceae_F > Aphodousia > Aphodousia faecalis. Next base: position 347,574 of record NZ_JAMBLT010000001.1, read on the forward strand.
CAAATCGCCGTTACCTTCTTCACCGACACTGCCAACAAAGAGGATATCGCCGATGGTTTGAATCTTAAATTCCTGCAACGTACGCAAAACTTGCAAGATAGCGGCCAAACCGCGAGCATCATCACTGATACCAGGAGCTAAATAACGATTGCCTTCTTGACGAACCTTGGGATTTGTTCCAGCAGGGAACACCGTATCCAAGTGAGCAGCTAAAACAAGCGTCGGACCATTACCTTTACCGGCTCGACGGGCAACCACGTTGCCTTCTTCATCAATAGATGCCTTCAAGCCCAGTTCTTCCAAACGACGAACAAAGTCTTTGGCACGAACTTCTTCATGGAAAGGAGGGGCTTCAACCTCAGTAATAGCAATTTGATCAGCAAGCGTTTTTTCGTCATCACGCTTAACGGCCTCAATAGCAGCCTTAATCGTTTCGCAGGCAGCCAATTTATCCACAGCGGCCTGAACGTGTGCTAAAACAGGGGGCATTTCCAAAGGCTTGGCGTCCTTAGGGTTGTCCATATTCAACTCCTTATCAGTTAGAGAGAAAACCGAAAACTTTCGTTTTCGCATTCTTTTAATTTTAGCAGTTTCGGCTAAGTACAACGCCTTATTTTTCTCAATCTCTTATCAGCGTTTTAATTTTGCAAAAGCACTAGCCATTGCTCCCATCGGTTTATTTCGTTGAGGCAAAGATTGCGTTGGTTTAACCCGATAATCTTTTTGCTTCCCACTTTTCATTGACAACGAGATACGGTTTCGAGCGATATCCACATCAATCACTCTTACCTTAACGATTTGTCCAACCTTTACGACTTCTCTGGGATCTTTTACAAAATGATCTGCTAATTCGGAGACATGCACCAATCCGTCTTGATGTACGCCGATGTCCACGAATGCTCCAAAAGCGGCCACATTAGAGACAACGCCTTCCAATTCCATATTCACTCTTAAGTCAGCGATTGTTTCGACACCTTCACGGAACACAGCGGTTTTAAATTCTGGGCGAGGATCTCGTCCCGGCTTTTCCAATTCAGACAAAATATCCTTCACAGTCGGAATGCCGAACCGGTCATCGGTAAATTCTGAGGCTTTTAATCCCTTTAAAACCTCATGGTTACCAATCAATGTGCTTATATCACAGCCGGTTTTAGCCAAAATTTTCTCAACAACAGGATAAGCCTCCGGATGAACAGCAGAAGTATCTAACGGATTGTCTCCTCCGCTGATACGAAGGAAGCCTGCCGCTTGTTCAAAAGTTTTCTCACCCAAACGAGGCACGTTCATTAAATCTTTTCTGTTCTTAAAAGCACCGTGTGCATCGCGATACGTCACAATGGACTGAGCAACGGTTTTTGTTAAGCCAGAAACTCTTGCTAGAAGCGGAACACTAGCTGTGTTGAGATCTACACCCACGGCATTCACACAATCTTCAACGACAGCGTCTAACTTTTGTGCCAAATGAATCTGATTGACATCATGTTGATACTGTCCAACTCCGATCGCTTTGGGATCAATTTTCACCAACTCTGCCAATGGATCCTGAAGTCTTCTGGCAATGGAAACCGCTCCACGATAACTGACATCCATATCGGGGAATTCTTTGGCCGCCAATTCACTTGCTGAATAAACGCTAGCACCCGCTTCACTGACAACCACTTTTATTAAACCCAATTCCGGATAGCGAGCAATTAAATCTGCGGCTAAGCGATCTGTCTCGCGGCTAGCTGTACCGTTTCCAATACTGATAAGCTTAGAACCATGACGTTTGGCTAATGCGGCCAAAATCTCAATTGATCGATCCCATTCCTTTTTTGGTTCGTGAGGGTAAATCACGCCCGTTTCCAATACACTGCCCGTGGCAGAAATAACCGCCACTTTAACGCCAGTTCGTAAACCAGGATCCAAACCGATCACACCTTTTTGTCCCGCGGGAGCCGCTAAAAGTAAATCTTTCAAGTTAATACCGAACACTCGAATAGCTTCTTCTTCAGCCCTTTCCCGAATAGACTCAAATAGCTCTGTCTCCAAGGTTAGGTTGACTTTAACGCGCCATGTCCAACGACAAACTTCCTGCAACCACGAATCCGCTGCCCGCCCTAAATCTTTTATCCCAAAGTATTCAGCAATAAGACTCTGACAAGGATGAGGTTTTTGAGCTTCCTCCTCTTCACTCAATGCAATTTTGACTGACAGAACACCTTCTTGACGTCCCCGGAAAAGAGCAAGCGCTCGATGGGAGGGAATGGCCGTTAACTCTTCGTCAAAATCAAAATAGTCCTTAAATTTTGCGCCTTCTGTTTCCTTTCCCTCTATAAGTTCAGAAACAACGAAGCCATGCTTAGTGAGGAAAGAACGCAACTGGGCCAAAAGTTCAGCATCTTCACTAAAACGTTCAGCCAAAATATCACGCGCGCCGTTTAAAGCATCCTTAATACTCTTAATGCCTTTTTCTTCATTGAGGAATCGGGCTGCTTCTGTCTCAGGAGTAAGTGTCGGGTTCTCAAAAAGACTATTGGCTAGCGGCTCAAGCCCGGCCTCTTTAGCAATTTGTGCTCGAGTCCGACGCTTTGGCTTATAGGGAAGATACAAATCTTCAATGCGTTGCTTTGTTTCAGCTTGCAAAAGCGCCTGTTTTAACTCCTCTGTCAATTTCCCCTGTGCGGCGATGGATTCCATCACAACAGCGCGACGCTCTTCCATATCGCGCAGATAGACCAACCGCTCCTGTAACAGACGAAGTTGGGAATCGTCCAAGCCTCCCGTTACCTCTTTCCGGTAACGCGCAATGAAAGGAACCGTCGCTCCCGTATCAAGCAGATTAACGGCTGCCTCTACCTGCGTATCTTTAGCGTGAATTTCATTTGATAAAGTTAAAACAATCCGATTATTGGCTTCTTGAGTCAAAGTCATGGATAAATCTTTCTAAAAAAGAATGGGAAATAAAGAAAACTTAGGATAAGGCTGATAAATCTCGAGCATGCTGCCTAATTTGCTCAACCATATCTTTATCTTTTTGCTCGTATGCTTTTCGTCTTAAAGATAGAAAAATATCTTCCGCCGGCGCTTCATCAGTATCTTCTTCATAAAGGAAACGCAAACGGATGGAGTCATTATTTTCTGATGTTTCAATTTTGACCGTAAAACGACTATCAGGATAATCTTCCGTGTGCTCTACTTCCGTTACCATCGTTTGAGAATCGGTAAAAACCACCTTATCTCTTACGATCATCTGCCCAAAATGCAGAATTCTGTGTAAAACATGCTCTCCATTTTCAAATGACTCCTGTACTTCTGAGCGTTCAAGTGGTTCAAAGTACTTGTGAGGTTCTTTCGCATAGCGTTCAAGATGGCGAAGTAGATTGGACATCGTCAATTGTTCGAACAGCGGATCATTTTTATTGACCACTTCAACCGTGTGTTCATGCACTTTAATCATGACGACTGCCTTCCTTAATTCGATGCTCAAGCCAAATGCTGTAACGAGACATTATTAAGCTTGCAAAGAAGTAAATTGCTGCCACAAAGAGATAGCCTTCAACAAAGAATTGTCTCCATTGGGGATCACCCAAGGCCAAACGTAGCGCACCGGTCAAATCATACATGGAGACAACCGTAACCAAAGACGTATCCATAAAAGTTGACAATAAACTATTGACCAGCGCAGGAATAACTGCCACTAATGCTTGAGGCAAAATGATGTAAAGATAAACCTGCCAAGACTTAAATCCCAAGGAAGCCGCAGCATCAAACTGTCCCTTTGCGATTGTTTGCAGCCCCCCTCTTACCGTCTCGGCCATGTAAGCCGCCTGAAACAAAACAATACCAAACGCAATACGCCAAAAACCATCAATCACCCAACCAGAGGGTAACAACAAAGGGAAAATGTAGGTAGCGACAAATAACACCGTAATAAGCGGAACGCCTCGTACAAGTTCAATATAACTTGTTGATAAAACCTGCACGACAGGTAGGGAAGAGCGCCTCCCAATAGCCAACAAAATGCCTATCGGGGCAGAGAAAGTCATTCCAATTAATGTCAGTATGACAGTCAACGGTAAACCACCCCAGGCATCAGAGTCCACCGAGACAAGGCCAAAAAGACCGCCAGCCATCAAAACAAAAAAGACAACAAAAGCAACCAGCCAACCGAGCGAGAGTATCTTGAAGCCCTTCTTTGTCCAAAGAACTGGCAATGAGGTAGCCACTAACATTAAAACAATCAATGCCGTCGCCAGAGCCGGTCGCCACTGTTCTTCATAGGGATAGCGGCCAAACAAAATTAGACGCCACTTTTCAGCAACAAATCCCCAGCAGGCGCCATCGCTTGAGCGACATAGAGCAAGATCCGGCTGTGTAACCGCACTCAAAACGCCCCAATCCCAAAACAGAGCCGCACACCAAATAAGAACACCGGCAATAAGAACCGTCAAAACAGAACGAACGGGCGATCCAAAATAATCTCTTCTCAATGTCCGATATAAGGAAGCATTCACCATTGACTTCATGCCTCCTTTTTAACGTGGAGCGGCGATTACGCCGGCATTCACACGATTCATAATCACAGCAATAATGAGATTCAGTAACAAATAAACCATCATGATAATCACGATAGCCTCTAAAGCCTGCCCCATAATCACAATGGATGTATTTCCAACACTAACGATATCGGGATAACCAATAATGACAGCCAAAGAAGAATTCTTTGTCAAATTCATATACTGGCTGGCCATTGGGGGGATCACCAAACGAAGAGACTGCGGCAAAATTACATAACTGACGGTTTGTAACCTCGTCATTCCTAGCGCTGAAGAAGCGCTCCATTGGTTGGAGGGGACGGCTAAAACACCGGCTCTAACAATTTCTGCGATAGAAGCCGAAGTAAATGTCGTCAATCCCACCCACAAAGCAATAAATTCAGGAGTCGCGCTGGCACCCCCCGTTACCAAAAAACCTTCCTGATGGGGCTGACTCCACCCTAACACTGCTCCGGCCGCCAACCATAAAACCAATGCCAGCAACACTGCCGACACAATCGCATTGCAGGTTGCAACAAGACTCGTTAAACGTTTGCGCCAATAACGCTTCAAAATAAAAAAAGCGATCAAACCGAACAATAAGCTGGCGGTATTAACTTGCCACAAGTGTTCCGGAACCGAAAACTGCAATCCCGCTTTCGACAGCATGGCCCAGGAACCGAAATGAATGGGATCGAAGGAATCCGGTAAAAATTCTGTAATAACCAAATAAATGGCGAAAAGCTGAATCAGCAGAGGAATATTGCGATAAACCTCTACGTGAGCCATTCCTAAAAAACGAACCAGAGGATGTTGCGACAGCCTCATTAGTCCCACAATGACACCTAAGACAGTAGCGGTAATGATTGCCAAGACAGCGACTCGCACCGTATTGAGCATCCCCGCCAAAAACATTCGGGCGAAGCTGTCGTTCGATGATACGGCTATCATCGATTCACCAATTTCAAAGCTGGCTCTGTCTGATAAAAAAGCAAAACCCGAACGGATGTCTCTAGCTTGTAGATTTTCAAAAATGTTTTGACCAAAAAGGTAAAGCAAGCCTATGACAGCTGCAAAAACAATGCACTGCCAGAACCACTCCCGACGGCGACGATAACTTTCACGCTTTCGCCACGCGGCATCGCCTTTTACAACAGAAGCCTGATTTTCGTTATTTGCCTGCATCTTTACCAAAATGGCGGTTGGAGACAACCGCCATTAATTCTTTATCGCTGATTATTAGCGGATTGGCGGGGCGTACAACAAACCACCTTGAGTCCACAGATTGTTGTTTCCTCTGGGCAATCCCAATTTCGAGTTGGGACCTAAGTTAGCCTCAAAGCTTTCGCCGTAATTACCCACTTGTTTGATAATTCGGTAGCTCCAGTCTTTATCTAACCCAAGCATTTTACCCATATCTTCGGAAGCCCCCACCAAACGTTGGACATCCGGTCGCTTATCGGTCGTTTTCATTTGATCAATGTTGGCTTTCGTTAAACCTAATTCTTCAGCATTGATCATGGCAAAAATCGACCAGCGCACGATGGAATACCATTCATCGTCACCGCGGCGGACAGCCGGAGCCAACGGTTCCTTGGAAATGACTTCAGGCAAAATATCGTAGTCGGCGGGATTGGCAGAATTTGTACGCGCCCCAGCCAAGTCACTCATATCAGTTGTATAAGCCTGGCAACGACCGGAGAAGAAGGCGGCTTGAGTGGCTTCAGTCGTATCAAAAACCACCGTCTTAAACTTCATGTTGTTCGTTGTAAAGAAATCGGCCAAGCTCTTTTCGCTAGAAGTACCGGATTGCACACAAATCGTTGCTCCATTGAGCTGTTTAGCGCTTTTCACATTCAAACGCTTCGGCACCATAAAACCTTGACCGTCATAGTAGGTCACAGCCGTAAAAAGAGCCCCAGTCGTCGTATCGCGGTTCATCGTCCAAGACGTGTTACGAGCCAACATATCAATTTCACCCGCTTGCAAAGCTGTAAAGCGCTGGGGTGAACTCAACGGAACAAATTTCACTTTGCTAGCATCGCCCAAGGTAGCGGCAGCAACCGCACGGCAAACATCCACATCAAGACCAGTCCAGTTTCCCTTACTGTCGACAGAAGCAAAACCCGGTGCCGCTGTGTTGACGCCGCAAATTAATTGTCCTCTGGCCTTAACTGTCTCAAGAGTACTGGAAGCTGCCATCGATTGAGCGCTTAAGGTCATGCCTAAGCAGGCAACAGATAAGGCAATCAAAGTCTTATTCATAAAATTCCTCACAGTTTTGTTTCTTCGGTAATGCCGTTTTCTGCAAAACAAAAAACCGTCTTCCACGCTCTCAAGATTGCAGAATCATAACTAACCCTTTCGGGATTATCGTATTGTTACCCAAATTGACTAAAACAACAATATTAAAGTGTGACTATTTCCTTCCATTTTAGGAAAAACTCCTTATTTTTGCTATACTTAGAGCCCATTCACTTTTTCTGTCTTTTATGTCCTTTACTGTACTATTCCTCTGTTTAATTGCTCTGATAATCACCAGCAGTTTTTTTTCTATTTCTGAAATTTCTTTGGCTGCCGCCAAAAAGATCCGTTTACGTGCCCTATCCGACGAAGGCCATAAAAAAGCATCCCGAGTTCTCGCTCTTCAAGAACACCCGGGGCATTTTTTTACGGTTATTCAAATATGCGTTAATGCGCTGTCACTGGCCGGCGGTATTTTGGGTGAAAGACTCTTTACCCCCAATTTCACCTCTTTAGTTTCTTTGTTTATCCATGAACCGGCTTTAGCGCACAATGTTGGATTTTGGTGCGGCTTCATCACGTCAACAACCCTATTTATTTTATTTGCTGACTTAATCCCCAAAAGACTGGCTTTGGTTGCCCCCGAATCCATTGCAACGGCTGTTATCGGGCCAATGAGTTTTCTCATCAAAATATTGAGACCCTTTGTTTGGTTTTTCAACGGGCTGGCCAATGTCATTATTCGCCGACTCGGTCTGCCGGAACGAACCAAGGACAAAATTACATCTGAGGATATCATCGCGACAGTTGATGCCGGTACCGCCGCCGGAGTTATTGCTGACGAAGAAAAAAATGCCATTGAAAATATTTTCGAGCTGGAAAGTCGAACGGTTCCCAGTTCAATGACCTCTCGTGAAAATATCATTTATTTTTTACTCAGCGACTCTGAAGAAGAAATCTGCAGAAAGGTTGTCAACTCTCCGCATAATCAATACATTGTTTGTAACGAAAACCTCGATAACGTTGTCGGTGTCATTGACTCTAAAGCCCTTTTGGGCCGAATCATGAGTGATCACCCATTGTCTTTGAAAGATGATGGTTTGGTGCACCCTGTTCAATTGGTTCCAGACTCACTAACCCTTTCTGAGATTCTTGACACATTCAAACGAACCAACAGTGATATTGCCGTTATCATCAACGAATATGCATTAGTTGTCGGAATCATCACGTTAAATGATGTGATGAGTACTGTGATGGGAGACTTGGTAACAACCGAAGAAGAGTCTCAGATTGTCGAACGTGAAGACGGCTCTTGGCTTGTAGATGGCTCCACCCCGGTAGACGACTTGGAGCGATTGCTCAATGTCGATAGTTTGCCGGAAGACTCCACCTACGAAACGGTTGCGGGATTTATGATGTATATGTTACGAAAAATCCCTAAACGAACAGACAAGGTTGTTTATGGCGGTTATCGCTTTGAAGTTATCGACACCGATAACAACAAAGTCGATCAGGTACTGGTATCGCTCATTAAACCTGAATCAGTTAAAAATAGTCCTCAAGATCCATTAACTGCTACGAAAACGATTTAATTTCTAGAAAAACTGCCGCTTTTGCGGCAGTTTTAGTTTATTTCTTTGCAGTTGTTTTTCGTCTGCTGGTTTTGCTTTTTTGCTGAGCAAACTCGAAACCGACCGTTCCGTCTTTCCCCAAAACTAGGTAAGCGGAAAAATTACGCTTCGTTCGATTCGAAACAAATCCCTGCAATTCACTACTTTTTCCTTCAGTCAGTATTTTTGCAGCTTCTTCGGCAGAAATCGGTTGCTGCAGAATGGTCTTACCAATTCTGAAGTCACAGGCCTTTTCTAAAGTTTTTTCGCAGACATAACCTTTAGGACTGTCATAGACATTTGAGCCGCACTTCGGACATTTTCCAACCACAGATAATTTTGAAACATCTACGGGTTCGTCGCTTTCTTTTGCATCATTACCGAAATCAAATTCCAACTTGAATTCATCATTTAAACGAAGCTTGGAAGAAAATGGACGTCCCATTTTGCTGATAAAACCATCAAGAGGACCGATTTCCCCATCCTTGAGCAAAGCTTCTACTTCTGAAACTTCAAAAGTCCTCCCACCCGGATGTTTTGGAAGACTGAAATCACACTTTGTACAAGCAAATCGACGGTAATTTTCAACAATCTCACCCCCACACTTCGGACAGGGATTACTAAGATGAGCAGGGTTTTCGATCGGTACAGTATCGCCCTCGTAGCGTTTGGCCGAGTCAACGATCTCAACGGTCATATCTCGAATTTCTTTCATGAAAATATCTCGAGATAATTTACCCTGTTCAATCTGTGCCAATTTATATTCCCATTCCCCCGTCAATTCGGGTTCAGAAAGTTCTGAGACTCCCAATCCCTTAAGGAGAGCAAATAATTGTCTGGCTTTGAAGGTGGGAATTAGTTCTCTGCCTTCTCTTCTTAAGTAATTTTGAAGCAATAACCCCTCAATGATGGCAGCACGGGTCGCCGGGGTTCCAAGCCCCTTTCCTGCCATAGCTTCCCGTAGTTCATCTTCCTCTACCAATTTACCAGCGCCTTCCATTGCTGAGAGCAAGGTCGCTTCCGTGTATCGCGGAGGAGCTTTTGTTGCTTTCTCTTCTACAGTAGATTGTTCTACTAACACTTGTTCTTTTTCCGAAACGGCAGGCAAGGTCGCCTCTGCCTCTACTTCTCGCCCATACACTGCAAGCCAGCCGGCTTTAACCAGAATCTTTCCTTCTGTTTTCAGTTTCTCATTTTTAACAGTCGTTATCCGTGTTGTCACGTCATACTCAGCCGCCGGGAAAAAGACAGCTAAGAAGCGTTTGACGACCAAATCGTAAATTTTTTCTTCAGCTTCCGATAATTTTTTTGGAGCCTGAAGCGTCGGAATAATGGCAAAGTGATCTGAAATCTTTGAATTATCAAAAATTCTTTTACTGGGTTTAACCCATTTATTTGAGAGAATTTCACTCACACTATTGGCATACTGAGGCAAATCTGAAAGCACGCCGAGTGTTTCACGCACCGTACCAAGATAGTCTTCCGGCAGCGCCCGTGCATCCGTTCTCGGATAAGTAAGAACTTTGTGCTTTTCGTATAAAGCCTGTGCCAGAGATAACGTTGTTTTCGCAGAAAAACCAAAACGGTTATTGGCTTCACGCTGCAAACTGGTCAGGTCAAAAAGAAGGGGCGAAAGTTGCGTTGTTCTTTTTGAGCTGTCCTGAACCTGACCATAAGACTGATTTAGCTTCTGACAGATTGCCTGCGCTTGATCCTGTTGCCATATACGCTCGGCCTTCTCATGAGGACGATCCTCACTTTTCTTAAACGCAGGATCAAACCAAACAGCATCATAATGACCAGCCTTGGCTTTGATTTGAGCATGAACTTCCCAATACTTTTGACTGACAAAAGAGTTAATTTTTTCTTCTCTTTCAACCACAATGGCCAAAGTAGGGGTCTGAACTCGACCAACTGTCGTAAGGAAAAAACCGCCATCTTTACTATTGAAGGCCGTCATCGCTCGAGTACCGTTGATTCCAACCAGCCAGTCAGCCTCGGAACGAGAACGTGCAGCATCTGACAAGTGCTGCATTTCCTCATCTGTTCTTAAATGATCAAATGCTTCTCTGATAGCCGCCGGGGTCATTGACTGCAACCACAGGCGTTTAATTGTTTTTTTACACTTACTGGCTTGGATGATATAGCGGAAAATTAATTCACCTTCTCGTCCCGCATCGCAAGCATTAATAACGGTCGTAATATCTGAACGTTTTAACAGACGTTTGAGTAACTTTAAGCGATCTTCCGTCTTTTTAATTGGTTTTAAATCAAAAACCGGTGGTAAAACCGGCAAATTGGCAAAAGTCCACTTTCCTCTTTTTACATCGTATTTTTCGGGAACTACTAATTCCAAAAGGTGGCCAACGGCAGAACTGACTACGTAGTGTTCTCCCTCAAAATAGTCTTTTTCCCGCTTCAGTCCGCCAAGAGCCTTGGCAATATCTGATGCAACGGATGGTTTTTCTGCAATAACTAAAACTTTTTCGGTCATTTGAATTCTTAAAACAAAATTTCTGAGGCCATTCCTCAAATTGCTTTTTTAGAGTAGCACTAAAAGAGAAAAAATTAACAACTTTCTATCATTTGTTTGCTTTCGGAATGTTAATTACGCATTTCTACAACTATATCGTCCACCGATTCAACCAGTTTTGCCCCTTCACGGATCAACTTATGACATCCCTTGGATAACGGTGAATGAATCGACCCCGGAACAGCCATCACGTCTCTACCTTCATCGGCGGCTTCTCTAACCAATGACAACACTTTAGAGCGAATACCGGCCTCAATGACGACAAAATGTTCAATACAAGCAATCATCAATTTTTGACGAGAAGCCCAGGGATTATCCTCATTCTCCAGTGAGCTAAGAAGCAGTCCATTTTCAGAGGCAAAACGAAGTTTCTTTTCACACAGAGGATCTGAAAGAATATTTTTTGTAACGATCACTAGCGACTGAGCATCTTTTTGGATTGCTGACTTTAGTGCAATATTTTCAATTCCTTCACTGTCGCCCTGAATCAAACTGACCGGATTATTCAGAATGGCTTGAGCCCACGACTTAGCAATGGCTTGCCCTTCTTTGCTCGGGTGAGAACTGCCCACAAAACCAACCGTCGGACGATTCAATAAAGCTAACTGACCAACGGATAACGTCACCAATGGAGGCCGAGCGATTGATAAAAACTTTTGAGGATAATCTTCATCACTCGGGACCACTAGTCTTGCAGTGGGAATAGTATCAAGCAGTTTAAGAATTTCCGTTAGTCTTTGCTCTCGCGACTCACTCAATGAACCGCGAATTGAAAGAGCAATCGATTGTGGAACCACAGAGGATAAAGCCGAAAAAGTTTGGGAAAAAATATTCTCTGGCAAACCAAATGTTTTTAACAGCCTATAAAAGTTCTCAAAATCCATCTCCGGCACTAAAGCCAAATGCAACCATTTTCGTTGACTTTCCAGAGACATACCTGCCCTATCCTCGAAATCTTATTAATTGCGTTAGAATTTCCAACTTCTGCTAAATCTCTTTTTGGAGACCGCTTGTGGCTATTTTACCGATTGTGCAATTCCCCAATCCTGTTTTGGCGATGAAGTGTCAACCTGTCAGTGAGGTCAACGATACTATTCGCCGTCTTGCTGCAGACATGGGAGAAACGATGTACAAAGCTCCCGGAGTCGGATTGGCGGCTCCGCAAGTTGGTGAACCCATTCGTATGGTCGTTATCGATGTCAGTGAAGAAAAAAATAATCTGCTGACATTAATTAACCCAGTCATTACCGAATATGGCGATGAAAAAGAAACCGGCGAGGAGGGATGCCTTTCTCTTCCCGGCATTTGGGAAAAAGTCACTCGCAGCACTGCAATAACAGTTCAATACACGGATTTAGACGGTCAATCTCAAGAAATTCATGCCGAGGGGCTGCTCGCCATCTGCATCCAGCATGAGCTTGACCACTTGGACGGTACTGTATTTATCGATCATCTCAGTCGCCTGAAGTACGATCGTGCATGCTCCAAACTCAAAAAACGCCGTCAACAAGAAAAGCGAGATAAGAACGATTAATTTTTATAACGGTGGCAGTGCTTGGCTATTGCCGGAACGATTTGGTCAATCATCGCATCCGGCAAGTCATGTCCCATTGCTTTGACAACCATCATTCTGGAATTTGGAATCAGGCGCGCAACTTCCTCTCCGGCCGCCAATGGCAACAACGGATCTTCTTGACCATGAATGACCAAAGCCGGCGCCATGATACGCCTGAGATTTTTAGAGCGATCTCCCGATGCCAGAATCGCTAGTAATTGACGGTAACTCCAAGTCACATCAAAACCATTTTTCACCATTTCTTCGGCTACTTCCTTAATTTGTTCATCGGAATAGCTCTGCCCAGGCGAGCCAATAGCTTTGAATATTTTTCGAAGATAAGCCTGCATTGCGTGCGCTGAGTTGTCTGACGGCTTACTAAGCAATCCCCTGATAGCCCCCAGTTTTCCCAAGCCTGTGCGAGGATTACCGGAAGCACTCATAACTGAAATCAAGGAAGCCACTCTCTGCGGATACAAATAGGCAACCACCTGAGCAATCATCGCTCCCATGGAAATTCCCAGGATATGGGCTCGTTTAATATTCAACTTATCGAGAACAGCGATGGAATCTGCCGCCATGTCCTCAAGGGAATAACAACCGTTAATCGAACGTTTTAAAAGCGTTTTTACAATCGCCCCAAAGACTGTAAAAAAGCCTATAGGTCGATCAATTTTGGTAGAAGAACCGCTATCTCTGTTATCAAAAACAACAACACGGAATCCCTGTCTAACCAATTGCTCAATTAACCGTCGTGGCCAAGCACAAGAAGGCATTCCCAAGCCCATTATCAGTAAAATCACAGGGGCTGAATCATCGCCGTAAACGTCATAGGCGATACGGATATTGTCAATTGTTTTAAACGTATGCATAGCTTTCCTCGTGCGTCTAAAAAGTGTATCGCTTTACCAACAAGTTTTAAATAGGCGAAGAAAAAAGCCTCTAAATAGAGCGCACCCTAAATTGAAAACACTAAAATTAAAAACATGAGAATCGTATTTGCAGGAACACCCCCTTTTGCCGCACAAGCTCTTGATGCCTTAATTAAGGCCGGTCATGATGTCTGCCTGGTATTGTCGCAGCCTGACCGCCCCAGCGGCAGAGGCATGAAACTTACCCCGTCAGCAGTCAAAGCTTTGGCTGCCTCACAGGGTATTCCCGTTCAAACTCCCAGAACTTTATCGCATAAAAAAGACCCTCTGGAAGCTTCGGCGATGCATGAGCTTTTGCTCGCCGCTAACGCTGACGTAATGATTGTTGCTGCCTACGGTATGCTGTTGCCGCAATCCGTGTTGGATATCCCTAAGGGAATCGGTCCGGATAATTCCGTTAAATGCATCAACATTCACGCCAGTCTTTTGCCTCGTTGGCGAGGAGCCGCTCCCATTACGCGGGCTATAGAGGCCGGAGACTCTTCTTTTGGTGTAACACTCATGAAAATGGAGGCCGGACTAGATACGGGCCCCATGCTTTTGCAAAAGAGCTTCCCCTTAAAAGGAGACGAAACGACTGCTTCTCTTACAGAAACTGTCGCTGAATTGGGAGCGGATATGTTGGTGCAATTATTGTCAGCCCCTCAAGACATCTCAATAACGCCTCAACCTGAGAAGGGCGTGACTTATGCTCATAAAGTTACTAAAGATGAGGGGCGTTTGAACTTTTCGCTGCCGGCTTCAGAAATCGAAAGAAAGATTAGAGCCTTTTCTCCTTTCCCGTCTTCTTTTGCCGAGCATAACGGAACGTTGATTAAATTCTGGCAAGCCCAGTTGTGTCCCGAGATCAGCGGACAACCGGGCGAAGTCGTTGAAGCTGATAAGAATGGTGTTACTGTTGCCTGCGGAAGTGGAGCCATTCGTGCAACCGTTCTACAACGTCCCGGAAAACCCAAAATGCCTGCACAAAGTTTCCTGCAAGGCTATGCAATATCAGCTGGGGAGTACTTTAAATGAGTACTTCGCTCAGTAAAGCCATCGCTATTAGTGCCATCGGATGGCAGAAAATGCTGTTCGAGTCCTGCTCATTGGAAAAGGCGCTTGAAGTGTGTCTTGCCGGACAGCCAAACGAAATGAAAGGGGTAGTACAGAGTCTGCTCTATACGACCGTAAGACATCGGGCAAAAGTAGAACTGCTCTTAGGCAAACTCGTTAAAAAGCCGCCCCAAGAAAATACAAAAGCTTTACTGTACATCGCGCTGGCGTTACTTCTTGAAGGAAAAGAAAAGGCATTTACAGTCGTCAATCAGGCTGTCGATGCCGCTAAGATGAACGCTGAGACAGCTTGGAGCAGCGGATTTATTAATGCGGTTCTGAGAAATTTTTTACGCAGTCGCTCTCAACTGACGACTGGTTTCAAAACAAATCTTTCGGCTCAATTCAATGCTCCTGGTTGGTGGATATCCAAGGTAAGAAAAGCATATCCGAACCAATGGAGAGGAATTCTGAGTACTCAAAATAAACAACCACCTTTAACAGTCCGCGTCAATCGATCCCAAATCTCAGTGAGTGATTTTCTACTGAAATTAGAACAAAATGGATTGACTGGTAAACAGGTAGGTCCTTGGGCTGTCGTTATTGAGCCAGCTTGCCCTGTTAACAAGATTCCAGGATTTTTCGAGGGACTATGTTCCATTCAAGATGCCGGCAGTCAGCTGGTAACTGAATTGTTGACACTCAAAGACGGAGATCGAGTGTTAGACGCCTGTGCTGCTCCGGGCGGAAAAAGCGCTCAGTTGCTCGAAACCTATAAGCTCGACCTCACGGCAATGGAAATTGATCCGAAAAGAGCCCCCCGAATTAAGGACACTCTTTCACGGCTTAATCTCAACGCTAAAATTGTTGTTGGAGATGCCAGCGATGAGTCTTGCGTTGAAAAACTTGGCGATTTCGATGCAATTGTGTTGGATGCTCCGTGTACAGCTTCTGGCATCGTTCGCAGACATCCTGACATTGTCTGGTCTAGGAGACCGGAGGACGTTGCACTTCTGGCTCAAAGACAGAGGAAAATTTTGGAAACTCTCTGGAAGAGACTGCCATCTGGCAAAGATTTGTTGTATATCGTTTGTTCTGTTTTTCCAGAAGAAGGGCCTGAACAAATTAAGTGTTTCTTAGAAAAACACCCCGAAGCTCATTTAAAAGGAACGCCTCTAGCGCCAGATGGAGTATTAAGACTTCTCCCAACAGAGCAAGAGGCCGATAAGAACTTGCCAACCAACCATGACGGGTTCTTCTATGCACTACTCACAAAAAGAGGGTGAGGAAAGAGATGCAAATGGTTCGACACGTTATCAATCTGATGCTGCCCCTTATTTTAGGGTTGGGCGTTGTCGTGCCAGCCTGGGCCAATGACATTACGATTATGTCATCGTCCTTATCCTCCCGCACCTCTCCTCCCGAGGGGTTGTACTTGGACGTTAACGTTGAATTTGATCTTCCTAGAAGTGTTCAAGACGCACTAAATAGGGGAATTCCTCTGTATTTCATCACAGAGTTTTCTATTGAACATCAACGTTGGTATTGGGTCAATAAGCCAATTATTGAGGCCTCATTAATGACCCGCCTTTCATACAGTCCACTGACACGACAATATCGCTTGTCTCGGGGTGGTCTCTCCCAATCTTTTGATTCTCTGTCTGAAACTCTGACCATTCTTAAATCACTGCACGGATGGCGTGTATCCGAGAATCCTTTTATTGATAGTCCTGAGGATTGTGTAGCCGAAGTCCAGGTCAGATTAGACACCGAACAACTCCCCCTGCCGATGCAAGTGACAATTGGAGAAAACGATTGGGATCTGACTTCTGATTGGCATACGGTTGATTTTGACCAAAGTGTCACGAATCCCCAGAAGGATAACGAGCAATGAAATATCGCCTAAGATACGGTGCGAGTATCGGTCTCGCCATAGTGGTGGTTTTATTGTTCTTACTAACCTCCGCCGGTTCTACCTCCCACAAGCTTGAACCTTATTTCCCCTTGCTTTTGGTCATCAATGCTTTGGTTGTTTTCGGCTTATTGGTTGCCGTTATCTCATTAATTTCCAGACTCATTAAGCGGTTTCGCCAAAAACAATTCGGCTCACGAATGTTGGCATCGCTTGTCTGCACCATTTCTCTGGTCGCCCTTTTACCGTCATTGCTGATTTACACCATTTCCACACACCTAATCTCGCAAGCTTTTGACTCTGGTGTTGATTCAAGAGTGGAAACCGCTTTGGATTCTGGCGTAGCTCTTGCACAAAATTCTTTATTGAGAATCCAAAATGATCAACTTGTCACCACCCGCACCATTGCGGATAGGCTCAGCACCATTTCATTTGAGGAGATGAGTGATGAGTTGATGCGTATGAGCGATCTGACGAATTCGGCCATTTTGTTTTTAATTGACGGCAACGGGCAAATCATTACTCAAACTTCTCCTTTGGGTTCTATTAATCTTGCTATATCAATAAGGGATCTTCAGACTGTACGGCAACAGGGCTATTTTTCTAATCTGGAGGAGGACGCCGATTCAACTGATCTTCAACGAAACCTGCTCAGAATCAGAACAATTGTCCCCATTAATAATCACTCATCTTCCGATGAACTTTTTCTGCAGGTTAGTATAGAAATTCCGGAATCCGTTGCCCATAACATTAACGCCGTCACAAATGGCCTTCGAGACTATCAACAGATTATTTTCTCAAGAAGTGGGTTGCAAACTATCTACCACTGGTCGTTGATTTTAACGTTGATCCTAGCTGTTCTCTGCGCTGTTTTAGCGGCATTTTCCTTCGCCAGCCGAATGACTGCGCCGATTCGGCAACTGGCGGAAGGTACACGTCGAGTAACCGGTGGCCACTTCCAACCCATTAAAGAGTTCACCGGAGCCGATGAAATTAATGAGTTAACACGTGCTTTCAATGTGATGGTTCGACGTGTTAATGATGCGATGGACACATTAGAAAGCAGAAGAGAGAGGTTGGAACAATCCAATATTTTCCGGGAAAGAATTTTGGAAAATCTCTCCACAGGCATCATCGTACTGGATCATCTAAAACGTTTGCGTTCTGCCAATATGGGAGCCGTTCGAATCCTAGGCAATAGTGTTTTACAAATTGGCGTTTCGCTCCAAGAGGCAAATCCCGATCTTGCGAATCTGATATTACCGATGCTTTCAGAAAACTCACGGACGGTTAAGCAGGAAAACGCTTCGCTATCGGTAGACAGCAAAAAAGAACCGCTCACGCTGATGCTTCGGACTTCGTCCGTTCCCCTTAATGACGGTCCCGGTTACCTGATCGTGATTGATGATATGACACAAGCTGTTGCCGCCCAACGAGTTATTGCTTGGGGTGAGGTTGCTCGACGTATGGCTCATGAAATCAAAAACCCATTGACCCCCATACAGTTGGCTGCCGAACGCATGCAAATAAAACTTTCCAAACATTTGCCCGAAGAAGACATCATTTTGTTAAATCGCTATACCAACACGATCGTTGAGCAGGTTTCTTCCATAAAGCAGATGGTCAATGACTTCCGGGATTACGCAAAACTTCCCAAACCCACTTTAAGGCCTTTAAATTTAAACGCCGTACTCGATGATGTTGCATTACTTTATCGACAGGCTGGGGGTTTCGTGTCGTTATCTTTAGAGGATAATATTCCTGAAATTTTGGCGGACCGCGCCCAGTTACTACAAGTTCTGCACAATCTTTTATCAAACGCCAAAGAAGCCTCTAAAAATGAAGCCGAATGCAAAATTTACCTATCCACGCATTTAGAACGTGATGGTAAGGAGAAAACTGTTATCCTCACAATTCGGGATAATGGTCCAGGCTTTAGCGAGCAAATACTGGAACACGCTTTTGAGCCGTACATCACCACCAAAGACACTGGTACCGGCTTAGGTTTACCCATGGTGAAAAAAATTATTGAAGAACATGGAGGTTGGATCACGTTGGCTAATGGATCCGATTCCAATGAGCAGAAATCAAATGGTGCTATAGTTACAATTGGTTTTGTCAATTTAGCCTGACCTTTTTTCTCAGACTCTTATTTATTTAAATGGCAAACATTCTTGTTGTAGATGACGAAGTCGGAATCAGAGAACTTTTTAGTGAAATTCTCTCCGATGAGGGTTATACCGTTACTGTTGCTGCCAATAGTGCCGAAGCCCGACGAGCATTGCGCTCATGTTCCCCCGATGTGATTTTGCTCGATATCTGGATGCCAGATACCGATGGCATGTCGTTGCTTAAAGAATGGGCTTCTCAAGGACCTCTTCCTTGCCCGGTCATCATGATGTCGGGACATGCCAACATCGACATGGCTGTAGAAGCTACGAAGTTCGGAGCTTATTCTTTTTTAGAGAAACCCACTTCCATAAAAACGTTGACGGAAGCCTTAAGGGCTGCGTTGGCCGCAAAGCAAACGATGGAAAGAACAGCCGCTTTAAAACAGGCTGCTTCGGACTCCGCTGAGAAAAAGGCTGCCAAAGAAAAAACGCTCTCTCACACTCTTGGAGAGTTAGTTGATTTTTCACTTCCCCTAAGAGAAGCAAGGGACCAATTTGAACGTGCTTATTTCGCACACCTTCTCGAACAAGAAAATTACAGTATGACCCGCGTTGCTGCCAAAGCTCAACTTGAACGTACGCATCTCTACAGAAAGTTACGACAATTGGGCATTGAGTGGACAAAGGAAGAGTCTTGATTTTTTCCTGGGGATGCAGACTAAGCTTGTAACCATAACTTATGAAAATTTTGATTTTGGGAGCCGGCCGCGTTGGCCGATCCGTTGCTGAAACACTGGTCAGTGATGCCAACGATATTACGATCGTTGATGAATCTGCCGAGCGCATTGCTTTGATGCAGGAACGGTTCGACCTCAGAGGTATTGTCGGAGACGCCAGTTCACCGTCAGTATTAAGCAGTGCCGGCGCAATGGATGCTGACTTACTGATCGCCGTGACTGCCAACGACGAAACAAACCTCGTGGCCTGTACTTTGGCAGCGCAAATTTTTAACATTCCTATGCGCATTGCACGAGTCAGAGACAGCGAACTCAGACATTACCCCAGAATTTTAGGTGATGAAGGTTTTCGGGCCACTAGTGTTATTTGGCCTGAACTAGCTCTCGTTACACAATTTTCAAAGCTCATTACCTTCCCTGCTGCCCAGCAGGTTCTTAACTTTGCCGATGACAAGTTAACCCTCTTTACAGTCAATTCCATCGAAAACGCTCCTCTTACCGGAAAAACTCTGGAAGAAGCTTTTCGTTTATTGCCTCAGGCGAAGATGCGTTTTATCTCCATATATCGCCGCAATAGAAGGCTGGAATGTCGAAATGACACTGTCATTGAAGCGGATGATGAGATCACTGTTTTGGTTTCTAGTGACTGTGCTGAAACAGTGATTGAAGCTTTTCATCCTTTCGAAAAAGCCGAGACAATCGTACTGATCAATGGAGGAGAGTTATCGGCGCTGTTAACCGACAAACTCGAGCCCACCCGCTCAAAAAGAAGAGTCAAAATTTTTGAAGGGAAAAAAGAAATTGCTGAAGACCTCTCGCATCGTCTCACCAGCAACAGAGTCTCCGTATCTCTTGTCAAGCATGATGATACATTGACCTTGATGCAAGAAGGGATTGATCAGGCCGATGTCGTGGTTGCGTTATCGAACAATGACGAAACCAATATCATGGCTGCGCTACTGGCTAAGCGTCTGGGAGCAAAGCGCAGCATTGTTTTATTGGAAAATCAAGTCTATTCTGACTTGGTACGCGGAACCGAGGTTGATGTTACAGTGTCACCTACCCAGGCCTCACTCGGTGAATTGTTAAGACATATTCGTTACGGCGATGTTGTTAATGCTCAAGAGCTCTACCAAGACAAGGCTGAAGCTTTGGAAATTATTGCCCACGGCACCAAAAAGAGTTCAAAGGTTGTCGGCAAAGCATTAAAAGAAATTGCCTTTCCGAAAGGTGTCTCTGTGGGAGCAATTGTTCGGGGAGAAGGAGATGATGCCAACGTGCTCATGGCCGAACCCGATCTTACCGTTATGGACGATGATCACTTGATTTTGTTTGTTCCAAACAAAAAAGTGATCCAACGCATTGAACACTTATTTGAAGTGGACGTTGGCTTCTTCTAAGAGAGTTCACCATGCTCCGAACGTTAAAACGCCTCCTCTTCCCAGTACTCAATGCATTAGGGCCTCTGCTCATCATATTAGCGGCCGCGCAACTGCTGCCCATTGCTATTGCCTATCGGGATGGAGAAAACGTCCTGTCGGAGTTTTTTACTTCTGCTGCCATCAGTTTATTTGTCGGCTTGCTGTTTCTTTTTTCGACCAAGCGCTTTAAGCGTGAACTCGAACCCAGAGACGGATTTTTACTGGTGACGCTCTCGTGGTTCACAGCCGCCGTCTTCGGCTCCATTCCATTGGTTTTGTTGTTACCTGAAGTCCCCTATTACCGGTTATTTTTTGAAGCTGTTTCCTGTCTGACCACAACAGGAGCAACAGCTCTAACCAATCTAGCTGATTTACCCCTTTCTCTTAACTATTGGCGTTGTTTGCTCTCTTGGTTGGGAGGCATGGGGATCATCGTCTTAGCTGTCGCCATTTTGCCTCTGTTGGGTGTCGGCGGAGCTCAGTTATTTAAAGTCGAAAATTCCAATCTATTCAAAGACGATCGACTCACACCCCGTATTGCAGATACAGCTAAGGCTCTCTACGGCATCTACATCCTTGCGTCGGCCGCTTGTGTAACGGCGTATCACTGGGCCGGTATGAATTGGGATGATGCGGTTATGTTCATGTTTACAACCATGAGCCTAAGCGGAATTACGCCTTACGATCAAAGCATTGGCTACTTTAATTCTCCGGCCATTGAAATGGTTGCCGTCGCTTTCATTGTTTTTTCCGGCTTTAACTTCTCTTTGCATTTCACCGCTTGGAGGCAACGTTCAATTTCCGCCTATTTCACTGATATTGAAGCACGTTCTTGGCTTTTTGTTTTATTGATCGGTATTTCAATTGTTTTTGGCGTATTAACTTTTAATCACGTCTATCCAACGTGGCAAATTACACTACGACACGCCGTATTCAATGTGGCTTCCCTTTTCTCAACGACAGGCTATACAACCGAAAACTATGAACTCTGGCCATCATCGTTGGGATTTTTACTCTTAATTGGCAGTCTTTTTGCTTCTTGTTCCGGATCAACGGGCGGCGGTGTCAAAATGATTCGCATGCTCATTTTTGTAAAGCAAGCCATTCTCTGTCTTCACACATTACTTCGACCGCGAGATTTTCTGCCGTTAAGATTGGGGAAACACACCATCTCTAATAACTTAGCCGCTAACGTATCGGCCTTTTTTGCACTACATGTCTCCGTCGTTCTTATGTGCACCCTGCTGATTATGTTTTCCGGCGTCAATTTAACTGAAGCCTTCTCAACTGTTCTCGCCTGCATTGCCAACACCGGCCCTGGCCTTGGCTCAGTAGGCCCCGCCGGCAATTACGCATCGTGTAATCCCATGCATCTGTGGGTGGGATCATTTTGTATGTTTGTCGGCCGTTTGGAACTTTTCACTGTTTTTGTGATCTTTACGAGGTCTTTCTGGCGAAGTTAGGTGAGCGGTTCCCAGTGAACGTTGACCCCCTTATCGGACGCCTTTCTTAATAGTTTCAAAAGTGCATAAAACCGTGTTTTGATGGCAACAGAAGCTAACATTGCGGGCTTTTCTTTGGCTTCATCCTCGTCTTCCGGCACTTCTGACTGAGCAATGGATTCGATAACCTGTTCCAATGAGGCAATGATTGAAGGCAGATCTTGCGCTAAAAAGGCTCCTCTTTCGTGGAAAATAATCCCAGCTTCTTTAAACACTGGTTCAACATGATTTCGCATCATGATGACTTCGCCACTAACTTTAGAACGGAAAACAACAACCGCCATCTCACTCTCCTCTAGGAAATTAGCTTCACTATAATGCTTCTAAACTCATTATTCTAAGTGATCCACATGACACGTCCTGCGTTTTCATCCCCCTTAAAAGAAGAAGAATTTGTTGAGCTTGACGAATTGCTTGCTCAACTCGACGAAGAGAGCATGCCAATGGATGCTTCTCAAGCCGATGGTTTCCTAACCGCTCTTTGTCTTTTACCAAAAGAAGTAAGCCCTGCAGTGTGGATGCCCATGATTTTCTCCGCGCCATCGGCTAAAGCCTCTAAGTTGGATGAAAAACGACAGACTCGGCTCGAAGAACTCGTTTACAGACGCTATCGTGAAATAAATCAGCGTCTTAGTCAATTAAAACCTATCGATCCGATCGTTTTCGAACCGGAAGATGAAAATGGTCAGCCTTTAGAAGGCGAAGACGAAATTATTGCCCTGCAACCGTTTGCTTCTGGTTTTTTAGCTGCCGCGCAAAATTGGAGTGGTCTATTGGACTCAGAGGACTCAACAATCAGCTCCTGTCTTGTTGGCATATGGCGTCACCTGCCTGATGAGGAAATCGGAGATTTTGCCTCCGTAAGAGATGAACTTTTATCTGAATCACCCTTAGAAAATCTCGATGATGCGATTGAAGATATTGCCGTTTGCATCAAACAAATAGCGGCCATTACCCGAGGCTTTTCTGAAAAAAGAACTCACAAAACCGAAAAACCATATCGTCGATCAAAACATCGATAATAACTTACCTTTTATTGTTTATTCGACCGGCCCAAACGACCAATATTAAGACAGGGATACCGATAACAGCGGTTCCGATAAAAAATAAGTTATAGCCGACACTTTCTACAACAAAACCGGAAAAGCCAGCTAAAAACTTCGGCAACAACAACATGATTGAACTGAATAAAGCATACTGTGTGGCGGTGTAGGCTACGTTGGTCAAACCCGACAGGTAGGCCAAAAAAGCCACTGATGCGATTCCCGCCGCCAGGTTATCAGCGCTTACTGTTAATACTAAATAGGGGAGATGATGCCCTTGGGTTGCCAACCATGAAAAGAGTAAATTGGTCAAAGCTGAGAGCAATCCGCCTAAAAATAAAGTTTTCATGACGCCCACACGGGCACTGATAAGTCCGCCCAGAAATGCGCCTACCAACGTCATCACAACACCAAACACTTTAGAAACCGCGGCGACCTCTTCTTTTGTAAATCCCAAATCCTGATAAAAAGGATTGGCCATTACACCCATTACAACATCTGAGATCCTGTACGTTGCAATCAAGCACAAAACAATAACAGCGTGCCAACGGAAACGAATGAAAAAATCCATAAACGGCATACAAGCTGCTTCATAAAACCACACGTACAGATTAACCATCCGTTCAGACCAATGAGGATGCTTCTGTCGACATTCCAAGCGATGTTTAACGGTCTGCTCTGAGGTTGTTTCTCTTACATTGTTTGTTGGTTCCGGAGACAATACAACCGTCACAACACCGACAGCCATACTCAAAGCCATTACACAGTAGGCAGCCTTCCAGGCCTGCGGGTCGTAACCACTTTCCACAGTTGTAAAAAAGGCCGCTAAGGCTAGGGCTCCTGCTCCGGCCCATATCATGGCCAGTCGATAGCCAGTTTGATAAGTTGCCGCTAATGCAGCTTGCTCCGATAAGTCAGCACTTTCAATACGGTAGGCGTCCAAAGCAATATCTTGGGTAGCTGAAGCAAAGGCTGTCAGCGCTGTAAAACCAATCATTAACGACAGATTCTTCTGTGGATCTGTAAAGCCCATTGCCAATAGACTGCATAAAACCACACATTGGGAGAATAAAAGCCAGGAGCGTCTTCGCCCCATTAAAGTAGTCAAAAAAGGGATACGGAGCTTATCGACGAGGGGCGCCCACAGCCATTTAAATCCGTAAGCCAATCCCACCCAAGTGACCATACCGATTGTACTGAGTTCGATTCCAGCTTCTCTTAACCAAAACGACAGCGTTCCTAAAACCAAAAGCAATGGCAAACCAGAGGAAAAGCCCAGAAAAAACATCCTCAGGGCCGGTGCTTTGGTGTATACACGTAAAGCTGCCAACCAAGGATGTTGCGAGGCTTTAGAGAGTAAAAACATCTTTAAATCAGTTCCTCTCGTCGAATAAAGCGCCATTTCGAAGCTGTGAGATCATCTGGCAAATGATAGTTACCCAAAGCTACTCGATGAAGGGCGCTGACACGATTGCCCACGGCCGCCACCATACGTTTAACCTGATGGTACTTCCCTTGAGTTATTTGCATTTCAAAAACATGATCATCAATTTGAACCAGATCATCCGCAGCTACTTTCTCACGCTCACCATCGAGCATAACCCCTTCTAATAGACGCCTGAACATCTCTTGAGTCATCGCATGTTTAGCTGTCACCCGATAGATCTTGGAGACATGCTTTTTAGGGTGTGTCAAGCGATGAATCAAGGCACCGTCATCTGTCAGTATTAAAAGACCAGTAGTATCTTCATCTAAACGTCCAACCGGTTGCACTCCCCGATTTCTTAAAGGAGCAGGCAGCAGTGATAAAACGGAAGGGTGATGCAATGGCTTTCGCGAGCATTCATAACCGGCTGGTTTATTCATTGCAATAATCGCTTTTTCAACGTAAGGCCAATTCACTCCATCCACACTAAAAATCAGACCATTGACGTCAAAATCACTTTTGGGATCCTCAACAACCGTTTGATTAATCGTTACGTGACCGTTTACGATGAGTCCCTTGCATTCATGACGTGTGCCAAAACCTTGCGTAAAAAGAATCTGTTCGAGCCGCATTCTCACACCTCATAGTCAACGATCAGAGGCGCGTGGTCAGAAAATTTCTCTTCACTATAAACCGACGTATGACGAGCTTTTTGAGCCAGAGCACTTGTTGCGATTTGATAATCGATTCGCCAACCAACATTCTTGGCACGAGCCTGTCCTCTCTGACTCCACCATGTGTATTGTTCTTTTGTTGGTTCCAACAATCGAAACACATCTACCCAGCCTTCTGAAAAAAGATTCGTCAGCCATTGTCTTTCTTCGGGCAAGAAACCCGAATGAGTTAAGTTGCCTTTCCAGTTCTTAAGATCGATCTCTTTGTGAGCGATATTGACATCACCGCAAAATACGATGTCTTTTTCACTGTTTTTCAATTCTTGGAGATGCGTCCAAAACGCGTCTAAGAAACGATATTTAGCCAACTGTCGTTCAGAAGAACTTGTGCCTGAGGGAAAGTAGACCGAAACAATTTTGTAATGATCAAACTCTGCACAGACATAGCGGCCTTCAGCATCAAATTCTTCATTTCCAAATCCAATCTGAACCGAGATAGGCTCCTGTTTGCAATAAAGCGCTACGCCGGAATACCCTCTTTTCTGTGCTGTATGCATATAGAGATGATAGCCCTGATCATGCAACACCTCCGAACTAAAATCCGAGGTTTGTCCTTTGAGTTCTTGCACACACAATACATCGGCTTGTTGTTGATCGAACCATTGCCAAAAATTTTTCTTTGCCGCCGATCTCAAGCCATTTGCATTGAAGGTGATTATGCGTAACATGTTTTTTCTCATTAAAATTTGAACGTTGGGGTAATTATCCTTAATCGTTAGAATTTTTGTCGGACTTCTATTATGTCTTTACAACATCAATTTATTGAATTTGCTCTTGATACGAATGTGCTTCGTTTCGGTGAATTCAAAACCAAAGCCGGTCGTCTCTCGCCTTATTTTTTCAATCTTGGGCTTTTTAATACCGGTAAAACATTGGGAAAATTAGCTGAGTTTTACGCTCAAACTCTTCTTACCGCTCGCAAGGAAGGCAAAATTGAGTTTGATATGATCTTTGGCCCAGCATACAAAGGCATCCCCTTGGCTGCGGCCGTTGCCGTAAAGTTATCAGAGATGGGATGTGACATCCCCTATGCCTTTAACCGCAAAGAAGCAAAGGATCACGGGGAAGGCGGCATGATCATCGGTGCTCCTCTTAAGGGCAAAGTCATCGTTATTGATGACGTTATTTCCGCCGGAACATCCGTTCGTGAATCCGTCAAATTAATTCAAGCGGCCGGTGCTCAAGCCAGCGGCGTTCTGATTGCGCTTGATCGCATGGAAAAAGGTGGAAATGCAGAACAAATGACAGAAGTTTCAGCGGTTCAGGATGTGATTAACACATTCCATATGCCCGTTATTTCTATCATCAATCTGAAAGACTTATTGGCCTTTATGGACGAAGATACCCCCATGGCTCAACAGGCCAGGGCCTATAAAAAAGCGGTCCAAGACTACCGGGATCGTTACGGTGCCTAACAAACAATTTTGAAAAAAGCCTCTTGGCTGATAACCAAGAGGCTTTTTTTTATTAGGCTAATTTTTTACGCAACAGTTGATTGACCTGAGCGGGGTTAGCCTTACCTTTACTGGCCTTCATCACCTGTCCGACCAAACCGTTGAGAGCCTTTTCTTTACCGGCGCGGAACTCTTCAACATTCTTGGGATTATTAGCAATAACTTCGTCAACAATCTTTTCGATTGCTCCAGTATCCGAAATTTGCTTCAAGCCCAACCGATCAATCAGAGCATCCACACTTTCCTCGCTACCATCCATAATAGCGGCAAAGATCTTCTTAGCTCCCTTATTATTGACGGTATTGTCCAACACACGGGTAATCAATTGAGAAAGCTTCTCCGGGGTAACCGGTAAAGTCTCAACAGTCATTTCTGACTGATTCAATGCAGCTGATACTTCTCCCATCACCCAATTGGCTGCAATCTTCTTATCACTAACTTTATCTGCCACTGACAAGTAATAGTCAGCTAATGCCTTCGAAGAAGTTAAGATGGAAGCGTCGTATTCAGACAAGCCGAATTCTCCGATCAAACGAGCGCGCATTTGTTCGGGCAATTCCGGCATCTCAGAGCGAACCTGCTCAAGCCAATCGTCGGAAATATCCAACGGGAGCAAATCCGGATCCGGGAAGTAACGATAGTCCATTGAATCTTCTTTGGAACGCATTTCACGCGTTTCACCGGTATCTGGATTGTAGAGTCTTGTGGCTTGAACAACTTTTCCGCCGTCTTCAATTAGTTCAATCTGACGGCGAACCTCATATTCAATAGCTTCCTGCAAGAATCGGAATGAATTCAGGTTCTTAATCTCACAACGCGTGCCGAACTCTTTTTGTCCAACAGGGCGAACACTGACATTGGCGTCACAACGGAAATTACCGTTTTGCATATCTCCGTGACTGATGCCAAGCCAAACAACCAGCGCATGCAAAGTTCTTGCATAAGCCACGGCTTCCTCTGCAGAACGCAGTTCAGGCTCCGTCACGATTTCCAACAAGGGAGTCCCAGCACGATTTAAGTCGATACCACTTTGTCCGACCTCCAAACCATGCACACTCTTACCGGCATCTTCTTCAAGGTGAGCTCGCGTCAAATTGAGTGTTTTCATATACGGTTCACCCTTCTTGGGTGTAACCATGAAAGATACTTGACCGCCGATGACAATTGGCCACTCAAACTGACTGATCTGATAACCCTTGGGCAAATCAGGGTAAAAATAGTTTTTTCGGTCAAAGATGGAGCGGGAAGCAACCTTAGCTCCAATCGCTAAACCGAACTTCATAGCTTTTTCAACAGCTCCCCTATTTAAAACAGGTAGGGTTCCCGGTAAGGCTAAATCCACAACACAAGCATGTGTGTTGGGTTCCGCACCAAAATCTGTTGAAGCGGCTGAAAAGATTTTCGTTTTGGTCGAAAGCTGAACGTGAGTTTCAAGACCGATCACAACTTCCCATTGCATAACTGTCTTCCTTTTTAGTAACCGGCCGGAATGCGTTTGTGCCAATCCGTCTCGCACTGATAACGATGAGCAATACCCAAAAGCTTAGCTTCATTGAAGCGGGCACTGACCAATTGGAAACCCAACGGCAAACCGTTGGAGTGAATTCCACAAGGCAGTCCCATGCCCGGTAACCCAGCCAAAGAAATCGGCACTGTATAAAGGTCACTCAAGTAAGCTTGAACCGGGTCACTCTTTTCTCCGAAACGGTAAGCAGGACCGGTTGCCGCCGGGCTGATAATAGCATCGACATCCTTACAAACTGCGTTGAGCTCATTGGCAATCAGACGACGCACACGTTGAGCCTTAATGTAGTAGGCGTCATAGTAGCCATGAGAAAGAACGTATGTTCCGATCATGATTCGACGCTGAGGTTCAGCACCCAACGCTTCTGAACGACTGCGCTTAATCATGTCTTGAATATCGGTGTAGTGCTTGGCTCGGTAACCGTAGCGCACGCCATCGTAGCGGCTAAGGTTAGAAGACGCTTCAGCGCAGGCCACCACGTAATAAACAGGTACGCCTAAATCAACCGTCGGCAACTCGATATCAACGATTTTGGCTCCCATTCGTTCGTAGGTCTTAATCACCTCTTCGATACTGCCAGCTAATTCATCGTCCAAGCCCTTCGCAAACCAACTGCGAGGCACACCGATCTTCACCCCATCCATACTCATATTCAGGTAGCGGGTGAAATCTTCTTTAGGCAGATCTACACAAGTAGAGTCTTTGGGATCAAACTCGATCATCTCGTTCATGACCCAAGCGCAATCCTCTGCAGAACGAGCCAATAACCCCGGGGTATCAAGGCTTGAGGCAAAAGCAATAACACCCCAACGACTCGGACGTCCATAGGTTGGTTTTAACCCTGTCACACCGGTGAAAACCGCCGGTTCACGAATAGAGCCTCCCGTGTCCGTACCAGTAGTCACCGGAGCTAAACTTGCAGCCACAGCACTCGAAGAGCCGCCAGACGATCCTCCAGGAACACAGTTTTTATTCCAAGGATTCAAAACCTTGCCATAGGCAGAATTTTCGTTACCGCCGCCCATTGCAAATTCATCACAATTGAGTTTACCGAGGCAAACCATGCCGGCTCGATTCAGATTTTCAACAACGGTCGCATTAAACGGGCTCATGTACCCATCAAGCATCTTACTGGCAGCGGTCGTGGCCCACTCTTTTGTCACAAAAAGATCTTTATGCGCGATAGGAATACCCGTTAAACGAGTCGCATCACCAGATGCAATCCTGGCGTCCGCTTGCTTAGCCTGTTGCAGCGTAGCCTCTGCTCTAACATCCAAAAAAGCATTCAGATCTTTGTTTTGTTCAATACGATCCAAATAAACTTTGGCCAATTCCACGGCTGAAATTTCTTTTTTGGCGAGCTTTTCACTGAGCTCAACCACTGAAGCATGAAAAAGTTCGTTCGACATTATTCAATCACCTGCGGTACCAAGAAATGACCATCTGCTTGTTCGGGAGCATTCTTCATATTGTTTTCCCGATCATTGACCTCTCGCACAATGTCCTCACGAAGACGCTGAGAACCATCATGTGGGTGCGGCATCGGTTCAACCCCATCGGTATCTACAGCCTGAATGCGTTCAATCATTTTGAAAATATTGTTTAATTCGCCCTGCATGCGCACAGCCTCCTCGTCATTTAGTTCCAAATGACTGAGGTTGGCGATTCGGCGAATATCTTCAAGAGCCAGTGTCATAGATTAATCCAATAAAACAGTTCATAAAGCCCTCAATAGGGCCACGCTAACCTGTGAATTCTAATGATTTTTTAATGTATTTAGGAATTCAATATGAAGCCTTGGCTCATAACTCCCCTTCTTTTCAGTTCATGACATTGACAAGAAAAGTTTCACGATGTTTCGCTGCTTTGCTTTTACGAAAAACTTGGGCAATAATCATTTCACAATTTCAATACTCAACAGTCATGTTAAAGCACCGTTTATTATCAGGATTTACCATTATCGCCTCTGCTGTTTTACTGTCAGCTTGTTCCGGAGGCGGCGGATATTTTCAAGATGATGGCCCTCCTTCCGGATTTTTTGCTGATTCCAATTTCAGCAATCTCCCTGATGCCACCCCAAAATATGAAAAACCGCATAGCGGAGCAAATAAACCCTATACCGTCGGCGGAAAGCGGTACGTGCCAATCACTGGTGATAAACCCATGACTCAGCGTGGCACCGCTTCTTGGTATGGGAAAAAATTTCATGGAAGAAAAACTTCGACCGGCGAGACATACAACATGTACGCCATGACCGCAGCTCACAAAACCATGGAACTTCCCAGTTATGCCAAAGTAACCAACTTGAATAACGGGAAAAGTGTCATTGTGAGAGTGAATGACCGTGGACCGTTTGTCGACAACCGCATCATTGACTTGTCGTACGCCGCGGCTAGCAAACTGGGATACGTAAAAAATGGAACCGCTCCTGTCAAAGTGGAGCGAATCCGCATGGCTGATATTAAAAACGGACGAATTCCGGCCACCGCAGGTGGAATTATTCAACTGATTGATGATTCAAAAATCACCGAAAACAGTGCTGACATTGCTGCTATTGCTAGCGTCATCGGTACCGCAGCCACGGTTGTTAAGACCGTTAAACAAAAGCAGGAAGAACATAAACAAACACAAGTTCAGCAGCTTCCACCTCCTAATACCATTGTGATTGAACCCTCTTCAACCACATCCTTTACGTTGGACGATGTTCCCAATGACTTGCAAGGTGCCGTCAATTTAACGGAAGCTGCAAAACACGACATGGTAAGCACTGAAGTTAATTTATCTTCCGCTGCGATCGGAGCAACCGCCTCCAATCATTGGAGTATTCAAGCCGGAGCATTTGGTTCTGAGAGCAATGCTAGAAACTATGCTCAAACGGTTCAACAAAAAATAGGACGAAGCGTCAACGTTCATCAAGACGGCAGTTTGTATCGAGTGGTTATCGGTGAATTTTCCTCCAAAGACGCCGCCTCTTTGGAAGCACAATCACTAGGTGAAATTTTGGGCAAAAAGCTAGTGCCAGTACAACTGCAATAGGAGAGCAAAATGCAATTGCAAAAGACAGTCAACGAGTTCTGGAATTTAAAAGCCCAACCCGCTTTAATGGAATACATAAAAATTCCGGCTAAATCAACGGCCTACGACAGATTGTGGCAGGAACATGGTTTTTTAGAACAATGTTGTGAGTTGGGACAAAAGTGGATACAGGAATGCTTACCGCAAGCCCAAACTGAAATTATCAGAGAGGAAGGCAGAACGCCGTGTTTATTTGTAGATATTCCCGCTACAAGGGACAACTCTGCCGAAAGCGTTGTCTTTTATGGGCATTTAGATAAACAACCAGAAGCTGGTGGCTGGAGTGAAGGGTTAGGTCCTTGGACGCCTGTTGTCAAAAACGGAAAGTTATACGGCAGAGGAGCGGCTGATGACGGTTACAGCCTTTTTTCAATGGTGACTTCAGTCTATGCCTTAGAAAAACTCAAGCTAGCTCACCCGAGAGTTATCGGTATTTTTGAAACACAAGAAG
This sequence comes from Parasutterella secunda, assembly GCF_023336895.1. Classification (GTDB taxonomy): domain Bacteria; phylum Pseudomonadota; class Gammaproteobacteria; order Burkholderiales; family Burkholderiaceae_F; genus Aphodousia; species Aphodousia faecalis. Next base: position 379,391 of record NZ_JAMBLT010000001.1, read on the forward strand.
AATCGGGATCAAACGATTTACCGTATTTTTTACGTAAGCTCAAACACCGGTTTGGAGAGCCTAAATTTTTCATTATTTTGGATAATCATTGCGGTGACTACAATCATGTTTGGCTCAGCACATCTGTCCGAGGAGTAATTTCCGGAACATTACGGGTACAAAGTATGCATTACGGAGTGCACTCCGGTACCTACTCCGGCATGGTTCCCGATCCTTTTTCAATTGCACAGGCTTTAGTGGCCCGTCTTCACGACCCAGTAACCGGATTTGTGAAAATTTCCTCGTGTTATACGGATATTCCTAAAAGACGCCTTGAGCAATTGAAAAAAGCAAGTGATGTGTTGGGCGATCTTTCTTGGAATCACGCTCCGTTATTGCCGGCCGTCAAAACAAAGTGCACCACTAACCATGAAATCCTCATTCAAGAAACGTGGAAACCTGCTTTGACGATAATCGGAGTTGACGGCATGCCGAAAATAGAAGATGCCGGAAATGTAATTCCGAGTTCTGTTGCCTTCAGACTGTCCATGCGCTTGCCTCCAGATATTGATTTTGAAAAGGCTCAAAATGATATTGCACAGACTTTGACAACCAATATTCCTTATGGCTGTCAGGTGACTTGGCAATACCCAGAGAACCACCCGGGCTGGTCAGCCAAGGGTAATTCAGAAGAAATAGAAAACATTTTTGATGACGCAGCAAAAAAAATTTTCGGCAAAGAAGCTGTCTTCTTAGGTCAAGGAGGATCTATTCCCATTATTAATACTTTTGAAGAACTCTTCCCCTCTGGTGCCTTTGTTTTAACCGGTGTTTTGGGACCCCAATCGAATGCTCACGCCCCTGACGAGTCCCTTGATATTGAGTACACCCAAAAGCTATCCGCAGTAATTGCCGAAGCTCTGCATCGCTGTCCTTAGGAGAAAAGGCAATGAGACGGGACGTTGTAACAGAGGTTATTGTTGATTACGGTGAATTTGTTGAAAACTTTGCCACCGTGTTGGAAGCAACAGATTTTATCAACGGCAATTTAGATGAACTGGATTGGCCTTTGGCTGCCTGGCTTGAAGATTCAAGCGGTCGTAAAAAATGGGATTTTCAAATAATCGATGACGGTGCTGGCGGAGTTGAGTTAGTTGCCGGAGAACCTGTGAAATCAGGTTCATATTATCGACCGATTCATTAATGTGGAGATTACGATGGATTGTGTTTTATGTCATCCGCAAAAGGAAAATGTTGTTTGGAAAAATAAAGAGTTAAGAGTCATTCAGGTGGATGATCCTCTATTTCCTGGCTACTTCAGAGTCATTTGGAATAAACATATTGCTGAAATGTCGGATCTGACCGATGATGAGCGGCAGTTGCTGGAAAAAGTTCTCTTAACTGTGGAAAAAGTAGTCCGAGAACAAATGCAGCCCGATAAAATCAATTGGGCACAATTTGGCAATATGGTTCCTCATTTACACTGGCACATCATTGCCCGATATCGGGACGATTCTCATTTTCCTGAGTCAATTTGGGGGTTGAAACAAAGAGAAGTGGCTGAGGAGAAAGTACAACAGCTAAAAACTAAAGCTAACAACGCCGCAGTTGAAATTCAAAATCGTCTGAACAGACTATTTTAAGAGCCACACTCACTGAGGACTTGCCCATGTTTTTTGGCAAGTCCTTTCAGCGCATTAATTTGTTCATCTGACAGCGCTGCAAAAATCAAATTCACTTTGTCGGTTGGGCTGCCAATTATTCGAGTCATACGAAGGTCGTTCATTTTAAGCCGAGCCTTTGCGCTTTCAAGAAATTGCTGTGCTTGTTCTTGTGTTGAAAAACTGCCTAATTGAACAGCATTTAATAGAGGCCCAGAATGAATAACGCTTGCTGAACGATAACCCTTTTTTCTCACCTGATCAGCTAATGCTGCCGCCCCTTTTTGGGTAGTAGTCGGAATAATAAAAACAACATGTGAGTCGGCAGATAAAACGGACTCAACACGGACCACTTCCAAAAGCTTAGCGGATTCGATTGAGCGGTTGATGGCAGGCAAGACACGTCTGGAAAGGGGACCCATTTTGTAGCAAACCGGTAGTTGATCGGTTAAAACAACCTCAGATCCGACTTTTTCAATTGGTAGATTTTGAGACAAAGAATCAAAATTTTTCTGTGCGGCTGAATCTTCGATCAAATCTTTTTCTTTCTCTTGATCCGGCTTCTCTAGGAGCACAGGAGCCGATATTTTTTGAGCTTTCTTCTGATATTGCTCAATGTAATCTTGCAGATTTTGAACGGGCTCAATGTTGCCCATTGCCTCAGGAAAAACCTCCTGCTGAGCACGATCAGTGTAATGAGCGGAAACTTCCTGCGGTTCTATTACCCAATCCTTAAGACCATCCCAAGCATAGATGACCACACACAGTAGACACAGGATTATTGCCAATGCTCTCATCTTACAAACTCGCCATTGGCACGTAGTGCTAAACCCCTCAGCACTAAATTGTGTTTGATAATGCTATTAGGAAATTCTTTTTGTAGATAGGGTGCAAAACGACTGACAGCACCACCTGCCAAAACCAAAGTCGGTTCAAAGCCGTGTTGCTGCATTACTCTCATTCCCCTCTCGATTAATCCTAATTGAGAATCCACAATACCGGTCACAATTCCGGTCATGGTATCGGTTGGAAAATCCTCATACTCTCCATCTGCTTTCGGTAACGTAGCGGTGCCTGTAACAAGACTGTCTCTCATTAAAACAACACCAGGAGCAATTCTTCCACCCGCAAAGACCATTGCTTCACCTTTAGGGAAGACGCAATCCACAGTTGTTGCCGTCCCAACATGAACAACTAAAAGGGGCCTGTTTGGCAAAAAATAAATGGCACCAATAGCTGCGTGCCAACGGTCTGACCCTAATTGTGTTGCTGTTTTATAGGAATTAATTAAAGAAAATGGACCGTCATAGCGCTCTTGAGCTTTTAACCAAGTAACTTTTGAACCCAAAGACTCAATCAGACGAGTTACAGATAACGTCAGGTCCCTGGAAGCCACAGAGCAACCATAGACATGCTTATAAGGAATTTTTTCCAATGAAGACAATAACTTCTCTGAAAAGTTATGTGTTCCACCATGCACAATGGTATGGGGAGATTCCGGATCATCCGTTGTCGCCCACTTGAGCGCCGTGTTGCCAAGATCAATTAATAAATTCATTTCTTCTTAGACCGAATACTGATGCTGCCCGATTGCAAGACCTTTATTTCCTGATTGGTACGGACCAGCAAATGACCTGTCTCATCAATTCCCAACACAAGAGCATCGTAAGGTTCACAACCTTCTTCAAGGACACTCACGGTTTGGTTTTTATAAGCTGCAATTGTATCCCAGAGCGCTTGTGTTCGTTTTAATCCTTCAGAACGAACGTTATTGATGGCAAAAACGACTGCTGAAGATAAAAGCTTTAACCAAAACTCAGTCTTTTCAATGTCAGATAAAGGCAGTGCATCAGCAAGACAAGCGCGGCCGTACCCATCATTTCTTAAGCCGTCCTTTAAATTCAATCCAATCCCGACAACCAGCACAAAACGGTGATCCGGACTTTTGGTTGTTTCTACAAGAATGCCTGCTAACTTTTTTCCGTTTAAAAGGATGTCATTGGGCCACTTTACCTCAGCCTTGACTCCTTGTTTTCGCAAACTTTCAGCTACTTCTGTACCAATTGCCAGCGTCACACCACTAATCTCACGCAAATCTCGTCCAATCGGCACGGCTACAGAGAACATCAGGCAATGATCACCTCCATCCCAGTGTCGTCCCCTGGTTCCTCTCGCATTTGTTTGATTGATTGCTCGGCGAACAACAATAGCGGACAAAATTTCTTTCTTTGCTCTGTTTAGCAGATCTGTATTCGTTGACCCCGTCTCCGGCACACATTCATATTGAATACTTAAAGTATTTTCCATGGTTGTTGATCCTTTAATAAGTCAATGAAAAAACTGCTAATGAGCGTAACAAAAGATTTAAAAAGCCTTTAAAATTACCCGCTTACATTTAAAATATCGACGGTTGACTCCATTTAAGAATTCACTGACGTTTAGCGAATGATAAGACTGTTTTTTTCTTTCCTCTGTATTTTATTGGGTTTCGTGAGTGTAGCGAATGCGGCGGCACCACAATTGAAATCTCAATCCTGGATTCTCGTCGATCGGTTAACGCACACTACGCTGGCTAATAAAAATGCAGATGTCCGTACCAATCCGGGAAATACCGTTTTACTGATGGTGCTGTATACAGCAGAAAAAGCGATAAATGAAAAAATCATCAGCCGCACCTCTTCTATTACCGTAAATAACGATGCACTGTCTATTCCTCCATTAAATGCCGCTCGTTTTTATTTAGAGCCCAACCAATCCGTCACAGTATCGGATCTTGAAAAAGCCATTGCAGTCATGGGGGCTAATGATGCGGCGGTAGCGCTAGCCGAGGGGATTTACCAAACGATTGATCGCTTCGTTGAGAAAATGAATGAAAATGCCAAAAAGCTAGGCATGAAAAACACTCATTACACTTCTTTAATTGGCACCAACGATAAAAATCAATACTCTACCGCTCGCGACACACTGATTTTGGCCAACGCCCTGTTAAACGATTGTCCGGAACTCAGTGATATTTGGACGATTAAAAGTCTCAATAATGGTGTATTGAACCACAATAACAGCAACAGTTTTTTGTGGCGAACCGAGTCCATTCGCGGCTTACACCGTTCACATTTTCAGATGAAATCATGGGATAGTGTTATCTATTACTCACGTGATTATGTTGAGGCAGATACACGATTTTCGCGTGAATTGTTAGCTGTAACGTTAGGAGCTGAAAGCGACCGACAAAATACCGATGACACAATGAAACTGGTCAATTGGGGTGCTGATAACTATAAAACTTTACTGCTTTACCCTGCTCTCGAAACGATTGACCGTTTGCCGGTTGAATTAACCGATGATGGAAAAGTCCGTGTAGGTGTGAAAGAAAACGTTTATGTTACGCTTCCGCGTGACGCTATTCTTCAAAAAGGAATGAAGGGTTTTTCGGCGACAGTATCTCGTCTGGATCCTCTGGTTGCTCCGATAAAAGAAGGAGAACGCATAGGCGAAATAACCGTATACTTCAACAAGAAAATAGTGGCTAAAAGTGAATTAGTTGCATTGCATGATGTTCAAAAATCAAACTTCTGGCGTCGGCAATATCAACGCCTAAAAGCACTGGTCGGATTACAATAGAGCTATTATGAAACAAGAAAAAGAATTGCTTGAATTTCCTTGTGATTTCCCCATTAAGGTTATGGGATTTGCTGATCCCCAATTTGCCAGTACCATCGGGGAGTTAGTTAAGGAATTTGATCCTTTGTTTAACCCGGAAACAATAGCGAGAAGACCGAGTAAACAAGGTCGTTATGAGGCTTTGCATATTGTCGTACATGCCACTGGACGAGAACAACTCGATTCTATTTATATGGCATTAACACATCATCCGATGGTCAAGGTTGTTCTCTAATGACTGATGTTGAGAACGTCTCTGCCCACTCTGTAAAAGCTTGGTTACTAGCCATACGTCCAAAGACATTTGGCGTGGCCGTCGCTCCTGTGTTGGCATCTTTAGCTGTTTGCTTGTCTGACACTGGATTCATTAATCCGGTTACGGCTGCATTAACGGCATTACTGGCCATTGTTATGCAAGCGATTACCAACATGGAAAACGACTCTGGGTATACCAAGAGAAAGGCGGAAAGAACAAACAGAAAAGGTTTGCCAAGAGCGACTTCATTAGGACTCTTAAGTATTAAAGAGGTAGAAATCGGAATTTTGATCGCTTCTCTTATTGGCGTTGCGATTACTATTTATTTCATTTACCTGACGCATTGGTTCTTTTTATTGGTAACAGTCGCTTCTATTGCTGCCGCTTACTTATACATGGGAGGACCTCGCCCGATTGCCTATACCCCCTATGGTGAAATTGTTGTCTTTATCTTTTTTGGATTGGTAGCTGCAATTGGCACCTATTATTTGCAGGTCCAAGATATCTCGGTCACTATTCTTATCGTTGGGTGTGCGCTTGGACTCATTGCCTCTGCGGTTTTATGTGTTAATAATTTCAGAGACCGTGAGCATGATGAATCTATCCATCGCTACACCATGGCAGTTGTTTTAGGGAAATCGCTTACCGTTGCTGCATACCGATTAATGTTATTTGTTCCCTATGGTTTAATCTTATGCATTGTCGCCATGGATTGGACTCGCTATCCCTATCTTTTAGTTTTTATTTCTTTATGGAAAGCGTGGAAATTACCACAGGAACTCACAAATAAAACAGGATATGAGTTAAACGGTACCTTGTTTGCGACCGTTAAATTAGAAGTCTTTTTTGCACTCACTTTAACCTGTGGTGCTTTGATTCATGCTTATTTGAAATGGTTCGTGTAACAAGCGCTGAAACCTATTTAGATTTCAGCGCTTGCCTCAATGATTATTGGCGGGCCATAGGCAGGACTAATTGATCAGTATTGACCTTATTTTGCATCATGCCATTTTCAATCAAGAAAGTTTGATCTAATTTAAGGCTATTCATATCGTTATCGGTAATGACATCAAAGTAGTGACTCCATTGTGCTAACTTCTTTGCGTCATCCAAGCTCACGCCCTCTTCTTTTGCTCCCATGGCAATAGCCTGTTCATAGTTATCACCAATCCACTTAGTGGTTTGTCTATGAACTTTGACAATTCTTTCTAGCAAGGGCTTATTTTCCTTAACAAACTTTTCGCTAGCAGCCATGACCAATAAAGGATTAACATAACCGTCTGCTGTAACAATGGTCTTTGCCCCAGAAGCGTTGGCCTTAATAACCAATCCTGCTGCTAGCAGAGCGGCGTCCACATGCCCACCCAACAAGGCTGCTTGTGCTTTGGCAGGATCCATTTGGAGAAACTCAACATCTTTGATATTCATGCCTTTTGAATTCAGGGCAGCCACCAAGATTTGATGTAACGCTGTTCCTTTTGGCCCCGCTACTTTTTTTCCCTTTAAATCTTCGATTTTCATCTGCTTGCCAGGTTTACCCACTACGGCAAATACTTGGGTCGGACGAGCAACCCCAGTGGCTATGTAGATCTTATTGCCTGCCCCATTAGCCATCAATAATGATGCCGTATTCATAACAGCACTTACATCAAGCGACCCCGCAGCCATAGCCTGAGCTTGTTGAGCTCCTGAATTAATGGATACCCAATTAATCTTAATACCGTCCTTTTGAAATTCTTTTTCCAAAAGCTGGTTTTGTTTCATCACAATATTTTGAAGATTAAAAGGTGACTTCACGTAAGCAACATTAATTTCAGATGTAGCTGCTTGTGCTGCTGACAACGATCCTGTCAAGACCATCGCGGTAACGAGTAATAATTTTTTCAATGTCATTTCCTGCCTCACTAAGAATGAGTTAAAAGATTCAAAACTTTTGCTGCGTATTCAACAACGTGCATATTGGTTACTGTTCGGGGATGCGGTAAATCTATATTCAGCGTATCCACTACCTTTGCTTGAGACAAAACCATTACCCGATCAGCTAAACGAACTGCTTCATTAACCTCATGAGTAATCAAAACAACGGACATTTTCTTTTGCTGTTGGATTCGCTCAAAGTCGACTTGTATTTGCGCTCGGGTTATAGCGTCTAGAGCACCAAAAGGCTCGTCCATCAATAAAATATCTGGGGACTGCACTAATGCACGAGCCAGAGCAACCCTTTGAGCCATCCCACCTGATAATTCTGAAGGATAATAATTTTCTGTGTGGCTTAATCCCACCAACTCGAGCACCTCACAAACGGTTTTTCTCTGTTTTTCTCGAGATTCTTTTCGAATTGGCAACGCAACATTTTCGAAAACCGTTTTCCAAGGCAATAACCGATGATCTTGGAAAACGACCCCAACTCTTCTATTGCTCTCAATTTGAATTTGCCCCTTTGTTGGCATGAGCAAACCAGAGATCAAACGAATCAAAGTACTTTTACCGCAGCCACTTTTTCCTATAATGGCCAACACTTCACGATCGTACAGTTCTAAAGAAAAATCTTTAAGAATCCAATGTTCATACCCCGGGTAGCGAAAACTGACATTTTGCACGCTTGCTATCGTCATTTTTTACTCCAAGGAGCGACTTTAAAGAGTGCCTTCTGAAAAAGGAAATCTCCCAAAATACCCAAGATGGCAATCATAAAAATGCCAACAAACACTTGATCGGTACGAGCCATCTCGGAGGCATCAGAAATTAAATAACCAAGCCCAGAAGAGGCGGCGATTAATTCAGCACTGACCAATGCTCTCCAACTGTAGCCGAATCCAAGGCGCAACCCGGTAAAAACTGCAGGCAAAGCCCCTGGAAACTCTATGTGTTGAATTTTCTCAAAAGTACTTAAATTCAAAGTTTCAGCTAATTCCCCATAACGGTAATCTAATTGCTTAAATCCACTATAAGCATTTAGATAAATAGGAAAAAAACTGGCTAAAAGGACGATGGTTAATTTAGCGGTTTCCCCTATTCCCAACCATAAAATGAGTAAAGGAATTAAGGAAAGAGGAGGAATCATCCGCAAGCTTTCAAGAAGCAAACGGGATTGAGTATGAAGAGCTTCATACTTTGCAAAAAAATAGCCCATGGGTAGTGCTATTAATGCAGCAATGATATATCCCCCAAATGCTCTTCCTAGACTGGATTGAACATGCACCCAAAGAAGACCATTTTCACAAAGCTCTATAAACGCCGCAAAAACAGCCTCCGGGCGGGGCAATAGATAAGGATTAACCCACGAAAAAGCGGACGCAAACCACCATAGCGCAAAAAGCGCTACAGGCATCCATAAAGATAGAATCACTGAACGCACGTCGCTAACCGCAAACGATAAAAACCGTTATTGCAAACGCACTTCCGTAGAAGAAACTGGTTCTTCAACAATGTTATTCGTTGTCGTGTAGGCCGGTTTTTCAGCTTGAGGCTGAGACAATAATTTGAGACGTTCTTGGACTTCTCGTGTACTCAACACTTCAAACGCTGTGACGACTGATTTAGTACCCGGAACACGGGAAGCTATATCTGCAGCCTTTTGTGCTTCTTCCTGAGTGACTAGGCCCATCAGATAGACAATGCCACGATCAACAGTTACCTTCATTTGATTTAAAGATACTCCTGATGTGGTGATCAACTGTGTTCTTACCTTACCGGCCAATGTAGAGTCAGACATTCTTTGTGTCACAGAGGACACAGGCCCCACCATTAATTCATTGACAACAGAACTGACTTCTAAACTATTCTGAGCCACGCGCTGAGCTGTTAGTTTGTCACTCTCACTTCCGACTTCACCTGTTAATAAAATACGACGATTGTAAGAAGTTACAGTCAAGTGAAGATTATTTGGAATGGCTTGAGAAATTTCATAATGAATCCTCTTTTCCATCACCTCATCGGCCATTTGAGCACCGGTTGTACGACGATCGGTCGTAACAAAGGCCGTTGTACCGACTGCACCGCCGATCAAAACAGGAACACAACCACTCAAAGCGGTAACACCGAGAGTAACTGCAGATAGCGACAAAATAATAGATTTAATACGCATATTTATCCAACCTTTACGTGTCTACTCAGTATAGTAGCATTACGCATCAATGAGAATGATTTAATTATTTGAGAAGTTATCACGATTTATTGCTCTTGTGTAAAAGGCCTGGATATCTTTGTGAATATTTATTTAAAAATGTGGATAACAATCAAAAAAGATAGAAGCTTAAAAGTTATCCACAAAAACTCACATTTTATTCATACGATGTACACAGACAAATTAATCAAATAATAAACAGTCTAATTAATTGAAAAATAAAACAAAAGAGAACTTATCCACCGAAAAAGTTTCGCTTATTATTATGACTATTAATTAAAAATAAAAATATGACTTATTAATAACTTTTCATCACAAATGTCATCAATCCCCTTTGTTTCTTACTAAAAAATTGTGGATAACTTTGTGGATTATTTGGGATAACCTATTTAAGTCTTTGTTATTTCGGACAAAAATTTATAATTCGCAAAATTATGCGTATATGTTATATCTATTTGATTTATAAGTAAAAATTGTAAATTTGATAATACTCAGAATATTGATAATAAAGCCTCAATCCCCTGACACTAGCGGGATTGAGGACCTTTATTTTTTGTGGATAACTTTGTGGATAAATCTTTTAATTAGTCTGATTGTTTTTCTAACAATGTTTTAACAGAATTTTCTCTCGTTACACCAAAAGGAATTAATACACTTGGAACAGCATGAGCTGCAGACTGTAAGTGCTGAATTTGGTCATCAAAGAAAATATGAGGGCGAAGCTGTTCAAGGACAAACTGCTTGGGCATACCGTCCATTAGAAAAAGTTCTGCGGCATTCATTCCCCAGCTTTTTAGTGTTGTAATCAGTCTTTCTTCGCTTGGTGCTCCTCGGGATGTGACAATCGAGATCCTAATAACCGGCTGATAATAAGGATCTTCTTTTCCCCTTCTCTGCATGTCTAATTGTTGAAAGTAGGCTAACTTTTTAAAAAGTTCGGTTAAAGGGCCGGCGTTATGAGGTGAGTCAACATGTTTACTTTCATAATCTTGGAAACCCTCTAACCCTGATTGTTTGTATTGCTTTTCACTGTCGTCATCAATGACAACCCCATCGAAATCAAAGGCAATTCGTAATCCTTTATCTTCCTGATCATCTTTGGCCTTTGAAGGAAGCACCAAACCGGCCGGATACCCCATTTGAGTGGCTTCTAAAACACTTTTACTATTGGCACTTAAAAATAACGATGCTCCATAAGCCTTCATGTAGGGAAATGTTGGCTGTCCAGAGGTAAAAGCCCCTCCTCGGATGGGCAGTTTGTAGTATTTACAAGAATTAAAGAAACGTTGGCCGGATTCGGGACTATTTCTGGATAAAACGATAACTCTGAAAGGTTCTTCCTCTTTTGGAAAATATTCATTTAGACTCAATAAACGCCTGACAAAAGGAAAGGCAACACCAGGATTTAAAGGCGTTTGAACGTGCTGAGTTTGGTAGTCTCTATAAGCTTCGATACCTTGATCTTCAAATATTTTGTGCTCAGCCTCTAAATCAAACAATGCTCGGCTGGAAACGGCGACAACTAATTTTTCGTGTGTAGTATCAGGCATTGTTGTTTATCCTAAAAAAAAACGGGAGACTTAATCTCCCGCAAGTGAATTAAATATCAATGTTATTCACAAAGAGCGCGTTATCTTCAATGAAACGTCTTCTTGGTTCAACATTGTCTCCCATCAACATGGAGAAGACATTATCTGAACTGGCCGCATCCTCCAAACGAACTCTCAACAACCGTCTATTTTCTGGCTGCATCGTTGTTTCGGCTAATTGCTCAGCGTTCATTTCTCCCAAACCTTTGTAGCGTTGACGAGTCAATCCAGAACTTGCTTCATTCATCAGCCACTGAATAGCTTCTTCAAAGTTTTTAACGGGATGGGATTTATTTCCACGAACTACACGGGCGCCTTCAGCCACAATTCCCTGTAAATCTTGAGCGGTTTTTACCAACAAAGAGTAATCCGCTGTATTTAGGAAATGAGCGTCCATTCTGGAGTGCCGGACATTCCCATAGACCATTCTTTCAATAGCCAGATAAACACGGTGAGTTTCTTCGTCTTGTTTAGCGATCACCTTTAAGTGTTTATCGCGAATTTGATCCATAAGGGCTTGTGCCGAACGTTGTGCGTTCTCAAATGTGTCAAGATTAATCTTCACACCAGCAGTGATTGCTAGGAGTACAGATCGATCAATCACCAAACTCAAACGTTGAAGAACCTCAGAACTTTGAATGTAGCTGTCGGCTAACTTTTCAAGCTCAGTTCCCCAGATTTTCTCTCCTTTTTGGAACGCTTCTTCATTTCTATAAAGCTCAGCGTCTTTGAGAGCAATCTCTAAGATAACCTTGTTGTATTCATGGTCATCTTTGACGTAAATATCTTTTTTATTGACCGTGATCTTATACAACGGGGGCTGAGCAATGTACACATAACCGCGTTCGATTAAAGGCGTCATTTGACGGTAGAAGAAGGTCAACAGCAATGTTGAAATATGTGCACCGTCCACGTCAGCATCAGTCATGATAATGATGCGGTGATAGCGCAATTTTTCGATATCAAAATCCTTACCGATGCTACATCCCAGTGCCAAAGCTAAGGTACGGACTTGTTCGCTATCAAGTAACTTCTCGTGTGAAGCTTTTTCAACATTCAAAATTTTGCCTCTCAAAGGCAAAATAGCTTGATTCTTACGATTTCTACCAGTCTTGGCAGAACCGCCTGCGGAGTCACCTTCGACTAAGAAAAGTTCGCTTAAAGCCGGATTTTTCTCTTGGCAATCAGCCAGTTTTCCAGGCAGGGACCCTGACATCAGTACTGATTTTCTACTCATGTCGCGAGCTTTTCGAGCCGCTTCTCGCGCACGGGAAGCAGCAACGATTTTTTCGCAAATAGCATGAGCTTCAGCCGGATTCTCATCCAAGTAACTGGCCAACTCCGTATTAATGACATCTTCAACGGCGGGTCTGACTTCACTTGAAACCAGTTTATCTTTCGTTTGCGAACTGAATTTTGGCTGCGGTACCTTGACAGAAAGGATGCAAGTCAAACCTTCTCGCATGTCTTCACCATCAATGTCATTTTTAAGTTTTTTATCCAAGCCTTCCTTAGAAATGTAATTCTTAATGACTCTGGTCATTGCACTTCTAAGACCAGTGACGTGCGTTCCCCCGTCTTTTTGGGGAATGTTATTGGTATAAGCAGTCAAGCGTTCGTTATAAGTGTCATTCCATTGCATTGACACTTCGACCGTAACCGGTACGCCTTGAGACTCTACGGTTTTTAAGGCATAAAACGGTGTTTTATGTAAAACAACTCTATTTTGATTGATGTATTCAACAAAGCCTCTTACGCCGCCTTGTGCATGAAAACGTTCTTCTTTTCCGGTTCTTTGATCCAGTAAAAGAATATTGACGCCGGAATTTAAAAACGACAGTTCTCTCAAGCGTTCAGAGAGTCTTTCAAAACTAAAGGTAATGTCGCTGAAGATTTCTTTATCAGGATAAAAATGGACCAGCGTTCCGCGTTTATCAGTCGGTCCCAAATCAATCATAGGCGACACTTCAACCGGGCCATTGACCGTTTGAATAATTTCGGTTTGTCGATTGATCAGCTTGCCTCGTTCAAATTCGAGAAAGTGAGCTCTATTTTCTCGGCAAACGGTCAACTTCAACCATGTAGACAATGCGTTAACGCAAGAGACGCCGACTCCGTGAAGTCCGCCTGAAATTTTGTAGCTATTTTCAGAAAACTTTCCGCCTGCATGCAGTTCGGTTAAAGCAATTTCAGCTGCACTGCGTTTAGGTTCATGTTTATCGTCCATCTTGATGTCAGTCGGAATGCCACGACCATTATCCTCAATGGAGACAGAACCATCTGTGTGTAATGTGACGACAATTTCATCAGCAAAGCCGGCTAATGCTTCGTCAATCGAATTATCGACAACCTCATAAATTAGATGGTGAAGACCAGATCCGTCTGCGGTGTCACCAATATACATACCGGGACGTTTACGAACGGCTTCTAGTCCTTCCAATACTACGATAGAGGCTGCACCATAGTCATTCGGATTGAGTTTTTTATCAGCTTCACTCATAAATTTTTTCTCTTAAAAACTTAAAAACAGTCTAAAAATTGCTTCTCTTAATTGTCAGGACACCCGCTCTGAAGGTATCCAGAGCGGGTGTGTTATACATGAAATCACGCTACGCACGCGCATTAGGTGCGCATCGGCATGACAACATACTTGAACGAAGAATTATCAGGCATGGTTACAAGCATTGCACCAGTGTTGCTATGCAATGCAAATTGAACCTCTTCACTGCGCAAGTTATTTAAAACATCTTGCAAGTACAAAAGGTTGAAACCAATTTCGATGTCAATGCCGTTGTATTCAATGTCCAAGACATCCTTGGCTTCTTCTTGGTCAGAGTTGGTACTTTGAATTGTCAGGGTGTTATTTTTAAGTTCCCACTTGACACCGCGAAGCTTGGCATTAGCCAAAATAGCGGTTCTCTTTAAAGCACCGAGTAAGACATCACGCTTAATAACAAAGATATTGGTGTTATTAACCGGAATGACACGGTTGTAGTCCGGGAACTTTCCTTCCACCAATTTTGAAGACAAGGTAATGTTGCCCCAGGTAATTCGAATTTCTGCTTCAGAGATAGCAATAGTGATGGACTCATCGCTATCAGGGATCAAACGAAGCATTTCCATGACTGTGCGGCGGGGAACAATACATTGAATGTTTTGTGTCAGCGCAGATTCTAATTTGCCTTCACAGTAAGCCAGACGGTGACCATCTGTGGTGACCACACGAATGACATCACCTTCTACAGATAACAGCATACCGTTTAAGAAATAACGGATGTCTTGTTGGGCCATTGAAAAATGAACCAACTGGAGAAGATGACGAATTTGATTGGCAGGGATAACAAAGCTTTGTGTGAATTGAGCTTCAGGACGATTCGGGAACTCGTCTGCCGGCAATGTGTTGAGCTTAAATGTACTCTTTCCCTGTTTGAGCTCAACTGTCGGGTCAGACTGACTGGGCTGAGACAACGTCACTTCAGAGCCGTGATTAAGTGCACTAATCAAGCTCTGTAACTTAGCGGCATCCACTGTCACACTGATATCCGGACCTTCTGCTCCAATGTCGGCAAAAGTTTTGATTTCAATGTCTAAATCAGTTGCAGTAAAGTCAACGCGTGTGCCAACCTTAGAAATCAAAATATTGGACAAAATGGGCAGCGTTTGGCGTTGCTTTCCGACAATCCCACTGACAGCTTGAACCGGAGTTGCGAAAGCTTCTCGCGGGCTCTTGATGATCAACATTCCCTTATCCTTTTAAACAAGTAAACCATCTTCAACAGGCAAATCACCTGCCGTTTAACCTCCCAATTTTAGTGGATTTTATAAGGATTTGGGAGGACGAAATTTCCTAATTCGTCTTAATTTTTAAGCATTTGTTCTAGAACGTGAATTTGGTAATTCAGATCTTTGTCCTTTGCTCGAGCATCGGTAATTTTTTTAACACCGTGCAAAACCGTTGTATGGTCACGTTTACCAAAACGCTCCCCTATCTCGGCCAAACTGCTTTTAGTCAATTCTTTGCAGAGGTACATTGCAATTTGTCTGGGGACGGCCACTTTCTTAACACGAGTTTTGGAATACATTTCCGCTAAAGAAATCTTGAAGTATTCAGCCACCATACCTTGAATGCGCTCAACAGTTAGTTGGGCTGTTGAGGCAACGAGCATTCCTTGTAAGGCTTCTCTTGCTTTATCAACAGTAACTCGTCCTTCATTGTTGAACTTAGCAAAGGCGATGACAATGTTGAGAGCCCCCTCCAACTCTCTGACGTTACTTTTGAGATGCCGGGCAATAAAGTAGGCAACATCATCGGGCAAGTCGAAGCGTTGAGCAAAGGATTTTTTCTGCAAAATTGCGACTCTGGTTTCTAATTCCGGGGGTTCCACCTCGACCGATAAGCCGGAAGTAAAACGAGAAATTAGCCGTTCGTCCATATCCTTTAGGCTTCTAGCGTAAGTGTCGCTCGTAAAAATGATTTGTTTGCCGTGGGGGACCAATTTTTCAAAAACTTCAAAAAGTTTTTGTTGAATTTGTCGTTTACCACCAAGGTACTGAATATCATCGATAAACAGAGCGTCCAAATTTTGATATTTATGATCAAACGGAGCGTAGTTATTTTCCCTAACAGCAGTGGTGAAATCATTAATAAATGTCTGTGTACCCACGCAAAGCACACGGGCCTCGGGATTGTTTTTCAACATTTGGTTCCCTACCGCGTGCATAAGGTGCGTTTTTCCTAACCCCACTCCCCCATATATAAAGAGCGGGTTGTAATTTTTTCCAGGATTATCCCCTACACTTTTCGCGGCAACGTAGGCTAGTTGATTAGATGAACCGGCAACAAAGTTCTCAAATGTTTGTTGTGAACGCAAACCACAAGCGTAAGCTTGCTCAGAAAGCGTTTCCTGAGTATTTTCTGCCGGGACTAAATCCAATTGTGCCTGCGCCGCTTCCACCATTCCTTCTGTTTGGTGGTACTGAACGGTTACGGCATCGTGGGCAATAGCTGATGCAACCGAAGAGATCCTTGTACTGAAGTGAGTCTCAATCGTATCAATAGCTTGCAAAGTTCTATGCCCTAAAATGAGGGTACGATTTTTTTCGTCCCAATTAATGCAGACGAGAGTCTTAATCCAGCGCTCAAAATCTTGTTGGTCAATAATATTGGCCAGCTGGATTAAACATTGTTCCCAGAAATTCATAAAGACACTCCGAGCAACTTTTATATTTTTTATAAACAAAGTAAGAATAACAACGGGGAAAACTACATCCGTATCCCCTCACATATTCGTAGACGCTAGAGAAAGTAAGAGCGCCACACCAATAGCCGTCGAAGCTAATGATTTAAAGATTCAGCGACTAGAAAAATAGTCTTTTAATTTGTCAAATTGACAAATTCCAATAAAAACAAATAATTATTAATTGTTTTTATATAAAAAAAAGATAACTTTCAGACGAAAAAGCCTCCCGGATGTAGGAAGCTTTGAGTCATTGTACTGATAAAAAAAAGGCTCTGTTTTGTTGAGGTTGCTTAAATAATAGGCAGTCAACTGTGGATAACTCAAAATATTTTTACCACTGCCAATAAAAACACTAGATATTGGATAAAAAATTTTTTTACCTAAACCTAGTGTTTTTCCTACTAACAAATTCAGATTCACTTGTTCTAGTGAAAAGATTCCCTAAGATATTAAAAAACTTGACAAAACATAGGTTTTTGATGTGTAATACCATGTTTTTCACGGATCTGAAACAACCAAGGCCGAAGTGAAAGGCCGGGGAGGGGTCTGTGTTCGGGATCCCTACAGTGATCTCTGTAAGATTTTTACTATCCAATATTTTTTAAGGATTGTCGTCATGGCTACCAAACGTACTTATCAACCGTCTAAGGTCAAGCGTGCTCGTACGCATGGCTTCTTGGTTCGCAGTCGTACCAAGGGCGGTCGTCGTGTCTTGGCTGCTCGCCGCGCCAAGGGACGTCACGTTCTCGCTCTCTAATTGAGAGAATCTCACGGCGGAAGTTGGCCGTGAATGCTACGGTTAAAAAACCGAATGGGCTGCCTCGAAGTATCCGTTTGATAAAATCGGCGGAGTTCGGGGCGGTTTTGTCTGCAAACAAAACGAAATTAATCCGAAGCTATTCGGATTTTTTCACAATTAGTGCCTTAAAGACTGATCAAATCGGATTGGTCCGCTTTGGGTTTACCGTTGGTAAACAAAATGCTCATTTATCAGTCGAAAGGGCATTAGTGAAACGGTTGTTGCGGGAAAAAGCCCGAACGAGTCGTCAAACACTTATTCAAGCGCTTTCAGATCGACAATATGGTTTAGATATTAATTGCCGATTGAAGTGTAGATTGCCAGATTGCAGTCAAAAAGACTTAAGTAAGAAGGCAAGAAAAATTTTAATTCGAAACGACATTGAAAAACTCTTTGGGTATTTTTTATCCAAAGTGTCTGTCTCATCGAGGGAATCAAAGTGAATGCCCCGAGATCCGTACTGATTGCATGTATTCGGTTTTACCAACTCGTGCTATCACCTTGGATTGGGAGGGAGTGTCGGTTTCATCCGACCTGTTCACAGTACTCAATAGAGGCCATTGAACGTTTTGGAGTTTTAAAAGGAAGTTGGTTAATGGTGGCGAGGATTGTTCGTTGCAATCCTTTTGGGGGCCATGGTTACGACCCGGTGCCGGCGTCTTTTCAATGGTTTCCTTGGAGACACCATAACTGATTTTTCATTATTTCAACGATAGATAAGAGAGTCCATATGGGACGCGAATTACAACGTGCTTTTTTGTGGATGATTTTCTTGTTGGCACTTTTCATGCTTTGGGATGCATGGCAGGTGCGCAACGGTAATCCATCCTTCTTTGGAACTCCTGAAGCCGTTCAGGAACAAGTGGTTGAAAATACAAATACCACGGCAGCAGCAGGGGATGTAAAGGTTCCTGCTGACAGCAAAGCGGTTGCATCTGAAGTCAATGTAACGATTACCAAACCGGTAGTTGTGACCACAGATCTTTTCAAAATCACTTTTGATGCTAATGGCGCTTCAGTAGCTCGTGCAGAGTTATTAAAGGAACGTCAAACGCCGGATTGGAAAACTCGAGGCTTACCTGGCTTAATTTTGGGTGAGGAAGAACAACAAGACGCTGGTAATGTGGTTTTGTTTGATACCTCTGCGCAGCATGTTTATAAGGCTGAGACCGGTCTTGTTGGTGGCAACTTCCCAAACCATCGCACAGCTTTCCGCTTAATCACTGACACGTTGGATATGAAAGAAGGACAGGATACTCTTAACGTGAGTTTCGCTGCTTCTCAAGGCAACGTTGAATTGATTAAAACGTATGTGTTCCATCGTGGACATTATGGTATCGACGTTAAGCACGAAGTGCGTAACAAGGGCAATGTGGCTATTTCTCCGTCTGTTTATATGCAGTTGACACGTGACGACGGTAAAGTGGCTAGCGATAGCGCTTTCTACAATACGTTTACGGGTCCCGCTGCTTATACAGAAGCTGAAAAGTTCCAAAAGATTGATTTTGATTCCATCGCGGATAATGACACCGATCTTCCTTCTCAGTCGAATGAAGGTTGGATTGCCATGTTGCAGCATTATTTCTTAACAGCATGGGTCCCTCAGCAAGACATTAACCGTGAACTTTATACTCGTCAGCTTGATAAGCATCTTTATGCCATCGGTTCTATCGTTGCGGTGGGAGAAGTTGCTCCTGGAGCTGAAAAAGTAGTTGACAGCACGCTTTATGTCGGTCCTCAAGATCAACGCCGTTTAGAGTACATTGCTCCGAACCTTGATTTGGTGGTCGATTACGGTTGGTTGACTTTCTTGGCTAAGCCGATTTATTGGTTGTTGGCTTTCCTTCAAGGACTGGTCGGTAACTGGGGTTGGGCTATTGTTTTACTGACCGTGTTGGTTAAGGCAATTCTCTATCCGATTTCAGCTGCTGGCTACAAGTCCATGGCTCGTATGCGTGATGTAGCTCCGCGTATGAAGGCTATTCAAGAGAAATATGGCAATGATAAGCAAGCGCTTAATCAAGCAATGATGGAATTGTATCGTCGTGAAAAGATTAATCCTGCCGGCGGTTGTTTCCCGATCTTGCTTCAAATTCCCGTTTTCTTGGCCTTGTATTGGGTGCTGTTGGCCACAGTGGAATTGCGTGGAGCCAGCTGGCTGCTTTGGGTCAATGATTTGGCCAGCCCGGATCCGTATTTGATTCTTCCGCTGTTGATGGTCGCTACAATGATCATTCAGATGAAGATCAGTCCGCGTCCGACTGACCCGACTCAGGCTAAAGTTATGATGATTATGCCTGTTGTCTTTGGTGTGATGTTCTTCTTCTTTGCTTCTGGTTTGGTTCTGTACTGGTTGACGAATAACGTCTTGTCCATCTGGCAACAATGGTACGTCAACAAGCAAATTGAGAAGGAAAGAATCAAGAGAACAATCTCTTAAAGATAAGGTCTTTTGATGATGAAAAGAGGCTCTGGACGGGCCTCTTTTTTATTGCCTTGATTGACCAAAAAACACCAGTAGAGGCCACAGCCAGACAGAGGCGAACCACAATAATATGAACCTTAAAGAAAGTCGTTTTTTCTCGGATTTATATGTCTTGAAGAAGATAGTAATAGCGCCTGAAATAACCCAAAGCAAAATGGCCCCATACACCATGACACGTACTTCATAGCTATCACCAATAAAAGAAGCGACGTAAGCAGAAACGGGTACAGATGCAGCAATAGCGCAACAGGCCCCAATCAGGGCGTTGCCAAAAAAAGGGGATTCATTATCTTTAAGTGACATAGGTATTGGAAATTAATTGTTCATGGTAAAAATTTAGCAAAATTTATCATTGAGTTGATAAAGACGAACAGTACGGTGCGATAATTAGCCTTATTTTCAGAGGTTTATATGCCCATTTATTCTGACAAAGATCCTATTGTTGCAATCGCTACCGCTTCCGGAAGGGGTGGTGTTGGCATTGTGAGACTATCGGCAGATGATAGCTTTATTGAGGGTTTTATCAAAGATTTTTTTGGTCCATCTGAACATTTTAAAGCTAGATATGCTCATTATCGTCCGTTTAAAGATCGCAATGGAAACCAGATTGATGAAGGATTGGCCTTATATTTTCCCGCGCCTAAGTCTTACACTGGAGAGTCCGTATTAGAGCTACAAGCTCATGGTGGCCCTGTCATTTTGAAGTTACTTCTTCAAGAGATTTTACGTGTCGGTAAAAGCAAAGGATTACGTTTAGCAGAGCCTGGCGAATTTACCAAGAGAGCATTTTTAAACGGGAGAATTGATTTATCACAGGCCGAAGCCGTTGCTGATTTGATTGATGCCACAACAGAGGGGGCAGCTCGGGCAGCGTCTCGTTCATTAAGCGGAGCTTTTTCGTCTTGTATTCATAAGGTGGGGGATAAAGTCATTGAACTTAGGGCCTTAATTGAGGCTATTTTAGATTTTCCAGAGGAAGAAATTGACTTTATCCAAAGTACACAGGCTCGTGAACGTCTTTTGAGTATTACAAAAGAGTTTGAGGAGCTAATGCACCAGTCACAGCAAGGCTCCATCCTGCGAGAGGGGGTAACGGTAGTTTTGGTGGGTAGTCCCAATGTAGGGAAATCGAGCCTTATGAATCAGTTGAGTGGTTCGGATGTGGCTATTGTGACCGATGTAGCGGGTACCACTAGGGACAAAATTGAGAATCAGATTTCTATTGAAGGGGTGGCTTTAAGACTGGTTGATACGGCTGGCGTGCGTGAAACGACCGATAAGGTTGAATCAATCGGTATTGAGAGAACCCTGCAAGCCGTAGAAGGCGCTGATATTGTGTTGCATTTAATTGATGCGACAAATGAAAATTCCGATGAAGAAGGGCAAAAAATACTAAAACAAGTGATGCAGAGGGTTTCAGCTGGTGTTCCGGTTCTGCAGGTTTTCAATAAGTGTGATTTAAATGCCAAAATTAATTGGAGAGGGGAGTGGATCGGTATTTCTGCTAAAACGGGTGAAGGCATTCCTGAATTAAAACAAAAATTACTTACTCTTGTGGGTTGGGAAAATAAACCTGAATCGACATTTTTAGCGAGAGAACGCCATTTAGAAGCGCTTAAAGATGCTTATGAACACTTAAAATTAGCCAATCAATTTGTCAATCTTGAAAATCCCCCATTAGATTTATTGGCGGAGGAATTACGTCTTTGTAATGAATCGTTAGGATTTATTCTTGGTGAAACTACCCCTGACGATTTATTGGGAATGATTTTTAGTAGATTTTGTATTGGTAAGTAATTGATTTTACTAAATAAATTATAGATCAATAATAATCTGTTTCACGTGAAACGAGGAAAAAATGGATTATCCGGTTCGATTTGATGTAATTGTTGTTGGATGTGGTCATGCGGGAGCTGAGGCATGTCTCGCATCAGCAAGAATGGGTTGCAAAACCTTGTTGTTGACCCATAATGTAGAGACGATTGGGCAACTGTCTTGTAATCCATCAATTGGTGGGATTGGAAAAAGTCACTTGGTAAAAGAAGTAGATGCTATGGGTGGAGCCATGGCTCAGGTGACAGATGAATCGGGGATTCAATTTCGAGTTTTAAATAGTTCAAAAGGTCCTGCCGTTAGAGCTACTAGAGCGCAAATTGACCGAGAGTTATATCGGGTTGCAATGAGAAAGACCATTGAGAAGCAGGAAAATTTATGGGTCTATCAACAGGGTGTAGATGATTTAATTGTTGAAAATGGTAGGGCTGTAGGAGTCGTTACTCAAACGAATGTTCGTTTTTATTCGAAAGCTGTGGTCATAACGGCTGGAACATTTTTGCATGGGTTAATTCATATTGGTCTTGAACATTATCCGGCTGGTAGAGTTGGTGATCCGGCCAGTATTAAATTAGCTCAGCGATTAATTGATTTAGGTCTTCCTAAAGGACGATTAAAGACAGGTACGCCAGCTCGAATAGATGGGCGAACAATTGATTTTTCTCGTTGTGAAAAACAGTTGGGGGATTTTGATCCTATTCCTAGTTTCTCTTTGTTGGAACCTCAAAAAACTCATCCTGAGCAAGTTCCGTGTTGGATCACTAATACTAATGTTAAAACGCATGAAATTATTCGCGCGAATCTTGATCGCTCACCCATGTTCTCAGGAATAATTGAGGGGATTGGTCCGCGTTATTGTCCGTCTATTGAAGATAAGGTCGTGCGTTTTGCAAGTAAAGATTCACATCATGTGTTCTTAGAGCCGGAAGGTTTGAATACTCATGTGTATTATCCGAATGGAATTTCTTCGAGTCTACCGTTTGATGTTCAAATTGCTTTTATGCACACAATTCCAGGTTTGGAAAACGCACATTTTATTCGTCCCGCTTATGCAATTGAATACGATTACTATGATCCTAGAGAACTAAAAACGAGTTTAGAAACAAAAAGTATCGATGGTCTGTTTTTTGCTGGACAAATTAATGGCACAACGGGCTATGAAGAAGCAGCTGCTCAAGGTCTTTTGGCGGGTTTGAATGCTGCCTTGCAAGTTAAAGACAAAGATTCGTGGGTTCCTAGAAGAGATCAAGCTTATCTTGGTGTTATGGTTGATGATCTTATTACAAAAGGGGTCACTGAGCCGTATCGTATGTTCACTTCAAGAGCAGAATATAGATTGAGTTTAAGAGAAGATAATGCGGATGAAAGATTAACTCAAATCGGCAGAAATTTGGGTCTTGTTGATGATGTGAGATGGGAGTTTTTTAATAGAAAAAAAGAAGCCATTGAAAAAGAATTGCAACGTTTGAGAAGTACCTGGGTGTATCCCTCTTTGATTAATGAGGAAGAGTCTGTACGAGTATTAGGTACTAAGTTAGAACGAGAGTATTCGTTATTCAATTTGTTATCTCGTCCGAATGTTTCACATGAAACACTTAAAACTTTAAGAAAAAATGATGGTGAATTGGTCTCCGATGATATAAATCTGAGTCAGTCTGAAGTCGAGCAGATTGAAATTACAGCAAAATATTCTGGATACATTAACAGACAAAAAGAAGAGGTATCTAAACTTCTGGAACATGAAACAACAAAGATTCCCTCTAATTTTGATTACGATAAAGTCAAAGGTTTGTCCTTTGAAGTTCGGCAAAAATTGAAAGCTCATCGGCCAGAAACAATAGGTCAGGCCGGTCGGATTAGTGGAGTAACACCGGCCGCCATAAGTTTGCTTCTCATTTTTATTAAATCTCGTAAATGGATGGAATAGTTGGTGTAATGATGTTTTTTTTAGATCAAAAAAGATTAAAAGAGGGGATTAAGGAATTAAATTTATCTGCATCTGATAAGCAACTCCAGATGTTGGATAAGTATTCTGAGCTTTTATTCAAGTGGAATAAAACTTACAACCTAACAGCGATTACGGATAAAGATGATGTGCTAACGCATCATATTCTCGATTCTTTATCCGTCGTAAATGTATTTAAAAACTATTTAGCTCCAAACGGCTCTATGCTTGATGTGGGCTCTGGCGGAGGTTTACCAGCTATTCCCATTGCTATTATGTTGCCGAATTGTAAAGTCTCAATGGTTGAAACAGTGGGGAAAAAAGCTGCTTTTTTGAGACAAGTGACTTTAAATTTAAAACTAACTAATGTACAAGTTTTTCATGAAAGAGTCGAAAATTTAAACCATCCGCCTTTCGATGTAATTTCTTCTAGAGCTTTTTCCTCTCTTAAAAATTTCATTGACCTCTCAAAACATTTATTAAAAGAAGATGGATATTGGTTAGCGTTAAAAGGTCAGAAGCCTGATGCTGAATTAAAAGAGATTAAAAATGTTGTTTCAATCGTAGTACAGGAAGTTAAAGTTCCTTTCCTAAATGAAAATCGCAATATTGTTATTGTAAGAAATGAATAATTACGCTTTACTTGTGTTTTATATAAATATATATTGCACAAGAAATAAGCAAATTATAAAAAATATTATAATTATCAAATAGATGTATAAGTAACAAAAGTGAACCAGTTTAATTTACATTGATCAATAAATAGGCAAACAAAGTAAATATTTAAAAAGATATTAATATTGATATGTTTCATGTGGAACATGTGGAAAAAGGTTTTTTTGTTTTTTTTGAAATAACTTCTTAAAAAACGAGATTTTTTTTGTTTGTTATGTAAGAATGCAACTTGATCTGACTTTTTGTCCATTGGAAAGAGGTTTGTGGTGTTTGATCAAGTTATCAGCACTTTTTTGTTTGCTTTCGCATCATTTATTCCAGTTTTAAATCCTTTTGGTGGGGCAATGTTCTTTTTGGCCCTTACGCCTAATATTGATGACGAAACGAGAAAAATGATGGTTAATCGAATAGTTTTTTATTCGATGATCATTATGTTAGTGAGTCTTTTTGCGGGACATTTAATACTGAGTTTCTTTGGTATTTCAATGGGTGTTTTGCGAGTAGGGGGTGGCTTAGTTCTGATTTCTGCGGGTTGGAAAGCCTTAAATGAAGCAACTCATGATGATACGGAAAATACATCCATTGAACCTCCAAAATCTAGAAAAAAATTACTTTCAATGGCCTTTTATCCTATTACGTTGCCTCTAACCATGGGGCCAGGGATGATTGCTGTATCAACGGCGATTGGTACAGGTATGATCGGTCATGGAACGGCGAATTTGGTAGGTTGTTTGTTAGCAACTATAGCTACTCTTTTAACGGTCTACGTATGTTATAGATACTGCGATAGGGTAAGTCAGGCCGTTGGAGCAACCGGTGCGGACGCTTTGTCTCGAGTGTTTGCTTTCATTCTTCTGTGTATTGGTATATCAATTCTCTGGCAAGGTTTTACCGAATTGTGGTTAGCCATGCCGAAAGCATAAGGGTCTATAAATGGCTTTAACATTCTGTGTAGCTAATCAGAAAGGTGGTGTAGGAAAAACAACTACAGCTGTCAATCTTTCTGCTGCCTTGGCTAAATTAAAACAAAAGGTCCTTTTAATTGATTTGGATCCTCAAGGAAATGCAACGACTGGTAGTGGAGTAAGTAAGGATTCCATTACCGAGACGGTTTATCCACTCTTATTTGGTCAAGCAACATTTGAGCAAGTTGTTGTTCATTCTGAAGACGCTGGATATGATATTTTGCCGGCGAATCGCGAATTGGCTGGTGCAGAAGTCGAGTTGGTACAACTAGAAGATCGCGATGAAAGGCTTAAGAACATTCTGAAGGAACAGGATAGAAATTACGATTTTGTAATTATTGACTGTCCTCCTTCCTTGTCCATGCTCACAATTAATGCCTTGTGTTCGGCCCGTGGTGTAATTGTTCCTATGCAGTGTGAGTACTTTGCAATGGAAGGGTTAACGGATTTGATTGGGTCTGTCAGAAGAATTCAAGCGGCAAAAAATCCTGATTTGACCTTGATTGGTTTATTGCGGGTGATGTTTGACCCGCGAGTGACTTTGCAGCAGCAAGTCAGTGAGCAATTGAAGGAATATTTTGGTGACAAAGTATTTAAAACAGTCATACCACGTAATGTTCGTTTGGCTGAAGCTCCGAGTTATGGTCTGCCTGGGGTTTTGTATGATAAGTCCAGCAAAGGAGCAAAGGCTTATCAGGAATTTGGCGCTGAATTTCTAAAACGAATGAAAAAGTATAAGAAGCAAAGCAAGGAGAAATAGAATGGTTGTGAAAAAAAGAAGTGGTCTGGGCAAAGGGCTCGATGCTTTGCTTGGTAAGAAAGATGAGGTGGTGATTACCATTTCTGATGCCAAGGGTGATGCGGCCGGGGAATTAGAAATTGAAAAAATCCAACCGGGTGAGTATCAGCCTCGCACGAAGATGGATAAAAATTCTTTGGAGGAACTCGCTCAGTCTATCCGTGAGCAAGGTTTAATTTCTCCGATTTTAGTGCGGCCGATTGGTAAAAATCGTTATGAGATTATTGCCGGCGAAAGACGCTATCAAGCCTCAAAAATGGCCGGATTAAAAAAAGTCCCCGTACTTATCCGAAAGATTTCAAATGAGAAAGCACTGGCTTGGGCTCTTATTGAAAATATTCAAAGAGAAGATCTCAATCCCTTGGAAGAGGCGGCAGGCATTCAACGACTGCTCGATGAATTTCATATGACTCATGAAACGGCTTCTCAAGCAATTGGAAGAAGTCGTACCGCGACCACTAACTTACTAAGACTATTGAACTTGGCCAAACCTGTTCAGGATCACTTAATGGCCAATGAAATATCCATGGGACATGCACGCGCTTTGCTCAGTCTTGAACCGGCTATGCAAGTGGCTATCGCTCAGGAAATTATTAAAAAGGGTCTATCTGTCAGACAAGTTGAAACACTTGTGGCCGATATGGCTCAGAGAAAACAGAAAAAGGGGAAAGAGGTCAAGAAAATTCACAAGGATGCTGACACTCTTCGTTTAGAAGAGGATCTTTCTGATTATTTGGGTGCAACGGTGAAGATTCAGTCGAACCAAAAGGGTAAGGGGAAACTTATTATTGAATTCTCTAACCTAGATCAGTTTGACGGGATCATTTCTCATTTTGGAACGTTCGATTAAAACGTTCTGAAAAATGTCCGATAGGATTAAGGGTTTACACCGTTAAAACCTTGGTGTAAACCCTTGTTTCTATAGGTTACCTATCGTATAATTCGCGCAGAATAATGGTTTGTAGGGTATCTACTGACTTTTATGAAGAAAATAGTACTTCTGCAAATCGTTGCCACTATTGGAGTTGCTGTAGTTTCCGCTCTGCTCGGAGGGGAGAGTGCAGCTCTTTCGGCGTTCCTGGCGGGCTTAGCTTGTTTGGTGCCGAATGCGTTATTTGCGTTGAATTTGAGTGTCTTCGTTAAGTTAAGTCCTTCATATTCTCCGCTTTTCTTCTTTATTGGCGAGTTCGTTAAGATCATCGCAATTGTGCTGTTGTTGTGCTTGATTGTGATGTTGTATGAGGACTTGATTTGGCCCGCAATGATCGCTTCGGTCATTGTGGTCTTAAATTGTTCCTTTTTGGGACTTCTAACCCGAGAATAAACATGGCAGCTGAAGCTCTCACCGCTACCGAGTATATTACTCACCACCTTCATCACCTGTCGACCACTGAGCAGTCATCTATTATTGACTTCTCTGTGCTCAATATGGATACCATTGTTTTTTCCATTTTGATGATGGCTTGTGCGCTCTATTTGATGTACAAAGGAGCAAAGAAGGCTACATCTGGCGTGCCCGGTAAATGGCAATGTGCCGTTGAAATGCTCGTCGAATTTGTGAATGAACAGGCTAAATCCATTGTCCACGGCGATCGTACGTTTATCGCTCCGTTGGCATTGACGGTGTTTGTCTGGGTGGTTTTGATGAATGCCATCGACTTGATCCCGGTAGATTTACTGCCGACGATCGCCGGTTGGTTAGGTATTCATTATTTGCGTCCGCTGCCCACTGCCGATTTAAACGGTACGATGGGTATTTCTGTGGGCGTGCTGTTCCTCATGATTTATTACGGCATTAAGATCAAAGGTGTTGGCGGATTTAGCCGCGAACTTTTCGTTGCTCCGTTTGGTAACTATCCTTTGCTCTGGCCGTTTAACTTCGCATTGAATATCATCGAATATTTGGCCAAGTGCGTCTCTTTGGGCATGCGGTTGTTCGGTAATATGTATGCAGGGGAATTGTTGTTCTTCTTGATTGCACTGTTGGGTAGTCTCTGGGTCGGTTTTGACGGCCTGAGCATCTTCGGTGTATTCGGACACGCTGTGGCAGGGATCTGCTGGTGGCTCTTCCACGTGTTGATTGTTATCTTACAAGCCTTCATCATGATGATGTTGACCTTGGTTTACATCGGTCAAGCTCATGAAGGTCACTAACACTAGCTTTTAACTTAACTTTTTCTTTTTATTAACTTTTACTCCATTTTTAAGGATTAAGGAGTTTTGCAATGACCAACGTCGCTTTTGTTGCCTTGGCTGCTGGCCTCATCATCGGTCTCGGTGCTATCGGTGCTTGTATCGGTATCGGTATCATGGGTTCCAAGTACCTCGAAGCCGCTGCCCGTCAACCTGAATTGATGAATGCCTTGCAAACCAAGATGTTCTTGTTAGCTGGTCTTATCGACGCCGCCTTCTTGATCGGTGTTGGTATCGCCATGATGTTCGCTTTTGCCAATCCGTTCGTCGGCTAATAAAAGCTTTTTAGTTTCTTTTATTAACGACGTCAGTGAGCACTCACAAAGTAGGTGGGCCTGCGAACTGACATAACGGGGTTCAAATAATGAACATCAACGCTTCTCTGTTTGTACAGATGGCCGTGTTCTTCTTCGGTGCTTGGGTCACCATGAAGTACATTTGGCCGCCGCTTATTCGAGCAATCGAAGAACGGCAAAAGAAGATTGACGAAGGTTTGGCAGCTGCCGACAAAGGTGAAATGGCCTTAGCGGAAGCCCAAAAGGAAGGTCAAGCGATTAAGGCTGAAGCCCGTGCTCAAGCTTTGGCGATCATGAATGACGGCGAAAAGCGCGGTCAGGCTATTGTTGAAGAAGCAAAAGCCCAGGCCCAAGTTGAAGCCGATCGTATCATCGAAGCTGCTAAGGCTGAAGTGGCTCAAGAAGCCGAACGTTTGCGCGAACAGTTGCGTGAAGAAGTCGCTCGCTTGGCTGTTGCCGGTGCCGAGCAAATCCTTCGTCGCGAAGTTGACACTAAAGTTCACGCTCAAATGCTTGAACAATTGAAGGCTAAGCTTTAATTATGGCTGAACTTTCGACGATTGCCCGTCCCTATGCGCATGCAATGCTTTTGGCTTTGCAAGACGCCAATAAGGGACCCGAAGAAGCTGCCGATTTGGCTGCTGTTCTGGATGGTATTGCCCAAGTGGTGACCACACCCGAATTAGTTTCTGTGATCGGAGATCCTAAACTGAGTTCGGAACAAATCTACGATCTCATCATTGCCGGTCTCGGACAAACAAAATTGCCCGAAGAGGCCGCCAATCTTTTGAAGGTGGTCGTTGAGAACGGTCGCTTGGAAGCCGTGCCGGAAATCGCACGTCAATTCCGCGAACTTAAAAATCAATCCGAAGGCGTTGCAGACGCCTATATTGAATCCGCTATGCCTATGACGCAAGCGGAAGTAGATGACTTGGTTGCTGGCCTCGGAAAACGTTTCCCTGGCTTGAAGCTCACGCCGGTAGTCACGATCAATGAAGCTTTGATCGGTGGTGTTCGCGTGCGCGTTGGCGACAGAGTTTTGGACGGATCGATTCAGACGCGACTTGCTCAAATGCAAGAGGCACTCACCGCATAAATTTCGGAGCTGTAAGACATGCAACTCAATCCTAGTGAAATCAGCGATCTGCTGAAAAAGCGTATCGAAGGCCTTGGGGTCTCCGCTGATCTTCGCACCCAAGGTACCGTGGTCTCTGTGACCGACGGTATTTGCCGTGTTCACGGTCTTTCTGACGTGATGCAAGGCGAAATGTTGGAATTCCCCAACAGCACGTACGGTTTGGCTTTGAACCTTGAACGTGACTCTGTGGGTGCGGTTATTCTTGGTAGTTATGAGCACATTAGTGAAGGCGACATCGTTAAGACGACGGGCCGCATTCTCTCTGTGCCTGTTGGTCCGAAGTTGATTGGCCGTGTGGTCAATGCTTTGGGTCAACCGATCGATGGCAAGGGCCCGATCGACACGGACGAATATGACGTGGTCGAAAAAGTGGCTCCTGGTGTTATTGATCGTCAATCCGTTTCTCAACCGGTTCAAACCGGTTTGAAGTCCATTGACGCCATGGTGCCGATCGGCCGTGGTCAACGTGAATTGATCATTGGTGACCGTCAAACGGGTAAGACCGCTGTGGCCTTGGACACGATTATTAACCAAAAGGGCAAAGATCTGATTTGCGTATACGTCGCAATCGGTCAAAAGGCTTCCACTATTGCAAACGTTGTTCGTAAGTTAGAAGAACACGGCGCAATGGACTACACGATCGTTGTAGCAGCCTCTGCCTCTGAATCTGCTGCGTTGCAGTACATCGCCCCGTACGCTGGTGCTACGATGGGTGAATACTTCCGCGACCGTGGCCAAGATTCTTTGATCGTTTATGACGACTTAACCAAGCAAGCTTGGGCATATCGCCAAATCTCCTTGCTGTTGCGTCGTCCGCCGGGACGTGAAGCTTATCCTGGTGACGTTTTCTACTTGCACAGCCGTTTGCTCGAACGTGCGGCTCGTGTGAATGCGGATTACGTGGAACGTTTCACCAAGGGTGCTGTCAAGGGTAAGACGGGTTCCATGACCGCTTTGCCGATTATTGAAACGCAAGCCGGTGACGTGACCGCTTTCGTGCCGACCAACGTGATTTCTATTACTGACGGTCAGATCTTCTTGGAAACCGACCTTTTCAACGCTGGTATCCGTCCTGCTATCAACCCGGGTATTTCTGTGTCCCGTGTGGGTGGTGCAGCTCAAACGAAGATTATTAAGAAGTTGGGCGGCGGTGTTCGCTTGGCTTTGGCTCAGTATCGTGAATTGGCTGCTTTTGCTCAGTTTGCCTCTGACTTGGACGAAGCAACTCGTAAGCAATTGGATCGCGGTAAGGTTGTGACCGAACTGATGAAGCAACCGCAATATCAACCGTTACAGGTTTGGGAAGAAGCTTTGGTGCTCTTCTGCGTGGAACAAGGCATTTATGACGATGTCGACGCTAAGGATGCACTGCGCTTTGAAAAGGCTTGCCGTGAATTTGTGGCCAACCACCACGCTGATTTGGTTCAACGCATCGAAGAAAAGAAGGAATTGGTCGCAGAAGACAAAGAACTTCTTTTGGCTGCGGTGAATGAATTTAAGAAAAACGGCACCTACTAATTGGAAGTCGATAAACACCTAAGGGGACCACATGCCTAGTACCAAGGAAATTCGCGCCAAGATCAAGAGCGTACAAAATACGCGCAAGATCACTAAGGCGATGGAAATGGTAGCGGCATCGAAGATGCGCAAAGCGCAGGATCGCATGCATGCGGCTCGTCCTTACGGAGAAAGTATCCGTAATATCGTGGCTCATTTGGCCACGGCGACGACGAGCTACAAGCATCCTTTCTTGCGTCCGCATCCCACTACTGCTGCGAAAGTTGGTCTGATCATGGTGACGACGGACAAAGGTTTGGCCGGTGCTTTGAACACCAATATTCAACGTATGGTGCTCAATAAGATCAAGGATTGGAAGGCTGAAGGCGTAACCGTTGAGGGTACGGCTATCGGTAATAAGGGCCTTGGTTTTATGCAGCATGCCGGAGTGGATTTGCTCTCGCATGCCGTACAGTTGGGTGATCGTCCGCAATTGGAAAAATTGATTGGTGCGATCAATGTTCAACTTGAACAATACAGCGCCGGAAAGTTGGACAAGGTTTATCTTGCCTATTCACGTTTTGTGAATGCAATGAAGCAAGAACCTGTCATTGAACAGCTTTTGCCCTTGTCGAGTGATCGACTTGAGATGATTGGCGAAAAACGTCGGGATTATTCGTGGGATTATCTCTACGAACCCAGTGACGCCACGGTTCTCGATGTGCTGTTAAAGCGCTACATCGAAGCTTTAATTTACCAAGCCGTTGCAGAAAACATGGCTTCTGAACAAAGTGCTCGTATGGTTGCTATGAAGGCCGCCAGCGACAACGCCAAGAAGCTTATCGGTGATCTGCAATTGGTTTATAACAAGACCCGTCAAGCGGCCATCACGAAGGAAATTACTGAAATCGTTGGTGGTGCTGCCGCCGTGTCTTAAAGAGGATATCCCATGAGTATCGGACAGATCGTTCAGGTCATTGGCGCTGTGGTGGACATTGAGTTCCCGCGCGACCAAATGCCCAAAGTATACGATGCCCTTATCTTAGAAAAGGATGAAAAGAACACTCTTGCCGAAGAAGGCTTGACCTTTGAAGTGCAACAACAATTGGGCGACGGCGTGGTTCGTACCATTGCCATGGGCGCCTCTGAAGGTTTGCAACGCGGCATGAAGGTTCGTAGTACCGGCGCCGGTATTTCGGTGCCTGTCGGCCCGAAGACCTTGGGTCGCATTATGGACGTGTTGGGTCGCCCGATTGACAACTGCGGCCCGATCGGTGAAGACGAACGTCGTACGATTCACCAAGCTGCACCTAAGTTTGACGAATTGAGCCCGTCCGTGGACTTGCTCGAAACCGGTATTAAGGTGATTGACTTGATTTGCCCGTTCGCTAAGGGCGGTAAGGTCGGTCTCTTCGGTGGTGCCGGTGTGGGTAAGACCGTGAACATGATGGAATTGATCAACAATATTGCTAAGGCTTATGGTGGTTATTCCGTGTTCGCCGGTGTGGGTGAACGTACCCGTGAAGGTAACGACTTCTACCACGAAATGGAAGAATCCCACGTGCTCGATAAGGTGGCCATGGTGTTCGGTCAGATGAACGAACCTCCGGGCAACCGTCTGCGTGTGGCTTTGACCGGTTTGACAATGGCTGAAGCTTTCCGTGACGAAGGCCGCGATATTCTGTTGTTCATCGACAACATTTATCGTTACACCTTGGCTGGTACGGAAGTGTCCGCTTTGCTCGGTCGTATGCCGTCTGCTGTGGGTTATCAACCGACCCTGGCTGAAGAAATGGGTAAGTTGCAAGAACGTATTGCTTCCACGAAGGTTGGTTCTATTACCTCCATTCAAGCTGTGTACGTGCCTGCTGACGACTTGACTGACCCGTCTCCGGCCACGACCTTCGGCCACTTGGACGCCACGGTTGTGTTGTCTCGTGACATCGCCGCTTTAGGTATTTACCCGGCTGTTGACCCGTTGGACTCCACGAGCCGCCAAGTTGATCCGTTGATCATCGGTGAAGAACACTACACGATTTGCCGTCGCGTTCAAGAAACCTTGCAACGTTACAAGGAATTGCGTGACATTATCGCCATTTTGGGTATGGATGAATTGGCTCCGGAAGATAAGCTTACGGTTATGCGTGCTCGTAAGATCCAACGCTTCCTGTCCCAACCGTTCCATGTGGCTGAAGTGTTCACGGGTGCTCCCGGCAAATATGTTCCGCTCAAAGAAACGATCCGCGGTTTCCGCATGATTGTTGACGGCGAATGCGACGCTTTGCCTGAACAAGCCTTCTACATGGTTGGTACGATCGACGAAGCCTTTGAAAAGGCTAAGACGATGCACTAATCGGGTTCGGTGATCAGGTGAAGTCAATCTTCACCTGACGCTGAAACACGACTACGGAGCAACTTATGTCTACGATTAAAGTTGACGTCGTTAGCGCCGAAGAGCAGATTTTCTCCGGTGACGCTGAGTTTGTCGCCCTTCCGGGTGAGGCCGGCGAATTGGGGATTCTGCCGCAACACGCACCGTTGATTTCTTTGATTAAACCGGGTTTTGTGCGCATCACAATGCCTGGCTCTAAAGAGGTCAAACAAGTGTTTGTTGCTGGTGGTGTAATCGAAGTGCAGCCTCAGCACGTCACGGTTCTGGCTGATACCGCTATTCGTTCCGAAGAAATGGATCGCGCCAAGACGGAAAAGGCTATGGCAGCTGCTCGCGAAGCGCGCAGCAAGGCTACGAGCGAAGCCGATTTGGCCAAGCTCGATGCGCAATTGGCTTTCTTGGCTGCTCAAATGGCAGCTATCGAAAAGCTCAAACGCCATCACTAAGCGCAAAAGCGACGAAGAAGGGCAGATGTGTGAAGACATCTGTCCTTTTTTGTTTTGTGTCATAACCCTTTAAATTCAATCGGCGTAGGATAAACGTAAGAGGACGCCATTGGGTGTGCGTCCCTGTGATTATTTGAGAGGAAGTATGAAGGTTCTTGTTTGTACGGATGGCTCTGAATTAAGCGAAAAAGCGATTGAAGCTGCTGTCGGAGTGGCGTTGCCTTTAAAGGCTGAATTGATCGGAATGACAGCTGTTAAGGGTGTGGAACCTAAGGACGGTTTGGCCGGCGAGAGCGAAGAGGTTCAAAAGCGCTTGAGCGTGATTTATGAGGCGGCTAAAGCTGCTCAATTGCCGTGCCGTGTTATGGCTATTCACGGTGAAGCACCTTGGCAGTGCATCATTAAGCTTGCTAAAGATGAAGACGTTGACTATGTGGTAATGGCAAGTCGCGGTATGGGTAGTATTGGCAGCTTGTTCATCGGTAGTGAAACTCAAAAGACGCTTGCGCAAATTGACCGTCCGGTGCTCGTTGTCCGCTAAACCTGACGTTCTTCCTATCTTGGCGTCTGTCTCTGTTAATCGGAGACAGGCGCTTTTAACACTCATTTAAGCCCCACTGACTATAGTGCCCCAAAGATTTTGTTCAGGCACTCGGATTGCGTCATCTGTTTGATGAGGAAGCGTTTTTGTCGGGAAGTTTCTCCGTTGACAATTTCTATGGTTGATTTGGAAACGGATAAAGTTTTCGCTAAAAAAGCGATGAGTGCGCTGTTGGCTTTGCCATCAACCGGTGGTGAAGCGATGGCAATTTTTAAACGTCCACCGTGCTCTCCCACAATAGCCGATCGTTTGGCGCCGGGTTGGGCATGAACGTCGATAAGAACATCAGAATTTCTAACAATCAACCAAGAAGGCGGAGCCATATTGGGTTCCTGTTAACCATGAGACCGGATAATGATACTTTTTTAAAAGCACTTTTGCGTCAAAAATGTGACTTTACGCCTGTTTGGCTAATGAGGCAGGCTGGACGCTACCTCCCTGAATACAATGCAACACGGGCACAAGCGGGCAGCTTTATGAAATTAGCTCAATCGCCTGAGTTGGCCTGTGAGGTGACATTGCAGCCGGTTGAACGGTTTAATCTTGATGCGGCGATTTTATTTTCGGACATTCTGACGGTTCCCGATGCCATGGGACTGGGCTTATCTTTTGTGGCAGGAGAAGGTCCTAAATTTGCCAAGCCGGTTCGCCATGAAGAAGACGTCAAATTATTGACGGTGCCGGATATTCAAAAGACTCTTCGTTATGTAACCGATGCTGTTTCGACCATTCGGAAAGCATTGAACAATCGTGTTCCGCTGATTGGCTTTTCAGGAAGTCCCTTTACTTTGGCCTGTTATATGGTTGAAGGGGGCTCAAGTAAGGATTACCGAACAATTAAAACGATGATGTATACCCGACCGGATCTCCTGCATCAAATTTTGGACATTAATGCCAGAAGCGTCACGGCCTACCTGAATGCTCAGATTGAGTCAGGAGCACAGGCGGTCCAGATTTTTGATACCTGGGGCGGCACGTTATCAGAGCCGGCCTTCAAAGAGTTCTCTTTGGCTTACATTCAAAAAATTATTGCCGGGTTGCATAAAACTTATGACAACGAGACAGTACCGGTGATTGTGTTTACAAAGGGAGGCGGGCAGTGGCTACAAGCTATCGCCTCTTGCGGAGCGGATGCGGTTGGCTTGGATTGGACAACCAATCTCTCTGAAGCGCGAGCCAAGATTCAAGATAAGGTTGCCCTGCAAGGCAACTTGGATCCGATGGTCTTATTTGGTTCGGAAGAAAAAATACGTCAAGAGGTCAGACGAGTAATTGACGATTTTGGTGTTGTCGGTAACGGCGGACATGTTTTCAATCTCGGACATGGTATCAATCAATTTACTCCACCCGAGGCTGTGGCTGTATTGGTCGATGAAGTTCATCGATACAGCACCTCATTTCACCGCTAAAGAGGACTTGTCCCCAAAGTTATCCACAGAAAAAGTGAACAAGTAAAAATCCTTGAAAATTAAATGGTTACAGAAATGTGACAGTTATAAGTATTTGATTTTTAAGAAATATTATAAAAATCCTCTGATTTCAGCAAGTTAAGCTCGAATCAGAGGATTTTGCTTAAAAAGTAATCACGAGAAAGGTTATCCACAAAGTTATCCACAAAAATGCACAAGATTGCGCTAATCGTTTGAAATTATGGAGTTTTCAGAAATTTGACTTTTCCACAGGATCAAAACGAGAGATTTGATTAGAAATGTAATTCTTTTTCTCTCTTAAACAGCTCTCGGATACAATGACACGCAAGTTAACTGAGGATTTTGTTGTTAATGCCTAGCCCCCGTTTTGTCAGTGTGGCACTGGATATTCCTTTATTGCCGCCGTTGACCTACAAAGTGATGGATGGGACATCCCCTAAGATTGGGGACCGCTGTGTTGTACCCATTGGTAACCGTTCGGCCGTGGGTCTTATTGTTGGCGTTAGCAATCAGACGGATATCGCTGAAGAAAAACAAAAAAGCTATATTCGGTTGCTCAATGAAACTGAGGCGTTAGGGGAAAGTTGGCTGAAGCTGACGAAATTTGCATCAGATTATTATCAACACTCTTGGGGAGAAGTGGCCATTGCTGCCTTACCGCCTTTTTTCCGCAGTAAGCCCGGACCTAAATATGAACAGTCTTTGGAAAGACTGAGAAAGCCATTTAAAATTAAAAAGACCAGTCAAGCTGTTCCCGCCTTGCAACTCAACAATGAGCAGACGGCAGCGGTAGAAGCTTTAGCTGCAAGCTCAGGTTTTCGGACTTTTGTTTTGCATGGTGTGACGGGCAGCGGGAAAACAGAGGTTTATCTGCGGATGATGGAAAGAGTGTTTTCGGTCAACCCACAGGCACAAGTGCTTTTTCTTGTTCCCGAAATCAACTTGACACCACAACTACAAGAACGAGTGAGGAGCCATTTCCCAGATCGATCCATGGCTACATTGCACTCGGGATTGGCCAATGGAGAAAGAGCCAGGGCCTGGTTGGCGGCGCATGAAAAACGTGTCCAAATATTGATTGGTACCCGCATGGCAATCTTTGCGGATATGCCCGATCTTGATCTGATCATTGTTGATGAAGAGCACGACTTGTCTTATAAGGCTGGTGACGGAATCCGGTATTCAGCTCGAGATTTGGCCGTGAAATTGGCCCAATTGCGTGGCATTGCGGTTGTGTTAGGATCGGCAACGCCATCACTTGAGACCTGGAGCAGAGTTAAAAGCGGTCGCTATCACTTGTTAACCTTGAGTAAACGGGCTGTGCAAGGGGCGAAACTGCCGACTTTAAGTGTCGTCAATCCTAAAAATCAGAAATTGGTCAAAGGACTTTGTTCTGAAGTCATTGACGCTATTAGTGAGACACTTCAGAAAAATGAACAAGTCATCATTTTCTTAAATCGACGAGGTTATGCCCCTGTTTTAACCTGTCCGAGTTGTGGTTGGCTCTCCAAGTGTCCTCACTGTTCAACCTATGCGGTTTATCACAAGTTTCACG
Source organism: Parasutterella secunda (assembly GCF_023336895.1). Classification (GTDB taxonomy): domain Bacteria; phylum Pseudomonadota; class Gammaproteobacteria; order Burkholderiales; family Burkholderiaceae_F; genus Aphodousia; species Aphodousia faecalis. The sequence continues at coordinate 416,951 of NZ_JAMBLT010000001.1, forward strand.
CGAAACTGATTTGCCATCACTGCGGGTGGTCCACGCCTGTTTACAGTCGCTGTCCGGATTGCGGCAATGTGGATTTGCAGCCAATGGGAGCCGGCACGCAAAGAATTGAAGAAACATTGGAAGAGCTCTGGCCACAGGCGAGGATTTTAAGAATAGATCGAGACACGACACAGCGAAAAAATGCAGCGAAGTTGGCTTTTGATGCTGTCCATGCCGGCGATGTTGATATCTTGGTCGGTACTCAAATGGTGGCCAAGGGGCACGATTTTCAAAAAGTCTCCTTGGTGGTGGTCCTTAATATTGATGCTCAGTTAGTAAGTGCCAATCCCAGAAGCGAGGAAAGAGCGTTTGCCAATTTAATGCAAGTCGCCGGTCGTGCCGGCCGCTTTGGTTTGCCGGCCCGCATGATTGTTCAAAGTCGTTTTGGTGACAGGGAATTGTTTGCGGCGTTGGCCGAACAGAACTACTGCCGTTATGCAGACTCCCTTTTGGCAATTCGAAAGGCTGAAAACACGGTTCCTTTCGTTTGCCAGGCACTTTTATTGGCTGATGATGTCAAAATCGACAAGGTTCTTGCGTTCTTAACGCAAGCCCTGAGGCTGGGCGAGGATATTTTGGCGGCTCAAGCCAATCAACAGGTTGTCATCTATGATCCGATCCCCATGGCCGTGATGAAGGTGGCGGACAAGGAACGCGGTCAACTATTGGTAGAGGCCTCTTCAAGGGGAGCCATGGGGCTGTTTTTAAAACAATGGTATCGGGCGCTCAGTGAAATACGCTCATCGGTTCATTGGACAATGGACGTGGATCCTATCGACGTATGATGAAATTGCTCAATAAGTCTTTAGTGGCGGTGTCGGTCTTTTGTCTCATGGGTGTTGCCTTTGCCTCTGAAAGCCAACCCGAGTCCACCTCAATGCTCAGCGCCAAGGAAGTCGCATTGTCAAATTCTTTGACCTGGCGGCGCAGCGGTATGCGCCATCTTTATGAACGGATGGATGCTGTCAGAAACGATGCTGATCAGGCAGGACGGTGGTCCGTCAAGCGGTACCAAAATTGGGAACAAGGCGAGATGAGTTGTGATCACCGTTTTGTTTTGCTGGGAGTGGATCATCAATTTTCAGATCACTTGATTCTTGGCAGTACCATGGATTTTGGCAAAGGCTCGTCCTATTACACACAAGGATCCTCTGCAACCGAAACGATGGGAGCAAGTGTTTACGGAACCTATCGTTGGGAGGACGGTTCTTATGTCGGCGGGCTATTAAAGCTTGGTGTGCTGCGCCTCAAGAGTTTGTTTTCCGGAGCAAAAGAAGAAAATTCCATGCAGGGACTTTACCTTGGGGCAGAGTACGGTCGACGTATGACGCCTTGGTCTTGGGTGGTTTTAGACCCGCAAGTTCGTTTGACCTACAGCCGTCTGGGTTCGGAAGGTATGGAAATTCATAAAACCGATGTTCAATACGATGCAATTGAGAATCTCGTTGTGGCCTTAAGGTTAAAAAGTGAAGTGGCATTGGGCGAATCCGCTTCCACCTATTTTTTATTAGGCTACTATCGGGATCTTTTAGGACGCGTTTCGGGGCGGTATTTGCAAGCTCAAGATAGACAAACGTTTACCGATTCTGTGTTTAACACATGGGGACGGGCAAGTTTCGGCGCAGATTATCAGGTTGATGATCGAATTACGGCCTCTATTGAAGCAGAGAAGACTTTCGGACGGGAGTATCAGGATCACACCCGATTAAGTTGCTCAGCCCGATACCGTTTTTAATTACACTTAATTACGAGACAGTCGTCATTCGTTTGACAAAAAGTCCTTTATAATCTGCAATTCCTGCCTCCGTGGTGAAGTGGATATCATGCGACCCTCCGAAGGTCGCGTCACAGGTTCGATTCCTGTCGGAGGTACCACCTAATAATAGTTGGCAAAAAAGCCATGTTTGTCCCTGTAGATATTGCCTATCACCGTCAATCCCGAGAGTTGGAGCTCACCTACGAGAATGGAGAAAACTTTCGGCTGCCGGCGGAATTTTTGAGGGTATTGAGTCCTTCGGCTGAAGTGCAGGGACATACGCCTGATCAGGCAAGACTTCCGGTCGGAAAACGTGAAGTCAGTATTGTTGCAATAGAGCCTGTCGGGTTGTATGCGATCAAAATAGTTTTTTCAGACGGCCATGATTCGGGTTATTACGACTGGGATTATTTGAGAAAACTTGCAGTCGATAAAGAGGCCTTGTGGGAAAATTACTTGGCTCGACTGGGGGAGCTTGGGGCGAGCCGAGAGCCCGATGATCCCAGAAACAAGCCGTTTGAATTACAGTTAAAGAAAACTTGTCACCACTGATATGTCTCAGGAAAATAACCGCCACGAAACCGACTTCGGTTTTAAACGCATTGCAGAAGAAGATAAGGCTAAACAAGTCAGGGAAGTATTTGATTCGGTCGCTCCCAAGTATGACTTAATGAATGATGTTTTGTCTTTTGGAATGCATCGTCTCTGGAAGCGATATGCCATTCATAAAGCCGATGTGGCCCGCGGGATGAAAGTTCTGGACTTGGCGGCCGGGACCGCGGACCTTTCGCTTCAATTTGCTAAGCTCGTGGGTCGCGATGGCGAGGTTTGGCCGACGGATATTAACCGCTCCATGCTGAGTATCGGAGCAAAGCGTATGCGTGAGGCCGGATTTGACATGCCGGTTGTTCAATGCGACTGCGAAAAGTTGCCTTTCCCGGATGATACGTTTCACGTGGTGATGGTTAGTTTTGGTTTGCGCAATATGACGCATAAGGATCGCGCACTCAGTGAAATGCAAAGAGTGTGCAAACCGGGCGGCAAAGTGATGGTTTTGGAATTTTCCAAAATTAACAAATTACTGGCGCCGTTTTATGACTTTTATTCTTTCCGTCTGATGCCCTGGTTGGGTGGAAAGATATCCGGCGACAGTGAGAGTTACCGTTATTTGCCGGAGTCAATCCGTATGCATCCGAGTCAGCCCGTGTTGGCCGAAATGATGCGTACGGCCGGTCTTGAAGATGTTCATTGGCACAATTTAACATTTGGTGTTTGTGCCTTGCATATCGGTAGAAAACCGATAAAGTAGTCGAGCAATAAGTTTGCCCTCTTAACCTGAAGAGGATTTTGTTTCAGGTCTTTTGGAGTTTTTCTCAATGAAAAAATGGATTGCGATTTTAGCGATTGGTTTGACCATGATGTCGCTGTCAGTTTCTGCTGATGCGGCCAGACGTTTCGGAGGCGGTATGAGTTTCGGCCGTTCCGCCCCCACGCTTCAGAAGGCAACACCGGCGCCTTCGGCGGGCATTAACCAACAACGTGTCAATCCCCAGCAGCAACAACGGCAACAACAGGCCGCTCCTGCTCAGCAGCCGCGTCCTCAAACCGCGGCTCCCAGCCCCATGCGCGGCATGTTGATGGGTTTGGCCGCCGCATTAGGTATTACCGCTTTGGCCCATGCCTTGGGTCTTGGTGAAGGTTTTGCCCAATTTTTGATGATTGCTTTAATGGCGCTTGTGGCGTTTTACGTTATCAGAATGCTTTTGGGATTGTTCCTCGTGAAACGTAGGCCAGCGGGAATGCCGGGGCACTCCGCTGAAGTTCCTCGCCAAGATCCCATGCAAAGCCGCTACGATTATGCCTCTTCGGAGCCGCAGAGCTCGCAAAGCACTTTCAGTGGTTCTTCTCCCATGGCCGGAAGCGTTTTGGATGAACTTAACAATCCGACTTCTGCTCAAAAAGTGGAACTGCCAGCTGATTTTGACGTGGAGCAGTTCTTGAAAGTGGCAGAGGCCAATTTCGCTAAGATGCAAAAGGCTTGGGATACCGGTAATGTGACGTCGCTTTCAGACTTTACGACCGATGAAGTATTCCGTACCGTTACCCATCAGTTACGTGAACGGGGAGCACAGGATTATCAAACTGAAATTGTGACGTTGAAGTCAGACTTCCGTGGAATTGTGCGCGATGGTGAAGAGTACCTTGCTGGTGTTCATTTTGATGGGACGTTAAATGTGAGTGGCGAAGCTGAACGCGTGGATGAAACGTGGATTTTGACCAAACCCGTTCACGGTCAGGGCGGTTGGCTTTTGGCTGGTATTCACCAGGAATCCGAAGCGTAAATCGCACACTACGTCTTTAAAAAACAAAGGGCTGCATTTTTTAATGTGGCCCATTTTGTTTCTGGTCTTGTCTACTCAGAAGTGCAGAGAACGAATCGAGTACAATACGGTTAATTGACATATCTGTACTAAAAGTCATTTTATGAATATCGTTATTCTTGCCGCCGGCATGGGTAAACGGATGCGTTCGCGTCTGCCGAAAGTGCTTCAGCCCCTTGCTGACAAGCCCATGCTTGAGCATGTCATTGAAAAAGCCCGTCTTTTAGGTTCCAATAATCGCTTAATCGTTGTCATTGGCCATGGTGCCGAGGCAGTAAAAGCCTATTTTGAAAAAGACGAAGATATCACTTTTGCTTTACAAGCTGAGCAGTTGGGAACGGGGCATGCATTGCTTCAGGCGTTGCCGTACTGTGATCAAAGTGAGCCTACTTTAGTGCTTTTGGGAGATGTGCCGCTGATTCGCCCAGAGACGCTGAAAGACTTGATTCAAGCGGCCGGTAGAGGCGTCGGACTTCTGACTGTCCGATTGGATAATCCCAAGGGTTACGGTCGAATTGTTCGTCAAAATGGTGCCGTTTGTGCCATTGTGGAAGAAAAAGACGCCACCGATGAGCAACGAGCCATCAAAGAAGTCAATACAGGCATTATGGTGTTGCCGACTCGGTATCTTGAACGCTGGCTCAATGAATTGGGAAATGAAAACGCGCAAGGTGAATACTATTTGACCGATGTTATTGCCCGTGCGGTTTCCGAGGCAATCGCTGTCAATTCAGCAACGGCACAAACAGCCACGGAAGTCGAAGGTGTTAACAATAAGGTTCAGTTGGCCGCTCTTGAGCGAGCCTATCAGAAAGAGAACGCCCTGCGTTTGATGAATGATGGCGTGACCTTGATTGATCCCGATCGGATTGACGTTCGAGGGGAATTGATCTGCGGAAAAGATGTCACTATTGACGTTGGTTGTATTTTTAGCGGTAAGGTTGTTTTAGGTGACGGCGTGCATGTTGGTGCCTATTGTGTACTCAAGGACGTTAAAATCGGCGAAGAAACTGAAATTTTGCCGTTTTGCCACTTTGATGGCGCACAGGTGGGTAAAGAGGCTCGTTTGGGGCCGTACAGCCGCCTGCGTCCGGGAACGACTTTGGCCGATCAGACGCATATCGGCAACTTTGTTGAAATTAAGAAATCCGTGGTTGGTCTGGGCAGTAAAGTAAATCACTTGTCGTATATCGGTGATACTGATATGGGGGCACGGGTCAATATCGGTGCCGGTACCATTACCTGTAACTACGATGGTGTTAATAAATTCAGGACCACGATTTTGGATGACGCCTTTATTGGTTCGGATACACAACTTGTCGCACCGGTGACGGTTGGAAAGGGGGCAACGCTTGGAGCGGGTACGACCCTTACTAAGAATGCTCCGGATGGTGAATTGACAATTGCCCGAGCACGCCAGATGACCATTAAAGGTTGGAAGCGTCCGACGAAAAACAAATAAATTTAGCGATAAAGGAAAACATTATGTGCGGTATTGTTGCTGCGACTTCTAAACATCGGAATGTAGTGCCGCTTTTGGTTCAAGGGTTAAAACGCCTTGAGTATCGCGGCTATGACAGCTGCGGTGTGGCCGTATGGAATCAAGGTTTAAAGCGTGTCAGAAGCGTCTCTCGCGTCTCTGAACTCTCTGAACAAATCAGTAAAGATCAGCTGCAAGGCTTTTTAGGAATTGCTCATACTCGTTGGGCCACGCACGGCGCTCCTTTAGTTTGCAATGCGCATCCGCATTTTTCCGGCGACCAAATTGCCTTAATTCATAACGGCATTATTGAAAACTATGAAGAAATCCGTGAGGAATTGGCTGCTAAAGGCGTTCAATTCTCCAGTCAAACCGACACGGAAGTCTTAGCCCACTTGGTTCGTGACAATTACAAAGGCGATTTGTTGGGCGCCGTTCAAGCGGCTTTAAATCGTGTACGCGGGGCCTACGCTATTGCCGTTTTCTGTAAGGAAGATCCCCATCGTGTCGTTGTGGCCCGCCAAGGTTCCCCCTTGGTTTTAGGGGTGGGCGATGGTGAGATGTTTGCCGCCTCGGATACGATGGCGCTTGCCGGCGAAACAGACCGTTTTATCTATCTGGAAGACGGCGATGTGGCGGATTTGTTGCCGCAAGGCTATCAAATCTACTCTCACCAAGGGACGGAGTTTATCCCGGTTGAAAGAGAAGTTCGCCAAATGGAAGCGTTTAGCAATGCCGTGGAGTTAGGACCGTATCGTCATTACATGCAAAAGGAAATCTTTGAGCAACCGCGAGCCATTGCCGATACGCTTGAGGCGGTGGGCGAAGTAACGCCAACTCTTTTTGGCGAAAAGGCCGGAGAAGTTTTCAAAGATATTCACCGTGTTTTAATGGTTGCTTGCGGAACCAGTTATTATGCGGCCTTGACCTCCAAGTACTGGATTGAAGGCATCGCGGGCATTCCTTGCGATGTGGAAATTGCAAGCGAATATCGCTACCGTAAGAGCGTTCCGGATCCGAAGACCCTTGTTGTCACTATTTCTCAGTCCGGTGAAACGGCCGATACGTTAGCGGCATTAAAGCATGCACGAGACTTGGGAATGACACAGACGCTGACAATTTGCAATGTTTCCACGAGTGCCATGGTTCGCGAAAGTCTCTTGCGTTACATTACGCGCGCGGGTGTGGAAATTGGCGTGGCCTCCACGAAAGCCTTTACCACGCAATTAACAGCGCTCTTTTTACTGACATTGTGCTTGGCAAAGGTCAAGGGACGCTTGTCCGCTGAAGATGAAAACCAATACATGAAGCTTTTGCGCCATGTGCCCAAGGCAGTGAGTGCGGTACTGGCTCTGGAACCTCAAGTGATCGCTTGGGCTCAGCGTTTCGCGAGTAAACAGCACGCTTTGTTCCTGGGGCGCGGCATTCACTACCCGATCGCTCTTGAAGGTGCTTTGAAATTAAAAGAAATTTCTTACATTCATGCGGAAGCTTATCCTGCCGGTGAACTCAAACACGGTCCGCTTGCCTTGGTCGATGAGTCTATTCCTGTCGTAACGGTGGCTCCGAACGATGAATTGCTGGAAAAACTCAAGAGTAATATGAAAGAAGTGGAAGCGCGTAAGGGCGAACTTTATGTATTTGCCGACGCAGATACCGGTTTGGAATCGAGCGAACACATTCACGTTATTCGAATGCCGGAAAACTACGGACCGCTTTCGCCGATTTTGCACGTGATCCCGTTGCAGCTGTTGGCTTACCACACGGCCTTTATTCGTGGTAACGATGTGGATAAACCGCGTAATCTGGCTAAGAGCGTTACTGTCGAGTAACCATTGCCAAGATAATAAAAAGCCCCGAAGATCGGAAATAAACTTCGGGGCATTTTTTTTAAGCGTGGGTGTAATTTACATACCGGTAGCAAAGGCGCGGATACCGGATCCGATAAACTGCACGCCAATACAAACCAAGAGGAACCCCATTAATTTGCTGACAATGATGGTGCCAGAGGGCCCAAGCTTTCTGCCGCAGAAGTCGGCCGAGCGCATGACAGCCCAACAGACCAAACAGCAGAAGATAATGGCAAGCGTCATCATGAAAAAGGTTCCGACTTGATCTTCCCAGTGTGGGTATTCAGCAATTTCAGTGGAAAAACCGATGATAACCGCCATTGTGCCGGGGCCGGCGATCATCGGCATGGCGATGGGGAAAAACGCGTAATCTTCTCGATCTCGACGGACCAACGGAGCCTTATTGGGAGAGGGGGTTTGTTGGCCAAAAAGCATTTGATAGCCAATGACCGCAACCATGAAACCGCCGGCGATACGTAACGCCCCATAGGAAATGCCAAAAAAAGCTAATAAAAGATTACCTGCCAGCAAACTGACAAACATGATGATGCCGGCATAAATCGCGGCCCATCTCGCTTGAGACTTGCGTTGAGCTTCATCCATGCCCTGGGTGAGGCTGATGAAAAGCGGAATTTTGGAGGGCGGATTGGTGATCACTAAAAGACTGACCAAGCCGGCTAAAAAGTATTGCAGGTGAAAGATCTCAAGAGACATGTCGAGCCGATCAAAAATCGAAACAGAAAATCGACGACATTGTTACGTTTTCATGCAAAAAGGTCACTAGGTAGTAACCCTAATATAAGTTACATTCTGAAATATTTTTTGCCTTAAAGATCAAGCAATAAAAAAATAATTTTCGGTCTTTTCTGCCATAATGAACAAGCTTTCACTTTTTGACTGAATGAACGTTCAGTCACATTTGGTTATTTTCTGTCGGATCAACGCCGGCATCGATGTTTGGAGAAAGGTAAAACATGTTTTCAAAGTTTGCGCCCAAGTACGCAGCGGTAGCTTTATCAGTCGTGGCAGCTTTGTCGTTGGCAGGCTGCAAGGGTGATGCTCCGAGTGCCCCGAAGGGGCCCCAAGAAGTGGGTGTGGTGACCGTAGAATTGTCCACTCCCGTGATGACAACGGAGCTTGCCGGACGCACGAGTGCTTACCAAGTAGCCGAAGTTCGCCCTCAAATCAGCGGGATTATTCAAAAGAGAACGTTCACAGAAGGCCAGATGGTCAAAGCCGGTGAGCAGCTCTATCAGATTGATCCGGCTTTGTATGAAGCCGCCTATGAAGAAGCGGTCGCCAATTATGAATTAGCCCGAGCCAACGCCAGACGTTCTGCCCAGTTGGTGAAAGTCAACGCGGTGAGTAAACAAGACAATGATGCCGCCCAGGCTCAGATGAAGACCGCACGGGCTGCCATGAAGACGGCTAAAACCAATTTGGACTACACCAAGGTCGAAAGCCCGATTTCGGGACGGGTGGGCCGCTCTGAAGTGACGCCGGGTGCACTCGCTAACGCCTATCAGACATTTATGACGACGGTGCAGCAATTGGATCCGATTTATGTCGACGTTCGTCAAACAAGCTCTGATATGTTGCGCTTAAAGCACGAAATTGCTTCGGGCAAGATTAAGGCCAAGGACGGTGCGGTTGAAGTCACCGTTTTGATGGAAGATGGTTCCGTTTATCCGCAAAAAGGTAAATTAACCTTTACGGGTGAAGAAGTGGACGAAGGCACGGGGATGATTAATTTGCGTGCGGTTGTGCCCAATCCTAACGGAGATCTTTTGCCCGGTATGTTCGTGCGTGCTCGTCTTGAAGAAGGTGCGCGTCCGGATTCGGTCCTTATTTCTCAACGCTGCGTGATGCGCGACCCGAAGGGCCAGGCCTACGTTTATGTGGTTAAGCCTGACAATACGATTGAACAACGCAATGTGGTTGCCAACCGCGTGGTCGGTACGAATTGGTTAATTGAATCAGGTCTGCAGGCTGGTGAAAAAGTTGTGATTGAAGGCATCGGTAAGGTGCGTATTGGCTCTCAAGTCAAAATCGCTCAACCGGCTGCCGTCGCAACTGAGGCTCCGGCAAAGTAATAAGAAATAAGACAAGGCAAAGGATTTATTTATGTCTCGATTTTTTCTAGGACGACCGATTTTCGCCTGGGTGATCGCCATTGTGATCATGTTGGCCGGTATCCTGTCGATTACAAGATTGCCGGTCTCTCAGTACCCGCAGATCGCGCCTCCTCAGGTCACTATCACGGCAACCTACCCGGGCGCTTCGGCCGAAACCATTGAAAATACGATTACGCAACAGGTCGAACAAGCGATGACCGGTTTGGATGGCTATTTGTATATGGCCTCTAATTCCGATTCGTCCGGTCGCGTTTCCATTGATATCACCTTTGAAGCAGGAACCGACCCTGACATTGCGCAGGTCCAGGTTCAAAACCGCTTAAAGACTGTGGAAAACAGTTTGCCGCAAGTGGTGCAACAGCTGGGTGTGAACGTGGATAAGTCGGCTGCCAACTTCTTGATGGTGGTGGGCTTTGTCGATAAAAACGGCAAAATGAGCAGCGCTGACCTTTCAGACTACTTGGTCAACAATGTTCAGGAACCGCTTTCACGTATTACCGGTGTGGGTGAAGTGGAAGTGTTCGGTAGCTCTTACTCCATGCGCATTTGGCTCGATCCCGAAAAGCTTCACAAGTACTCCTTGTCGACTGACGAGATCGTTGCGGCCATTGAAGAGCAAAACGTACAGGTTTCATCCGGCGCTATCGGTAACTTGCCTTCCGAAGCACGTTATGAGTTAAACGCCACGATTAACTCCATGTCGCTTTTGGAGACGGTCGAAGACTTCGAAAACATTATGGTGAAGACGTCCATGGACGGTTCACGTGTTTTGATGAAGGATGTAGCTCGAATCGAGATGGGGCAGGAAAGCTACAACGTTATCGCTCTTTATAACGGAAAAGAATCCACCGGTATGGCCATCAGTTTGGCTTCTGGCGCCAACGCCATGGCAACGAGCGATCGTGTGAAAGCCCGCTTAAACGAAATGCAGGTGAACTTCCCGGATGGTATGGAATGGGTGGTGCCGTTTGATACGACGCCTTTCGTTCGTATTTCTATTCAGGAAGTGGTTCGTACGCTTTTTGAAGCTATCGTGCTCGTGGTCTGCGTGATGTTCCTATTCTTGCAGAATTGGCGTGCAACGTTGATTCCGACGATTGCCGTGCCGGTCGTACTTTTGGGTACGTTTGGGGTGTTGCAGGCAATGGGGTACTCCATCAACGTGCTGACGATGTTTGCTATGGTGCTAGCCATCGGGCTACTGGTGGACGACGCCATTGTGGTGGTGGAAAACGTTGAACGTGTGATGCGAACTGAAGGCTTATCACCACGAGAGGCGACGGAAAAATCCATGGGTCAGATTCAGGGCGCCTTAGTGGGTATCGCTATGGTGCTTGCGGCAGTGTTTGTGCCGATGGCTTTCTTCGGCGGTTCAACCGGCATCATTTATCGTCAGTTCTCCGTGACGATCGTCTCGGCCATGGTGCTTTCTGTATTAGTGGCTTTGATCCTGACGCCGGTGCTTTGCGCCTCGCTTTTAAAGCCGATCGAGAAAGATCATCACGAAAACAAACAGGGCTTTTTCGGCCGCTTTAACCGCGGTTTTGAAAAGTTCTCCTTGATGATTCGCACTCAAGTTGGTCAAGCTATTCCGCATACCGTCCGCACGCTTTTGGTTTACGCCATTATTTTGGGCGGCGTGGTGTTTGGCTTTATGAAGTTGCCCTCAAGCTTTATGCCGGGTGAAGACCAGGGTATTTTGCTTGCTCAGGTGATTACGCCGGCCGGTACCTCTCAGCAAAGAACGCAGGAAGTGTTGGGTCGTATGAGTCAGTACTTCCAGGAAAAAGAAGCAGAAAACGTTGAATCGGTATTTACGGTTTCAGGCTTTTCTTTCGGTGGTACGGGACAGAACACCGGTTTGATGTTCGTGCGCTTGAAGGATTGGGGTGAACGTGAGGGCGATGGTCAGGACGTTAATTCCATCACGGCTCGCGCTATGGCAGAGTTCTCTCAATATAAGGATGCGAATGCCTACGCGTTCCCGCCGCCGGCTGTGCCTGAATTGGGTATTGCCGATGGCTTTGACATTTATCTGCAAGCCAGCGCCGGTCAAACTCACGATGAATTGATGGCGGTACGCAACCAGTTCATTGGCATGGGTAATGCTCACCCGCATCTGACCGCTGTTCGTCCGAACGGTATGGAAGATACGCCGCAGCTGCACTTGGATATTGATGTGGAAAAAGCCCGCGCGTTGGGTGTGTCCATTAATTCCATCAATTCAACACTGGCAACGGCTTGGGGTAGTACGTATGTCAACGACTTCCTCGATCGCGGTCGTGTGAAGAAAGTTTATGTCCAAGGCGATAGTCAATTTAGACAAAAACCGGAAGATTTAGGTAAGTGGTACGTGAAAAATAGTGCCGGTGAGATGGTGCCTTTCTCCGCGTTCTCAACGACATCGTGGAAGTACGGCTCGCCTCGTCTGGAACGTTTCAATGGTTTGTCTGCTGTGAACATTCAAGGTAATCCACGAACGGGCTTTAGCTCAGGTGACGCCTTGGCGGCTGTGGCAGAAATCGCTGAGAAACTCCCTGCCGGCTATAGCGTTGCTTACACGGGTGTTTCCTACCAGGAACGTGAAGCAGGTGGTCAGGCAGCGCCCTTGTACGCCTTGTCCATTTTGGTGGTGTTCTTGTGCTTGGCCGCTTTGTATGAAAGCTGGTCCATTCCGATTGCCGTGATTTTGGTCATTCCGATGGGCGTGATCGGTGCTTTGGCGCTGACGGGCCTAAGAGGTTTGAATAACGACATTTACTTCCAGGTCGGCTTGATTACAACAATCGGCTTGGTCAGTAAGAACGCTATTTTGATTGTGGAATTTGCCAAGGACTTGCACGACAGCGGTGAAGATATTGTGCACGCGGCTATTGACGCGGTCCGTCTGCGTCTCCGTCCGATCGTGATGACGTCTTTGGCCTTCGGTCTCGGTGTGTTGCCCTTGGCTATGTCTCATGGGGCAGGCTCCGGCGCTCAGAACGCCATCGGTTGGGGTGTGTTGGGTGGCATGATTACCGGTACGCTTTTGTGTGTGCTCTTTGTGCCACTTTTCTACGTTATGATTATGCGTGTCTCAGGCAGTGCCAATGAACGTAACGTCGACTTGAAGGCAGCGGCAGCTGAAACGGCTTTCGAAGCTAAGGCCTTAAAGAGCGGAGAGCTCACGTTCTATGATCGTGACGAAGAGTCTGAGAAAAAAGAAAACGGCGTTCCTGCCGAATCTGATGCTCAAGTGCAGGAAAAACAGCAAGCCGATAAAAAGGGAGAATAAGCATGCGAAAGACTTTTAAGTTTTTACCGTTGGTGGCGGCTTTGGCATTGACCGGTTGCATGTCGATGGCTCCCAGCTATGAAAGACCGCAGGCACCGATTCTGAACGCCTGGCCTACCGGCGAAGCCTATGCCGATGCCAAGATCAATCAGCAGGCTTTGCCCGATTGGCACGAGTTCTTTACCGATGAGCGTTTGCGCAAAGTCATTGAGCTTACGCTAGAGAACAATCGTGACTATCGTGTCGCTATGCTCAATGTTCAGAAGATGCGTTATGCGTATAACATCCAGCGTTCGGAATTTTTACCGAGCATCTCAGGTGTTGGTTCCGGAGAACATTCCGGTACGCCGAGAACGCTGAGTGCGACCGGACAAGATACGGTCAGCCATGTTTATTCAGCCAATTTGGCCATGGCTTCTTATGAGTTGGATCTTTTCGGCCGTATTCGCAGCTTAAGTGATGAGGCTTTGAACCAATACTTTGCGACCGAAGAAGCCCGAAAGAGCGCCCGTGTGACACTCATCGCCGAAACGGCCAATCTGTGGCTACAGTTGGGTGCGGACCGCTCACTTTTGGCTTTTGCCAAGGAAACGTTGGATAGCCAAGAGAAGTCCTACAAGCTTTCTGAAGCAAGCTATAAAGCCGGTGCCATCAATTTGCTTGAACTCAATCAGGCCAAGCAAATGTACGCAAGCGCGCAAGCTTCTTACGCCTCTTCACAGCGTGCGGTGGCTCAAGATATGAATGCCTTGGCGCTTTTGGTTGGCACAAATGTTCCCGAAGACTTATTGCCCAACAATGTGGAAGTAGTGACACTTGCCGGGGTTTTGCCTCAAGGGGTACCTTCCGAAGTGCTCTTAAACCGTCCTGACATTGCTCAAGCCGAATACACGTTGCTCGCAGCCAATGCTGACATTGGCGCGGCACGTGCAAACTTCTTCCCAAGAATCACGCTTGTGGCTTCGGGCGGCACCGGTTCAACGGAATTGGATGATCTCTTCTCGGGCGGTACGCGTCTCTGGAGCTTTGCTCCCTCGATTTCACTTCCGATTTTCACGGGTGGCGCTAACTGGGCGACGCTTCGTGTCTCTGAAACGGAACGAGATATCGCAGTAGCCGATTACGAAAAAGCCATTCAAACGGCTTTCCGTGAAGTGGCCGATGCGTTAGCGACTGAAGGCACTATTGAGCGTGAACTTAAAGCCACGCAAGACTATGCGGATGCCACGAAGAAGGCCTATGAGCTTGCCCAAGCCCGCTATCGTCATGGCTCAGAGAGCTTCCTGACGGTTTTGGACTCGCAACGGCAATACGTGAGCGCGCAAACGCAATTGGCTGTTGCCCAACAGGCCCGCGCCATGAGCTTGGTAACGCTTTACAAAGCCTTGGGCGGCGGTGCGGTTGACATTCAAAAATCCGCCGATCAAAAGAGTGACTCTTCGGTTCAAGCCAAAAGTGAGGCTTAAACCATGGCGAAAAATTTAGCTCAGCAGCGCCGTGAGGAAATTATCCGGGCGGCGCACAAGTGCTTTATCACTCGAGGCTTTCATGCAACGGGGATGGCCGATATCGCTCGAGAATTCGGGATGAGTGCCGGCCATATCTATAACTATTTCCCGAGTAAGACCGCCATTATCGAAGAGGTGATTTCCCGAGGGATGGAGGATTTTTATAAAAATTCCTGTGCCCTTCAGGAAAGCCAAGACAGTTATGAAAAGACGCTTGAACAAGTCAGACGTATTTTGTCTGGTATTTTGAAAAAAGAAAGAGTGGCGCTTTCTTTGGAACTCTTGGCCGAGGCCAGTCACAATCCTGAACTCGAAAAAGTCCTTCGAGAGGCAGATGTCAAGGCACGGAGACACCTTAAAGAACTTTCCAATCCAAACGGCAACAATGCAAAAGATTGGGCGTTGGTGGATATGGGAATGGCAACCTTTGAGGGAATTGGCCTGAGATACCTGAGAAATCCGGATATGGATTTTGATTCAATCTGCGAAGTTCTTGCCGAGCGTATTTATATGCCCCGAGAGAAACTCAAACAAAGGCTCAAAGAGCTTGAAGCCAAGCAGGCTTAAGAGCTTTCTTCTAAAAAGAACAGCCGGTCTTCATTCTCAGAAGCCGGCTGTTTTAGTTCAAGAACAGGAAACTACTTTAAGTCAACGGCGATAAAGATGCGGGATTGTTGACGTTGTACCAACAAGGCCACTTTTTCAGCGCCCGACACGGCGCGACGTAAGTCGCCCACCGTTTTGACCGTCTTACCGTTAGCGCTCAGAATGATGTCGCGAGGCATAAGGCCCGCGCGAGCGGCAGCAGCGCGAACTTCCGTGACTAACAGTCCATTGGTAAGATCCAATTCCTTTAATTCTTCGTCATTTAATGCGCGAACCGACACACCGAGTTTTCCTTGAGCTTGCTTCGCTTCGGTCGGAGCGGTGCTGTCTTCGGGATTTTCAGCCACGGTTACGGTGACGTCCTTTTCCTTACCGTCACGCAAAACAGTGAGTTTTACCTTTGTGCCGGGTTTCATGGCAGAAATCTTAACGGGCAAGTCGTTGGCGCTGTTGATGGCCTGACCGTTTAAAGCCACGACAATGTCGCCCACCTTAAGACCGGCTTTTTCACCGGGTTGACCCTTTTCAAGTTGGGTGATCACGGCGCCACGCGGCGTCTTCATGCCAAAGGCTTCAGCCAAATCTTGGGTAACCGCTTGGATGCCGACACCGATTCGACCGCGAATAACCCGACCGTTTTCGATCAACTGATCCTTAATCTGGATAGCCAAGTCAATCGGGATGGAGAAGGACAGGCCCATGAAGCCGCCCGAAGTGGAGAAAATCTGGGAGTTTATGCCCACCACTTCGCCCTTCATGTTAAAGAGGGGGCCGCCGGAATTGCCAGGGTTGACAGCAACGTCAGTTTGAATGAAAGGAACATACTCTTCGGAGGGGAGGGCGCGGCTTTTAGCCGAAACAATACCGGCTGTGACCGTATTGTCGAGGCCGAAAGGAGAACCGATGGCAGCCACCCATTCGCCCACCTTCAATTGTTCGGAGGAACCGATTTTAAGTACAGGCAAATCCTTGGCTTCAATCTTTACCACGGCGATATCGGTCTTTTTATCCAGACCTAAAACTTTGCCGGAGAATTCACGATTGTCGGTCAAACGAATGCGGATCTCATCGGCCCCTTCGACCACGTGAGCATTCGTGAGAATGACACCGTCAGAAGAAATGATGAAGCCAGAACCCGTTCCGCGTTGTTCAGGCACGCGTTGTTCTTGGGGACCGAACGGAATGATGGGAAAGCCAAAGCGGCGGAAAAGTTCTGCCGTACGGTCATCCATGCCAGGGAAGGGAGACTGCACGGTTTGTGTACGGGCATTTCGAATCGTTGAGATATTCACGACACCTTTGCCGTTTTCTTCAACAAGTTTAGTGAAGTCAGGCAACATGGCTTGTGCGCCTGAGTCATTTGAAGAGAAAAACGGCACTTCGGCTTGAGCCGCCGGCATAAAGGAGAAAGCCGCGGCTAATGCAACCGTCAGGGCGGCCGATTTCAAAACACTCTTTTTAACCATATCAAAGTACTCCGAAATAAATTCTTTTTGTCAGTGTAATACGTAATTTGCCAAACACTGAAACGATAATAAAAAACACGTTGATTTTGTTTGTCGGGTTGTTTCGATCAAGCTTTATTTGTAACAAAGACTAGAAATTATTGAGTTAACAAGGGCAAGCGAATACGCATAGTGGTTCCTTTTCCATCCAATCCGTCATCAATGACGATCGATCCATGATGAATTTCCACAATGCGTTTAACGATAGCCAATCCCAACCCATGCCCTTGAGCCTTGGTTCCCAATGCGCGGTAAAAGCGATCAAAAACACGCTCACGTTCCTCTGGTGCAATCCCGGGACCATTGTCACTTACTTCAATGATGGCATCGTTTTGCTCGCGCTTAACAGAGAGCCGGATGCGTCCATCGGGTTGCGTATAGCGAATCGCATTATCGGTAAGGTTGGTAATCAAAAGCTTGAGCGCATCTTCCATGCCGGCCACGACAACCGCTTTGGTAGCGGTTTCAAGCGAGATATTTTTCTGTTGAGCCAACACCGTGAGTTCGTCGGCAACAGCACCGATCACTTCGTCAAGTTTGACTGAAACAAAGGGCTTTTTGTGGGCATCGGGGTCAAGTCTTGCAATAACCAAGAGTTGTTGCACAAGACCGGTTGCCCGGTCAATACCAGCGTGAAGCCGTCCAAAGGCCTTTTGACGACTTTCTTCCGTTTTAGCGCGTTCGGCCAATTGGACTTGAAGTTTGAGTGCGGTCAGCGGGGTTCTAAGCTCGTGCGCAGCGTCAGAAGCAAATCGCTTTTGCGCTTCAAGGCTTTGCTCCAATTTGGCCAATAAATCATTTAAAGCCAAAACCAACTGCTTAACTTCAACCGGGAGCCCTTTAACAGGCAACGGTTCCAGTGATGTGGATGAGCGGGTGGAAACGATCTTGGCGGTTCGATTAAGGCTTGCTAAGCCCTGCCCAACCAACAGCCACACAGCGACGATTAAAAAAGGCAGTAGTAAAACCAAAGGCTGCAAAATGTGAAGCGCGGATGTAAAAGCTAATTTCACTCGGACATCCACGGGCTGAGCCGTGATAATAGAAATATTGTGAACAGTCTTTAAAGCAAAAATTCGCCAGGTCTGTCCTTCGTGACGAATGTTGGCAAAACCTTCGATATCGGTTACCGGAAAAGGAGAGGGAAGACCGCTGGATAGGTGTGTCTGGCCGGAAACGGTGTCTAAGAGCTGAATGACAATATGTTGCTCGTCGGAGCCGGATGGTTGGACATCCGGTAGTGTCCCGTCGGTGTGTGCGCTTAAAGACAGGGCAATTTGCTGCAGTTCAGTGTCTAGAAAACGGTCAACTTCGCCACGGGCAGAGATAAACGTCATGTAGGTCGCCGCTACCCCTGCTAAGAGCAGCGCGATACAAAACGTCCATAATAGTCTGTCGCGAATGGAATACATGATGGTTTAGGTTTCCAGAATGTAACCCACACCGCGGACGGTTTTAATGGCATCTTCGCTTAGCTTCTTGCGAAGGTGGTGGATATGCACTTCAATAGCGTTGCTGCCGATGGAAGAGTCCCAGTTGTAGAGTTTTTCTTCCAATTGAGAGCGAGAGAGAACCAGTCCCGGGCGCTCTGCGAGCGCTAAAAGAAGGGCGAATTCTTTGCTAGAGAGCAAAATAGACTCGCCATTGAAGATGACTTCATGTGTGGCAGGTTTAATTTGCAGACGTCCGCGTTCAATCATGGGTTCTGCGCGGCCCGCGGAGCGGCGAAGAAGGGCTCTCACACGGGCAAACAATTCATCTAAATCAAAGGGTTTGATGAGATAGTCATCGGCGCCGGCATCCAACCCCTTAATGCGGTCTTCAACCGTATCGCGTGCGGTTGTCACAAGAACTGGAGTGAGATTACGCTCGGCTCGCATTTCTTCGAGCACTTTGATGCCGTCTTTACCGGGCAGGCCTAAGTCCAAGATGACAAGAGAGAATTCGGTTGTGCGGAGAGCTAAAAGAGCAGAATGGCCGTCTTGTACCCAATCCACTGCATAACCCTCATCGGTGAGGCCATCGACAACACTTTCTCCGATCATCGGGTCGTCTTCTACCAGTAATAGTCTCACGGTTTTCTCCTTGCCAATTGAATGCTCGATAGCGTATCAGAATGTATGTAAATTTAAAAACTTCCGCAATCGTATGCCGAAGTGTGCTAATTTTTAATGCAAGAAAAATTATAAATAGAAGAAGGAAAAACGAAGATGTCAGATTTGACACCCTATAACAATGAGGCGCCGAAGAAGAATTTGTTGTTTGTCACGCAGCTCGTCTACATTTTGCACGGTTTAAGTATCGTGATTGGCTTAATGACGGGTGCAACCATTATTTCGGCCTTTTTATTCGGGTGGCCTTCTATTGCGGCAGTTATTCTCAATTACATTATGGCGCCTGATGCCAGGGGGACTTTTCTTCAATCGCATTTTTCCTGGCAAATCCGAACTTTTTGGTATGGCATGATTTGGACGGTTTTGGTGGCTATTGTTGGTGTGTTGTTGACGCCTTTTGTGATCGGCCCCTTTATTTGGTTAATCGGCTTTGTAGTGTTGGGAATTTGGGTGGCTTACCGTATTGTGGTAGGCTGGTTGCGTCTGCGCCAATACCGGCCGGTATTCTCTGATTATTAAAGGTTTTTTCTATTTTTAAGTAGATTAAACCGTTTTGGGTAGTATTAGGGTTATTACTAATAAAAATAGTAAAATTTAGACACAAAAAATCCGCAAAATTCAGTCGTTTCGGAAGCGTAAAGGTTTTGTTCTTGCTTGTTCCTAAACCTTTACGCTTTTGTTTTTAATTTTTCCCATTCTGGAGAGAATTGATGTCTTTCATGAAAAAGAGTGCTGCTGCGTTGGTGCTGACTGGTGTGGCCGCCGCAACTTCTACGGCCTTGGCTGCCGGTTTCCAATTAACGGAACAATCCTCTTTAGGTGCTGGTCGTGCATACGCCGGTGCCGGTATCGTCGGTGACGACTTGTCTGCAGTTCACTACAACCCCGCCGGTATGACCTTGTTGGAAGGTACGCGTTTCCAAGCCGGTGGCGTGTGGATTGCTTTGAATGCTGACTACAACGGAAAAGATGGATCTAGTGAAAATGGTCGTTTGAAAGGACAAATGATTCCTGCAGGTTACGTGACGCACCAAGTCAATGACAAAATTTGGTTGGGTTTTGCGATGACGGTGCCCTTCGGAATGGGTACGGAGTATGACCGAAACTGGTCTGAAAGCCAACGTGGTACCAATGCGAAGATCTACACGTTTGACATGAATCCGAACATTGCTTGGAAGGTTAACGATTTCTTAAGCGTAGGTGCTGGTATCTCCGTTCAATATGCCAAGGCAGAACTTGGAATGGGATTGAAAGAAGGGGATATGTATTTAGGTCATGGTAAGGTTGAAGCTGACAGCTGGGATTGGGGCTTTAACTTGGGTATTATGATCAGCCCGACTGATAAGTTGCGCTTTGGTTTAGCCTATCGTTCTGCCATTGAACACGACGCTGATGGTACAACAAAGCTTAGTGGAATGAATGGTACCCTCGGTGGGATTCAAATGCCAGCTTTAGGTCAAGCATTGTCTTCTTTGGAAGGACAAACCTTTGGTATGTCCACAAGTATTAAGACCCCCGACACAGTTATGTTAACGGGTACTTGGGAAGCTACAGAAAAATTACGTTTGTCTGGGTTAATTCGTTGGGCGAACTGGTCCAATTTCAAGGAACTTAATATTGAAAATGATGTTCCTGGATCAATCTTGGGCGCTTTTGATGGTTTGATTTCGAGCAACCCTGCTCTTGGTCAACTTGGTTTAAGCAGTGAGATGTTGACAAATGTGGATGTTGTTAATGAATGGAAAGACACGTGGCTCTTCTCTGTCGGTGCCGACTACAAGATTAACAATGCGTTCACCGTCCGTGGTGGTATCGCTTATGAAACGAGTCCGGTTGATGATCAATCCACTCGTATGGCTGTGATTCCGGATACTGATCGTGTTTGGTTGTCCTTGGGTGCCTCTTGGTACGCCACAAAGGATCTCCAATTTGATATTGGTGCAACCTACTTGATGGGTGTTGGTGATAAAGATCTTTACGATGATGTCAACGGTACGAAAGCTGGAGAATTCGACTCTTTGGATGCCTACCTCCTTGGCATTCAAATGCAATACCGTTTCTAATCTGATTTAGATTAAAACACCTAGAAAGCCGGTTTCTCATGACGTGGGAGACTGGCTTTTCTTTTAGGTGCGTAATAACATAAGGCGCGTTTAATTAAGAGGAAGAAGGCATGGCGCTCGGGGCAACGATTTACAAAGCCAATATTGATATTTCGGATGTGGACCGCGGTTATTACGGTTCGCACCTCTGTACCCTTGCGCGTCATCCGTCCGAAACCGAGGAGCGTTTGGCTATCCGCATGTTAGCTTTTTGCTTATACGTTGGCGAAACAGACATGCGCTTAGAATTCGGTCGCGGGCTTTCAACAGAAGGGGAACCCGCCCTATGGGAAATCGATGATACGGGAGCCATTGTCCGTTGGATTGATGTGGGTGTGCCCGATATCAAACAGATTCGAAAAGCGGCCGGCCGCAGTGATGAAGAAATCGTCATCGCCTACGGTGAAGATAGAATCGATCCTTGGTGGAAACAGCATTGCGCTGATATGCGCAAAGTCGATAAGCTCTCGGTGGCTATGCTAAAGGATGCGGAAGTTGCTCAAATGCTACCGCTTATGAGTCGCACGATGCATTTAACCGTAACAGTTCAGGACGGGGTGGTTTGGTTATCCGATAGTGTTCATACCGCTCAAGTGCAAATGCATTGGCTTTTGAAGCGGGATTGAAATTAGAGCGAGATCATCGTGGCTCCGACGATCATCAGGGGCCAGGCGACAAGCGGAGAGAAAAGAATTTTGAGGGTTTTATTCTCAGGAATAAAGCCGAAGCCGTGAACGTAGGCAAAGCTCATTCCCAATAAAAGGCATACCAACCAGCCGTGCGGTACGGCATGCATATCAATCGCTACGAGTCTTGGAAAACAAACGACAGCCACCGTGACGGCTAAAGCCGCCACGATGGAAATAAAGCGAGTGATAATAACGCCCTTAGCCATTATTTTTCTTGCGAAGCGTCGTCATTTTTGAGCTCATACATGGCTGCCATCAAAACAGCGAAGACAATCGCTAAAAGCAACCCGACAAACCAGTAAATGTAGAACATAGAGTTACTCCTTAATAAAGCGACTTGTCGTTTTCTTTAATGTATTGAGCCGTAAGTTTCCCGCTCATCACCTTGTAAGCCCATCCTGTGTAGATCAAAACGATCGGCAGGAAAATAAGCGTCACAATAAACATCACCTGTAGGGTGAGCTGAGAGCTTGTGCAGTCCCACATGGTGAGCGAAGAGACCGGATGGCTCGAAGACGGCAGAATAAACGGGAACATGGCGATCAAGGGCGTGAGCACAATGCAAAGAATGCTCACGGCGCTAGCCAAAACCGCTGAAAGCGGACGCCAGACGTATTCACACAAAACCCCAATTAACGCAGCCGCAATGCCTAAAACAGGAATGACAAAGAGTACGGGATAATTGAAGAAATTCGTAAACCATGCGCCATCGCTTACTTGTACGCTCTTTAAGAGGGGGTTGGCAACGCCTGCGGGATTGATGTCGGTTGCGACATAACCTTGAATGCCGAAGTAAACCCAGATGCCGCCTAAAGCAAACAACACCGCTGTTGCCGTTCCAGCCATCAAACCGACTTTACGGGCACGAGCTTGCAGCTGTCCGGTTGTGCGAAGAATCAAGTAGTTGGCGCCATGGAAAATGATCATGGCAATGGAAACCACGCCGCACAGGAGGGCAAAGGGATTTAAAAGAGCCCAAAAACTTCCGGTGTAGGTCGAGCGCAATGTTTCATCGAAATGAAACGGCACGCCTTGGAGCATATTGCCAAAGGCTACACCAAAAATAATGGGCGGCACGAAACTGCCGATAAACAAAGCCCAGTCCCAAGAGGTACGCCATTTTTCAGCGGGCACCCGACTTCTGTAGTCAAAGGCTACCGGACGCAAAATAAGGGCGGCAAGCACAATAAAGAGCGCCCAGTAAAGTCCGGAGAAAGCTGTGGCGTAAACGAGCGGCCAAGCGGCAAAGATGGCGCCGCCTCCCGTTAAAAGCCAGACTTGGTTACCGTCCCAGTGGGGAGCAACCGTGTTAATCATCACGCGGCGTTCGGTGTCGTTTTTACCCAAGAAGGGCAAAAGCGAACCCACCCCCATGTCTTGGCCGTCCATAACGGCAAAGCCAACCAAAAGAACACCCACGAAAAGCCACCAGACAAGTTTCAGGATTTCATAATCGATCATGATGCTTTACTCCTTGTCATTTAAACGGTTGCGTTCGAAGAAATAACGGCCGGTACCTAAGAAACTCGGACCGGTCTTAATCAGTTTGATCATGAGCCACATTTCCACAACCAAAAGGGCGGAATACAGAAGGACAAAACCGATAAGTGAGCCCATCACACTTCCGACAGACAATGTGGAAGTGGAAAGATGCACGGGGAGAATTTCATAAATACTCCACGGTTGACGGCCGTATTCAGCCACCATCCAACCCAATTCACAGGCAATCCACGGTAAGGGCAGAGCTAAAAAGCTTGCCTTTAAAAGCCAACGGCGAGAGGTGATCAAATCCTTGGCTGAATAGTAAAGACCGAAGGCAAAGACCAATAAAAGCGCAATACCGCAGCCCACCATGGCTCTGAAGCTCCAGAACATGATGTTGACGCCGGGAATGGTGTCTTGCGCAGCTTGAGCAATCATCTCAGGTGTTGCACGAGACGGATCTTCCGTGTATTTGCGCAAAAGCATTCCGTAGCCCAAATCGTCTTTAACGGCACTAAATTGTTCACGCAAGGCGGCGTTATCAGGGTCTTTTCGCAAAGCCGTCAGCGTTTGCATGGCCACAATACCGTTTTGGATGCGTTGGGTATTTTGTTCAATCAAATCCTTAATGCCGGGAATCGGCGTATCAAGGGAGCGCGTGGCGATGATGCCAAAGAGCCAGGGGATTTCAACATTGGCTCGAGTGACTTGGTTTTCTTCGTCAGGAAGACCGAAAATCGTCATCGGAGCCGGGGCGGGAACCGTTTCCCAGGCGGCTTCCATCGCAGCCATCTTGGCCGGTTGATCTTTAGCGACAAGGTAACCTGATTCATCACCTAAGTGAATGGTGAAAATCGAGACGATCAAACCAAAAGCAGCGGCGACTCGGAAAGAACGTTTAGCAAATTCCAAATCACGGCCTTTGAGCATGTACCAAGCCGACACGGCTAAAACAAAAAGCGCGCCGGTGACGTAACCCGCGGCAATCGTGTGACCAAATTTAGCCTGGGCCCAGGGACTTAAAATCACGTCAAAGAAATTGGTCATTTCCATGCGCATGGTTTCAAAATTAAAGTCCGAGCCGACCGGATATTGCATCCAGGCATTGGCGATCAAAATCCACAAGGCCGAGAGGTTGGAACCCAGGGCCATGAAAATCGTCACAATAAGGTGGGTGGATTTTTTAAGACGTTTCCAGCCAAAGAAAAAGAGTCCGATGAAGGTTGATTCCAAGAAGAAAGCCATAAGGCCTTCAATGGCAAGCGGGGCGCCGAAAATGTCGCCGACATAGTGCGAGTAGTAGGCCCAGTTTGTGCCAAATTGGAATTCCATCGTGATACCGGTAGCAACCCCCAGCGCAAAATTGACGCCAAAAAGTTTGCCCCAGAATTTTGTCATGTCTTTGTAGACTTCTTTTCCGGTTACCACGTAGCAGGCTTCCATGACGACCAGCATGAACGAAAGCCCGAGCGTGAGTGGCACGAAAATGAAGTGATACATGGAGGTCAGTGCAAACTGCCACCGTGAAAGATCAACTAATTCGGTCGAAATCATAAAAAGAACCTTTTGAAGAGATTAACTGCGGCAGTTAGGGGGATTTATTCTTTTCTGCCACAGAGGAGACCGGAGCGGTGTCGGCCAAAAGCGCCTGTCCGACAGACTGCGGGTCGGTCTCTACCCGTTTGTCTGAACCGAAAAAAAGATAGCCTAAACAAGCAATTACGGCAATTTTGCACGCTAAAGTTACAGCGACTTTAACGGTCAATTGTCGGTCATTACGGGAAGCGTTGTTTTTCGAATCAGACATAATCAGACGTAAGGATACTGACTGATACAAAATTTGGATAGAGTCTTTCAATAAAAGCTATGAGAGCGATTGAAAAAAGCGAGCCGTAAAGACTCGCTTATCGTTGCTCTGAGATCAGAAGGCTTATTTTTTCGCCTTTTTCGTATCATCAATGATTTCGATGACATCTTCCTCGCGGCTCTTCATAGAGATGCGCACAACGGGCGGCGGAGCTTTAGCATCCTCTTCAGTTACCCCCCAGATGGTGAGCATCTGAGCCTGAGTCGGCACTTCACCCTGAGCCACACGGCTGCGGCGGGCGGTCACCGAGTCTCGAACAATCTTTTCAATGTTATCGAGCGGAATACGATTCAAATCGTTAAACAAAATGCTGCGGTGTTCCATGTCCACCTGAAGTTTGTCCTTGAAGGCTTCAATCACGGACTCTTCGGCGACATATAACGTCATGGATTTCTCACCGGACTCCAGCGCAAAAAGCGGCCCCTGAAGTTCATAGAAGGCCAAGGCATGGCGCATGCTTTCCCTTACACCCCGTGCCGAACGACGAATAAGGCTGCAGATTTTCGCCATCGCTACTCGGCGATCAGGCGGCAGGTTTTGCAGGTAATCACCAACTGTCGACATGAAAAAATCCCCTAAAAAACTGGGAAAAACAAGCTCCTAATTTTACACGGATTTTCCCTGTTCCTCCAGTCCCTTTGGAAATTTTCTGAGTATTTCTCGGTACTTGCGTTATCGCCAGAAGATGAATTCGGCTTCAAACGGGACTTTATTGAGTTTGCCTTCGCGTGCGGGTGTGCATTTGGCTTGAGGGATCCCGCCCTTGGCGTTTAATCGCTGAATGTAGCGAACACCTAAGAATGCACCGCGGTTGGCAGGAGAAGTAACGGTAAAGAGGGCATCGGCGAGATTTTTGCCGTCTCCCGGTTTAATGCTTGTGATGCGGGAAGAGGCGATTTTCGAACCATCGTTATGAACGAATGAAAAACGATAGCCGTGTTTGGCTACGGCCTGACCGTTTACCGGATTAAAAAGATAGGCGTTGGGGGCTTCAAAGCGCCAAAACCAACCCTTCATGTCATGCACGCAACGGAAAACCTGCTCACCGGAAGCATCCAAACGCATCACCGCGTGAGTATTTTCCGGAGGGGTGACAGTGGGCTCTTGAAACGAAGCGCAGGCGCTTAAAAGTAAAGGTACTGCACACAAAGTCAATCGCCTCAGTAAATGCATGACAAACTCCGATTGAGAAAAAGATTTAGCAGAAAGGATACAGAAAATCTTTCCGTTCGTTTGAACATTCTAAAGCCAAAAATTTTTTCTAAAACGACAAACTAGAAATTTATTGGGTGTGTTAATTGGGCAATTTTGGATTTTTTATTTGAAAGAGTAAGTAAAAACCCTGATAACTGAGCAAAACACTTTAATGGTTTTAGCGCCGTTGCCGCAGAAAGATGTTATGGTACTCATTCCGTTTTAATTTGTAGGGTGGATGTACTTATGGCCCGTCATTCGTTAAAGCGCTTTGCGATGCCTTTTTTGCAGGCTTCGCTTGTTAAGCAGATTCTGATTGGTTTGATTCTTGGGATAGCTTTGGCTTATTTAGCCCCCGAGGCTGCCAAGGCCAGTGCTTTTTTGGGTTCACTTTTTATTTCTGCCTTAAAAGCCGTTGCTCCGCTCTTGGTTTTTGTGTTGGTGATGTCCGCGATCGCTAACCAAGACATTGAAACCAAGGCGCACATCAAACCCGTGTTGGTCCTCTATCTGTTGGGAACTTTTGGAGCGGCATTGGTGGCCGTGAGCGTTAGTTTCATGTTCCCGACAACGATTCATTTAACAGGAACGGAAGCCAATACCGCCACGCCGGGTGGCCTAATTGATGTGATTCACAATTTGCTTTTGAGCGTTGTGGATAACCCGGTACACGCTTTAAGTAACGGCAACTACATGGCAATTCTGGCTTGGGCTGCAGGTCTTGGTGTGGCCATGCGACACGCCTCTGATTCATCGCGGGAATTCATGGCGGATTTGTCTCGCGGGGTGGAATTCGTAGTCCGTGTTGTTATTCGCTTTGCCCCGATCGGTATTTTCGGTTTGGTGGCCAATACTGTAGCGAGCACCGGTATTGAGACACTGGCCGGTTATGTCCAAGTGCTTCTTGTTTTGATCGGCAGCATGTTTTTTGTAGCGTTGGTTCTCAATCCCTTCCTTGTTTGGCTCTATATTCGCCGCAATCCTTACCCACTGACGTTGGCAACATTAAGAGAAAGTGGGGTGACGGCCTTTTTCACCCGTTCATCGGCAGCCAACATTCCGGTGAACATGGGCATGTGCCGTCGTCTGAATTTGGATAGTGGAACGTATTCCATCACTATTCCGTTGGGCGCCACGATCAACATGGCTGGTGCCGCGATTACCATCACGGTTTTAACACTTGCGGCGGCCAATAGTCTGAATATTGAGACCAGTTTTGGGACGGCTATTTTGTTAAGTGTTGTCGCTTCGGTCTGTGCGTGCGGCGCATCGGGTGTACCGGGAGGCTCCTTAATGTTGATTCCTCTGGCATGCGGCTTATTCGGTATTGACAATGCCTTGGCAATGCAGGTGGTGGCCGTAGGCTTCATTATTGGAGTATTGCAGGATTCGGCCGAAACGGCTCTGAACTCTTCCTCAGACGTTCTCTTTACAGCGGCGGCTTGCTTGCGCGCTGAGCGAATTGAACAAGAACGCGACCGCAGGGAGCTGGAAATTAATGAGCAAATCAGACGCTCGTAATTGATTAATATAGAAAAAAGGGTGGTTCGAATTTGAACCACCCTTTTTTGATTAGGCTTCAAAGTTGGCCAATTTCACACTCTTGCCGCCTTTGACCCAAGTAGTGCCACGGGCAATGACTGTGTCGATATCAAGCGACTCGGTGAGTACGCAGAGATTAGCTTTCATGCCGACAGCTAACCGAGCTTCCTTCACACCCAGAGAATCAGCGACGTTAGAGGTCGTCATCATCAAAGCCGTTTCAAAATCGATTCCTGCCGCAACCATTTCCTTGAGCATTTGATGGTTGGCGTTAACAGGAGCGGCAACAATAGCCACCATGATGCCGTTTTCAAACTTCGGCATAGAGCCGTTGCCGTCAGAACTCATCGTGATGCGGGAGCGATCCACGCCGGCTTTCAAGGTGCGTTCAACGCATTCGACAAACGGGTAGTAGTTGCCGCCGCCCGAGGTGATATCGATTACGCCGCCTTTCTTCGCAAATTCGATAGCTTGTTCGAACAACTTCGGTTCGCGGCCCGTGTGAGTCGGCGAGAAGTGGTGACGGGGCAGACCGCGAGCAATGATGCGTTCAAATTGTTCATAAGCTCCGCCGTAATCACCTAAGTGAACGTGCAGCACGCCCTTTTTACCTGAGAGCATACCGCCCATGCGAACGTCAGCAACAAGCTTGAGCATTTCGTCATCATTGGGGAAGGAGCAGCGATGGTCAGCTAAAGCGAGCTTTACGCCGAGAACCGGTTCAATGCAGATGATGTCTTTGCGAGGATTGCCCGTGATGGTGGGAGAGGGGAATTGATAAGAACCCGTGTGCATATAAGCCGTCAGGCCTTCTTGACGCAATCCCATGACCTTGGCGTAAAGTTCTTCGGGGAATTTCGTTGTCCCTTCCGTACCCATCACGCCACAAACAGTCGTGATACCAGCGCGTAAGAGCTGAGAGGGCATGACAGGAGGAACGCGGGTAGCAAAACCGCCTTCGCCGCCACCACCGGTCAAGTGAACATGCTGATCGAAAAAGCCCGGAGTGACCGTGGCGCCTTCGACATCAATAACTTGAACTTCACCCGGCAGACGGATGCTGTCAAGACTATCTTCAATTGCGGCAATGGTTTCGCCGCAAATCAAAATGTCTTTTTTACCGACGGGAGCCGGCGTAAAAACGTTGGCGTTTTTGATAATCGTAAACATGATGACGTCCCTTTGAAAAAATTTAGCACGCAACCCCACCCGACGGATGCGGAAAATGCGCGCCCGCTACCGTGAGTATATCAATTCAAAAGGCTGCTTCGCCTGTATACTGTCGCGTATTGTGAAAGAGAAGATGATGACAGCAGAAGAAATACTGAAGCGCTACTTCGGCTATGAAACGTTTCGCGGTTTTCAAAAAGAAGTTATTGATACCGTGATGCAGGGCCGGGATGCTTTGGTGCTGATGCCGACGGGCGGCGGAAAAAGTATTTGCTATCAAGTGCCCGCGCTACTTATGGATGGGGTGACCGTTGTGATTTCACCTCTCATTGCGCTCATGAAGGATCAGGTGGACATGTTGCGCGATGTGGGCATTTGCGCGGCCGCATTAAATTCCACTTTAACAGCAGAGGAAGCCCGAACGGTTTACAGAGATTTAGAGTCTGGGAAAATCAAACTTTTGTACATTGCTCCTGAACGGTTACTTAAACCGTTTACTTTGGAGTTGCTTTCACGACTGTCGGTTAGCCTTTTCGCTGTTGATGAGGCGCATTGCATATCGGTCTGGGGGCATGATTTCAGACCTGAGTACCAAGCACTGGATTGCTTAAAAGAGCTTTTTCCCCATGTGCCACGAATGGCTTTGACGGCCACAGCCGACGAGCAGACCCGCTCCGAGATTGTTTCACGTCTGCTTTCTAATCCTCGCTCCTTTGTGGCAAGTTTTGACCGTCCCAATATTCGCTACAGAATGTATGAGAAGGGCAAAGGCTATCTGGACCAAATTACTCAATTTATTCACGGCGAGCATATGCACGAATCAGGCATCGTTTATTGCGCCACCCGCAATAAAGCCGAGGCTGTGGCGGGATACTTGAAGAAAAATGGAATAGACGCGTTAATTTATCACGCCGGGATGGAAAACGAAGAACGGGAAGCCAACCAAAGTGCCTTTTTTGACAGACCCTGCGTGATGGTTGCTACCATCGCGTTCGGCATGGGTATCGATAAGCCGGATGTGCGCTTTATCATCCACGTGGATATGCCTAAATCGATTGAGAACTTCTTTCAGGAAACCGGGCGCGCGGGGCGTGACGGAAAACCCGCAGAGTCGGTTTTGTATTATGGCTTAGAAGATTTGGTACAGCAGCGCTTTTTTATCGATAAAAGCGAAGCCGATCCCATGTATAAGCAAGTTTCTTTACATAAACTCGACAGTATGTTGGGACTGGCCGAATCTGCTGGATGCAGACGCATCCAACTGCTTGCTTATTTTGGGGAGAAACTAAATAAGCCATGCGGCAATTGTGACAACTGCGAAAATCCTCCTTTGACTCGTGACGCTACGAAGGATGCCCAAAAATTATTGTCTTGTATTTATCGATGTTCAAAGACAAATGGTTTGGGATTCGGTGCTTCTCACGTTATCAAAGTATTGCGTGGCGAGGTCAGTGACAAAATTTTTGAAAAGCGTCACGATGAATTGAGTACCTTCGGGATCGGTCGTGATCATACGATGAAATATTGGCGGCGAATACTCAGGCAGCTCATCGCTAAACACTATGTCAATGTGAACTACAGGGTCTATAACGTGTTGACCGTCAGCGATCGAGCCCGAACGCTTTTGCACGGACAGGAAAAGTTCTTGGTTCGGGTGGAGGGCGACAAGCAGCTTTCGTCTCGAAAAGTCATCGATCACGATGATTTGGATGATGCTGAACAAAGACTATTCGGTAAGCTTCGCGAGTGGCGCAAAACGTGTGCCAATCAAAATGCGGTAGCGGCCTATAACGTATTTCCGGACTCAACCCTTATTCAAATCGCTCGCCGCAAGCCACGACAGCCGCATCAATTGGCAGGTATAAGCGGTATTGGTGAGAAGCGCATTGAACGCTACGGGCAGGCTGTCTGCGAGGTTGTCAGTCTCTGGTATTCAGAAGAAAAAGCAAAAGATAATCCCCGTATATAAAAATTGCCCGGGTATGAACCCGGGCGAATTATCTGGTCGTTAGGCCCGATGGATTTCAGAGTTGCGGGGCTTTTGCTTTCTGTTTCCAAAGATTTTGTCAAAAAGCGGATTAGGCAGAATTCTCAGAAGTTTCGCCACAAGACCCATTTGCCAGGGAATGGTGGCATAGCTTCGTCCGCCCAAAATGGCGTTAGCGGCTCGCTTAGCAAATTCTTCAGGCGTGAGAATAAACGGCATCGGGTAGGGATTGACGTCCGTTAACGGCGTTTTAACAAATCCCGGGCTGATGGTTGTCACTTGGATGCCGTACTTCTTCATTTCAACTCGCAAGCTCTCGCAGTAAGTGATAACGGCCGATTTGCTTGAGCAATAGGCTTCTGTGCCGGGCATTCCACGGATGCCGCCCACACTGCCGATGCCGACCAAAGTACCATGCTTGCGTTGCATCATGGGTTCAATGAAAGCATGGAATGTGCTGGCCATCGCAAACACATTGGTTGCATAAACCTTTTCCATTACTTCCAGGTCTTCAAAGTATTGGGTTTTCACCCCAACGCTGATACCGGCATTGGCGATCACGATGTCGGCGCCGCCGACCGTCGAATCAAATTGGCGGGCTAATTCAATCAGTTTCAGGCGATCGGTGACATCACAGGCGTAGCTGTGATGGCGTTCGCTGTTGGGAAGCGTTTTGATCAGCTCATCTAGCGCCTCTTGACGTCGAGCCATCAAACCTAATGTTGCGCCCCGCGAGGCGAATTCGCGAGCGAGCGCCGCTCCGATTCCGCTGGAGGCGCCTGTAATAAAGACATTCATCGACATGATTCATCCGCCTTAAAAGGGCAATACAACTGAAGGATAAATTTCTTTAATGGCATTGCCGAATCGCGTTTTAATTCGTTCAAGCGCTTCGGGCGTATCACCTTCCAAACGAAGGACGACGACCGGTGTTGTGTTTGAGGAACGGGCAAGCGCAAAGCCATCTTCCCATTCCACTCGGATGCCGTCAATCGTAATCACATCGGTTGCATCATCAAAATGCAACTCTTTTTGCAGTCTCTCGACAAACTGCTTGTTTTCTCCTTCCTGCATTTCAATATGCAATTCAGGCGTATTGACAGCAGTGGGAAGCGCTTCAAGAACGTCCGAAGGATTGCTTGTGTGAGACAGAATCTCCAACATGCGAGCGCCGGCATAAAGGCCGTCGTCAAAGCCCGGCCAACGCTGGTCGTTAAAGAACAGGTGTCCGCTCATCTCACCGGCAAAGGGGGCCTGTGTTTCTTTGAGTTTGGCTTTTACCAGCGAGTGGCCCGTGCGGCAAATCGTCGGGATGCCACCGTGCTCCTTAATCCAGGGAACAAGGCGTCGAGTGCATTTGACATCATAAATAATCGGCGCACCGGGATTGTGTTTGAGGATATCGGCGGCAAAAAGCATCATTTGACGGTCCGGGTAGATGATTTGACCGGATTTTGTCACCACACCCAAGCGGTCTCCGTCACCATCAAATGCCAAACCCAATTCCACATCCGTTGTTTTTACCGTTTCAATCAAATCGACCAGATTGGCAGGCTTTGACGGATCCGGATGGTGATTGGGGAAGTGACCGTCAATTTCAGCGTATAAGGGAGTCACTTCGCAGCCCAGGCGTTTGAAAAGTTCCAACGCTGTCGGACCGGTGACGCCGTTGCCGCAATCAATGGCGATCTTCATCGGACGGGCCAGTTTAACGTCGCCCAAAATCTTTTCAAGGTAAGGAGTCAGAACATCGATTTCTTCAATCTTTCCTTTTGTTTCTGAGACCGAAATTCCTTTTTCAATTCGCTCGCGCAAAGCCTGAATGCCATCGCCGTAAAGCGTTTCTTTACCCATCATCATCTTTAAGCCGTTGTATTCAGGTGGGTTATGGCTTCCCGTTACGGCAACACCGGAACCGGTTTTTGTGAGCACTGTCGCAAAATAGAGAACCGGAGTAGGCGTCATGCCGATTGACTTGACATGGATACCCATGTCCGTGATACCTTCCATGAGTGCACGGGAGAGTTTGGGGCCCGAAAGACGACCGTCACGGCCGACGCACATCGTGTCAACATTTTTTTCTTTGGCTAAAGCGCCTAATGCCTGACCGATTGCCCGAACAGCTTCCTCAGTTAACGTTTTATCCACTACGCCGCGGATGTCATAGGCTTTAAAGATGGAAGAATCAATTTGCATGATGATAGGCCTTGATTAATGTTTTTGACGCGCTTGACGTTCATGATGAACAAGCCAATCAAGCGCTTCAATGGTTTTTTGTCTGGAGCCAGCCATGTGAGGAGCCGTCAAATACTTTCCGGCAACAGCGACATAAGGCGTGGCATCCAAGCGATAGTTTTGCCAAGTTTGAAGCGCTTGCTGTGTTTTCATTGTAACCGTGAACGAATTGTATGCAGCATTCCATTCGTTCAGGTTCACTTTATGGGATTGAAGCCAACTTTGCAGATCGGCTTCACTGGTGATGACGCCGCTGAGAATATCCTGCCAAAAGGCCGGATGAAGATCTTCTAAGCGGTCAAGTGCTTCAAATGTGTAGTAGATTCGAGAGAGAAATTGGGTGGCTGGTTCCCAAGCGACAGGAACCCGACGAACGCTTACATCGGCCGGAAGTTTTTTCATCCAGTCTTCAAGTAGCGGTGCCAGGCGCTGGCAATGAGCACAAGTGTAAGCGAAAAAATCGATGACTTCGATTGAATCAGAAGTGGAACTGACGGAAGGGGAGACCACTCGGTAGTCTTTACCTTCGACGGCATTAAAAGCCATCGCCTGTGCTCCGATAAATGTCAGGGCACAGGCCGTTATGAAATGGGAAAATCTCATTTGTTCTTGATTACCATGGCATCGAAACCGTTGGACGTCAGGCGTTGCTGCAGTTCATTGGCTTCTCTGGCCGTATCAAAAGGACCGAGGAAAACGCGATAAAGCGTGATGCCGGCGTCCGTTGATTTAACCACATCGGCTTCAAGAGCAATGAAAGCCAATTCGGTTCGAATTTTTTCTGCGTCTTTTGCGTTGCGGAAAGCACCCGCTTGAATACTGTAACTTTCACCGGTGCTTTGTTCAGCGGCATTGACAGGTTCATCGGCACGTTGGTGGGCAGTAGGCGCTTCAACCGTCTTAATGGCAGATAACGCGTCGTCAGCTGGGGTGCCTCGAGTGCCAGAGTCGTACAAAGCCGTATTAGGGTCTTTGCCGTCAAGGGCGGCGGCATCCACAGGTGTTGACTGCTTTTGCACTTTTTCCACAAAGGGAATCGGAGCATTTGTGATAAATAAAGCCAGGGCGGCGCAGGCTATACAGCCTACCAAGACACCCAACATGGCACCGAGCCAAAAAGATCCTTTTTTTTGATTGGCAGCCATAAAAATTCCTTACATTTTTTCCGGAGCGCTGACGCCCAGAAGATCCAAGCCATTTCGCAGCACCTGACGGGCAGCGAGTAAGAGCGCCAAGCGGGCGTTGCGAACAGCCTCATCTTCAACAAGAACTCTCTCGGCATTGTAGAAGGCGTGGAAATCTCCGGCCAGATCTTTGAGGTAGAAACAAAGCGTGTGCGGAGCACATTCCTTGGCAGCCACCGAGAGCGTTTCCGGGAATTCGCTAATGCGTGCAATAAGCGCTTGAGCATTCTTATCGGACAGCGCCGACAGATCCATTTCGGCAATAGCCTCTTGAGTCGGAATGCTGAAGCCCTTTTCTTTTGCTTGGGCAAAGACCGAGCAAATTCTGGCGTGGGCGTACTGGAGATAGTACACAGGGTTTTCATCCGATTGAGACAAAGCCAAATCGATATCAAAGACGAATTCACTGTCAGCTTTGCGACTGACGAGGAAAAAGCGAGCAGCGTCCTTGCCGACCCAGTTAACGAGATCGCGCAACGTAACATATGTACCCGAGCGCTTGCTCATCTTGACTTCTTCACCGTTTTTGATGACTTTGAGCATCTTGTGCAACACATAGACGGGGAAGACTTTCGGAACATTTAAGCCCAATTGCTGACCGGCTACTTGAACGCCTATTCGCACGCGGGCTGTGGTTCCGTGATGGTCAGACCCCTGAATGTCAACGGCCTTGACAAAGCCACGTTCAAACTTGCTCAAATGGTAGGCGACGTCAGGCACGAAATAGGTGTAATGACCATCTTGCTTGCGCATGACACGATCTTTGTCGTCACCGAATTCTTTGAAATCAGTTGTGCGCAACCACAATGCACCGTCTTGCTCATAGGTATGGCCTGAAGCAATAAGCGCGTTGACAGCGCGTTCAACCAAGCCGTCGGAGTACAAAGAACTTTCCAAGTAGAAATTGTCGAAAGACACACCCAATGCATTCAAGTCGCTGTCTTGTTCGTTCTTAAGGTAACCGACGGAAAAAGCCCGGATACTATCAACGTCTTCAACATTGCCGCTGGCGGTGATTTCCTGACCATCACGGGTACGGATCGTTTTTTTATCCAAGAAATCCTTGGCGATGTCTTTAATGTAAAGACCTTGATAGCCGTTTTCGGGGAAAGTGATTGTTTCGCCCAATAATTCCTTAATGCGCAGACGAACCGACTCGGTTAAGGTTTGGATTTGAACGCCGGCATCGTTGTAGTAAAACTCTCGGCAAACATTCCAGCCTTGAGTTCTCATTAAATTGGACAGAACGTCACCCAAAGCCCCCTGTCTGGCATGGCCAAGGTGCAGAGGTCCTGTCGGATTGGCAGAAACATATTCAATAAGAATGCTTTCGCCGGCATGATCTTTATTTTTGCCAAAGTCGCTGCCCAGCCGGAGCACTTCACGAATTGCAAAGGTCTTAGCCTGCTGGCTCAAACGCATGTTAATGAAACCGGGGCCGGCAATTTCAAAACTTTCAATCAGCTCTTTTGATTGAGGAAGCGATTGGATTCTCTCAATGAGTTCAGTGGCAATGGCACGAGGGTTCTTTTTTAATTGGCGAGCCAGTTGCATAGCGACATTGCAGGCCAAATCGCCATGAGCGGCCACCTTAGGACGCTCAAGCAGAATCTGAGCATTGTCTACGCTCATTGAGACGAGCGCGTCATTGAAGAGCGAAAGAATCGCATTTTTTTGTTCATTTAACATGGTATTCGATCGAGCAATAACAAAAATATTCAGTACAAAACCCCCTCTCCCACACTTGAGGCGGGAAAAGGCTTCATAGAATCAATCAATCCATTGAGCCCTTGGTAATTTGAGCGTAGGCAGAATGGTTGTGGATTGATTCGAAATTTTCAGCCTGCACGCAATAGGCCTCAACATTGCTGTCTTTATTGAGCGCAACGGCAACGTCACGAACGAGATCCTCAACAAATTTCGGATTTTCGTAAGCACTTTCCGTGACATATTTTTCGTCGACTCGTTTTAACCGGCTCCACAATTCGCAAGACGCACTTTCTTCGGCGTAACGAATTTGCTGCTCAAGCGACAAGTTTCCTTTTAAGCGAGCTGAAATCGTGACGTGAGAGCGCTGATTATGAGCGCCATAGGCGGAAATTTCTTTACTGCAGGGGCAAAGGCTTGTCACCGGAACCGTAACGGTTTGGGTTACCCAATTCACGCCGCCCTTACTTTCCACCTTATAGTGCACGCGGTAATTCATCAGGCTTTCCAAATGGGAAACCGGAGCACTCTTTTTCACAAAGAACGGGAACTCAAAATCGATGCGACCGGCGTCTGATTCCAACGTCTTCAGCATGTCTTCGATGAGTTCAACAAGCGTGTCTCGGCATAACGGTTTGGCATGCGACTCAAGTAAACCGAGAAACCTTGACATATGGGTGCCCTTATGTTCGGCCGGTAGCGCAACGTACATGCCAATCTGGGCAACGGTGGGCTGAACGCCATTTGCGCTGGAGACTGTAACCGGCAGTTCGATCCCGCGCACACCGACATATTCGATGGCAATATTGCGAGGATCCATACTCGACTGAACATCGGGCAGGTTGTTGTTAGATAAATTTTTCGTATTCATGATTGGCGTAATTGTCGCTAAAAACAGGAAATTTTGCGAACCTTTTGTGACGAAAAATGAAAAAAACGAGAGCAAGCAGCTAAAAATTGTTTCTAAGTGTTTTTACCAATACGTTTAGACAGAGAAAAATATTGGGGTTAATGATCGGATTTCAAGGAGTTTTTAACTCACATAAGAGAAGACTTGTAAAAAATGGACACTATTTCTCTCGCAAAGTTTTTTCAATACCTTTAAATTGTAAAGGCGTAATGAAATCAACAAAAAATAAGGAAATATAAGAAGGATGCCCATATACATCTATCGTGGCGGTTCTCCAAACCCGCAACCTCAAAACCCGTTGGTTCGATTTTTAGTCAGTGCGGCTATTTTGGCGGTGATTATCGGATTAGGTGTTTTGTTGTTGCCGGTTATCGGTGCGATTGCTTTACTGATTTTAGGTTTTATCGCACTTTTGGTTATCGGAGGTCTGATTTATCGCTGGATCTATGGTAATCCCATCGACAATTACTACCGCAAGCAAAGAGAACAAAGAGAGGGAGTGAGGATAAATCCGGACGCAGCTCCCGATCAGCAACCTCTCAGAGAAGCGCAAGAGCGTCAGTCACAGGGCAGAAAAATGCGTTTTCGCAGCCGTGATCAAGTTGTAGAAGACGCCGTTGTTGTAGAAGAACGCAAACGTTCCGATTCACAATAAAGTGGTTACAGAAGGGGTGAGAGCAAATAACTCGCCCCTTCTTTCATGCGTACAAAAACGGACCGTTTGTACCACTGAAATAGGTTGATTTCTGATGAAGATTCCGCATAACTGGCGTTCAAGGCGGATACCTTTTGACTGAATCCTTCATCAAAAACCAAAAGCATTAATTCGTAATTCAGATGCATGCTACGCATATCCATATTGACGGTTCCGAAAAGGGATAATTCCCCATCAATGGTTACACTTTTGGTATGCAACATGCCTTTTTCGTAAAGTTTGATGTGAACGCCGGATTTCAGTAGCTCGTCAAAATAGCGTTGAGCCGCATAGTTGACCATAATGGAGTCGCTTTTTCTGGGTAGGATGAGTGTAACCTGGACACCCTTTAAAGCCGCGTTTTGCAAAGCTAGTGCCAATGCTTCACCGGGAATGAAGTAAGGGCTGACAATTTCGACGGATTTCTTAGCCTGATGAATAGCCTCAATGATCAGTCGTTGATTGGCATCATTAGTTGTTCCGGGGCCGGAAGGGACAATCATGACCGTTGCTTGGTCAGGCATGTCAAATTCAACAACCGCACTATTTTTGAACTCTGGAAAGGTAATTTCGGAGTCGGTCAGAACCTTCCAGTCGAAATGGATAAGGTGATAGAGACTGGAAACAATCTCTCCCTTAGCGCGAACCATTGCGTCAACCCATTGTCCGACATTGGCATTTCGTTTGAAGTAGTGGGGATCTGCCATATTAAGGCTGCCACTATAGGCGATTTTTTGGTCAATGACGGCAATCTTCCGATGCAGACGAATGTCTGCACGACAAAGCAAAGCGCTGAAAAGCGAAACAGGCAGGGCACTTTCAAGATGAATGCCTTCGTAGCGGAACATGCGTGCCCAATCACTGGATAAAAAACGGGAAGAGCCGATTGCGTCAACGAGAACATAACACTGCACACCTCGTCGTGCAGCTCTTATGAGAGCCGCAGAAACATCATCGGCTTTGCCCCCGACATCCCAAATGTAAAACTCCATTGTGATAAGTTCTTTAGCGTTATCAATATCATTAACCAATAACGTCAGTGTCTCTTCGGAATCATCTAACAGTCGCAGGGAAGATTTTTTTGTCAACGGAAACTTGCCTAAGCGGGTCGCTAGCTTTGAAATGTTTCGATAATTTTCAGGAGCCATGGCTTCCGTATGCATGATATGGCGAAAAATTTGCCTGCGTTTGCGCATCTCGCGACGCAATTTTCTGGCATGCCACCGGCCAAGGGTGCGTTCTCCGAACAATAAATAAAGAATAAAGCCGAAGTATGGAACAATGGTTGTGAGTAAAATCCATGCAAAAGAGCTTCCCGGCGGGTGTCGGGTAAGCATGACGCGCAAAATCACGCCGATGGTCAAGGTAAGCTGAAGCAAAACAGCCGCAAGGCCGACAAGATTGATTGGTTCGGAAAAAGAAAAATTCATACGCACATCCAAATCTCGGCAAAGTGTAGCGCGTGAAAGCGGGAAAAATCTATAAAAACTATGAAGAAAACGACTTTTGAAATGCTTCTGATTGGTTTGTCCGCCCCGATGGCTGGAATCGGGATGGGTATGCTGATGAATGGTTCCATCGGAGGCGCCTTTATGTTGTTAGGCGCATCGATGAAATTGGTGGTGGCCTATTTCAGGACTCCGAAAGACCTTTTTGATTGGGATAACTTCGGCGGAACATTCGATGATTTCAAAGATCGAATGGAAAAAATTCAAAATGAATTGGATAATGAAAAACCGCTATTGGGCTGGTTATCTGATTTGGCAACATACATGATGTTGGGTGGGCTCTTTGCTTTGTTACTGGTCGAATAAATCGCGTGTCAAAGATTTTTTTTCAAAATAGCTTGACATTTATTTTAAAACCCTACATAATGCCACTCTCGCTACGGAGGGGTGCCCGAGTGGCTAAAGGGGGCAGACTGTAAATCTGTTGGCTTACGCCTACGATGGTTCGAATCCATCCCCCTCCACCAAGCGATCGCTCGCTTATACTGTAGCGAAACCAGGATTGCAGGCGGGAGTGGAAACTCTCTCGACGCAGGCGGGTGTAGCTCAATGGTAGAGCAGAAGCCTTCCAAGCTTACGACGAGGGTTCGATTCCCTTCACCCGCTCCACAGTTCGTGGACAGTCCCAAATTCAGCCCATGTGGCTCAGTGGTAGAGCACTCCCTTGGTAAGGGAGAGGTCACGCGTTCGATCCGCGTCATGGGCACCAGTTTTCTATCAGTCTCGAATAGATCGGGGCTTTATAACATTCACAAATAGAAGTTCAGGAGTTCGCCATGGCAAAAGGCAAGTTTGAACGCACCAAGCCCCACGTGAACGTGGGCACGATCGGTCACGTCGACCATGGTAAGACGACGTTGACGGCAGCAATCACGACGGTATTGGCCGCCAAGTTCGGTGGCGAAGCCCGTGCATATGACCAAATTGACGCGGCTCCGGAAGAAAAGGCCCGTGGTATTACGATTAACACGGCCCACGTTGAATACGAAACGGAACACCGTCACTATGCACACGTTGACTGCCCGGGGCACGCTGACTATGTGAAGAACATGATCACGGGTGCTGCTCAGATGGACGGTGCAATCTTGGTGGTTTCTGCTGCTGACGGTCCGATGCCGCAAACGCGTGAACATATTTTGTTGGCTCGCCAAGTGGGCGTTCCGTACATCATTGTGTACTTGAACAAGTGCGACATGGTGGACGACGCTGAATTGCTCGAACTCGTGGAAATGGAAGTCCGCGACTTGTTGAGCAACTACAACTTCCCTGGCGACGAAATTCCGATCGTGAAGGGTTCTGCCAAGTTGGCTTTGGAAGGCGACCAATCTGAAATTGGTGTTCCCTCCATCTTGAAGTTGGCTGAAACGATGGATAGCTACATCCCGACGCCGGTGCGTGACGTTGACCATCCGTTCTTGATGCCTGTTGAAGACGTGTTCTCGATCTCCGGTCGTGGCACGGTGGTGACGGGTCGTGTGGAACGCGGTGTGTTGAAGGTTGGCGACGAAATTGAAATCGTTGGTATCCGTCCGACGCAAAAGACGACCTGCACGGGCGTTGAAATGTTCCGTAAGTTGCTCGACCAAGGTCAAGCCGGTGACAACATTGGTGTGTTGTTGCGTGGTACGAAGCGTGAAGAAGTGGAACGTGGTCAAGTGTTGGCCAAGCCGGGCACGATCACGCCGCACACGAAGTTCACGGCTGAAGTGTACGTTTTGAGCAAGGACGAAGGTGGTCGTCACACGCCGTTCTTCAAGGGCTATCGTCCGCAATTCTACTTCCGCACGACGGACGTGACGGGTACGATTGAATTGCCGGAAGGCGTCGAAATGGTGATGCCTGGCGATAACATCACGATGACGGTTCAATTGATCAGCCCGATCGCCATGAACGAAGGCTTGCGTTTCGCTGTTCGTGAAGGTGGTCGTACGGTTGGCGCCGGTGTGGTGGCCAAGATCATCGAATAATCTCGGATTCAAGAGAGTCGTTAATATGACGGCTCTTAAGAAGGGTTAGGGGTATAGCTCAATTGGCAGAGCGACGGTCTCCAAAACCGTAGGTTGAGGGTTCGATTCCTTCTGCCCCTGCCACCCAAGATATAGTGCAAGCAAGCCGCGGTCAGAAGATCGCGGCTTGGTGTTGTTGGAAACGCTCTTTTTTTTTGACATTAAATTTGGCGAAATCGCTGTTGTTGATAACGAGGGTTCGCCTAAAGAAATTATGAGTACACAAAACGCAAAACCTGAAGAAAAAACATCTGGCTCGGACATGGCTCTGGTGTCGTTGGCGGTTATTCTGGCGTTGGCCGGCGTCTGCGGCTTTAGCTTCTTGAGCGACCAAACCTTACTGGTTCGTTTGGGCGTGTTGATCGGTGGCTTGGTTTTCGCCGTGGTGATTGCATGGTTTAGCCCTTCGGGCAAACGTTTCATTGTTTATGGTCGCGAATCGTATGACGAATTGCGTCGCGTTGTGTGGCCGACACGTAAAGAAACGTTGAACTCTACCGGTATGGTCATTGCGTTTGTTGTCGTCGTCGCGGTATTTTTGTTCTTGGTCGATATGATCGTTGAATGGGGCTTGTACGACGTTTTGTTGAAGCTCAGCCTTTAATGGAGTCTGCGTATGACTGAAATACAAGAACAACAACAGGTTGCTGCACCGAAGATGCGCTGGTATGTTGTGCACGTTTATTCTGGCATGGAAAAGAGTGTGCAAAGAGCGCTGACAGAAAGAATCGGTCGTTGCGCATTCCCTGAACAGTTCGGCGAAGTTTTGGTTCCGACTGAAGAAGTGGTCGAAACCCGCAATAACCGCCGCTATGTGACCGAACGCCGTATGTATGCCGGCTATGTGTTGGTGCATATGGTTATGAATGACGACACATGGCACTTGGTTAAGAATACGCCTCGTGTAACCGGCTTCTTGGGCGGCAATCGTCCGGCAGCTCTTGCCGATCACGAAATCGCTGCGATTCTTCAAACTCAAGAAGCTACCGCTGAAAAACCGCGTCCCAAGATTAGTTTTGAAGTTGGTGAAACCGTTCGTCTTAAAGAGGGCGCCTTTGCCGATTTCAATGGTCGCATCGAAGAAGTGGATTACGATCGCAGCCGCCTGCGTGTCACGGTTGAAATTTTTGGTCGTGAAACACCTGTGGACATTTCGTTTAGCGGCGTTGAAAAAATTTAATTTTCGCGTGGTTATGACAAGAATTTGCTTTTTGAGAAATTCGGTGGCATAATCGCGCTCTTTCTTGTTAAACAAACACTAGGGAGCCTGAGCAGAGAGATCTGTAAAGGCGCTAGAACCTAAAAGGAAACCTCAAATGGCTAAGAAGATTGTCGGCTATATTAAGCTGCAAGTTCCCGCCGGCAAGGCTAACCCCTCGCCCCCAATCGGTCCCGCTCTCGGTCAGCGCGGTCTTAACATCATGGAATTCTGTAAGGCTTTCAACGCCCGTACGCAAGGTGTTGAACCCGGTTTGCCGATTCCTGTGGTGATCACCGCTTACGCTGATAAGAGCTTCACCTTCATTATGAAGACCCCTCCGGCCACGATTTTGATCAAGAAGGCCGCTAAGATTCAGAAGGGTTCTTCTCGTCCGCATACGGACAAGGTGGGTAAGATTACTCGCGCTCAAGCCGAAGAAATCGCCAAGACGAAGATGCCGGATTTGACGGCTGCTGATATGGATGCTGCTGTCCGCACGATCGCCGGTAGCGCTCGTTCCATGGGCATCACTGTGGAGGGACTGTAATATGGCTAAGATCACCAAGCGTATGAAAGCCGCTCAGTCCAAGGTTGAAGCGCAAAAGTTTTACGCCGTTGCTGATGCTTTGGCATTAGTTAAGGAAACGGCTAGCGCCAAGTTCGATGAATCCGTCGACGTGGCTATTCAATTGGGTATTGACCCCCGTAAGTCCGACCAAGCTGTTCGTGGCGCCGCTGTGTTGCCCGAAGGTACGGGTAAGACGGTTCGCGTGGCTGTGTTTGCTCAAGGTGCTAAGGCTGATGAAGCTAAGGCTGCCGGAGCTGACGTGGTCGGTTTTGATGATTTGGCCGCTACTGTTAAGGCCGGTCAACTTGACTTTGACGTTGTGATCGCTTCTCCGGACGCCATGCGTATCGTGGGTCAATTGGGTAAGATTTTAGGCCCGCGCGGCTTGATGCCGAACCCGAAGGTGGGTACGGTTACGCCGAACGTGGCTGAAGCTGTTAAGAACGCTAAGGCTGGTCAAGTGCAATTCCGCGCTGATAAGGCCGGTATTATTCACGCCTCCATCGGTCGTGCTTCCTTTGAAGCTGCTCGCTTGGAAACGAACTTGAAGGCGTTGATCGATGCGTTGGTCAAGGCTAAGCCCGCCTCCTCCAAGGGTCAGTACCTCCGTAAGGTTTCTGTCTCTTCTACGATGGGTGTTGGCGTTCGCGTTGACGTTTCAACTGTTGTTGCTTAATAACATTTACCCGTGAGTCCGATTTAGTCATCGGGCTCACAAAAAGAGGTCGTGAGGCCTCGAGGGCTTTGGGTGGGAAGTTTACTTCCCGCTGTCAAAGACCGCTGGAAACAAAACTTTCGGTGTTTGGACGGCTGAAAAAGTTAGAACCTCGAAACAATTGTTTTAATTGTCTTGTGAAAGAGTCGGTGAACGTCAAAAACCGACTGACTGACAAGATGTCCAGCGCAGACGGCTACCGAAGAGAGAAAATTTCGTTTGATCGTGCCGCTTGGCATGGCAGGCGAGACTCTCGGAGAGTTGCCGGTTATTTGTAAACCGGTGCCGAAAGTAATTTCGGTACCTCTGAGTGGAGCCAGACCGTGGGTCTTAATCGTCAAGATAAAGCGGCAGTTATCGAAGAAGTGAGTGGCATTGTTGCCAACGCTGGTTCGATCGTTATTGCCGAATACCGTGGGCTGAGCGTTCAAGCGGTCACTCAATTGCGTGCTAACGCCCGCAAGGAAGGTGTCCAACTGCGCGTGCTTAAAAACACTCTTGTGCGTCGTGCCGTTGCCGGTACTCCGTTCGAAGGTTTGTCCGACCAATTCGTCGGTCCCCTCGTTTACGGTTTTTCCGCTGATCCGGTCGCCGCTGCTAAGGTGTTAGTCTCCTTTGCCAAGAAAAACGACAAGCTCATTGTCAAGGGCGGTGCGATGCCGAACAACGTCTTGGACGTTGCTGGTGTTGAACAACTCGCCACGATGCCGAGCCGCGAAGAATTGTTGGCTAAGTTGATGGCTACGATGAACGAACCGATCGCTAAGTTCGTTCGCACGCTCAATGAAGTGCCTGCGCGCATGGTGCGCACAGTTGCCGCTGTTCGCGATGCTAAGGAAAAGGCTGCTGCCTAACCTAATTTTTAATTAACAAACGAAATTTATTGGAGTCATAAAATGGCCCTTACGAAAGAAGAAATCCTCGACGCAATTGCGTCCATGACCGTTCTCGAAGTTTCCGAACTCATCAAGATGATGGAAGAAAAGTTCGGTGTTTCCGCTGCCGCTGCTGCTGTTGCAGTTGCTGCTCCTGCTGCTGGTGGTGCTGCCGCCGCTGCTGAAGAAAAGACGGAATTCGACGTCGTTCTCGCTGAAGTTGGTTCTAACAAGATCGCCGTTATTAAGGCTGTTCGCGAATTGACCGGCTTGGGCTTGAAGGAAGCCAAGGACATGGTTGAAGGCGCTCCGAAGGCTGTTAAGGAAGGCTTGCCGAAGGCTGATGCTGAAGAAGCCAAGAAGAAGTTGGAAGCCGCTGGCGCCAAGGTCGAACTCAAGTAATTCTTGCTGTTCTGCCGAAATTCGGGCAATATTTGAAAAGATGTTGC
Organism: Parasutterella secunda; assembly: GCF_023336895.1. GTDB lineage: Bacteria > Pseudomonadota > Gammaproteobacteria > Burkholderiales > Burkholderiaceae_F > Aphodousia > Aphodousia faecalis. Next base: position 461,684 of record NZ_JAMBLT010000001.1, read on the forward strand.
CCGAAAAAGTCCTTCTGTTGGAGGACTTTGAACTGAGTTTCTTTTAGTTGATAAGAATTCAGTTCTAAGTCTTCTGAGTGAGCAGCAAAAATTCGATTGACTGAAAATTTACCATCCGAAACGCCGCTCGGGTATTGAATAGATACCTGGGGCGGCTTTTGGCGTCTTTCTTTTTTGTTTTCTTACTTAGGCTGAAATCGTTTTTTTTTCATCAATCTCACGTCGAACGGAGTGTCCATGTCGTACTCGTTCACTGAAAAGAAGCGCATTCGAAAGAGTTTTGCGACTCGTCCGAGTGTTCTCGCAGTGCCTTCCTTGTTGGAAATGCAACTTCGGTCTTATTCCGAATTTTTGCAAGCCGATGTTGCTTCCGCAGACCGCAATCCGAATTTTGGTTTGCAATCTGCTTTTACGTCTATTTTCCCGATCTCCAGTCACAACGGTTTAGCTCGTTTGGTTTTTGAGAGCTATTCGCTCGACGAGCCCGTTTTTGATGTGGCCGAATGCCAATTGCGCGGTTTGACTTATTCAAGCCGTTTGCGTGCTCGCATTCGTTTGGAAATTATCGATCGTGACGATCCTGCCAAGAGCCGGATCAAAGAAATCCGTGAAAATGATGTCTATATGGGTGAAATTCCGTTAATGACGGAAAAAGCCTCCTTCATCATCAACGGTTCTGAGCGTGTGATTGTCAGCCAGTTGCACCGTTCGCCTGGTTTGTTCTTTGAACATGACAAGGGCAAGACGCACAGCTCTGGCAAGTTGCTTTTCTCCGCTCGTATGATTCCGTACCGCGGTTCTTGGCTTGATTTTGAATTTGACGCAAAGGATCTCGTCTACTTCCGTGTTGACCGTCGTCGTAAGATGCCGGTGACGATTTTGCTCAAGGCTTTGGGCATGAATGCGGAACAGATTCTTGAAACGTTCTTCGAATTCGATACCTTTAAGCTCGGCGCTCGCAGTGCCTCTATGACGCTTGTGCCGGAACGCCTGAAGGGTGAAGTGGCTCGTTTCGATATCGTAGGCCGTGACGGTGAAGTGATTGTCGCTAAGGACAAGCGCATCACGGCTCGTCATATCCGTCAAATGGCTGATATGAAGACAGTTTCTGTCAACGATGATTTCTTGATTGGCCGTGTGTTGGCCAAAGACATCATTGATGGCGAAACCGGTGAAGTGTTGGCAGCCGCTAACGATGAAATCACCGAAGAATTGTTGGCCAAATTGCGTGAAGCCAAGATCAAGGGCTTCCAAACGATTTATACCAACGAATTGGATCAAGGTAGCTTTATCTCCGATACGTTGCGTATTGATGAAACGCCGGATCAAATGTCTGCCCGCGTGGCCATTTACCGCATGATGCGTCCGGGTGAACCGCCCACAGAGGAAGCGGTTGAAATGTTGATGAATCGTTTGTTCTTCTCTGAAGAAACGTACGATTTGTCCCGCGTTGGCCGTATGAAGGTCAATGCTCGTTTGGCTCGTCCGACAGCAGAAGGTCCGGGTACGCTCACGCACGAAGACATTGTCGATACGGTCAAAGTATTGGTCGAATTGCGCAACGGTCGCGGAGAAGTCGACGATATCGACCACTTGGGCAACCGTCGTGTGCGTTGTGTTGGTGAATTGGCTGAAAATCAATTCCGCTCCGGTTTGGTGCGTGTGGAACGCGCTGTGCGTGAACGTTTGGCTCAAGCTGAGTCTGACAATTTAACGCCGCAAGATTTGATCAACAGCAAGCCGATTTCTGCTGCCATTCGTGAATTCTTTGGCTCAAGCCAATTGAGCCAGTTCATGGATCAAACCAACCCGTTGTCTGAAATTACCCACAAGCGTCGTATTTCCGCTTTAGGTCCTGGTGGTTTGACTCGTGAACGCGCCGGCTTCGAAGTCCGCGACGTGCACCCGACTCACTATGGTCGTTTGTGCCCGATTGAAACGCCTGAAGGTCCGAACATCGGTTTGATTAACTCGTTAGCTTTGTATGCTCGCTTGAATGAATACGGCTTCTTGGAAACGCCGTATCGTAAGGTGATTGACTGCAAGGTGACCGATCAGATTGATTACCTCTCCGCCATTGAAGAAGGTAAGTACGTCATTTGTCAGGCCAACTCCGAGTTGGATGATGAAGGTCGCTTGACTCAAGAATTGGTGAGCGCCCGTGAAAACGGTGAAACCGTGATGGTTAGCCCGGAACGCGTTCAATACATGGACGTCTCTCCGTTGCAGGTCGTTTCTGCCGCTGCTTCCTTGATTCCGTTCTTGGAACACGATGACGCTAACCGTGCTTTGATGGGTTCTAACATGCAACGTCAAGGCGTTCCGTGTTTGCGTCCGGAAAAACCGGTTGTCGGTACGGGTGTGGAACGTACGGTGGCTGTGGACTCCAAGACGGCTGTCCAAGCCAAGCGTGGCGGTATCGTTGACTATGTTGATGCCAACCGTGTGGTGATTCGCGTCAATGACGATGAAAATATCCCGGGCGAAGTGGGTGTTGACATTTATAACCTGCAGAAGTTCACGCGTTCCAACCAAAGCACGAACATTAACCAACGTCCGATTGTCTCTCGCGGAGACGTTGTGGCTCGCGGTGACGTTTTGGCCGACGGTGCTTCCACCGACATGGGTGAATTGGCATTGGGTCAAAATCTGTTGGTGGCCTTCATGCCTTGGAACGGTTACAACTACGAAGACTCTGTTTTGATCAGTGAAAAGGTGGTGGCCGATGACCGCTATACCTCTATTCACATTGAAGAGCTCTCCGTGGTGGCTCGTGATACGAAGTTGGGCGCCGAAGAAATTACGCGCGACATTTCTAACTTGTCCGAAAACCAATTAGCCCGTTTGGACGAATGCGGCATTGTGCAAATCGGCGCTGAAGTTAAGGCCGGTGACGTACTCGTCGGTAAGGTGACGCCGAAGGGCGAAACGCAATTGACGCCTGAAGAAAAACTCTTGCGAGTGATCTTCGGTGAAAAGGCCAGTGACGTTAAGGATACGTCTTTGCGTGTTCCGTCCGGTATGACCGGAACGGTAATTGACGTTCAAGTCTTTACGCGTGAAGGCGTTGAACGCGACGCTCGTGCTAACTCCATTATTGACGAATCGCTCAAGCGCTATCGTCAGGATTTGGATGAAAAACTGCGCATTGTAGAAGGTGACGGTTTTGCCCGTTTGGCTCGCCAACTTGAAGGCAAGAAGGCCGAAGGCGGTCCGAAGGGTCTCAAGAAGGGTGTCCTCACCAAGGAATATTTGGAAAGCTTGAAGGGCTTTGAAATCTTTGATCTGCGTATGGTCGATGAAGCTGATCAGAAGTTGCTCGAAGATATGCGTGCTCAACTCGATGACAAACGCCACGAATTTGATCGTGCGTTTGAAATCAAGCGCAAGAAGCTGACCCAAGGCGATGAGTTGCCCCCGGGCGTGCTCAAGATGGTGAAGGTCTACATCGCTGAAAAACGTCGCCTGCAACCGGGTGACAAGATGGCAGGTCGTCACGGTAACAAGGGTGTGGTCTCTAAGATTTGCCCGGTGGAAGATATGCCGTACATGGCTGACGGTCGTCCTGCCGACGTCGCTCTTAATCCGTTGGGCGTGCCCTCTCGTATGAATATTGGTCAGGTGCTCGAAGTGCACTTAGGCTGGGCTGCCAAGGGCTTGGGCTGGCGCATCGGTGAAATGATCAAGAGCTGCCAAGTGGCTCAAATGCGTGCCTTCTTGGAAAAGATCTACAACGAAACGGGCAAGAAGGAAGATTTGAATAGCTTGACGGATGAAGAAATCATGCGTTTGGCCGAAAATCTCCAAAACGGTGTGCCGTTTGCTACGCCAGTGTTCGATGGCGCCAGTGAAGAACAAATCGGCAAGATGCTCGATTTGGCCTTCCCTGAAGATGTTGCTAAGCGCCTGCAATTGACGCCGTCTAAGACGCAATGCACGCTCTATGATGGCCGTACCGGCGAAGCATTTGATCGTCCCGTCACAGTCGGTTACATGCACTACTTGAAGTTGCACCACTTGGTTGATGACAAGATGCACGCTCGTTCTACGGGTCCGTATTCGTTGGTTACGCAGCAACCGTTGGGTGGTAAGGCTCAATTCGGTGGTCAACGCTTCGGTGAAATGGAAGTGTGGGCTCTGGAAGCTTACGGTGCCTCTTACGTGTTGCAAGAAATGCTGACGGTGAAGTCTGACGATGTGAACGGCCGTACGAAGGTTTACGAAAACATCGTTAAGGGCGAACACGTTCTCGAAGCCGGTATGCCGGAATCGTTCAACGTGTTGGTGAAGGAAATCCGGTCGTTGGGTATTGACATCGACCTCGAACGTAATTAAGGACAGAACAGATATGAATCCGCTTATCGATCTGTTTAAGCAATTTAATCAGGACGATCACTTCGACGCGATCAAGATTGGTCTTGCATCGCCGGAGAAGATTCGTTCCTGGTCTTACGGTGAAGTGAAGAAACCGGAGACCATCAACTACCGTACCTTTAAGCCGGAGCGCGACGGTCTGTTCTGTGCCAAGATCTTTGGCCCGGTCAAGGACTATGAGTGCTTGTGCGGTAAATATAAGCGCCTGAAGCACCGCGGTGTTGTTTGCGAAAAATGCGGTGTTGAAGTCACGTTGTCCAAGGTGCGTCGTGAACGCATGGGTCATATTGAATTGGCAAGCCCTGTTGCCCACATCTGGTTCTTAAAGAGCTTGCCGTCCCGCATGGGTATGGTTTTGGACATCCCCTTGCGTGACATTGAACGTGTGCTTTATTTTGAAGCCTACTGCGTGGTGGATCCGGGCATGACGGATTTGAAGCGCGGTCAGTTGCTCACCGAAGACGAATACCTCGAAAAGGTTGAGCAGTTCGGATCTGACTTCAAGGCCATGATGGGTGCTGAAGCTATTCGTGAAATGCTTCGCACGATTGACGTTGACCACGAAGTCGAAACGCTGCGCAAAGAACTCGAAGATACTTCTTCTGATGCCAAGATCAAGAAGTTCTCCAAGCGCTTGAAAGTTTTGGAAGGTTTCCAACGCTCTGGCGTTAAGCCGGAATGGATGGTGATGGAAGTTTTGCCGGTGTTACCGCCGGATCTTCGTCCGTTGGTGCCGTTGGATGGCGGACGCTTTGCTACGTCCGATTTGAACGATTTGTATCGTCGAGTCATCAATCGTAATAACCGTCTGAAACGTTTGCTCGAACTGAAGGCTCCGGACATCATCATTCGCAATGAAAAGCGTATGTTGCAAGAAGCCGTTGACAGCTTGTTGGATAACGGCCGTCGCGGCAAGGCCATGACCGGTCCTTCCAAGCGTCCTTTGAAGTCCTTGGCCGACATGATCAAGGGTAAGAGCGGTCGCTTCCGTCAAAATCTGTTGGGTAAGCGTGTGGACTACTCGGGTCGTTCCGTGATTACGGTGGGTCCGTACCTGCGTCTGCACCAATGCGGTTTGCCGAAGTTGATGGCTTTGGAATTATTCAAGCCCTTCATCTTCAATAAGTTGGAACGTCGTGGTTTGGCCATGACGATCAAAGCCGCCAAGAAGATGGTTGACAATCAAGAGCCGGTTGTTTGGGATATCCTTGAAGAGGTGATTTACGAACACCCGGTGATGCTCAACCGTGCTCCGACGTTGCACCGTTTGGGTATTCAAGCTTTTGAACCGAAGTTGATTGAAGGTAAGGCCATTCAATTGCACCCGCTCGTTTGCGCAGCCTTTAACGCTGACTTCGACGGTGACCAAATGGCTGTTCACGTGCCGCTTTCTTTGGAAGCCCAATTGGAAGCCCGTACGTTGATGCTTGCTTCCAACAACGTGCTCTTCCCGGCTAACGGCAACCCGTCCATCGTTCCGTCCCAGGACATGGTGCTTGGTTTGTACTACTCCACCCGTGAACGTATCAATGCCATGGGTGAGGGGATGTTCTTTGCCGATGTCGCAGAAGTGCGTCGTGCATTGGACAACAAGAAGATTGAACTTCAAACCCGTTGTACGGTTCGTATCAAAGAATACGAAGTCAATAAGAAGACGGGCGAGAAGACCGAAAAGATTGTCCGTTATGAAACAACAGCCGGCCGTGCTTTGTTGTCCGAAATTCTGCCCGAAGGCATGAGTTTTGCGGAATTGAACCGTACGCTGAAGAAGAAGGAAATCGCCCGCTTAATCAACACCTGCTTCCGCAAGTGCGGTTTGCGTGCGACGGTACTTTTTGCTGACCGTTTGAAGGACCGTGGCTATGCTCTGTCCACCATTGGCGGCTTGTCCATCTGCATCGGCGATATGACGGTTCCTGCTCAAAAGGCAGAATTGATTGCAGCTGCTGAAAAAGAAGTCAAGGAAATTGAAGCTCAGTACGCCTCCGGTTTGGTAACGCAAGGCGAACGCTACAACAAGGTGGTGGATATTTGGGGTCGTACGGCCGATCAAGTCGGTAAGGTGATGATGGAAGAGCTTTCCACGGAACCGGTTGTTGACCGTCATGGCAAGCTCACCAAGCAAGAATCTTTCAATTCCATCTACATGATGGCTGACTCCGGCGCCCGTGGTTCTGCTGCTCAGATTCGTCAGTTGGCCGGTATGCGTGGTTTGATGGCTAAGCCTGACGGCTCCATTATTGAAACCCCGATTACGGCTAACTTCCGTGAAGGCTTGAACGTACTGCAGTACTTTATTTCAACCCACGGTGCTCGTAAGGGTTTGGCTGATACGGCTTTGAAGACGGCTAACTCCGGTTACTTAACTCGTCGTCTCGTTGACGTGACGCAAGACTTGGTCGTCACTGAAGAAGACTGCCACACCACTCAAGGCGTTAGCATGAAGGCCTTGGTTGAAGGTGGTGACGTTATTCAATCGTTGCGTGACCGTGTGTTGGGTCGTGTGACAAGCGCCGATATCGTCAATCCTGAAACGGGAGAAGTCGTTATTGCGGCCGGTACGCTCTTGACCGAAGATGAATGCGACGAAATTGAAAAACTCGGTATTGACGAAGTGATGGTTCGCACGCCGCTCACCTGCCAAACCCGTTACGGTTTGTGCGCCAAGTGCTATGGTCGCGATTTGGGCCGTGGCTCCTTGGTCAATGTCGGTGAGGCTGTGGGCGTGATCGCAGCTCAGTCCATTGGTGAACCGGGTACACAGTTGACGATGCGTACGTTCCACATCGGTGGTGCCGCTAGCCGCGCTGCGGTGGCAAGCTCTGTGGAAGCCAAGGTTAACGGTCAAGTGAGCTACTCCTCGGCGATGCGTTATGTGACGAGCGCCAAGGGCGATCTCGTTGTGATTTCTCGTTCCGGTGAAATCATCATCAGCGATAACGGTCGTGAACGTGAACGTCATAAAGTGCCCTACGGTGCAACGTTGCTCGCGAAGCCCGATCAACAAATCAAGGCTGGCGCGCAGTTGGCAACCTGGGATCCGATGACCCGTCCGATTATTTCCGAATACGGTGGTACGGTTCAGTTTGAAGGCATCGTTGACAACGTAACCGTGATGAGTCAGACCGACGAAGTGACTGGTTTGTCCAGCCTCGTGGTAATTGACCCGAAACGTTCTACGGCCGGTGGTGCCAAGGGTAAGAAGGGTAGCACGCAAACGTTGCGTCCCGCTGTTCGTTTGCTCGATGAAAATGGCAACGAAGTGAAGATTCCGGGAACGGATCACCGTGTGACGATTCAGTTGCCGGTCGGTGCTTTGATTGTGGTCCGCGACGGTCAAAAGATTGGCCGCGGTGAAGTCTTGGCTCGTATTCCGGTTGAATCGCAAAAGACCCGTGATATTACGGGTGGTTTGCCGCGTGTTGCCGAGTTGTTTGAAGCTCGTTCGCCGAAGGATGCCGGTGTGCTCGCTGAAGTGACGGGTACGGTAACTTTCGGTAAGGAAACTAAGGGCAAACAACGTCTGGTGATTACCGACAATGAAGGTACCGATCACGAATTCTTGATCAGCAAGGATAAGAGCATCCTGGTTCACGATGGTCAAGTGGTTCAAAAGGGTGAAGAAATCGTTGAAGGTCCTGCTGATCCGCACGATATCCTTCGCTTGCTCGGTATCGAAGCATTAGCTCGCTACATTGTCGATGAAGTTCAGGATGTGTACCGTCTGCAGGGCGTGGCCATTAACGACAAGCACATTGAAGTGATTGTTCGTCAGATGTTGCGCCGTGTGAAGATTACGGATCCGGGTGATACGAAGTTCATTCGTGATGAACAGGTGGAACGCTCCGAAATGTTGGATGAAAACGACAAGGCTATTGCGGCTGGTAAGCGTCCGGCATTGTACGAAAACGTCCTCTTGGGTATTACGAAGGCTAGTTTGTCGACAGATTCCTTCATTTCCGCGGCTTCCTTCCAGGAAACCACGCGTGTTCTTACCGAAGCTGCCATCATGGGCAAGAAGGATGAATTGCGCGGCTTGAAGGAAAACGTTATTGTGGGTCGCTTAATTCCTGCCGGTACAGGCTTGGCCTATCACAAGACTGTGAAGGCTAATGAAGCGGCAGAGGCTGAAGAAGCCTCCGGCTTTAGCTCCACTTTTGCGTCGCAGGAACCTGTTGACGAAGCCATCGTAACTGAAACGGTGACGAAGGAAGAATAAGGTGCTTATAGCATCTGCCGGGAGTGTCGAGAGGCACTCCTGAACGAGGACCCGAGGGGCGTTTTTAGAGATTTCTCGCCCACGGGTCTTTCGTGCATTTTCTCTTAAGGTCTTGACAATAAGAGAAAAAAATACGAAAATCTCAGCCTCCCGAAGCTTAAAACTTTCGGACCTCCGATCATTGGCGTGATTTTATGCGTTGATGAAGGGGGTTTTGTGCGTTAGTTTCGGACGTTTTAAAAACCAGCAATTCTGCCTTCCATGCGAGAGCCTGGTTGGAGAATTTTTAATACGGACTTTTATGCCTACCATTAACCAATTAGTGCGTAAGCCCCGTGTGCTCACGCATGATAAAAGCAAGAGCCCCGCGCTCAAGAACTGCCCGCAAAAGCGTGGCGTTTGCACGCGCGTGTACACCACAACCCCTAAGAAGCCGAACTCCGCTTTGCGTAAGGTTGCCAAGGTGCGTTTGACCAACGGCTTTGAGGTCATTTCTTACATCGGTGGTGAAGGCCACAACCTGCAAGAACACAGCGTCGTGTTGATCCGCGGCGGTCGTGTTAAGGACTTGCCTGGTGTGCGTTACCACATCATCCGCGGTTCTTTGGACACCCAAGGTGTTAAGGATCGTAAGCAAGCTCGCTCCAAGTACGGCGCCAAGCGCCCGAAGGCAGCTTAATTCGCGGCGCGTTGTAGCCGTGAACGGTCTGCATCATCCGTTTTAGTGTGATGAAAGGACCGAGTAAGTCGCGATCCTAATTGAGTGATCGCATTGTTTAAGACTGAAGACTACGAAAAGAGGAAAAAATGCCCCGTCGTCGCGAAGTACCGAAACGTGAAATTTTGCCGGATCCGAAGTTCGGCAGTGTTGAAATCGCCAAATTTGTGAACGTGATCATGCTCGATGGCAAGAAGGCCGTCGCTGAACGCATCGTTTATGGCGCTTTGAGTGAAATTGAAGCCAAGACCGGCAAGGACGCTATGGAAGTGTTCAAGACCGCCCTTGACAATGTCCGCCCGCTCGTGGAAGTCAAGAGCCGTCGTGTTGGTGGTGCCAACTACCAAGTCCCGGTTGAAGTTCGCCCTGTCCGCCGTATGGCTTTGGCCATGCGCTGGTTGCGCGAAGCGGCTAAGAAGCGCGCTGAAAAGTCGATGCCCCAACGCTTAGCTGGTGAGTTGTTGGATGCGGCCGAAGGCCGTGGCGGCGCCATGAAGAAGCGTGACGAAGTTCACCGCATGGCTGAAGCCAACAAGGCTTTCTCTCACTTCCGTTTCTAATTTGATTAACCAGATGCGTTTTCCAATCAACGAGAAAACGCATCGTCTCCAACTAGGGGAAACATAATGGCTCGTACTACTCCGATCTCGCGTTATCGCAACATCGGGATTTCTGCCCACATTGACGCGGGTAAGACCACGACCACTGAACGTATTCTGTTCTATACGGGCGTTACCCATAAGCTCGGTGAAGTGCATGATGGCGCCGCCACCATGGACTGGATGGAACAGGAACAAGAAAAGGGGATTACGATTACGTCTGCCGCTACGACCACTTTCTGGCGTGGCATGGACGGTAAGTACCCGGAACATCGTTTGAACATCATTGATACCCCGGGGCACGTTGACTTCACCGTTGAAGTGGAACGTTCCATGCGCGTCTTGGACGGCGCCTGCATGGTTTACTGTGCCGTGGGTGGTGTTCAGCCGCAATCTGAAACTGTTTGGCGTCAAGCCAACAAGTATCACGTGCCTCGCTTGGCTTTCGTGAATAAGATGGACCGTACTGGTGCCAACTTCTTCAAAGTGTACGATCAAATGCGCGTACGTTTGAAGGCCAATCCTGTGCCTATCGTGATTCCTATCGGTGCTGAGGATTCCTTCGAAGGTGTTGTTGATCTTTTGAAGATGCGTTCCATCATTTGGGACGAAGCCAGCCAAGGTATGAAGTTCACCTATGGTGACATTCCGGCCGAACTTCAAGCTGACGCCGAAAAGTGGCGTGAGAACATGATCGAAGCCGCTGCCGAAGCCAATGAAGACTTGATGAACAAGTACTTGGAAAATGGCGAATTGAGCGAAGAAGAAATCGTTCAGGGCTTGCGTATGCGCACGATCGCTTGCGAAATTCAACCGATGCTCTGCGGTACGGCCTTTAAGAACAAGGGTGTTCAACGTATGTTGGATGCCGTGATTCAATTCTTGCCTTCTCCAGTTGATATTCCGCCGGTCAAGGGTGTGGATTTGGATGATAAGGAAGTTACGCGTGAAGCCGATGACAACGCTCCGTTCTCTGCGTTGGCCTTTAAGATCATGACCGACCCGTATGTTGGTCAGTTGACCTTCTTACGTGTCTATTCCGGCGTGCTCGTTTCCGGTGAAACGGTTTTGAACTCCGTGAAGAACAAGAAAGAACGTATCGGTCGTTTGTTGCAAATGCACGCTAACGAACGTAAGGAAATCAAAGAAGCCGAAGCCGGCGATATCGCCGCTGCCGTGGGCTTGAAGGAAGTAACTTCCGGCGATACGCTCTGCGATATTGCTAACCCGATCATTCTTGAACGCATGGAATTCCCGGAACCTGTGATTTCTCAGGCTGTCGAACCGAAGACCAAGGCTGACCAAGAAAAGATGGGTATCGCCTTGAACCGCTTGGCTCAAGAAGACCCGTCCTTCCGTGTTCGCACGGACGAAGAATCTGGTCAAACGATTATTTCCGGTATGGGTGAATTGCACTTGGAAATTTTGGTTGACCGTATGCGTCGTGAATTCAACGTTGAAGCTACGGTTGGTAAACCCCAAGTGGCTTACCGTGAAACGATTCGTTCTACGGTTGAAAACGCTGAATTCAAGTTCGTTAAGCAGTCTGGCGGTCGTGGTCAATACGGTCACGTTGTGCTCAAGCTTGAACCGCAAGAACCTGGCAAGGGCTTTGAATTCGTTGACGCCATTAAGGGCGGTGTGGTTCCCCGTGAATACATTCCTGCCGTTCAAAAGGGTGTGGAAGATACGTTGAAGGCCGGTGTGTTGGCTGGTTATCCGGTGGTGGACGTTAAGGTGACGTTGCACTTCGGTTCCTACCACGAAGTGGACTCCAACGAAAACGCCTTTAAGATGGCTGCCTCCATGGCCTTCAAGGAAGGTATGCGTCGCGCCAACCCGGTTCTGCTCGAACCGATTATGGCTGTTGAAGTTGAAACGCCTGAAGAAAAGATGGGCGACGTGATGGGTGACTTGTCTTCTCGTCGCGGTGTGATCCAAGGTATGGATGATATCGCCGGCGGCGGTAAGGCTATTCGCGCTGAAGTTCCGTTGGCTGAAATGTTCGGCTACGCTACAACGTTGCGTTCTTTGACGCAAGGTCGCGCCACCTACACGATGGAATTTAAGCACTACGCTGAAGCTCCGCGCAATGTTGCTGAAGCAGTTATCGCTGAAAAGACCAAATAAGAGTAGACTTTAAAAGTTATTTCCAATTTAACAAATTACCAATTAAAGGATCCATAGAAATGGCAAAAGGTAAATTTGAACGCACCAAGCCCCACGTGAACGTGGGCACGATCGGTCACGTCGACCATGGTAAGACGACGTTGACGGCAGCAATCACGACGGTATTGGCCGCCAAGTTCGGTGGCGAAGCCCGTGCATATGACCAAATTGACGCGGCTCCGGAAGAAAAGGCCCGTGGTATTACGATTAACACGGCCCACGTTGAATACGAAACGGAACACCGTCACTATGCACACGTTGACTGCCCGGGGCACGCTGACTATGTGAAGAACATGATCACGGGTGCTGCTCAGATGGACGGTGCAATCTTGGTGGTTTCTGCTGCTGACGGTCCGATGCCGCAAACGCGTGAACATATTTTGTTGGCTCGCCAAGTGGGCGTTCCGTACATCATTGTGTACTTGAACAAGTGCGACATGGTGGACGACGCTGAATTGCTCGAACTCGTGGAAATGGAAGTCCGCGACTTGTTGAGCAACTACAACTTCCCTGGCGACGAAATTCCGATCGTGAAGGGTTCTGCCAAGTTGGCTTTGGAAGGCGACCAATCTGAAATTGGTGTTCCCTCCATCTTGAAGTTGGCTGAAACGATGGATAGCTACATCCCGACGCCGGTGCGTGACGTTGACCATCCGTTCTTGATGCCTGTTGAAGACGTGTTCTCGATCTCCGGTCGTGGCACGGTGGTGACGGGTCGTGTGGAACGCGGTGTGTTGAAGGTTGGCGACGAAATTGAAATCGTTGGTATCCGTCCGACGCAAAAGACGACCTGCACGGGCGTTGAAATGTTCCGTAAGTTGCTCGACCAAGGTCAAGCCGGTGACAACATTGGTGTGTTGTTGCGTGGTACGAAGCGTGAAGAAGTGGAACGTGGTCAAGTGTTGGCCAAGCCGGGCACGATCACGCCGCACACGAAGTTCACGGCTGAAGTGTACGTTTTGAGCAAGGACGAAGGTGGTCGTCACACGCCGTTCTTCAAGGGCTATCGTCCGCAATTCTACTTCCGCACGACGGACGTGACGGGTACGATTGAATTGCCGGAAGGCGTCGAAATGGTGATGCCTGGCGATAACATCACGATGACGGTTCAATTGATCAGCCCGATCGCCATGAACGAAGGCTTGCGTTTCGCTGTTCGTGAAGGTGGTCGTACGGTTGGCGCCGGTGTGGTGGCCAAGATCATCGAATAATTTCAGAAACTTACTTAGTAACTGAAAGTATTTGACAAACAGAGGATGCGGAGGTAAACTCCGCATCCTCTGTTGTTCTTTAGTGTTCTTTTTTAAAGGAAAAACGAAATGCAATCTCAACGCATTCGCATTCGCCTTAAGGCGTTCGATTACAAGCTGATTGATCAATCTGCTCAAGAAATCGTTGACACGGCCAAGCGCACTGGCGCTGTGGTTCGCGGTCCTGTTCCTCTTCCCACCCGCATCCAACGTTTCGATATTTTGCGTTCCCCGCACGTCAACAAGACGAGCCGTGACCAATTCGAAATCCGCACGCATCAACGTTTGATGGACATCATCGATCCGACCGATAAGACGGTTGACGCTTTGATGAAGTTGGATTTGGCTGCCGGCGTGGACGTCGAAATCAAGGTTCAATAATTTTTTGCTATTGACTTGCAAGCTTTTTATTTGCAAGGTACAATCGCGCCTTTCTCGTGGAAAAAATATTTTAATTTTTTGACACGATTTTTCTTAAAAATGGTCCCGGCCAATCGTAGCCGGGGTGGAGATAACAATGAGTGAAAAACTCGGCTTAGTCGGTCGTAAGGTCGGCATGACGCGCATCTTTACCGAGGATGGTGAATCCATTCCCGTGACGGTGCTCGAAGTGGCTGGCAACCGTGTCACGCAAGTGAAGACGGAAGAAACCGACGGATACAATGCCATTCAAGTTGCATTCGGCTCTAAGAAGCCGTCTCGCGTGAGCAAGCCGCTCTCCGGTCACTATGCTAAGGCCGGTGTCGAAGCTGGCGAAATGCTCAAAGAGTTCCATATCGATGCTGATAAGCTCGCCGATTTGAAGGTGGGTACCACGTTGTCCGTGGAAATGTTCACGGTTGGCCAAAAGGTTGACGTGACCGGTATCACGATCGGTAAGGGTTTTGCCGGCGCTATCAAGCGTCACCACTTCTCATCCAACCGCGCTTCTCACGGTAACTCCGTTACGACCCGTGCACCGGGTTCTATCGGTAACCGCCAAGATCCGGGCCGTGTGTTCCCCGGTAAGCGTATGGCTGGTCACTTGGGCGATGTGCAACGCACAACGCAAAACCTCGTGGTGGCTCGCGTTGATGTCGAACGTCAATTGTTGCTCGTTCGCGGCGCTGTCCCCGGTGCTAAGGGCGGCAAGGTTATTGTCCGTCCGGCTGTGAAGGCCTAAGGAGCGATCAATGGAACTGAATGTCCTGAACGAACAAGGTAATGAAACTGCCAAGTTGGCAGCTTCCGACGCCGTGTTTGGTCGTGAATACAATGAAGCTTTGGTTCACCAAATCGTGGTGGCTTACCAAGCTAACGCCCGTCAAGGTACCCGCGCTCAATTGACGCGCGCTGACGTGCATCATTCGACCAAGAAACCCTGGCGTCAAAAGGGTACGGGCCGTGCCCGCAGCGGTATGACGAGTTCTCCGGTGTGGCGTGGAGGCGGACGTGCTTTCCCGAATACCCCGAATGAAAACTTCGGTCATAAGGTTAACAAGAAGATGTTCCGTGCCGCCATGGCCGTGATCTTCTCCAAGCTTGTTGCCGATGGCCGCCTCGTGGTTGTTGACTCCATCGGAGCCGATAGCCCGAAGACAAAGGCCTTTGCTCAAAAGTTGAAGGCAATGGGTCTTGAATCCGTCATGATTATCACCAAAGAAGTTGACGAAAACCTCTATTTGGCTTCTCGCAACTTGAAGAATGTGTTCGTAGTGGAACCGCGTTATGCTGATCCGCTCTCTTTGATCTTCTACAAGAAGGTTGTGGTGACCAAAGATGCGATCGCTCAGCTTGAGGAGATGTGGGGATGATGAGCCAAGATCGTTTAATGAAGGTGCTCCTTGCTCCGGTAGTCTCCGAAAAGAGCACGATGGTTGGTGAAAAGCACGGTCAAGTTGTTTTCCGTGTTGTTCCTGATGCCACGAAGCAAGAAGTCAAGGCCGCGATCGAATTGCTCTTTAAGGTGCAGGTCGAAAGCGTTCAAATGGTCAACGTCAAGGGTAAGACGGCTCACTTTGGCCGTTTCGCCGGTAAGCACAGTGATGTGCGTAAGGCTTATGTGACCTTGAAGTCTGGTCAAGAAATTAACTTTGCAGAGGTGAAGTAATGGCTCTCGTCAAATTGAAACCGACGTCGGCCGGTCGTCGTCACGCTGTTAAGGTTGTGAGCCCCGAGTTGCACAAGGGTAAGCCTTTTGCCGCTCTTCTCGAAAAGAAGAACCGTATCGCCGGTCGCAACAACAACGGTCACATCACCTGCCGTCATAAGGGTGGTGGACATAAGAAGGCATATCGTATTATCGATTTCAAGCGTAACAAGGATGGTGTGCCCGCCCGTGTTGAACGTCTTGAATACGATCCGAACCGTTCTGCTCATATCGCTCTCGTGCTTTACGCCGATGGCGAACGTCGCTACATCATTGCTCCGAAGGGCTTGACGGTTGGCGCCGAATTGATGAATGGTCAAGAAGCTCCGATCAAAGTGGGTAACGCACTTCCGTTGCGTAACATCCCGATCGGTTCTACGATTCACTGTATCGAAATGAAGCCGGGTAAGGGTGCCCAATTGGTGCGTTCTGCCGGTTCCTTTGCTCAATTGATCGCTCGTGAAGGCGAATACGCTCAAGTGCGTTTGCGTTCTGGTGAAGTTCGTTATATTCACGTTGAATGCCGTGCCACGATCGGTATGGTTGGCAATGAAGAAAACAGTCTGCGTGAACTCGGTAAGGCCGGTGCCAAGCGTTGGCGCGGTATTCGCCCGACGGTCCGTGGCGTTGCCATGAACCCGGTGGATCACCCGCACGGTGGTGGTGAAGGTCGTACGGGTACGGGTCGCGCTCCTGTGACGCCTTGGGGTCAATTAACCAAGGGTTATCGTACACGTAATAACAAGCGCACCGATGCTATGATCGTGCAGCGCCGGAACCGTAAATAAGGGGGCCAAATGTCTCGTTCGTTAAAGAAAGGCCCGTTTGTTGATGGGCACTTGATGAAGAAAGTCGAAGCTGCTCAAGCCAGCCGTGACAAGCGTCCGTTGAAGACCTGGTCTCGTCGTTCGACGATTCTTCCTGAGTTCATCGGTTTGACGATTGCCGTCCACAACGGTCGTCAACACGTCCCGGTGTACATTAATGAAAATATGGTCGGCCACAAGTTGGGCGAATTCGCTATGACCCGTACGTTCAAGGGTCACGCGTCCGACAAGAAATAACTAGTAGGAGTTAGATAATGGAAACCTCTGCTATTGTTCGTGGCGTTCGTCTTTCGGCTCAAAAGGGCCGTTTAGTCGCCGACCTCGTCCGCGGCAAGCCCGTGGATAAGGCTTTGAATATTCTTACGTTCACGCAAAAGAAAGCCGCTGTGATTATCAAGAAGGCTCTCGAAAGCGCTATTGCCAACGCTGAACACAATGACGGCGCTGACATTGACGAATTGCGCGTGACGAAGATCCATGTGGAAAAGGCCAAGACGCTGCGCCGTTTCGGTGCCCGCGCCAAGGGTCGTGGTACTCGCATCAACAAGCAAACGTGCCACATCTACGTGTCCGTTGGTGACGCTAACGCTAAGAAGTAAAGGTGAAATATGGGACAGAAAATTAATCCCACCGGCTTCCGTCTCCCCGTGACGCGTGACTGGACCTCGCGTTGGTATGCGGAAGGCCGCAACTTTGCCCGCACCTTGGGTGAAGATTTGAAGGTTCGCTCCTTCTTGCAAAAGAAGTTGCGCAACGCCTCTGTGAGCCGTATTTTGATCGAACGTCCTGCTAAGAACGCTCGCATCACGATCTACTCCGCTCGTCCGGGTGTGGTGATCGGCAAGCAAGGCCAAGACATCGAAGTCTTGAAGAACGAAGTTCAAAAGATGATGGGCGTGCCCGTGCATGTCAACATCGAAGAAGTTCGTCGTCCTGAACTCGATGCTCAATTGATCGCTGACAGCATCACGCAACAATTGGAAAAGCGTGTGATGTTCCGTCGTGCCATGAAGCGTGCTATGCAAAACGCCATGCGTTTGGGCGCTCAAGGTATCAAGATCATGTCTGCCGGTCGTTTAAACGGTGCTGAAATTGCTCGTACGGAATGGTACCGTGAAGGCCGTGTGCCTCTTCACACGTTGCGCGCCAATATCGATTACGGTTTCTCTGAAGCCAATACGACTTATGGTGTGATTGGTGTGAAGGTTTGGGTCTACAAGGGCGATAACTTCGGTGAAGAAGCCCAGGCTCAAGAAAAGACTGAACGTGAAGATCGTCGTTCTCGTCGTCCCGCCGGCGAACGTGCAGCTAAGCCTGCTCGTCGTGCTCGCAAGACTGCAGAGAAGACGGAAGCCGCAGCAGCTGACGGCGAAAAGGCTGAAAAGAAGCCCGCTCGTCGCGCAAAGAAGGCTGTTGCTGCTGCTAAAGACGGAGAATAAGCGATGTTGCAACCTAATCGACGCAAATACCGCAAGGACCAAAAGGGCCGTAACTATGGTCTCGCCACCCGTGGCGCCAATGTGTCCTTCGGTCAATTTGGTCTGAAGACGCTCGAACGCGGTCGTCTGACGGCTCGTCAAATCGAAGCTGCTCGTCGTGCCATCACCCGCCATATTAAGCGTGGTGGCCGCGTGTGGATTCGCGTGTTCCCGGACAAGCCCATTTCTGAAAAACCTGCCGAAGTCCGTATGGGTAACGGTAAGGGTAATCCGGAATACTGGGTGGCCTTAGTGCAACCGGGCCGTGTGCTTTATGAAATGGACGGGGTTGACGAACAATTGGCTCGCGAAGCTTTCGCTCTCGCAGCTGCCAAGTTGCCTGTCAAAACCACGTTTGTTGTCCGCCAAATCGGCATGTAAGGAGAGACGGCAATGAACGCAAAAGAATTGCGCGCCATGGATGAGGCTGCGCTGAAGAAGGAACTGGCTGACTTGATGCAAGCGCACTTTAAACTGCGCATGCAACACGGCACTCAACAACTTCAAAACCCGAATCAGTTGCGCACGACGCGTCGTGATATCGCGCGCGTTCGCACGATTCTCGCTCAAAAGGCGGCCTCGAAATGACACAAGAAACTCAAAAGACTACGTTAACACGTACGTTGGTCGGCAAAGTTGTCAGCAACAAGATGCAAAAGACCGTGACCGTTCTCGTTGAACGTAAGGTTAAGCATCCGTTGTACGGCAAGTTTGTGTTGGTCTCTAAGAAGTATCACGCTCACTGCGAGTCCAACGATTTGACCGAAGGTGATACGGTTGAAATCTCTGAAACCCGTCCCATCTCCAAGACGAAGGCTTGGACGGTGACGAAGGTTATCAAGAAGGCCGAAATCATCTAATAAAATTGGCCTTGCAAGTTTTCTAATTCTTAGATATACTTGCGGCTTCGTGGTTGAGGTTGACCTCGTGTCAGCCTCAACCGTATTCGTCAAGGGCGATTGTCTTGTCTAGCAACCTGCAGATAGCAGGCGATCTGCGAAATAAGATGAACGTTCTTCCTCCCAATAACGGGACCAATACTATCCGCATAGCGGAATAAGTTGGGAAATAGGTAATCATGATTCAGATGCAAAGCAAACTGGACGTGGCCGATAACACGGGCGCTCGTTCAGTGATGTGTATCAAGGTGTTAGGCGGCTCCAAGCGCCGCTACGCTAACATCGGTGATGTCATCAAGGTGACGGTTAAAGAAGCCGCTCCGCGTGGTCGCGTCAAGAAGGGCGAAGTCTACAACGCTGTTGTGGTTCGCACCGCCAAGGGCGTGCGCCGTGCTGACGGTTCTTCCATCTCTTTTGACGGCAATGCCGCTGTGTTGCTTAATTCTAAGTTAGAGCCCATCGGAACTCGTATCTTCGGACCGGTTACGCGCGAATTGCGTACGGAACAATTCATGAAGATTGTTTCCTTGGCTCCGGAAGTTTTGTAAGGAGACGCGCGATGCAACGCATCCGTAAAGGTGACGAAGTTATCGTTATCACCGGCCGAGACAAGGGCAAGCGCGGTACCGTGCTCTCCCGAGTCGACGATCGTCACGTGACGGTCGAAGGCATCAATGTTGTCAAGAAGCATACTCGCCCGAACCCGATGACGGGTGCTACCGGCGGTATCGTCAACAAAGTTATGCCGATCGATCAATCGAACGTCATGCTCGTGAATCCGGCCACAGGTAAGGGCGAACGTGTTGGCTTCAAAGAAGTCGACGGCAAGAAGGTTCGCGTGTTTAAGAGCGACGGCAGCATTGTCGGCGCTAAGGCTTAATAGAGGGTAAATCGATGTCTCGTTTCCAAACTCTCTACCGTGAAGCCATTGTGCCCGAATTGATCAAGAAGTTCGGCTACAAGACCACGATGCAAGTTCCTCGTATCACGAAGATCACGTTGAACATGGGTGTCGGCGAAGCGGTTAACGATAAAAAGTTGATCGACAACGCTGTTGCCGATCTCACCAAGATTGCCGGTCAAAAGCCGGTTGTTACCAAGACCCGTAAGGCCATTGCTAACTTTAAGATCCGTGAAAATATGCCGATCGGTTGCATGGTGACTTTGCGTGGCGAACGCATGTACGATTTCTTGGACCGTTTGATCACGATCGCTTTCCCGCGTGTTCGTGACTTCCGTGGTGTCTCTGGTCGCTCTTTTGACGGCCGCGGCAACTACAACATCGGTCTTAAAGAACAAATCATTTTCCCTGAAATCGAGTACGACAAGATCGACAAGATTCGTGGGATGAATATTTCTATTACGACGACTGCGAAAACCGACGAAGAAGCTAAGGCTCTACTCGCCGCTTTCCGCTTTCCGTTCCGCAATTAATCGAGGTGGTGAATTGGCTAAACTCGCACTGATTAACCGTGACTTGAAGCGCGCCCGTACGGTCGCTAAGTTCGCGGAAAAGCGCGCCGCTTTGAAAGCGGTTATTAATGACGCCACCCGTTCTATCGAAGAACGTATGGAAGCTCGTCAACAATTGCAATTGTTGCCTCGCGACGCCAATCCGTGCCGCTTGCGCAATCGTTGCGGTTTGACGGGTCGTCCCCGTGGTACGTTCCGCAAGTTCGGCTTGGCTCGTACCAAGATTCGTGAAGCCGCTATGCGCGGCGATATTCCCGGCCTTGTCAAGGCTAGCTGGTAAGCGAGGAGATTATCATGAGCATGAGTGATCCGATCGCCGATATGTTGACCCGCATCCGCAATGGTCAAACTGTCGACAAGACGGAAGTGGTGATGCCCTCCTCGAAGTTGAAGGTGGCTATCGCTCAAGTCTTGAAGGATGAAGGATACATTGATGGTTTTAGCGTTGTTGATAACAACGGTAAGGCTGAATTACACGTCGGTTTGAAGTACTACGCCGGTCGTCCCGTGATTGAACGCTTAGAACGCGTTTCTCGTCCGGGTTTGCGTGTGTACAAGAACCACCAAACGATTCCGCAAGTGATGAACGGTTTGGGTATCGCGATTGTTTCCACGCCGAAGGGTGTGATGACCGATCGTAAGGCCCGCGCAGCCGGCATCGGTGGCGAAGTCATTTGCTACGTGGCTTAATAGGCGAGGAGGATAAGAATGTCGCGAATCGCTAAAGAAGCCGTGATCATCACCAAGGGCGTTGATTGCAAGATCGACAATGGTGTGATCTCTATGAAGGGCCCGAAGGGTGAATTGAGCTTGAAGCTCAACCCTCTGGTGACCATTAAGCAAGACGGTGATCATTTGCACTTTGAAGCTGTTGACAGCAGCCGTGAAGCCAACGCTGCTTCCGGTACGATCCGTGCATTGGTCAACGACATGAACAAGGGTGTCAGCGTCGGTTTCGAAAAGAAGTTGACGTTGGTTGGTGTGGGCTTCCGTGCTCAAGCCAGCGGTGACACGTTGAATTTATCGCTCGGCTTTAGTCACCCTGTGGTGCACAAGTTGCCCGCTGGTGTGAAGGCTGAAACCCCGAGTCAAACGGAAATTGTGATCAAGGGCGCTGATAAGCAGAAAGTCGGTCAAACCGCTGCTGTTATCCGTGGCTATCGTCCGCCGGAACCCTATAAGGGCAAGGGCGTTCGTTATGCCGACGAAGTCGTTGTGATCAAGGAAACTAAGAAGAAGTAAGCGGGGCGGAGACAAAAATGATCGATAAAAAAGCAAATCGTCTACGTCGTGCACGTGCCACACGTGCCCGCATCAAGTTGCAAAAGGTGGATCGTTTGACGGTTCATCGTACCAACTTGCACATTTACGCCAGCATCATCAGCGCTGATGGTGGTCGCGTGTTGGTGTCTGCCTCCACGCTCGAACCTGAAGTTCGCGCTCAGTTGGCAAATGAACAAGGCCGTGGCGGCAACGTCAAGGCTGCTAAGTTGATTGGTACACGTTTGGCCGAGAAGGCAAAAGCCGCCGGCATCGAAACGTGCGCTTTCGACCGTTCTGGTTACCGTTTTCATGGCCGCATCGCTGCGCTGGCTCAAGCCGCGCGTGAAGCTGGCTTGAAGTTCTAAGAGGGACTTATGGCTAAGGCTCAAGGAAAGAATGCGGCTGTCGACGCTATCGACGACGGCATGCGTGAAAATATGATTGCGGTCAACCGCGTTACCAAGGTTGTGAAGGGTGGCCGCATTATGGCTTTTGCCGCTCTCACTGTTGTTGGTGATGGCGACGGCCGTATTGGTATGGGTACGGGTAAGAGCCGTGAAGTTCCGGCTGCCGTTCAAAAGGCTATGGAACACGCTCGCCACAACATGGTTCGTATTCCGTTGAACAACGGTACGATTTACCACGCTGTGGAAGCTCATCATGGTGCTGCCCGCGTTATGTTGCTTCCCGCCACTGAAGGTACCGGTATCATCGCCGGTGGCCCGATGCGCGCTGTGTTTGATGCTATGGGCGTTCGCAATATTGTTGCCAAGGCTCACGGCTCCACGAATCCGTACAACATGGTTCGTGCAACGTTGAAGGCGCTCGAAGCTCTTCGTTCTCCGTCTGAAATTGCTGCCAAGCGCGGTAAGACAGTCGAAGAAATTTTGGCTTAATCGCTTAGGAGAGATTCGAAATGGCTAAGAAGACCATTAAAGTTACGTTGATCAAGAGCCCGATCGGCACGAAGGCCGATCACCGTGCTACGTTGCGTGGCTTGGGCTTGTCTAAGATGAACCAAACACGTGAACTCGAAGACACGCCTGCCGTGCGCGGTATGATCACGAAGGTTGCCTACTTGGTTCGTGCCGAGTAATTAGGGGTAGATGATGCAATTAAATACTTTGCAACCCGCTGTGGGTTCTAAGAGCGCTCGTCACCGCGTTGGTCGTGGTGTGGGTTCCGGTTGGGGCAAGACGGCCGGTCGTGGCCACAAGGGTCAAAAGTCCCGCGCCGGTGGCTTCCACAAGGTGGGCTTCGAAGGCGGTCAAATGCCGCTGCATCGTCGCTTGCCGAAGCGTGGTTTCACGTCTTTGACGCGTCGTTTCTGCGAAGAAGTTCGCTTGAACGAACTCCAAGGTTTGTCTGTGGAAGAAATTGATTTGGCTGTCTTGAAGGCTGCCAACATCGTTTCTGCTCGCGCTTTGTCCGCTCGCGTGATCCAATCCGGGGAAATTTCCCGTAAGGTCGTGTTGCGCGGCTTGAGCGCCACAAAGGGTGCCAAGGCTGCTATTGAAGCTGCCGGCGGCTCTGTGGAAGAGTAACTCGCTTTTTAGGAAGAACAACGTGGCGACCAGCCCTAGTTCCAATCAAGCAAGCGGCCCGAAGTACGGCGATTTGAAGCGCCGTATCATCTTCCTGCTGCTTGCTCTAGTCGTTTACCGCATCGGCGCTCACGTGCCGGTGCCGGGTATCGATCCCGACATGCTTTCCCGTTTGTTCCAGGAACAACAGGGAGGCATTCTCGGGCTGTTCAACATGTTCTCTGGTGGCGCTTTATCGCGCTTCTCAGTGTTTGCCTTGGGGATCATGCCGTACATCTCTGCATCCATTATTATGCAGATGCTGTCCTATGTGCTCCCCTCGCTTGAAAGTTTGCGTAAAGAAGGCGAATCTGGACGCCGTAAGATCACTCAATACACGCGCTATGGCACGTTGTTGTTGGGTGTATTCCAAGCGTTTGGTATCGCTGTCGCACTCGAAAGCCAAGCAGGCCTCGTGTTGGATCCGGGCTTTATGTTCAGATTCACATGTATCGTTTCCTTGGTGACGGGTACGATGTTTTTGATGTGGCTCGGTGAACAAATCACCGAACGCGGTTTGGGGAACGGTATCTCCATCATCATCTTCGCTGGTATCGTTGCCGGATTGCCCTCTGCAATCTCCGGTTTGTTCCAGTTGGTGAGCACGGGTGCTATCAGTCCCTTGTCTTCGATTTTTGTGATCGCCATTGTTGCGTTGGTGACGGCTTTTGTGGTCTTCATCGAACGCGGTCAACGTCGTATCACGGTGAACTATGCTAAGCGTCAGGTCGGCAATCGTCTCTATGGCGGTCAAACGTCCTACTTGCCTTTGAAGATGAATATGTCGGGTGTTATTCCTCCGATTTTTGCTTCTTCATTGATTTTGTTCCCGGCGACTTTGGCTGGTTGGTTTACAAGCGGAGACTCTACCCGTTGGATTCGTGACTTGGCTGCGGCCTTGTCACCTGGTCAACCGCTGTACACATTGCTTTACGCTGCAATGATTGTTTTCTTTGCCTATTTCTACACGGCTTTGGTTTTCAATCCGCGTGAAACGGCAGAGAATTTGAAAAAGAGTGGTGCGTTCGTCCCTGGTATTCGCCCCGGTGAACAAACGTCTCGCTACATCGATAAAGTGTTGTTGCGTTTGACGCTTGGCGGTGCGATTTACTTGGTGTTTGTCTGCTTGGTGCCGGAATTCTTGAACATGCGTTTCAACGTTCCGTTCTACTTCGGCGGTACATCGTTGTTGATCGTTGTGGTCGTGACGATGGACTTCATGAGCCAGGTTCAGGCATACATGATGTCGCAACAGTATGAGAATTTGCTCAAGAAGACTAACTTCAAGGGCTTTGGTTCTGCCGGAATGTAATTTCCGGTTGGACAAATGAATGAGTCCGCTCAAGGCCATACTTCACGCCTTGAGGGCACGCAGAATGAGGAGGAGAGCGATCTTCTCCCGATTCTGTCTCAGAAAAGTGAACTCTGGTGCACTACGTCAGGGTAAAACTTGAAGAGTCGGGAAAAAGAGAGTATCCTCTCGAACTTCCTGTCGTGTGGACAGCAATGATCCGTGTAAAACACGGTTGGAGATAACAATGAAGGTTAACGCTTCGGTCAAAAAAATGTGCCGCAAGTGCAAGATCATTAAGCGCAAAGGCGTTGTCCGTGTGATCTGCTCTGATCCGCGTCACAAACAGCGTCAAGGCTAAAGAGGTAAAAGATGGCTCGTATTGCCGGTATTAACATTCCGCCGAACCAACATGCCGAAATCGGTTTGACTGCCATTTATGGTATCGGCCGTTCTCGCGCTCGCGACATTTTGTCTAAAGTTGGCGTGGAATACACCAAGAAAATCAAGGATCTCGACGACGCTGAACTCGAACGCATCCGTGATGCGATCAGTCAGTACACCATTGAAGGTGACTTGCGTCGTGAAGTTCAACTCTCGATTAAGCGCCTCATCGACTTAGGCACTTATCGTGGTATGCGTCATCGTCGCGGCCTGCCCGTGCGTGGCCAACGTACTCGTACGAATGCTCGTACGCGTAAGGGCCCGAAGAAGGTTGGCGTCGCGCTTAAGAAGTAAACATTAAAGGATAACAATGGCTGGCAAAACTCCTAGCAGTCAGCAAGTTGCTCAGCAACGTGCTCGCAAGAAGGTGAAGAAGGTCGTTACGGAAGGGATCGCGCACGTTCACGCTTCCTTCAACAACACGATCATCACGATCACCGACCGCCAAGGCAACGCGATTGCCGCGTCGTCTTCTGGCGCACAAGGTTTTAAGGGCTCTCGTAAATCCACTCCGTTCGCCGCACAAGTTGCAGCCGAACATGCTGGTCGTATTGCTCTTGAATATGGTTTGAAGAATGTCGAAGTTCGCATCATGGGTCCTGGCCCCGGCCGTGAATCCAGCGTGCGTGCGCTCAATGCGCTTGGCATTCGTGTGACGTCGATTCAAGACGTGACCCCCATTCCTCACAATGGTGTGCGTCCGTCCAAGCGTCGTCGCGTCTAACTACTTTTTCTAATCCCGCGTCTGTTTATGAGGATAGACAGACTGAATGTGACTGTGATCACAGGATAAGAGAGGCATTTTAAATGGCACGATATACCGGTCCCAAACTCAAGCTCGCGCGCCGCGAGGGTTGTGACCTTAATTTGAAGAGCGCGCGCCGTTCCTTGTCGAGCAAAGTCGGCAAGGGTACCGATACGATCACCAAACCGGGCCAGCACGGTAAAACTTCCGGTGCTCGTCAATCGGGTTACGCCGCCCAATTGCGTGAAAAGCAAAAGGTGCGTCGCATGTATGGTGTTCTCGAACGCCAATTCCGTCGTTACTTCGCCGAAGCCCAACGTGAACAGGGCCATACCGGTGAAGTGCTTCTCGACTTGCTCGAAAGCCGTTTGGACAACGTTGTTTATCGCATGGGTTTCGGTTCTACCCGTGCTGAAGCTCGCCAATTGGTGAGCCACTGCGCCGTTTTGGTCAATGGTAACAAGGTGAATATTCCTTCTTACCGTGTCAAACCCGGTGATGTTATCTCTATTCGCGAAAAGTCCCAAAAGCAAGCCCGTATTACGGAAGCTTTGGAACTGGCTGCTCAAGTCGGTTTCCCGTCTTGGGTTTCTGTTGACGCGAAGAAGTTCGAAGGCACGTTTAAGGCCCTTCCGGCCCGCGACGAAATTTGTCAAGACGTTGACGAATCCTTGGTCGTCGAATTCTATTCTCGTTAATAGTCAGTCGGACGGCACATTCGGTGTAGTGCGCGCGAATGTGTCGATCCTGCTAAAATTCGTGCGATCGGTCCTGTTGGGGCGCCGATCGCATTTCATCTACATAGCCCCAGACCATCCATCAGCCTTATCGGTGTAACGAGCCGAGGGTATTGAAAAGGACAGTCTACAAAATGGCCAATACTACTTTGTTGAAGCCGACCACCATTGAAGCTGTGGTTGACGAAAACAATCCTAATCTTGCAGTTATCACCCTTGAACCTTTTGAACGTGGCTACGGTCATACGTTGGGTAATGCACTTCGCCGTATTTTGCTCGCTAGCATGGTCGGCTATGCTCCCACGGAAGCTCAAATTGCGGGTGTTGTTCATGAATACTCCCAAATTGATGGCGTTCTCGAAGATGTCGTTGATATCCTCTTGAACTTAAAGGGAGTGGTTTTCAAGCTTGAAGGTCGCGACGAAGTGACCTTGACGCTTCGCAAGAGCACCGAAGGTGTTGTGACGGCTGCTGATTTTGATTTGCCCCATGACGTGACCGTTATCAATCCGGATCATGTTATTGCTCACTTGGCTGCCAATGGTAAGTTGGATATGCAAGTGAAGGTGGAAAAGGGTCGCGGTTACCAACCTGGTGATATGCGTGCCTTCCGTGATGACTATTCCAAGACCACAATCGGTCGTATCATCATGGATGCCTCCTTTAGCCCGATCCGCCGTGTCGCCTATGAAGTGAGCGCAGCTCGTGTGGCTCAACGCACTGACCTTGATAAACTCGTCATGACGATCGAAACCAACGGTGCTATTGAACCGGAAGAAGCTTTGCGCGAAGCCGTTTACATCTTGCAAGACCAATTGACGGTCTTCGGTTCCATCAAGAGCGAACAAGCCGGTAAGGTCGCTCAGGAAGAAGATGTTAACAACCCGCCGCCGCTTGATCCGATTCTCATGCGTCCGGTTGATGACCTCGAGTTGACGGTTCGTTCTGCCAACTGCTTGAAGGGTGAACAAGTCTTCTATATTGGTGACTTGATTCAACGCACTGAAAACGAATTGCTCAAGACGCCGAATCTTGGCCGCAAGTCCTTGAATGAAATCAAGGAAGTGTTGGCTGCTCACGGTTTGACCTTGGGCATGAAGTTGGAAAACTGGCCTCCCGCCGGTCTTGACCAACACTAATTTTGGCATCACTTGCCAAATGAAGGACGAGAGAATAAAATCTCGTCCTTCGGGTCTTCTTTGATCCGTATATACCCGCCCGCCGAGATGTCTCGGATAGAAGAAGATGGGAAAGAGCTCCGTCAATGGAGCTGAAAGACTAACTTTTATAGGAAAAAATAAAAATGCGTCACCGTCATGGTTTACGTAAGCTGAATCGTACCAGCGCCCACCGTTTGGCTATGCTCCGCAACATGATGAATTCTTTGTTGCGTCACGAAGCCATCAAGACCACGTTGCCCAAGGCTAAAGAATTGCGTCGCGTCGTTGAACCGATGATCACGCTCGCTAAGGTTGACACGGTTGCTAACCGCCGTTTGGCTTTCGCTCGTTTGCGCGATCGCGAAATGGTTACGAAGCTCTTTACCGTTCTCGGCCCGCGCTTTGCAGCTCGCAACGGCGGTTATACCCGCATCTTGAAGATGGGTTTCCGCGTTGGCGATAACGCCCCGATGGCTTACATGGAATTGGTTGAAAAGACCGCCCCGGTTGTAGAAGCCACCGAAGAAGCTAAGAAAGCTGAATAATTTGAACGCTAAACGTTCAGGTTAATGGAAGGGGAGTTCGCTGTAGAACTTCCCTTTTTTCGTTCTCACCTCTCAAATGAAACTGAATTTACCTCCTGCTTTAGGCAATGTTGGGCAACTTCTGCTCGGTATTGTTTTCATGTCGTTTGGAATCTGTTTAATTTCAGCCGTACACCTTGGTACAACGCCAATTAGCAGTCTGCCTTGGGCACTCTCTAAAATCAGCGGCTTAACATTTGGAACGACTACCTTTTTATGCAATATTGTTTTTCTGTGCATCCAAATTCTTTTGCTGCGTAAAGAATTTTCGAAACTGAATTTTTTACAAATTCCATTGGTTTTTCTGTTTAGCTTATGTACTGACTTTTGGATGTGGTTTTTGTCCGGTATCCATTCCGATAGCTATTGGTTGTTACTCTTGTTGTCGCTTGTCGGTAATGCATTTTTGGCTTTGGGCGTTGCTTTTGAAATTCGGTCAAAAAGTATTCCTCTGCCGGGTGAGGGTCTCGTGATTGCAGTATCAGTGGTCAGTCGTCAGCCTTTTTACCGCATTAAAATCGGCAATGATGTCACGATGGTCGTTTTAGCCGCGATTCTTGGATGGTTCTTCCTTAATGAAATTTATGGAATTCGCGAAGGTACTGTGATATCGGCTTTTTTGGTTGGTATCCTCGTGAAATTTATTTCTAAATTCCTTGATCGGATTTGGCCCATAAAATAATTTTGTTTAGACATGGATATGACAGAACTCACAAGTGAAAGAATTGACAAATGGCTGTGGGCCGCACGATTTTTCAAAACGAGAAGTTTGGCGCAGGAAGCCGTCGAGCTAGGGCGGGTAAAGCTCAATGGTGAACGCATTAAACCCGCTAAAGAAGTCAAACTGTCAGATAAGTTGGAAATTCATCGCGGAGAGGATGTTTTCGAGGTGTTGGTGGCCGGTTTCAGTCTACAAAGAGGACCGGCTTCAGTTGCCCGAGAGCTTTATATGGAGACCGAAGAAGGACAGCGTCGACGTGAGGAGCGAGCGGCGCTTCGTAAATTGGCTGTTGAACCCGCTTTGGACAGAACCTCCAAAGGACGACCTACGAAGCGCGAGGGGCGCGAATTAAGACGCTTGAGAGGCTATTAAAATAATGCCGCCTGGAAATTTCAGGCGGCATTGTTAAAAGGTCGTTTTAGAGACTAACCGGTGTGTCTTTGAGCCAACGAGCGACATCCAATGCACAATACGTGAGGATACCGTCGGCGCCGGCGCGCTTAAAGCACATCATGGTTTCAAGCGTGAACTTCTTTTCATCGATATAGCCTGCAGCGGCTGCGGCTTTCAAAAGGGCATATTCGCCGCTGACGTGATAGGCAAAAGTCGGCGCTTGGAATTCATCCTTGACACGACGCAGAACATCTAAGTAGGGTAGGCCCGGTTTGACCATAACCATGTCGGCACCCTCTTCCAAATCTAAACCCACTTCCCAGAGAGCTTCATCGCTGTTGGCAGGATCCATTTGGTAGACCGCTTTATTGCTCTTACCAAGGTTGGCAGCAGAGCCTACGGCATCACGGAAGGGGCCATAGAAAGCACTGGCATATTTAGCCGAATAAGCCATGATACGGGTATGGATGAAACCCTCTTTATCCAAAGCTTCGCGGATAACGCCGATGCGACCGTCCATCATGTCACTAGGAGCTACTACGTCAGCGCCTGCTCGGGCTTGAGCAAGCGATTGCTGAACGAGCATTTCAATGGTTTCGTCATTGAGAATATAGCCCGTTTCGTCAATTAAACCGTCTTGGCCGTGGGTTGTGTAGGGGTCAAGTGCTACGTCACACATAACTCCCAATTGCGGGAATTTTTCCTTGAGCATACGAACGACTCTTGGAATCAAACCGTCAGGATTGGCGGCTTCGCGGCCATCGGGTGTTTTCAGATGATCTTCGATTGCCGGGAAAAGAGCGATCATAGGAATGCCCAGATCAACCATTTCCTGAGCCACTTTGCAAAGTTCATCAGGCGTCATTCGTTCGACTCCCGGCATGGTCGGAACGGCTTGGCGACGGCCTTCACCTTCCATGACAAAAACCGGCAAAATCAAATCTGAAGCCGTCAGCGTGTTTTCGCGCATTAAGCGGCGAGAGAATTCATCATGACGCATGCGACGCATACGCTTTTGAGGATAATGACCTAAGACGTGCATTTATCAGTGTCCTATTAAAAATAACGTCAGGCGGAAAGTTCTTCGCGACGAATCCAACGCAAAAGTGTTTCGCGCAATTCGTCAACACCTTCCCGTTTCAAACCTGAAAAAAGCTGAACAGAAACATGGGGTCCGATTTCTGCTGCGCGGGCTCTTACTTTGTATAGTGTTTCTTTTTTTGCCTGGTTGTTGAGCTGATCACTTTTATTGAGTAAAAAGTGCATCCTAACCGGGCGGGTATTTAAAAAATCAATAACCCATTCATCGGTGGGCATAAAAGGACGTCGGGCATCCATGACAACCACGATACCAGTGAGCGTATCCCGAGAGGCTAAATAACCGCCAATTAATTCCGACCAGGTCTTTCGTGTACCTTCGGCGGCTTTGGCAAAGCCGTAGCCGGGTAGGTCCACAAGCGAGGCAACGCGTTGTCGGTGACCGTGTTCGTCTTTTTTACTGAGATCAAAAAAATTGATCAGTTGTGTGCGTCCTGGAGTCTTTGAGGCAAAAGCCAGACGTCCCTGACGTGTCAGAACGTTAATGGTGGTCGATTTCCCCGCATTAGAGCGTCCGGCAAAGGCAATCTCCGGAACGTCTCCGACGGGCAAGCCTTGAAGCTGAGAGACAGAAAGGCGAAATCGGGCGCTATCGAATAAACTCAAAACGTGTTCCTCGTAATTTTTATTGGGTTGACATATTAGATCGCCAATCTTATGCGTAGTTTAAGTTTTGGGCAAATAAAACCCGAAGCTAAACTTCGGGTTTTAGACTCAGGCAACGCTGACAAAGGACCACATGATCAGTAAGACGAGCTGTCCGGTCAAAATTCTCAAAAACATAGCCAAGGGGTAAACCGTTGAGTAGGCAACAGCAGAAGAGTTTTTCTCTGACAATGTGGCTGCGTAGGCAAGGGTGGGCGGATCAGTCGTTGCACCTGCCATTAAACCCACAATGCTATGGTAGTTGATGTGAAAAAAGTGTCTGGCAATACAGCCCACTGTTAAAAGCGGAATGATTGTCACCAACAGACCTAAAACAACATAAAGAGGGCCGTTACCAACTAAAAGCGCGTCCACAAAATTTTCACCGGCAGCCAGTCCCACGCTGGCAAGGAAAAGAGAAATGCCTAATTCGCGTAGCATTAGGTTGGCCGAAGAAGT
Source organism: Parasutterella secunda (assembly GCF_023336895.1). GTDB lineage: Bacteria > Pseudomonadota > Gammaproteobacteria > Burkholderiales > Burkholderiaceae_F > Aphodousia > Aphodousia faecalis. The sequence continues at coordinate 492,941 of NZ_JAMBLT010000001.1, forward strand.
CGTATAAGTGACCAGACGGAATAAAGAACCGAACCGCCCAAACAAAATCGCAATAATAAGCGGACCGCCCGCTAAGCCAAGTTTTAACGGAACGGGCATACCGGGGATGACAATTGGAAGAGAGCCAAAGAGAATGCCCACGGCAATGCCAATGAAGATAGCAATCAGATTGGGGTGTTCCAATCGCTTGATCTTATTGCCTAAACGATCTTCCAATCGTTTGATGGAATTGACTGGGCCTACGCAATACAGTTCATCGCCCATTTGAATATGCAGATTTTGATACGGGAAAAGCTGCATACCTGCTCGATAAACGCGGGTGATATTGACTCCGTCAGAATGACTTAAATGCAAATCGGCAACGGTCAGTCCGTTTATTTCCGTACGAGTAACCGATAGGCGTTTGCTGGTGATGGGGGAGTGCTCCGTTGCCAGATCTGCCTTTTTATCTTCTTCGCCGAAAAACGCCACAATGGCGTCCTTATTTTCTTCCCCGGAGACGATGCGCACAACGTCGCCCACATGAACCAGAGATTCAGAACTGGGGCTGGAAATAACTCCGTCATGCAAAATGCGTGAACAGATAAACGGACGAGCAATAAAGGCGCGGATGTCTCCAATGCTTCGACCTTCTAGCGCCCGGTTTGTGACGCACACGTGAAAGAAAATAGAAACGTGGTTGGAGGCTTTTTCTTCCGCTTCCCAATGCTGGTCTTCTTCCTTCATGTCAATTTTGAAGATAAAACGGAGGGCAATGGCGGTACCGATGATACTCACCACACCAAGCGGGTAGGCACACGCATAAGCCACCGCAATGTCTTCACCTTGGTAATTGAGTTGAGCAAGGGCCTCTTGGGTGGCACCCAAACCCGGCGTGTTTGTGACGGCACCGTAATGAACTCCGAGCATCTGAGCCAGGGAAAGCGTGTCAGAGAAGCAAAAGTAAAGGACAATCGTAACGATGACGCTTAAAACGACTGCGAGCACCATCAGTCCGTTTAAAACGATTCCTCCACTTTTAAAGGATGAAAAGAAAGACGGCCCCACTTGCAAACCGATAAAAAAGACAAAGAGAATGAGTCCGAAGTCACGAATAAAACCCAGAACAGTGGGATCGACCTTCATGCCGAGATAGTTGAGCAAAAGGCCTGTAAATAAAACAAAGGTAACACCGAGAGAGACCCCGAAAATTTTTATTTTGCCCAGCGCCATTCCCAACGCAATAACGATGGAATAGGCTAGCAAAATATGAGCGATCGAATTCGGGGTGGAAAATAATGCAATAAGCCAATCCATGGTGGTAAATCAGCTATTAATACAAAAAAGCTGCAAAGCAATTTACCACTGATGAACTAGCTCGTATATAGAAAAAATCCCTAATTTCTCAATAAGTTAAAAGACTTAAGGCAGATTAGATATCGGCAGGGACGATTTCGTTTGTCCAAAGATCTTCCAAGGAATCCCGTCTGCGAATTAATTGCGATGTTTTGCCACTAACCAGGACTTCAGCGGGCAGTCTTCTGGAGTTATAACGCGAAGCCATACTCATGCCATAGGCGCCTGCCATTGTTACGGCTAAAAGTTCTCCGGCTTGAGCGGGCAGGACGCGGTCTCTGGCGAGCCAGTCGCTGGATTCACAAACCGGTCCTACAACATCAAAGAGTACTTCGGGACAATCACTCTGGCGGATGGGCAACACCGGCATCCAAGCGGCATAAAGAGCCGGACGAATCAGATCGTTCATGCCGGCATCGGTAATCAGAAAGTGTTTAACCGGCGTTGTCTTGACATATTGCACAGAACACAAAAGAAGACCGGCAGCCGCGACAATGGAACGGCCCGGCTCCATGACGATTCTCAAGTGATCAAAACCGCTTTGGGTCAATCGGCTTTTTAAACCGAGAACAAGATTTTCAATGGGTTCGACTGTTTCATCCCGATAACAGACGCCGACGCCGCCCCCGAAATCAATGTCTTTTAGTTCAATTCCGGCGGCACGAAGCTTCTTTAGTAAATCCAATAGCCTGTCGCAGGCATCAAAATACGGCTCAAAAGAGGTCAGTTGAGAGCCGATATGACAGTCTATTCCGGCAAGTTCAACAGATTCACAAACAGCGGCTCGTTTCAATAAGCCGAAGGCACTGTAAAAATCAACGCCAAACTTATTGGTCTTTAATCCCGTGGAAATATAGGGGTGAGTGTGCGCGTCAACATCCGGGTTAACTCGGAAATAAACCCGAGGTCTGCAATGCATCTGAGCGGCAATTTTTGCCAGGCGTTCAAATTCCGGTTCACTTTCAATGTTGAAAACCCCAACCCCAGCGGACAACGCCACTCGAATTTCTTCCTCAGTTTTTCCCACTCCGCTAAAAACGATTTTTTTAGGATCAGCTCCGATCTGCAGAACTCTAGCCAATTCTCCCAGAGAGACAATGTCAAATCCCCATCCTCTCTTTTGAAGAATTTTCAGAATGGCCAGGTTGGAATTCGCCTTGACGGCGTAACACAACTTGTGGGCTATATTGCAGAAAGCCGTCTCATACTTTTGCGTAGCCTCTTCAATGGTTTGACGTGAGTAGACGTACAAAGGCGTGCCGTATTGGCTAGCCAAGTCACAGAGCGCCACCTCCTCACAGTATAGTGACGAGGCGCGGTAGGAAAAATGAGCGGACGGCAGAGAACCCATGGTACTTGACTATTCAGGTACGTTGAGGGGATCGGCTTCGATATCCGAAACCGATTCCTGCGGAGCCTGTCCGCGGTCGGGTAAATAAAGATCACCTTTAATGCCGCAGGCCGTCAAAAGAACGGCGGCAGCCAAAATCGCTAAAATCTGTCTCATGTTTTGCATGTATTAACGGTTAAAAATGACGGAAACGGAGTTTATCGAACTCGCAGAGTCAACTTTACAACGAATCCAATCGGCTGTCGAAGCGGTCGATGACGATTTAGACGTTGATCGTCAGGGTAATGTTTTGACCATAGAATTTGATGACGGCTTTCAAATTGTCATCAATAGTCAGACACCGACTCAACAGTTGTGGCTTGCAAGCGTAAAAGGTGGCCATCACTACGAACGAAATGCCGGAGAGTGGCTTGACACTTGCACCAGACGAAGCATTTTTAAAGATCTGTCCTCGCTATTGACGCAAAAGCTCGGCCGAGCGGTCGAGCTTATCGCGTAAGACGGTTATACGTTAGAAAATCTGATCACGGATGGTTTCTGTGATCGGATCGACTTCGCCCGGAGTGCTTGTTTCTCCAAGTCCTAGGGTTTGGACTGTATCGCCAACCTGATCCGCATAGAAGGGCTGACCGTTGATTTCGGCGACGTCAGCCGGTTGAGGTCGGTAGTATTCTGGCGCATTCTTTAAAACGGCCTTCATGTAATTGACCCACACAGGCAAGACAAGTCCAGCACCGTAAGCATTGGCGCCAAGCGATTTCGGTTGGTCGTAACCCATCCAACCCACCGCGGTGATTTCACCGGCGTAGCCCGCGAACCACGCGTCAAGAGCATCGTTGGTCGTACCGGTTTTAACCCCCATGTCTTCACGCTTTAAGGCGTTTCCGGCACGGCGACCCGTTCCGCGAACGGCCACACCGTGCAACAAAGAATTCATCACGTAAGCGTTTCTAGCATCAATGGTGCGCGGTGCACCGTCACCAACCTTGGCATTGTGCGCCTGCATGAGTACGTTGCCTTCGGAGTCGGTTACTTTTTCAATCAAGTAGGGTTGCACTAAATAACCACCGTTGGCGAAAACGGAGTAGCCGGCTACCATTTCCCAGGGCGTAACGGAGCCAACCCCCAAAGCCAAGGTCAGAAGCGGCGGATGGTTCTTCGGGTCAAAGCCAAACCGAGAAATGTATTGCTGGGCGTAATAAGGATCAATGGCCTGGACGATTCTAATCGAGACCAAGTTCTTGGAACGGGCGATTGCATCGGCCAGTGTCATCGGACCGTCGTATTTACGATCATCATTTCTTGGTTCCCACAGTTTGCCGCCGGTTAAACGCGGATCAATGGAAAGCGGAGCATCATTGATGATCGTGGCTGGAGTAAAGCCCTTATCGAGAGCCGCAGAATAGATAAAGGGTTTGAAACTCGAACCCGGTTGACGCCAAGCTTGAGTGACGTGATTGAATTGATTGATCTTAAAGTCAAATCCACCCACCAGTGAATAAATGGCACCGGTATTAAAGTTAGCCGAAATAAAGGCGCTTTCTACAGCAGGAATTTGTCCCAAAGACCATTTGCCTTTGTTGTCCTGAGTGACACGCACCACGGCTCCGACTCGCAATTCTTTTTCCTTGTAGCGGCCTTTAAGCGTTTTACCCTTTTGAGCGATAAAGCGTTGGGCAAAGGCAAAGCCCTTAGCATCCAAAGAGACCGTTTCACCGTTATAGAGTTGAACAGTCATCAATTTTGGTGTTAATTGCGTGACTACCCCCGGCAAAAGGTTGGAGCTGGATATCACCTTTGATAAGGCCATTCGGATATTAGCTTCACGCGTGTCTTCATGGGAAATATCGGCATAGCCTTCCACACCGCGATAACCGTAGCGACGATCGTACTCAATCATGTTCTGTCGAACGGTGTTGCTGGCAATTAATTGATCGCGGCTTCTGATGGTCGTGTAGACATTGATGCCTTGATCATAAATGGTGTCCTTGAAATAAGGTAGCATCAGCATGCGCGCAAGTTCAGCAATGTAGCCGGCGTGCAGCTCCTGAGTTTGCAGTTGCGTTTTTTGCTGTTCGGCGGTGCTTTGACGAACTTCAATCGGCTGAGCTATGGCCGAAGCATAGGTGATCTCATCAATGTAGCCCAGATTGAACATTCGTCCCAAAACATAGTTGCGGCGCATCGTAGCACGGCGCATATTCACCAACGGGTTATAAGCACTCGGCGCAACGGGCAGACCGGCCAAGACGGCGGCTTCCGAAATGGAAAGATCCCGGAGATCTTTTCCAAAGTAGGTTTTTGCGGCACTGCCGAACCCGTAGGAGCGGTGACCTAAGAAGATCTGGTTGGCATAGACCTCAAAAATCTTGTCTTTGGAGAGATTTTGTTCAATTTTGAAAGCTAAGGCTACTTCGTAAAGCTTGCGGGTGTAGCTTCTTTCAGAACTCAAGAAAAAGTTTCTTGCTACCTGCATCGTGATGGTGCTGCCACCTTGTCCGCGACGGCCAGTGATGAGGTTGGCGAGCGCGGCGCGTGCAATTCCCATGAATTCAATGCCGGAGTGCTCATAAAAACCATTATCTTCAGCAGCAAGGATTGCCAACTTGACGTGCCGGGGAATTTCGTCAAACGGGACGTAATCACGGCGTTCTTCACCAAATTCGCCGATTAGATCACCGTCGGCGGTGTAAATGCGCAGGGGCACTTTGGGACGATACTGTGTTAATGCGTCAATGGGCGGCAGTTGATAGTAGACAACAGAAAAGACAACAAGTCCCATGCCAATAGCCGCTCCTGCACCGCAGAAACCGGAGATGGCCAGCCACTTCAACGCTTTTTTGAACCAAGATTTTTGAGTTTTATTTGTCTTCATATCAGTCAGAATTCGGGACAGTTGGGCCAAGGAGAAAAAATGAAAAGGGGGAATAAATAAACCGATCTTGAACCAGCAACCGAACGGACAGAATACTACCGTTTTAGGGGGTATTTTGCGAGCACTTAACGAAAAAATACCGTAACAAATTTAAGGAGATATGAAAAAATGTCGACGAAGCGAGCGCCTTTTTGCCAAAATTCGCTATGCTTTCAACTTTCTTTTCAAGATTAGTACAGAAAAATGATCGATATTTATCAACACAGTTTTAAGGTTGGTCCGGAATCCATTGATATTTTGAAACATGTCAATAATCGGGAATACCTTCGTTGGATGGAAAAAGCAGCGATGGCTCACGCCGCTTCTTTAGGGTGCGGAGCGAAGGAATGTTTGGAGCGTGGCGAAGTCTGGGTCGCCAGAGAACATTGGATCGAGTATTTGAGACCGTGCTATGAAGGCGATGAATTGACAATTTATTCTTGGGTTGAAAACCTTTCCGGTCCTCGATCGCTTCGCCGTTACGCGATTAAACGCGGCTCCCGCGTGGTTAGCCTCGGCGCAACGGAATGGGTTTATATCAACTATAAAACCGGTCATGTTATGGATGTGCCCGATGATGTCGCCGAACACTTCAAAATCATCGCTAACGATGACCAACGGTTGACGGATTTAGGGATTGCCCGCAGTGTTCGATTTGAACCGCATTATTAAGTGGGATAGGGCTGATCTCAGCGTATAATTGAAAAATTCTGAATGCTTATTCAGTCTATTGATATTGATTGCCGAAAAAGGAATCACGAGTGAGTGATTTTGTAACAGTTCAAGACGTAACTTTTGGATACGGTCGCCGTGTCATTCTCGATGATGTGACGCTGCATTTCGGCCGTGGGCAGGTTGTTGCCATTATGGGCGGCTCTGGCATGGGGAAAACAACGCTTTTAAAGTTAATTGGCGGAATTGAAACCCCAGATAAAGGCACAATTTTAATCGATGGCGAACCGCTGGATACGTCAGATAAGGAAAAACTTTACGCGCAACGTCGCCGCATGGGGATGCTCTTTCAATTTGGAGCACTCTTTACCGATATGTCCGTTTTGGATAACGTTGCCTTTCCGTTGCGCGAGCAGACAAAGCTCAGTGAAGAATTGATTATTCGTATGGCGTTGATGAAATTAAATGCCGTCGGCCTTCGTGGTGCGGCTGATTTGATGCCCAGCGAAATTTCTGGCGGGATGTCGCGTCGTGTGGCACTGGCTCGTGCAACGGCCCTGGATCCAGAACTTATCATGTATGACGAACCGTTTGCCGGGTTGGATCCGATTTCTATGGGGGTGACTGCTCGGCTGATCCGTGATTTAAATGATGCTCTCAATGCGACGAGCATCATTGTCACGCACGATGTACCGGAGACTTTTGCTATCGCCGATTATGTCTACATGATTTCGTCAGGACGGATCGCTGCAGAAGGAACTCCGCAGGAGTTATCCGCTTCGACTGATCCTTACGTTCGTCAATTTATTGATGGTGCTCCGGACGGTCCGGTGGCTTTCCATTATCCGGCCGAGCCGATTGCAGAAGAATTTGGAGTACACGCACCATGAATGCATTGATTGATTTAGGCGCCTGGACTCTGGAACAAGTCCGCCATGTCGGACGAATGGCCATTTTTGCGCTGCAGCTTTTTAAAGAGTTGCCCGCCTCTTTGGCCCGTTTTTGGCTTGTGGTTCAACAAATTCACTTCATCGGTAACTACTCCCTGCTGATTATTGCTGTTTCAGGGTTGTTTGTCGGATTTGTCTTGGCGCTTCAGGGTTACTACATTTTGGTCAGTTACGGCAGTGAGCAAGCCTTGGGTGTCATGGTTGCTTTGTCATTGGCTCGTGAATTGGGCCCGGTTGTGGCGGCATTGCTTTTTGCCGGACGGGCCGGTACGTCGCTTACTGCAGAAATCGGTTTGATGCGAGCCGGAGAACAGGTGGCCGCCATGGAAATGATGGGTGTGGATCCCGTTCGTCGTGTGTTGGCGCCTCGTTTCTGGGGGGTACTGATTTCATTGCCGCTATTGGCTTGTATTTTTACCGCTGTCGGTATTTTCGGCGCTTGGATCGTCGGTGTTGTGATGATTGGGGTCGATGGCGGTGCATTCTGGTCACAGATGCAAGCCGGCGTGGATGTGTTTTCAGACGTAGGCAATAGTGTTATCAAATCTGTGGTTTTCGCTGTTGCAGTAGGATTAATTTCTCTTTATCAAGGCTACAACGCAAGGCCGACTCCGGAGGGCGTCTCACGTGCGACGACTCGTACGGTGGTCATTTCTTCGTTGATGGTTTTAGGGCTCGACTTCATTATGACAGCCCTGATGTTCTCGGTTTAGAAAGGGGTTTTCGATGGAACGAAAAGCAGATCGCAAACGCGGAGTTGAGCTCATGGTGGGGCTTTTTGTTGTTGCCGGCTTTGCCGCGTTGCTTTTTACGGCACTTCAGGCCGCCAATTTGGGAAGTTTTTCATGGTCTCAGAAAACCTATACGGTGGAGGCAATGTTTGACAATATCGGTGGTCTGAAACCCAGAGCGCCGGTAAAAAGCGCTGGTGTTGTCATCGGCCGCGTTGAGAGCGTGAATTTTGATAACGAACTCTTCCAAGCTCGCGTGACAATGACAATTGACTCGCAATATCAGTTCCCAACGGATACGGAAGCACAAATTTTAACTTCCGGTCTTCTGGGCGAACAATACATCGGATTTGTTGCCGGTGCCGATGAAGAAGTTTTGGAAACGGGCGGCAAGATTCGTCGTACGCAGTCGGCTATGGTGCTTGAGCAGATGATCAGCAAATTCATGTACAGTTTTGTAGAAAATAAAGATAAGGAATAATCCGGCTATGAAGACTACGCTCAAACGCTCTCTTATAGCTATCGCGCTGAGTTCGGCCCTGGCCTCCTGTGCGGTGGTGCCGCCGAATTCTGGTGAAAATCCCAACGATCCTTGGGAAACATTTAATCGTCAGACTCATGCTTTCAACATGACGATGGACGAGTATGTGCTTCATCCTATTGCCCAAAGTTACGCGGATTATGTACCGACTCCTGTTCAAGACGGTGTCAGTAACTTTTTCTCCAATTTGGGTGAACCAGGCAATATGCTCAACAATTTCCTGCAAGGGAAATTTAAAGAAGGCGCGGTGAGCTTTGCGCGTTTCCTGATCAATTCAACGGTCGGTATTGCCGGGCTTTTTGATGTGGCCTCTCACATGAACTTGGAATACGCCCCGGAAGATTTCGGTGAAACGTTGGGCACATGGGGAGTGGGACCAGGTCCCTACATTGTTTGGCCATTCTTGGGACCGAGTACTGCTCGAGATACCGCCTCTATTCCTGTGGATTGGGCTACGGATCCGACGACATATATTTTCTGGGATAGAAGTGAACGCTATCCGTATGCTGTGGGCTTGGGTGCTCTGAAGGTCATTGATACTCGAGCAAAATTGTTGGCTACGGATGCAATGCTACAAACAGCATTGGATCCCTATGTTGCAGTGCGTGAAGCCTATCTGCAAAATCGTGAGAATCTCGTCTGGGACGGCAACCCTCCGTTGGTGTTGATTGAAGACGAGTTCGAAGACGAGGATTACGAAGATTAAAGGAGAAAATCCTATGTTGCGTCGTGTTTTTATGGCGTTTGTCGGGTGTTTGGCGCTGACTTGTGCTGCATTGCCTGCAGCCTCAGCTCCGAGTACACAATCTCCCGAAGAGTTCGTTCTTAAGGTTTCCAACGAAATTTTGGATGCAATTAAGAAAGATCCTAAACTGCAGCAAGGCGAAAAAAAGGCTGTGGAAGCCTTGGTTGATGAAAAAATGATGCCTGCTGTCGATTTCCTGAGAATGACTCGTATGGCCGTTGGTCCGAAATGGCGCCAAGCAACGCCTGAGCAGCGTGAACAATTGCAGCATTTATTCCGCGAAACGCTCATCCAGGTTTATTCCGGCGGGCTGAGCATGGCTAAAGATCAAAAAGTTCGTATTTTGCCTCGCGGACAAAATGATGGAACCGAAGCCATTGTCAGAACGGGGATGAGTTCTATTTCTGATCCCGGTAAACCGGAAGTGCAGATGGTTTACCGTCTTCGCAATATCAAAGATCAGGGCTGGAAGGTTATTGATGTTAATGTCGAAGGCGTGTGGCTTGTCAGCAATTACCGTAACCAGTACGGCAATATCGCTGCACAGGAAGGCATTGAAGGGTTGATTCGTCGAATGCAGGACCGTGTAGATCACCCTGAAACGGCCAAAAAGTAAGAAAAATGTGGAAGTTGCCCGAGGGTGAAACCTCGGGTGATGAAATTTAATATGAAAATTGATCAAGAAACGGTAACGTTTGAGGATATTGGACATTGGGAAGAGCTGGCCAAGCGAGCTCTGGGGCAATCGGATGCAGTGTTTGATTGTTCCGGGGTCCGAAATGCCGACAGTGCTCTTTTGGCCTTGATCCTGAAGTGGCTTCAACAAGCTCAACAGCAGAAGTTACAAGCAAAAATTGTCAATTTGCCTGAAGGCATGTGGAGTTTGGCTAAGCTTTACGGTGTTCGAGAACTGATTCGCCCGTATTGTGAAAAGACTTCCACTGCCCAGATCTAATCAATTGAAAATTTTGGCAACAAAATTATCCGTTGGAAGGCAGATAAAAAATCATTTTTTATTATGATTGAACAGGTACGTCGTTGGCGGCTCTGAGATAAATCGAAAAGCTATGGAAAAACTGAAAGTTACAGGCGGCTGCCGCCTCAAAGGTGAAGTAAAGGCATCGGGAGCAAAAAATGCGGCTTTGCCGATTTTGGCGGCTTCTCTTTTAACGGCCGATGATTTGGTCTTGCATAACGTGCCGCATCTGTCGGATATTCGGACAATGGGCAAATTGCTAAGCGGCTTAGGAATGACCGTTGAACGTCCGTCAGATACAGAAACGGTGAGACTTAATGCGAAGAGTTTGACGACACTGACGGCTCCCTATGAACTTGTGAAAACGATGCGAGCTTCCATCGTTACTTTAGGACCGATGCTTGCCCGTTTCGGTGAGGCAAGAGTGTCGCTGCCAGGCGGCTGCGCTATTGGTGCCAGACCGGTCGATCAGCATATTAAAGGCCTGCAAACCTTAGGAGCTGAAGTCGTTATTGATCACGGTTATGTGGTTGCGAAAGCCAAACGATTGAAAGGTGCTCATATTGTTACCGACATGGTGACAGTAACCGGTACAGAAAATCTTTTGATGGCCGCCACGCTTGCGGAAGGGACAACGGTTATTGAAAATGCCGCCCGTGAACCGGAAGTGGTTGATTTGGCCAACTGCCTGATTGCCATGGGCGCGAAAATCCGAGGAGCCGGAACGCCGGTTATTGAAGTGGAAGGCGTCTCAGAGCTGCACGGCGCAACTCATTCTGTTTTACCGGACCGTATTGAGACGGGAAGTTTTTTGGTGGCTGCGTTGATGACCAGAGGCGATGTGACGGTAACACATGCCGCTCCCCACACGCTTGACATTGTGTTGGAAAAATTAAGAGAAGCGGGCGCGACTGTTCAAACTGGTGATGATTGGATCCGAGTAAGTATTGATAAGCGCCCCAAGGCTGTGAGCGTACGAACAGTTCCTCACCCGGGATTCCCGACAGACATGCAAGCGCAATTTATGGCTCTTGATACCATCGCCGAAGGTACCGGTCGAATTACTGAAACCATTTTTGAAAATCGTTTCATGCATGTCCCAGAGCTTCAGCGACTTGGAGCCAATATTACGGTCGATGGTCATACGGCTGTGGTAACGGGTGTAGAAGCGTTGTCAGGGGCTAATGTAATGGCTACGGATTTGCGCGCTTCCGCCTCGCTTGTCATTGCCGGTCTTGTCGCCAAGGGCGAAACAATAGTCGATCGTATCTATCATTTGGATCGTGGATACGACCATATGGAAGTAAAATTGGCAGCATTGGGTGCTCAGATTGAGCGTATTGCCTGATGCAAGGATTTAAAAAAGGAAAACACTATGCAAGACTGCATCTTTTGCAAAATCATCAAGGGAGAGATCCCTTGCAAGAAGGTTTATGAAGATGAGGACGTGTTGGCGTTTCATGATATTAATCCTTCTGCGCCGATTCATTTTTTGTTGATTCCGAAAAAACATTTGGTGTCTTTGGCTGAAGCTCAACCCGAAGACACGCCCCTTTTGGGTAAAATGCTTGCTTTGGTACCTCAGTTGGCCAAGGAGCAGGGCTGCCAGAATGGTTTCCGTGTCGTGATCAATACGGGTCGTGATGGCGGTCAGGAAGTCGGCCATTTGCATATTCATGTCATGGGTGGCCCGCAACCGTGGCCGCGTAGGAGTTAAAAGATGGGAAGTTTTTCCATTTGGCATTGGTTGATCGTTTTAGTGATCGTCGTGTTGGTTTTTGGTACGAGCAAGTTGAAAAACTTGGGACGTGACTTAGGTGGCGGCATTAAGGGCTTTAAAGAAGGCCTCAAGGAAGGTCAGGAAGAAGAGCCGAAGAAAGTCGCCAATGATGCCAACGCTAATACGGTTGATGTGACCGCTAAGGAAAAGACCGAAGCTAAAAAATAGATTTAACGGAAAGCTCTGGGCGGGGATCTGAAGGTTCTTCGCCCGCTTTTTGTTTGATATGTTTGATCTCGGTTTTACGGAAATTCTTGTTATCGGAGTGGTTGCTCTGGTTGTTCTTGGGCCTGAAAAAATGCCTGAGGTAGCTAGGGCTGCAGGGCGTTTTTTTGCCAAAGCTCAGAGCTATATTTCACAGGTAAAAGGGGAGTTCGAGAGAGAATCTCAGTTAGCTGAAATTAAGAAGCTTCGGGATGATATCGCCTCTTCTGCAGCAGGGTTGAGGCAGTCAGTCAGCGATGTGCAAACGGCGTTGACCGAACAAGCAAAAGACGTCAATCACGCTCTTGACGAGGTTTCCGGTACTTCTTCAGTTCAAGCGTCTGAGTCAGCGGATCCCTACACGCAATTTAATCAAGCAGAGGCAACTCTAGAAGCCTCCCGCAACGAATCGCCAAGTCCTTTCAGTTGGGAAGCTGACCCGAGCAGCTCCGATGCTTATCGCTCGCAATATGTCCCTCGCCGTTACAAACCCAGTCCCTCACTTGATGATGTGATTGCGGAATTGGAAGAGCTTCGCCGTGAAATGGCGTTACCGCGTAAGACTCTCGGAGGCTATAACAGGCGTTATGCGCCGAGAGCCCGAGTCAACCGTCCGCGTATTTACCGATGAGAAAACAGATGGCTGACAACAAAAAGTTAACCTATGAAAGCCCGGAAGACGAAGAGGTTGATCGTGAACAACCTCTAATGTCGCATTTGCTGGAGCTCAGAAGCCGACTGGTGCGGGCTGCGGTGAGTGTGCTTGTTGTTTTTGCCGTGCTTTCTCCATTCATGAAGCACATTTTTGACCTTTTGAGTCAGCCGCTGATGGCGGCTTTGCCTCAAGGTGTCAAAATGTTGTCAACAGGCGTCGTCGCTCCCTTTTTTGTCCCGTTGAAAGTCACTCTGTTTTTGGCTTTTTTGATCGCGTTGCCCTATGTGTTGTATCAGGTTTGGGCTTTTATTGCGCCGGGGCTTTACAAGCGAGAAAAACGTTTAATTTTCCCGATTCTTGCCTCAAGCATTGTAATGTTTGCCTTGGGGATGCTTTACTGTTACTTCATTGTTTTCCGGATGGTCTTTATGTTTATCGCAGGCTTTAGTCCGGAAAGCGTCAATTTTGCCCCTGACATTGATGCCTATTTCAGTTTCGTCATCACCATGTTTGTGGCTTTTGGGATTACCTTTGAAGTGCCTATCGTCGTGATGGTCCTAAATCGAATGGGTGTGGCCAGTTACGAGCGTATGTGCAAAATACGTCCTTACGTTATTGTGGGCGCCTTTGTGGTAGCGGCAATCGTGACTCCTCCTGATGTGATGAGTCAGTGTTTATTGGCTGTTCCCTTGGTTGTACTCTATCAAGTAGGCTTGTGGTGCGTAAAACTTTTCGGTAAGAAGGAAGACTCCGGCGAGTCTTAGCCACAGCTTGTTTTTTCTCCAAATGATAAGCGGAGAAGTCCTATGCAAAGACAACATCTGATTGAAATTCTCAACGATCTTTTGCACCCTGAACTTTTTAAGGATTACGCGCCCAATGGTTTGCAGGTTGAGGGAAAAGGCGAGATATCACGTATTGTGACGGCGGTTTCTGCTACACAAAACGTTTTGGATCAGGCTCTTGCTTTGAAAGCAGACGCTTTATTGGTGCACCATGGCTGGTTTTGGCGAGGTGAAAATCCGGCAGTCGTCGCAACGAAGTATCGTCGTCTGAAAACACTCATGAGCGGGGATATCAATTTAATAGCCTATCACTTGCCGCTTGATGCTCACATCACTTTGGGCAATAACGCTCAGATGGCCCAATTGTTAGCGGCCACGGATGTAGCCCAGGGTGGGGAGAATAACTTTATTTGGAGTGGTCTTGTGCCGCCGATCACGGTACAGGCGCTAGCTTCTCATTTAGAAAAAAGTTTGAACCGTTCACCTTTGGTGTTGGGTGATCAAACCAAGACCGTTTCTCGATTGGCCTGGTGCTCTGGTGCGGCGGAAGACTTCTTTGAAGAAGCGATTGCCATGGGGGCTGATGCTTATATAAGTGGGGAAGCAACTGAGCGGACCACCCATTTAGCCCGAGAAATGCATGTTCCGTTTTTGGTTTGCGGGCATCATGCCACTGAACGTTTGGGCATAAAGGCGCTTAGCGATTGGCTTGGTGAAAACCATGGATTGGAGTGTATTTTTGTCGACGATGAAAATCCAATCTAATTAAATGATTTTTAAGGGAAAAATGGCTTTTCGATGGCGTTTTTTCGCTGAACCTTTTAAAATTAAAAAACGGTGTGCTTTTTTGTGTTTGGAGCACAGATTAACGATTTGTTGTGATTAAGTTTTTTGCACACCAAGGAGTTAGAGATGATTTTGTATTCCGGTACGACGTGCCCGTTTTCTCACCGTTGCCGTTTCCTTTTGTATGAAAAGGGAATGGACTTTGAAGTTCGTGATGTTGACGTTAATAACATTCCGGCCGATATCCTCACGATGAATCCTTACGGTGAAGTACCGGTTTTGGTCGAACGTGAATTTTTCCTCTACGAAGCCAATATCATCTGTGAATATTTGGATGAACGTTTCCCGCACCCGCAATTGATGCCGGCTGAGCCCGTATTGCGTGCTCGGGTTCGTCTGTTTATGTTCAATTTTGAACGTGAGCTGTTCACTCATGTGAAGACACTTGAATCCCGTCAGGCTGACGAGGCTGCCAAAGAAATCGCACGTACAAATATTCGCGACCAATTGACGGCGATGGCTCCGATTTTCACGAAGAATAAATACATCTTCGGTGAAGACTTCACGATGTTAGATGTCGTGATGGCTCCGTTGTTGTGGCGTTTGGGTGTTTACGGTATTGAGTTGCCCAAGTCTGCAGCTCCGTTGCATAAGTACGCCGAGCGACTTTTCTCGCGTCAGTCTTTTATTGACTCCATGACGCCGTCAGAAAAAGTGATGCGCCGCTAAATAAAGAAAGGTTTTTCGATTATGTCAAGACCATCCATTAAGTCCTATTTGGTTCAAGCCATTTGGAATTGGTGCACGGACGTGGGGCTGACACCCTATGTTCTCGTGCGGGTCGATGATAATTGCGTAGTGCCTCAGGAGTTTGTTGAAGATGGACAAATTATTTTCGACATATCCTCTGAGGCTACTCATAACTTAACATTTGACGATCGAGAAATTAGTTTTGAAGCCCGTTTTGGAGAGAAGGCGCTGCGGTGTCGGGTTCCTTATCGCAACATTGCCGGAATGTTCCCGCAAGAAGAACCGAATAAAGGAATGATGTTCAGTCCTAATAGTGATGAACCCGAGGATGAAGAAATTAAACCGCCCCCTCCCAAACCGGTTTTTTCTCGTGTAAAATAAGCGCTTCTTTGATGCCCGTTTAGCTCAGTTGGTAGAGCAACCGCCTTGTAAGCGGTAGGTCGTCTGTTCGAGTCAGTCAACGGGCACCAACAACGACAAAAGCACACAATTCTTGTTGTGTGCTTTTTTTACTTCTACGCCCTGATTTTAAAGGGAATCGTTGAGTTCTTTCTGCCCCGGTTATTTCAGTGAGCAAAATTTAAGTTTTTCTGTGGACTTGGGTGATTACTTCCTATTTCTTTTGGATACGTTGCAGCCGGGCATTCACTGGGGGGCTGTGCCCGATGCGGTGTTAGATAAGTTGGAAACTGAACTTGAAAAAGTAAACAAACCGACGTTGGTTTTTTCACATCACACACCGGTCAAACCTGGAATGGGTTACATGGATGAGCCCTTTGGTAACGCTGAGCGTCTTCTAGACATTTTGAAACGCCACAAGAATGTGCGCATGTGCACGGGGCACCTACACCGTCCAGTAACCACTTTAACAAAGACAGGAACTGTCGTTGTGACTGCTCCGTCCGTTTCGCTGCAAATGCTCCTGGACTTGACGCCTAAAGGTGGTGATGAATTTGTATTTGAAACGCCGGGCTATGCGATGCATACCTTCTTGGAAGATGGTTGGGTGACTCATTTCGGTCAACTGCCTTTCCAGAGTGACTTCAGCGGCCCCTGGCCGTTTGTCAACACCATTAATCCAGACGAGTAATCGGATTAAAGTGCAAGTTATTAGGGCGAAATAAAAATAATTAACAAACTACCACTTAAGAATAAAACAGAAGTGATGATCAAGCGGTCAAACTTCAAGCAGAGATTTGTTAAAATGAGCACACCTGATGGGAGTTCGTAACCGTCTCGCTTCTGCCTGCATCTGTGGGTTTCCATGCAGACAGAAGGGATATTTCATCATGAGCCCAAAATAAAGGAAATTCAAGATGCTTTCAACTTGGGCTCTGTTGATGGTCGCTGTTGTGACTGAAATCGCTTGGGGATGCAGCCTCAAAGCATTATCCTACTTTTCACTTAGTCGATTTTTTGCACTTATACCTATAGCTCTCACTTGTGCGAACATGTATCTTTTAGCGCGTGTGATGAGGACTCTGCCTTCAGGACTCACATATGCCATTTGGACAACGCTTGGTGCTGTTGGTGTACTCGTAGCAGGTGCTTTACTCTTCAATGAAAGCCTTACTAAGGGACAAATTTTTTTTATTGGAGTATGTATCGTTGGTGTTGTCGGCCTGCACCTTTGCTCCAAAGGATAATTATTGATAAGTTAAAGGCACCTAAGGAGCAATATAAAAAAAGATGGCGCGTAGCACTCGCCGTCTCAAACTAATTTTTGAAACTCAGCAAGTTTGCTACGCGACAGTTTGTTAACTATTTTTACTTCACGTTAATAGTACGGTATCTGTAATTAAATCAATTATGGGTACCGTGTGGTGCACATCTTAGAAAAAAACATCAGGCACACGTTCCAGAGGATTGGTATAAAAACTTCTATCATCTGGATAAATACCAAGCCTGTAAAATCTGTGGGTTCGAAACCCGAAGACGCTTTCTAATTGGGTAGTGCAGGGGAAGTTGCCCAAGCCTCTTATTGCAGTAGGTAAATGAAGATGGCAAAGTTTGAGCTTGTTTGAAGCTTTGCAATTGACAGGAAGTTCTTCAATGCGATTGGTCACTGTTCGAGTCCATGGATTCAAAAAAGCAATTCGAACAGCGGGCAGAATGATTAATTAGCAGCAATCTTGTTTCAAATTGCAACATCAAGCCAAACCACAGCAATCGACATAATTTGGCCTAAAATTGCGATAACTATGTGATTTTTATTGATAAATTCCTCGGTCAACGGGCACCAAGCAACTTTCCGCACAGTTAAGACTGATGCGGAATTTTTTTTTAATTGAAGAATGATCATTTGCGAATTAAAAAACAACCAAAGAACAGATAGTGGATATTTGGGAAGATTCTGTGCGGGCTACTCATTCTTTCTTAACACATGCAGATATTGAAACAATCAAACTCTATGTTCCCCATGCCATAAAGGCAGTTCCACATTTATTTGTCGCGCGAGAAAATACGGGTTCAATACACGGTTTTCTTGGAATTTCCGGTCAAAAGATTGAAATGCTTTTTATTGCTACTCACTATCGCGGACACGGTCTTGGCAAGAAATTGATACAAGAGACCATGTCCCTTTATCCAATTACCGATGTGGTGGTTAACGAGCAAAATCAGCAGGCAATAGGATTTTATGAGCACATGGGATTTGAAGTTTACGATCGATCGGCGATAGATGAACACGGGGGAACTTTCCCCATTTTGTTTATGAGAAAACCATAAAGTCTGAGTGTGGAGGCTTTGCAAAAATGAGTGATCAAGGCTGATCCAATTAGGCCTCCTTGACTCAGTGAGAGAAAGTTCTTTGCGTAAGTTGCTTCGACAGATACTCCGAGAACATCCGCAAAGCCATTTCCTAATGAAAATCGTACCTAGAGCGGAAGAACAAGACATTAAAGTGAATGGATAAAAGATTGCAGTTTTTTTGACTAATCCGCTTGCCATATAAGGGAATTCATTAATCGAGAAATTTGTTTTGAACGCATACACTTACGCCTGTAAGTAATTCTGCTTATTTCTCCGTTCATACGGTCTTTTGATAAAGGCAACGAACACTATGGAATGGTTCCATTCGCTCCTCACCGATACAAATTCAATTGCCCATATTGCGCTGATTTATGCGGCTATTATCACTATTGGGCTGGCGGTCGGGCGAATAAAAGTCAAGGGAATTTCTCTGGGCGTCATTGGTGTTTTGTTCGTAGGTCTTTTGTTCGCGCACTTCGGTGTCAAAATTAATCCGGATGTTTTGGGATTTACCAGAGACTTCGGTCTGATTGTTTTTATTTTCTTTGTCGGTCTTCAGGTGGGACCGTCATTTTTTTCATCCTTTAAAAGTGTCGGCTTAGTTTTAAATGGGCTGATGCTTTTTACAGTTCTCACGGGTATTGCCTTAACGGTTATTTTGTACTTCATATTCAGCGACCATGTTTCACTGGCGCAAATTTTGGGTGTGCACTACGGGGCCATTACTTGTACACCAGGGTTGGGCGCTACAAAAGAAGCTTTGGCAGATATGGGATACCATGGTGAAGATATCGCTATTGCTTATGCCTGCGCCTATCCGTTGGGTTTGGTGACGATTATTGGTATCGCTATTCTTTTACGTGTGATGTTCCGGGTGGATTTGGAACAAGAAGATCGCCAATGGGAAGATGAAGAAAAAGAAATTAATCAAGCCCCTGTGGTTTTCCACATATACATCACAAACCATATGCTTGACGGACTAACCATTCGAGAATGTCGCCGTCGTATTCCTAGGCCCTTTATTTGTTCTCGCCTTTTGCACAAAGGCGAGATAACCAGTCCATTCGCCGATACGGTATTGCATTACGGAGATACGATTCGTGTAGTGGCCACTCCCGAACAGAAGATGGATATTGTGGCGGCTTTTGGTCAGGAAGACAATCGCATTGATTTGGCAACAGAGCACTCTCCGATTGAGCGGCAGCGTGTCATTGTTACGCGCAATGAAATGAATGGACGAACTGTTGGTGACTTGGAGTTGAGTAATACCGATGGCGTGCACATTACACGCGTTTGGCGAGCCGGTATGGAATTATTCCCATACGACAAAATGCATTTGCAAGTTGGTGATATCTTGCAGTGCGTCGGTCCGATTAATGCCATTAAGCGGTTAGCCGGTATTGTGGGTAATCGTCCCAAGGTGTTGGAGCAGCCCAATTTGGCCGCTATTTTCCTGGGTATTACCTTAGGGGTTTTGGTCGGCTCTATTCCCTTGATGGTTCCCGGGATGCCCACGCCGATTAAATTGGGTTTGGCCGGCGGCCCTTTGGTTATCTCTATTTTGTTGGGGCGCTTCGGAGCAACACTTCACTTGGCAACGTACACCACCAATGCGGCTAATTTGGCCGTCAGAGAGATTGGTATTTCGCTCTTTTTAGCGAGCGTCGGCTTGACGGCTGGCGGCACCTTTGTCGATAGCCTCGTTGCCGGTAACGGTCTTTTGTACGTAGGCATCGGCTTTATTATTACGTTTGTACCGCAAATTTTGGTCGGTGTTATTTCTCGTCTTTTCCTCAAAATGAACTATCACACCATTTTGGGATTGTTGATCGGTGCCTGTACAAATTCGCCGATATTGGCCTACGCGGCTTCGCTTTCAGAAAAAAGTGCAACGGCCGTGGCCTATTCCACGGTCTATCCTCTGGCGATGTTCTTGCGTGTGGTTACCGGTCAAATTATTTTGGTCGCGATGTGGTCGTATGTTTCTTTGGTTTAAAGAAAAGTGACTGATAAGAAGGAGAGGTTTGAGTATTCTTATCCTGGATAAACTGAAAAAAGGAACACAGATTGTCAATTGTTCATTGGCTCACTCAAGCTTATGGACGTGAGCGATATGCTGATTTCAAAAGCTGTTCAGATCGAAAGGAATGGCTTGGGCTGATCCTATTTCAGATCATTGCTTATTGCACTTTTATTGCTTTGGGTGTGGTCTGTAATTTGCTTGTTGTGACAGCCGATGAAGTTATAACCTGGCCGATTTATTTAACCACTTCCTTAGTTTTTGTTTTTGCTCTTTACTCCTTTGTTCCAGGCCTGGCCCTGACGGTCAGACGGTTGCATGATATCGGTGTGAGCGGATGGTGGTGTCTCTGTTATTTCCTTCCTCCCTTAATGACAGGTCTTGAGGTGCAGACCTGGATTGTCAATGCCTTAGTTGTGTTTGGTATTTTTGTAATGCTTTTGCCTTCTAAGAAAGAAAATAATCGCTTTCGCGTTTAGTTTTCTGCAACTTGCTTTAAATAAACAATAATTCGGCATTTTTGAGTCAATAAAACGTTACTTCTCCCAGTAAATTAGAAGCAGAATAGTGGGAGGTTATAGACATGTTGTCAAAAAGAGAATTCTTGAAAGCTGTTGTTGGACTCACAACACTCGTTGGAACGCATTCAAGCCTAGCCAAAGAAGCCGCTCAATTTCCGATGAAACGAACCGCTATTGTTTACTATAGCCATAGCGGGAACACCCGAACTGTGGCATCTCGTATTTCTGCTTTGACAGCGGCTCCAGTGTTTGAAATTGTTCCTCAAACGCCTTATCCAAACGCCTATCGCCCGACAACAAATCAAGTGCGAGAGGAAATGCAAAAAGGTTATTTGCCGCCAATTCATGCTCCATCCATTGATTTGAATAATTTCGATGTTCTCATCATAGGTACGCCGACATGGTGGCATCACATCGCTCGTCCCGTCGCTTCATGGCTAAGTCAAACCGATCTTTCCGGGAAAGTCATCATGCCTTTTAATACCCATGGGGGTGGTGGTCTTATGCAAACGAGGGATGATTTTGTTCAAATGTGTCCGAAATCGACAGTAACGCAAAGTTTGACGGTTTACGGAAATGGAGATAGTGATTTAGATGAACAGATCCTTCGTTGGCTAAAAGAGGCAAATCCGTGATATTTATGTGTTGGGGGCAACTTGTAGATGCGTTTTTTTGCGCTATGATGAAAAGAAAAAATGAGGTGCCCCATGCGTTTTTCGATTGTATTTTTTAGTGCGGCTGGTCACACGTTAAAGGTTATCCGTCACGTTGCTGAGCAGATGGGAGGAGTAGATAGGACGGTAGATTTGTCCGATCCGTTCTTAAAGGAGTGCACCTTCGGAAAAGATGAGCGGGTAATTATTGCTTGTCCCGTTTATGGAGGTCGGATACCGGGGCTTGTGGTTGAGCGGCTTCGGAAAGTAACATTTGAGTCAACTCGCGTGATTACGCTTGTAACTTATGGCAATAGAGCATATGAAGATGCCTTATTGGAATTAAATGACACGATTCTAGTCAGAGGCGGCATTCCAATTGCCAGTGCCGCCGTTGTAACGCAGCATTCGATGGTGCCTACTGTGGCAGCCAATCGACCGACAGAAATTGATTTCCAAAATCTTTCGGTGTTTGCTCGTTTCGCGCTACAAAAATACGATGATATGCACGCTGTTCCGGTTGAAGTGCCGGGCAACCGTCCCTATCGAGCTTGGAGCAAAATGCCGGTTACTCCCGTAGTCAGTGGTAAGTGTGTTCGATGTGGCATGTGTATTCAGCGATGTCCGACAATGGCTATTTGGATTACTGATCCCAAGAAAACTGATCCATCTAAATGTATTTTGTGTATGAGGTGTGTAGCAATGTGCCCGCAAGGAGCAAGAAGTTTACCGCCTGCCGCACAACAGGCCATTGAAAAAAAACTCGCTCCTGTTGCGAAATTAACGCGTGAGAACGAGTTTTTCTTCTAACAAAGCTCAGAATTTAAGCTTTTTAGGCTTTCTCGCCATTTTCAATGGCTTCAATTAATTTGGGCAGTTCTTCCATGGTGTCAATAACAAAATCAGCACCGTTGGCAAAGAACATTTCACGAGCTTTTTTACGAAGGGCAAATTGTTCCAGAGAGGGCAATTTATCCCAGGAGGCTTTGTCTAAGCCAATGATAGAACTGCCTTCCGTGACGCCAACGGCAATTAACCCGGCATTTTTACCTTCGCGCATGTCAGATACAGTATCACCGACTTTAACAATGCGACGAACGTCTTGAAGCCCGAGGCGCTTCATATTTTCAAATACCATGTAAGGCCAAGGGCGGCCAAAACCGCCGGTGTCATCTGCGGTTACAAGCATGTCAGGGTTATAGCCAGCCTTCGATGCTTCACGAGCGACGACTTCCATCATGGAAGCGGTAAAACCGGTGGTCGAACCAATCTTGATGCCCTTTTGACGCAAAGCGGCAACAGTGTCCAAGACATAAGGCTTAATGTCACAATGCTGAGGCAACACGGCCATCAACGCCGGCTCAAAGTCAGCATAAAGGGCTTCAACGTCATCGGAATCGGGAGTGCGCTTGTAGCGTTCTTCCCAGGCTTTTTCAATGCGCGGCATGCGCAACATCGTGCGAATATGGTCACGTTTTAAAAGACCCATTGGGGCGCGAGTTTCTTCGTCGGTGACTTCAATGCCCGCACGACGAAAAGCTTCCATAAAAGCGCTGACAGGACTTGTTGAGCCGAAATCAACGGTTGTACCGGCCCAGTCAAAAATCACAGCTTGAATGTTAGGCATGGTTAACCTCGTCTAAATAAGCTTTGAAAATCGCTAAAACACGTTTAACGTCTTCTTCGTAAATTTCACCGATGTTGCCCAAACGGAAGGTGTCACGTTCGGTAAGTTTTCCCGGATAGATGACGTAACCATGGGACTTAAGGTAGTCGTACATACCGGCAAATGTGAAATTAGCGTTCTCAGGGTAGAAGAACGTTGTGATGATCGGTCCTTGATGAGCGACGTCAATATAAGCATCAAATCCAAGATCTTTCATTCCATCACGAAGCATCTTGTTGCATTGAGCATAGCGAGCGTGACGAGCGGCGATGCCGCCTTCTGCCTTCAATTCGGCGATAGCTCGATGAAATGCCGCAACGACATGAGTCGGAGAGGTAAAGCGCCATTTACCGCCGTCTTTTTCCATCACGCGCCATTGATCATAAAGATCCAAAGACAAAGAGCGGGCATTGCCTTTGCTGGCTTGCAGTTTCTCAATATTGGCGATGATAAACGAGAAACCAGGGACGCCTTGAATGCATTTATTGGCCGAAGAAATAAGGAAGTCAATGCCGACTTCGGGCACGTTGATATCCACGCCGCCAAAGGAACTCATGGCATCAACAACAAAGGTTTTACCGGCCGCCTTTACAACTGAACCCACGGCAGCGATGTCATTTAAAATGCCGGTTGTGGTTTCGCTGTGCACCATGGCAACCATCGTCACATCAGGATTATTCGCTAGAAATTCGTCAACTTTTTTAGCATCCGGAATACTGTCCCAAGCAAAATCCAACCGTTTGAAATGGATGTGGTGGTAGGTAAGGATTTGGCACATGCGTTCGGTGTAGGCGCCATTGACAAGGACCAAAACACAATCATCGGCTCCAGGGATGGACGAGAGCACGGATTCAACACCAAATGTGCCGCTGCCTTGCATCAAAACAGTTGTATATTCATTAGGATCGGCGTGAGCCAATTCAAGCAATGAGCGACGCACTTCCTGGGTCATTTCCTTGTAGTCTTTATCCCATGTGCATCGGTCGACAAGCATTTCCTCACGCACTGTCAATGAGGAGGTGAGGGGACCGGGGGTGAGTAATTTGTAAGTATTCGGATCTTGAATAGTCATAATTTTCCCAGTGTTTCTAAGAGGTTGCGGGACGAAAAAAATCGTCCCGCATTTCGCCATATAGGAAAAAGGATTATTTATTTTGACCTTTAACTAATTTTTGGTGAGCTTCAAGCAATTCAACAGTCAATGCTTCCTTGTACATTTTGGGATTGGCCGGTTTATTTTCAGCCGAAACCGTTTCGCCCTTGTACAAAGCTACCGGGTAGTACTTCAAAAGTTCCGTGCGACCATGTTTGATGATGGTTTCAGCCATCTTTTGAGCATTAGGATTGGTCTTGTCGCCCTTATCAACAACAGCGATGGCTTCTTGAAGCTGGAAATTGCCTTCAACGGGATCGATGTAATCAATCGGCAAGCCCTTAGCTTTATCAGCAACGGCTTGATGACGCAGTCCGAAACCGACGGCCACTTCACCGGCGCGCAGTTTCTTTAAAGGAGCGGAACCCGATTTTTCCAAATGAGCACCTGCGTTCTTTTCGATGGCAGCGATGGTCTTAGCACCTTGTTCTTCACCCTCGGCAGACAGTACAGCTTGGGTCATCAGCCAGGAAGTGGATGAACCCATGATGTCAGGTACGGAGATATGACCCGCGTATTCCGGTTTAGCCAGGTCGGCAATGGCCTTGGGAGCCGGCAGACCAGATTCCTTGAGAACTTGAGTATTGACGAAAAGAGCACCCGTATTGCCTAAAATCGGAGCGTAGTAAGAGGGGGTGGGATTAATCGGTTCGGTCTTAAACGTCAAATTTTGGAACATCTGATTTTTCTTTTGGAAACTGTCCAAATAATAAGTGCTGATCGTGACCAAATCGGCTTCAATATTCTTTCCTTCAGCAGCGATCTTCCCGCCCAACTCAGAGGTGCCAAAGGACTGCATCAGATAGGCACCCTTGAAGCCATTGTTATCGAGCGCATTTTTCATCGCTTGTTGTGCTTCTTCGTCAGCGTTGGTGTAGATCACCACTTGTTTGGCGGGTTCTGATGTTGCGGCTGTCTTCTTGTTTTGGGCATCACCATTGTCGCTGCAGGCCGACAACCCCAAAACAGCAGCGGTTAAAACCGAGAGGGAAAGAACAGAGATGCGTTTCATACGTTAACTCCTTAATTATTAGATCGACTGATTCGCTTTGCGAGTCGTAGCGGATTGGAAAAAGGTTTTTAATCTGGTCAATAAGCCTTGACCGTGATGGGTTTGCACGTAACTGGTCAGAGCGTCGAAAATGAGCTTCGTAGCCACGTTAGTAAGGAAAACTAAAAGGGATAAAACAAAAATTTCTTCAAATTTTTCAAAGTATTGAAGTTCTTTAATTTTTGTTGTTAAAAGCATCGTGCGCGCACCCGTGAGGAACACAACAGCGCTGATGGTGACCATGGCACTGACGAAGAAGTACTGGAACATTTGCAACAGCGTCGGCAAAGAGTTCGGGACAATGACGCGAGAGACTGTTTTTATCCAACTGTCGCCCATTAAAGCCCCCGTTGTTTCCCAGCCGGCATTCATTTTTGAAAGTGCGGAGGTAGCCATCATGTATGGCGTGGTAAAGAAGTGCACAAGGTTGGCTAACACCAAAATGGTGAATGTATTGGCCAAAGGCGTACCGCTCATGGCAAAGAGAAATCCGATACCAAGCACCATGCCCGGAACGGTGTTGGTGATCATGGCAAAGGAGTCCATTGTGGTTTGACACCATGAGGGCAGTTGTGATCGAGCCTTAACCAAAGCAGCGGCGTAACAGAAAATCGTGCCGACAGCTGCCGAGACGAGAGCGACGCCGATGGAGTGTTCATAGACTTGCCAGATAGAGCTGTCACTGACAATACGAGTGATGACATCCAACGTGAAGTAAGGCTGATAAGGCCATTGTTTCACGAAAGGCACAACAAACATCACGACAAAAACGGATAACAGCGCAAGTGAAATGAGTACGTAGTAAAGCAGGTACAGAGCATCTCTAAATACGTTCGTCGAGACTTCGGCTTTAGAAATTTTGTTGTATCGAAAATTAAAGCGATCAACCCAACGCAGCATAACAACGGAGGCAACCGAGGGCACAAGCATTGCCATGGCGATAACAGCCCCTTCGCCAAAGTTCGGAATGGCGCCCATCATGGTTGTATAAAGCTGCGTGGCGATGACTTCATATTCGCCTGCAATGGATACCGGGATGCCGAAATCGGTAAACGAAAGGAAGAAACTCAGGATAAAAGCAGATAGAAGTGAGCCGACAACCGGTCGGATGGCGGTCATGTAAAAAGTTTGCCATGGACCGTCTCCCATCAATTTGGAGACAGTAATAAAGTTACGATCAACGTAAAAAAAGGCGTTATAAAGAATCAGAAAAGCCGGCGGCAGCGTATAAATAACATCGGCAATCAGTAGTCCCCAGAAGCCATAGATGGAAAAAGGGGGAGGGGCGATCAATTGACTGATTAGCCCTAAACGGCCGAATGAGTAGATGACAGCAAAACCGTATGTGATGGATGGCAAAAAAAGCGGCAGCAGGACGATGATTTGAATAACTTTTTTTACGCCAGGGCGAATTCTTGTAAAGTGAAGACCGTATGCGCAGAAAAAGGCCATCAAAGTCGCAATGGCTGCTGAAATACCGGAAACGGTGAAACTGTTGGCTAAGGCTGTCCAAAAGCTGCTTTGTGAAAGCAGGGAGGTGTAATTGGTTAGCCCAATACCGCCCTCTTTGGTTAAAACGGATTGAAATAAAACACAGCCCAGCGGATAAAGCAAAATAGCCGCTAATGTGAGCGTGATGAGGATATAAAGAACTTTTAGTTCTTTTTGTCCTTTACCGAATAATGCCGCTAGCATAGAAATTCCTCTCCATTAAGCGACGGCTTGACCGAATGCTTGAAAGGGTTGAGGTTTGGCAATTCGGGATGATGCAGGTGTTGTTTGGGGCAAACTTTCGCTAAAAAGCTTCAGAATATTGCTTCGCTTAATGTTGAGCTGCGACAAAATAAATTGTCGGATAAAGTCATTGGCCGGATTGCTGATAATCGTTTGCGGATCAGCAAACTGTGCGATTTTGCCTTCGTTAATGATGAGAACTCGATCGGATAACGTTAGAGCCTCTTCCGGGTCGTGAGTCACAATCAATGTGGTCAGCTTATATTGACGCGCGACCGTGCGGATTCTTTCTTTAATGGACTCTTTAATGATGCCATCAAGTGCAGAAAGCGGTTCATCCAAAAGCAAAAGGCGAGGCTTTAAAACGAGCGTTCGAGCAATGGCTACGCGTTGTTTTTGTCCGCCCGACAGTTCATCGATGCGTTGATCGAGGTGTTTTCTCAAGCCAAGTAAATCAATTAGATCACTGACTTCTTCACGAGTAGAGGCATTGGGATTGTTTCTCAGACCATAGAGAATGTTTTCTCGTGCGTTTAAATTGGGGAAAAGCGCGAAATCCTGGAAAACAATGTTAAAGCCACGGTCTTTCATGGAAACGTGACTGAGATCTTCTCCATCGTAAATTAACTGGCCTTCCGTTAAGTCCGTTAAGCCCAAGATCAAATTCAACAAAGTCGTTTTTCCGCATCCGGAAGGTCCAAGAATTGAAACAATTTCGCCTTGGTTAATACTCAAAGAAATATCAGAGAGAATTTCACGGTCACCGAAACGTTTTGAGATATGTCGCAATTCGAGCATGAAAACGGAACTCCTATCAATAATGGGTGAAATTATTGAAGGCGCTTATGAAAGAATTTCGACGTTTAGGTGAAGATTCGGTGACAAAGAAATAAGTACAAAACTTATTCGAAATGAAATAAATTTTAAGAAACAATGAGATAGCTGAACATTGAGGAAACTGTATCTGTCATCTAGGTGTCATTTTTTAATAATTGAATTTTGGGTAAGAAAATTTTTGAATAAAAGAGTAGGTTACCAAAACCAATAATCAAATAATGATCAACCACCCAGCGCATTATGGGCTCTGCTCTCAGTGTCAGCTTTTTATTTAAGAATTTCAATGGATAAACCAAGAGAGTGTTAACTGCGCCCTGCTTAAATAAGAGACTTTTGTCACACTCTCTTTGAAAACGAGTCGCAAAGGTTAATCTTCATCCATTTCGGCGATTGCCTCAATTTCAACTAAACAACCGAAATGAAGATCTGTAGTAGAAACAACGACGCGGCCAGGTTTGTGATCACCGAAAAATTCCGCATAGACTTCGTTGATGGGGCCCCAATATTCGACACTAGGGGTGTAGACGCGGCAAAATACCACTTGATCGCGCCTGACGCCAGCTTCCTTTAAAACTCGATCAACATTATCTAAAGCGAGTCGCGTGTGGTCTTTGATGTCACCTTTGCAGACTTCTCGAGTATCCGGATCTATGGACAGTTGCCCCGAAACATAGAGCATACCTTTGGAAATAACACCGGCACTGTAGTGGCCCTTATTTTCGCCTTTAAACGGAGGACAAACCAACTTCATTATTTTTCTCCAATGTCACTAAAGTTAATAGAAGTTTAAGACGATTAAAAACAAATACTTTGCTTTTAATCGCATTTTCCCCATTTTTACAGCCGAAGCATTTAAGAAGACACCACTTTAGGAAATGTCAGAAGCATACGTATTAAAAAACTTATCGCTAAGGATAAGTTCTTACGCCTGTGAGATTTTTTAAAACACAATGAAATCATTGCGCTTAAGATTGTTTTCTAGTCCTTATCAGGAGAAACAGAAATGTACAGTGCTCAAGAGATCCAACAATTTTTATCGGAAAAGTCGGCGCAATTAAATGCTTGTCGTCATCATTTGCATCAACATCCTGAGATCGGTCTTCAATTGCCGGAAACGTCGGCCTTTATTGAAAAAGAGTTACGTTCTTATGGCGTAGATGAAATCCATAAAGGGTTTGGTTCTTCCGCGTTGGTCGCCGTTATTCATGGGAAAAAGAAAAGCGATAAGTGGATTGGATTGAGGGCAGATATGGATGCCTTGCCCTTATTGGAGCAAAGTGGGGCCGAGTACGCCTCAGTTAATGAAAAACGTGCTCACTCATGCGGACATGATGGGCATATGACTGTCGCTTTGGGCGCATGTCGTTTCCTTGCATCACACAGAGATTTTGAAGGCAGTGTTGCCGTTATTTTCCAGCCGGGAGAAGAGGGTTATGCGGGCGCCCGCTTAATGGTAGAAAACGGCTTATTTGAAAAGTTTCCGATTGCGGAAATCTATGCTACCCATTGTGAGCCCACGCTTGATGTTGGGCAGATAGGCATTGATCCAGGGTATATCATGGCGGCCGCGGATATTTTCACCATTGATGTTACCGGTCGGGGAGGACATGGGGCGAAACCGCAGGTGGCCGTTGACAGTGTGTTGGTCGCTTCACAAATTGTTGTGAGTGCTCAATCCATTGTGAGCCGCAACGTTAATCCGTTGCAAGGCGCAGTAGTCAGTTTCGGGGCGATTTTAGCGGGTGATGAAAACGGATCAAGTGTTTTGCCTCAAACAGCCAAACTGATTGGTACCTGCAGAAGTTTTGAGCCTGATGTTCAGGATCGTGTGCAGCAGCGTTTGGGTGAAATTGCTGAAGGTGTCGCAAGTGCCTACGGAGCGCAGGCTCATTGTCACTACACGCGCTTATACCCGGCTCTTTTAAATCATGAACAGCAAGCGTTAGCCGTTAAGGAAATCGTTCGGAATTGGTTGGGAGAGGAGGGCTTAAAGCCTGCTCCCCAACAGATGACAGCGGAAGATTTTGCCTTTATGACTCAAGTGTGCCCCGGCTGTTTGTTCCGTTTAGGAATTAAAGATCCGAAGCACACGGCTAGTCTTCATGAGTGTGAGTTTGATTTCAATGACAAGGCGACTCTCTACGGCTCAACATTGATGGTTCTTATTGCTCTAAATCGCTTAAAGGCAGTTAACGCCTAGCACGTTAGGAAAGATAGTTTTCCGCGATTAGGGCAAAAACACTGGCTCCCGCAGGCAAAATAGCATCGTTGAAATCATAAGACGGATTATGAAGTGCGCAGGGACCGGGGCCATGTCCCTCTTGCCTGTGCTTGCCTTCACCATTACCAATGAAAAAGAGTGCGCCTGGGCAGTGTTTTAGAAATACACCGAAATCCTCAGAGGGCATAACTGGCTCTTGGGTAAGGACCGCCTCTTGACCTAAAACCTCTGTCGCGGCATTTTGGATTTGATTGACCCATTCAGGATTATTCGTTACGGGTGGTACTTGACGGATGAAGTTGACTTCGACCGTCGCGCCGAATGCAGAGGCTACATGTGAAGCAATCTTTTGCATATGATCGGCAATAAGGTTTGTCACATCTTCTGAAAAGGTTCTTACCGTTCCCTCAATTTCAGCCGTGTCTGCAATAACGTTATAAGTTTCCCCGGCAGTGATTTTGCAAATGGATAGCACCGCCGGGTCAATAGGACGCTTTATACGGGTGATGATTCCTTGAAGGCTATTGGCAATTTGGATGGCAACAAAAAGGGGATCAATCCCATTATTGGGCATGGCGCCATGGGCTCCGCGTCCTCGGACAAGGATTTTGAAAGCATTGCAGCTGGCCATTATGGTTTGTCTATTGAGGGCAATTTTTCCTTGAGGAACGTCCGGCCAATTATGGCAGGCGATTATGCAGTCTGTCGGAAATCGCTCGAACAGACCGTCATTGACCATGTCACTGGCTCCTCCGTCTTGTTCTTCGCAGGGCTGAAAAACAAATTGAACCGTACCGTTGAAGTGTTGGGTCTCAGAAAGATATCGGGCGGCTAAAAGAGCCATCGTCATGTGGCCGTCGTGACCACAAGCATGCATCACCCCTTTGTTGACGGAAGCATGAGCAAAACAATTAGCCTCTTCGATCGGTAATGCGTCCATATCCGCCCGAATAGAAAGGCACTTGGATGAGTCTCCGCATTTTAAAAGAGCTACGACACCGGTACCGGCAATTTTCGTATGAACCTGATAACCCCATTGACGAAGATAATTGGCAATTTTTTCAGCGGTTACATTCTCCTGATGGCCGACTTCGGGGTATCTATGGAAATCGCGTCTTATGGCGATAAATTCTGGAGTTAATTCTTCAATACGTTTAATTAATTTCATGATAATTGCACGAAAATAACAACAAAAGAAGCCTCAAAAATGGATTTTGAGGCTTAATGATTGAGTGCTATTGTTGAGAGGCTTGAGGCTTTTTACCTAACCATTTTTCGTAGATTTTGTCGTATTCACCATTTTCCTTAATGATTTTTAGACCTTTATTCAATTTTTCAAGTAAAGCTTTGTTGTTTTTGGCGACGGCAAATCCGTTTTGTTTGGGGTTATAAACGTGTGGAACCATCATGATGTCTTCATCGTTATGTTTAGTTAAGTAGTACAGAGTTACTGTCTTATCAACCATAACGGAGTCGCACCCGTTCATTTTTAATTCCATAAAAGCTTCGCCGATTTGATCGAAATTGGCTACGGTGGCGTTTTTGACAGTTGAGGCCAAAATGGAGCCAGTTGAACCAATTTGAGCGCAGATACGTTTGCCTTCCATGTCTTTTAAAGTTTTAAACTTGTTGGCATTTTTCTTTTGAATGACCATTACTAGACCGACATCGTAGTATGGATCAGTGAAAAGCACTTGTTTTTGCCGTTCCGGCGTAATGGTGATGGCTGCAGCCCCGACATCAACCATGTTACTTTGTAAAGCGGGGATTAATCCTGCAAATTGCATGTTTTGAATCTTTGCTTCATCGCCTACCGCTTTGGCTATGGCGTTAATCAAATCGATATCAAAACCAACAATTTCATTGGTTTTCGGATCTTTAAATTCAAAAGGAGCGAGTCCAGCATCGGTGCCGACCAAAAGTGTACCGGCCATGGCAGAACCACTGGCAATCATGGAACTTAAGAGAGCGCTTAATAAAATTTTTTTCATGATGAACTCCAAACATAAAAGTCGATTTCCCGACAGTGTATGCGGACGGTTTTTGATCAACAAGGTGTTAACACATTGAAAGATAAAAAGAATATTGATGAAATAGACGATTATTACGAATAAATGGTCGGCAAAATTAATAATGTTTGAAATTCAAGAAGATAAGTAGTGGGAGCGCATGTTTTTGGAAAGGTTGAATAAGTTTTTTTCTCTAGTTATTTTGAGTTAGAAATGGGTAAAAAGTGTTAGATAAAAAGCAGCGATAACAGTGAAATCACTTAGTTCATTACAAGAATGTTTTAAATTATAATTTCTTATAAAACAATGAATTAGAAAAAGTTTGCTGTATTTTCTGAAAAATAGACAAGACTGTCGACAAAAATAAATTTTGATGCGAGTCAAAAGAAAAAGGCTTCCTTAGTATCTGGAAGCCTTTAAACACTTGAAAACCGTAGCCTTAGAGCTTTTTGGCCTTATCCCAAGCTTCGATAAAGAGGTTAATGACAACGTCAAGACCTCCGTGATTGACACGATACGGCGCACTGGCGGCCACAATCGGTTTACCGTGATAGGCAAAGCCCAGGCCGGCTGTTTTGATCATTTCTAGATCATTGGCACCATCGCCTCCGGCAATGGCTTGTGAATGGTGTAAACCATAAAGCATGCATAGCATATCCAAAGCGCGGCGCTTACCATCGGCGTCTAAAATTTCACCGCCTCCGGGGCCCGTGGTTTCTCCTGTGAGCACGCCGTCTTTCTCAATCAATCGATTGCAAAGGTAGCCGGTCATTCCGAGCTCTTCACACACAACCTTGGCGATCGTGTCAAAGCCTCCAGAAAGAATATAAGTTTTAAGACCGTGCTCTTTTGCAAAGTTGATTAACTCAGTGGCACCCGGCATTAATTTGGCATGAGAGGCCGTGACTTCCACGTAGTGGGCCGGATGACCTTTAAACAGTTTTACGCGTTCTCTCAAGTATTCGGCAAAAGGCATATGACCTTGCATGGCGATTTCAGTCATACGGGCTACTTCTTCGCCAACGCCGCACTGCCAGGCAATATCATCAATGCATTCAAGCTCAATGAGTGTGCTATCCATATCAAGCGCAAGTAAGCCAAAGTTTTTGATGCTGAGGCCATTAGGCACACAATTAACATCAAAACCTTGTTTAGTTGCCTGTTCTACTAATTCTTGAGTTAAGGTGCTGTCGGCTTCATTGACACGGACTGCATCCGGTTTAATCCAAATATTTCTAAGATTAAGTTTTTCAGCAAAGGCCTCAGCCCCTGCTCCTTGAATAACAATATCCATCGTTGATTACTCCGATTGATTTAAAGCCTCAATATTGCAAGTACCCGCTCTTGCTCCCTCGGTAACATAGACGTGATTACCGAATCGTACACGCTGGATATACTGCATAAATTTTCCCTCTTGGAGAGTGAGGATTTCTTCTTCACAATCCATTTTTTCTCTACCACCGATAGCTTCGGTCAGTAATCGTGCAGAAGGCATAGGGGAAAGAGCAGACTCATTTCCTAACAATCCCATCAGTGTCATTACGGTCAAGGCGAAATCGTCATGTCCGGCCGGTTCTGTGTGTACTGCTTCCGGTGCTTGAAATTGGTCGCCTTTAACAGCTAAAAGACTGTTAATTTCCACTGGTAAAAGACCACCATGGTTGCCAGTTCCAATTTCCAGCGAAGCGCCCATAACGAGTCGTCCTGTTCGAGGATTATTTCGCATGGTGACCCGAAGATCGGGGCCCCTGGCGTGATCGGAGAAAATAAGAGCTTCAGAAAAGGTGCCTTTTACTCGCCCTTCTACATCATTTTCGCTACTGCCGATTTTGGGTTGTGAGAATATCATGCCCACTTCTTCGATACTCATTAATTCATCCCGAAGTCGTAGTAAATTGTTTTCAGTAGGATGGGTTAACCAAAGTCCCAACGTATAGTCACCAATCATGACTATATCGTTGTCTTGAGGTTTTAGTCCATTCTGAAGATCTTTACCAGATATAACCTTCCAGCCTTTTTCTATCAATTTGCTCTTCAAGTCATAGTGGGCGCAGACTGTTCCGTGTCCATGGTCTGACATAACAGCAAGTTGCACGCCTTCTTTTTCCCCTTTGGCTGTCCACCAGTCTAAGACACGCTTAAAAGCTTCATCGGCTGCCTTTCTGGCTTGACGAGTTTTGTCATTAAATATCCCGAACTCATGGCTTGAGTGGTCAGGTTCGCCGATCCAAAGAATGGTGACATCCCCTAAGCCACGAGGTAATTCATAGTCAAAGAATATGTCAGTGACAAGTTTTGTTCCGTCAAAGTCTGGAAACTTTAATGCAACACCGTTGCCCCATTTTGCACAAAGGGCTTCACGCTCTTGAGCGGGAAGTGTAAGTCCTAGATCGTGAACACAACAGTTTAAGTGGCCGATGTAGCGGTCTGCGTGGATATGTTGCAGACGAGTGCTGCCTGAGGAATTCGCGCAAATAACCCGCAATGTTTTACCGGCCCGCGCCAATCGATCCCCCAGAGTTGGTACTTGAATTAAATTGGATACTGCGTCTTGTGTTTCAATGCTGGAAACACTGGAGCCAATGAAAACGCTTTTTTCCGAAGGCATTTCTCGATTAAAAAAGGCATTGGCGATGATGCCGTGTCGATTAGGACGAAAACCGGAGAAAATGCTTGGGTGATTAACATAGGTCTCTGTTGGGAATGTGGCTAAATAACGACTCCAACGGTGTGATCGGGCAATGAATGCCGAAAGAGTTGGCATGTCTTCATCAATACAGTCAGGACGTAAGCCATCGAAGCCAACGATGACGAATCGAGTTTGTTTTTCAGTCATATTTATCTGCCTTGCGGTTCTAATTTTTGTTGTACAAAATCGCCCAAAATGGACATTGAGAGAGTTGAAAGGACAATGACAACACCAGGAATAACAGCAATCCACCAAGCGGTTGTAAGGTAGTCACGACCAAAACCAAGCATTGTGCCTAAAGAGCTCATAGGGGGCTGCACACCTACGCCCAAAAAGGACAGTGATGTTTCCAGCAAAATCATTCCCGGAAAGTTAAGTGTCATATTGACGACAAGAGCTGAAGCAATATTGGGCAGGATGTGACGAATGGCAATACGCCAGGTTGGAATTCCTAAGCCTTCAAGCGCATTAGCATAGCCTTCTGTGTAAGCAGAACGAGCAAGATTACGGGTCAGGCGGGCGTAACGATCCCATCCATAAACAGCCATAATGACGACGATGACTGTAACGTTGGTACCCAAGAATGCCAAGATGGTTAAGGCAAGAATGATAAAGGGTAAAGAGGCAGTGAAATCCACAGCAGCGTTGAGTACGTCGTCAACGATACCGCCAAAGCGGGCTGCCAAGAAACCCAGTGTTGTACCGATTATCGCACCGAGAATCGTTCCGGCAATTGCCAATAAAAACGATAGTCTGAGCGAGTAAACTAAACGAGAGAAAACATCCCGACCTAATTCATCCGTTCCGAGGATGTGAGCGAAACTGGTAAAAGGCATTGTTAGGCGAGAGCCTAAATCCATTTGTTCCAGGTCATAGGGGGCAATCCACGGAGCTAAAACACCGAATGTGAAAAATATGAAAAGCAACCCCGCACTGCAATAGACCAGAACATCCGAGCTTTTCTTCTGTACATTAATAAATTGAGCCATTTGTCTCGTACTCCGTTAATTGTTGCTCTTACGCAAGCGAGGATTCACAACTAGGGCCAGTAAGTCCATCGCGAGGTTGGCAATAATGAGTGAGGCGCCTGTAGCCAATACAATCAGTTGAACAACAGGGATATCACGGTTAGCAACAGACTGCACCAAAAGTTTTCCAACCCCAGGCCAAGAGAAGACATTTTCTGTAATCACGGCACCAGCCACCAAAGTGCCCAAGAAAAAGCCCATAATCGTCAAGATGGAAAGCATGGCATTGGGCAGAGCATGTAGCCAAATAACCCGCCGATCCGGCAGCCCCCTCATGCGAGCGGCTTTTACGCAAGGCAGGCGCATCGCATCGATCATGGCGCTTCTGGCGTAACGAGAAAAAATAGCGGCTTCTGACGTCGCCATGGTGATGATGGGCATAATGTAGTGCCAGCCAGTAGCGTTACCGTAGGAAGGCAGCCAACCTAACCAAATTGAAAAGATTAAAAGCAGCAAAACACCCATGAAGAAGTTCGGTACCGCATAGCCGAAAACCGACACAAACATCATGGTTTTATCTAAAGCCGTGTTACGGTGCAGGGCCGCGATAACGCCGGCAGGAATTCCGAATAAAAGGGTCACGATGGCAGTTGGAATCATTAAGTCCAACGTTGGCCAGAAGGCATTCAGAAACACCTCTTTGACAGGCAACCCGGTCAAGTAACTTGTTCCCATGTCAAGAGTGATAAATTTCTGCAGATAAACAAGAAATTGTTCCCACAGTGGCTTATCAAGACCCCATTGGGCACGGAAAGCTGCCAATGCAGTCGCATCGGCTCCGTCCCCCAGCATAATACGGGCAGGATCACCGGTTAGATGAAGGGCGAAAAAGACGCAAGCGGTGAGCAAAAACAGTGTCACAAGCGAGCGAAACACAATACGCAGAACAAGCGCTACCATCACGCTTCTCCTTCGGAGGCCTGAAGAGCTTCAAATGCTTTTTGTTCAAAGCACGCACAGGCATGGTTATCAGAAAGTTTTGTAAGTGCCGGGACTTCTAAATGACAGCGTGTCGTGGCGACCGGACAACGATTGGCAAAGACGCATCCCTTAGGACGATCAATGGGGCTTGGCATTGAACCTTTCGGGTAAAAACGAATGACGCGAGCGTCTGCTCCGGGGGTACTCGCCATCAGAAGCTGGGTGTAAGGATGCTTGGGATGTTTGAAGATTTCATCCACATCACCGGATTCCACAATACGGCCGAGGTACATCACCACAACGCGGTCACAAATGTATCGAACCACATTTAAGTTGTGCGACACAAAGAGCATGGACATGTGGCTTGCGTTTCTCAGGTTATACAAAAGCTCCAAAACCTGAGCTTGAATAGAAACATCAAGTGACGCGACAGGTTCGTCACAAACCAATAATGCGGGTTCCAAAGCGACGGCGCGCGCGATGGCTGCACGTTGAAGTTGACCGCCCGACATGACAACAGGCAATTTATTCATGTGGTGACCGGGCATCCCTACTGCTTTTAAGACAGCTGCGGCTCGCTCCAGAGCGCTTTCTTTAGACAGATGTTTATGAACCATTAGAGGCTCGGCAACCTGTTCAATGACAGGCATTCGAGCGTCAAAACAGCCGTAAGGATCTTGATAGATCATTTGCATAGCGGCTCGTTGAGCACGCCACGGCTTGCTTCGGGGTTCCGGAATCGGCTGATCCTTGAAAAGAACGATACCCTGAGTTGGTGTTTGGTGACCTAACAACAGGCGGGCCAGCGTCGATTTACCACAACCGGATTCACCGACGAGACCAAGAATCTCACCGTGTTCAATCTGCACGTCAATATCTTGCAGTACATCCCAAGGTTTTTTACGTCCTAGCAGACCTTGACGGGTGTAGTAGCAATGACGCTTGATTTGCGCATTGACCAATGTCGGGAAGTCGGTTTGTTCCATGTTGACAATCGACTTCATCATATCGGTAACTTGTTGAAGGCCCTCTTGCTGTTCATTAACGGGCGCATCGTGAGCTTTGGTGCAACGGGAACGCCAATGAACGGAAGCGTCAATCTCTGTTAACGCTGTAAGCGTTTGACGACAGGAATCGCAGACTTTGCCACAACGACTAGCAAAGGGGCAGCCACTACCAAGTTTGTCCGGAGGAGGAATTTCGCCGGGGATCGGTTTAAGTGTGCCCTTGACACTTGTCATATCGGGCATCGCATCCAATAGTCCCTCAGTATAGGGGTGTGACGGATTGGGAAGAACCTTGGTGACGGGGCCTTCTTCGAGCAGATAACCTGCGTACATGACAGAGACTTTGTCGGCTATATCGTGAGCCAAGTGCAGGTCATGAGTGACCAGTAGCATGGACATGTTTAATTTGCGGATAGTTTCTCGTAACTCTTGCAAGAGCTCACGCTGTACTACCACATCCAATGCTGTTGTCGGTTCATCGGCCAATAGCAACTTAGGCGATCCCACCAAGGCCAGTGCGATCATGATGCGTTGGCGCATGCCACCTGAGAGTTGATGGGCATACGAAGTCATACGCTTTTCCGGCGCCGTAATGCCGACGGTTTTTAAAAGTTCCAAGGCAATATCGTGCAGGTCGTGCTTATGGGTGGCCAATACGGTTGCTGTGTTGTGATCACGGTAATTGGGATGGCGACAGGCAATGGTTTCCATCAATTGGTGCCCAATGGTTCTCATGGGGTTTAAGGCGCTCATAGCATCTTGCACCACCATGGCTATTTCAGCTCCTCTTAACTTTCTGTACTCTTCAGCAGAAAGTGTCAGAAGCTCTTTACCTTGGAATTGAATGCTGCCGTTGATGCGACAGTTATTGCCGGCAAGACCTAAGATGGATCGTGCCAACACACTTTTGCCGGAACCAGATTCACCGATTAAGGCATGAATGACACCCTGCTCAATATCGAGATCGATTCCGTGGAGCACTTCCACGGAACCGAACGATACGTGCAGGTCTCGGATGCTGATCAGAGGATCGTTTTGCATGAGATTTTTCTAGATGCGAAACCCGCCCCTTTAGCCCTAGGCTAAGGAGCGGGAAGATTATTGAAAAATTACTTAAACGACAGATTGTCAGCGTTTAAGTACAGACGGCCTTCAGTGCCAGGCGTCCATTGGACGCTCTTTTGCTTGCCATAAATCATCGGCAAGGCATAAAGCGGGCATGCTTGAGGATCATTGGCGAATGCTTGAAGCATCTTGATCCAAGCCGCCTTACGTTTGGCCGGATCAATAGAGGTTTCCAAAATCTTGCCGTTTTCAGCAAAAACCTTGTAATCGGCGGTTGTCGTGTCGATGTAGCCCATCGAGTCCCAAGACGTACCCGGTTTGAGACGACGCCATAATTGAGAAGCGGGATCTGGGAAGTAGGCTGAGAAGCTTGCATTATTAATCATGCGGTCAGCGCCGGCGGCTTCCACCTGCGTCCAGTTTTCCTTCACCTGAATTTCAATATTTAAGCCAACAGCCTTTAACATGGAAGCGATGGCCTGGGAAACAGTCATTTCAAGAGTGTAGTAACCGGCCTGAATTCGCCAGACAATCGGCTCTCCTTTATAACCGGAAGCTTTGATCAGAGCCTTAGCTTTTTCGGGGTCATAGAGGTTTTGGTTCATTTCGGGGATGTACAAATCACCGAAAGTCTTTGATTGGAAGCTATTGGCTGTTACGGTCTTGCCAGCGAACAAGGCGTTAACCAGGAGGTCTCGGTCAATGGCATGCAAGAAAGCCTGACGCAATTCCTTGCTTTGCATGACCTTAGAAGAGCGGCTATCGAAAACTAAACCGTAGATGTTATCGATTGGGCCACCGACCACGTCAACTTTACCGTCAGAGGATAGAGGTTTGATCTGGTCGGGCGGTACTTCGGTGATGAGATCAAATTCTCCGGAACGAAGACCGGCCACACGAGCGGACAATTCCGGCACTTCAACGAAACTTAACTTGGCAGCAGGAGCCTTCTTGTTCCAATAACCGTCGAAACGAACAAGATCAAGGCGGTTGCCGGTCTTAAAGGAAGAAATCTGATAAGGGCCAGTGCCGATTGGGTGCTTGACCCAATTTTCCCAAGAACCGGCCTTCTTGTAGCCGTCTTCGGAAATAATTTCAGACATACGGGCAGAGAAGCGACGCTCGATCAAAGGATCGGCGTCTTTCATCGTTACACGAACCGTGTAGTCATCAACTTTCTTGACTTCTTTCAAGCCGCCCAGAAATTCCCATGCGGCGGGGCGGCCCGGGGCTTTTTCACCCGAGAAGCGTTCAGGACCAAAACTGAAAACAACGTCATCGGCGGTAAAGTCCGTACCGTCGTGGAACTTCACTCCTTTGCGTAACTTAAATTCGACCGTCTCCGGAGAAATGCGTTTCCAGGATTCAGCCAAGCCCGGCTTCATTTCACCGGTGTGGGTATCGGCATAAATCAGCGTTTCGTAAATGGAAGCGACAACACGATCAATCGCATTATTGTTAATACCTTGAGGTTCAACGGTAGGCGGAAGTTGCTGGACGGCAACAACCATATGTTCGGCACTTGCCAAGGCGGCTTGAGACATTAGGCCGCATGAAATCAACATTGAGGCAAGAAGTGTTTTGCGAAACACAGTCATGAAAAACTCCATCACAAGAAAGTCAATTGAAGCCGGAACAAACAAAACAACCGGCAGAAAATCGGGACAGCTATCTTGGGGAGCTATTTTGATAGCGCAATGTTTCAGGATTGCGATGAAATGATGACAATTCGATGAAAAACAGCGTCAATTTAGGCAAGTCGAGCAGCAGTGACCCTATCGTTGCCGCCTAAATCTTGAATGGTTTGGATGTCTTTCCAAAGAGAATGTTTTTTAAATAATGTTCGAACGCTTTCACCCTGATCCCAACCGTGCTCGAAAGCGAGCAAGCCATTTTTCTTTAAAAAAGAAGGGGCATTTTTAATGATGTGATCAATATGCGTCAGACCGTCAAAACCATCGGTGAGTGCGCCAATGGGTTCATAACCCAAATTTTTCAAATGTTCATCTTCTCGATGGATGTATGGGGGATTGCTCACAATGATGTCATATCGCAGTGAGGCAGGAATGGCTTCAAACCAACTGCCACAATAAAAATGGATATCGGCACCGAGATTTTTCGCATTTGTCTCGGCAATCTCAAGTGCCGCGGGGCTGACATCCGTAGCGTTTACATTTAAGTTGGAATTTTCGAGTGCCAGGGTAATGGCAATACAGCCTGATCCTGTTCCCATATCCAGTACAGAGAGCTCAGAATCAATAGGGCATTGAGCGAGAACAAATTCAACGATGGTTTCCGTATCGGGTCTTGGAATCAAGACAGCCGGCGTGACTTTAAAGGGGCGTCCATAAAATTCTTGTTTACCGAGAATGTATGGAACGGGAACCCCCTTAGCCCGTTCTTGCACACACTTTTTATAGTGATTAAGAACGCTTTCCGTTAAAGCATCTTTGTCGTGCGTGATGAGATAGGTGCGTGTGACACCTAAGCAAGAGGCAAGAAGAAGCTTCGCCTCAAAACGATCTATGAGTTTTGAGGCGTTTTGCCAAGCTTCGCTTACTGTCGGCATGGATTATTCACCTAAATTAGCCAATTGCTCAATTTGGTGCTCTGTGGTCAAAGCGGTGATGATTTCCTCCAAATCACCGTCCATGATGAAATCAAGCTTGTAGAGTGTGAGGTTAATGCGGTGATCGGTCACACGTCCCTGCGGGTAGTTGTAGGTTCGAATGCGTTCACTGCGGTCGCCTGATCCAACAAGACTTTTACGGGTGCTAGCTTCCTGAGCCTGTTGTTTGGCAATTTCATTAGCCGTGATGCGTGAGATGAGAACGCTCATGGCGCGAGCCTTGTTTTCGTGTTGGCTTCGTTCATCCTGGCATTCTACGACCGTGCCGGTCGGGATATGGGTAATACGCACGGCAGAGTTTGTTTTCTGAACGTGTTGACCGCCGGCTCCAGAAGCACGATAGACGTCAATGCGAAGGTCGGCCGGATTAATTTCTACTTCTCCGATTTCATCGAGTTCCGGCAACACGGCAACAGTACAGGCAGACGTATGAACTCGTCCTTGACTTTCGGTTTCCGGAACGCGTTGCACGCGGTGGCCACCGCTTTCAAACTTGAGTTTGGAATAAGCTCCATCACCGATCACGCGAACAATCACTTCCTTATAACCGCCCAAGTCACTTTCTGAAGCGGAAACAATTTCCGTGCTCCAGCCTTGGCGTTCAGCATAGCGGGTGTACATGCGAAGAAGATCGCCGGCAAAGAGTGCCGATTCATCGCCACCGGTACCAGCGCGGATTTCCAAATAAATGTTCTTACTGTCGTTGGGATCGCGCGGCAGGAGCATGATCTGGAGGTCTTTTTCAAGAGCTTCCAAATGTTTTTTGCCATTATCAATTTCTTCTTGGGCAAAATCGGCTGATTCCGGATCCTCAAGCATTTCGCGAGCGGCTTCCATGTCGGCTTCGGTGGATTCGTATTCCTTGAGTTTTAACACAACCGGCTCGATTTCAGCCCGTTCGCGTGACAGATCGCGGAAACGATTCATGTCGTTGGTGACATCGGGAGAAGCCAGCATGGCATCAATTTCTTCCAGACGTCTGGCGATTTGTTTGAGTTTACTGCGCATCGACTCTTTCACGAGGAGTCTCCTAAGATTAAATTCGATTCAAAGAAAATACTGTTGGACGGCGCAATATTAAGGCAGTCCGAAAAAAGGGGCAAAACGTTGAGCGCCGCTAACGTTTTCGCTCAAGATAAAAGCGCTTAAAACACGCTTCGAGGTGTTGACGTTCAGCGGTAGAAAGATGCTCGGTGTCTTTGAGCAAGGCCAAGTTATCGTGAATGAGCTTACGAGTAATATCGTGAGCCATACGTTTTAAAGCGGCATCGACATCATTGCCGTTTTTGATACTGTGTTTGGCGCGCTCAATGCAGGCTTCGGACAAGTCGCTTGCGCGCTCAATCATCATTTCAATGGTAGGAACGCTGTTGCGCCATTGCAGCCAATCAGAAAAATCTTTGACACGCTGCGCAATGATGTGTCGGCTTTCATCCACGGCGGCCAAACGTTCAGCTTTGCCGCTTTGAACTACTTTGCCTAAATCATCAACAGTGTAGACATAAACATCATCTAATCTGGCGACTTCCTCTTCAACATCACGCGGTACGGCTAGGTCAACGATGAATATCGGTTTGTGATGGCGCTCACGAATGGCTCGCTCAATCATGCCCAAGCCGATAATGGGAAGAGCGCTGGCTGTACAGGAGACAATGATGTCAAAACGTGAAATCTGCTGAGGTAAGTCCGCCAATTTCATGCATTGTGCGCTAAAACGAGCTGCGAGCGCTTCTCCACGGTCAAGCGAACGATTGGCAATCGTCATGGACTTTGGGGCCTGGCCGTTGAAATGGGCGGCGCATAATTCAATCATTTCTCCGGCGCCCACAAAAAGAACGTTTAAGTCGTGCAACTCGCCAAAGAGGCGGTTAGCCAATCGAACGGCCGCCGCCGACATAGAAACCGTATGTGCTCCGATTTCTGTTGCAGTGCGAACCTCTTTGGCAACAGTAAATGTTCTTTGAAAAAGGGTGTTGAGCATCAGCCCTAAACCGTGGGCTTTTCGTGCCGCTTTTTCAGCTTTTTTCATTTGACCGACGATTTGTGTTTCACCCAGAACCATTGAATCAAGGCCGCTAGCTACACAAAACGCGTGCTCAACCACTTCTAAGTCTGTCAAAGCATATGTGTGGGGGGTGAGTTCAGATATGGACAGATTTTTCTCTTCAGCCAAGAAGGCTTCGAGCGCGCCGATGGCTAAGTCTGGATCTTCAGCCGCGCAGTAAAGTTCTGTGCGGTTGCAGGTAGACAGAATCAACGCTTCGGTAATATGGCCGGACTCTTCACCCGACAGGCGCGACAAGACCCTGCCGATTGTCTCGGCAGTTTCCTCGGGACCGAATGCAACCCGTTCGCGAATAGCAAGCGGAGCGGT
This sequence comes from Parasutterella secunda, assembly GCF_023336895.1. Classification (GTDB taxonomy): domain Bacteria; phylum Pseudomonadota; class Gammaproteobacteria; order Burkholderiales; family Burkholderiaceae_F; genus Aphodousia; species Aphodousia faecalis. The sequence goes on from NZ_JAMBLT010000001.1 coordinate 536,445, forward strand.
CGTGTGATTTAAACCTAAGGCCAGTAAGTGCATGAAAAGAAAAAGGGAAAAACTTTCCCTAAAATCCAAACAGAAGCGTAAGTGTATAGCGTATCGATTAATTTTTCCTTATGACAAAGAATCTTCCGCTTATTCCGACCAATGAAGACAGAATCCGGGCTGCCGTATTGCGTGCCAGACGACACGTTGATCGCCAGGCACTGATGAGTGCCGGAGCAACTTTTGTCCCGATCCCGGGAGTGGATATGTTGGTGGATGTCTCCGTTATGATCAAAATGATTGACCATATCAACTGGGAATTTGGTCTGACTCCTGAACAAATTGATCGTTTGCCTAGTCAAAGAAGAATTCTGGCTTACCAGGCAATCAGTTGGGCGGGCACCGTTTTGGCCGGTAAAGTCATTACAGCCCAATTAGCCATTTCTGTTTTGAAAAGTGTCGGCATTAAATTAGGAAGCAAGCAAGCCGCTAAATGGGTGCCGGTCGTGGGGCAAATTAGTGCGGCGGCTTTAGGGTTCACAGCCTTGCGTTATTTGGGGCGCGAACATATTAAAGATTGTGAAAAAATTGCCCGCGAAGTTATTTTGAGGCTTTCAGCCGAAGAAAGTCATCTCTCTTCGGATTAAGGCAAGATTTAATTTTCTCTTAACACTCACAGTCCTTACAATTAATCCCGTTCGGTGGCTTAGTAGAAATAGGTCACGGCTTTTGACGTCCTTTCCATACTCAATGGATTAAAAGGAAGGGATAGTTGTAATCTTTTGGAGGATATATGGCTAAAGAACTTCCTGCATTAAGTGAAGCGGTTTTCTCTCAGGTACAAAAAGTTGCTCAATTAGAAAAAGTTCAAAAAGCACTTCAAATCGCCAAGCGTGATGTTCAACGAGCAATGGATGAACAGGTAGAACTCTGTGAAATTCCCGCGCCGACCTTTATGGAAGAAAAGCGTGCGCAATCCGTTCTTGAACGCATGAAGGCCTATGGTTTGACTGATGTGAAGATGGATGAAATCGGCAATGTCATCGGTGTTCGCAAAGGCACTGTGGAAGGCGGCCCGATTTTGGTTTTGGGCGCACATATGGACTCCGTTTTTTCCATCGATACGGATGTGACGGTGAAAAAAGACGGTATTCGTTATTCGGCTCCCGGCATCGGTGACAATTGCTCCGGCCTTCGTGCCATTTTGCAGGTTTTAAGAGGTCTTGAAGAAGCCAACATCCAGACAAAAGGTGATATTTGGTTCGTGGGTACTGTTGGTGAAGAAGGCAACGGTGACATTCGCGGTTCTAAACATTTGGTCAAAAACAATAAGATTGACGGCTTTATCGCGGTGGACTCCACTGATGTGGGTCGTGTGCTCTACGGAGCTACGGGTTCTCATCGCTGGCGCGTGAGCATTGACGGTTTGGGCGGCCACAGCTTCGCTGAATATGGAAAGACGCCGAGCGCTATTCACGCCATGGCTCGTGCTATTGAAAAGTTTGCTGATTTGCGTCCGGCTGCTGATCCGAAGACAACCTGGACGGTTGGAACGATTAAAGGTGGGACGACTGTTAATTCCATCGCCGCTCACTGCGAAGTCGAAATTGACATGAGAAGCTTTGACAACCAATGTCTTTTGGCTTTGGAAGCGGAAATTCTTTCGAAGTTCGATGAAGCTGTCGCAGAAGAAAACGCGTCTTGGACAATTACCGATCCGGAACGCATCCTTAAGGTAACAAAAACGGCAATCGGTGACCGCCCCGCCGGCACTCGTCCGCATGATTGCCCCGTGCTTCAAGTTGCCCGTAGCGCGCAGAAAGTGTTGGGTATTGAGCTGACTCAATATGGCCGCTCTTCAACGGATGCTAATGCGCCGATGAGTGAAAATATCCCGTCGACTTGCTTGTGCTCGGGCGGACACGCTGAAAATGCGCACAATGTGAAAGAATTCTTCGAAATGATTGACACCCATTTAGGCCCGCAGTTGCTGACTTTGACAGCTTTGAGTTTGGTTGGCGTCGAAGACGAAGAACCGCTGTTACCTAAGAAACTCTAATCGTTATCAAACCGAATATACTGTCGGAAATTAACCCCCTTTGGGTTGGCGAAAAATCCAAAGGGGATGTGGCGTTTCTGCATTTGAGTTTTTTTATGCGACCTTTGATTGGCGTGACATCACTTTGGGACGATGTAAAGTCCTGCGGTTGGATGTGGCAAGACTATTTAGAGCTAATTTGGGATGCGGGCGGCATGCCGATGGTACTGCCTTTAAATGTCTCACCGGAAGCTATTCATGAAGCTGTCGTTCGTTGTGACGGCTTTTTGTTTACGGGCGGTCAAGATATTGCTCCGAGTTATTTTGACAGCCGGTGCCCCCAGTATTGTCAAAAACCGGCTCTAGTACGTGATGCGGTGGAATTTGCCCTTTTTGATGCAGCCCGCAACACCCATAAACCGATTTTCGGCATTTGCCGCGGTATGCAGCTCATTAACGTGGCAATGGGCGGAACACTGATAGAAGATATTCCCAATCAAGTCGGCAGCCGAACGGAACATCGCTATGTCACGCCGGGGACTCCGACCATGCATGAAGTGGATGTATTGGGCGAGTCTTATCTCTTTAAAGCCTGTGCAGAGCAAGTCATAACAGTCAATAGTTTTCACCACCAAGCAGTTGATCGGGTTGCCCCTACTCTGAATGTGATTGCCCGCTGTTCAACCGATCAAATTGTTGAGGCGGTTCAAGCCAATGGCGATGATTTTCTGGTTGCTGTTCAATGGCACCCGGAGCGTATCTATCAGGGACGGCCGGAAAATCTGCGCCTAGTAGAATTTTTCATCGAAGCCGCACAAAAGAGATCCTAGTATGAAGAGTCCCAAAACGTATAAAGAAGCAATCGAACAAAGCCATAGAGAGGCACTCTATACGGTTGGGGCAGCACTTTTGTTATTTCTCTTTTTCTGGGGTGTTCTTTTTTTGACACAGGATTCGGCTTATTCATGTTGGGGCTTGCCGCTTTGGTTTTGGCTCTCTTGTATTGGCGGCTATCTCTTATCCGTATTGGTTGTTTGGTTATTAGTAAAGTATTTCCTGCGCAATTTCAATCTTGATCATAAAGAGGAGAAGGAGCCGTGAGTCCGTCTTGGGTCATCTTCATTCCTCTTATCCTATTTCTTTTGGCTCTGTTGCTTCTCGGACGCACGGATCCGCAAAGAACGGGTGCTGATTTTTTAAAAAGTTATTTTTTAGGCGATCGGGCTCTTAAGGGGTTCGTTTTGGCAATGACGCTTGTGGCCACCTATGGTTCGGTGAGCTCATTTGTCTCCGGTCCCGGTCTTGCCTGGCAGTACGGATTAGGCTGGGTAGTATTTGCCGCCCCTCAAATCATCACGGGTTTTCTGGTGTTAGGAGTGCTCGGCAAAAAATTATCTTTGGTTAGTAGAAAAATTGGAGCCATTACCGTTATTGATGTCATAGTGGCTCGTTTTAAAAGCCCCGCATTAGGAGCGTTTTTATCCATTGCGCTGCTTTTCTTCTTCATGGCCATGATGGTGGGGCAATTTATCGGCGGTGCTCAACTGATTTCCCAAGCGGCCGGTATCGATTATGTGTTGGGACTTTTGGTCTTCGGCGTCGTTGTCATTGCTTATACAACCACCGGAGGATTTAAGGCTGTTGCTATAACCGATACAGTCTGTGCCCTATTGATGCTTGTCGGAATGGGTGTGTTGGCCGCCGATATCATCGGACAGGCGGGCGGTCTGTCCTCTTTGATGCAAAAAATTACTCAAGAGGCAAACGCCGGGCAGGCACAAGCCTTTTTTACGCCAACGTCTTCGGGAGCGCTTCCCTGGACTCTTCTTTTTTCATCCTGGATCCTGGTGGGCTTTGCAACGGTAGCCCTGCCACAGTCAGCCGTTCGTTGCATGGCCTACAGACGAACGGAAGACTTGCATTTGGCCATGGTGGTAAGCACGGCTGTTTGTGGTGCGCTGATGATCGGTATGACACTTTTGGGGTTCTTGGCCCGTGGAGTTATTCCGGATGCTACCGTTTTCGGCCACAACACCGATGCGATGATTCCTTATTTAATTTCCCATCATATGAACCCATGGGTGGCCGGTATTACCCTAGTTGCTCCGATTGCAGCCACCATGTCTACTGTCAGCTCACTATTGATTGCTGCTTCCTCTGCGATTATCAAAGACCTATTTTTAAAACGCTACAGTAGCATCCCTGATAAAGGCGAAGCAGTAAGGCGGTATGCCAAAGTTTGTACTTTTTCAATAGGGTTGCTGTCGCTTCTTTTAGCTGTTGCTCCCATGGACATTATTGTTTGGATCAATATGTTTGCGTTTGGGGGATTGGAAATTGTTTTTTTGTGCCCATTGATCGGCGGTCTTTTTTGGGCTCGGGCAACGCGTTTAGGGGCGTGGGCGGCTGTTTGCGTCGGCCTCTGTATTTACGGATGGGCCTGTTTAGTGAAACCCGATCTTGGCGGCTGGCATGCTGTCACTCCGGCCATTCTTGCTTCAATTGTCGTTTTTGTCCTGGTCAGTTTGGTAGGCCGCAAAGAAAAGAACCTTGAATTTTTCCCATAAAAAGAGCTTGCACCCAGATGGATGCAAGCCGACATTAAAAATTATCCAATGCAACTAGAAGCTTGAACGATCAAAAATTGCTTTAGGTTGAGTAAATTCGAGCAGTCCGGCAAAACCGCCTTCTCGACCGATGCCACTTTGTTTGTATCCGCCAAAGGGAGCCGTGACGTCACGGGGAGCGTCATTGATATAAACGTTGCCGGCTTTGATTTGTTTAGCAACTTCAATGGCTTTTTGTTTATTGCCAAAGACAGCGGCATTAAGTCCATAAAGGGTGTCGTTGGCAATGGCAATCGCTTCTTCAATGGTTTTATAAGTAATCAAACAGAGAACCGGTCCAAAGATTTCCTCACGAGCAATTCTCATGGAATTTTTAACATCAGTAAAAATAGCCGGTTTAATGTAGTAGCCGTGAGAGTAATCCGTAGGAATTTCTCCTGTCAGAAGTTTTGCTCCTTCTTCAAGTCCTAACTTCAAATAGGCAGTAATTTTTTCAAATTGGGCCTTGGAGGAAACCGGTCCAATTTTTGTTTTAGGATCGCTCGGATCGCCCACAATATAGTCAGGAATATGCTTAAGCAATAGCGCTTCAACGGTCTTTTTATCTTCTTCGGCAACAAGCAGACGAGAAAAAGCCGTGCAGGTCTGACCACTATTGAGGAATATGGAATCAAAAAGTTTACCGACAGCTTTTTCATAGTCGGCGCCAGGCAGCCAAACGAAAGGTGACTTGCCACCCAATTCCAAGCTGATTCGCTTAATACTTTCTAAGGCACGTTGGCTCAGTTTAGAGCCGACTTTGGTTGATCCGGTAAAGGAAACCATATCCACTAAGGGGTGAGAAGCAAGGGCATCGCCTACGGCACTGCCTTTACCTGTAACCATGTTAATAACTCCAGGCGGGAAGCCCGCTTGATCGAAAGCATCAATTAAGAGATAGGCTGTAAGCGGAGTATGTTGGCTTGGTTTAAGCACAACGGTGTTGCCCATAAGGATTGCGGGAATAACCTTTTGGACGACCTGACCGAGCGGGTAGTTCCAAGGGGTAATGCAAGCGACAACCCCGATCGGTTCACGATAGACCGTTGAAGCTTGCAGGCTTTCTTCCAAAGGTAGTTGCATTGCGCAATCAATATAGGATTGGGTTCTTGTGTATTGGTACACACAATGAGACTGCACAGAAAAGCTAACGGGCGCTCCCAACTCTTTGACTTCAAGATCAATGATTTTGTCTTGGTAGCCCTCAAAGATTGTGAGCATCTTTTTCATCAGGCCGACTCTAACAGCCAACTCCGTATTGCTCCAACTCTTAAAGGCTTCGTGCGCGGCTTTTACCGCGGCATCAATATCTTTTTCATTTCCTTCGGGAACCCGTGCAAAATGTTCAAGCGTTGCGGGGTTTTCAACCTCAATAAACCGCCCGCTTGTTGAATCGCACCAATGGCCATTGATATAAATTTTGTCAAAGTTGTATGCCATTACATTTCTCCCAAACTTTAGAACTGACACTTTCAGTATAGGACTGCCAAAATGTTTTGACGCAAAAAATAGTAAAAACTCCCGCCAGATTCAATCAGACAGGAGTTCAGCTCTTTTGCTTGGTTACTCGTGAGGTTATTTAGTAAAGGCCTTATCGTCTTACCATTAGGTTTACTTCAGATAGTCGCGCTTTATCCATGCGAATAAAAGAGCGGCTAACAAAATAGCGTAGCAGACGCACGCGAGCATGCAACATTCGGCCATGTCCATAAATTTCCATTGTGGAAACAGGTACCAACCATCGCTTGCTTGGTAAACCTCGATCAACCAACGTTGGAAATCGCCCAATTCAGTACCCGCCGGCACGACCGGAGCGTCATAACCGCAATCGCCGGTTTGCTTAAACCAATCTGGCCACCATTTATCGAGTGGGAGACCAAAGTGGTAGGTGGGTTCTGTCGAGCAGCCTTGCATGCCAAACATCGCCAACGGATCATCAGAATGCACGGCGTCATGGATGCCCATCAGTTTCCAAGAGCACATCATTGTGTAGATCAAGCCGTAGAGGAAGATGCCGATACCGACGATCTTAGACCAAATCACCTTCGGTTTAATTGCAACAATGAAGGCGCCGATTGCCATTACGATATTGCCGTAACGGATGTAGACGCATTGTTCACAGGGCAGCATATGCAGCCAGTTTTGGAATAAGTAGTGCGCTAGAAGCACTAACAAGATGGACGTAAATGCAAAAAGCAGCCACGGTTCACGAGTGTCTTGCCAGGCGGCAAGCGTCCCCATGGGATCTTTTTTAAAGCTTGAACAAAACCCTTTCATGAGGCCCTTCCTTATTTCTTAGACAATTCACGGATGTTGTCGACCATGCTGTCAATCGAAGTGATAGAAGCCGTCTTCAACAAATATTTACCATTGACTACGAAAGCGGGCACGCCTTGGACTTTGGCGACATCATAGGTGCAGTCTTTCCAAGACTTCACGAGAGCTTGAACCTTCGGATCGTTCTTCTTTTGATCAAAATCGGTGCGGCTCATACCGGCAGCGTCAAGAGCGGTCTTCAAGAAAGCGTCTTCACCGGCATCCCAGCGTTCTTTCTTATCGTGGTAAGCCTGATAGAGAGCAAATTTGGCTTTTTTGTGCAAAGAGCCTTCATCTGTCGGATCGCGGCCAGCGGCTTCGTCCTCAACCCAAAGCACAGCGAGAACGTCATCGCCTTGATTGCCATATTTACCTTTGGTGTGAAGGTGATAGTCCTTAAAGGTGAGTTCCTTGCCGAGTTTTTCTTTAAGGATGGGAACCACACCTTTGTCATAGCGGTAGCAGAAGGGACAGTCGTAGGAGTAAACCTTGATTAATGTTTTATCGGCGTTAACAATCGGTTTTTCTAGAACAACGTAGTCTTGACCTTCAACCGGGGCGGCAAAAGCAGAAACGGAGAAAGCCATGCCGACAGCGGCGGCAGCAGCTAAGAATTGGCGACGTAACATATTAAATTTCCTTTTGATTTAAATGTATTGCTAAGGGCGAAGACGCATGTCTTCGCCCCGGTTTTCATAAAGAATTACTTCGTGTTGAAAGCCTTTTCAACGCTGATCGGCATTGCTTGATAACCCATCGTGTCAAGCAATTGGATTTCAACAGAAGGTTCTTTGGCGCCCCACTTGAATTCTTCGATGAAGGGATTCGGTGCAACGGCGTTTGTGAACTTGGCGCCCATGCCGGCGGTGGCCGAGTACACGAAGACAGAGTCCTTATCCTTGTAGTACTTGGTCAAAGAAGTTACCGGGCTATACCATTCGTTGCCGCGTTCTTTGCCGTATTCCCAAATTTGTTGAACGGTCATCTTCTTTTGGTCGATCTTGAAGACGACTGCGCGGCTGTACTTCATGGACGGGATAGCGGGTTGTTCGAGGTGACGACCATCACCGTTATCGAAAGCGGTGATATAGATCACGTCCTTGTTGCTCTTTTCGTCAATGCGGAAAGCAGTGTGTTGCGTCCAGGTCCAGTCAAAGCCGCCTTCACATTGATTGTTTTCGCATTTGATCTTCTTGCCCTTGCTGTCCACCGGGGTCAAAACCTTACCCAACAAATCCTTATTCCAGCCTGTCGGGGTAGCGAGAATCCATTTCACTTTCTTGTCACGGCCGATCTTCACAATAGCCGATTGGTGACGAGAGGAAATAATGATGGAGTCATCGGTCGGGTCGTAGTCAACCGAGTTAACGTGAGCCCAGTTACGGCCAGGACCGGCACCGGTGATGTCACCGAATTGATCAGATTCGTCCATCTTGGCGAGGTCTTCAGCGCTTAACGTTTGACCGGACTTGGAAGCGTCAATGTTTAAGCACACAGCGCCTTGGTCCATCGTCTTTAAGACGACGTCACGCCACGGATCCAAGCTTTCCCACAACTTCCATTCGTCGAAAACTTGACCTTGTTCATCCAATTCCAAAATCACGTCACGAACAGTATGCACGCGCTTGCCGTCGGGACGGCGATAATCTGCCGAGGACACACGCAAGAAAGCGTGACCGTTTTGAGCGTTGTCAAAGGAGTGAGAGAAGTCAGCGTAGGCAGAAGGCAGACGGCGGTTGTAGATTTCACGGCCCAAGAGGTCATACTTGGCGTAGCGTTGGCCATAACCCCAGGTGATGTTGCCGTCTTGGTCTTGTTGAAAGCCCATCATTACGCCGGAGCGATACGGATCTTCAACGTCGTAGATCGGTTCGACGTGCATGTACCAGCGCACTTCACCCTTCGTGTCGATAATGGCGTTTTGCGGATAGAAGTTCCATTGCAAAGCACCGCCGTTCGGGTTATTCCAAACAATACGGGAGGCCTTGGCGTAGTTTTGCATCAAGTTGTTGACCAAATAAAGGCGATCGCCGAAGGCGGGATCAGCCTTATTTACTTTGGTCTTAAACATGGAAGATTTCAGAGAAGGAATGCCGTTGGTGGCTTGGAAAACAGCGGGAGCATACATCGTATAAGATTCGCTGAATTTTTCCTTCTTACCATTGTCGTTACGCGTGTACGTTACTTCCACCGTGTTGACGTAGTCTGGATAGAGACCGAAGACCGGAATACCGCCGTGGGTGAGTAATTGGCGCTTGGAGACGTTGTATTTGATTTCTTGACCATCTTTTTTCGGAACAATACGGACGGTAGCGTCTTCAAGTGTGTAGCCGCCGTTACGGATGACAGCCGTCAGCGGAGCGATGTCATAGGGATTCATGACAACTTCGCCGATGTTGCCTTGGGCAATGAAACCCACTTTGGGGCCTGACATGGCCTCAGAAGCCTGAGCGGAGATTGCGGCTGTTGCTAAAGAAACAGCGAGTGCGATGGAAGTAAGTTTTTTCATGTTGTCCTCATAAGGTGGAGATCTTTTGATCAAGACTCAGTTTATGAGGACAAGGAAAATCAACCTAGAGGGATTTTTCAGCAAAAAAATAAAAATCTCGTGTAGGTAAGTTTCAATTTTTAAAAGTTGTCTTGACGGGCCTCGCGCGCTCCTTCTTCGGTTTGTGCGTACGCTTTAAACTGAGCTCTTATCCATTGCATGGCAGGATCGTGGTGCGTGCGTTCATGCCAGAAAAGGCATGGAACAATTGCTCCGGATTTGGCCAGTGGACTGGGAATGGTTGTGAGATAAGGATTTCTTTCTGCAATTTTTTCTGCAGTTTCCTTTGGCAACGACAATGTCAGGTCTGTGTTTTCCAAGAAGTACTGGGCACCGATAAAGTACGGGACAACGATGCGGGTTCTCTGAACGTTGTCGGTCATGAAATAGCGATCGTAATTGCTTAAATAAATATCATTATTTTGCGTGGCCGCATAGCTGTCATTAACCAGGATTCGCTCATAGTGTTTTAAATCTTCAGGATTTACGGTGCCTTTTTGGCGGTAAATCTCTACCAAGGGATGCGTTTTTCTGACGAGAATAACTTGGTCAAATGCATGCAAAGGCATGAAATGACTGCCACGGGGAACAAGACTTTTGGGATTTATCAAAAAATCGATATAGCCTTTTTGTAAGTCCTCGAAGCTGTTGTGAGAGCTGTGCAGAAAAGCGATGGAACAAAGTGGCGCTTGATCGGTAATGGCTTTGACAACATTCGGCAATAAAAACGGCATGGCATTGTCCGGTATGGCAATGCGGATGACTCGCTTTAACTGCGATGGTTCAAAAGTTTTTCTTTGAGTGAGTTCAAGCAGTTGCCGATGAAGCTGGATAATTTCTCCGACATTGGCGATGGTGAAATCTGTAGGTAAAAGTCCTTTGTGAGAGCGAACGAAGCAGGGGTCGCCAAAAAGCTCACGCAAACGTGCCATCCGACGAGAAGCGGTGGGCATTGTTAAATTCAAATCTCGGGCAGCTTGAGTAATGCTGCGAGTTTCCCAAAGCGCTAGGAAAAATTCAAGATCGTCGTGAGAAATATCCATGAATATGACTTCCTAAATGACCTGCAAATATCCTGACAGTAATATATCAAAAAATGAAAATTTCATTTCCTCAAGTTGAAATTTGTTTAATAAGTGAATAATAAAAGCGATCTTTAGGATAACCGAAATGAGGGTAAGGCGCGGTGAAAAAAGAGGCGACTTTTGTCGCCTCAGAAGGAGATCAAGGATTAGAGGTTTTTGACAAACAAAGCTCGTATAGCGTTCAAAATAGCCAAAATCATCACGCCGACGTCAGCGAAAATGGCCATCCACATGTTGGCGATGCCAAAGGCACCGAGAATCAAGCAGGCAACTTTAATGCCGATGGCAAACCAAATATTTTCTTTGACGATCGCCAAACACTTACGCGAGATCTTGATGCCTTTGGCAATCTTTAAGGGATCATCGTCCATCAGTACAACATCGGCTGCTTCAATTGCAGCATCAGATCCCATGGCACCCATGGCAATACCAATATCGGCGCGGGACAGTACCGGTGCGTCATTAATGCCATCGCCAACAAAGGCGAGCTTGCCTCGGGATTTGTTCTGCTCCAAAAGCTCTTCAACAATTCGAACTTTATCGGCGGGCATAAGCTCACTTCGAACTTCATCAATTCCCAATTCTTTGGCAACGTGCTCGGCCACTTTACGACTGTCGCCTGAAAGCATGACGGTTTTTTGAATACCGGCTTTTTTCACTGCACGGATGGTTTCTTTAGCATGAGCCTTGATTCGGTCAGAAATGACGATGTGACCGTGATATTCACCATTGATTGCAATGTGAACGATAGTACCGACACTGTGGCAGGCAATCGCTTCAACATTGAGGCTTTTCATCAGTTTTTCGTTACCGGCGGCGACTTCCATGTCGTCGATTTTGGCGACAACACCTTGTCCGCTTATTTCGTGAATGTCTTTAACCCGATCACGGTTTAGGGGCAAGCCATAGGCTTTTTGTAAGCTTTTACTGATTGGGTGCGAAGACGCACTTTCTGCTAAGGCAGCCAATTCGAGAAGCTTTTTTTCTTCCAATTTGTTGTGGTGAATCGCCACCACTTCAAAAACGCCTTCTGTCAAGGTACCGGTTTTATCAAACACCAGCACTTTGGTTTCTGAGAGGTTTTCAAGGAAGTTTGAGCCTTTGACCAAAATACCTTGGTTGCTCGCTCCGCCAATGCCTGCAAAGAAACTTAATGGAATGCTGATAACTAAAGCGCAGGGGCAGCTGATCACGAGAAAAACCAATGAGCGGTAAATCCAATCATCCCATTGAGCATCCAATCCCATACCCAGCAGGCGAACCAGTGGCGGAATAACGGCTAAAGCCAAGGCGCTGAAAAAGACGATCGGTGTATAGACGCGAGCAAACCGAGTGATAAATGCCTCAGAACGGGATTTCCGTGAGCTCGCATTTTCCACCAATTCCAGAATTTGTGAGACCGTGGAGTCCCCAAAAAGTTTAGTTGTGCGGATTTTTAGTAAACCGGATAGGTTGATGCAACCGCTGGTGATTTCGTCGTCAACTGAGACGCTTCTAGGCAAGCTCTCGCCAGTGAGTGCGCTGGTGTTAAGACTAGATTCACCTTCAATAACAACACCGTCAATGGGCACTTTTTCACCGGGCTGCACCACGATGATGTCACCAATTTGGACCTCGTCGGGATCGACTTTTATCAATTGACCATCTTTTTCGATATTGGCGTAGTCCGGTCGAATGTCCATCAACTCACTGATATTTTTGCGACTTTTCCCCACCGCGTAGCCTTGGAACCATTCGCCGATTTGATAAAAAAGCATGACGGCGACGGCCTCGGTGTAATCACCGGTATTGTCGTACAAGGCAATCGCAATGGCGCCTAAAGTGGCTACCGTCATTAGGAGGTTTTCATCAAAAATTCGCCCGTTAGTAAATCCTTTGGCGGCTTTGAGCAAAATGTCGTAACCGACAATAAAGTACGGAATAAGGAATAGTGCCAGTCGGAGGTAACCGGTAACAGGCGAGAGCGCGAGTGCGATTAAGAGTACTGAGGCGATGATGATCCGAATAAGCATCTTTTTTTGTTTAGCCTTCATTCTCTTTGATATCCTGTTCAGTTAAACATTTGTTTAATCATTGTTGATTTAAAAAGCACCATTTCTGTGTAAAACGGTGCTTCTTGACTACTTCCTAGAGGTCAATTTCACAGTCAGGTTCAACTTTCTTGCATTCTTTAAGAACTGTCTTCATTACAGCCTTGATATCAGCGCCTTCAGTAAACTCGATGATCATTTTTTGGGTCATGAAATTGACAACAACCTTAGCAACGCCTTCAACTTTAGAGGCGGCTTGTTCCATCAATTGAGCACAGTTAGCGCAGTCAACTTCGATTTCATAGGTCTTTTTCATGGCAGAATCCTCAAATTAAATTTTTAATCAATTAAGTAATCACTTAATTGTTAAAAGGAAATATAATCCTGAAAGTTAGCATTGTCAAGATTAAATAATCGTTTAATTAATATGAGTCAAGAAGTTTCTTTACCGCATCATCACGGACAGCACGAGAAGGCGTTCAGTTCATTGCCTCAAACCGATAACTTTGAGCAGGTGGCTGGGGTATTCAAACAGTTAAGCGATCCGGTCCGGTGTCGCATTTTTTTGCTGTTATGCCATTCTGAGGAATGCGTCATCAATATTGCTGCTTTTATGAATATGAGTAGTCCGGCAGTTGCTCACCATTTGAGATTATTGAAATACAGCGGTTTGGTGCAAAGCAGAAGGGGTGGAAAGGAAGTGTTTTATCGTGCATCGGACTCTGATTTGGCTCAGGAGCTGCATCATATTATTGAGAAGGTGATGAATCTGTCCTGCTGTAACGACTAAAAAACAAAAACTCCCGATTCAGTTGCCTGTTTCGGGAGTTTGTGGTTCTAGGCATTTATTTTTCAAGATTTCTTGCATTGATGCACTCAAGTTCGATCCCCTTGAAGTCCTTGTCAACTTCAGCAACAATCTCAACTAAAGCGTCTTTTCGAATAAATGACCAGTTACGATCATCATCAAGTTCCACCACAATGGTCTGACCTTTTGTATCCGTGAACTCAAATTTGTCTTTTGTAAGTTGCTTCGTAAAACGGCCTTTGATTGTCACGAGCTGATCATCATAAGCATTTTTCTTCAAAGTGGCGATGTCGTTCATCGGGTTTAAAGAAAATCCCTGTGGTTGGCTATGATTGTTCGGGGAATTGCCGAATCCAACGGGCCCCGCAGCCATGCAAACCGGGACAACCAATGTCATTAAAGCGGAAGCTAAAAGGGCCTTTTTCATACTGCTCTCCTTGAATCAATTTGTTCATGAGACGTATGGTAAAGAGGAAAGATTAGGAAAGAGTTAGCGTAGCCTTAGCTCGTCCTAAGTTTTGAAAATAAAAAACAGATGTGGCGAATAGGCTATAAAAAATCCCGAGTAGTGAGCACTACACGGGACGATTTACTGGTGGCTGGGGACGGGATCGAACCGCCCACACGCGGATTTTCAATCCGCTGCTCTACCAACTGAGCTACCCAGCCGCCGTAAGAGTCTCGCATTTTATAGGAAAAAAAATAGCTTTGCAAATGCTTTTTTCTTAAATGAACGTTGCAAACAATCATAATGCTTGTAACGTATTGTTTTTTCGAAAAACATAAAAATTTTTGCTACTTGATAAAAAGAAGCTAAAAAGAAAGGGAAAGTTGCTCAGATTCAGAGTTGCAGAACCGTGACCAGACAATGGGCTTTTGCTGATGAGCGCAAAGCCAATCATTGGCTTTAGAGAAATGTCCGCACCCGATGAAAGGAACGGGAGGTCTAAGTGCGGATAATGGTGACGGGTGGTTAGCCGTTAATACCAGATGATTTCCATTGCAAGACTTAATTAGTTTTTCTTTGGATTGAGCGTAATTTCCCCAAAGCATAAAAACCTTAGGAGCGCAGTCCGAGGCGGCAGCGGCTAAAAGGCTGTCGGTAAGAACCTCCCAGCCTTTCTTGGCGTGACTGGCCGGTTTCCCGTCTTCGACGGTAAGCACTGCGTTTAATAACAAAACGCCCTGACTAGCCCAACCAAAAAGCTCACCGGTGTCTGGTGCAGCTATTCCGAGATCTCTGGTTAGTTCTTTATGAATATTTTTCAGGCTTGGGGGAATTTTGCAGTTCGCTGCCACGTGAAAAGCCAGGCCTTGAGCTTGTCCTGGACCGTGATAGGGATCTTGTCCCACGATGACAACCCGAGTTTGCATCAAAGACGTCAATTCCAGGGCTTTAAACGGAGTGCTCGGATAAATGACTGCGCCGTCGTTTAAACGCTTTTGCAAATAGGCAACGAGTGATTGCCCCGTTGTACTAGAAAAAAAGGACGACAGCAAAGGCTGCCAGTCCTTTTTGACTTCAGAAGTGTCCAATAACATTGTGATGCTTGATGACTATTGAGCACTCAGATGGGACTCAATAGCGCCCATGCGAATATGCAAGAGATTAATTTGACAGGCCAAGTTAGCTGCGCCGGCACCGGAGCCGCCACCCATCATTTTTTCTTCAAAGCGGCACTGTTCAGCAACATAACGGTCAAAAGCTGTATTGGCTTTTTCCAAAGCCGGCAAGGTTTCATTTCGGCCCGTTACACGATCAAGTTCACCGGCCTGTTGAGTGAGCTTTTCAAGTGTTTCGCGGTATTCATCGCGGGACTGTTGCAATTCTTTTTTTAAGCATTCGCGAACGGCCAAGGTCGTTGTGGCTGATTTGTAGCACTGTTCGATGGTGTCTTGGGCATTAGAGACACATGGAACCATCAAAGCAAGCAGAGAGCTGAGCAAGAGAATTTTTTTCACTTTGTTCTCCGTTCATTTATAAGATATTCTGACAACTCTGTCATGGTGTTAAAGACAAGATCGTCCGGGGCGTTCTCTTTTGCCCATTGGTCGATAACAACGCCTTCGTTATACCCTGTTTTCAATAAATATGCACGTATGCCGGCATTGCGTGCCGCCAACGAATCATTCATTGAGTCACCGATCATAACACAGTCACGAATAGAAACTCCCATGCGGTGAGCAGCCTCTATTAACATTTCTGGATTGGGCTTGACGCTGTCAACGTCGCCGGCACCCAAAATGGTTTCAAAGTAAGGCATCAGATTAAATTGAGAGGCTAGACGTCTGGCGATAGCGGCCGGTTTATTTGTGACAATGGCCATTTTAAAACCGGCTTTTTGGAGAGCTTTTAGGCTTTGTGGAACACCGGGCAGTTGTTTTGTTCTCGTCCCTTCGGCTAACTTCATCTCCGAGAGGTAGCGGGGAAGAGTCTCAAGCACTGTATTTTCATCAGGCTTTTTGCCGCATGATTTTTCTAACGCCCTCTGCACCAACACCTTTGCTCCCTTGCCGATAAACAAAGTGACGTCATCACGCGTGATTGTTTCCAAATCAAGCGAAGTCAGGGTGTTATTAATGGCAACTGTCAGATCATCAACTGAATCCAATAAAGTGCCATCTAAGTCAAATAACAATGTGTTAGCCACGATCTCTATTCATCTCCTCGAGTTCTTTACGGCGCAACATTTCCATGTCGTGATCGATGGCTTGTCGCATTTCATCGATGACCTGTTTGTAACCGATGGGACTCTTTTTGCCGAAAATGGCGCTGCCGGCTACAAAAGTATCAGCACCAGCCGCGGCTAATGCTCCGATATTTTCGACTTTCACACCACCGTCAACTTCCAGACAAATTTCGTGTCCGGTGGCTCGAGTGTGTCTGTCAATAATGCTGTGAGCGGTTGCCACTTTATTGAGTACGGCTGGAATAAAGGATTGTCCACCAAACCCGGGGTTAACGCTCATCAGTAAAACCAAATCGACTTTATCGAGAACGTATTCAAGGTAGTTTAGTGAAGTGGAAGGGTTAAACACCAAACCCGCTTTGCAGCCACAATCGTGAATCAGAGAGAGTGTGCGATCGATGTGTCTCGTTGCTTCGCAGTGAAACGTAATGTAGTTGGCGCCGGCTTTGGCAAACATAGGAATAATGCTGTCAACGGGTTCAACCATCAAATGTACGTCGATCGGCACTTGCACGTGGGGACGAATGGCTTCACAGACCATAGGGCCAATTGTGAGATTGGGAACATAATGGTTATCCATTACATCAAAGTGAATCCAATCAGCACCGGCTTGAACGACATCTCTGACCTCTTCGCCGAGTCTTGCAAAATCAGCGGAAAGAATAGAGGGTGCGATACGACACTTGGACGAAGGTTTGGGGCGGCTGAAAATTGACATGGGGTCTTTCCCAACAAGAAAAATAAAGATGCACCAATTGTAACCGAGAGCCAAAGATCAAGGCGCTATTTTGTACAATGCTCGAATACTATTTCAGAGAAGAACCATGCGATTGAGTCGAATTTGCCTTTTCACCGCCATTGCAAGTTTGTTGGCGGCGTGTACAACTACACCTCCTGAAAAACCGACGAAACCAGGAGAGGTTAAGTTATCTCTAAAACCCGTTGATTATGCCCAGTTGCCGGCGATGCCTGAGGAAAATTGGCAACCGGCGTTGGCAGCTTTTAAAGAGTCGTGTGAAAAAATGGCGAGCCGTCCCGGTTGGGAGGATGTCTGCGCAAAAGCCAAATCTTTGCCATTAACACAAGCGAAAACATTCTTCGCTGCTTATTTCACGCCGTATCAGGCTATCGCAGAAACTGTTGATCAAAACGGTGCGGTCAGTGTCAGTGATAGCGGGAAAATGACTGGTTATTACGAGCCTATTCTTTATGGAAGCCGTAAGAAAAAAGCCCCATACATTTATCCATTGCACACAATGCCGTCAGACCTAATTACAGTGGACTTGGCTGAAATTTATCCTCAATTAAAAGGATTGCGTTTGAGGGGGCAGATAGAAGGCAATCGCCTGGTTCCGTACGATTCACGGGCTCAACTTGCCAAACGGAATTTAGATAAATACGCGATTGCATGGGTAGAGGACCCGGTGGCGGCATTCTTTCTTCAGGTGCAAGGTTCTGGACGTATCGTTCTACCGGATGGATCCTACATGCGCGTCGGTTACGGTGATGTAAACGGGCATCCATACCGTGGAATCGGCAATTATTTGGTTCGCCAGGGATACCTAAAGAGCCACGAACTATCGATGCAATGCATCCAAGCTTGGGCAAAGAAAAATCCCAAAAAAGTTCAGGCCGTTTTGAATCAAAATCCAAGTTACGTTTTCTTTATTGAACGAAAGGATCAGGATCCCAATGAAGGGCCGATTGGCGCGCAGGGCGTTCCTCTGACGGAAAAAGGCTCTGTTGCCGTTGACAGGCGCTATTACCAATTGGGTTGGCCTATTGTTGTGGATGTCGAACAAAGCAACCCCGATATGAAATTCACGCGAGCCGTGGTTGCTCAAGATACAGGAGGGGCCATCAAAGGCCCGATTCGCTTTGACTTTTATTGGGGAAGCGGAGATGAGGCGGCATTGGCTGCCGGCAGACAAAACAGCCAAGTGAAAGCTTGGGTGTTATTGCCCAATGGAGTGACGCCTCAAGCCAACTAGTGCTTAGAAAAGCCCGCGATAAATAAATTGGCCGCCCAAAATAAACATCACACAGGAAAGTAAAACGATGATGATGCGAGGGCGGCTTCTCTTTGATAAGAGAGCGCCGATTTGTGCGCCAACCATAGCACCGCACCCGACCGCAATGGCCGGAATCCAAACGATGTGATTGAGAGCGGCGTGACTAATGACGCCCACACAGGAGCTAACCATCAAAATGAATGTCGAAGTGGCAACGGCAATGTGAGCAGGGAAACCCAAAATAAAGACCATCATCGGCACATGAATAACACCGCCGCCGATGCCGAGAATGGAAGACAGAAATCCGACAATAAAAGAAAGGGCCACGCCTAATAAAACATTAAAGTGTGCAGTTTCGACCGAGAAGTTAACAGAAGAAACATTGGCTTTCTTTGATTTGGATTTGCTGTACATGAGAATAGCCAAAATGCACAGCGCGGAACCGAAAATAAGCGAGAAACTGTTGCCGGTGAAGTAGTCCGTAATGTAGCTTCCCATAAAGGCGCCCGGAACAGTTGCTAAAGCAAACGGAACGGCCGCTCGGAACATTACTTTGTGTTGCCTGATGTAGGCCCATGTACCGGAAAGGGCATTAAGCAGAACGCCAAACAAACTCGTTCCGATGACTTGCTGAACGTTTTCGAATGTAGAGCCGTTAGGAGCCATCATTGTCAACATAAAAAGCGGCACCATAATCATGCCGCCTCCGATACCGACTAATGCGCCAAATGCGCCAACGCCGATGCCTACAACAAAAAGTTCGACAAATTCAATCATGGGAGTAACTCAAGAGAAGAATTCAGCTAATCGTTAAATATAGAAAGGCAAAACTTAATTGAACACCCTCAGTATATTACGCTTGGAATGATGAAGTACGTGTGAAATAGGTTCTTACACTTAGAAAAAGGCGACTGTTTTTATCAGTCGCCAGTCAAAATTACTTCACTTCTTTGAAGCGTTTTTCAATTTCCTCAAGGCTAACAGCGCCCTCTAAGCGGTAACCATCATCAAAGTACATAGTAGGCAACCCTTCTAGTCCGAAACGGTTAAATAGGATCATGTTCTTGTTACCCGTATCGGTTTTACAGTTTTTGGGAAGTTCCGGCGGCTCTTTTTGCTCAAGCATCCAATCATTCCAGGCTTTTTCAGGATTAGTGGCGCAATGAATTCTGTCAACCATGGCGGCTGAATTCATCAAAGGCGTGACAAAGGTATAAATGGTGACGTTATCCAGATCCTTCAGTGTGTGTTCTAAGCGCTGACAGAAACTGCAATAGGGATCTGCGAAAATGTATAAATTACGTTCGCCCTTGCCATGAACAGTTTTGATTGCTTGATCAAGAGGCAAACCTTTTATATCGATCTTTGATAAATCATCTAAACGAGCTTGGGTTAGGTCTTTTTGATTGGCGATGTCGTAAATATGACCGGCAAATAAAAACTTTACATCCTTATCTACATATAAAAGATTGCGATCAGCGACAACTTCATAAAGACCCATGGGCAGGCGTTTTGCACTGGTTGCTTCAATATTCATTTTTTGCTTAACCAACACCTTGACTCTGTCTGTATCAGAAGGGGCTGCAAAAGCGATGGAAGCTGCCGCCAAAAGGGGAGCGATTAAAAAAGCTTTTCTCATGTCTTTCTCATTATTAAATTGAATGTTTGAAATGATAGAGAAGGGACCGATAAATGAGAAAAAACTTTGTAAAGAAAAATTTTTAAAAGATTTCTTGACATCCGTAAAAAGACAATGCATAATACGCATCCTTGTCGCCGCGAGGTGGCAGTCAAGTGA
>NZ_JAMBLT010000002.1 GCF_023336895.1 Parasutterella secunda
AGATGCCCGCGAATGGTTAGCACACCGAGAATCAAAGCAATAAAAGAACCGCCGATATGCATCAAGAAGTGTTCAAGAGAAGCCAACCACTGACCGGTCAGCATAAAGTGCAGGTTTTCTCCCAAAACCGCCGTCAGTGTGGAAAAGGCACCGAGAAAACCGGTGATGATAAAAAGTCTGACGGCTGGACTGATTTCCGGCCGGGTCGAAAGCCAGGCCAGAGCCATCCCCATCAGGTAGGCCGCGCAAAGATTAGACAAAAGCGTTCCCAGGGGAGAAGATAGGAACCAAGAGGTGCCGTTAAAGGCATAGGTAAGCCACCACCGGATCATCGCACCTAAGGTGGCACCGGTAGCAACACTAACAACCACTAACCAAAGAGGACCGTCTTTTGTCATAGCTAATTCACAAAAAATTGCGATGATTGTACGCCAAGAAGCAAAAGCTTTGTTAAGCTTTAAGCGTTTACATTAAAAGGATTTGCGATGAGCGTTACTTTAAATCAGCCGATTGCTCCATTCTCTGCCCAGGCTACCACTGGAGAAATCACTTCCGAAATGTTCAAAGGCCGCTACACGGTCCTTTATTTTTATCCCAAAGACAATACCAGCGGCTGCACGATGGAAGGCCGCGACTTCGCCGCGCTTTACACGCAATTTAAAGAGGCCGGCTGTGAAGTGATCGGTGTTTCCCGAGATTCAATCAAAAGTCACACCAACTTCTGCAACAAGCAGGGTTTCCCCTTTGCGTTAATTAGCGATAGCGAAGAAACGCTTTGCAAGGCTTTTGACGTCATTAAACTGAAAAAGCTATACGGTCGTGAGTACATGGGCATTGAGCGCAGCACTTTCCTCATTGATCCTCAAGGTGTCGTTTGCGCCGAATGGCGAAAAGTGAAAGTGGCCGGGCACGCTCAGGCTGTTCTTGAACATTTGAAATCGTTGCAATAAGGAGAAAAGCATGCCGCTGCCTCCCCTGCCCAAAGCGATGGGTTCAATTTTGAAAGAAGGTGAAATGACGGTTAAGCCTGCATCCAACCCAAAAAGTTTCAAAACAGCAGTCAAAGAAAAACCTGTCGTTTCTGAAACAAACAAAGCCGTCAAGCGTGTCAAATCACCCAAAGCGGCTGACTTACTCGAGAAAAAAGAGAACTCACCGAAAAAACAAAAAGGCTATCGAGCAAAGACACACGGCAAAAAGCTTTTTGTGCTTGATACAAACGTACTCATGCATGATCCGATCTCGCTTTTTCAGTTTGAGGAACATGATGTATTTTTGCCGATGATTACGCTTGAAGAGCTCGACGGTCATAAAAAAGGGATGAGCGATGTCGCGCGCAACGCCCGACAGGTCTCCCGTTATCTTGACCAACTTTTAGGCCACAGCGACGGCAATATCACCGAAGGCATTGAGTTAAGCGCCTTGGGAAACACCGAGGCTCAGGGCAAACTATTTTTCCAAACGCAAACACTCGAAGCACAGCTTCCTCAAGGACTGCCTCAAGGCAAGGCTGACAACCAAATTCTGGGAGTCGTTCAAGCTCTGCAAAATAAGGAAAAAGAACGCTCCGTTGTGTTGGTTTCCAAAGACATCAATATGCGCATCAAGGCAACGGCCATGGGTCTTGCTGCCGAGGACTATTTCTCGGATAAAACGCTTGACGATACCGATATGCTTTACTCGGGCCGTATGCAGCTTCCTGAAGATTTCTGGGAAACTCACGGCAAAAAGATGCAAAGTTGGAAAGAAGACGGACGTACTTGGTACAAAATTACCGGTCCATTGGTTAAAGATTGGTTTACAAACCTTTTTGTCTATTTACCCGATGATTCTTTCCTCGCTCAGGTCAAAAAGATTGAGGGCAAAACCGCCACCCTTTGCGTTGTGCGCGACTACATGCAAAGCAAACACTCGGTTTGGGGGATCACCGCCAGAAACCGTGAACAATGTTTTGCGCTTGACCTATTGATGAATCCGGATATTGATTTTGTCACTCTATTGGGTCAGGCAGGCACCGGTAAGACTTTGATTACACTTGCCGCGGCTTTGACACAAACGTTGGATATGCGACGCTTTTCTGAAATTATTTTCACGCGAGCAACCGTTAGTGTAGGTGAAGAAATCGGTTTTCTGCCCGGAACGGAAGAAGAAAAGATGCTGCCATGGATGGGAGCGCTTGAAGATAACTTGGAAGTGCTCAATAACATTGACTCAGGAAGCGACTGGAGTCGGCACGCTGCCAATGACCTTATCCGCAGCCGCATCAAAGTTAAGAGTATGAGTTTCATGCGAGGTCGGACATTTTTAAATAAGTTCGTGATTATCGATGAAGCCCAGAACCTTTCACCCAAACAAATGAAAACGCTCATCACCCGTGCGGGTCCAGGTTCCAAGATTGTTTGTCTGGGCAACATCGCTCAGATCGACACCCCCTACCTCACCGAGGGCTCTTCAGGTTTGACTTACGTGGTCGATCGCTTCAAAGGGTGGGAGCATTCCGGCCACATCACCTTACAGCGCGGAGAAAGAAGTCGTTTGGCTGATTTCGCAAGTGAATCTCTTTAAGAACTAAGGGATATTTCGGCACCTGAGACTTTACTCAGGTGCTTTTTTTCAATTAACCTAAAGCGCAGTCAAGCGCCATCATTAAGACAAAACCCGCCATCACACTCAATGTTCCGATATTAGAGTGTTCGCCTAAATGGGCTTCGGGAATCAGCTCTTCGACCACCACATACATCATGGCGCCGGCACTGAAAGCTAAAAGCCAAGGCATAAAAGGTGCAATCCAAGAAGCGCAGAGCACAACCAAAATGCCGAATACGGGTTCTGCCAGTCCAGAAAGGGCTCCAAAAGCAAATGCTTTCTTTGCGCTATAGCCTTCTTGACGTAAGGGCAATGAGACTGCCGCGCCTTCAGGAATATTTTGAATACCCATACCCAGCGCTAAAGCAAAAGCCGCAGAAAGCGCCAGAGGATCACCTGTTTGACCGGCTACGACAAAAAGTAAACCGACGCTCATACCTTCGGGGATGTTGTGAAGCGTAACGGCAAAAAATAACAAAGAAGCTCGAGATAGATGGGACTTCGGACCTTCGGGATTTTTGGAGCCGGGGTGCAAGTGCGGAAGCAGCTCATCGAGCAAAAGTAAAAAAGCGACCCCTAAAATGAAGCCTCCGCAAGCCGGCAACCAGCCTGCGCCTCCCGCTTCCTCGGCCGCTTCCATCGCCGGAATCAAAAGACTCCAGACAGAAGCGGCGATCATAATACCGGCTGCAAGCCCTAAAGCCATACGATGTACATTTTCAGAAATTGTTTTTCTGAAAAAGAAAACACTGGCGGCTCCCAGCGCGGTCATCATAAAGGTAAAGCCGGTACCGCTTGCGGCCCACCCTATCATTGTTATCAGATTAGCTGTTTCCATCTCAAGCACTTACAACAGTTTTAATGGTGAAATTGTTGCAAACCTAAAGGGGGATTTAAAGTCCATGGGACTCAATTCTATGAGAAACAATCATTCAGATAGACAAAATTAATTAGAAAAAAGCCCTACAGCACAATCCGATCAGAGTATCCTGGCAAACTCAACAAAGAAAGGAAGACCTGTGAAAAAACATCTGATCGCTTTAAGTCTAGGAACATTGGCTTTAGGCATTGCCGAATTTTGCATGATGTCCATCCTCTCCGGTGTAGCGGCAGACCTCAATGTCAGTATTCCGCAAGCCGGTCATTTTGTCTCGGCTTATGCGAGCGGCGTTTGCATCGGCGCACTTTTAATGGTTATTTTTGCTAGAAATCTTGGGCTTAAAACGTTGCTTTTGCTGATTGTCGGATTCATATTTTTTGGCAACGCATTAACAGTCTTTGCCTTTGACTATTGGAGCATGCTCGGTGCACGTCTAATTGCAGGACTGCCTCACGGAGCTTATTTTGGCGTAGGAGCCATTGTGGCCACACAATTGGCCAAAAAAGGCGAAGCCTCTAAAGATGTTTGTTTAATGGTTGCCGGCATGACTGTCGCTAATCTAATCGGTGTGCCACTGGGAAGCTTCCTTTCATGGGCGGTGACCTGGCGGCTTGCTTTCATGATTGTTGCAGCGGTCGCAGCACTGGTCTTCATTGGGATAAAACTTTGGATTCCTGCATTACCGGCGCTGCCTGATTACGGCTTTTCTGCTCAGTTTAGGTTTCTAACTCATTTGACTCCGTGGCTCGTGTTGGGCGCCATCGGTTTTGGCAATGGGGGATTTTTTGCCTATTACAGCTATGTCAATCCCATCATGGAAAATTTAGCCTCCATACCGGCTTCATTGATGAGTGCTGTGATTACATTGGCTGGCTTTGGTATGGTTTGCGGAAACCTTTTGGCCGCCAAACTATCAAGACGTATCGGTAATGCCGCCTTGGCCTGTCTCGGTCAAGCGGTTCTCTGTTGCTCGCTTATCCTTTTATTTTTCAGTGCACAGTTAACGTGGATTGCCATCGCCCTGACCGTCATCGCCGCAGGCTGCGTTTTCTTTATTTCGGGACCGGAGCAAGTTCTCATTCTCCAAAATGCTAAAGAAGGACAACTTTTAGCCGCCGCCATGGGACAAGTCGCGTTTAATTTCGGCAACGCCGTCGGCGCGTGGTTGGGAGGTCTTCCAATTGAGGCAGGTTATCAGGAAAACTGGTCTTGCGTACCGGGCGGTGTTCTAGCCGGTATCGGCTTTTTGCTTTTGTTTGCAACTTGGAAAATCCATGCGGCAAAATCAGCCGAAAAAGTACACGTGAGGTAGTTTGCCCAAAGTTTCCGCCGTTTAATCAAAATTTGGTAGTCCGTACCTTTTTGAAAATATTACTTCCATCTTAAATTGATAGAATGAATGCGATCATTTCGTGGAGAGAAACTCAAATGGCAAGACAAATGAACGCAATCAACCAAGCTCTGCTTTACTTGGAAGTGATCAAACGTATTCCTCGTCATCGTTTCATTTCCACGCAAGAAATTCAAAATAGTCTTCTGGCCTCCGGAATCAATATTCAAACTCTCACGCTTCAGCGTTACTTAAAGCAGCTTTATGAAAGCGGAAGCCTTCCGCTTGAGAGAAATGACAACTCCAAGCCTTTCAGCTACCGTATGGGAACGGATACATCACCCTTCCCCTTTACCAATCTCTCAGCCCAAGAAGCGCTCATGCTTCGATTAATCGAAGCCAATTTGAGATACCAGTTGCCTGGGAAATTGAATAAAGCAATGCAACCGTTTTTTGATGCGGCTAGACAAACACTTGACGACATTCAGGGACGCATTACCCATGAAAATGAATGGCTAAACAAAATTGCGGTGGTCTCCAATAGCCTTCCTCAAATTCCGCCCAATATAAAACCGAGAATTTTTGAGGCGGTCTCCAATGCCCTTTTTGAAAATAAAAAACTGAAAATTGTCTACCACAATGCCGAAGGGCACGAAAAGACAAAGACCGTTTCACCCATGGGACTTGTTCAGCAGGATATCCGTTTATACCTCGTCTGCCGCTTTGACGGCTACACGGACATTCGTCATTTGGCTCTGCATCGGATAAGTGACGCAACGCTTTTAAATGAGTTGGCACAAAAAGAGAGAAATTTTGATATTAAGACGTATGTCAAAGAACACCACTTCAATTACTCCAACGAAAACACCCGTACTATTTTGTTAACGATTGAGTTTACCAATGAAGCCACGGCGCTCAATCTGACTGAGGCTCCTTTCAATCGTACTCAAACGATAAAGAAGCTCAATAACGGACACTATGAGCTTAATGTTGAAATTGAAGACAGCCTATTGTTAAGCGGTTGGGTTAATACTTGGAAAGATATAGCCGGTATTGTCCGAATTGAAAAAAAGCCGATTGACTGAATACAAAAGAGCCAACGATGTTAAAAACCATCTACAGCAACGCTTACGAGATTTTAGAAGCCTACTTAACGGCTGAAATTACCGAAGATAAAAAACAATCAGCCGATCCTTTTGAGCGCGTCCGTGTTATTTCCGCCACCAGTGCCATTAATAATCGACTTCGGCAGCACCTTGCGCAGGTTAACGGAATTTGCTCCGGAGTGGATTTTTGGACAACACAATCGTGGTTTCATAACTATGCCGGCATCGGTGTCGGAGAGCCTGAAGAAGCACAGGATTTTCTCTGGGTTATCTGGTCTGTGCTCGATGACAAATTCATCGACCACCATGAGCGGCTTAGAACCTTCTTCAGTCACCGCGTGACGGATAAGGAAAAAGCACTGGCTCGCTATGAGCTTGCCCGCAAAATAGCCTCGGTTTTTGATAAATACGTCAATTACCGATTTGACTGGGTTGCTGACTGGATGGGATTTTCTGGCGTTAAGCCCCAAACGATCTATAGAGAAATTGACGACGGACAACTCTCTCGCGAGAAAAAAGCCCTCGAAGCGCATCCTGACTTTATTTGGCAAAAAGCAATTTGGGAGAAGCTTTCACAAACCGCCGTCTGGAACGGCCGTGAGACATTGAGACTTTATGCAAACCCCGAGTCTCTCGAAATTAAATTTGCCAATGAACCGGAGACACTGCACTTTTTCGAACCAAGCGGCATTTCTCCCTTAATGCTTCCAATCATTAAGTTGCTGTCCGAACATGGTCACAAGGTTTATGTTTATCTCATGAATCCCTGTGTGGAGTACTGGTTTGATTCTTATTCGGATCTTGATTCTGAAAAAAGCGATGCTTTGAATTTTTTACGAAAAAACGCCGCCTCCACACGTGCGATGATCAACCGCTTCTGGACATTTACGCCTGACGGACAAGAAAATGCCGACCATGAGCCTGAAAAACTTCCTGATCTAACGACCGCCCCGCTGCAAAAACTCAATATTTGGACGCAAGCCCAGACAGAACGATTGGATCTCGTACAGGACTCTGAACTGCTGCTTCACTCAGCTCAAAAAGCCCTTTTACAAAACTCAGCGCAGTGGCTGCCTGAAAAATTGTCGCCTTCAGATCCATCCGTCAGAATTATTAAGGCGCCAACGTTAACCCGTGAAGTCCAAAACGCCATCAATATGATTCAGGCCTTCTTCGCTGATCGCTCTTTAGCGCTCAAACCCGAAGATGTACTGATCACAACACCCGAAATCGATAAAACGGCCCCTGTTTTTGAAGCCTGCATGCAAGCGTTGCCGCCGCAATACCGAATGGATTATCAAATCTTCGGTCAAACAGCAACCGATGCTGATATGAGCGCACGATCCCTTGTTGACCTGGGTAAATTGCTCATGAATGGCATTACCCTGCCCGCACTCAATGCATGGCTGGAACTTCCTGCTGTCGCTCAGGCTCTGGATTTAAATCTCGATGATCTTAATGTGTTGCACGATTGGCTTTTTACGGCCGGTTTTAGAAGCGGAATTAATGCAGAGCATTTAAAAGCGACTCATCCGGATTTTTCTCAGGCCTCTTTAAACGAAGCCATTGAAGGAACGCTGGAGCGCGCCATTGAACGCTTAAGTTGGGGCTATGTTTTTAAAGAAGGCTCTTTAACCTGCACGGATGACATCTTGCCTGTGCAGCACGGCAGCGACCCGTTTGCCGGTTTAACGGATAATCAGTCACTCTTTTTAAAACTGTGCCGACTCGCCCATAAACTTAAAGAAGCTTTCGATAGCATGAAAGCTTTAGGCGATGAGGCACTGCCTGCTGATTTATCGTTGTGGGCTCATAACCTCTTGGAAAGCTTTTTCGGCAACAGCGCCGACAAGATGGCGCTCATGAGTGTCAGAAATGATCTGAGAGTGCAGGAACTGGCACTGACTACCGTTCCTGAGCCGATTACCATGCCCCTTTATGTTTACTGGCGGGCCCTTGAAGACAGAATCAGCGAACCCTCAGACAAAAATCCCGCGATCGGCCGATTGACCCTCGCACCGATGAATACCTTCAGAGGGCTGCCCTACAAAGTCATCATTGTCTTAGGATTAGGCGAAGAATCCGGTTTCCCGGGCAATCAGCGTTTTGAAGAATTTGACCTGATGGGCACCGATGCACTTAAACGACAAAATGATCGTGACAGCCGATCAGATAATCGAAATGTCTTTCTCGATCTTTTCCTTGCCGCTCGCGATCGCTTTGTATGCTCCTATTGCATCGGAAGCGATAAGAAAGCGCCCCTTAACGCTTCGCCCGTCATAGTCGATTTGCTCGATTTTCTTACCCAAAATGCTGCCATCGAAGATAACGAAACAAAGCTTGAAGCCAAAAAGCGCATGGCTGATGCGATTACGGCTGAAATTACGCTTACAGACACCGCTGCAGACAATTTCCGATTGAGCACAACGCGTTACTGGAAAAGCTTCATGGCTGAGACACTCGATGCACTGAAAAAAGCCCGAGAAACCAATTATCAGGGTTTAGAACCTCAGATGCTGACCGGTCCCCTTGACGACAAACTCTTTTCTTCCACGCTCTATTTGGAAGATGTTCTGGCTTTTTACAAAGATCCTGCTGTGTGGCTTCAAAAGCGATTGGATTTCCGACAATACGAAAACGGACTTCAAGATAGCGTTCCCCTTTTCGGAAGTAAAGACGGGCTTGAATTGTCGTTACTGAGACGAGAACTCATGGAAGCGCTCGCTAACGGTCATTCCAGTGAAGTGATTCTGAACAAAATAGCGTTGGATCCGACTAAAGGGACTCAAGAAACACGGATCCTACAGTACGAAGAGGAAGTTGAAAAAGCCAAAGAAACCCATGCGGTAAGAGATGAAATTTTCTCTTTGGGTAAAAGCGACACGCAAACGATTTCTTTGCCTCTCAAAGATCTTCCCCCCTTTGAAACCCTTTTGGCTGAGAATATCCAAACAATTTATTTTCACGTCGATGATGAGCAAAGGGAAAAAGATCCCACGGCTTGGCAAAGCAGTGTTGAAAACGATGCACCGTATTTGCTTGAAATAGCCTATTCCAAGAGCGGCGTCGTCACCGCTCAAGCCAAAGCGGCCATCCTCTGTGCAATGGGTGTTCCGGTCAATTTACTGCTTTTAAATATGAACGAAAAACCGGTTTTGAGTATTTTCAAAGCCATTGAAGGACCCATCGCCCGCAATTTCCTGTTTAGCTTAATTGAGCTGATGGTGAAGACTATCCAAAAGGCCTGTGTCATCACCTCAAAGTATGACAATTCGGTTGAAGCGGCCATGTGGCGCGGTCGCGACTATGAAACAATCAAAGAGTACAGCACGGCGTTTTTAGACAATGCACTCCAAGCCATAAAACCGGATGCTGTTTTCCCGGAAGAGGACAATGGCAAGCGAACGAAAGCCATGCAATTGCTCACCGAAAACTTTGAAAAATTAATGCTCGGAGGCTCCCAACAATGAGAAACGAATTTAATGTCATCGATTCGCCTCTTTGTGGCCGAAAACTCATTGAAGCCAGTGCCGGCACAGGTAAGACATACTCACTAATTCATATTGTCTTGCGCCTGATTGTTGAAGAACGGATTCCGATTGAAAGACTGTTGCTGGTAACTTTCACCAAAGCCGCCACGGCTGAATTGAAGATGCGCGTGCGCGAGATTTTAATTCGTGCGCAACAAGCCTATGAAGATTGTCGTGATGATGACACACGATACGATCCGACACTCATTGCCTTGATCAAAAAGTGGCGGCAGGCAAAGATTGATCCCAGTGTTTTTCAAGATGCTATCGATCGGCTTGATGATGCTTCGATCTGCACGATCCATAGTTTTTGCCAAAAGATGCTTGAAGAACACAAGTTCTCAAGTTCTGAAGGCTTTGACTTTGAAATCGGAGACGATAGCGACCTTCGACGGGAAGTCATTGAAGAGTTTTTACGAGAGGCTTTAACGGTCTCGGATGACGATGAGTTTAAGAAACTGCTTCTTGATACGGAGCCTTGGGACAGGATTCTTATTGCGCTAAATTCAGCGCCCAAAAATGCAACCGTTAAACTCTTTGATGACCTTCTTTTCATTGATCCGAAAACCGGGCAGCACGCTAAGAAAGAATGGAAAAAAACGGACAATCAAATTAATTTGGAAAAGAGCCTTCGCTCATTGCTGACACAATTTATCGAGATCGCACCCGAGACATTGAAGCGTAAAAAACGTGAAAACGGCATCCGCTCCTTTGATGACTTGCTCTTAGACATGTACGAGGAACTCGACAACCGAGCTTTTGTCGAGCGTGTTCAAAGCCGCTATGACGGAATTCTCATTGACGAATTCCAAGACACCGATCCTATTCAGTACACCATTTTCAAGCGTCTTTTCCTCGACGAGGATAGCTGCGCCAAATCGGTCTTTTTTGTCGGCGATCCCAAACAGTCGATCTATCGATTCAGAAATGCCGACATCAATACCTATCTGGCCGCACAGGCCGATATCGGTGAAATTTATGAGCTAAAGAAAAACTATCGCTCCTGTCCGAGCCTCATCGAAGGAATCAATCGTTTCTTTACCGAGTCGGCCACCCCATTTTTAGATGCCGGCATGGGTTACAGTGCGATATCAGCCGGATCCAATAAAGGTCCCCTTTTACTCAAAAAAGGCGATTCGTTTGAAGCGCTACCCACCTTTGAAATTTGGACTAAAGAGAAAGCGGCTTTAAATCCTACCGGTGACCGCAATCAGCAAATCAACCTCATTGCCAATGAGATTGCCGCTTTACTATCCGGCAACGTTTATAAGTCTAAAAATGAAAGGCTCAAACCTAGCGACATCGCTGTTTTATTTCGCGTGAAAAAATACGTGCCGGATTTTCGGGCTGCCTTGGCTAAAAAAGGCATTCGTGTTCTTTTTCAAGATGAAAACAGCATTTTTTCAACCGAAGAAGCGCGAGAGATGCTCCTTATCATCGAAGCGCTTGAGTCACCCCGGGATATTAAAGCGTTGCGCTTAGCCAGAAGCACAAGACTGATGGGCGAGAGCATCAACGCGATCATCCCGGAAGCCTTCGACCGCGAGGGACAGTCGGAATTAGACGATAAGGCTGCGCTTAAGGCCCGAGAGCTTATTGAAGAAGCCCTCACGATATGGAATAAGCGTGGGGTTTCCGCCGCCATAGCTAAAATTATGCGTGAGTGCGGCACACAAAAAAGACTCTTGCCGCTTCAAGACGGAGAACGACAGCTCGCCAATTATCAGCATCTCATGGAAGTGCTGCAGGAGACTTCTTTATCTTTAAAAGGCATTTCCGGTTTGGCCCGATGGCTGAGCCAGCAAATTCAAAATCCACCCGATGATGAAAAGTATCAATTAAGGCTTGACAGCGATGCGGACTTAGTCAATGTCATGACCATTCATAAGAGTAAAGGGCTCGAGTATCCAGTCATCTTTTTACCCTTTGCCAATGCTTTGGAATTGGGGGCCGCCGGTCACCATAAAACTCGTGTCTTTAAGAGCATTCATAACGGTCGGATTTCATTTACTTTCAGTTTTTATCCGGTCTATCCGAACATTGACGAAACGCTCTACCATGAGGAGGATTTGGAAAACTTGCGCTTGGCTTATGTGGCCATGACTCGAGCTTCACAACGCCTGGTGTTGCCTCTTACGTACTATAAAAGCGGCAAGGCTTTCAAAATTACCAGCAATGCCTATGCCAAGACATTAACAGGTAAAGAAAAAGCCAGCCAAAGCGATTTTGAAACCTGTCTGACTCATTGGCTCAAAGACGCGCCCGAAGGACTGGCCGTGCAGAAAATAGCCGATGATACGCAATGCCTTTCATGGCACAAACAAAGCGCAACACGTCAAGACAATAATGAAACCGATGAAGAACTCAGTGCCGCGTGCGGCCGAGTGATTCCGACGTCATGGTTTCCGACGAGCTATACAGCCATTGCACGAGGAGCAGCAGAAACAACGGAACGTTTGACCCTTATTGAAGAAAAAGAAGATAGCGATGAAAGTGAATTGATGAATCGTGAATCTTTTGAAAAAAGTGAGCAGCAGAAAGATCCTCAGAAACTGACCATTATGGATTTTGAACGGGGACTTGAAAGCGGTACCTTTTTGCATGCTCTTTTTGAGCGAATCGGGTTTGATATTGTGAAAAAGGCCGCTGACGGCTCTGCGGAATCCGAGGCAACGCTTAATCGAAACCTTACGCGTCTCATGATTCCTTTCCAATACCATTTACAGCCCTATGGCATTGAAGGATATCTGCCGGTTTTAAACAAACTTTTAAAGGACGTGCTTTGCTCAAAGATAGTTGATAAAACTGTATTTGGAACTCAAACGGATTTGAGGTTGTGTGATTTAAGCGCTAAACAAAAAACCGCCGAAATGAATTTCACGATTGCGATCGGCAATCCGGCCGAAGGCCATCGTCCGGTGAGCGCCAAAAATTTGAGCAAACTTTTAAAGCATTTTGATCCCCTGTATCACATTGAAATCGACAATGACAGAGAGTTGCGCGGCTACCTCACAGGCGCCATTGACCTTGCCTTTGAATTCGACGGCCGGTTCTTTGTTTTGGATTGGAAGGGCACAAAGTTAGCCGATACGGCGGAAGGCTTTTCCCATGAAAGAATGCTCGAAGAAATTCAAAAACATCATTACAGCCTTCAGTACCTGATTTATCTGGTCGCTCTCAGGCGTCACCTGCGTTTTTGCGGCATTGAAAACACCGATAAAAAAATGGGCGGCGTCATTTATGCCTTCATCCGTGGAATACGCAAAGACGATCCCAAACCTTTCGGTGTTTTCACTGCCCGTCCGCCCAAGGCATTGATCGCCTGTTTGGACGATTTTTTTGAAAATGGTTATCACGAAGGTTCAGTGAACGCGTACGCTCAAACCGCTCAATTGGAAGGAACGATTTAATATGATTCGACGTAAACCACAAGCCATTGTTTTTGATCTGGACGGCACCCTTTGCGATTGCGAACATAGGGTTCACTTTATGCGTGAACGACCGAAGCGCCGGGAAGAGTTTCACTCGGCGTGTGTTTTTGACAAAGTTGTGCCTGCCTGTAAAGCGCTAATCGACATGGCAGAAGAAAAAGGAATCAAGGTTATTCTTTTATCGGCCCGCCCTGCCCGCTTTAAACCACAAACCGAAGAATGGCTCACCAAGAACAATATTCATTATGATCAGTTGATCCTGA
Source organism: Parasutterella secunda (assembly GCF_023336895.1). Lineage (GTDB taxonomy): Bacteria > Pseudomonadota > Gammaproteobacteria > Burkholderiales > Burkholderiaceae_F > Aphodousia > Aphodousia faecalis. The sequence goes on from NZ_JAMBLT010000002.1 coordinate 13,127, forward strand.
GCCATTATCCGGAACTGAGCGACCCGGACTATAAGCTTAAAATGTACCGGGAACTGATTGAACCTTTTGCGGACGTTATCTTTGCCATCGATGATCGTGATATCGTGGTTCAAATGTGGAGAGACAATGCCATCACGTGTCTCGATATCGCCGGCAATCACTTCTCTTAGACAGGTAAGCGACCATGGCAGACAATCAAACAGAACTCAGCCCCATGCAGCTCGCCTATCGGGCGATTGGCCTTTCACTTTGGCGAACACGCCAAAGGGCTCTCGGCACAAACGAAAACGCGCCCGAATGCCTTTTCAAACTAATGGACGCTTTGGCCATAGCTGATGAAAAAGGAAGTGTGTGCATACAATGGGAAAAGACCGAAGCCTTCCTTGGAGGCGAAGAAATTCAACTTTTAACTGAAAAACGTCTGCTCGCGCAAAAACCACAGTCAGACCGGGAAAATATTGACGAGGAGATTCCTTTTGTTCTCGACATCGGCGAACGAGTTAACCGTCTGTACATGCAGCGTCACTTTGAACAAGAACGTGATGTCGCCACCAAAATTTTGGCTTTTACACAACAAGATTCTTTCAGTTTAGCGACTGCGGCAACCCAAACACTCAAGCACTTGGATACCCTGCGCTATAACGAATCCTCCGATGACGATCCCTCACGCGCAGAACAACAGGGGGCTGTTGCAGAGGCCTTGAAAAAACACTTTTTCATTATTACGGGCGGACCCGGTACAGGCAAAACAACGGTTGTTGCCAAACTTTTGGAATGCCTTCTAGCTCAAGACGCTTCGCTTAAAGTGGCTCTGGCAGCTCCCACGGGTAAAGCCACAAGCCGCATCATGCAGTCTCTTATGGGATCATGCCAACGTTTCCCATCATTCTTCAGTCGTGTATTGAAACGAATTCAAGAAAAAACACTTGCCGCCCAAACTATTCATAAGTGGCTTTTGACACGAAATGTTAAAGGCGTAATGCCCAGTGAAAAGGATCCTTTGGATATTGACGTTATGATCGTGGATGAAGCCTCCATGATTGATTTGCGATTAGCCCAAAGACTATTAAAAGTGATTGATCCGAAAAGAACCCGTCTGATTCTTTTGGGCGATAAATTTCAGTTGTCTGCCGTGGGGCCGGGTTCTGTCTTAGCTGATCTGACCGCAGAAGATGGAGCGCTTGCCAATAATATGGCAGAACTGACCATCAGCCACCGTTTCACAAGCGACTCCAATGTCGGCCGTTTGGCTCAAGCCATCAAATCAGCCAACTCTAGCTTTAATGGTGAAGACTTTATCAATCAATTTAAAAAAGCCGAAGACGGCAAAGATAAGGTAAGCATCCGCCTTTACCGAACAGGTTTTGTTGATCCGTCTCTTATTAACTGGATTCGCCCACATATCAAAAGCTATTTGCAAGCGCTAAACGACTACCTGAAGGATTTGGAAAATCTGATAGCCGATGAAAAACTTCTTAAAAAACTGTGGGATGAAGCGGAGAAATTTCGAATCTTAGCTTCGCAGCGCGAGGGGGCGAATGGCGTCAATGCCATTAATCGGTTAATGGAAAGCATTGTTCGGGAACATGTAGGCGCTGAAGAAGATTCCCTTTTTTATCCTGGACGCCTGGTCATCATCCGAAAAAACACACCGGTTCTTGATGTCTACAACGGTGATGTGGGAATCGTGATCCCTCAAGCGGACGACTCTACCCGATATGATCTTTATATCGGTGACCGTCATAAACGCATTCCTGTCGGCCTCTTGCCCGAACACGATACAGCTTTTGCCATGACGATTCACCAATCGCAAGGCTCACAGTTTGAACACGTTGCCGTGCTTTTGCCTGTTGCAGATGATAATCCCTTGTGCTGCCGGGAACTTTTCTATACGGGCGTTACCCGTGCTCAAAAAGAAGCGGCGGTCTTCGGAACGTTTAAGAGTATTGAAGCCTCTGTTTTACATAAGACAGAACGCTCTAGTGGCTTGGCAGATCGCCTTCTAGGTCGATGATAAAAAATGGGCTCCGTCAATGGAGCCCTATCGTCTTAATATTAAAATACGATTAGATTTTTCCAACCAATTCAATTGAAGGTTTTAGCGTTTTCTTACCCGGCTCCCACTTAGCAGGGCAAACCTCCCCCGGATTCTCGGCAACGTACTGAGCCGCTTGAACTTTGCGAAGAAGTTCCTTTGCATCACGACCGATACCACCGTCGTGATGTTCCATAATAACGATCTCGCCTTCAGGATTAATTACAAATGTTCCTCGCTCAGCCATACCATCGGCTTCGATCAAAACATCGAAATTACGAGCAATCGCCTTGGTGCTATCGCCTAACATCGGGAACTTCACTTTACCGACCGCCGGCGATGATTCATGCCAAGCCATATGAGTGAAATGTGTATCACAACTGATTGCGTAGATTTCGACCCCAAGCTTAGTAAATTCCTCATAGTGTTCGGCTAAATCTTCTAACTCCGTAGGACACACAAAAGTAAAGTCTGCCGGATAGAAAAAAATGACAGACCAGTGTCCTTTAAGGCTTTCTTCCGTTACAGTAACAAAGCGTCCATTTACAAACGCTTCTGTTTTAAAGGGCAATACCTTGGTATTTAAAAGAGACATTTTATTCTCCTAATTGATAATGATTATCAATAATGATACAGAGAATAAAATTTTTAAACGTAAAGAAATGTCAGAAACTATGGAAATGATTGGAATTGGGCCACGGATGTTTCCAGTGACCCATGACAAAGCTAAACAAACCGCATCACGCACATAATGCCGATCATGATAAAGGCAATGGCAAGTTTTGCCGCGATGCCGGCAATCATACCGATCCAAGTGGCCAAACTGACTTTGCCTGCTTTTCGCATATCGCGGTGACCGATCATTTCACCCACAAAAGCCCCAATAACGGGGAAAAGGAAAATACCGACCAAACCAAAGGGGATTCCGACGATTGTGCCGACAAAGGCACCGGTCAAACCCAATTTTGTCGCCCCCGCTTTCTGCGCTCCCATGGTCTGGCTCACCCAATCGATGATAAGCGAGATAACCGTCAGCACGCCCAAAGCAATGAGCGTTCCCCAACCGAAGAATTGATAATCTTCAAGGTAGGCAATGAGCCAGCCGCCCGCAAAGATCATCGGAATACCGGGCAAAGCAGGAATAATGGTTCCGGCCAACCCAACAAGAATTAACACAAACGATACGGCGTACAAACCGTAGGTTATCAATGCATCCATAGTCTTATACTCTTGCCCTATTCTTAAATTGTGTGAACTCACCAAAGAATGTGAGCTCCACCGTTCCGGTTGGACCGTTACGCTGTTTGCGGATAATAGCTTCTGCATCGCGTTCTTGGTCCGTATCCTTTAAATCTTGGTTATAAACAACGTCACGATAAAGGAAGATAATGACGTCAGCGTCCTGCTCGATAGAACCGGATTCTCTCAAGTCACTCATCATCGGGCGTTTGTCAGGACGTTGTTCCAATGAACGATTTAACTGAGACAAACCGATAATGGGACAGTTGAGCTCTTTGGCCAAAAGTTTCAGCCCACGGGAAATATCGGAAATTTCCTGCGCGCGGTTCTCTCCCCGTCCATCACCCGACATCAACTGAATGTAGTCCACAACAATGAGTCCCAATTGTTTGACTTCACGCGACAAGCGTCTTGCGCGGGATCGAACATCAGTAATCGTCAAACCCGAAGAGTCATCAATAAAGATATTATGCGAATTGGCAATATCGGCTACCGCCGCCCCCATCTTTTGGAATTCGTCACCTTCTAAGCGGCCATTTCTTAAATGTTCCAAACGAATGCGCTGATAAGAGCTGATCAAACGCATAGCCAATTGTTCCGCCGGCATTTCCATGGAGAAAATCGCAACAGGCATCTCAGCGCGCAGGGCCACATATTCGGCGATGTTCATCGCAAAGGTTGTTTTACCCATGGCGGGGCGCCCTGCCACAACAATCAATTCACCGGGGTGCATGCCCTTTGTCAATCGGTCTAAATCAATAAAACCGGTCGGCACACCCGTGACAGGATTTTGGCTCTTGGAGTTATAAAGTTTCGTGATCTGCTCAGAAACCGCCGCCAATGCGCCTTTCACGGGTTTTAATCCGGCCCCGGCAACTTGGGCGTCTTCACTGATTTTGAAAATAGAACTTTCTGCCCGATCCAAAATGTCTTTTGTTTCCATTCCCTTGGTGTCCAAGGCAGAATCGACAATCTGGGAGCCGACATTGACCAAACTGCGAAGAATGCTTCGGTCGCGCACGATTTCAGCGTAACGACGAGCGTTGGCCGAATTGGGCGTGTTCATGGCCAAAGAGTTTAAAAAACTCTTGGTTCCTTCCTGACCCAAACCTACAGCGGCCATTGAATCGTGAACAGTCAAAACGTCCGCGGGACGTCCTTGACTGATAAGCTGAACAATATGCTCGTAGATGCGACGATGATCCCCCCGGTAAAAGTCTTCAGGCGAGACAACGTCATTCACCATGTCAAAGACACGGTTATCAATCAAAAGACTTCCTAGTAAACCTTGTTCGGCTTCGGTCGAATGCGGCGGTAAGCGTACGGTATCAGTGGATTTTTCTTCAGGCATTCTTCTGGATAGCAAAGATTAATGTTCAATAAATAGGAGAGTTATTTTAGCAGACGACCTTGTCCGCTCTTGAAAGAAAATGTTTCTGCAAACGAATTATTTTTGAGAAATAAATTCCCGATGGCAAATTCTCGCCACCGGGAATATCTTGTTGTTTTTAATAAATATTATTAATTACCAAGCGTATCGGACACCAACATTGAAGCGGTAGTCCGTATCCACTTCTCCACCGTTTGCGGCTTCTACATCTGCATACAAGTGAACCTGTTCAGTGGCGTTGTAATCAGCGCCTAAACCGTATTCATACCAGGTTCCGCCAAGCGATTCTGTTAGCGTTCTGGAAACATCTGCGCCCTTACTGTAACGGAACTTGGCATCCCCTTCCCAGTCATGCAACACAGAGGCTTTTAAGAAGACTCCACCTCGGCCTTGACTATCTTTGTAGCCCATCTTCACGCCGACCCGACCGACCAAGGAGTCAACGGAGTCATTCTCAACCTTAATACCGGTTGACGTATGATAATCAGCGTCGAACACATGGCCGTACCACATTTGAACTTGAGGCTCTAAATAAAGTTCCTCGGTGGCGAAATAACGCCAGCCCATTTCAGCCGAAAGCGAAGCGGCGTTGGTGTGGTAGTCGCCCGTGGATTTAATGTCATTGAAACGAATGTCAAAGGCATTCTTCATCCGACCGACTTTCCCGACTAAGTCTAAATAAACACCATTGCCAAAGAGCCAAGAACCATAGCCACTGAATGTATAAAGATTGCTGTCGCCGTTACCGTAGTCAAAATTATTATCACCATCGGTGTATGAGAACGCGCCACCTAACCAGAAGCCATCACGAACCTGGCGGTCGTAGCCAAATTGGAAAGCGGTATAGCGATTGGTTACGTTTTGATCGCCGTATTCCGCTTTACCGTGATAGACACGTGTCCAAAGACCGTTGGATTGCGCTGAACTATCTCTTAACTCACCGACACGGCGGTGCATATCATCGATTTCGTTACGCCAAATATGTAAACCCAAAGCTGCCATTTCGGCAATACCGTGAACATTAGGATTGTCTTGAATACGCACGTTAGTGATAGTGCAATTAGGACAACCTTCGGCAACTGTCGCCGTCGCACCATCGTAAATGTCTGAAGCTTCTTGAACAATGTTGATACCACCTAAACATTGCAAGTTATTGTCCCTCAAACCGTCTCCGTTAGTATCTATCTTGGTATTTGTGTAAGCGATGTTAGCCAACTGATTTAAATCATCTGTCGCATTTCCTGTGTTGTTCGATGCATCGGCAATTAAAGTGATATTTTTTGATTCAGTTTTTAATTTCCCCTCTACCCCTGAAAAATAAATTCTGTTATCACTTCTTGAATCTGCAATATTGACAGTTAACGAATCAACGGAAAAGATAATGTCTTCGGGTCGCCACGTATGATCCTCATCTTCTTTGTAACCACCAAAATCAGCTTTTGAATCTTTTTCTAAATTAATAGTTAAATGGTCGCCTTTAATAATCAGATCTGGCCTTTCTTTCTCGAAATCTGAGGCTAGTGTATATACAGAAGCACGAATCGAAGCACCTTCACCAACGGTTATGTTGTGCAAAGTAATTTGATTTACAGCATCCAAATCACCACCAAGCTCAGATTGGATATTTAAGTGCGAACCCTCGCCTTTTGCCACATAGATGTTTTCAACGACAGCGCTGGAGGATCCGTTCAGCTGAATTTTTGTTGATTCACCTTCTGCATAGAGGTCTGTAAAGTAGGCACTGGATCCTGCATATAATTCGACACGAGCATCATTGTCGGTTCCAAGATGACGTAACCAAATATTCTCTGGCAATTTAAGGTCTTGCCCATCAACAATCAAACCGGTTTTGCCTCCTTGGGATACAACTTCTATTGCCTGAATACCATTTACGGTTTCTTGCTTTGAAACTTTTAATCCCACAGGTGTTTTCTTTTCATCCCAAATAACCAATAAAGGGGTTTCAACAACTGAGTTCAAGGCTACATCATATACAGTGTTTCCCATTCCTCGGTATATGAACTTTTCCGTTGCAGTGATAGATCCGTTAAATGTAGGAGTTTGCGTTGCAAAAATATCTAAAACCCCTGTGGTAATCTGACCGTCATTTTTAAATGTTTCATTAAGAGAGGTACTTGGATCTCCAATGTAAATTGAATTATTAATAACCTTACCCGCATCTGTAACTATGAGGCCTTCTGAACCAGCAGAAATATCCATTTCGTATGGAGAATTTAAATCATCAACGGTTAACGCAAAAGCGCTACCAGTTAATGCCATGCCTATAGCGAGAACCAATAAAGACTTTCTCATATCATCCTCTGTAAGAAAAAAGAAAGGTTTTAGTTGATTCTGCCCCCCCCCAAAACTTTTGTCTTGACCAATATCAATCAAGCAATAAAATCAACGCTTTTTAAAGGAAAACGATAAGGAAAAAGGCCCGATTCTTCTGAACCGAGCCAACTAGCTGTTATAAATCTAAATTTAAAGTTCTATGGTACAAACCGACTTTCGATAACTTTGAGATCCAAAGGTTTCTTTATATAAGTTCGTATCCCTCTACCCTTAAGATATTTATCTCCACGTTCATCACAAATGATAGTCGTCCCTTTACCGAAGAGCGCTCCGTCCTGCATGATAACTTCACCATTGACGATTGTTGCATAGGCTTTCTTACGCTCATAGTCCAAAATGGAAATATCCGCATCGGCACCTATACCCAAATGTCCCTTAGTTGGCAATCCCAAAGCCCGCGCCCCGTTTAAACTCGCCTTCACAACAAACTCATTTAATGTGATAGCCCCAAATTGCACCAAGCACAGGCCATTTTCAACAATAACATTTCTCGGATAGGTCCCGCCATCCGTTGAAAATGAGTCAACCACAAATGATCCGTTATCACGTTTGGCTTGAGCCAAAATAAAACGACTTATTGCGGGATTCACTGCAAATGATCCGGAAGTCACTGTCTTATGAGATAGCCAATAATTGAACCCCTCTTCGCCATTAATTAATTTACCAATACGCCCGTCATCACATAGAACACCCACGCGACCTGTCAGAATAGCTTTTTTCATCCCTTCAAAATCAGGAGTACACCCAACTTTTTTCAAACACGTCTCTGTCACCTTGCTAACCGGATGATCATTTTCAATTGTCAAGCGTGTTCCATTAAGGGCGGATAAATAGGATTCTGAGAAAACTTGAGGATTGGATTTCAATAACTTGACCGCTTCGAGAGCCTCATCCAATTCATTTCTGACCTGACCACGACAGTAACTGTTGACATGGGCAACATGGAGAAAATGACCGTTTGCCGCTCCCAAAGCGTCCTTTAAACCTTCAATGTTCGAGCCATGTTGTGTGTTACCTACATGCCAGCCGATCCAAGCGTTCAGCATAGAGGCCTTCTCAATAAAGGAGGCGCTGATATCCAAATCCATCGGATAATGACCGCCCAATAATTTAACACCGATCGCTCCGTGGTCGAGCACTTGTTCAATAAAAGACTTTTGCTCAGCTTCGGATGGTCTAGAGGTTGAAATCGTTTCCCCTTCTTGTGCCGCTTGTAAGATAGCGATGTTCACACCAGCGCCACTACCCGGAATAGAATCCAAAATATCCTCAAGAGGTCCCGCCATATCCAAAGTGGTTGTCACTCCCGCTAAAGCAATCATTCTTTGGGCATGAGGATGACCAAAAAGCGTTCTCATGTGTGTATGCATATCGATAATTCCAGGCATCACTATCTTTCCTTTTGCGTTTAATTCGCTTTTAGAGGCATTTGTGATACTCGGAGCAACTTCAGCGATGCGTCCGTTTTCGACAGCCACGTCCACCACTTCGTCAATATGATTCAACGGATCAATGACTCGGCCTTCTCGGATAATTAGGTCATACATAAAAGAACACTCCTTAATGATTATTTTTTCATCATAGGCCTAAATTCTTTAATTAAAAATAATTTTTTACAACAAAAAAGGCCCGATTTCCCGAAAGAAATCGAGCCCAAAAGTTAGGCAGTTAAGTCAATTAGAAAACGTAACGGGCGCCCAAGTTCACACGCCACTTTTGATCGATATCACCACCGAAGCCGGTGCCGACATCAACAAACGTATTGACAGAATCGGTAACTTGGTAGGAAGCACCGAGAGACACTTCACCCCAATTGTCATCCAATTCGTCATCAAACTGACGTACAGAACCGTTAAATTCGTAATTGCCTTCAACATCGCCCAAGAAGTCATGGTTGTAAGAAGCCTTGACATAGGCGGAACCACGGTTTTCAGCAAATTGCATACCGGCCATGACACCAACGCGACCAATCAAGCTGCTCATATCGTCAAACTTAACATCGCGGCCGATGGAGCTTGTGTAATTTTCCGCACGCAAATGGCTGTAAGTCAATTGAACTTGCGGTTCAATGAAGTAGTTTTGGATATTCCAACGATGACCCGTTTCGATACCAAAGATAGCACCGGTTAACATGTAATCAGCGCTTTCTTTACCGGCACTTGTACGGAAATCATAGTCAGCGTCAATACGACCGATCTTTAACATCGTATCTAAGAAGCAACCGGATTCATTAAAGTAGCTGCCGTAGAAACCAACCGTGTAGGTATTGTTATCGGAACTACCGGCGCTCAAATCCGTATCACCCTTTGTGTAATCGAAACTTAAACCAATCGTGACGTTATCAGCTATGCGCTTATCAACACCCAATTCAACCGTGTTGTAATCGTGTTGGATATCTTGGCCATCCAAACGACCATTGTTATAACGAGCCCAAACACCGGCGGCGTTAGGCGTCGTGCGTAACGTACCCATACGATCAGTCAAGTTCGTCAATTGAGAGCGCCACATTAAGGCGTTGGTGATAGCCAAGTCTTGAGCTGAACGAAGAAGATCATTAGTACGGGTTGCATGGAAACCTGTTTCATCAACGTAACCGGCATCACCCATCAAACCTTGATCTACTGAAGCTAACTTAGCACTTTCTCCGTTAATTTGAATCCCATTCAATAAATCAGAAGCAACTACATTTCCAGCTTGTAAATCATCTGAAACAGAAGCAGCGTATCCGTAACTAAGGTTAGAACCCTCTTCTACACTTCCAATAGTTAAAACAGGAGCAGTTTCATTTCCTGCTGCGTTTAATTTGAAGTTTGCTTGAGATCCGTTGTCAGTCTTGACAGATGCAATTTCCAATACGTTGTCACTACCTTGTTCGAACGTCACTTGGCTATTAGTAACTGTTACTGCTCCTGCAAAGTCATTCAAAGAAATTGTTTGTGCAGACTCCAGATCTTTCACATTAAGAACCGTATCCTGCTCAAGATCCACCAAACCGTTAACCTGGGAACCTTTTTGCAAGGTAACTGTTACGTCATTATTTTCAACTGAAATAGCCTTTGCTTGTTCTCCTGTCGCAGAAATCAAGCCTTCGTTGGTAAAGCTAACCCCTGTTGCACCCTCTGCAATACGAATTGCCTTTAAATTACCATCGCCTTGAACAATCAAATCCCCTGTATTAAGTACAGAACCTGACTTGACGTTGGAAGTACTACTGCCGGCAAAGTCCATTGCTACACCATTATTTAGGACGACAATGGTGCCATGGTTTTCTAGAGTATTACCATCCGTATTCGTAATCATCATGCCATAGGCATTATCAGCAACAATGGTCCCTTCATTGACAATCTTTCCACCATTTTGGGCCATCATAGCTTTTACTTTCCAAAAGCCATCTGTCGTACCCTTTACATAGATGAGTCCAGTTTGTGCATTTGTTGCAGTTTGACCATTCCCAGCTAACAGACCATAAGCACGATGATCAGAATTAACTTGTTCAATCCACAACTTCTTATCAAAAGTTGCACTTCCCGAGTTAAAACCTTCACTTGTACTACTAGAGTTGGTCTTCACATAATAGGAATCCTCATCAAACTGTGTAAGTTGAGCGGGGGCTCCAACTGTTGTTCCTTCTCCTTCGGGAGCCCAGGCTGGAATTTCAATTGCTAATGAAGAAGCTGAAATAGCCATCAAAATCGAGCTAGCTAAAATAGTTTTTGTTAAATGCATTTATATCTCCATAAACGTGGTTTTCACTTGCCCCGATGCTACCCCCCCCCAAACTTTCGTCTTGACTAATATCAATCAGACATAAAAATTCACAGATTTGTTGCATAAAGATTACAAAAAAGGCCCGATTTCCCAAAAGAAACCGAGCCTTGAAAGTTAGGCAGTTAAGTCAATTAGAAGACGTAGCGGGCACCCAAGTTCACACGCCACTTTTGATCAATATCGCCACCGAAGCCGGTACCAACATCAACAAATGTGTTAACAGAATCCGTGACTTGGTAGGAAGCACCGAGAGACACTTCACCCCAGTTGTCATCCAATTCATCATCAACATTGACACGAACCGCATTACCAGCAGCAGTAACACCACTGTAATTGCCTTCGATGTCACCCAAGAAGTCATGGTTATAAGAAGCCTTCACGTAGGCGGAACCGCGATCTTCAGCAAACTTCATGCCGCCCATGATGCCCACGCGAGCAATTAAGCTCTTCATGTCATCAAATTTCACTTCACGAAGGTTCGTGTTGTAGTTTTCAGGACGCAAGTAGCTGTAGGTCAATTGAACTTGCGGTTCGATGAAGTAGTTTTGGATATTCCAACGATGACCTGTTTCGATACCGACAATGGTACCGGTCAACATATAGTCACCCTTTTCAGAGATGCCGTTATTAAGATCGTAATCCGTATCAATACGACCGACCTTCAACATGGCATCCAAGAAGCAACCAGACTCATTGAAATAACTTCCATAAAGACCTAACGTATAGGTGTTGTTATCAGAAGTACCGGCATCCAAGTCTGTATCACCCTTTGTGTAATCGAAGCTAATACCCAACATGACGTTGTTGGAAATAGCCTTATCAAAACCCACTTCAACCGTGTTGTAATCGTGTTGAATACCACGACCATCCAAACGACCACCGTTGTAGCGAGCCCAAGCTCCAGCTGTTTCAGGCATTGTACGAAGCGTACCCATACGGTCCGTCAAATTAGACAATTGAGAACGCCACATTAAGGCATTGGTGATAGCCAAGTCCGTTGCTGAACTCAACAAAGTGTTTGTACCAGTCAGTTGTTCAGAAATCGCTCCGGTTTCCTTATCCTTGGTGTAGTAACCAGAATTGCCCCAGGCCGAACCATCATTAGAAACGTAAACTGTGTCGGGTTCACCTTCTGCGCCTAACTTAATACCAGCAAAGAGATCATTTTTATCTGCACCTGCAGCCAAAGCGTCACTTACAGAAGCAGTGTATTCAACACCAACGCTACCGTCACCCGTTACATTTTCAACTTCTAATAATTTCTTGCTCTCAGAACCTAATTTGTCGAAACTGAAATTAACACTTGAAGAAGCATCTGCATCAACAGTTCCAACTTTTAAGGTGTTGGAAGGATATGAACTTTTAACAATTAAGTCACTTCCATCTGCATCAATAGTGCCCGCTTTATTGATTCTTATTGTTTCCTGCTTATTCAGTTTATCGGCATGAATGGTACTATCTGTTGCTAATAAAATATTCCCTTCAATATGTGAATCTCCAGACAGTTCCAACATAAAGTTTGATGCAGAAATTGAGATTGCAGTACTTTCACTTTGAATTAATCCTGAATTTGAGAAAGTACCGTTATCACCAGTTGAATCGACAATTACCCCTATTGCACCATCAGTAGCAATAATGGTTCCCTCGTTGTTAACTGTTAACGATGCACCGTTATCGCTCCCTTTTTCCCTATGAATACTGATGCCATAGGCCCCGGAACCACTAACATTAATTACGCCCGTTTTTCCATTCGTAATTTTTTGACCATCTGCAGCCGTACTTAAAACCATACCAGAAGCGTTTGTTGCAATAATGGTTCCATTATTAATGGCGGTTCCCTGCTGATCAACACCAATTGCTTTTGCAGCTTCGCCATTCCAAGAACTATCAGCTGTAACTGTTATCTTACCTTCATTGATAACAGTACCATTTTGTACAATCATACCTGTTGCATATTTGGTATAACCTTCTTCTTTAGAAAGCCCCTGAACAGTGATTGAACCATAGTTGGTTGCCGTCGTAGTTGCGTCTCCGACTTTGATAAAACCTACGCACCATTTTCTTTTGTTGCCGCAACAAAGGCTGTATCGTTTTCTCCGAGATTTTCCCCGTTAGTAAAATACCCAACAGATCCTGTTCCGTTATAAATAAACTCGTAGTTTTCAGCGTAAGCCGTTGAACAAAATACTGCGGCTAAAGAAAGAGTTAAAGCAGATTTAACTAAATGCATTTGAATCTCCAGAAATCTGCGCCATGTAGCGCGATACCAGGAGCCTACCCCCCCCCAAACTTTCGTCTTGACTAATGTCAATCAGACATAAAAATTCACATTTTTTTTGCAAAAAGATTACAAAAAAGGCCCGATTCCCAAAAAGGAACCGAGCCTTCTGTGTCGATTACGATACTAAAACTTAAGCTTCAGCAACGACGCGGACGGTGATTTCGGCGGTGATGTCCGTCATCAAACCGATCACGATCGGGGTTTCACCCAAAGCCTTGATCGGGCCGTTGGGCAAACGAATTTGGGCCTTCTTAATATCGAAACCTTGAGCTTGAAGAGCGTCAGCGATGTTAGAGTTCGTGACAGAGCCGAAGAGGCGTCCGTCAACACCGGCCTTGCTGGCCACTTCAACCACGTCACCGTTCAACTTGGCAGCGATCGCTTCAGCAGCGGCGATGCGTTCGGCCTGAGCCTTTTCAAGTTCAGCGCGACGTTGTTCGAATTCGGCAATAGCGGCTTGCGTAGCACGCTTAGCACGCTTGGTGGGGATCAAGTAGTTACGAGCGTAACCATCCTTAACCTTAACGATGTCACCCAATTCACCGAGGTGGGTAATCTTTTCAAGAAGAATAACTTGCATTTGATTAACTCCTCACTCGATTATTGATTGTCCGTGTACGGCAACAAAGCCAAGAAACGAGCGCGCTTGATGGCCGTGTCGAGTTGACGTTGATAGTGAGCCTTCGTGCCCGTCAAACGAGCCGGCATGATCTTGCCGTTTTCTTGGATGAAGTCACGGAGCGTTTCCACATCCTTGTAGTCGATCATTTCGACGTGTTCGGCCGTGAAGCGGCAGAACTTCTTGCGCTTAAAGAGCGCGTTTTGTTGGTTGCCACGGCGCGGCTTACCCTTGCCCTTTGCACCAAAAGCCATTTTTAAACTCCTTGTGAGTATTGCGTAATATGTACGATCATTTGTCGGGAACGCTGTGAGCGGGGAGCTAAAAAACCAGAGATCTCAAAAACCGATCCCAACGGTTCTTTATCGAGCGCCAAGGCGATATCGCCGCAGGCTTTGCCGGCAAAATCGAAAACCAATTTTCGATCACTTCCAGCCTCTTTAACCACACTCATGTGGTGAAACACCACTTCTAAAACCGCCAGCCCCGCGGGTGTGTACCGCATCTGGGCTTTTTGTGTGAACTCGCCCGTTAATCTGATCGTGTTCACCGGCGTATCTCTTTATTGTTTCCGACAGGGATAAAAAATTAATTAAGCGGCGGCAGCTTCTTGAGCTTGAGCAGCTTGGGCTTGAGCCTGAGCAGCTTCGCTAGCGGCCTTCTTTTGTTCTTCTCGTTCGACGATCTTCATCATCGGAGAAGGAGCCGTTTCAGCCTTCTTCATCTTGATCGTTAAGTGACGCAACACGGCGTCGTTGAAGCGGAAGCCGTTTTCGATCTCAGCGAGCGTTTCATGCGTGCATTCAACGTTCATGAGAACATAGTGAGCCTTGACCAACTTTTGAATCGGATAGGCCAAGGGACGACGACCCCAGTCTTCCACACGATGCATCTTGCCGCCTTGTTCAGCGACGAGAGCTTTGTAGCGTTCGATCATAGCGGGAACTTGCTCGCTTTGATCCGGGTGCACAATAAAGCAAATTTCATAATGACGCATTGGAATTGTCTCCTTACGGGAAAAGCCACCCGGAGCGTCTATTTCCGGTGTGGCAAGGACAGAAAAAGTGTGATTGTAATCAACAATCATGGCTTTTGCAAGCCAAAAGAACACCTTTTTCGCTGACTTTTTAAAGAGTTAGCGGAATTTTTCTTCATAGATTGCCAAAGCGGCGCTATATTAGCACCAATAACACTGTTTTTGGGATTTTTAGCCATGCAAGTGACTGTTGTCGTTGAAAATTTTTGTACAAACCGCCTTTTAAGAGCTGAATGGGGGTACTCGCTTTATCTGGAAAGCGACAAAACTCATCTTCTTCTGGACACTGGCTCCGAAGGTCACGCTTTTACGCACAACCTCAAAGCGCTTCAAATAAACCCCAAAACCATCGAGCATATTGTTTTTTCTCATGCGCATTTTGATCACACGGGAGGCTTAGTGGATGCTGTACTGCTCGCACCCACCGCCAAACGCTGGGGAGCGCGTTCTATGTCCGTTCAACGCTGGGCCGATGCCGACCAGAAACGAAACGGCGGTGGCGGGCCGCTTTTTAGTTCAATTTTGACCAATCCCATTGACAGTTGGGCTCAAATAACCGATGAGATTATTGCTTTCACAGTTCCTCAAAACGACCGCGACCGTCGTTTTGTCAATTCGAAAAATATGTGGGAAGAAACGCAGGACGGGCAAATCATCCCGGACACTTTCGCCGATGACCTCTCGCTTCTAGTCAAAGGGAAAAACGGAATAAGCGTTGTCTTAGGCTGCGCTCATGCGGGATTACCTAACATTTTGCGGTATGCACAGAAAACATTTGGGGTTAAGAAATTTGACACCGTTTTAGGCGGAACGCACCTGAGCGCCGCCAAAGATGAAGAACTTCCCATATGGATTGAAGCGTTAAAGGCATTCCCGGTGAAACATTGGCGTCCCAACCACTGCACGGGTTTTAAAGCGGCCGCAGCCATGGCCCGAGCTTTTGATGATGTGGATTGGGCCGGCTGCGGACAGCGTTTGACGTTGTGAGTTATTCCCGACGCAGCTCAAAATGAGTGAACATCACCTTTAACGCGTCCAGTGTTTCAGGTTCCGGGTACTCGTGCCCAACGTTGGCAAAAGGAAGATCCAATTCCTTTGGCTTGCGGTAAACCTGCAGTGCGAATGTCTCCACTCCTCGCTCCTTAAGTTCACGGGCAAGACTTAAAATCTTCTCATCGGGTAAATAGACCGGATGGGCGGTTGTTCGACACTCATAATCCACTTGAGCCGCCTGGATAATAGCCAAGGACTCCGAAACATTTTGAGCGGGATTGGACTTTTCCAGTCCCGTGATCCAACGGTATGCAACTTCTTCTGAGAGCGCCGCCTTTACATCAAGCCCCACCCAATCCACTAAGCCGATCACCTTTTTGACGTGTTCCGGATAGCAGCCCGAGGTATGCAGTCCGATCTTAAAACCCATTTCTTTAACTCTGGACATGGCATCGGCCAAGGCGGGATCAAGCGTCGGCTCACCGCCCGAAAAAACCACCGCGTCTAAAAGCCCTTGACGTCGCTTTAGTAAAGCGACCAATTCTTCCCAACTGCTATGCAGGTATTGAGGAGGAAATTCCCTCGGTTGCATGTGCGGATTGTGACAATAGCGGCAGCGCCAAGGGCAGCCTTGAATGAAGGCCACGGCTGAAAAATACCCCGGGTAGTCGATACTTGTGTAAGGGGTAATGGCTGCGATCTTTAAGTGTTCAGCACTCAAGCGTGAAGTTTCCTCAGGCATAAACGGCAATCCTTACAGCAACACGAAGACAAAACGGCGCCGAAAAGAAAGTCTTCACGGCGCCTTTCAGATTTAGAGGTTATTTAGACAAACCACACTTACTTTCTACAAAACACTTGCGTTCGTAGAATTCACCTTTCTTACCGGTGTTAAAAGATGAGACCGGTCGATGGTAGCCCATCACACGGGTCCAAACTTCACAGGGTTGGCGTTCACTGTCTTTTAATTCGATTTTTTCGTCTTTTTTATCCATTTTCTTTCTCTCAATAATTAGCAATCAGCCTTTTGGCAAGCCGCCTGTGCCTTTTTGGCACGAATTAATTCAGCGTCGCAGATCGGACAGAAATCATGACGACCGGAGATATAGCCGTGTTTGGGGCAAATCGAGAAGGTCGGCGTCACCGTCAGATACGGCAGACGGAATCTTGAAAGGGCTCTGCGCACCAATTCCTTACAAGCCTTTGATGAGCTGATGGCATCGGCCATGTAAAGGTGAAGCACCGTACCGCCCGTGTACTTGCGCTGCAAGTCGTCTTGCATTTCAAGCGCCAAGAACGGATCATCAGTAAAACCCACCGGCAGCTGAGAGCTATTGGTGTAGTAGGGATTGGATTCGGTACCGGCTTGAATAATATCCGGGAAGCGCTTTCTATCTTCTTTGGCAAAGCGGTATGTCGTGCCTTCGGCCGGAGTAGCTTCAAGGTTATACATGTGACCGGTTTCTTCCTGGAATTCAACCATACGGGCACGAACATGATCCAAAAGCTTTAAGGCAAAAGCATGACCCCAATCATCGGTGATGTCATTGGCATCATTTGTGAAATTGCGGATGCATTCGTTAATACCATTGACACCGATCGTGGAGAAGTGGTTACGAAGCGTACCGAGGTAGCGTTTCGTGTACGGGAAAAGTCCCTGATCAATATGGCGTTGAATAACCTTGCGCTTGATCTCAAGACTCGTCTTGGCCAAATCCAAGAGGTGATCTAAGCGATCAAAAAGACCCTGTTCATTGCCCTTAAAGAGATAGCCTAAACGAGCGCAGTTGATGGTGACGACACCGAGCGAGCCCGTCTGTTCTGCGGAACCGAAAAGACCGTTGCCGCGCTTGAGAAGTTCACGCAGGTCCAACTGCAGACGGCAGCACATCGAACGGATCATATTGGGCTTTAATTCCGAATTAATGAAATTCTGGAAATAAGGCAAACCGTATTTGGCGGTCATTGCAAACAATCTGTCTGCGTTTTCGCTGTCCCAATCAAAGTCAGGCGTGATGTTATAGGTCGGAATTGGGAACGTGAAAACACGACCCTTGGCATCACCCTTGGTCATCACTTCAATGTAGGCGCGATTAATCATGTCCATTTCGCGCTTGCAGTCGCCATAGGTAAAGGGCATTTCTTCACCGCCGATAATCGGGTGCTGGTCCTTTAGATCTTCGGGGCACGTCCAGTCGAAAGTGAGATTGGTAAAGGGGGTCTGCGTACCCCAACGGGAAGGAACATTGAGGTTATAGATAAGCTCCTGGATGCTTTGAAGGACTTCCTCATAGGGCACGTTGTCTTTCTTGATAAAAGGTGCCAAATACGTATCAAATGAGGAGAACGCTTGAGCACCGGCCCATTCGTTTTGCATCGTGCCTAAGAAATTGACAATCTGACCCGTAGCCGATGAAAGATGTTTCGGGGCGCCCGCTTCAACTTTACCCGGTACCCCATTGAGCCCTTCCGTTAAAAGAGTACGCAATGACCAACCAGCGCAGTAGCCCGAGAGCATATCCAAGTCATGAATGTGGAAATCGGCTTCGCGGTGAGCACGACCGATTTCAGCCGGATAGATGTAGTTGAGCCAATAGTTGGCCACCACTTTACCGGAAACATTCAAAATCAAACCGCCCAAGGAGTAACCCTGATTGGCGTTGGCGTTCACGCGCCAGTCAAGCTGCTGAAGATACTCATTGATGGAAGATTCAACATTCACCCAACTCTGTCTGGCATCACGGGCCTTCTGACGTTGTTCACGATAGACAATATAGGCGCGAAGCGTTTTGAAAAAACCTTCCTCAAAGAGGGCGCGTTCCACAGCGTCCTGCACTTGCTCAATATGAGGCGTGACTAAATTGAGAGCAACCAGGCTCGGCAACACGCGCTCTTCGGTGATTCGGCCTGCACGTGACTCGTCAAATTCTCCGGTCGCTTTTCCTGCTTTGGCGATGGCGGCAACAATCTTGCTTGCGTCAAAATCTTTGACACTGCCATCGCGCTTGATCAAGTGCGATAACTTCTTCTCAAACATCAGAGGTACTCCAAAAAACGAATATCGCTCCCAACAACTGAGCGATTGCACGATTAACTTTAAAGAAGTACTGTGATTTTTCTGCCTATTTATTAAGCACTTTTGGGGAACGCACTACATTTAGATTAGTGACTTATCCACAGTTTTGAAAAACGCTTGATTTACAGAACAATGGGATAAATTTTAAAAATATAGGGTTTTCCCTTGAATACAACATGTTGTGTTCGCACAATAAAAACAAACAATGAATTGTTTAAAAATGAACAAACTTATTGTTTTAGCAAGGAAAATTAGGCAAAAAGGTTTGCCTGCACTCTTCGGACCTGTTGAGTTGCGCTTTAAATAACCAAAAGGGGATTTTGAAAATGAAAAAAATAATTTTGACTGTCGCTGCCGCCGGTTTGCTATCCGCTTGTTCTTTGATGGGGCCGTCACATTCTGTTAAGGGAGAAGTTGTCGATGCCTCCATGAACACCGTTACGATCGAAACAGCGGATTCTAAGATTTATTCATTCAGCACGATGGACTCAGACAAGACCGAACTTAATGGCTTACTCTTGGATAAGAAAATCGAGGTGCAATTTTCCGGAAACTATCAAGACGGAATGGCTGCTAAGAAATTGAGCGATATCGCAAAGTAGTTCACGATTCTCAAAAATGAAATGGGTTACCGAAATTCGTTGCCCGACTTCGATAACCCATCCATTGCTAAGCATGGTAAGAGAGTGATTCATTGCTGACCAGGCCTTGAATTCGCTCTTACAATTGAGGAGCTTACATGCTTGGAAAATCTGTTCTTAATTCTATCTTAAAAAGGCGCTATTGCAATAACATCTTATTGTTTTTCTTATAAAATTTTCGGCTTTTTTAGGGTTTTTCACCTAATTTTCAATACTGATTTAATCGTTTTTTCCGCTTTTACAGGAATCACTAACCATTCCTTGAGAGTAATCCGTTCGGATGATTCTCTTAACATTAAGGGCAAATACCAGTATTCTTAGCGAGTCATTGTCATCGATATCTGCTATAGCAAGCGCCATGGAAACCACACAATCCCGCTATGAAGATTTTCTGAAGATCCGTGTTTTACCCGAAGTGCTCACTCATCATTTGGGCCGTCACGATGATCTGCCGGCTCTCACCCAGTATGTTGCCTCCGAAAAGTCTTGGAAAACGCTGACATACCGGGAGCTTTATGAAAGAGTCCAACGCTGGCGAAAAGCTTTTTGCAAATTCAATTTGGAAAAAGGGTCACGGGTGGCCATGCTTTTACCCAATTGCATCGATGCCATTTGCTTTGACCAGGCGGCACTTGCCTGCGGTTTAGTCCCCGTTCCCCTTCACGCTGTTGACACCCCGGGGTCAAGCGCCTTCATTCTCAATGACAGTGAAGCCAGAGTGTTGGTTACAGCCAAGTACCTCAAGTGGAAGGGCATCCGCCAAGCCGATACCCTGGCGAACTTGAAAGCCGTCATCATCACGGATGACTCAATTCCCGAAGACGACCGTGTCAATAACGCCGACATTAATGTCTGCACACTGGCCGAGTGGTTAGAAGCCAGTGAAAATGTCACGATCACCGATATTGACATTGATCCTCAGGACTTGGCCGCCCTTGTTTACACCTCAGGCACGACCGGCCGTCCCAAGGGCGTCATGCTCACTCATGAAAATATCCTGGAAAACGCCAAAGGCGTAATGGGCAATATCCGACCGAATCCGGACGATAAGTGGTTTTCGTTCCTGCCTCTGTCACACACTTTTGAACGTACGACCACCTATTACCTAGCCATGGGAATGGGCAATCAGATCTACTTTAACCGCAACATTCTTCAGATCATTGACGATTTGCACTATGTTCGGCCGACGATCCTCATGTCTGTTCCGCGTATCTATGAACGCGTGTACGCTAAATTAAATGACAAACTCGCAAAAAAAGGCGCACTGACGCGATACGTTTTTAATTGGGCGGTTGAAGTCGGCTGGCGTCGTTTTTGTAAGGAAAACGGTTTGCCTGTTGAACATACCTGGCGCGAATGTCTTGACGGCATAATGGCAGACTGGTTGGATGAAAAGGTCGGCACCTCGCTTCGTGAAGTCTTTGGCGGGATCAAGCCTCACGCGTTTATTTCGGGTGGCGCCGCCTTAAATCAAACCGTGGCTCGTACCTTTATCGGTTTGGGCATCCAGATCTTCCAAGGTTACGGGATGACAGAAACCAGTCCGATTCTAACTGTCAATAAAGAACACCAAAACGACCCCTCCACGGTCGGTATGCTGTTGCCGAATATGCAGCTCAGACTCGGTGACAATGATGAGCTGCAAGTGAAAGGCCCTTGCGTGATGAAGGGCTATTGGAATCGACCCGATGCTACGGCAGACATTTTCACGGAAGACGGTTGGCTTAAAACCGGAGACCAAGCTGACATTCTTCCTTCAGGTCATGTCCGCATCAAAGGCCGTATTAAAGAAATCATCGTGACGAGTACCGGTGAAAAGATTCCGCCGGCCGATCTGGAAATGGCGATTGAAAGTGATCCGATGTTTGCTCAAGTCATGGCCGTTGGTGAAGGCCTACCGTATATCAGTCTTGTGGCAGTGCTTGAATTGGAGCGCTGGAAAGAATTAGCTAAAGAGCTCAATTTAGACCCCAATGATCCGAAGTCACTGAACGCAAAGCTTGTTCACCAAACGCTTTTGCGCAAGGTGAAAAAACTCACCCGGGGCTTCCCGCAATACGGTGTTCCCCGCGCTTTGATCTTGACGCTTACGCCTTGGAGCATTGAAAACGGCATGCTGACGCCGACACTCAAATTAAAACGTCGAATTATCAAAGCGCGTTTCCAAGACGATATCAATAAGCTCTACGAAACTCACGCCGGCTAATCAGCAATCGACGCATCCAGAAAAGGCAGGCACCACCTGCCTTTTCTTTTGCCCTATTTCATCGAAAAAATCACATAAAAAACGAAGTATTTTTCGCAAAATCTTTATGTACAATAATCTGTTTAGTAAAACTTTCCGAAGAAGCGTCAAAATGGTCGGTCATACATATATTGATGATTTCAAAACCTTGCCCGAAATGCTCGCGCACACCCTCGCGACTAAACCAGAAAAAGAAGGGTACCGTTATTACGACTACGAGCACGAAAAGTGGACAAGTGTGACGTGGAAAGAATTCGGCGAACGTGTCATGCGTTGGCGCAAAGCCTTTGCCACCATGGGGTTAAAGCGCGGCGATCGCGTCGCCATGCTTTTAATCAATTCACTGGACGCACTCACTTTTGACCAAGCCGCTCTCGCTAATGCCCTGGTTCCCGTTCCCCTTCACGCTATTGATACGCCGGAATCGGCCGCCTACATTATGAGTGACAGCGGCTGCCGCTTCTTAGTGACCACCACAAAAGCCCGTTGGAACGCCATTTTCAATTCCGACACACCGGTGCCGACGCTCGAGCAAGTTGTTTTTACAACCGAAGAGGAAGAAGGCGAAAGTAAGACCGTTCATTACTGCGGTGTCAACAAGTGGCTCAAAGCGGGAGAGACTTTCGATGTAAGCCAATTGCCCGCCGGCCCGACCGAAGAGGATTTGGCCGCTATTGTCTACACGTCCGGCACAACCGGCCGTCCCAAAGGCGTTATGCTCACGCATCGCGCCGTCGTTTCCAACGTTCAGGATACGGCCAAACAGATGCCTTTAAGCGATGAGGATCTCTTCTTATCCTATTTGCCGCTTTCTCATACGTTTGAACGTACAGCCACCTATTACAACTGTGTCGCCCACGGCGCCACACTGGTCTTTAGCCGCGGTCCGATGCAGCTTGCCGAAGACTTCAAAGATATTCACCCGACCATCATGTGTTCGGTGCCGAGAATTCTTGAACAGTTCTACGCCAAAATTCAAGCTCAGTACGCCAGACAAGGCGCTTCGGCTCAATTGATGGCTGACCGTGTGGTTGCGGCTGGCTGGCGTGATTTCTGCCGGGCAAACGATTTACCGCTTGAAGATGACGGTTTGCCCGCCATGGACTCCATCATCAAAGCCCTTTATTTTGATCGCGTGGCTGCTCCCATGCGTGCACTTTTCGGTCCGCGCTTTAAATACATCATCAGTGGTGGCGCTGCCTTAAACGGGATGGTTGCCAAATTCTTCTGCGCTCTCGGTCTTAACATCCGCCAGGCTTACGGTTTAACCGAATACAGCCCCATCATCTCCATGAACGGCATCACGGGCAACCACCCGGCCACAGTCGGTCTGCCGCTTGCCCGTTGTCAAGTCAGAGCCGGAGACAATGAGGAACTTCAGGTCTATGGCCCCAGCATGATGAAGGGCTACTGGAATCTGCCTAAGGAAACCGCTGCCTCTTTCACCGAGGACGGATGGCTGAGAACCGGTGACCAAGTGGATTTAAGCGATGGCGGCCGAGTACGAATTAAGGGCCGTATCAAAGAAATTATCGTCACCAGTACCGGTGAAAAAATCAGTCCCGTTGATGTGGAATTTGCCATTCAGGAAGATCACCTCTTCGAACAAGTGATGGTGGTCGGAGAAGGTCGTCCCTACATTACGGCTCTGGTGGTTGTCAACGACATGCTCTTTAAGCTTTTGTGCGAAGAAGTGGGCATCACGCCGGATAGCCCCGCGCTTAACCTTTGCCGCGATTTACGAGCCAAAGTCGTCAAACGCGTGCGCATGGCGGCCAGACATTTCCCGCAGTACTGCGTCCCCAGAAATGTCTACATTATGCGTGAGCACTGGACGGCTGAGGACGGACTGCTGACGCCGACCATGAAGCTTCGCCGTCGGCAAATCGCTGAGCGCTTCGCTAAAGAAATCGAGGAGTTGTACGACTCCCCGCGCAAGCGCTAAGGGCTTTCATTAACATCTAAAGGGGCCACGCCGGCCCCTTGAAATATTTATTAGTCCATGTTTTTCGATACTCATTGCCACATTCACATGCCTCAGTTTGCTAATGACCAAGCTGAGGTGCTCGAACGAATGAAATCAGCCCAAGTAACAAAAGCCGTGGTCGTTGCCACGGAAGAGGCCGAAATCGCCCCGGTACTCACACTGGCTCGAGAAAACGATGGTCTCTATGCCGCCTTTGCCGTCAGTCCGCAAGACGAAGCATTGCCCGATCTCACCGAAGAGGAGATTGTCCTGCGAGTGCAAGATCCGAAAATGGTTGCCGTCGGAGAAACGGGACTAGACTATCACTACTGCCAGGAACCGCTTGATTGGCAACGCAACCGTTTCGCCACGCACATTCGTGCGGCTAATCTGGCCAATAAACCGCTTATCATCCACTCACGTGAAGCCGCTTGCGACACGCTTGATATTCTTAAAGCCAATGGGGCTCAAAACTGTGGTTTTGTCCTGCATTGCTTCTGCGGTGATTGGGACTTTGCTAAAAAGGCTTTGGATTTAGGCGGCTACCTTTCGTTTTCCGGCATCGTGACTTTCCGTTCCGCTCAAGATATTCAGGAAGTAGCCCGCAAAGCGCCAGATGACCGGATTTTCATCGAAACCGACAGTCCCTATTTGGCACCTGTTCCCCTTCGAGGCAAGCGCAATGAACCGTCATTTGTCCCTCATGTCGCTCAATTTCTCGCCCAACTGAGAGGAAAGAACATCGAGGATATTGCGGCTCTTACGATGCAAAATGCCAATCGTTTTTTCCGTATTTAAACATGCTTAAACTCAGCCTTACCCTTGCCCTTTGTGCTCAAAGCCTAGTTTGTCTAGCCCAATCGGTCACGCCGGGCGTTCCCCTTGCGCAACAACTTCAAGAAGCTATCGCCAAAGACGATGCTCCGAAAGTAGCCTACATGCTCAGGGAATTGGCTTACGACCCGAATTTTTATCTTCCCAATGGCGACACTCCTTTAGTTTTTGCCATTCGCATGGACGCCAAAGTCAGTGTCAACCAGGTGCTTTTAAGAAGCTTCAAAATTAATGTCAAAGTGCCGACTCTGCGAGGCGAAACCCCTTTGATGCTTGCTTCAATTAAAGGCGATGAGGCTTTAGCCCAAAAACTCATTGACATGGGGGCCCCTGTTAATGCCAACTACGGATGGACGGCGCTTCATTACGCGGCAAGCACCGGACAAACTCAAATGACTCGCTTTCTTATTGACAAGGGAGCCGAGGTTAATGCCCGCACCGAGCTCGGTGTCACGCCCTTATATATGGCTGCCCGCGTGATTGCCACACCGACCGTTGATGTATTGCTTAAAGCCGGCGCTGATAAAACGCTATGCAATGACCAAGGGATCAGTCCGGCTGATATTGCGAAAAAACGCGGCGACAGCACTTTGGCAAAAAAATTAGCCATCAAAGCCTGCGCCCCATGGCCTGTCCAAGAACCGGGCAAAATGACTGACACGACTGAAGGCACCTCAGAGCCTTCCGACACAATTGATGTGACTGCACAGGATCAAAAGCAGTGAAAGAATCACAAGCTCTCGAACTCTTAGCGCCGGCAAAAAATGCTGATGTCGGTATTGAAGCCATTTTGCACGGAGCCGATGCCGTCTATATCGGCGGTCCCGGTTTTGGTGCCCGAGTCGAAGCGGCCAATGCGTTTGCCGATATTAAAAGACTCACTGACTTCGCCCATCGCTTTAACGCCCGCGTCTACATGACACTTAACACCATCGTTAACGATGAGGAACTCAAAGACGCGGTTCGCCTGGCGTGGCTTGCATACGAAAACGGAGTCGATGCCCTTATTGTTCAAGATATGGGGATTTTGGATAGCGACCTTCCCCCGATTCAATTGCATGCTTCCACACAATGTGATGTCCGCACTGCCGCTAAAGCACGATTTCTCGAAAGCGTCGGATTTTCTCAAGTGGTCTTAGCCCGCGAAATGAGTCTTGAGCAAATCCGCGAAAGTTATGAAGCGCTTCAATCCGCTCGGATTGAATTTTTCATTCACGGCGCGCTTTGCGTCAGCTATTCCGGCCAATGCTATGCGAGTTTTGCCGCGACCGGCCGAAGCGCCAACCGCGGTGCCTGCGCACAGCTGTGCCGACTTCCCTACAGTGTTTACACCGAAGATGGGCAAGAGCTCATTCACGAGCGCCATGTGCTGTCTTTAAAAGACAATAATCAGACCGAAAACTTGGAAGCTTTAATTGACGCCGGTGTCAGAAGCTTCAAGATTGAAGGCCGTTTAAAAGATGCGGTCTATGTCAAAAATATCACGGCTCATTATCGACAAATGATCGATAAGATTCTTGAGAAAAGAGCCGATTTACACCGATCAAGTGACGGAAGAAGTCTCATTGATTTCACACCCGCCCCTCAAAAATCCTTTAACCGCGGATTTACTGATTATTTCACGCGCGGACGCCATCATGACATGGCCGTTTTCGAAACACCGAAAAACGCCGGTGAAAGAATCGGGAAAATTCTCAAAGTAACAGCTGAAGCCATTGAAGTTCGTTCTTCTGAAGCGCTGCACAACGCCGATGGGCTAACTTATCTCACACGAGAAAAAACACTCATGGGTTTTGCTGTTAACCGTGCAGAAGAAGTAGAACCCGGCCGTTGGCGTCTGACTTTGCGCGAGCGTCCCATATTGAAAAAACATCCTCAACTGGCCCCGGGCACCATTCTTTACCGAAACCGAGACCAGGCCTGGGAAGAAGCTCTATCGAAACCAACCGCTAAACGTTTAATCGGCGTACAAGCAAAATGGTCTGTCAATGAAAGAAGATTTTCGTTGACGCTCAGTGACCATCGCGGCAACAGTGCGACGGTTTATTCAGAAGAACTGGCGCTTCAAAAAGCCTCTCAAATTGAAAAGAACAAACTGAACATCGAAAAAAATTTAAGAAAGACCGGGGATACGGATTTTGAAATCACGGCTCTTGAAATAGATGATGATGGTTTTTTCGCACCGGCCAGTATTGTCAATCACATGAGACGCGAAGCTTGCGTGATGCTAGCCGAAGAAAGACAGAAACACTTCAAGAGGCTTGAGCGCGCCCAATCAACGGAACGCCTCCCCTATCCTGATGCCGTGGACTTCCGAGCCAATGTTCTCAATGAAAAAGCAATTCATTTTTATGAACGCCACCATGCGCACATCACAGAGGCTGCGCTGGAGACGGGCTCTGTCAGACGTGAAGTGCCGCTCATGGTGACCAAACATTGTGTGCGCTATGCGTTGGGACTTTGTTTGAAAGATAACATTGAAAAAATTAAAGCGGATCCCACTTTAAAAGAAAAATTCCGGCCTGATCCTTTAATTTTAAAATCCGGACCCAATACTTATCGGGCGACATTTGACTGTAAAAAGTGTGAGATGACATTGCTCGGTAAAGTAAAGAGCGATGTAAGCCTTGGCAAGATCAACCTTAAGAAAATCTTATAGCAAGATGAAATTTTGTTTGAATCGAGCGAATGTTTGTTTTTTCTCAAACATTGGATTTTCTCTGGCTCAAATAGGTACAAACCATTAGTGTCTTATGCTAAATTAAGGGCGTGGATGAACAGATTCTGTTTCAGACACAAAAGTCGTGGCAACGATCGGTCCGTTGCCACGACTTTTTTCTTGCTTATTGACTTAATCGATACGCAAACGCATTTCGCTTAAACGTGCGCGCGCCTCCCGAAGCAAAGCGTGATACGCCTTGGCTCGACGGGACTTCAAGCTCCAAATTTCAGCCACGGCTAAAACGGCAGCCAATACAAATACCAATACAACGCTATGGCCTTGCTCGGTTAAATTGAAAAGAAAAAAAACTTCCTGCATCACAGCTCCCCTTCTAAAGCGGCGTCCTGCGCCCAAATGGCCCGTCGTTCACGCTCCAAGATCACTGTCCGACAACGGCTAAGGGCCATTGCCAAGGAATAAGTGAAAAGATTGAGCATAAAAAGCGACATTAGCACGTAAGCGTCGCGACCATTGGAACGAATAAGACTGTTTTCCAGGTCATGCGCCATCGGCGTAAAAAGATCAAAAAAGACGTACAAGACAGGCACTACGATGACACCCAGAATTGCCGAGATGGAGGCCCTTTTATCATTGACTTCACGTTTGTGATTAACCTTGGAGGCCGAAAGAGAAATAAAGGCCGCAAAAAACACAAGCAAAATCAAAAGGGCCGTCAATCGAGAGTCCCAAATCCAATACGCCCCCCACATGGGACGGCCAAACAAAGCTCCGGAACCCAAAGAAAAAAGCGTCATGACAAAACCGCTGGGCGCAAAGCCATGAGCAAAAACAATCGGCATGAGAGCCTGAGGGTTAGCCAATTGCATCAGACTGGTCAAACAAACCACTCCGTAACACAAAAGAGCAACGCCGGCCGCGGCAATGTGCAAATAAAACACCCAATAAATGTCGGCTTGGCCGATGGCTGTCGTATCGGAATAACTTAACATCCAAAGCAAGGCCGCCGCCATGCTTGCCACTGAAATAAGCAGCAGAATCGGAATAAATTTGGCAAAGGAAAAGTAATAAGTCTTGGGATTGACCATGTTCATTGTGAATAAATTATCGTTGGCCATTGTAGCAAGGCCCGGGAATTTCTAAAAATTGCGCCTTTTTTCTGTTTTTAGGCAAAGAAGCAAAATGTCATTTTGAACGACGTTTTTTGACTCGCTCTTCGCTTAAAATTAATAAGATTGAATTTTAGGACAGACAGGATGCAATTTTTAGTTGTTGATGACCACTCCATTGTCACAATGGCTTTGGAAATGCTTTTAAAAGATTATGACGGCCAGGACAATACGGTTTACACAGCCAATACGAAAGAAGAGGCGATAGCGCTTGCCGATCAGTACGGTGAGACGGCCGATTTGATGATTTTGGATCTATCCATGCCGGGGGTGCAAGGAACCTCACTGATGGAAGAAATTGTCGCTGCGCATCCGACTCTGAAAATTTTGGTGATGAGCGGTCTTCAGGATCAGCACAGCATCGTGAAGGTGCTGCAGATGGGCGCTGCCGGCTTTATCCCCAAGTCATTGGAAGCGGGACTACTCACCTCTGCTATCGGTTTTGTTCTTAAAGGTGGCGTTTATATTCCGGTCAAATTATTAAACCAAGCCCAAAAAACAGGGCTTTTGACCTCAAGAGAACCATTGGGTGATGTGGGCAGCGTGCATCTGACCGAACGTCAAAAGGATGTTTTGGAGCTGCTTGCCAAAGGCGCGCCTATCAAACGAATCTGTAAGGAACTTAATCTCTCGGAAGGCACGGTTAAAACCCATGTCACGGCTATTTACAGAGCTTTTGGAGCTAGCAATCGAACAGAAGCACTGCTTGAAGCCCGCCGACACGGTTTTGATGTGGGTATCTAACGATTTTTCTCTTCGCTTAATTCACGCAGCGCTTCATTGAGCGCCTCGCCGCTCACAGGTTTTTGCATGATACGGGGCATGGCAAAAAGCGCTGCTTCCCGCTCACCCAACACACGAAGAGTTCTGACGTAGTGCGTTTCAATCACCTCTGAGGGCACAGCGGTGAGCAAAATCGCGGGCAACCTCACTCCACGCGCCAAAGACAGTCTTAGGATACACTCCAGCCCGTTGGCCTCTGCCTCGCCTAAATTAAAGTCCGAGATCACTGCATCGATTCTGGGACTATCCTGGATCTTTTGTGTCAATGTCTCTGTACACTTTTCAGCCGAAATGACGGTTGCTCCCCAACTTTCAAGCAGGGCTTTAAGACTTTCTCGAACAGGCGTGTTGTCTTCAATCAAAACCACGGTGGCATCGAGCTTTTCGATACTTTGTTCCTTGCGACGCGTTTGGGTAAATATTCTCGCCTGTTCAGCCTCATGAACCGGCAGCTGCATTCTGAAAATCGATCCTCGTCCGGGTCTGGAACTCAAACTCAACTTGATTTGAAGCTGCTCACAGATGGCCTTAACAATCGAAAGCCCAAGTCCATAGCCTTCCGCGTGAGTTCGTGTATTTTCACTGCGGTAAAAGTAATCAAAGATGCGTTTTTGCTCAGCCTCTTCAATCCCCGCGCCACTGTCGACCACACAAATACTCACGCGCTTTCCGCCGATTAAGCGAGCAGCTAATAAAATTTCGCCTTTTTGTGTGTAGGCAATAGCATTCGTAATCAGATTACGAATGGCGCGCGTTAACAGTTGAGGATCGGTATAGACATTGACATCCAGATTTTTTAATCGGAAGTCCAACCCCTTTTCGTTAGCAACCGGCTTAAATTCCAGAGCCAATTCATCCAATAAAGCTGAGAGTTTTATCGGTTCAAGGTTGGAAGTGGTGTGACCTGTTTCAAGCTTTGAAACTTCCAAAATTTGCGCAACGAGCGTCTGCAGCCCCTGCGTGGTCTTTGACAATTGCTCAACAATGGCCTGCGTTTTCGGATCGCCGTTTTTTTTCAGCAGCTGAATATAGATCCCAATGGCCTGCAAAGGTTGTCGAATATCGTGATTGGCTGCCGTAAAAAATTTACTTCTTAAACGACTTTGTTCCTGCGTTTCGCGGCGCAGTTTTTCTGCCAAGTTCTTTTCAAGCGTCAGCCGCTTGACGAGCATCTCATTTTCCTGGTCGTTGCGAACCGACATCTGCACAATTTCGTTAAAGCGTCTGCCGGAATAAAACATAAACACAACAACGGTAATCAAAAGAGCGGCAATCACCAGGCGGGACCAGCCGAAGATGAGTGCCAGCCGTAGCACCAAAGGGGTGATTGAACAAAGCGTAAAGACCACAAGACTTGGCAACCAACAGGCATAAACCGGCCATGATGCAAAAGTCACCGTCAAAATGACAGAAAAAAGAATAACCTGCGAAGCGGAGTCATTGCCTACGTTATAAGCGAATGTCATACCGGCGAGCGCCCATATTAAACCGCCTACAACAGCTAAAACCATCCAGGCTTTCATCCAAAAGTGGATACGGGCGTGACGGTATCGATCGGCCCAGAATCGTCGATTAAAGTCGATGGCTCCGTAAAAATGGACACCAACAAGCAGTAGCCAAAAAACCAATAAAATCGGGTTAACGACCGGCCACAAAAACATAGCCGTCACACAGGCTCCCGCTATTTCAACGGCAAGCGACACTGGCTGTAGCTTCAAAGAACTTAAGATTTGCCTTACAAGGACACGCGAGTGACGACGACGCCACTGCGCAATGGACATATTCTCACTGTAAAAAGCCCCATTGGTGACGAAGCGAAACCACTGCGCTTTAATCCAGCCCAACATTTTCTTTTAGATACTAAAAGCGTGCCGTAACACGTGGATGCTCTTTGCTGGACAACACCACATAGCCCTTTTCGGTTCGCATCCGCACGCGTGCCCCTACCGGCAACGTGATCTTGACGGGCGAATGGCCGAAAGGCAATCCGTGCAAAATGGGCATGCCTGGCAAGCGTTCACGCAGATAGGCCAACACATCGGAGAAAAGGAAATCATTTTCCCTGGGATGCGCCGGATCAGCGTCACGGAAATCCCCAAAAAGAATCGCCTTTTGTTTAGCTAAAACACCCGCCATTTCCAATTGAGCCATGTGACGCTCAATTCGGTATGCGCGATCGTTGCAGTCTTCTAAAAAGAGAATTCCACCTTCAATATCGGGAAAATACGGTGTACCCAGCAAGGCAACAACCATCGAGAGATTTCCACCCCAAAGCGTCCCTTCAAAATCCAAATCAGGGGCTTCTTTACACGGAAAAGACGCGACCCATTCTTCATTAAAGAGCGCGGAGTGGAAACTTTTTTCAGTCAAAAATGCCGGCGTGTCGACAAAATCCGTACCATTGGGACCTTGATAACTGACCTGACCTGTTTTGGTAAGGTAGGCAAGATTAAAAGCCGTAAAATCTGAATATCCGCAAAAAACGGGTGAATGCCTGGCAATAGCATCATAGTCAATCTTATCGAGTATGCGGGACAGACCATAGCCGCCGCGAATCGGCAAAATAAGGTCAATGTCTTTATTGCACGCCAAACTCATCAGCCCGTCTACACGTTCAGCGTCCGTTCCCGCAAATTGCTTCACATTCTTAAAAACCGTGTCGTGCAAAACGACATCGGCCCCCCGATCCGTGAAATAAAGCTTGGCAAGCGCCGGTGTAGAAATATCCATAACGGCGCGCGAAGGCGCGCAAAAGCCCACACGGATCGGATAATTAGGCATGACGTTTACCCCCGAAAAATTCTGTTAATAGAGCCGCGGCCTCTTTGGCGCAAACACCGGAATCCACTTGCACACGGTGATTTAATTTTGCCGTTGTCTGTAAATCAAAGACGCCACCGTAAGCCCCCGTCTTTTCATCGCGCGCCCCAAAAACCACTCGAGAAATTCTGGCGTGGGCAATTAACCCCGCGCACATTGCGCAAGGCTCCAGTGTCACATAAAGCGTGCAGCCTGACAAACGGTAGTTTTCCAAAGCTTGAGACGCCTGACGAATCGCAATGACTTCGGCATGCGCACTCGGGTCATTATCTTCAATAGAACGATTTCGACCCACACCGATAATGGCGCCGTCTTTAACGATGACGCAACCCACCGGCACTTCACCGACCCGGGCGGCCTCACGGGCAAATTCAAGCGCCTCACGCATGAACTGTTGATCGTAGGGACTTGTCTGACGCTTTCTAGAATTAATCTCGCGGTTTCTTTGCTGAAGGGCTTTTTGCATCACGTTTCGCAACGTTTCCCTTCTCTCTTCTTCAAGAAGCACGGCGTCCTCAAGCTCGGCGCGTGTGTAGCGGTCACGGCTATTTTTTCGGTAACCGACCGTCGCCTCAAAAATCAGTCCCTTCTTTAGCGATTGCAAGAGAATGGATACCGGCGTCTCTCTCAACCAATCACCGGCCCCATCCAAGAATTCCTGAGCTTTGGTAAGAGCGGTTGAAGCTGAAATCAGATCATCCGGTAAATAAGTAAGAAAGGCCTCAAGCACAACGTGCAGATCCTCCGGATTATGACGTTCCAGAGAAGCCAATGTGCTTCCTTTTCTAACGGTGAGTTCTACAAAACGCTTCACAGCCGATCTCCATATTGACTTGTGTATTTTAGCGATTTTCAGACCCAATACCTATTCAAGCCCACTACAATACAATGCAAAAGGAACCACCATGAAAAAAATCATTATTCTGATGCTAACTTCGCTCGGTCTGAGCTCAGTGTGCTGCGCCGGACAATATGGCGACGAACTGGGACGATGCCTTGTTAAAAACGCCTCTGAGGCGGACACAAAAGTTCTTACTCAATGGGCTTTTGTCACTTTAGGACAAACAAAGGCAGCCCGGGAAATCGCTACGATCAGTCCGCAAGTTACCAGTCGGACAACCTCAAAAGCGCAAACGGTTGTATTGAGGCTCTTAGGCAAAGATTGTGCGAAAGAAGCCCTTAAAGCAACACTTTACGAAGGCAAGGACGGCATCGGCAACGGCATAAAGAGTGCCGTTACCCAACGAATGCAAGCTGAGCTACAAACGCAAACGGTTGATGCCATCATTGAAAAAATGACATCAATTAAGACTCCATAATCTTTCTTCAACGGAGAAATCTTATGATTCGCGACGAATTTTATTGGTTAAGCCAAATGAATAAAGCCACTATTATTGCCAATAGTGCGGGCGGTCTATTGAAGCCGCAACTAGCGCATGTTGCCGCCAAAGCTCTGAAAGAAGTTATCGATAGTGGCAAAGATCCCGCCAACCGTGTTAAGCGCGTCATTGATTTTGAGCCCAAACTTATCGCCGCTGCGGGTACCTCCGAAGTAACAGAGATACATGTAGGCCGATCCAGCCAGGATATGCACTCGACTTTCCGTGTCGCGATTATGCGCGACGAAGTCCTCAGTGTGGCTAAAGGCCTGGAAAGTGTTATCGACGCGCTGCTCGAGCTTGCACGCAATCATCAGGACACCGTCATGCCCTCATACACCAATGGTGTGGCCGCTCAACCAACCAGTTTTGCCCACTATTTATTAGGGTTTATTGAAGGCTTTAAACGCGATCGTGTCCGTTTGACGCAATTTTTCAGCCGACTGAATTACTGCCCGATGGGTTCTTGTGTGCTCAATGGCACCGGCTGGCCCCTTAACCGCAAGTTGATGGCTAAATTGTTAGGTTTTCATGCGCCGATTCGCAATGCTTTCGATGCCACGCAGATTGCCATGGTGGATTTACCGGTCGAATTTGCTCAGATCCAAGCCTCAATTGCGCTTCACATCGGTTCCATGATTGCCGACATCATGGTCCAATATGCCCAGCCCCGTCCTTGGATTTTGCTCTCTGAAGGCAATGGCAACACATATGTGTCATCGGCCATGCCGCAAAAACGTAATCCCGGATTGTTAATCAGTTGCCGGGGCAACGCAAGCGACGTTGTCAGTGAAGCTAATCTCGTTATCACTCGCGCTCACAACGTTCCCTCAGGCATGATTGACGGCAAATCCGTCAAAGTGCACGCCGCTTTAGCTCAAGAAAGCGTCAAAACGATGGAACGTTTTGTCAAAATTCTCAAAGCGCTTGTTGTCAATAAAGAACGGGCCTTGGAAGAACTTTCACTAGATTGGACAGCAAGCCAAGAAATTGCCGATCGTCTGATGAGCGAATACGGCCTACCCTTTAGAGTCGGTCATCATGTCGCCAGCGGCATGGTCAGTTTCGCCCGAGCCAACGGCATTCTTCCTCTGACCTTCCCCTATAAAGAAATGCAACGCATTTATGCCGAAACTGTTCAAAAGGAAATGCCGGGATTTGCAACCGAATGCCCGATGAGTGAAGAAGAATTTAAAGCAAGCCTTGATCCGAGAGAAATCCTCAAGCGGCGCCGCACAGAAGGCAGCGCCAATCCCGAAGAAGTAAGCAGAATGCTTGCGGAATTAACGTCCGAGATGGCTATTTTGAAAGAACAAACAACGATGCTCGCCGCGGCCATCGATCAATCCATGGCGGACTTGGACAGTCAGTTTGAACCTTTTTTACAGGAAGTAGAAACGAATTGACATCCTCCTCGCCGTGAACGGCGAGGATTCCCTACTGTGTCAGTGGCTTACGCCACTGATCACTTCGATGGGTTCCTGCTGCTGACCCGCGCCATGGACTGTCTCCATCCGCCGATTCACTTGAGCTCGGCCTACTTC
This sequence comes from Parasutterella secunda, assembly GCF_023336895.1. Lineage (GTDB taxonomy): Bacteria > Pseudomonadota > Gammaproteobacteria > Burkholderiales > Burkholderiaceae_F > Aphodousia > Aphodousia faecalis. Next base: position 47,980 of record NZ_JAMBLT010000002.1, read on the forward strand.
GCCGAGCTCCCCACAGGCTGACATGCGCTGCCCGCGCACCTTTATATTTCTTGCCCCGACCACGTCGGCATTTTCCCGATAGCCACACGCCATACACTTGAAACTCGCCTGGCTCCGTCGGTTCTCTTTTGACTCATAACCGCATATCGGACAGATCCGCGAGGTGTACTGAGGTGCCACTTTTATCACTTGGCCGCCTCTTTGTTCACACTTCCACTCTAATCGTTGGAAAAATTTCCCCCACGCTTGATCCAATATCGCTCGGTTTAAGCCCGATTTTTGACCCACATTATGACCTGGCTCTTCCACCGTCCCGGCCGCACTCGCTGTCATGTTCTTTATTCTCAAGTCTTCACGATAGATCACCGCGTGTTTTTTGCTTAAATCCAACGCGACTTTATTAATAAAGTCCTGACGTTTGTTGCCGATCCGTTGATGCAGTTTCGCAACTTCCCTTTGAGCCTTTCTCCAATTACTGCTGAATTTCTCTTTTCGGGATAGTGATCTTTGCAATTGCGCCAATTTCTTCAAATGTTTTTTCAGCGTGTTGCAAGGCGCAATCTGTATTCCGTCCGAGAGCGTGCAAAACCACGCCACTCCCATATCAATCCCAACTTCATCGCCTTGGTGTACGGGAACTTCTTTTTCGTATTCCGTTTGAATGGAGACGTACCAGCCGTCGGCCTTACGAATAACAGTGATATTTTTCGCTTTGCCTTCAATGTATCGGCTGCGTCTGTACTTCACAAAACCGATCCCGGGCAAATAAATCTGCTTGCCGGTTTCATCAATTTTGAATCCTTGCGGATAGCGAAAGGCGTCATTTGCCCCGTACTTTCTATGGAAAACGGGAAAAGCAGTTCTTCCTGAAAAGAAATTGCGATATGCTCGAGACAGATCCTTCATCGATTGCTGCAGGCACTGGGAATAGCATTCTGAGAGCCACAGCATCTCAGGATCTTTTTTCCAATCAGGCAATAAAGCAGAAAGATTCTTATAGGAGGGATGTTTGCCGGTTTTGTTCTCATATTGCTCTTTAGCCCAACTTAATCCTTTGTTGTAGACGAAGCGGCAGCAACCGGCAAAGCGCGACATCAGACGGGCTTGCCGACCGTTGGGTTTGAGTTTGAAGAGAAAACCTTGGCGGAACAACATGAGACATGATTTTACGGGAATTGAAAGCAATTTTGCTCCAAAATGGCCCCAACATAGCCAATTGACATTGGCGTTCCTTATATCCCCGCCATTAATGGCGGGGCTTTACGGAACTCGCGGTAACTTACGGGTAACTAAAAGCCGCGGAGCCATTTAAATCGCCGCGGCTTTTTTATTGCTCTTTGATATTACTTAGCGAGCGTGCGATAGACACAACGGCTCATCAGTTCGAGCGCGTTGGCAAGCGTTTGTTCGTCGAAGTCGAAGTGGCTATTGTGGTGACCGGCACGAAGGGTGGAACCCACTTGAACATAGGTGCCCTTGCCGCCGGCGGCTTGAACAGTGCTCATGAAGTGAGAATAGTCTTCGGAAGCGCCGAAGTTTTGTTCTTCGATGACTTCCTTGAAGCAACCCATGTCACGGGCTTCTTCGGCCACAACCTTGGCGACTTCAAGGTCGGACTCACCGCTCTTGGTGCCACCCTTGATATCGATGGAATAACCGCAACCCCACATTTCGGCAGCGGCCTTGGCAATACGGCGGACTTCGCCGAACATGTATTCGTCCAAAGCCGAGGTGATGCCACGGGTTTCCAAAACCAACACAGCCTTCGGCGGAATCACGTTGCGGCCTTCACCGCCATTTAACTTACCGACGGTGATACGGGTATCACCCTTGCCGGAGCGCGGAATGGCGTGCATGTTAAGCAAAGCCGTGGCAGCCGACAACAACGCGTTCTTACCTTCTTCCGGAGCGTTACCGGCGTGAGCAGGCACACCGGTAAAGGTAATGTCCGCTTTTGTCGTAGCCAAGAAGTTCTTCGTACCGCAAATGACCTTACCGATGTTATTGGCTTGGAAACCAATATGCATACCGAAGATTTCGTCAACACCGACCACAGCACCGGCCTTTTCCATCGGCATGGCACCGCGAACGCCTTCTTCAGCGGGTTGGAAAATAAAGCGGATCTTGCCCTTGAATTGATCACGCATGGAAGCAACAACTTCTGCCAAAGCCAAGCCGATAGCAACGTGACCGTCGTGACCGCAAGCATGCATAGCGCCCTTATTGACAGAGGCAAAACCTTCGACATTGGGGCGATGGTCGGCGTCAGCGCATTCGGTCACATCGTTGCAGTCCATGTCAAAACGCACAGCAAGGAAAGGACCTTCACCGCCAAAGTCCATATCGGCCCAGAAACCGGTCATACCGCCTTCCATCTTGGCCACCAATTCAGGATCAGCGCCTTGAGCAATGGCACGTTCCATATGAGCCTTGAGGGCGTCGGCAGAGGGCACACCCATCATGGCTTCACGGCAGACTGCCTTTTCACCCATCGTAATGGTATAACCCAACTGCTGCATCTTCTTGATAGCCATAGAGGCCGTGCGGAATTCCGTCCAACCGGATTCCGGATGCTTATGCAGGTCACGGCGAACCTTAGCAAGATTGGGGATAAGTTCTTCAACTTTTTTCTTAAGATCTTGATTCATTTGTGCTCCTCTTTGGTCGCGTAAAAATGCGAACTACCAACTAATTATTTTAACTAAATTGACTTTTCACTTTAATAGAAAGCAATTGTAAAAAGCATCCTTTATCACCGTCCAAATCAGACAAAAAGCACTAACATGATTCAACTGTTATCCTTTTTATGGAGCTTCTAATGAATAAATACTTCTGTGGTGTGATCGCCTCCTGTGCAATCGCCTTTACCCAACAGGCGCTTGCTTGCACCGGCATCACCCTTCAATCACAAAACGGTGACCGCGTCACTGCCCGCTCCATTGAATGGGGTTCCTCGGTTTTATCGACCAACTTGGTTGTTGTCCCCCGCGGCCATGCCACTCAAACACAAACTGCCCAAGGGCCGTCTTTGAGTTATAAAAATACTTGGGGTTATGTCGGATTAAGTATCGAAGATAAAAATTTCGTTGTTGAAGGACTCAATGAAAAAGGACTCTCTGCCGGTCTCTTTTTCTTTCCCGGCTATGGACTTTATCCTGACTATGACAAAAAACAGCAGGACAAAACCATTTCCGATATGGAATTTGTTGCTTGGGTCTTAGGTAATTTTGACAGCGTGGCAAACGCCCGAAAAGGAATTTCAGATATACGTCTGTCCGAACGCTATAAGGGAGCCGGTACAGTCCACTACCGCATTGCTGATAAATCCGGCGCTCAGATTGTTGTTGAAATTGTCAACGGGGAAATGAAGATTTTCGATAACCCTCTGGGAGTGCTGACCAATTCACCGGGATTTGATTGGCAAATGACGAACTTAAATAATTACATCAACCTTAAAGCCGGAACGGTGGCACCGGTTGATTGGAACGGAACCGCTCTTCGCTCACCCGGCATCGGCAGCGGCTTACTTGGTCTGCCCGGTGATATCACCCCTCCCTCTCGTTTCGTCCGGGCTGCTTTCATGGTATCCACGGCTCCTAATCTGAAGAGCGCCGATGAAACTGTTTTGTACAGCTTCAAAATTTTAAACGCCTTTGAAATTCCGATCGGTTTGGAAGAGGAAAATAAAGCCAACCCCATAGGACTGCTTTCTGCCACTCAGTGGAGCAGTGCAACCGATATGACCAACGGGGTGATTTATTACAAAACAATGAATAACGCCCGCATCCGAAGCGTCGACTTAAAAACGATTAACTTCGGACAGGTAACTTATCAAAATCTCCCGATTGATAAAGTTAAAAGCGAGCCGATAGAAAAAGTAGTCATTCGCTAACCGAAATCACCACGAAATAAATTGAACCAGCAACAAATTCCGGCAGTCATCGCTGCCGGAATTTGTGCGAGTTAATCATTTTTTACTGCTTTGTCGGTTTTTTCTTGGGCAAAAATCCAATCAATAAATCCGCCCTTATTTCTCGAGCACACTATCACTTTTCCTTGACCGCGGAATTTCAACACAATCCCCTCACCGGTTATTTGACTATTGACCAATTTGCCGAAAAGACCGGAATGTGAAGTATTTAAACTCAATTCATAGTCAAGGGAAGCGTCCCAAGCTACCAGATGGCCATTATCCACAATTAAGGATTGTCCTTCCTTGACTTCAAGTTCGCGCACGGAACCGAAGCCTGAAACCGCAATCTGACCGCGACCGTCTGTGGCCATCACGAAAAAGCCCCCCGAGTCACCCAAAAACGCGCGTCCCAAACCCTGGGATTTAACCTCAAGTTCCACCTCTTCGGTGGCTGCCAAAAAGGCACCGTCAGAAACCATGTATTGACGTTCTCCGACATCCAAAATACGAATGTCACCGGGAATATTCGGAGCTAACAACACACTCCCCGGTCCTTTTTCGGCTTCCACATATTGTTGGAAAAAGCTTTCATCATTTAAAAGCTTTCGAGCCAAAGACTTCATGATCCCGCCGCGGCTTCGTCCTTTAAGACTCAAATCGCCATCCATCGCCACCATTGCATTGGATTCAGCCAAAACTTTTTCGCCCTTCTCAAGGGTAACGCTTAAAAGCGGATCAACACTGCCGGTAATTTCAAAACGCATTTTTTTGTTCCACAAAAACTTAGACTTAACGAGCCGGTTTGGCCTCAAGCACTTCCAACTCTACCTTCCAATGATCCCGGTCAACCTCAGCCAAAATATCCATAAGGGCATCTTTTGACACGTGTGACCAATTCTTGTCATCATCGAGCTCAGTCACAATCGTGTTACCTTTTTCATCAGTAAACTCATACTTATCATGGCTGACCTGACGGGTAAATCGCCCGCGCAAAACAACCAACTGTTCGTCGTAACTATTTTGCTTGACCTCTTCAATAGATTTCAATGTAGTCAACGCAAAGCCTTGGGGCTGAGCCGATGGCGTTGCATTAAAACCGCTAGGCGATTGTGCCAACACAGCCAATGGCATCGCCAAAGCACAAAGCGCAACTGCAACGACTGTTTTTTTCATAATTTCTCCGAAAACTTTTTTATCTTGCCCGCAAGTGTACCTGGTTAAACTTAGAGCAAACATAGAGAAAACTTAGCCGTTCCTAAGTCAGAGCAACCAAATGCAAAATCACTCACACCTTCGGCCTGACTCACCTACAATAAAAACTATGTGTGAGGTTCTGAAATGAGAATTTTATTGGTTGAAGACGATCCGATGATCGCGCAGGCTATTAAAGGCGCATTAGGCGACGAGATGTATACCGTCGAACAGGTCGCCAATGGTCGCGATGCCTTAATGATGCTCTCTGTCAATGAGTACGGCTTTTTGCTATTGGATCTGGGCTTACCCGGAGTAGACGGTATGACGGTGTTGCGCACACTGAGAGCTAATGCAGAAGGACAGAAGAAAAATATCCCGGTGATTATTCTCACTGCCAGAGACGGATTGGATGATCGACTGGAGGGACTGGATGCCGGAGCGGATGACTATCTGGTTAAGCCTTTCCATATGAGTGAGCTTCTTGCCCGAATCCGTGCTGTTTTGAGACGCAAAAACCAAACAACAGAAAATGCTTTAACAAACGGTCTGGTCACCGTCAATGTTTCTGAAAAAACCGCTACGGTGGCTGGCGACTCAACCCCCATTGTCTTATCAAGACGCGAATACGCGCTTTTGGCGGCTCTGTTGGCCAGACCCGGCACAATCCTTTCCCGCAGACGCATTGAAGAGCGTATCTATGAGCCCGGAGAGGAACCGGAAAGCAACGCCGTCGAATATTTGATTCATTCATTGAGAAAAAAACTGGGACCAAGTGTTATTAAAAATGTCCGGGGATTGGGTTGGATGGTAGAGAAAGGATCCTCGCAATGAGTCCGGTTCAGCCAAAAAATTACGGTTTTGTCAAACGACTGTTAGTTTGGGCAGGCACGGCAGCTCTCATCATGAGTCTGGCGGCCGCAGCGTCTTTATTTACCTTGTCTTATAACGAGGCTTGTGATGAACAAGACGACCTATTGGAAGAGGTAACAGGCGTTTTGGCTCGATTGGATATTTCCAGCAAACATCCCAGTGCTTTGTGGATGGATGATGATGACTTTGAGGACTGGTTCACACTGGATGAAGATTCCCCTCAAGCCATCGCTCCTGCCGGTTCAACCGTACTGGTCAGAACGCTTCACAAAGGCGGTCAAACCATTCGAGCCGTCTTTGATCAGGACCTTTATGACGGCGCACAAACACTTTTTATTTCCGGCACAGAATACCGACTTTATCTTCGCACTCTTTCAGGCGGACAACATATTGCTGTTGCCCAGCGAATGAAAGAAATTGAGAAAATCGCCCGTCAAACAGCATTAGCGGCTTCTCTTCCGCTACTGGGTTTATCTTTTGCATTGTTTATTATTTTGGCCGGCGTTTTATGGTATTCAATGAAACCCATTCACGCACTAACCTCCAAAATCAACCGCCGTCAACCCGATGACTTAACTCCAATTGACACACAAGGATTGCCTACTGAGTTGCTGCCAATGGTTGATGCATTTAATGGCGTTTTATTCCGAATTGATGAACTAAGACAAAGAGAATCTCGCTTTGTTGCCGACGCTGCTCACGAACTTAGATCTCCGTTGGCAGCCCTTTCACTTCAGGCTGAACGGCTGGAAAAAGCCACGATGAATGAGCAAGCCCAAAAGCAGCTCGCAGATCTGCGAATCAGCATTGATCGTGCAACTCGATTGGTTTCTCAGCTTCTTTCATTAAAACGAGCTCAAATACAATCTGTGAAAAATAACGAGAAAAAAGCCGTCTTATCCGAAACGGTTGCTGCTGTCATTGAGCAAATTTGGGCTGATGCTGAAAAGAAAAACATTGAAATTGAAGTGTTGGGTTTTGACGAATACGATCAGGAGGGCAATGTTACCGTTGATGTTGCCGAGGATGACCTTTTCAGTATTTTGAGAAACTTAATTGAAAACGCCGTGAAGTATTGCCCAGAAGGTTCAACGGTTACCATTGAACTGGAGTCTCTTACTCCTTTCAAGATGAACATTCACGACAATGGACCGGGAATCCCCAAAGAAGAACGAGAACGAGTCTTTGATCCTTTCTATCGAGTACTCGGCACCGGCGAAACCGGGACAGGCTTGGGAATGGCTATTGTAAAAACACTAGCAGAACGCAATGGGTTGCGAATTACACTCAATGATGCCAATCCACTGGCAGAAAGCGATCAAAAAGGGCTAATGGTGACATTACAAATATAGATTATCCACGCATGAGGGGCGGGAAAATTCCCGCCCTTTTTTCGTCAGGTTATGACGGCCATGCGGACACGATTAACCACAGAATCAACACAAATCCAAACACCAGTTTATGTACAATGAATTGCACATTGATGTTGAATTTAATTTCAACTCGTGGCATCATGTCGGCATGAGATGAGTTCTTTGACTGTTTCATCTCACACCTCCTACGGCCCACAAGTGTTCCAGCACTCGGGCCGTAAGTTTTTCCGGTTTTGTTATCAACCGTTAGGAACTATTCCTAACGATGATTGACCGACACCGGGAAACGGTCAATCCCTCGCTCGGAGCGCCTCCCCCCACCCAAGCGGATAGCTAAGCATATCGACAAAAAATCTCCTAAGTTTTGATCAAATACAAAGACAACTGTGTTAGAGGGGCTGAACTCTTTTATCGAGGCCTCTTTTTCTGTTTTTGCGAGAAATTAAACGATAGTGTTTTGACGAAAACGATCCAAAAGACAAAGTTAAGGTTAGTGTTGCTGAAGAAACGTTTCTGTGTTTGGAGAAATTTAATGTATCAGTTAGGACCTCTTCACATGACGGACGAGGCTTTTATAAACCTCGTCCTTTTTCGTCAATTTATGACGGCCATGCGGACACGATTAACCAGAGAATCAACACAAATCCATACACCAATTTATGTACAATAAATTGCACATTGATGTTGAATTTAATTTCAACTCGTGGCATCATGTCGGCATGAGATGATTTCTTTAACAGCTTCATCTCTTGCCTCCAACGCCCTGTGTTTCGACCCTCAGGGCGTTAGTTTTTCCGGCTTTGTTATCAACCGTTAGGAACTATTCCTAACGATGATTGACCGACACCGGGAAACGGTCAATCCCTCGCTTGAGCTCCTCCCTCGCTCAAGCGGACAGCTAAGCATATCGACAAAAAGTCTATTAAGTTTTGATCAAATACAAAGAAGACCGTTAAAAAAAAATCATAAAAAAAGGATTGGAATCCATGATAGAAACCAATCCCTTATTTTCAGGCGGAATTACTCCCAGCCTATTCCCACTCAATCGTGGCAGGCGGCTTACCGCTGATATCGTAACAAACACGGTTGATACCGCGTACTTCATTGATGATACGATTGGAAACCTTACCCAATAACTCGTAGGGCAAATGAGACCAACGCGCCGTCATGAAGTCGCTCGTTTCAACAGAACGTAAGCTGACCACCCATTCGTAAGTACGGCCGTCGCCCATTACACCCACGCTCTTGACAGGAAGGAAAACCACAAAGGCTTGGCTGACCTTGTCATAAAGACCTGCATTACGAAGTTCTTCAATGAAAATCGCATCGGCTTCACGCAAAAGATCGGCATATTCCTTCTTGACTTCGCCCAAAATACGAACACCCAAGCCCGGACCTGGGAAGGGATGACGATAAACCATTTCAGCCGGCAAACCTAAAGCAACGCCCAATTCACGGACTTCATCCTTAAATAGACCGCGCAACGGTTCAAGAAGTTTCAGATGCAGAGTATCTGGCAAACCGCCCACATTGTGGTGACTCTTAATCGTCTTTGCTTTCTTTGTCTTAGCACCGGCCGATTCAATCACATCAGGATAAATCGTACCTTGAGCAAGCCACTTGGCATTGGGGAGCTTGGCGGCTTCTTCTTGGAAAACTTCAACAAAGAGTCGACCGATAATCTTGCGCTTTTGTTCAGGATCTGTGACACCGGCCAATTCACCCATAAAGCGGTCAACGGCATCAACCACTATGAGCTTTAAGCCCATGTTCTTTTCAAATGTTTCACGAACTTGTTCGCGTTCATTCTTGCGCAACAAACCGTTATCAACAAACACACAAGTCAATTGCTTGCCAATAGCCTTGTGAATCAACGCAGCGGTCACCGAAGAGTCAACGCCACCGGAAAGACCCAAGATAACTTCTTCATCACCAACTTGTGCACGAATCTGCTCAACAGCTTCCTTCACATAGTCACCCATGATCCAGGAAGGCTCTGCCTTACAGATATCGAGAACAAAACGGTTGAGGATTTGACGGCCTTGAAGCGTATGAGTTACTTCAGGATGGAATTGAACCGCATAATAGTGACGGGTTTCATCACACATACCGGCGATGGGGCAAGAAGGCGTTGAGCACATCACTTTAAAGCCCTCGGGCAACTGCGTGACTTTATCGCCGTGGCTCATCCACACCTTCATGATGGATTCGCCGGCTTCGTTCTTTGTATCTTCGATGCCTTTGAGCAATTCGGAATTGTTGTGGTTTTTCACTTCGGCGTAGCCAAATTCACGCTTGCCGACATTTTCCACCTTACCACCCAATTGCTGAGCCATGGTTTGCATGCCGTAGCAAATACCTAAAATAGGTACGCCGGCGTTAAAAACTGCTTGGCTGATTCGATCCGTGCTTTCTTCATAAGCGCTCATATGAGAACCGGAAAGGATGATGCCTTTCGGATTGTATTCGCGAATGAAGCTTTCGGAGACGTCATTGGGATGCACTTCGCAGTAAACGTGAGCTTCACGCACGCGACGAGCAATCAACTGCGTCACTTGAGAACCGAAGTCCAAAATAAGAATACGATCGTGAGTCATGGTCGTTTGTCGTAAATATTAAAAAACAAAAATCATTAAGGCGCGAGTAAGTTTACAGATTAAACTCAACTCGCGCCTGTTTATTCATCAAAAATGGCTACCGAAACTTATTGTTCCTGACGGTAGTTCGGAGCTTCCTTCGTAATTCTTACGTCGTGGACGTGAGATTCACGCCAGCCGGCTGCCGTAATTTCAACGAATTCGGCACGTTGACGCATTTCTTCAACAGTGCGGCAACCACAATAGCCCATCGAAGAGCGCAAACCACCGATCATCTGGTAGACGATCTGAGAAAGCGGTCCCTTGTAGGGAACCATACCTTCGATGCCTTCCGGAACAAACTTGCTGATGTTGCCGGAATTGTTGTCTTGGAAGTAGCGGTCAGCGGAGCCCTTCGTCATCGCGCCCAAGCTGCCCATACCGCGATAGCTCTTGAAAGAGCGGCCTTGATAAAGAACCACTTCACCCGGAGCTTCATCCGTACCGGCAAACATACCACCCATCATCACAGCGTAAGCGCCGGCGGCCAAAGCCTTGGCGATGTCACCGGAGAAGCGGATACCGCCGTCGGCGATCAACGGAACGCCAGTGCCTTCCAAAGCTTGAGCAACGTCAGAGACGGCCGTGATTTGCGGGACACCGACACCGGCCACAATACGGGTCGTACAAATAGAACCCGGTCCGATACCGACTTTAACGCCGTCGGCACCGGCGTCAACCAATGCGCGGGCAGCTTCGGCGGTAGCAATGTTGCCACCGATAACTTGCAGTTGCGGGTAATTCTTCTTCACCCAAGCCACGCGATCCAAAACGCCCTGAGAGTGACCGTGAGCGGTATCAACCACAATCACGTCAACACCGGCTTCAAGCATCAATTCAATGCGTTCTTCCGTGCCCGCGCCGACACCAACAGCGGCACCGGCAAGCAGACGACCGTGGGAGTCTTTGGCGGCATTCGGGTGTTCACCGGCCTTAATAATGTCTTTTACCGTCATCAAGCCCGTGAGGTTAAAGTCCTTATCGACCACGAGAACACGTTCGACACGATGTTGATGCATCAAACGCTTGGCATCTTCGAGGCTGGCGCCTTCGCGAACTGTCACGAGGCGATCGGCCGGCGTCATGATTTGGGACACCGGGATATCCATGCGCGTTTCAAAGCGAAGGTCACGGGAAGTCACCATACCCAAGACACGCTTGTCATCGACAACCGGCAAACCGGAGATGTGACGTTCACGGCTCAAACGAATCACTTCACCGACTGTCATACCCGGAGTAACCGTAATCGGATCGGCCACCATACCGGCTTCATGACGCTTCACACGAGCCACTTCAGCTGCCTGCTGCTTCGGGCTCATATTTTTGTGAATAAAACCGATACCGCCTTCTTGTGCCAAAGCAATAGCTAAACCTGATTCCGTCACGGTATCCATAGCAGCGGAAACCATCGGAATATTCAAGCTTAATTCACGGGTGATCTTGGTGGTCAGAACGGTGTCACGGGGGAGAACTTCAGAGTGTGCCGGAACGAGCAACACATCATCAAAAGTCAGTGCCTTTTGTCTAATGCGCATGTTAACCTCAGTCGAAAAATGTAGAAAAAATTCGGCATCGCCATGGAGAATGGCGTAAAAAGATTAACGGCGTATTTTAACTTATTCCTAGAGTTTTTCGCAACTAAAAAAGCGATTTTTTTCGATCATAACAGACGATGTTTTCCACCGTTGCGCCCGTGAATTAACACATTTTCGGGTTTTTGATTCTTTTCTTCACGCAACCGTCTGGCTGTCATGGGATCAACGGTCAGGGCAGGCAAAATTTCGATCCTATCGCCTTCTGAAATTTTTGTTTGCGGATCCGTCAGCACATTCCAAAGAGCTAATTTTTGATTGTTGCCTACCGTCCAGCCGGCCTCCTGAACGGCTTGCTGCAAAGTAGTGCCTTCGGAGAGCTCAAGCGTTTTTACAAAAACCTCATCACGATCAAGTCGAACGACAGTTACTTGCATTCTCAATCTCCAAAAACAGAAAAACCTCGGCCGGCAACAAACCAAGCCGAGGTGCATTTTAACCAAAACGGTTATTGAATGAAGCTGACATGCTTGTTGATTTCTTCAACAATCGGATTCTTCAGTTCATTAAAGTGCTTTTTATTTTGTTCAAAAAGGTTATTGCCGTGCGCATCAATGGAAACCACGAGCGGTCCGAATTCTTTCACACGCATCACCCACATGGCTTCAGGCATGCCCAATTCAGGCCATTGGCAGTCTTCCACTTCTTCAACACACTCCGCTGCCACCACGGCGCAACCACCGGGGAAAACACAATGCAACGCCTTGGTTTCATTGCAGCCGGCTGTCGTATTTGGTCCCATACCGCCTTTGCCGACAATAAGCTTTGTGCCTGTTTGTTCAAGGAACTGCTTTTGGAATTTTTCCATACGCATTGACGTTGTCGGACCAATGGAGACGACATCAAACTTCGTCGGATCATCTTTGCGATGCACCATGATCGGACCGGCATGGAAAATCGCCTTACCCTTCAAGTCTACCGGCAACTTGCGGCCTAACTTCACTAGGCGCGTGTGAGCGGCATCACGTGCCGTTACAAGGTAGCCCGTCAAATAAATCACATCACCGATTTTGATATCTTCCAAATCCTTGTCTTGGATCGGTGTTGTCAGAACTTTTTTGCTCATAATCTAACTCCCTTGTAAGACAAGAGTTCGTAGCTCATATCCGCATAAAGCTTAATGGCAGCACGACGGTGTGCCCAACAGCCCATGGAAATGCCCACAGCCAAACAAGAAGGATGGCGGGCGGCATCTTCAATATTGACACCCATCACGCTCTTGACGCCCGTCAGACCGCCAGGACCGACGTTTAACTTATTGAGCCCTTCTTCGAGCAAACGTTCCATTTCAGCTCCGCGAGGATTGGGATTATGAGAGCCAACCGGACGCATCAACGCTTTCTTAGATAAGCGTGCAGCCACTTCAACGCTGCCGGCAATACCGACACCCACCAACACCGGCGGGCATGCGTTGATACCGCGCTCGACCATCGTATCGAAGATGTATTGCACGATGCCTTCGTAACCTTCCACAGGCATCAACACTTTGGCCGTTCCGGGAAGAGAACATCCGCCACCGGCCATGTAGGCATAAATCACGCACTCATCGCTATCGGGTACGATATCCCAATCAATCCAAGGGATACGGTGACCGGTATTGTTGCCTGAATTTTTTTCATCAAAAATTTGAACCGCGTTGTGGCGAAGAGGAGCCTGTACCGTTGCCCGGCGCGTAGCCTCCGCCAGAGCTTGCTGCATTTTTCCTAAAATCGGGAAACGATCACCGACTTCAATAAAGTACTGGATCACGCCCGTGTCCTGACACATCGGACGATCGAGTTCCTTGGCCAAGGCAATATCTTTAAACATTGCATCGTAAATAATCTTGGCCATATCCGTCGTTTGTTCGGCACGCAATTCTTCAAGCTTTGCTTGGACATCATCGGGAAGATGTTTGCCAAAATAAGCCGTGAAGTCTGCCATCACGTCGGTGAACTTTTTAACGAGTTCAGCTTGATTTTCCATGATGTTCTTCTTTCCTAAAATTGACGAAAATTCGCGCCTCCAAGGCGCCATTTTAGATATTAGAAAGCTAATTTAATCGCGTCAACAGTGTTTTATGTAAAGCCAAATGGCTATATGATTTTCCTCAAAATGTAAGGCCTTGGTAGAATGTGACCCTGTTTGAACATTCAGGAAGTACGAATACCGTGGCCAATATCGTCAATCGTAAGGCTCTTTTTGATTACTACATAGAAGAAAAGCACGAAGCAGGCCTCGTGCTTGAAGGATGGGAGGTTAAATCCATCCGTGAAGGGCGTGCGCAAATTAAAGAGGCCCATGTCATAATCCGCGGCGGTGAATTGTTTCTCTTAAACGCTCACATTACTCCGCTAAAGACAGCCAGCACTCACACAAAGCCTGATCCCACCCGTCTGAGGAAACTATTGATGCACTCCCGTGAAATCAATAAGCTGATCGGTAAGGTGGAACGGGCCGGCTATGCTCTCATCCCCCTTGATATGCACTTTACGCGCGGACGGGTAAAGCTGACCGTTGCGCTGGCCAAGGGCAAACGTCAGTATGAAAAACGGGCTGATGAAAGCAAAAAACAATGGGATCGCGATCGGGAACGTCTGATGAAAAAAGCTTCAAGGTAAGTCGCCTTGAAGCTTCTGTCAGAGCCGTCTCTAAGAGGCGGCTTATTTATTTTCTATATTCTCTTTTTCCGAGTCTTCTGTTTTTTGAGCGGGATCTCGCCACTGAAGCTCATAGCCCACCAACATTTCTGTCCAACGTTTAAGTAGCGCAAGCATTTCCGGCGCCGGCACTTCCCCCAAGGGTTCTACCCCCTTTTTCGTCACCACGGCGAGCGTGTCGTAAACTTCCGCCATAAAAACAGCCATGGCTGAATAAATCAACGTAGCATTATCCTCGGGCAACTTGCCGCCAGCGGCCTGAGCAAGCTCTGTTCCAAGCTTAATTCTTAGATTGCCGGCTACACCCACCGGATACCACTGCGGATCAATTTCAAATTGGGCATTTTTTCCGCTGAAAGTTGCGCCAAGCCAATTCATGGTCTTGCGATCCATGTCATCCATGACATCCTCGGTGATTTCACCGGCAGCGTTTTTCTGTGAACGCATAGCCATTTCCATCATAAATTGTCCCAAAATGGCACCGGTGATATTCGGATGGCGCAAAGGTTGTTTTTGGCAATCACTTCCGCAGGAAGAGCAATTTCCACTGCAGCTCATTGATCAATACTCCTCTTTTTTAAAATCACTTGCCACGGGCGCCCCCGTCAAACGCAAGCTCCATAAATCAATAAAGGCCTCTACCCGTGGATTGCCGTCCAATTCGGCATTCGCAACATCAGCCTCTTTCAATAAAACATAAATTTCAGAAACGAAATACGCAAAAACCGAAAACATCAACGATTCGTTTTCGTGAATATCGGCAGCCGGATTAAACAGCATGATCTCCTGAGCCATCGATTCGCGCAAAAGCTCAGGCAAACGTTTTTCGTTAAATTCACTTTCACAGGAAAAATGCGTATTGGCGCCGCTAAAGGTGTCCTGAAGCCAAAGCACTAAATCCAAATTCGCTTGCTCGAGCTCCTGCATCGTCATCTCTTCGGCGCTGACCTTAAGGGCTCGATCCCAGGTATTGTGCACGGCCTGAGCCACAACACTTCTTGCGACCGGATAAGAAGCAATATTAGGGGCCACTTGGCGCTTTGTTGCGTAACGCAATGGACAGGACACGGCTTACCTCTTAAATCTGAACCGGATCGGTTTCTTTTAGACCCAACATCCGCTCGGCCCACATCAGACACAAGCGTTTTCCCTCAGCTTGAAAACCTTCAGCCGATTCCAATTGGGCAAATTTTTTCATTAATGCATAAACGTCGCATATAAATTCAAAGCACGCCGCCTGCAAAATTGCACGTGTATCGGCAAGTTCCTTTTCCGTGACGCCCACTTTCTCAAAACGCTCTTTCATGTAGAGCTTTAAGTAACCGGCCAAAGGATCTCCCGTCCAATAGGGCTTTGCGATAAATTGTTCGTTTTTGCCAGCCAGAACACCCGAAAGGAAGGCCGCCGATTGCTTATCCATGGCCACCGCCTCTTCTTGCTTTAATTGCGAAGATGAGACCATATTGGATCTTCTGACAACATCGTAGAGCACAACCTCGAATAACTCGGTGAGCACCGACACATCAGAAAGATCAAATTGTGGAGCGCTTTCTTGATGCACTTCTGTGTTTGTTTCTTGGTTATTCGGCATATTTTTCCATACCTAAAAAACGGTTGACCCAATCTTGAACAAAGGCGTTTCGACGGAGTTCAAAAACCGAAGGGCTGTCTTGTTTTTCTTCACAGTCTTTAATCAACTCCATGAACTGCTGAACCATTAAGGTCGCCACATAAAAAACGAAATCTTCCGTTTTAGCCTTCAAGAGGATGGCGGAATTTTCAAGAACCAAGTCGTCTTTTTGAAGTGACTTTTTCAGTCTCGAGCTCAGATTATCCCCGAAGTCTTTTTCATCAACAAAAAACATCGGAATCTTTTGAGTGAAAGCCGTCGTCAGAAACAACGCATGTTCTGAAATAGAGTTACTGAAAGCTTCTGCGTCTTTGGCCTGTTGCATAAAATCGAGTGTGTAATCCAGATAGCCGTCAAAAAAGGAAAAAAGCTCTGCCGGATTGCTCAAGTGCACAGCCTCGGGCCGGACATCAAGTTGATTGGTCATGAGATGGCCTGTAAAAACAATGAAATAGGGAAAGCTTACCAAATGCTTCCCCTATGTAACGTGCCGTATCTTACTACGACTTGGTATTTAAAATCGAGGGCACAACGGGCTTAGTGACTTCGGTCGAGACCGTTTTCGGATCCGTGTTTCGCATAATGCTCATCGCCGAGGCAATCATGCTCCCCATATCATTCATATTTGAAGGCAAAAGGATTGTGTTGCCTTCTTTGGCAAGTTGAGCAAAGGCTTGCACGTACTGCTCAGCCACTTTAAGGTTAACGGCATCCATGCCGCCCGGAGCACGGGTGGCTTCAGCAATCTGTCTTAACGCCTCAGCGGTTGCCTTGGCAATCGCTAAGGTTGCGGCCGCCTCACCTTCAGCCTTATTGATCGCCGCTTGTTTTTCACCTTCCGATTCTGCAATAGCCGCTTCACGGGCACCGGTTGCCAAGTTAATCTGCTCTTGCTTACGACCCTCAGAAGCCGCCACCACAGCGCGCTTTTCGCGCTCTGCCGTAATCTGTTGCTGCATAGCCTGCAAAATCACAGCAGGCGGCGTCAAATCCTTAATTTCATAACGCAGAACCTTCACACCCCAGTTAAGAGCCGCTTCATCAATCGCGCTGACAACAGAACGGTTAATAAGATCGCGTTCTTCAAACGTTTTATCCAATTCCATCTTACCGATCACACTTCTTAAAGTGGTTTGAGCCAGTTGAGTAATGGCGATCACATAGTTGCTCGTACCATAACTTGCGCGCATCGGATCGGTGACCTGGAAAAAGAGAACACCGTCAACAGACAACTGCGTATTGTCTTTGGTAATACAAACTTGGCTCGGTGTATCCAAAGGAATTTCTTTGAGCGAATGCTTATAAGCAACCTTATCGATAAAAGGAATCACGACATTGAGTCCAGGTGACAAAACGGCGTGAAATTTTCCCAAACGCTCCACAATCCAAGCGGATTGTTGCGGAACAACTTTAATAGCCTGAAAGGCAAATACAATGGCCAAAACAGCCAATACCAGGGTAAAAATCATGAAACCGCTCATATTTTTTATTCCATTGCTCTTATCAAGATGATTTCTTTAAATACAAAACGCTACCCTCAACACGCACAATAACGTACGCTCCCTGAGTGCGGGGTTCACCATCTAAGACTCGGGCCTGCCAATCGGCACCGCGATATTGAACCGTTGCGCAACCTGCCTCATCCCAGGCATTAACGTAGACAATTTGGCCTTGATCCAGATTTTGAAGAGCTTCGGCCTGTGCGTCGCTTTTAGTTGGAATGGAACGAATGCGTCGCACCCATATAGAGCCAACGATAGCAATCACGGCAAAAAGCGAAATCTGCCATTCAAGCTCCATTCCAAACCATGCGGCACCGGCGGCTACTAGTGCAGCGGCCGCCAAAACCAACAAATAAAACGTCGTGGCAATCAGCTCAATGATGCCTAAAAGAGCTGCCAAAATTAACCAAAGGGTCGCTGCACTTAATGTCATAGTCTTTATCCTTCTTGCTTCAGCCCTATTGTGCCTCAGCTTGAGTAGGCTCCTTTATAACTTTAGCGCTTTTAGGCTCTTTCGTCTCTTTGCTGTCCTTTTCGGGCGGACGTTTAACCTTGGAAACTGCCCTCAAACCACGAGGTCCGCAAACGTAACTCAAAATCGTTTTCGCCGCTTCATGGCGCAACTGCAATAGATGCTCCAAATGCAAGGGCAATTCCCCATTTGTATCCAAAAAGAGCTTTTCTTCGCCCGTCTTATCTGCGATAGCAACGACTCGAACTTCCGGATCGGTTTCACCGACCACGTCGACAACTTTACGCGCGATCACCGGATCGGTCGTAGACACAACCACCCATCTTGCTCGCTCAATACCGGCAAACTCCAGCGTCTGCTTTTGCATAGCGTCACCCAAAATGAAGTGATCCCCTAACTCTTCTTTCATCGAACGCTCAATATTTTTTTCAATAATGACCACATCGACTTTTTTAGCCATTAGCCCTTCGGCAAGCTCACGCCCCAACACACCGGCGCCAATGATGATAACGCGATCACGCTTGGCCGCTTTTTCTTCTTCAAGATCTTCCTCATCTTCTTCTGTTGTCGGGGTCTCTTTTAAGAAAAAGCGCTTATGAACGGGTTCAACCAACGCAAACAACAAGGGATTTAAAGCGATACTGATAATGCCGCCGGCCAAAATCAGCGACATTCCTTCTTCAGGCAATAAGCCAAGATTCAAACCTAATCCAGCCAAAATAAAGGAGAATTCCCCAACCTGAGCCAAAGCCGCGCCGACTGTGAGCGCGTCTTTATAGCTTCGGCCCATCACTTTCACCCACACAGCGGCCGTAATGCTCTTACAGACAATGATGACCAAAACAATCCCTAACACATGCAAAGGATTTTCGATAATGATCATCGGGTTAAAGAGCATTCCCACGCCCAAGAAGAAGATCACCGAGAAGGCGTCCTGAAGGGGTAGAGTTTGCAACGCAGCTCGATGAGAGTATTCACTCTCACGCATCATCATGCCTGCAAAAAAAGCACCCAAAGCGAAGGAAACATTAAATATCTGCGCACTGGCGTATGCGACACCAATGGCAATGGCAATTACACACAATGTAAAAACTTCTTGAGAACCGGTCTTAACGGCTTGAAAAAGCACCCAAGGCAAGACACGGCGTCCGATCACAAGCATGGACGCTATAAAACCGATAATCAATACGGTGGTTTCCAAAATGGCAACGGTCAGTGAGCCGTCACCGGGCGCATCCCCTTTAAAGAAAGTCGCAATGGAGGGCAAAAGCACCAAAAGAAGAACTGTGACCAAATCTTCAACAACAAGCCAACCGACAGCCAATTGACCTCTGGATCGCTGCAACCACCCTTTGGCTTCCAAGCCCTTCATCAAAACGACCGTTGAAGCGCAAGACAGAGACAAACCAAGAATAAAGGCTTCCCCCCAGCTCCAACCCCACCAGTGAGCCATGCCCATGCCGATGGCCGTCGCGATTGCCATCTGAATAATGGCGCCGGGCAGGGCAACCGTTTTTACTCGGAGCAAGTCGGTTAAAGAGAAATGCAGGCCGACACCGAACATCAAGAGCATGACACCGACTTCGGAAAGTTCAGCCGCCAAGTCCATATCGCCGACAAAACCCGGAGTAGTCGGTGCAATACAAACGCCGGCTAAAAGGTAGCCGACCAAAGCGGGAAGTTTGACTTTAGTGGCTGCGAACCCCAAAACCAGAGCCAAACCGAGCCCCCAGGCCAAGGTCGCAATCAGTGCAAATTCGTGGTGCACGGGTTTTGTCCTAAAAAAGCAAAAAAATCAACGATCAAGGGAATTGACACCCATCAGAATTTTTTGGTGTCCAATGGTTAATTGTACGCATTCACGAGTGTTATTCGGGGATTTTTTTTATCTTTTTTTTGCTGTTACGACTGCTTTTTCTCTGCTCTTGGTTATCTTGCTCGACACACTCAAAAATACTGTCTGCAATTTCCTTACGAGTTTCAATTAGAGCACTGACATTTGGATCCAGCTGACCGGAGCGAGAAATAAAGAAATCTCTGTCGCCTTCTTTATCCGATAGTGCCAACACTTTGACCTTAGGATCAATTTTGGCCACCTGATCGGCAATACTGCGGGCAATTAATGCTTCAGAGGTTGTAATCAAAACCCAGCGAGTCTTTTCCAGATTTAATTTTGATAAAACCAACGGGTGAGAGGCATCGGCGAAAATAAAATGTTCTCCCAACTCCTGTTGCATAGAACGTTCGGCCAGCTTTTCGATGATGTAGGTATCAAAATCTGTATTCTCGAACTTCTTATAGAGCTCCCGTCCGGTAATACCCGCACCGACAATTAAGATACGATTGCGGATACCATCGGCATCTTCGTCTGAATCTTCTTGCTCGGCTTGCTGGATCAATTCCGGGAAGAAGCGTCTCATAAAGGGACGTAGCCCGGCAAAAGAAATGGAATTCAGTGCAATGGTAATTAGGCCCGCTGCCACAATAAGCGAGAGCTCTTCACGCCCTGCAAGACCCATGGAAACGGCCAATCCTGACAAAATAAACGAGAATTCACCGACCTGAGAAACCGCCAAACCAACAGTGGCCGCATCAATTAAACGATAGCCCTTTCGACGCACCCAGAAACCGGCTACGGTACTGTTGACAAAAACAACCAATAAAACAACGAAAATGATCTCAAAGGGATGCTCAATCAATACCTTGGGATCAAACAACATACCGATACCTAAAAAGAAGATAACGGAGAAGGCGTCCTGAAGAGGTAAAGTTTGCAAAGCCGCGCGATGCGAATATTCGCTCTCGCGCATCATCATGCCGGCAAAAAAAGCACCCAATGCGAAAGAGACATGGAAAATGGTCGAAGAGGCGTAAGCAACCGTAATGGCTATGGCAATCACGCACAGGGTGAAAAGTTCCTGTGAGCCGGTTTTAACCGTACGCATCAAAATCCAAGGTAGGACACGCCGGCCGATAATCACCATGGAAGCTACAAAGCCCACCACGAGCGTTGCCGTGCCCAAAATCTGCCCCGATAACTGGGTTAAAGAGATGGATTCATTAGCGGATAATGTACCGATGGTCGGCAATAAAACGAGCAAAAGCACGGTCACCAGATCTTGAACAACAAGCCAGCCCACGGCCAGACGGCCGCGCACGGTCTGAAGGATTCCACGAGCATCGAGTGCCTTGGTCATCACAACTGTTGATGCACAGGCAAGCGCCACCCCGAGAATAAAGGCCCCCGTCAATGGCCAATCCCAGATAAAATAAGCCATGGCCATACCGATCACGGTTGTGGCTGTCATCTGCAAGATGGCTCCCGGCACTGCCACCGCTTTCACTTGTAAAAGATCTTTGAGTGAGAAATGCAGACCGACGCCGAACATCAACAAAATGACACCGACCTCAGAAAGCTGACTGGCTAAATCCAGATTTCCGACGAAACCGGGTGTTGTCGGCGCAATGAAAACACCGGCCAAAAGGTAACCGACCAAAGCCGGCATACGGATAAGACTGACTAAGTATCCGAAGATCAAAGATAACCCCAACCCCCAGGCCAGTGTTGTGATCAGTTCAACTTGATCGGGCATGTCCGCATTTCCCCATAAACATTTGTCGCCGGAGTATAAAACTTTTAAACCGGCGAATACGAAAAGACCGGTCTTTTCAAACCGGTCTTTTGACTTTTAGCAAGCAGTCTTATCGATTACTTGGAGGCAGCCAAACGTCTCCAGGTATCAACCACCGTATCCGGGTTCAAGGAGATAGACTCGATGCCTTCGTCCATGAGCCATTGAGCCAAATCTTCATGGTCAGAAGGACCTTGGCCGCAGATGCCCACGTACTTGCCGCGAGCACGGCAGGCACGGATTGCCATTGAAAGCAGAACCTTCACCGCTTCATTGCGTTCGTCAAAGCTTGCTGCCACAAGACCCGAGTCACGGTCCAGACCCAATGTCAACTGAGTCATATCGTTGGAACCGATCGAGAAACCGTCGAAGTAGTCGAGGAACTTGTCAGCCAAAACAGCGTTAGACGGGATTTCACACATCATGTTGACACGCAAACCGTTTTCACCGCGCTTCAGACCGTTGCGTTCCATGATTTCAATCGTTTGACGGGCTTCATCGAGCGTACGAACAAACGGCACCATCAATTCAACATTGGTCAAGCCCATCGTATCGCGGACAAACTTCATCGCGCGGCATTCCATACGGAAGCATTCGGCAAAGCTGTTGGCGATATAGCGGGAAGCTCCACGGAAACCCAACATCGGATTTTCTTCATCCGGTTCGTAGCGATCACCACCGATCAACTTACGGTATTCGTTGCTCTTGAAGTCGGACAAGCGAACAATCACCTTCTTCGGCCAGAAGGCAGCAGCAATCGTGGCCACACCTTCGGCAATCTTCATTTCGAAGAAATCAACCGGGCTCTTGTAACCGGCGCTCAAACGTTCAACCGCGTCACGCAACTCACCGTCAACGTTCGGATAGTCGAGAACCACCTTCGGGTGGATACCGATATTGTTGTTGATGATGAATTCCAAACGGGCCAAACCAACGCCCTTGTTGGGGATGGATTGGAATTCAAAAGCCAATTGCGGATTGCCGACATTCATCATGATCTTCACGGGAATATCAGGCAAGGCACCACGTTTGACTTCTTCAATTTGAACTTCTTGACGACCTTCGTAGATCTTACCGGTATCGCCTTCAGCGCAAGAAACGGTCACTTCCATATCTTCGGCCAAGCGTTCAGTTGCATCGCCGCAGCCCACCACAGCCGGAATGCCCAATTCACGAGCAATAATGGCTGCGTGGCAGGTACGACCACCGCGGTTGGTCACAATAGCGCTGGCACGCTTCATCACCGGTTCCCAGTTAGGATCGGTCATATCGGTAACCAAAACGTCACCGGCCTGAACACGTTCCATTTCGCTTGCATCTTCAACGATGCGCACCGGACCCAAACCAATCTTTTGACCGATAGCGCGGCCGGTAACCAACACACGACCCTTGCTCTTTAAGGTAAAGCGTTGTTGAACATCGGCCGTGTTCTGGCGGCTCTTCACCGTTTCTGGACGAGCTTGCAAGATGTAGATCTTGCCGTCAATACCATCTTTGCCCCATTCGATATCCATCGGACGGCCATAGTGCTTTTCAATGATCGTGGCAAACTTGGCCAATTCGATCACATCATCGTCCGTGATGGCAAAGTGACGACGGTCTTCAGCGCTCACATCAACCGTGCGAACACTGCGGCCACTCTTGGCATCGGTATCAAATTCCATCTTGATCAGTTTGCTGCCTAACGTGCGGCGAATGATCGGGAAATTGCCGGCGGCAAGCATGGGCTTATGAACATAGAATTCATCTGGGTTCACAGCGCCTTGAACCACTGTTTCACCTAAACCGTAGCTGGCCGTGATAAAGACCACTTGGTCAAAACCGCTTTCGGTGTCAAGCGTGAACATCACGCCGGCGGCGCCTTTGTCGGAGCGGCACATGCGTTGCACGCCGGCCGACAAAGCCACTTCAGAGTGCGTAAAGCCCTTGTGGACACGATAGCTGATGGCGCGGTCGTTATAAAGTGAAGCGAAAACTTCGCGCATGCGGCTTAAAACTTGATCAATACCGACAACGTTCAGATAAGTTTCCTGTTGACCGGCAAAAGATGCATCAGGCAAGTCTTCAGCGGTCGCAGAAGAACGAACGGCCACGCTGATTTCTTCTTGGCCGTCCTTTAACCATTCGTAGAATTCACGAATTTCCTTTTCCAGCTCTGCGGGGAAGGGTGCTTCTTCAATCATCTTACGGATTTCTGCACCGGCCTGTGCAAGAGCCTTCACATCTTCAACATTGAGATCTTTGAGTCGATCATTGATGCGTTCTTCGAGGTTGTTTTCTGTCAGGAACAAGCGGAACGCTTCGGCAGTCGTGGCGAAACCGTCAGGAACTCGAATTCCGGCGCTCGTCAGTTGGCTCAGTAATTCACCTAAAGAGGCGTTTTTACCACCAACGCGATCGACGTCGGTCATACGCAGTTGGCTAAACGGAAATACATAACGACCTTGCGGCATTTTCTTCCCCCAAAAAGGATTGGATTGTTAGAATATCTGAATTGTAGCGACAACCGATTCATTTCGGGTAATTTTTTAATCTCAGGCCCTTTTATGTTCAATACTCTTGAAAAAGACGAAACCGCTCATAAAAGCGGAAAGCGCACCGTGTTTATTGTCTCGGACGCCACAGCCATTACCGCTGAAACGCTCGCGCACTCGGTGCTTACCCAATTTACTGATCTGCAATACGACCAAGTTCGTATCCCATTTATCGACACTCCTGAAAAGGCTGTTCTGGCAGCCCAAAAGATCAATGACGCGTATATCCGCTCAGGTGTCCGTCCCTTGGTCTTCTCTACCTTTGTCGATGTGAACATCCACAAAACGTTCACAGAAAAATGCCAGGGTTTCAGAATCGAATTTTTCCGCAGTTTCATTAAAGAAATTGAACAGGAAACGGGTTTGAAATCCGCGCACTCCATGGGCCGAAGCCATGTGATTAAGGATGAAGAACGGTATAACCGTCGTATCGAAGCCATTAACTATTCACTCGCGCACGATGACGGCCAAATGAACAAAGGCTTAAACGAAGCCGATGTCATTTTGGTCGGTGTGAGCCGTTCAGGTAAAACACCAACGAGCCTTTTCTTAGCCATGCAGTTTGGCGTGAAGGCTGCCAACTATCCGCTCATTCCCGAAGATTTTGAACGTGGTGAACTTCCTGAAGTCCTCCAAGATAAGCGCGATAAGCTTTTCGGACTTTCCATTTCACCGGAACGTCTGTCTCAAATCCGCAACGAGCGTCGTCCGGGCAGCCGTTATGCCTCTTTGGAAAACTGCCGACAGGAAATTGAAGCGGCGGAAAACATGATGCGCCGAGAAGGAATCAAGTGGCTGAGTTCCACGAGCCGTTCCATTGAAGAAATCTCCGCCACCATCATGGCCGAGCTTAACCTTCACAATGCTCATAAAATTGATTAAGGCACACCGATAGCTAAAAGAGCACGCCACGAAAACCGTAAAGCGTGCTCTTTTTTTAACTGATAAATTTCTGCTTAAGCTAGAACCAACCGGTTCCCCAAGTAAAGTAAGACACCACGATAAAGATGATGGCAAGCGGAATTTGAGCCCACAAAACAGGCTTTAAGGTCTTAAAGAAGTCACTCTTAAAGTAATCCACCGTAATGGTCAGACACAAGTGCGTCGGGGTTACCATTTGGCCGGCCACGCCAAAGACCATGGCTACCCCCACTAAATCGAGGTCACCCATGGAAATACCGGCAACAATCGGCATCATGATCGCAACGTGACCTTGAGAGATGCCCGTGAGCAGCCCAATAATGAAACTCAAAAAACCAATGATCACAGGAACCGGCAGCGGCGACGATTCAAAAGCGGCAACCAAGAGCGCTAAAACACCCGTGCTTTCCAAAAGGGCAATGAACAACAAAATGCAGATGACGTTCGCAAACATCTTGTAGTCCAAAGCACCGATGAAAACTTCCTTGACGCTGACATGGCGGTTAAAGAACATCAAAAGCGGAATCATGGCCACGACAACGATAATCATGGAAACAGAAGCCTGAAGACCAAAGGCCACCATCAAAACCACGTTGGCAATCACAGGTGTCAGAGACAGAACAAAGTCCATGTTGTGACGCTTGGCTTCTTCATTGGAAACTTCCGTGCGAGTGGCTACAGTCTGCTTTAATCCCCGAACCATGACAAACCAGCCGAGAATAAAAGCCACGATGGTAAGCCAACCCAAGTGCACAATCAGATCACCAATTTTGACGCCGGCGATGCCGCAAGCCAAAATCATGCCCGGCACCAAGGGGCTGGAAAATTCAAAAATATGACGGAACCAGAAATTGATGGCCGCTTTGTCTTCCGGTTTGGCTTCAAAACCTTTTGAAGCTTCTTCCACAATCGGGGCAGAGAATCTTGCCCCACCAATGGAGGGCAACAGCCCCAAAAAGGCCGGCATCACAGCTAACGTAAACCTGCGACTGGAAAACATCCTTGAAAGAGCCTCAACCATGCCGGCTAAGCAACCGCTCTTTCTTAATTCAATCTCCAAACAGATCACTAAATAAAGAGCTCCCACCAAGTCGTAACTTCTCGGAGTTGTCGCCATTTGAACAACAGCGTCTTTGAGTTCTTTGAAAGTCGGATCGGTACACAACCAGATGAAAATACCGCCAACCAAAATAGCGATACCAATAGGTTGGCGACGACGCAACAAAAAGAGCGTGATAACCATCGCCAAAGTGATGATGAGGAAAATCATAGTCTTTGTTATTGTTAATCATTGAATTTGGAAATAGTACTCGCTTTTTACGAAAAAACTTTCGCTTTTAACGTAAAGGTGCTACATTCGGCTTGATATATTCTGAAAACACGTCCGCTCTGTCTTTCACCATATCTAAAAAAGCTATTACCCAATGGCTTGACATTTTCAACCAGTTATATCCTTTTAGCTATTTTTATTAGTGATTAACTCGTTTAAGTGTCTACTTTAATAAATATCATCCCTTGAAGGAAAATTGATTTGAAAAACACACTCTTATTTAAAGCTCTTCTCGGTATCTGGGGAGCTCTTAGTTTTCAATGTGCAGCAGCTGAGACGACATTCATCAATATTGAAGATTCAGAAAAAGATTACATCGTCAAAGTGCGCAACCACGAAGAGCTTCAGCTTAGCGAAAATCTTTCGGGTTACCAATATGAAGTTGATCTTACTGAGCCAATAGATCACGCGCTTCACTTGTACTTTGCCTATACCAAAGATAAAAATGCTGAAGTTGGCAACAATACTTTGACATGGTTGAATGGCAATATCGGTACATCAAAAGATCCGACCGATGTCTATATTTTTGCCGCCTTTTCAGCCGACTCTGATGTCTATAACAACACACTGAATATGGAAGACGGTGAGTTTTATCCTCAAGCATTATCCGACAGTGACAATGAGGGTGCCGGGAAAATTGCCGCTGCGAAGTCTGACAGCGCCAATATGTATGGCAACAAAGTCGTCGTTACAGGCGGTGTATTTCACTCCTATACGGAAATCATCGGCGCTTATTCAAATGACCAGTCTGACACAAATCAGGTGGCTTCCTATAATCGTGTCGTGGTAGAAGGAACCAGTAACTCATTACCATCGTTTGAAAAAGAATCATTGATCGCTCCTAGCTTGTACGGAGCCAAATTACATACCGCCGATGTCCACCACAATGGGGTCAAAATTAACTCGTTTGGGAAAAGTTCTTCGACAGAGAATGAGAGCATTTCGGTTTTTCAAAATATCGTAGGTGGGCAAGCGGCCAGTGGCAATGTTTCAGATAATCGCGTCGAGATTGTTGACAGTCAATTCTATGCGACCAAAATTTTAGGCGGATACCTGGATCTCAGTGATTTTGAAGAAGACCGAGTATTTAACGCAGATGGTAATGCTGTTTTCATTGACAATTCTGAAATTCATTTCAAGAAAATAGCGACTTCTTTCAATTCAACCGGAAGTATTCACAACGGCACTATATTAATCTCAAATACAACGCTCCATCCTGATAACGAAGCTTACATTCTGGGTGGAGACTCATGGTTGTCATCCGCTACTGTGAGCGGCAATACCATACATCTTATTGATGTAGAAATTGCCGAAGATAGTGAAGGTCCCCTTACAATTTCAGCAGGCGGATCGGACATATTCACGGATGTATCCGTCGTTAATAACACGATTATTCTTGAATCCTTATCAGACGATTTTCATAAAAATGACTTAACTAAGGCAATCTTTTTAGGTCACAATACTTTTGGAAAGGCAAACAACAATACTTTGGTTGTCCGTAAATGGAAGGGTAATATCGGTGGGCTAGAGCAATTTGACTCCATTGCATTTACTGATTTCAAATGGAAGAATGGGGAAAGTATTTTAAATGTATGGGGAGAGACTGATATCTCTTCTGCTTCCTTAAAAATTGATGTAAACAATATCCGTTTTGATGATCGATTAGAAAATCATTTCGGAGAACAAATGTCTCTTATTAAAGGTAAGACCGCAATTCAATTCAATCCGTTCTACGACAATGGGCAAGAAGTGGCCATACCCTCAACAATTACTCAAGACTCAATCGGCATTATTGAGAATAACCGAGATGAAAAATCTGTCGATTTCAAACTTCAGGGGACAGCGCCCAGTCAACAATTAAAGCTTGTCTCCAATAATCGAAACATGAGCCTATTCTTTGTTAACCATGGAGCAGAATTGATTCTGGATAATCTGGATGCAACCGCCCGTGATTATCACTGGGGGTTGAGAACTTTCGCATCCATTGACGGCGTTCAAAGTAATTACAGCACACACGGACATATTGATGTTCACGGCTTTACGGCTGCCGCAGGTTGGGCTAATTCACTCATGCTAAACGGCAATCCCCTGCTTTTAAACCTTTTTGTAGAAACCGGTAACGGTGACTACACAGAAGAAATGTCCTACCTCAATATTGATAGGCGTTTTAGCGGTGAAGTGAAATATTACGGCGCGGGAATCTCCGCGCGAATCAAAAACACGGCCGGATGGTATGCGGAAGGTTCGTTGCGAGCCGGTAAAACCGAAACAGAAATCAACCGAGGATTGGTTGATGGTAACGGCGTAGCTCACGGCTACGATCTCTCCGGCGACTATTTCGGGGTTCATATTGGCGCCGGTCGCATTATTGATGTCGGAGAATGTATGAAAGCCGACCTCTTTATGAAATACTTCTATACCTATCTGCCAAGCGACAGCACGGATATTTTTGCCGACGGCGTCAATAATCAATTTGATTTCGACTCTGTCGAAAGCTCTCGCATCCGTGTGGGCGGACGTCTCTATTTCCCGCTTCAGAATTCTTTCTGGGCATATACAGGTTTGGCCTACCAATATGACTTTACGCCGGATGTGCACGTTGAAGCGAACGGAGAAAAAATTGCCGATGCTGCCTCGATGCGTGGTTCCATGGGCATCGGATCCTTAGGCCTTAGATACAAATCGGAGGATTCTCCCTGGGTTGTTGATTTGAAAATAAGAGGCTATGTCGGCCAACGCGAAGGCATAAGCGGTAAAGCTCAAGTGGAGTACCGCTATTAATCAATTTATTGACTGGAGCAAAGAAATTATTAGATAAGAAAAAACCTGGGGCTTTTACACCCCAGGTTCTATCTTTTTGGTGGCCGGGACGGGAATCGAACCCGTACGCCGTTTTAATTGGCGGCGGATTTTAAGTCCGCTACGTCTACCAGTTCCGTCACCCGGCCTACCAACCGGTGAAAAATAAGCCAACCAAGTGGGGTCGGCTTATTTTTATTATTCTGGAGCGGGAAACGAGTCTCGAACTCGCGACCTCAACCTTGGCAAGGTTGCGCTCTACCAACTGAGCTATTCCCGCATTTCGACTCCCCTACATAAGTTTGGAGGCGCGAAGCGGAGTCGAACCGCTCTATACGGATTTGCAATCCGCTGCATAACCGCTTTGCTATCGCGCCATCACACTCTAAAAAGAGGATGGAGCGGGAAACGAGTCTCGAACTCGCGACCTCAACCTTGGCAAGGTTGCGCTCTACCAACTGAGCTATTCCCGCGTCGAAGAAGTTGTTATTGTAATGATGCGACTTGCCTTGTCAAGAGAAAAGTATAAATTTCCTAAGTTCTGGTGTCGGGACGGGAATCGAACCCGTACGCCGTTTTAATTGGCGGCGGATTTTAAATCAGCTACGTCTACCCGTTGCATCACTCGGGCTAGCAATAACTACTTCTTACTAAATCTTTTCTGTTGCAAATTTTTGCACTGACTTAGGAAGCGCTAAGTTTTCCCTATTTTTGTTCTAAGTTTGCCCCTCTAAACTGCTAGTCAAGAAAAACGAAGATTTAAAACAATAGGAGATACACCATGTTGAAGAAAGCCACATTAGCCGCCGCCCTATGTGCGTTAGCCGTTCCGTTTGCAGCGCTTGCTGCCGGCCCGAGCGGTTTTGGAGCTCAGGAACGCCCCGGTGCCCCGCAAGGCTTTACCCTTCAGAAGATGGATTCCATTGCACAATTGAAAAAAGAAGCTCATGACGATCAGCTCGTCACTTTACAAGGTCGCTTCACCAAACAATTGAGCAAAGAAAAATTTGAGTTTACCGACGTTAAGGGAGACAAGATTGTCGCTGAACTCGATGATGACCAAAACTGGTCTCAAGTACACAAAGACGCATTGATGGAAATCGTGGCGGAAGTGGACAAAGACTTTGTCTCAATCGAATTGGATGTGATTGACGCCAAGCGTCTTCAATAATAGCCTCACCCAAGGCGACAGCAGCTAACAGAAAAGGCCCGAAAGGGCCTTTTCTGCATTAGCAAAACTTCCGTACTATGCGAGCTGAGCTGTTCGCTTGTTCCCCAAGAGGTGCAAGATCACCATCAGGGCTACTAAGGTAACGAAAGAGGTTGCCAAACTAGCGTAAGCATTAGCTTCCGTTAGGCCTGCCACAACGTAACCGGCAAAAGAAGCAATGGCACAAACCCAAGCATAGGGCAACTGTGTGGCAACGTGTTCAATATGCGAACAGCCGGCCCCTGCCGATGACAAAATAGTCGTATCGGAAATTGGCGAGCAGTGGTCGCCGAATACAGAGCCAGCCAAAGTAGCAGCCAAAGACACAACAACCAAGTTGGGATCCAAGGCTTGGGCCACCGGCACAATAATCGGAATCAAGATACCGAATGTACCCCAGGCTGTACCGGTCGAAAACGACAGGAACGCTGCCAACGCAAACACTGCAGCGGGCAACCACATAGCGGAGAACCCGCCCGTTGTCACAAGCGATTCAACAAAAAGCGGCGTTTGAAGCAAGTCACGGCACACGCCGGAAATCGTCCAAGCCAACACCAAAATGATATTGGCCGGCAGCATCATCTTCATACCTTCCACAGAACCGTCCATGAAATCACGGAAAGAGACAACCTTGCGGGGCACAAACATCAGGAAAGCCACCACCAGGGCTCCGAAAGAAGACCATACCAATGCTTCAGAGGCAGAGCTGTTACCTAAAGAAGCGGCAAAGGAATGGTAAGCCGGATCATCGCCCCAATAGCCACCAGAGTACATTAAGCACAAAACGGCGAAGACAATCAAAGCGCCGATCGGTACCACCATATCCCAAATCGTGCCTTTTTCACTCACTCGCATTTGATCGGTTGCGGTATCCATGCTGCCCACGTCGCCCTTTTGGGCACGTTCTTCCGCGCGGCGCATCGGTCCGAAGTCCAACTGGAAGAAACAGAGGATAAAGACCATGGCAATGCAGGTAAGAGCGTAGAAGTTATAGGGAATCGTTGAGATGAATGCCGAGAAATCACTTTCGAAAGCACCGGTTGATTTCAGACTGCTTCCCACGGCTGCCGCCCAAGAAGAAATCGGTGCAATGATACAAACGGGAGCTGCCATGGAGTCGATGATATAAGCAAGCTTAGCGCGGGAAACGCCATACGTATCGGTAACCGGACGCATAACGGTGCCGACCGTGAGACAATTGAAATAGTCATCAATAAAGATGAAGGCTCCTAACCCGCCGGAAGCAAAAAGAGATGCTTTACGACTTTTAATTCGACGAATAGCCCAATCACCGTACGCACGGCTTCCGCCTGCCATGCTGATGGTATAAACCAGAGCGCCCAACATCGTGCAGAACATCAAAATATTGAAGTCCACTTTGGTGCTCATCAGTTTGAAAGTCGTTTGAACCGTCCCCATCAAAAGGTTGGTATGATCCATACCAACGGCATAAATGAAGGTGCCGGATAAAATACCAATCAAAAGAGAAGAGATCACTTCCTTGGTACAGAGCGCCAAAACAATGGCAATCACCGGCGGCAAAATAGATAGCCAACCTGCATTAAACGGATCCATTCTGAGGATTCCTCTTAGAAAATTAAAGTGAAGTGATCAATTGTAACAAAAGATTATCCCGATGGAAGACTTAAGCCTTTGAAATTCGATGGAAAAAAAACTCCACCGGCAGCAATATAACTTTTCAATGATAAAAAATAAAAAGGCTCAGATTTTTATCCAAGCCTTTTATCGTCACTCAAACAATCTTAATTATCTTGTTTGGTCTTAGGTTCTGAGCTCAAATAGGGACCGGCGGCTCTCAGATAAACAATCATGGAGTAAACCGTCAAAATTGCCGCAATGTAAATCAGGATCGTTCCCAACCAAGCCATGGAAATACCGAAAATCGTTTCGTAAAAAAGCAGCATCGGGATAGCAACCATTTGGGCTATAGCCTTGATCTTGCCATACCAATTCACCTTGACTCGGGCGGCAGCCCCCACCTTGGCCATCCATTCACGAAGAGCTGTCACCGTGATTTCGCGACCGATGATGATCAAAGCCACCAACATATCAACGCGATTGAAGTCGAGCAAAACAATCAGCGCCGCACAAACCATCAGCTTATCGGCCGAAGTGTCTAAGAAAGCTCCAATGGCGCTTTCCATGTTGTAGCGTCGGGCAAAATACCCGTCAAAGGCATCGGTCAACGCCGCCACAATAAATATCACGGTCGCCCACACGTTTTGCATAAAGGGCGAAAGAATATGATCTGGAATATAGAACACCCCGATAATCAACGGTATGAGCGCAATACGCGCCCACGTCAAGATCATCGGTACATTCACCGGTAGTGGTTTACGACTCATTGCTTTCTGATATCTCTTTAGGCGCTTGCCCATGCAACTGAAGATAGATCCGCTCGGCAAGCTTTCGCGAAATCCCCTCGATTGTAGCAATATCTTCGATACTTGCGTTCTTCAATCCGCGCATTCCTCCGAATCGGCTCAATAATTTTTGACGTCTCTTGGGACCGATACCTTCAAAATCCTCTAGTTTTGAGGTGTTTCTCGTTTTAGCGCGCTTGGCTCTCATGCCGGTAATAGCAAAACGGTGGGCTTCGTCTCGAATTTCCGCAACAAGCATTAAAGCTTGGGATTGTCGGCCGAGTTCAAGCGGTTCTCTGGATTCATCGGCAAAGACAAGTGTTTCCAGTCCGACCTTTCTCCCCTCACCTTTGGCCACGCCGACAAGAACCGAGGTATCCAACCCCAGCTCGGTAAAAACGTCTTTGGCCATCTTTACCTGTCCCTTTCCGCCGTCAATGAGCACTACCGTGGGAAGCTGTGCCTCTCCTCGGCTAACAGGCAAATAGCGTCTTTCAATCACCTGGCGCATCGCCGCATAATCGTCGCCAGGCTCAATTCCGGTGATATTAAAGCGTCTATAGAGGTTGTGCACCATTCCCGCCCCTTCATAGACAACGCAGGAAGCTTGCGTAGCTTCTCCTGATGTGTGACTGATATCAAAGCACTCGAGTCTGACTTTCATCCAATCGTCATTGGGAACCGAAATCTCGAGCACTTCACACAATTCTTTTAAGCGTGAAAGTTGAGAACCTTCCAAAGCCAAATGCCTTGCAAGAGCAATATCGGCGTTTGTCTTGCACATATTGAGCCACTCACGTCTGACGCCGACCGGAGAATGAACAACCGTCACCCGCCGCTCGGACAATTCGGACAAAAGGCTTTCCAATTCCTCTTTTTGTCCCGGCACATCTGTAATGATCAGTGTCGGTACCGGCATGGACTCATAGTGCTGACTCACAAACGCTTCAAAGACTTCTACCTTATCAACAGATTGACCTTTCGGAATGTTGGGGAAATAGGCCCTGTCACCCAAGTGTCTGGAGCCCCGAACCATGGCCAAATTAACACAAACATTAGTACCTTGAGAAGCCACTGTAATAATGTCCGCATCCACGTCTGAGCCCGTTGTTTCAACCGTTTGACGGTGTAAGACATTCGATAAGGCTGCAATTTGGTCTCGCACGACAGCCGCTTTTTCAAACTCCAACCGTTCGGAAAACTGCATCATGCGTTCTTGCATTTCACTTAAAAGATCTTCGGACTTTCCGTCCAAAAATTGTTCAGCGCGGGCCACATCACGGGCGTAATCCTCTTGGCTGATTGCCCCCACACAAGGGCCGGAGCAGCGACCGATTTGCGCAAGCAGACAAACTCTGGAGCGGTTTTTAAAAACAGGGCCTTCGCAAGTGCGAAGCTTAAAAACCTTTTGCAGTATCTGAATAGCTTCTTTCACACTTTGCGAATTGGGATAAGGGCCATAAAAACGACTTTTTTTATCCACCCCACCTCTGTAATACGACACTCTAGGGAAGTCTTCGGCGCTGATTTTTAGGTAAGGGTAGCTCTTATCATCACGAAACAGAATGTTGTATTTAGGAGAAAGCGTCTTGATTAAATTATTTTCAAGTAAAAGCGCCTCGGCCTCAGAGCGGGTAACCGTTGTTTCCATCCGGGCTATTTGAGAGACCATGATGGCAATACGGGGACTTAAATCGTTTTTCTGAAAGTAGCTCGAGACGCGTCTCTTCAAATCACGGGCTTTGCCAACATACAGGCACTGTCCCGCTTCATCAAAGTAACGATAGACACCGGGCAAACCGGGAAGATTTTTAAGAATCGGTTTGGCATCAAACGCCATTTTTCTCTCGCTTCGCTTACACTTTTCTTTTTAATTTTGAAACATTGTAATTGTTTATGCCTGCCGTGCAAAAAGCCGTCACTTGCCTTGATGTTGATATTTTCTGCCGCGTTATTGATAACTTTGGCGATGCCGGCGTCATGTGGCGATTAGCCCGGGCGCTTCGTGCCGAGGGCTATGCTGTCAGACTCATCATCGATGATCCGACCACATTATGCGCATTGGCCGGCTGCAATTCTCATACCCCTATTGAAAAAATTGGCTCCAATGAGTCCATTGAAGTCTGTTTATGGAAAAAAGACTGGGATACGGCCTCCTGCCCCCTGCTTCCGGCTAACGTGGTGATAGAAGGCTTTGCCTGCAGACTGCCGCCAGACTATCAGGCAAAAATGGCAAAAACCTCTCCCGCCTGGTTTAACATCGATTACTTCAGCGCAGAGGACTGGATTGAAGATTGCCATCTTGTCCCCTCAATCGATCCGTCAAGCGGCCTTATTAAAACGAATTATTTTCCCGGCGTAACGGAAAAATCCGGCGGACTTATAATCGAAAAAGACTATGAACACAGTAAGCACCTGTTTCTGGCCAAGCAACCTAAAAACCCAAACGCGCTTCGTGTTCTCTTTTTTGCTTACCCCTATGGCCCCATTGAAAAAATTGCGCAGGCATTGTGTGACGTAAAACGCCCTATTGAGTTATCGGTCACTCAATGCGAAGCCGGCAAATTGCTGGCAAAAGCTCTCAGCAAGCGAACAAACTCACGCGTCACCGTGAATTGTCTGCCTTTTGTCTCGCAAAAAGACTTTGATCGTTTACTTTGGTCATCTGACATCGTATTTATCCGAGGAGAAGACAGTGCTGCCCGAGCGATGATTGCCGCAGTCCCCTTTTTGTGGCACATTTATCATCAAGATGATGACGTTCATATGCTGAAGTTGCGTGCGCTTGAGGGGCGCTTTGAAAATTGTTTTGAGGATAAGGCGCTTTTTAAAAAGTGGTGCAAACTGCAAGAGGCGATGAATGAGGGCGAATTTAACCCTGAGCTTTTTTCCGATTTAATTGATCAGCTTGATCAATGGAAAAAAGCGTCGGAGTGTTTCAGTAAGAAAATAAAGGCGATAGGCTCTCTGTCTGAAAAACTTTCCGAACAGATAAAAAAAATATAAAATACTGCGTTTTCGCTAAAGAGCGAAAAGAGAAACGTTTCTTTGGGAGTTTATTCCCTATCTGTTTTTAATGAACCCTTCAGTCTGAAAAGTTCGGGTCGCTCCCGAATCCAATTAGAGTGAAAGGATTCAAAGAGGAAGAATTTAAGATGAAAATTGCACAAGAACTGCGCGCCGGCAACGTGGTCATGATCGGCAAGGATCCGATGGTTGTGTTGAAGGCTGAATATTCCAAGAGCGGCCGCAACGCCTCCGTGGTGAAGATGAAGTTGAAGAACTTGCTCACCGGTGCCGGCACTGAAACCGTCTATCGTGCCGATGACAAGTTTGAAGACCTCGTGCTCGATCGCAAGGAAGTGACCTACAGCTACTTCGCTGACCCGCACTATGTCTGGATGGACGCCGACTACAACCAATACGAAGTTGAAGCCGACGTTATGGAAGACGCCTTGAAGTACCTCGAAGACGGCATGCCCGCTGAAGTGGTGTTCTACGAAGGCCGCGCCATCAGCGTTGAATTGCCCACGATTCTCGTTCGCGAAGTTGAATACACGGAACCGGCTGTCAAGGGTGATACCTCCGGCAAGGTGATGAAGCCTGCCCGCCTCACCACAGGTTACGTGCTCCAAGTTCCCGCTTTCGTTGAAACGGGCGACAAGATTGAAGTGGACACCCGCACGGGTGAATACCGCTCTCGCGTGAAGTAATTCACACGAACTGAATTTTCAGTGCAAAAACCCTTGGCCTCGGTCAAGGGTTTTTCATTTTGTTTTTCTTAACAAAATTCTCTCCTTTGAAAATATTTGTCCCCCAATCCTTCCGTTAAAATAAGCCCGTTAGCGAACTTTTTTGTTTGTCACTATGAAGCGGCTTTTAAATATCGGATCCATCAATATCGACTACGTTTATCGTGTTCCTCATTTTTTGCGGGCAGGCGAAACACTTGAGGCCGCTCACCGAGACATTTTCATGGGAGGAAAAGGTCTTAATCAAAGCATAGCGGCAGCCAGAAGCGGCCTAGCGGTTACGCACCTCGGTGTGATAGGCCGTGACGGGCAATTTTTATGCGACTTCATGAAAGAGTCGGGAATAGACACCCATTTTCTCACGATTGATGAAACAAGCCCGAGCGGCCATACAGTCATTCAGGTCACCCCGGACGGCGAAAACGCCATCTTATATTTTGCGGGCACCAATCACGCCATTGATAAAGAGGTCATACTAAAGGCCTTTAAGAGCTTAGACGAAGGAGATTTTGTCTTATTGCAAAATGAAGTCAACAACGTCGGTTTTGCTCTGGAAAATGCTAAAAAGCAAAATCTTCATACCATCTTTAATCCCGCCCCCTATTCCCCCGAGGTACTTAACTACCCGCTTCATTTAGTTGATGCGCTTATTGTCAATGAAACCGAAGCTCAAGGAATCCTGGGAACAAATAGCGACAATGAAGCGTTTTTACTGAATGAATTAAGAAAGCATTTCCCTCAGGCGCTCTTATTTTTAACCCTGGGAGCCAAGGGAATGATTTGTGATTTGCCTGTTGAGGGCGGCCTTCGTCTATCTTTTAATGCTTTCCGCGTAAACGCTGTTGACACAACCGGTGCGGGTGATACTTTTGTCGGTTACGCGATGAAAGCCATCATGGCGTATTTGACGCAACAGGATATCGAAAAATTTAAAGCTCTTATTGAAGAAGCTATGCTTGCCGCAGCCATTAGCGTGACGAGATGTGGAGCCGTACCGTCTATTCCGCATTTTGAAGAAGTCATTCAATTTAAAGAAAGAAGGTCTAACCATGCAGAAAAAGAAAATTATCATCGACTGTGACCCGGGTTACGATGACGCCGTAGCCATTTTGCTTGCTGCAGGCAACCCTTTAATCGACGTTCTGGCCATTACCACAGTGGCCGGCAATCAAACTCTTGAAAAAGTCACCCGCAATGCTCTTCGCATCGCCAAGTTAGCTCATTTGGATCACGTCCCGATAGCTGCGGGCGCGGCTCGCCCCCTTTTACGTGACCAAATTGTCGTTGCCGCCAACATCCATGGTGAATCAGGCTTAGATGGAACGACTTTGCCCGAAGCGGACTATCGAGTGGATTGCCGTCACGCGGCCGAGCTCATTGTCGAGACCATCATGGCCGAACCGGAAAAAAGCGTTACTTTGGTGCCGATCGGACCGCTTACCAACATTGCATTGGCCGCTCGACTTGAACCGAAAATCGTTGACCGTGTCAAAGAAGTCGTTTTGATGGGCGGAGGCTTTCATATCGGCAACGTTAAACCCATGGCGGAATTTAACATTGAAAATGATCCGGAAGCGGCCCATATTGTTTTCGAGGAAAAATGGCCGATTGTCATGGTCGGTTTGGATCTGACGTATCAAGCCTTGGCGACGGCAGCTGTGAAAAAAGAAATTGCCGGCATTGATTCGCAAGCGGCTCGTTTTCTTACTCAAGTGTTGACTCGCTTTTCCGAAAATTACAAACGCTCCAAAGGTTTTGACGAACCGCCGGTTCACGATCCCTGTGCCGTTGCCTACGTTATTGATCCGATGGTTATGCAAACACGAAAAGCCGTCGTGCACGTGGAATGCTGGGGCCGGTATTCAAACGGAATGACCGTTACTGATCTCAGAAGACCCGCTCCCGAGGATTGCCATACGTCGGTAGCCGTCAAGCTTGATCAAACTCGATTCTGGAATCTCATCACCGATGCGGTGAAAAACCTTTAGGTTTCCTATGGATGAGCTTAAACCAACTGTTCATGCCGAAAGGCTTGAAGCCGGCGCTTTAAAGCGAGAAGCGAAATTACTCACGGCAATGGTTAAGGACTATTGCCAACGTCACCACGGAAGCGAAGTGTTATGTGACGACTGCAAACAATTTCTCGTGTATGCATTAACGCGTCTGGCTTGCTGTCCCTTTGGTCAGAAAAAACCAACTTGCTTTAAATGCACAATCCACTGCTATCGAGCCGAACAAAAAGACAGAGTTCGGGTCATTATGCGAGAAGAAGGACCGAGGATGCTATGGCGTCATCCGATTCTCACTGCCGAACACCTCATTAAAAATATGAAAAATGCCCCTGACAAGCCCCGCAATCCCAAAGCTCGGCGCGTTCGAGTAAAAGCCGACTAAGAAGGAAGGTCAAAATGCCTGTTAAAGCGAAATTTAAAAACTCAATTGAAAATCTGAAGT
Source organism: Parasutterella secunda (assembly GCF_023336895.1). Taxonomy (GTDB): domain Bacteria; phylum Pseudomonadota; class Gammaproteobacteria; order Burkholderiales; family Burkholderiaceae_F; genus Aphodousia; species Aphodousia faecalis. The sequence continues at coordinate 86,817 of NZ_JAMBLT010000002.1, forward strand.
CCGAATTAAAAGAACGACAAGAACGACTTATTAAAGACTGGGAAAGTGCCAAACGTGATTTAAAGGCCAGACAAAAACTCTTCACTCGGGAAATCAAAACGAAGCAGGATGAATTTTTCCTGGAGTGGGACGATGTGCAGGAACGCTCAAGGGAAAAACTGGATCAGTGGCTTGATCGCTTTGAGATTGACGAACTGCAGGCAATGCTCGATCGCTACAAAGAAGAAAATGAACCGTTGGAAACGATCGGTGAAAATGATGTTTTAAGGCAACTGCCCTCGCCTCGAAAATTAGAAATGACCCTTCAGGAGGCATTAGAAAAACGCCGTTCGAGCAGAGATTTTTCCGGCGAACCCATCGCCGAAGAAATGGTCGCGGCACTGTTGTGGGCTGCAAACGGTATTAATCGAAAAAATTTCAAACGGACAACCCCGTCAGCTTTGAATTGGCAAGATGTCAGTGTCTACGTTGTGCAAGCAAACGGCATATGGAAATACCTTCCCAAGCGCCATGCCCTGCTTTTTATTGAAGGCAAAGACCAACGGGAACACTTCGGTGAAATAAAAACTTGGATGAAGCTGGCCAGCCAACATCTGGTTTTTGTTTCAGATGCGAGAAAAACGGAGACCTTTACAACAAAACTCCTTGATAAAACATTTAAAGTCGATTTTTCTGAAGGCGAGCTCAATGAAAGAGCGCGCGCGATCAATGTCGGTGTTAAGGTACAGGCGGTTTATTTAGCCGCGGTGGCCATGGGGCTGGGTTGTACCTGCCGATTATTAGTGGATGATCAAAAAGCAAGGGAACTGATGAAATTAGCTCCGGACGAAAAAATAATGGCAATTTGCTCGGTCGGAGAACATCCGGCTTCCATTTTTGATCATGTAATTTGACAAAAAGGGAATAGCTACGTAATATTACGTCCTCACGCGCCGGTAGCTCAGTTGGATAGAGTACCTGGCTACGAACCAGGGGGTCGCGGGTTCGAATCCTACCCGGCGCACCAAATTTCGTAAGGGGGAGTTCAATAACTCCCCCTTATTTTTTGCATACAAACGGATCGCGATCCTATAATCGCCTCCACGATTTAACCTACTGATCTTAAGGATTTTTGCCATGTTGTCGCATTTGCCTGTTCCGGTTGTGACTATCGGACTTTTGCTGTGCTCCAACCTGTTTATGACTTTTGCTTGGTATGGACATCTTCGTTTCCCCAAAGTCACTCTCTGGCACATTGTCATTATCAGCTGGCTCATTGCTTTTTTTGAATACTGTTTTCAAGTGCCGGCCAATCGCATAGGCTACGGCTACTTCAGTGCCGCGGAGCTTAAAACCATCCAGGAGATCATTTCGCTGACGATTTTCATGGGCTTTTCTGTTCTCTATTTGGGTGAACCGCTCAAGTGGAACTACATACTGGGCTTTGCCCTGATCGTCGCGGCGGCGTTCATCATATTCCACGAGTGGTAGCAGATTTTTTTAAATTCCATCCAAACGGCCATTAGCAAAAACACTAACGGCCGTTTCTTTTTTACTTGCCCTTGGTAATATTGCTTAGTTATTTTTCAGAGCCCGCCCAACGGGCTTTTTCAACCCTCTAGACGTACACCCGAAAGGAGAACCATTCATGTGTACCACCGTTATTGTCGGTAAAGCCGTTTCAAAAACCGGCCGAGTTATTGTCGGTCACAACGAGGATGCGGGCGGCCGCGTTTTCCATCAGCAGTTCTATGTGCCGGGCGGCAAGCACGCCGATAGTGATTTGCTCGTCGCAGAACCTGGCCGTGCCAAAGTTCCCCAAGCAGCAGAAACGCTTGCCACCTATTGGTCCAATATGTTGCAAATTGACGGTTCTTCCTTTGACCAAGGGTATGCGAACGAAGCCGGCTTAGTTATCTGCTCCAACGGCGGTGGTTCTTCCTTTGATGGCGATGATCCCGATGAAGCCGCCCTCGGTTTGAAAGACGGTGGCGTCGGTTTCCTGCTTCGCCGCATTATGGCAGAACGCGCCAAAACTGCCCGTGAAGCCATGGAAATTGCCGCCAAACTTCTGGATGAATACGGCTATTTCGGCTCTGCCCGAAACTATACCGTTGCCGACAAAAATGAAGCCTGGTGCTTAAACGTTGTCAAGGGCCACCATTACGTTGCCAAGCGCATTCCCGATGACAAGGTTATGTTGATTTCCAATATGCTTGCCATCCGCCACGTTGACATCAATGACCATGAAAACGTCATCGCTCCGGCCGACTTGATTGAATATGCCATTAAAAAAGGCCGCTATACCCCGAAGGTGCCCGGTGACTACAGTGACTTTGACTTCGCCATGGCTTATCAAAGCGATGAAAACCGCCACGCGCCGACAAAATCCGTCCGCATGCGCCTGGGCTGGTGGGCTATTACCGGAAATTACTACGGTGATGAATTACATTACCCGGAATTGCTTTCTCCGGCTCACGCCATGGGTGTCGAAGATGTTCGCGATGTCCTGGGGCTCACCTGCTATGAATCCTACGCGATGCGAGGAGACGGCAAAGAAGACGCGTTCCACGTTTCGGCCCGTGACATTTCCCGTTCTCAAACACGTGAATCATGGGTTATGGATTTAGCTGAAGATCCGCTTTACAACACAATGTGGCGCTGCTCGAGCTATCAGGATACCGGCGTTTATATTCCCTGGTTCCCAATGTCGGGCATTATCCCTGAAGGCTATCAGTGGATGAGCATTGAGCAGGCGAGAAAGAATCACTTCCATCTTGAACCCCATTATTTGGACTACGATCTGGATAAGAGTTTCTTTATCTACGCCACAGTCGGTGAACTAACGAACTTCAACCGCGGTCTTCTGCCCGGTATCGTTCGTGCCAAGAAGCAATTTACTGAAAAACTTCAAAGTGATTATGAAGCCGCAGTGGCTCATGCAAAAACGCTTTCGCGTGAAGAAGCCAGACAATACCTCGGCGAATTTACGGCCAGAGAATGTGCTCAAGCTGATGAAAAATGGGAAACCATGCTCAAACAAATCAGCCTTCACACAATGAGTGTTGAAGCTGAAGCGGTAAGCATCAGCCAAGAGCATGAAGTGGAAGTTGTCCTTTATGGTAGCGCCGATTTCGACGTGACGGGTCTGGATATGGAAACGGTCTATTGGAGTCTGGGCTTTACAGGAAAGAAAGAATCTGTCAATGCGCCGGCGCGTCCGATCAAACACCGCTTCGAAGATGTTGACGGTGATGGCTTTACCGATTGCGTTTTGACTTTTAACGCCCATGAGGTCGCACAGTTTGCCATCGCCGGCACAGTAACCGATACGTACCTCCGTGGTCTTTGTAACTGCATCCGCTTTGTGGCAATGGATACGGTCAAGTTTGTCGACTAAAACTTAAACGTTCACTTTACTTTTTCGGGCCGCACGCGGCCCGATTTTTTTTTGCTACAGTTTTGCAATAAAAACGTTGGAGGTACGGTCAAAACGGCCGTTGAGAAATACTCCCATTAGCGGATCAGGTTAAAACCTGCGGCGCAAAACGTTAATTTTCTACATTGAAAAATGTGCCGACCACGTTGGAAGTCCTCCTAATTTATGGAGACAACCATGCAAAACCAACTAGAAAAGCTCGAATTTTTCACAACCGACTGCGGCGAAAAAATTCCATTCAAACGCATCACTCAGTCCGATACGGCTATTGTTTTTGGTGCTCGAAAGAATCCCAGCTTTTATATTCCTAATCAGGCAGCCTACTTATCAAAACTTCCCTTAACCAAACGAGAAAGACCTCGTCCGGGATCTCCCACCCAGCTGGCTTTGGCCAGAAAAGGAGAAATCAGCGCCGAAATGCATTATGCGGCCTTATGCGAAAGCATATCGGTCAGCCAATTAGAGGAACAACTCGATTGCTATGCACTTCCTCAATTAAAAGCGAAATTACTTCCTATCCTTAATCGTTGTGAACGAATTAGCGGTGAAACAGTTAGAAAAGAAATTGCTTCTCGCCGGGCGGTTTTGCCATTGAATTTCTTGCATCCGGAAGCTCGTCCAATGGTCATTGGCAAACAATTTAAAACAAAAATCAATGCCAATATCGGTACCTCCGATACAGTCAGAGCGGATTCAAAAAAAGAAGAAATTGTGAAATTGACTGAAGCCATTAATAACGGGGCGGACACTGTCATGGATTTATCCGTTGGAGAACAAATTTCAGAAATTCGTGAAAACATCATTCGTTCAAGTCCTGTTCCAATTGGAACAGTTCCAATTTACGAAGTGCTGGAACGCGCTCGAGATATTTCCGAGATCTCTTGGGACTTATTTGCTCACGTCATGCAACAACAAGCTGAGCAAGGAGTCGATTACATGACTATTCATGCCGGCGTTCTTCGTCACCATGTTGAGTTAACTCGCAATCGTTTTTGCGGAATAGTGTCTCGCGGAGGCGGAATTTTGGCTCAATGGATGCACTTAAAAAATGAGGAAAATTTTCTCTATCAGCACTTCGACGAAATACTTGAAATCGCGCGCCACTATGACATCACTCTCTCGCTCGGAGACGGATTAAGACCTGGATCCATTTTAGATGGAAGTGATGCCGCTCAATTGGCCGAACTTCAAACGTTAGGAAAGTTAAATCGACGAGCCGCAGACTTTGATGTTCAAGTGATGATTGAAGGTCCCGGACATATTCGTCAATCTGAAATTGAAATGAATGCCTTGTTGGAATCAACGTGGTGTGATGATGCTCCCTTCTATACCTTAGGACCTCTTGTTTGCGACATTGGCGCGGGATACGATCACATCACGGCAGCGATCGGAGCATCCGAAATCGCTTCAAAAGGAGCCTCCATGCTTTGTTACGTCACTCCCAAAGAGCATCTAGGTCTTCCCGACTCCAATGACGTTCGCGAGGGTATGGCAGCTTTTCGCATAGCTGCTCACGCCGCCGATGTTGCAAGAGGTGTAGCAGGTGCTCAATTGTGGGATGCATTGATGAGTATGGCTCGTTTTGAATTCAGGTGGACAGACCAATACGCACTGTCATTAAGTCCAGATAAAGCCGAACAAATGCGCTCAGAGACTCTTTCCGGAAGTGGCGCCCAAGAAGCTCATTTTTGTTCCATGTGCGGTCCAAAATTTTGTCCAATGAAAATAGCCAGGGATCTTTTCGGTTAAAAAAGAACCGCCCGCTCTTTTATGGAAAAGTCAGCGGGCGGATGCTTTTCGTGCGCAAGAATTTAAGCCTGCGCCTAGCTTGATGTTTTAACTAATAAAGTACAGGAACACCAAGACTGCCGCATTCACAGGAAGCGAGCGTTTAATCACTTCCAAGGGCGAAACATTGGCGATACCGGCAATAATGATGACACCGGCGGCGATCGGCGAAGACACACGGCCTAAAGTTGCCGAAACGATTGCCAAGTAACCCAAGTCAGGAATTGTCATGCCGAATTCCGGAGCGTGAGGCGTTACGGCTTCATTGAAAGCGAAGCCGGCGGCGTCACCGGAACCCGTCATAATACCCAAAGCCATCGGACCGATAGCGGCACCGAGTTTGGCCACTTCGGAAGAATTCTTCAGGTATTCCACAAACACATCAATCACACCACAGGTACGCAAACCGGCGGCAAATACACCGGCCGCAATAATCAAACCGATGATGCTGCCGTAGCCATGTCCCATACCGTCGAAGAACTTCTTAATCAATTCCGTGGGATTGGAGCGCGTCACGATCATGGTGTAAATGAAACCGAAGAGCATGGCGGTTGCAACGCTCATCTTCACATTCGGGAACCAGAAAGCGATAACGAACAAGAGAACGACCGGAAGAAGCGGAGCAAAGGCCCAAAGGATATTGGGATGCTCGGGCAATTCAACATTGCTCTTGTGCACGCCTTCGTTTTCAAAACCACCCTTCTTGAAGTCACCAAAAATGAAACAGGCAACCGTCAGGAAAACAATACAAACGATGGAAATCAAAAGCGTACGGAAACCCGTATAGGTAATGAAATCCATCACAGGCCATTCAGCGAGCTTGGCCACGAAACCGTTATGGGAAGAACCCGGAGACCAGAAGGACGGCAGGGTTGAGGCAATCACGGTGGCGGCAGCCATTGCAGGACGGAAACCGGCGCGAATCATCAACGCCACGATGGTCGGGCCGATTGCGGCGCACATACCGGAAAGAGAGGAGATCGCAAGAGAAGTAATACCCGTAACGATCATGCAGCAGGGCAAAAGCAAAATGCCCAATTTATTTAAGGGCTTCGTTAAAAGAGAGACCAAATGCAAGTCACATTTGGTCAAGTTCATCGTCGCGGCAAAACCCATCGACGAGCAGATCACGATGATCAGCGAATTGTTGGTCATCGATTTGTCAAATTGCTCAAACGCTGCCATCGGATCCAAAGAAAGGATGGTCATGATCAAGCCTGATGTCAAGAGCACCAAGCGTGTTTCATAACGCTTGATCAGCGCCCAGACCGTGCCTACTACCACGATCAAGGCCGCCCACATAGTCCAAGTCATGTTGTTCTCCAGAATAAGGGGAAAAAGAGTTTGATTGTCCCCAATGAGCCTAAATAGCCTTTGGTGACAAAAATATTGGGCGATTATAGGTAAAACTATCTAGTCTGAAAAATAGGTTAAAACCCCTAGATCACACTAAATTTCAATCCAATTTGAGATTAGGCAAAATGCCTTAGTTTTTAATTTAAGGCAAAAACATTATCCCGATAAAATCATCGACGATTTTGAGCGCGGTTTATTGGTGACGCTCTATTTTTTGAGGTGAACATCCCATGTTGAAACACAACTATTACGGCAACTATACGGCTGAAAGTTTTGCCCAATTGCCCTTGGTTTTGCAACGCTTTTTGTCCTATACGCAATACAACACCACATCTGACCCTAACAGCACGACAGCCCCTTCGACCCAAGCTCAGATGGCTTACGCCCAACTTCTGAAAGCCGAGTTTGAAAGCGTCGGTGTTAAAGATGTGAAAATCACCGATAAGGGTATTGTGATGGCCTACCTGCCTGCGACCGAAGGACTTGAAACGCTGCCCGCCATGGGTCTTATTGCCCACATGGACACCTCACCTGAAGCCTCGGGCGAGCCCGCCCAATGGCAAGTGCTTAACTATCAAGGCGGCGACATCGTTTTAAATAAGGACAAAAACATCGTTTTGAGCCTTGAGCGCTTCCCCGGTGTGGCCAAATATGCCGGAGAACAGCTTGTTGTCACTGACGGCACCACGCTTTTAGGCGCCGATGACAAAGCCGGCATTGCCATTATCGTTGAAACGGCCCGCTACTTTGTTGAACACCCCGAAATCCCCCATGCCAAACTCTGTTTCGCCGTCACACCTGATGAAGAAGTCGGTCGCGGCACTGAAAATTTTGACATTGAAGAATTCGGCGCTCAATATGCCTACACCTTTGACGGTGATGAATTAGGCGGTTTTGAAACCGAAACATTTAACGCCGCTATGGTGAAGGTTCACTTTGAGGGCTTGAATGTGCATCCGGGTTCGGCCAAAAACAAGATGGTCAATGCCATTCGCATGGCCATGGACTTCATCGCTCGTTTGCCGGCGGAGTCCGCTCCTGAAAAAACCGAAGGTCATGAAGGCTTTTTCCATCCGATGGGCATTTCCGGCGCTGTTCGCGGCGTGGATCTCAAGATGCTCATTCGCGATCACAGCAACTCCCGTTTTGAAGACCGTATGAACTACGTCCGCAAGATGGTTGAAGAGATGAATAAGGTCTGGGGAGACCGTGTTAGCGCCGATATCAAGGTTCAATACCATAACTTGAAAAACTATCTTGATAAACATCCGGCAGTATGCAATCTTGCCCGTGAAGCCTATCGTCGCATCGGCGTTGAAATCCACGAAAAACCTGTGCGCGGCGGCACTGACGGCGCCCGTCTTTCTGCCAAGGGCTTGCCCACGCCGAACCTCTTTACCGGCGGCATGAACTACCACGGTGTCTATGAATGTCTTTCCGTCACGGGCATTCAAAGAGCCTTGGAACTCGGCATCATGCTCGGTAAGATGTCCGCGGAAGTCAAAACGCTTGACTAGCTTTAGTTAAACCTGACTGCCAGCCGTCTGAAGTCATACTTTTCAGACGGCTTTTTCGTCTCTTTTTTCTTGGTTAAAATGTCGACATCCGTTTGTACTTTTACGCTATGTCACTTTTTTCCTGCCCTACCATCGAGACTCAAACTGATCGGATTGAATTGTTCGATCCCTGTTTTATTTCGGATTTACATCTGAACGCCGAATCTCAAGCTCAAGCTGAATTTTTTATCCGCTTTTTACACGAAGTGGGAGAAAAGCACAGCGAATTAATAATACTAGGGGACTTTTTCGACTATTGGGTGGGTGACGATGCCTGGGAAAGCGCTTCGCGCATTCTTGAGCCGCTGCAAAAGTGGGGACAGAGTCACAAGCTCTTTATCATGCACGGCAACCGTGACTTCATGATGGGGAAAAAACTTGCGAGCCGGTTGGGAGCTACTCTTTTGCGCGATCCGTGCGTTGCGCGGATTAACACCCAAAATGTTTTACTCTCTCATGGCGACCTTTGGTGTATTAATGATCACGATTATCAAAAAGTGCGTCAAAAAGTCAGAAGCTTTTGGTGGCAATGGCTTGTTTTAAGACTGCCATTGTCAAAACGGCTCAAGATCGCCCACGATGCGCGGACGCGTTCTAAGGAGAGCAAAGTAAAGAAGGAAGCTTTGTTGATGGACGTTGACGCGCCAACCGTCGCCGACGCTGCACTACAAAAGCAATGCTCGTTTGTCATCCACGGTCATACTCATCAACCCGGAGAATATGCGCTTAGCGAAGAGCTGAGACGTTTTGTGCTGCCGGACTGGCGATTTTGCGCAGCCAACTGTTTTAAAGGCGGTTACTTGACCTTTATAAACGCAACGCCTGTTTTACAAACCTTTCAGTAAGTTACAAGAAAGGCTACCGACCGTGCGAGCTTTCTCTAAAATGGATAGTGAGACAGATATTGAACCGGGGTGCAAAGTGATCAAAAAAGTTCTGAAATTAGCGCTCATTACCGCTGCGTTTGTCGCTGTTACCGGTTGCGCTTCACCCACAGTGAAAACCAATGTAGCGATTTCGTCGAAACTGTCCATGACGCCCGATCTCAATCCGGGCCTCCATGCCATGCCTGATTGGGGTGACAAGATTGCCATTGTTCCGGCCTCAAAATCTAAGCAAAATGACGCCACCTACCGGTCTATCGCCTCGAGCATGCAGAATGTTTTGGCAGCAGCTCATCTTGAAACGGTTAAGGCCGGAAGCGGCGAAAAGTACCGCATGAGCATTGACTGGTCGGTCAAACCTTCCCGTATTATCCAACGCTCCGAAAGCGTTCCTGTCACCTACTTGGGCGGTGGCTTTGGTTGGGGCTGGGGACACCATAGGCACTGGCATGGTTCTTACGCAGGATTTGGTCCGCAAGTGGCTTTTGCGACCAGGGTCTACAACCAACAGCTTTATATGCGTGAATTGGATGTCAAACTGCTTGAAATGAAGGGCTCGCGAGCAACGACTGTCTTTACGGCGATCGTTAAAAACGAGGCTACCTGCAACCGCATTGACGACATTTTGCCCTACATGGTGAAATCGGCCATTGATAACCTTTATGCGCAAGACGGCACTGTTAAAGTGGTTGAGTTGCCTGAAGTCTCTGAAGTATGTCGTTAGTTATTGAAAAGGACGCCCCTTGGGCGCTCGTTACCGGGGCAACGGGCGGCTTGGGATTGCAGTTTTGTGAGTTGCTTGCCGCCCGGGGTTATCGTCTTGTCATCACAGCCCGCGATACTGCCCGACTGGCGGAAATGCGCGAACTGATTCCACAGGCCCAACTTGCCCTAGCCGGCGATCTGACCGATCCCGTGTGTCTGAAAAACTTACTCAATCATCTCAAACGAGAAAATATTGAACCTGAGGTCCTGATCAATAACGCAGGATTCGGTCTGTATGGTGAAACGCTTGAGCAAAATAGCGCTGAAAACATCAATCTGGTTGACTTAAACGTCCGAGCTCTCACCACTCTGACGTTGGCATTGGCGCCAAGCATGAGGGCAAAACGCAAAGGCTATATCCTCAACGTCGCATCAATTGCGGCTTTCATGCCCTGCCCTTTTTTGTCGGTGTACGGAGCCAGCAAAGCCTATGTATTGAGTTTTTCTGAAGCCTTGCATGAAGAGCTCAAAACCGAAGGCGTACACGTTACGGCGCTTTGCCCGGGCCCGGTTAAAACCAATTTTTGGAACCGGGCCGGTGTCAGCGAGTGTGATCGTTTCGAATTTGCTATCACCGATGCTCGTTCTGTGGCAGAGCGAGGATTGAGCGCTCTTTTCAAAAATAAAGCTCTAGCCACTTACGGAATATTAAATAAACTCCTGACGGTTTCGTCCCAGCTCGCCCCCAAAGGTCTTACGCGGTTGATCGCAAAAGAAGTGCTGAGATTGGCTGTGAAAAAATAATCACCATAGCCCTTGCAACTTTACGGGAAACCGTGCATAATTCCACCCTACGCGCCGGTAGCTCAGTTGGATAGAGTACCTGGCTACGAACCAGGGGGTCGCGGGTTCGAATCCTACCCGGCGCACCAAATTCAAGAGGGAAGCTTCAAAAGCTTCCCTTTTTTCGTTTTATACCCACATTTACCTATTGTTCTTTGCCTTTCAGCCTGCTTAAATTGTATTGTTGATCGATCAATTAAGGAGAAACCAATGGCCCAAGAACTCAATGTCGTTGATGTCTATAACGATTTACATCAAATTCCTGAATTGGGATTCCAAGAATTTAAGACAAGCGCCTATATCGCTGAAAAACTCAAGCAGATGGGTTATGAAGTAACCACTGGCGTTGGCAAAACCGGAGTCGTCGCCGTCGAAAAAGGCGCCGAAGCGGGTCCGTGCATCATGATTCGTGCGGATATGGACGCACTGCCTTTTAAAGTTAACGGCGAAGACAAGGTTATTCATGCCTGCGGTCACGATTCTCACTGTGCAATGCTTTTAGCGATCGCCTCCCGCCTGCAGGGCAAGATTAAACGCGGAACCTTAAAGTTGCTCTTTCAGCCCGGTGAAGAAACGCTCAAAGGCGCTTTGTCCGTTATCGATGACGGTGTGCTTGAAGACGTTGATATCGCCTTAGGACTTCATATCCGTCCCGCTACCGATATTCCGGATGGCACCGTAGCAGCCACATTGATGCACTCAGCAAGCATCTTTGTCCGCATTGATGTCGAGGGGCTTTCCTCTCATGCTTCCCGTCCGCATTTGGGTGTGAACTGCGCTGAAATGCTTGCGGCCATCGTTCAAAATGCAGGCCTTCTGAAGTTTGCGCCGACGCTTACCTGGTCCATGAAATGCACCAAGATTGATGTGGGCGGTGCGGCTATTAACGTCATTCCTGATAAGGGCTACTGCATGTATGACGTGCGCGCTCAAACCAATCCGCTTATGAAGGACATGCTTGAAAAGCTTGAGAAGAGCGCTCAAAGCACGGCAGCTGCTTTTGGCGGTAAAGCCAAGATGACGCTTTTAGGCGATGTGATTCCTGCCTGTGAATATGACGATGAACTCGTCAAAGAAATGAGCGACTGCATCGCTGAAACGTTGGGTGCGGATAAACTTCGTGCCACGAGTATCGGCGGCGGTGAAGACTTCCACTTCTTTAAGATCAAGAAACCGTCCCTTCGCACCGCTTATATCGGTGTCGGCGCCGGTGCAACGCCCGGCTTGCATCACCCGGATATGAAACTCAATCCTGAGTCTCTTATCAACGGCGTGAAGGTTATGGAAGCTTTTGCGTTGAAGTACTTAGGTTAATGACCAAAAAGCCCGGGAAAACCGGGCTTTTTTCTATCCTTGCATTAAGGAAAGCAGCGTGGCATCCGCATGCCACTCGATGCGGTATCGTGTTTCATCGCCATCGCCCTGATAGCGCATGTCCATTCCGAGGCCTGCTGCAAAGATCAGATCCTCCCCACTCCACAATAAAGGAAGTTTAGAGCGGTCAAACTCTGCAATCTCAGCCTTTTGATAAAGGTCTTTGAGATGTTTGCGGGGACGGTTTTTGAAAAGCTTTAACTTTTCACCGCCCTGACGGGGTCTGGCTTGCAGTTCTCTGTCTGTGAAATAGGATTCTGCGATACCGGGTTCGTCGTCTTTGGCCAAGCTGATCACAAGCTCTCCGCCCCAAGAAGGCAGAGAGTAGCGGCCCGGGCCCGTCCAATGGAGCGTTTCAAACTGCGTACGGTCTTTTTTCTGACCGGCCGTCTCTCTCATCACAAGCTTTGACCCATGACGCCTGATTTCAAGATTGGTACCAACCTTGATCGCGAGTTTGGTGTCGTTGTGCGTGAGACGCGTCTGTTTGAGAGCCTCATCAAGCTTTGCTTTAGAAGGCGGCAGGAGACCAAAACTTTCAATCCAGGCTCTCAGCACCAATGCCTGACGGGAGTCCGACAGTTTTAGCAGCGCATCAATCGAAAGAGCACGATCGGCGTCTTGAATTCTTTGCAAGTCTTCATGCGCTACTTCTTTGAGAACCTGTGCACTTTGAGCGATAAGCTCCACAGAGCGGGCTGCGGCTTCCTTAAAACCCGGACGAATCGTTTCCATCACAGGCAGCACTTCATGGCGAATGGCGTTGCGAAGATAGGCCGTATCGGCATTACTCTCATCTTCAACCCAAGTCAGATTGTTGAGTTCAAGATAGCGCTCAAGAAGTTCTCGAGGCAGGCGCATCAAGGGACGCACCAACTTCACTGCGCCCACCGAACGGGCTACAGGGAACGTAGCCAAACCGTCCACACCCGCGCCTCGCATCCATTGAATGAGGAACGTTTCAAGGCGGTCATCCTGATGATGAGCGGTCATCACCATGTGTGAATCAAATGCTTCGGCAGCTTTGAAAATCGCTTCGTAACGCGCTTTACGGGCTGCAGCCTCTACGCCTTCCCCTTTGCTCTTAACGCGCACATAGGCCACTTTGAAATTAACACCGAGCGCCTCAGCAGTCTGCCTGCAAAACCTTGCCCATTTATTGGCATTAGGGCTTAAGGCGTGGTGCACATGCACTGCGAGAATATCTTCAATAGGGCTGTTTCGTTTATCGCGCAGGACACAGAGCGCTTTGAGCAAGGCAACAGAGTCTCGGCCGCCGGAAAATCCGACGGTGATACGAACCTTTTTGGAAAAGTCTCGGGCAGCGCTAAAAAGATTCGCCTGAGAGCCCTGCCCGCAAGCTTCACTGATCGCTTCGCGCAGGGCTGCAAGAAGTTTTCCCTCTACGGTGCGAAGCGAGAGCGTCGCAGCGGATCGGGTTTTATGCGGCTGTGTCTTCAGACTTCTTGTCGGCATTGTGGCTCTTCGTGCGCGTTACACGTTTTTTAGTCGTTTTGACGGGCTGCTCTTCGTGAATGCTTTCGTGCTCGGCAATCGGTTCGAGCACTTTATCGAGCTCTTTTTCTTCAAATTTACCGTACGCAAGCAAGCGTTCAAGACGGCGCGATACCAAGTCATCCAAATTCATCGCATTGAATTGACGCATTTGGTCAGTGAGCGTCTTCTTTAAGCTTGCACCCATCAGCTGCGGATCGCGGTGAGCACCGCCCAAGGGTTCGGACAAAACCCGATCCACGAGGCCCAGTTCACGCAAACGATCGGCCGTCAAACCCAAGGCTTGAGCGGCTTCCGGTGCACGGGAGGCATCCTTCCACAAAATGGAAGCACAGCCTTCGGGGCTGATTACGGAGTAAATGGAGTACTGCAAAATGTTAACGGTGTCGGCCACAGCAATAGCCAAAGCTCCGCCCGAGCCGCCTTCACCGATCACCGTTGCGATAATCGGCGTTCTCAAGTGGCTCATCTCATAGAGATTGTGACCGATAGCTTCGGACTGACCGCGTTCTTCGGCGCCAATACCCGGATAAGCCCCCGGTGTGTCGATAAACGTAAAGACCGGAAGCGAAAACTTTTCAGCCAAACGCATCAGGCGCAAAGCCTTACGGTAGCCTTCTGGACGGCTCATACCGAAGTTGCGCATCATGCGCTCTTTCGTGTCACGCCCCTTTTGATGACCGATCACCACCACGGGCTGACCGGCCAAACGAGCCAAACCACCCACAATCGAGGTATCGTCAGCGTAGGCACGATCTCCATGCAATTCGTGGAAATCCGTGAAGACCATGTTCACATAATCGAGCATGTAGGGACGCTGGGGATGGCGGGCAACCAATGACGTCTGCCACGGAGTCAATTCAGCATAGGTTTCTTTCAGAAGCTCTTCAGTCTTGTGCTGAAGCTGCTCAATTTCAGATGACAGGTCAATCTTTTTGCCCTCATCTTTTTCCTGCATTTCATTTAATTCGTCGATTTTGCTTTGGAGCTCTTCAATTTGCTTTTCAAAATCTAAAAAAACTTGTTTTGCCATTATTCACTCTCTTTTTCGAGGGGCGTATTTTCTAAGGAACGCCATAAAAACCAAGTGGCGACGGTACGATACGGCGCCCAAACATTAGCGAGTAATTTTACACGGCTTTTGGCCCCACTGCGCCCCACAGAAATGACATTTTCATCGAAAAAATAGAGATTTACGAGGGCTTGTCGAACGCCAAAATCGTCTAATGGAAAAATATCGGGTCGCTTAAGAGCAAAAATTAAAACGCTCATCGCGCTCCACGGCCCCAACCCACGAATGCTCTCAATTGCTCGGCTGACCGCCGCGTCATCCAGCCGGGCGAATCCTTCTTCACTCCACTGACCGCTCACAAAACGCCATGCCACTTCTTTCATCGCCGCGATTTTTCGAGGATTAAGGCCAAGACTTCGCAACGCATTAATCGGCGTGACCATAATGAAAGAATCCCAACGCCCTTGCTTCAGACGGCAAAGCCGCATCCAAAGGGTTGCGGCCGCTTTATTGGAAATTTGCTGTCCGACAATGGCTCGTAGAATGGAAGCGATGACACTTTCGTGAGCGGTAAATTCAATATGACGGTAACGCTCAATAAGGCGTTTCATCACCGGATCTCGCTCAGAAAGATAAAAAAGCGCCTCCTTCCAGTAGTCGGGAAAGGCGCTTTCTGTAGACAAATGAGCCGTCATTTAGTTAATGTGATTTTTCAACCAATACACGTTGCCAAGTCGTCCCTTGCGGTGTATCCGTAAGCATCACACCCTGTTCGGCCAAATGTTTGCGAATTTCATCGGCCTTCGCATAATCCTTGGCCTTTTTAGCGGCCGCGCGAGCAGCGATGGCTTCTTCAATGGCGGCTTCATCAAGCCCGGCCGTAGAACCCTTGAGGAACACTTCGGGATCCGCTTGCAGGATATTGAGAATTGCACCGAGCTTCTTTAACTGACGACTCATTGCAGCGCTCTTTTGAGCCTGCGCACGATTGGCCAATTCGAAAAGTTGAGCAACTGCCACCGGAACATTGAAGTCATCATTCATTGCCTCGGCAAAACGCTTGGCGCACTCTTCATTCCAATCAAGCGGCAAATCGTCAGCAGGAACATCCTTTAAGGCCGTATAAAGACGCTTTAAGCTTTGGTACGCATCGACAATTAAGTCTGGTCCAAACAGAATCGGACTTCTGTAATGCGTGCGCATTAAGAAGAAACGAAGCACCTGAGCGCCGTTACCGACACCGAACTTATCATCGGTTTCAGCGATGGCATCGCGCACGGTCCAGAAGTTTCCGAGCGACTTGCTCATCTTTTCTTCTTTGCCTTCTTTATTCATTACACGCAAAGGACCCGTGTGCATCCAGTAGTTGGCAAAGCGCTTTCCGTTTGCCCCTTCACTTTGAGCGATTTCGTTTTCGTGGTGCGGGAAAATCAAGTCCGGACCGCCGCCATGAATATCAAATGTTTCACCCAAATAGTGGCAACTCATCGCCGAGCACTCAATGTGCCAACCCGGACGGCCCTTACCCCAGGGGCTATCCCATTGCGGCTCACCGGGTTTGGCGCTTTTCCACAACACAAAATCAAGCGGATCACGCTTGGTATCGTCAGCCGCCACACGCTCGCCGCTGATCAAATCATCAATCGATTTGCCGGAGAGTTTGCCGTAATCTTTAAATTGACGAACGGCATAGGCCATGTCACCGCTTTTTGTTTGATAGGCCAGTCCCTTTTGCTGCAACTTTTCGATGATGTTGAGCATTTGCGGGATGAAGTGCGTGGCGCGAGGCTCAACCGTAGGCGGCAAGCAGCCGAGAGCGATCATGTCCTCCTGCATAGCTCGGGAGAACTCATCGGTCAATGCTTCACAGCTCACGTGACGTTCAGCAGCACGGCGAATGATCTTGTCATCGACGTCCGTGATATTGCGTACAAATGTCACTTTATAACCGATTGCTTCAAGCCAACGGCGAATGATGTCAAAAGAGATAAAGGTGCGGCCGTGACCGATATGCGTGTAGTCGTACACCGTGACGCCGCAGACGTACATTTTTACTTCCCCCGCAGTGATCGGTTCAAAAGCCTGTTTGCGGCGAGATAGTGTGGAATAAAGTTCAAGAGCCATGGAAATTCTTTATTGTTTTCAAAATCAAGTTACCGATTCTTGACAGTATATAGGAAGCGGCAGGCGAGCGAACCATCTTTTCACATTTGTGGCTACTGCCAATTACGTCAGCTTCGAAACGCTTCGTTGCATTTGTTTAATAAGAAAAGAATGCTTCGCCGATATAATGCAAATGACTTTACTATCGATGTCTCGAAATGTTCAAACTTAAGAAATTGCTGCCCTATACAATGGCCGCCATCTTGCTCAGTGCCACGGCTTCTTTGCCGGCCATGGCCGCTTTTGAGTACGACGAGCCCCGCACGGAAAATGAACGCATAGAACTTATTGACCGGCTCATTGTTGAAAATCAATGGCGTGACGCGCTCAAGCACATTGCCCAAGCGCTTAAACACAATCCCCAAAATGTTCAATTGAAGTTTAAGCGCGCGGTCATTTACAGCCGCATGGGTGATAATCCAACCGCCAAACGCTACTTTAACGAACTCATCCGGTCCTATCCGGAGATTGTTGAACCCTATAACAATCTGGCCGCAATCTACGCTTCAGAGGGCAACTTAGTGAAAGCCCGTGAACTTCTTTTACAGGCTGTCACCATCAATCCCAATTTTTCAATGGGTTATGAAAATTTAGGAGACCTGGCCTTGCAGGGAAAAAATCCTGACACGGCTCAGGCCCTGCAATACTATGAAAAAGCAGCTTCCCTGGCCCCCGATAACAAAGTTTTAGCCAGAAAGCTCAAAGCGTTCAAAAAATATTTGGATCAAAACTCTTGAGGATTTTAAATGACTTCTTTTACTCGCCGCGCAGCCGTTGTTGCCTTAGCCATGGTAGCCATCGCGCCTGCCGCTTTTGCTGCGCAAGCCACTCAAGTCAAAGTGGATACGAACATGGGAGCTTTCGTGATTGAACTTAACGCCAAGGCTGCCCCAAAGACGGTTGAAAACTTTTTAGCCTATGTCAAGAGCGGCTTTTATAAAAACACGCTCTTTCATCGCGTGATTCCGAATTTCATGATCCAAGGCGGTGGTTTCGTGATGGGTATGGAAGAAAAGGACACGCGGGCGCCAATTGCTTTAGAATCGCGAAACGGACTGTCCAATGTGCGGGGTACCATTGCCATGGCCCGCACCAATGATCCGAATTCAGCCACAAGCCAATTTTTTATCAATGTAAGGGATAACCGCTTCCTTGATGCCAATCAGGCTCAGGACGGTAACGGCTACGCGGTTTTTGGCAAAGTAGTCTCCGGCATGTCCACGGTTGATGCTATTGCCCGAGTCAAAACGCATTCCGTAGGCTACTACGATGACGTGCCCATCCGCGATGTGGTCATTAAGAATATGTCTGTTATTAAAGGAAAGTAGAAATGATTCGTTTAACTACCAACTACGGCGTCATTGATATCGAACTCGATTACGAACATGCTCCGGCAACGAGCAAAAATTTCGAACAATACGTCCGCGATGGCTTCTACAACAACACGATCTTTCACCGTGTTATTCCCGGTTTCATGATTCAAGGCGGCGGCTTTGAGCCCGGGATGAAGCAAAAACAAACCCGCGAACCGATCGAAAATGAAGCCGATAACGGTCTTCGTAACGACAAGTACAGCATCGCCATGGCCCGCACAAGTGATCCGCACTCTGCTACGGCTCAATTTTTCATCAATGTCGTAGACAATGACTTTCTCAATCACACGGCTCCCACTCCGCAAGGCTGGGGCTATGCCGTATTTGGCAAAGTCGTTGCCGGTGAAAACGTGGTCGATCAAATCGCCGCAGTGAAAACGGGCCGCTGGGGCTTCTATGATGATGTTCCCAAAGAAAATGTGATTATTGAAAAGGCCGAAGTGATTGAAGGCTAAGGCTAAGCCTAAGCCTTAGCGTTAACGATCCGGGAAAGCATCTTTTGTTTTCCCGGATTTTGTTTCAGAAAGACTAAGTTCCAATTTCGTCATTTCAATTCCTGCCAACCAATAACAAATTTGCCCAAAAACTAGGCAATCCAAGCAGCAGCATCTCCGTTAAAATTTAAGAATGTGTAAGACCCAGTCCATTCGGCCATTTGGTGATGCCGATAGGGCCTTTTTTATTGATAATTATTTCAGTTTCGGTATATGCAGTCTCAAAACGCCTGTTTGTCTTTAGGCATTGACATTGGTTCGACAACCATTAAATACGCGCTCATTGACGGCAATAAAAAAATCGTCGCCGCCCGTTACGAACGCCATAAAAGTGCAGTGGTTCAAACACTCAAATGGCTTTTATCGGATTTGATTGCGCACTATGATTGCCAAAAAGCCTTTGTCCGGTTATCAGGCTCGGGCGCTTTGATCCTAGCCGGTGCAACGGGCACCGGATTTGTGCAGGAAGTGGTGGCGGCCGGGACGTACCTGCATGAAAATGATCCTCTGTTAGACGTTGCCGTGGAACTAGGCGGTGAAGACGCCAAAATCATTTACCTCACACAAGGCGTTGAACTTCGCATGAACGAAGCCTGCGCGGGCGGCACCGGAGCCTTTATTGATCAGATGGCTTCGCTTTTGGACACTGACCCCATCGGGCTCAATGAACTGGCAGAAGACGCCAAACGGTCCCACCCGATTGCTTCGCGCTGCGGTGTTTTTGCGAAGACAGACGTCGTTGCTCTTTTAAATAGCGGCGTTCCTCGCTCAGAAATCGCCCGAAGCATCTTTGAAGCCGTCGCAGATCAGGCCATCAGCGGCTTGGCATGCGGTCGACCCATTGAAGGACGGGTGGCTTTTTTAGGCGGACCTTTACATTTTTTGCCGCAACTGGCGAGTGCCTTTGAGCGAAAACTTAAAGCCGATAAAACAACCTTCGAGCATTTCAATAATTCTCAATACGCTGTTGCTTATGGGGCCGCCGTTGATGCGTTTGAAAACACCAAAGATGAAGAGACAACGCTTGAAGAATTTTTGGAAAAACTCGCTCCAATTGACACTATCGCGGGTGAATCTGTTCATCTGGCTCCTTTTTTCAAGAATCAAGAAGAGCTTGATAACTTCAAAAAACGACACGCCGCGCATTGCGCTAAACGAGGGCAATTGCAAGATGCCTCTGGCGACCTATTTTTAGGGATTGACCTGGGCAGTACGACGGTCAAACTCGCATTAATTGATCAAGACGGTGCCATCCTTTATGACTGGTACAACCACAATGAGGGTGACCCCCTACCTAAACTGATTCCGCAAGTTTTGGCACTTACCTCAGCTTTACCGAATAAAGCCCGAGTGCGCGCCATTTGCACAACAGGTTACGGCGCAAGTCTTGCTCAGGCGGCCTTAGGCAGCCAATTCAATGAGGTCGAAACCCTGGCACACCAACGCGCCGCAGTCGCCTTTGATCCCCAAACAAGCTACGTGATTGACATTGGCGGCCAGGACATGAAGTGCCTGAAGGTAACGGCAGGCGCAATCGCCGATGTTAAATTAAATGAAGCTTGCTCTTCGGGGTGCGGCTCTTTCATTGAAACATACGCTAAGCAACTGGGGCTTTCTCTTTGCGAATTTGTCGACAGTGCACTTCATGCGCAAAATCCCTGTGATTTAGGCACCCGTTGTACTGTGTTCATGAATTCAAAAGTCAAGCAAGCGCAAAGTGCGGGGGCAACCGTTGCCGACATCGCCGCGGGGCTGTGCCACTCGATTGTCTTAAATGCCTTACACAAAGTGCTGCGTATTGCCGATACCAAACAGTTGGGTGAGCATGTCTTGGTGCAAGGCGGCACGTTCTTAAATGACGCCATCCTGCGCGCTTTTGAGCTTTACATTGGCCGTCAGGTAATCAGACCCGATATTGCCGGTTTGATGGGCGCGTATGGTGCGGCATTGATTGCTCGCGAAAGAACAACAACGGATACTCCCCTTTTAGATTTAAGCCAAAAGGCTCTCGATCTTTCCGGCGTCAAAACAACTGAATTTCGCTGCAAGAGCTGCAACAACCACTGTCTGTTAACTTTGCATCGTTTTGCGAGCGGGCAAAAACACGTAAGCGGCAACCGTTGTGATTTTGCTCTCAAAGGCATTGAAGGCAAAAACGCTGAGCACTTCATTGACAAAAAATGCAGCCTGCTTTTTAACCGAGAACCCCTGCCCGAAAATGAAGCCCCTCGAGGCACAATCGGCATTGCGCGAGTGCTCAATATTTATGAGCATTACCCCTACTGGTTTGAGCTTTTTACGAAACTCGGATTTCATGTGGAGCTCTCACCCTATTCGGATCACTACATCGCAGGGCTCGGTATTGAAAGTATTCCCTCTCAAAGCCTTTGTCTGCCGGCTAAGCTTGCCCACGGACACGTCACCTGGCTGGCCAAAAAAGGCGTCAAACGTATTTGGTTGCCCTGCATTCCGAAAGAACGAACGAATTTTGCAAATGTGCCGGGTCGCTTTGCCTGTCCGGTGGTTGGCGGCTATCCTGAAGCCTTGAAACTTAATTTTGAGTGCACCCATCCTGAAGCGAAACTTCTTACACCTTTTGTGGATCTCAATGAGGCTAAAACCGTCCAACGGGCCATCAGTGAAGCCTTTCCGGAAATTCCGATCGCGCAAATTCGCGAGGCCGTTCGAAGTGCGGAAGCTGCACAGCAAACCTATCAGCGCCAAGTCCGACAGATGGGGGAAAAGTGCTGGCGTGAACACGAAGTTTCCAAGGCTCCCTTAGTGGTGATTGCCTCGCACCCCTATCACATGGATCCTTTTGTCAATCATGGCATTTGCACACTGATTGCCTCTATGGGCGTTGAGATTGTCACGGAGGATTCAATCGCGCACTTGGCCCCCGACACGACTTCACTGGATGTCATCGACCAGTGGACATTCCATAGCCGCCTATACCGTGCAGCCGAGCTCACACGTGATAAACCGTGGGCGGAACTTGTTCATTTGGTCAGTTTCGGTTGCGGACTCGATGCCATTACCTCCGAGCAGGTTCGTCGTATTCTGGAGCCAGCCGGTAAACTTTATACAATGCTTAAAATCGACGAAGGCGATACGCTGGGAGCGGCCCGGATTCGCTTGCGCTCGCTTTTTGCCGCTCTCAAAGACCGACGTGAATTGCATGCCGGTATTCAAGAGGCTCCCATTGTCTGGCATGATCGTCCGAAGGAAAAGAAAAAACTGGATCTTAAAGCTGTCAAGACAATTTACGTGCCCCAAATGGCGCCGATCCACTTCCCGATTCTTGAAAGCGCTCTGAAAAGTTTAGGCTTTAATGTCAAACTCTTGCCTCAGGTGCGTCCCGAGGCGATCCAGTTGGGGTTGCGCTACGTTAATAACGACGCCTGTTATCCGGCCATTGTTGTCATCGGACAGTTGTTGGATGCCGTTTTATCGAAAGATTTCGATCAGGATACGAGCGCGCTTTTGCTCGCGCAGACATGCGGACCGTGCCGCGCCACTAACTACGCGACACTTTTGAAGTGGGCACTCAAAGACCTTGATATGGAAGAGCTTCCCGTTATCACTATCTCGACACAGAAGGTAACCGGTACGGAACACCTTCCGTTGGGACTTAAAGGCATTAACCGAATCGCCTTGGGAGTGCTTTACGGTGATTTGCTGCAAAAGCTCTATCTAAAAACCCGCTCTTATGAGAAAGTACCGGGCAGCGCTCAGAAGCTTTTAGATAAATGGCAAGCGATTGCCTGCCGCGATATTGATAAAGGTAAGAGTGCGCTTCGAGTCAATGCTTTACAAATGGCCAAAGAATTTGCCGCTATTGAATGCACTGACACGCCCAAACCTCAGGTCGGCATTGTGGGCGAAATCCTTTTGAAGTATCACCCGCAGGCAAACCTCAACATTTTGGAAGAACTCTTTGCCGAAGGGGCTGAGCCGCGTTTAGGCGATATTTCAAGCTTCCTTTTGTATTGCCTCTACGACCCGATTTTCCAAGCTAAAGCGTTAAAGGGCCCCAAGATGCGGGCTTTAACCTCCGGTCTTTTTGTGCAGTACTTTGAATCCCTCAGAAGCATTGCCAATGAAGCACTCTGCCAAGCAGGCTTCAAAGCAATGCCAACGCTAAAGGAACATCTGGCGCGTCTTAACAGCCTTATGTCACCGGCCCAACAAGCCGGCGAAGGTTGGCTTCTTACCGCTGAAATGGTGGAATTTTTGGAAACAGGCGCTCCCAATGTGCTCTGTCTGCAGCCTTTTGCTTGTCTGCCCAACCACATTACGGGTAAAGGCGTGATGCGGGTACTCAGACAGCTTTATCCGAACGCCAATCTGTGTGCCATTGATTTTGAAGCGGGAACTTCACATGCGAATTTCAGTAACCGCTTAAAATTATTCATGGCCCAGGCTCGCGATAACCAATCAAAGCGTACTGCCGCTAAAGGACTGTAACGATGGATCATCTCACCGAAGGCGGACTACTCATTATCACGCTTGCTGATCAAGGGGCTGTGGGGCCACTGCCATCGCACTACTTTGATCCTCGAGCCAAGCAGGGAAAAATTCGCGACGCTTTAGTGCGATGGTTTTCCCTTTGGGGCATTCCCCTTTCAGGCTCCACACATAATCCGACCTGGCTTGAAGCTCATACAACGGAAGTTGTATGGTGCGATTCTGTCCCAGGCGATCTGCACGGTCCGCAGACCGTTCGTTATTATGCTCAACATGCCGACCGCATTGTCGAAGCCATCGAAAAGTGCCGACCGAAAGTTATTCTTGTCTTAAGTGCCTATCTCTACGAGGCGATGGCAACAGAGGGTTTATCTCAAAAGATTTCTGCAGTGATCGGTAAAGCAAAAGGCGCTCCACGAAGAATCACAACCATGAGGCTAAAAGCGCTTGAGCAAAAATTTGAACATGCGCAAATGCTGATTCTTCCGACTCCCTCTAAAAACACCACAGACGACTACATCAGAAGTCTGAGTGCCAGTGTCCGAGAGACATTCGAAGCAGCAGGATTTAACCTCAAAGACAATGGTGATGCACTTTTAGGAGCTGCTAAGGCACTGCTCGTTTTAGATGAAAAACGCACCATTGTCGCAATGCAAAATCGACTTCGTATCGATGAGTCTCGGGCTAAAGCGTTGCTTGAAGCGATGCAGGAAGAAGGTCTCATCAGTCAACCTGATGAGAACGGAAGACGTTTTTTGAAGAAATAAAAAATCCCGTGCAACTTGAAAAAAGCGCACGGGACTTTGAGCAATACCAATACTCTATCAGAGCATCTTCAAGCCGCTTTCGATATTGGCAATGACGGTGTCTTTACCAAACAATTCAAGCGTCTTATCAAAGACAGGCGAAATCTTTTCACCAAAGACCAGCACACGAATAGGCACTGCCACCACAGGCATCTTGATACCCATTTCATCCATGATGCTCTTTAAAACACCGTAGATGTTTTCTGCGGTCCAATTCTCAACACCGCGGGCGCGTTCAAGGAAAAGCTTCACAGCTGCCAAGCTTTGTTCATTGGCAAGCACCTCACGCACAAGCGCTTCATCGCGCTGCAACGGGCGGTAGAAAATCATGCAGTTGTCGGCAAGCGCTTCGAGCGTTTCGGGACGCTGCTTAGTGATTTCCATCACACGGGCCAAATCGGCATGACCGTCAATCACGCCGCCTCGAGCTTCGATACGCGGACGCACCAAACGGGCAAGACGATCGTTGTCAGCCTCTGCGATATAGAGGTGATTCAAGTGATTGAGCTTCTTTGGATCCAAACAAGCGGGAGACTTGGAGCAATGACGCAAATCAAACCACTCGGCCAATTGAGCCTTCGTGAATTTTTCATCATTGCCGTGGCCCCAACCCAAACGAGCAAGGTAGTTAACCAAAGCTTCAGGCAAATAGCCCTTCTTTTCGTAATCCATTACGCTTGCGTCGCCATTGCGCTTACTCAACTTACGATTATCCGGACCATTGATGAGCGGCAGGTGGGCAAATTCCGGCACTTCAGCACCCAAGGCCTTATAAAGATTGATCTGACGAGGGGTGTTATTGATATGGTCAGCACCGCGAACAACGTGGCTCACCTTCATGTCGATATCGTCAACCACAACAGCGAAGTTATAGGTCGGAATACCGTCACCGCGCATAATCACCAAATCGTCCAATTCGGTATTTTCAAAAGAAATCGGGCCATAGACCATGTCATTCCAGGTAACCGTGCCGGTATCGGGATTGCGGAAACGGATTACAGGCGTGATGCCTCCCGGAATCGGACGACCGACACAATTTTCAGGACGCCAGCGACCGTCGTAACGAGGCTTAATCTTCTTGGCCATCTGTTCTTCGCGCAAGGCTTCCAACTCTTCCTTGGTGGCGTAGCACTTATAAGCCAAGCCCTTTTCGAGCATCATATCGACCACTTCTTTATAGCGGTTCAAACGATCCATTTGGTAGATAGGACCTTCGTCGTAATCGAGTTCCAACCACTTCATGCCATTGATGATCACGTCAACGGCTTCTTGCGTGGAGCGCTCCTGGTCCGTATCTTCGATACGAAGGAGGAACTTGCCGCCTACAAAGTGGCGTGCATAGGCCCAGCAGTAAATAGCCGTGCGGGCGGTGCCCAAGTGCATCATTCCGGTCGGAGACGGTGCGATACGCGTGCGAATTTCTTTCATTTTGTCTTATTAGAAACGATTAAGAGAATTTATTAATTTTAAGCCATCGCAAAGGCTTCGTCTAGAAAAGTGAGAACATTCGGTGTGTTTTTCCACAATTTTTGTGAACAACATTGTGGACAACTTTGGGAATTCTTGGGGAAAAAGGTGTGCAAAAAGTGCGGCGAATAAAAAAAGAACCGCTTGCTCAATGGCTTGCGGCTCTTCTTTTATAAAACTCGTTCAGAACGAATTACAGGCTCTTCACCTTTTCCACGAGGCTGGCAAAGCCGGCCTTGTCGAAGATAGCCATATCGGAAAGAACCTTACGGTCCAAAGCGATGTTAGCCTTCTTCAAGCCGTTCATGAACACGCTGTAGGTCATGCCGTTGGCGCGAGCGCCGGCATTGATACGAGCGATCCACAAGCGACGGAAAACGCGCTTCTTATTGCGACGGTCACGGTAAGCGTACTGACCGGCCTTCATCACCGCTTGCTTGGCAACGCGGAAAACATTATTGCGACGAAGAATGAAACCCTTGGAGAGTTTCATAATCTTCTTATGACGAGCACGAGCGGTTACACCACGTTTTACTCTGGGCATCTTTCTCTCCTCCTAATTAGGCGTAGGGCAACATACGATGGATGGACTTGCTGTCAGAGTCGTGAATGGTGACCATTCCGCGCAAATGACGCTTGTTCTTCGTCGTACGATGGGAAAGAATGTGACGCTTGGTAGCGTGAGCACGCTTAATGGAGCCGCCGGAGCGCACTTTAAAGCGCTTAGAGGCAGCCTTCTTCGTTTTCATCTTCGGCATTTGACCGATTTCCTTTTGTTATTAGATGATCACCGGTGCTTTCACACCTTGCGAAAGACTTGTCAACCGGATCTCACTTGTTATAGGCCGAGTCCCATTTTGCCTTATCGCGGCACACAAAAAAGTCCGCGAGGGATTCTAAAAAGAATGACTCGGCTACGAAATTGCAAATGATATTACTTTTTGCGTTTAGGCGCAAGTACCATAATCATCTGGCGGCCTTCAAGTTTCGGGAATTGTTCTACTTGAGCAATTTCTGCCAGATCTTCGCGAATGCGTGTGAGCACATCTTGGCCTAAATCCTGATGGGCCATTTCACGACCGCGGTAACGAAGCGTCACTTTTGCCTTGTTGCCGTCACCCAAGAAGCGGATGAGCGCGCGAAGCTTCGTTTGATAGTCATTTTCATCGGTGGCCGGACGGAACTTCACTTCCTTGACCTGAATGACCTTTTGCTTGGCCTTCATTTCCTGTTGGCGCTTTTGTTCTTGATAACGGAACTTGCCGTAGTCCATCAAGCGGCAAACAGGAGGATTAGCCTTAGCGGCCACTTCCACCAAATCCACCCCCGCTTCTTCGGCCATGGCCAAAGCTTCGGAAGTGCGCACAATACCGATTTGGGTGCCATCGACACCCGTCAAGCGAATTTCAGGCACGCGAATCTCACGATTGATTCGGTGCGTACGTTCTTGAGCTATGATCGTTCTCCTAAAAACTCTACATTGTCACGCAAGACAGCGCGAAGCGCTCACTTTACCACTTTTTGTTTGATTTTTGGTGAGCAAAAACTTAAAAAACAACACAAAAAAGCAATTTTTTCACTTCTCGACACTAAAACACCCGACCGCGAATGCTTCACGAGCCGGGTGTTTGGTCAAACTGAAAAAATCACTTCAATCAGTTATTGACCTTTTGGGCGTTTTCATCAACCACACGAGCGATGAAATCTTCAAGTTTCATGACACCCAAGTCCTTGCCTCCGCGAGCGCGGACGGCAACCGTTCCGGCTTCACGTTCCTTTTCACCGACAACAACAATGTACGGAATCTTCTGCAAGCTCAATTCGCGAATCTTGTAGTTGATCTTTTCGTTGCGAACATCTTTTTGAACCCGAAGACCGGCCGCCTTCATCTTAGCGGCGATTTCATCAACATAATCGGCCTGATGTTCAGTGATGTTGGCAATAGCCACTTGAACCGGGGCCAACCATACCGGCATAGCACCCGCGTAGTGTTCAATCAACATACCGATCCAACGTTCAAGAGAACCGATGATGGCACGGTGCAACATCACAGGCGTCTTTCTCGTATTGTCTTCGGCCACGTATTCAGCTCCCAGGCGGCCCGGCATTTGGAAGTCAACCTGAATCGTACCGCACTGCCACGAGCGACCCAAGCAGTCCTTTAAGTGGTACTCAATCTTCGGACCGTAGAAAGCGCCTTCACCGGGCAAAATGTCATACTTCAGGCCAAGCGCATCCAAGCTTTGCATCAAAGCGGCTTCGGCTTTGTCCCAAGCGGCGTCTTCACCGATACGCATGGCAGGACGCGTGGCCACTTTGTAGGCAATATTGTCAAAACCGAAGGTGTGATACACCTCTTTAACCAACTTGGAATAAGCTTCACATTCGGCCAAAATCTGATCTTCGGTACAGAAAATATGGCCGTCATCCTGCGTGAAGCCTCTGACGCGCATCAAACCATGCAAAGAGCCCGACGGTTCATTGCGGTGGCATTGACCGAATTCACCGATACGCATCGGCAAATCGCGATAGCTGCGCAAAGCGGAGTTGAAAATCTGAATGTGACCCGGGCAGTTCATGGGCTTTAAGGCGTAGTAACGGTTTTCAGACTCCGTCGTGAACATATTTTCACGATACTTGGCCCAGTGGCCGGAACGTTCCCAAAGCGAGCGGTCAAGCACTTGAGGCGCTTTAACTTCGTCGTAGCCGTTATCTTGATAAATCGTACGCATGTACTTTTCAACTTGCTGCCACAAAGCCCAGCCCTTGGCATGCCAGAAAATCATGCCCGGCGCTTCTTCCTGCAAGTGGAAGAGATCCAATTCCTTGCCCAAGCGACGGTGGTCACGTTTTTCCGCTTCTTCAAGCATCGTGAGGTAGGCTTTGAGGTCATCTTTTTTGAGCCAAGCGGTGCCGTAAATGCGTTGCAGCATTTCGTTTTTGGAGTCACCCCTCCAGTAGGCGCCGGCCACCTTCATGAGCTTGTGCACCTTCAATTTGCCCGTGCTCGGCACGTGAGGGCCGCGGCAAAGGTCAACGAAGTCACCTTGTTCATAAAGCGAAATCGTTTCACCTTCCGGAATCGCTTCAATGAGCTCAGCCTTATATTTTTCACCGAGTCCGAGGAAGAATTTGATCGCGTCTTCACGCTTCATTTCCTTGCGAACGATCGGGATATTTTTAGCGGCCAACTCATCCATGCGCTTTTCGATGGCCGTCAAATCTTCGGGCGTAAACGGACGCTTGTAGGAAAAGTCATAGTAAAAACCGTTTTCGATAGCCGGTCCGATCGTCACCTGAGCATCGGGATAGAGTTCTTTGACAGCCTGAGCCATCAAGTGAGCGGTAGAGTGACGAACGATTTCGAGCGCTTCAGGATCCTTTTCTGTGATGATGGCCAATGTGGCGTCATGGTCAATGACTGTGGAGGTATCCACCAACTTATCATCAAGACGTGCGGCAATTGCGGCTTTGCCAAGGCTCGTGCTGATGCTCTTGGCTACATCGGCGACTGACACAGCCGATTCAAATTCTCGTTTGGAACCGTCTGGAAGCGTTACGAATAGCATTTTTCCATTCCTTATTCTTCGGTATAAATCTATAAAAAAAGTGTGGCTTACCGAAAAGCCACACTTTTAATTTTGAATGATTTTCAAGCAACACAAGCGGGCTCGTTAGCAAATTGTTAACGAGTTGTTGTAGTTCGGAGAGTATTGCGACTCAGAATCACTTGAAAATTCCTATTAAACTGACGGGGTTATTTTAGCCCTCGCAAAAGCGCTTTGTAAAGCACTGCAATGAGCAGTTTTGCTTAAAACACACTTTTGTATATGGCTAAAACGTCTTCAGAGGTCAATTTTTTAAATTGTCCGATCGTACCCGTTCGGGCACAAGCACTCGCCGCGCAGGCTTCAAGCGCCTCTTGAGTTAACCCGAAGTCAGAGAGTTTTGTAGGCATCTTCATCGCCGCATAGAAGGCCTGCAGTTTGGCAATCCCCTCTTCAAGCGTCTCAACACCCATCACGTTCTTCGCAAAACGCTGCATACGGGCGGGATTCACCTCCGCCACATAACGAAGCCAGGCAGGCGTAATCACCGCAAGTCCTGCTCCATGGGTAATAGCGGGATCAAAAGCCGACAGTTCGTGCTCCATCGCGTGACAGGCCCAATCTTCAACCTGCCCCAAACCGTAGTAGCCGTTATGAGCCCAGCTGCCCACCATGGCGACCTGACACCAGGCGTCGTAGTCACTGTGGTTTTCAAGCAACTTCGATCCCATTTCCATGGCCGTGCGAATGGCAGCTTCAGCCTGACCGCTCACAAACTCCACATGCTCCGTATTGGTGAAATAGCGCTCAAAGATGTGGCTAATCATGTCAACGACACCGGCCGCAATCTGGTTCTCAGGTAACGTAAAGAAAAGTTCCGGATTAACCACTGAGATCAACGGACGAATCTTTTCGCTCGCGGTTCCAAGCTTAAGTCCATTGTGGTTAATCACCATGCGGATGGACTGCTCACTGCCGGCGGCAGGAATGGTCAGCACACAGGCCACCGGGATAGCATCGGTGATTGCCACGCCTTTGGTGAAAAAGTCCCAAGCATCACCATCGTACTTTGCCCAGGCCGCCGCTACTTTGCAGGTATCAATAACGCTTCCGCCGCCGATCGCCAAAAGGGCATCCACTTGAGAGTCCACCGCAATCTTTTTAACCTTGGCCGCAAAATCCAACGTGGGATTGGCACGCACGCCACCGATTGTGAAATACTCAATGCCGACTTCTTCCAAAGAGGTCTGGACAGCGGAAACAGTTCCGTTTTTCAAAGCGCTGCCGCCACCGTAGACAATCAGCACCTTGCCGATATTTTCTTTTTTGAGTGCCTCACCCAATTTCTTATGTTCATCACGACCGAAAAGAATACGGGTGGGATTGCAGTAATTAAAGTTCAGCATAAAGACACCTACAATGAAATTTCTCTGAAGAATCTAGCACAAAATTTTAGAGCTCAAAAAGAACATTTTGTCCAAAACAATATCAAGTTGGCATTAGTTTTATCTGTGATACGAATGCATCCCGATCATTTTCCGCTATTTCAAAAAGCCGACTGAGTTAAAATGAGTGGATTGACTAACTGCTTAAAGGAAACTCCCATGAGCACAGAAAAGAAAAATCTGGAACCGGGCTTGCCGCCCCTTTTACCGGAAACCAAAACGGTAATGGATACATTGATGGCCGCTGATCTAATCAAAAAGGCTCTTCAATTGGCTGTGGATCAGGACGATCTTTGCTTACAAGAACAAATTGCCATCACCGAAACTCCCTCCTCCCCCTTCGGTGAAGAAATCCGCGGAAAAGATTTTGTTGAACGCTTCACCAAACTCGGTCTTTTAGATGTTCACATGGATGAAGTGGGCAATGTGATCGGCCGTCGTCCGGGTGTGGGTCCCGAACCCCGTACCAAACTCATCATTTCAGCTCACTTGGATACGGTGTTTGCCAAGGACACTAATTTCAAGGTTCGCCAAGAAGGAAACCGCTTCTACGCGCCTTCCATTGGTGACGACTCCCGTGGCTTAGCCGGTCTTTTGCAAGTCATCCGCATGTTCCAAGAGCTCAACATCCAAACCTTGGGCGACATTATTTTTGTCGCCACGGTCGGTGAAGAAGGCGAAGGTGACTTGCGCGGTGTGAAGCATCTTTTCCGTGATCCCAACGTGGATGTGGACGCCTTTATGTCGCTTGACTGGTGTGATCCGAGCGAAGCCATTGTGGGCGCAACGGGAAGTTTGCGCTATCGCGTGAGCTTTGACGGCCCCGGCGGACACAGCTATTTGGGCTTCGGACAGCCCTCCGCCATCCACGCCTTGATGCGTACCGGCAAGGTTCTTTGTGATTTAGAAGTGCCCAAAGACCCCAAGACCACTTACACCGTGGGTGTTGTCAAAGGCGGCACAACGGTCAATTCCATCGCCGCGCACGCTTCAATGGATATCGACATGCGCAGCACGGAAAACGCCTCGCTTTTAGCTTTGCGCGACAAGATTCTTCCCTGCTTTGAAAAAGCCTGTGAAGAAGAAAACGCCCACTGGGGCATCACCGATGAAGCCAACAAGGTGAAAGTTACGGTTACCCCAATCGGCAACCGTCCCGCTGGCCAACAACCCCATGAAAGTCCGGTTTGCCAAGCGATCCGAGCGGGTCTTCTCGCCTTGGGTCTTCCCCTTCATATGTATGCCTCCACCTCAGGCGACCACAACGTCTCGCTGAGCATGGGTATCCCGAGCTTGGCGATGGGCGCGGGCGGCCGCAACTGGAAGATGCATACGCTCGATGAAGTCTATGAACACGTGGATGCCTATCAAGGCCCGCAACTCGCGTTCTTAATGGCTTGCGCCATGAGCGGTGTTGACGGTGTCACGAAGGGCTTTTTGAAAAAACGCGCACGCTAATTTGTCATTAGCCTGAAGTGACAAACGCCTGTCTGGGAAAGTCCTTAGACAGGCGTTTTAGTTTAACGGGCGCGGTTGGCGACTGCCTTTTGAACCTTTTGATAGGTCTTCCAATGAAAATAACTTTGAAGCAAAACCGAGATGCAGATTAAAGCCAAGCCAATGTAGAAAGCAAAGTTAAGATCCTTGGCTTCATTGAAAATAATCATGGCCAAAATAATGCTGTAAACGGGTTCAAGGTTGTAGCTTAAGTTGACGGTAAAGGCAGAAAGTCGTTTGAGTGCCTCGACTTGAAGCGAGAACATGCCAACCGTGCAAAAAGAAGACAAAATCAGAAGATAAATCAAATCGGACATTGAGGGCACAATTGTCTCAACCGGGAAAAACGACAAATAAAGTGGCAAAAAAGCGCTCATGATGACAAAACTGGCCGCAATCTCATAAAAAAGAAACGTCATGAGCGGATAGTCGGAGCCCACCCTGCGGTTTTCGATCGTCAGGAACGCGGCGGCGACAGCCGAGAGCACCCCCAGAACAATGCCCACCTGATAGCGCGTATCGAAGTGGAAAATGAGCGCGATACCGATAATCGTAAGAAGACTAAAAGCAATTTCTCTTAAAGAAAAAGCCCTCTTACTCCAAACGGGATCAATAATGGCGGTAAAGAATCCGAGAGAAGCAAAGCAGACAACACCGATGGACACATTGGAATATTTGATGGAGCCGTAAAAAAGAAGCCAATGCACGCAAAGCAAGAGCCCAACCCAAGCAATACGCAGGATATCTTTCAAAGGCAGGCGGATTTGCCCATGCTTGACAAGCAGGTAAAGCAGAAAGAAACCGCTTGCAAACATCACACGGTACCACACCAATAGGCCTTCATTGAGTGTAATCAAGCGGCCCAACACGCCGGTGAAGCCGGCTAATAATATGGAAAGGTGCAAAATCACAAAAGCGTATGAAAGCATGGCAAAGGCAACATCAAACCGTTTAAAAACGATCGGAATTGTAGCGATATTTCCATTAACAAACTCTTCCCACGATCCATTCTTACTGCTCTGTGATATAGTGAAAAGGTTGGATTTTCCTGAAAAAAGGACTGAAAATGAAAAAATCCCAAACAAAGAAAGCCGCCGGCGGCACCCAATGGTCTTCCCTGTTTGATGACATTTTTGGGCTAAAAGCCTGGCATGACAAAAAGGGCCGCCGTGATAAAAAGCGCATCCCCTGGCAATGGGCTCTGTGGGGAGCGCTTTTATTTTTCATGTTGGGTTTTCTGATCCCGACGGATTCGGCTTGGATTTTGTTGGTGGCGATTGCTGCGGCTGTCATCATCTATTTTGCCCGCAGTACCGAAGCGGTTGAAGAGCAAGTATTGCTTTTAACGGACAATCGCACGCCGGCTCAAAAAGAAGCGCATAAACGCCGCGAAGCCGCTAAAGCCCAACGGGCATCCGGCACACGCAAACCACGTACGCGTCAAAGTGCCCCCATCTCTCGTCCTGCAGAGACAACTGAGGCGGTAGCCTCTGAGGCTCAAGAAGCAGCCAAACCCACTGCAACTCAAAGCAGCAAGCCCAAGAAAACAAAACGCACAACCCGCACTCGCAAAGTACAGACTTCAAAGAGCGCGCCTGAAATGAAAGCAACAGTCACACCGGAATCCTCTGCTCAAACAGAAAAAGAACCCGTTGCCACCGTGACTGCCGTGGGCCTTGATAACACAACGACAACAAAAGAAGTCAAAAAACCGAGAAAACCGCGTGCGCCGAGAAAAACCAACCGCACGGCTGAAAAAACCAAAAGCCCGACCAAAACGACAGCGCGTAGGCCCAGAAAGCCTAAAGCAAAAGCCGCTCCTGCTCTGACCTCTCAGGCTCCGGTTGCAACACCTCAACCGTCTGAAAACGCTGATAAATGAGCAGTTGATTAAACCATTTTTTATTAACCCATCGTCACGCCAGACGGTGGGTTATTTTTTGACGCTTTTTAAAAACTCTTTCAAGATTAGTAAATACCCTTAAAGCAATACGCTTATGCCTAGGTGAACTCCCTATTTTCGATTGTGTTACGCCTCTATACGATGGGCAAAATATGGGTTTGTATCCCAAAAAATTAATTAACTGAACGTGAAAGGAAATACCCATGTTTGAGGGCATGCTTTTTTACATATTCGTCTGCTTGGCGTTTTTCGCCATCGGCGACTTCTTAGGGGTGGCCACTAAGGCAAAAGTCTCCTCCGTGTTCGTGAGTCTGCTTTTGTTCTTAATCTTCTTTATGGCCGACTGGATTCCGGATGACGTCATTAATCAGGCCGGTTTAACGCAGATCGGAAAATGGGCCGTGGGCTTTGTGGTCTTTGGCATGGGTACCACGATCAATATGCGTGAATTGATGGCTGAATGGCGCACGGTGGCAACCGCCTGCTTATCCATGGCTGTCATTTGGATCGGCATGATTGTGCTCGTTCCCTTGATCGGCAAAAACGAAACCATTGTTGCTATTCCGATTATCAATGGCGGTATCGTGGCCACGCAGATCATGACCTCCGCAGCCATGGAAAATGGCCTCGAAATGGCTGCCGCTTTGGGTACCATTCTCTACGCTGTGCAAAAATTCTTCGGCACGCCTTTTGCCTCTTACTTCGGTTTGCGCGAAGCCCGCGAAGTGTTGGCCGTGTACCGTCAAACCGGCGTGAACCCCAATAAGGCTCAACCCAAAGCCGGCGAAGAACCCAAGCTCACTTTCTTTGATAAGCACAAGAAGTACTACGGTCAGTTTGTCTGCTTGGGCATCACGGCCTTCTTCTCTTGGGTGGCTTGGTGCATCGGTCAATTCACCGGTTTAAGCTACACGATTTGGTGCTTGATTTTGGGCGCCATCATGGCAACGACGGGTCTTGTGCCGAAAAATATTCTTGCTCAAGCCAAGTCGGGCGGTATCTTTAACGTTGCCGTGTTCGCTTCCATCATCCCGAGTTTGGCCAAGATTGAATTGGGCGATCTCATCGTGTTGGGCTACAGCACGGTCATCGTCTTTATCGTTGTCTTTGTTCTGCTTTATGTCTGCTTCGGTATTTTGCCGCTTTGGAAAGTTCAAGGTCACAAAAACGTCGCCTTGGGTGTGGCCGCCGCTCAGCTTTTGGGCTTCCCGGCTACCTACCTGATTGCCAACGAAGTGGCAACGGCTGCGGCTGAAAACGAAGAAGAAAAACAAGTTGTTTTGGATGCCATCATGTCGAAGTACCTTGTGGCCGGTTTCACAACCGTGACCTCGGTTTCCGTCATCATCGCAGGTATCTTCGAAACCTTTATTGTTGCGTAACGAATTCTGAACCAAGAGAAAGGAAAGTATCATGTTTAAATTTGACGCTCAAGACTATCCTTACGCCTCCAAGCGCCACGTGGTCTACGCTAAAAACGGCATGTCCTGCGTGGGCAACCCATCGGGCGCCGCAGCCGGCCTTAAGGTTTTGCTCAAAGGCGGCAACGCCATTGACGCGGCCGTGGCCGTAGCCGCTGCTCAGCCTGTCGTCGAACCCACCGGCAACGGTTTGGGCGCTGACTGCTTCGCCCTTATCTGGTACAAGGGCAAACTCTACGGTATCAATGGTTCAGGTCCTTTGCCCAAAGCCGCCTCCATTGCCAAACTAAAAGAACGCGGCTTTGAAAGCATCCCGCCCTATGGGGTCGAGCCGATCGATGTCCCCGGTGCTGTCGGCGG
Organism: Parasutterella secunda; assembly: GCF_023336895.1. Taxonomy (GTDB): domain Bacteria; phylum Pseudomonadota; class Gammaproteobacteria; order Burkholderiales; family Burkholderiaceae_F; genus Aphodousia; species Aphodousia faecalis. The sequence continues at coordinate 122,212 of NZ_JAMBLT010000002.1, forward strand.
CTGGATGGCCATGCATGAGCGTTTCGGCCGTTTGCCCTTGGAAGAAGTGATGCAACCGGCTATTGATTATGCTGAAAACGGTTACCCCGTTTCTCCCAACATCAGCCGCTTGTGGGAAGAAGCCTATAAGAATTACAGCAAGTATCGTGATCGTCCGGAATTTAAGGGCTGGTTTGACACCTTTGCGCCGAACGACACATGGTTGCGCCCGGGCGATGTGTTTAAGAGCCATGATATGGCCGAAACGCTTCGCGAAATCGCCCGCACCAAGGGTGAATCTTTCTACCGCGGCGCTTTGGCTCAAAAGATCGATGCCTTCATGAAGGAACATAACGGCTTCCTGTCGGCCGAAGACTTGGCCGCCTACCATCCCGAATGGGTTGAACCTTTGAAGACCGACTACCGCGGCTATGATGTTTGGGAAATTCCGCCCAACAGCCACGGCATCACGGTTTTGATGGCTCTTAACATCCTGAAGGGCTTCACGTTCGGCGAACGCGACACGATCGATACGCTGCACAAGCAAATCGAAGCCATGAAGCTTGCCTTCGTGGATACGATGGAATACGTGGCAGAACCCTCTCACATGATTGTGACTTCTGAACAGCTCTTGAGCCAGAAGTATGCCGATGACCGCAGAAAACTGATTAAACCGGATTCTGCTTTGATGCCTGAAGTGGGCGATCCCCGCTACAGCTCCACGGTGTACTTTGCCACGGCTGACGCCGAAGGCAACATGGTGAGCATGATTCAAAGTAACTTCAGAGGTTTCGGCTCCGGTATCGTGGTTCCGGGTACAGGTATTTCGTTAAATGACCGTGCTCAAAACTTCCGCTTCGATGAAAAGCACCCGAATGCTTACGAAGGCGGCAAGCGTCCGTATCACACGATTATTCCGGCTTTCATCTCCAAGGGTGATCAACCGATCTCAGCCATGGGCATCATGGGCGGCTGGATGCAACCCCAAGCTCACTTGCAAGTGATCATGAATATGATCGACTTCCACCTGAACCCGCAACAAGCCTTGGACGCTCCGCGTTGGCAGTGGATCGGCGGCAAGAAGGTTGAAGTGGAACATGACATGCCCAACCACTTGGTTCGCTTGTTACAACGCATGGGCCACGACATTGTTGTCCAACCTGACCCCTATCACATGGGGCGCGGCCAAGTGATTTTGCGCGATGAAAAGACCGGTATTCTCTGCGCCGGTACTGAAAAGCGCACTGATGGTCAAATCGCTAGTTTCTAATGTTCTAGTTCATTAGACCTTCCAAGACAAACCGGACGAGCAAAAACTCGTCCGGTTTCACTTTTTTTTATTTGAGACAAAATCAAAACCTTACTCTATTGGCGGCAACTCAGCCCCCAACATGAAAAGCGCGGCCTCAACCTTACGGATGGGATAGGGACCTTCCAGCCAGGCACTCCCCTTTTTGTTTGCTTTGGCCTTTCTGATTGCCTCGGCCACCGCCCATGAGGCAAGCACATTGCTGTTGGCAAAGGTCCTCTCACGCATAGGACGCTTTTTCATCGTATCGAGTCTTTGAAACACATTGCCATTCCAGGAAGCATCACGGCCTTTGTCCTTTTTTGTTTTTCCCCATCCTTGAAGACTGCCCAATTGAAGCTCCTTCGGAAGCTTAATGTCTTGGCTGATGCAATATTCACGGATAAAGTAGCAAAGAGCTGCGCAAACACGGCTCTCATACGTTATAAAGTCAGGCAAAAGCGTCGCGTAAATGCGCGAATGAAATGAGGACATACGCGGACCGAAATCTTTTCCGAATATCGTGTATTCAGGCGAATCGTCCGCAAGTTGGCTACACGCATAGGCTGTGCACTCACACAGATTTTTTGATGCCTGCAATGTTTCGAGATTGCTGTTTAAAACCAGGCTGTCCTCACCGAACATATCAATCACGATTTGAATAAAAGCCTCATCATCGCGCTTATCTATGACCTCTTTGAGCGGCTTTTCATAGTGAATAAGCCGATTTTGAAATTCTCGGTTTGGCGCTTCCTGAATATACTGCTCCCATGCATCCTCCAGACTCGTAAAACAGTACTGAGCCTTTGGGCGATAGGTTTGAGTAAGGTAAGGCGGGTCAAAAACGCGGCCGGCAATATACTCCGCCAAATAATCTGTAAAGGCATCCACAACAGGCTGCATCAAATAATGCTCTCGAGCCGAAATCAAGGAATAACTCTCCGACATGTCACTACTACCTTTTAGACATCCACGGAGTTATTGTACGCAACTTATTGAGCTAAAAGAAAAATTAAGAGCAGTCGCTTTTGAACCCATCCCTTGATTTTTTCTAACGGTTAAGAAATTCAAAGCGTGCAAGGAAACTCTTAGAATCAAACTATGCAAGACAATGAATCTAAGCAACTTTATCGACATAAATTTCGTTACACGGATGTAGCGTTGAGTATGCTGACTCGTTTTAAAAGCAGCACGATCAATATTAGCGATTGATAGCCTCTGCAAATCAAATTGATTCAAAATCGTCGTAACGCCCCTGAATAGCCAAAATGAAGTCTCTTAACGCATAGCACGACATGAAAAACGCGCTGATGGGAATGGCGGCGTAAGCCACTTTCACCTGCATCCAGGGAATGGACTGCATGTAAGCATGAGCACGCATTACCCATACCCAACCGTAGTAACAAATCAGAACGTACGTAAGAAGTTCAATCACACAGACAATGGCTCTGCAGATTTTTCCGACTTTGCCTTCCAGACGCTCTGTCATCACTTCGACCACAAAGTGGTTTCTCGTGCGCACCAATTCCTGGGCACCCAAAAAAATCATCCAAATCAGGCAAATCTGAATCCAATCATCTGTCTGAGTAAAGTTGTAGATGGGGACAAAGCGCACAAAAACGTTTGCCAAGAACATGACAACGATTGCCCCCAGGGCAACGACGCAAATGAGACGCGTGATACGGCTTACCCAATGATCAATGGTTTTTAAAATTCTCAGCATCTCATCACCCCACAATACCGGCCAAGCCTAAAGACAATCCCGGAATAAAGGCCACAGCCATCGCCATCAAAATCATAATCACCACATAGCCCACAGACTTCTTGGCAATCTCCATGACCTTCTCGCCAGTAATCGAGGCCATGACGTATAGGTTAAGTCCCACGGGTGGCGTGAGCACTCCAACGGCCAACGCAATGCACATCACAATGCCCAATTGAATGAGATCATAATTAAAGCTCTTGGCAATCGGCACAAAAATTGGCACCGTGATGAGCAAAATGGCCGTGCCTTCCATAAAGCAGCCCATGATCACCAAAATCAGAATAATGATCAAAAGGATTATGGCAAATGAAGAAAACGTGGATGAGACAAAAGCGATGGTTTGCTGAGGAATACGGGTATACAAGAGCACATACTGGAAAAATCCGGCTGTTGCGATCACAAACATCACCTTCGCGGTTTGCTCAACGGTATTCCAAAGAATGGAAGGCAGGTCTGAAAGCTTTAATGTCTTAAAAACAAAAAGCCCGAGGATAAAGACATAAAAGGAAGCGACAGCGGCAGCTTCGGTGGCGGTAAAAAGACCGGCAAACATACCGCCAATCACAATGACTGGTGTCAGAAGTGACCAAAAAGCATCCTTAAAACCCGTCCAGCGCTCACTCCAAGAGGCTTTGGGGGTGACCGTATAGCCTTCCTTTTTACACACATAGGAAGACCAGAGCATAAAAGCCAACCCTAAGAGAACGCCCGGAACAGCGCCCGCGGCAAAAAGCGCGTTGACACTGGTTTGCGTAAGGCCCGCAAATAAGATGAGTGTAATAGATGGCGGAATAATCGGACCCAGGGCGCCGCCTGCGGCAATGGTGGCGCAGCTAAAGGCGCGGTCGTAACCTGATTTAGTCATTTCGGCGATGGCGATCATGCCAATGCCTGCCGCGCAAGCAGCGGCAGAACCTGACATCGCCGCCATCACGATACAGGCCACAATGGCGGCATTGGACAAACCGCCCGCTTTATGACCCAAACAGACACGACCGAAACCGAAAAGGCTTTTGGAGATACCGCCCACACTCATGAGGTTACCCATGAGCAGGAAAAACGGAATAGACATCAAGGTGATGCCCGAGACTTGGGAGAACATGCGCTGAGGCACAAGAAAGAGCCTTGTCATGTCGCCTCCTGCCATTAAAAAAGTAGCAATGGAAGCAAAACCCATTGTGACGGCTGTTGTCACCCCCAGTAAAAGAAGAACCAGCACGCCCGCAAAAATCGCAAACATCACCATGGTCTAAACACCCTTCTTATTCCGTCGCTTTAACGGCGTTTAAGACTTCCTGCATGGCGTCTTTACCAGCCAGTTCTGCCACTTTTTCATACGCAGGCGCCATCTTTTCAATAAACGATTGGCGATCAGGATAGGTGACATTCATCCCTTTTTTCTTCAGCTCTTCAACCACGGCGCTTTCCCCTTCGCTAATCATCTTGCGCGTGAGGTTTTGGGCATTGACCGCTTCTTCCTTCAAAATGGCTTGTTGCTCGCCGGACAAGCCATCATAGACCGTCTTGTTAATTAAAAGCACTTGGCAGTCAAAGTAGTGATTGGTCATGGCTAATTGGTTTTGTGTCTCATAAAGGCTGTCGGCCAAAATGGTGAAAACCGGGTTTTCTTCTCCGACCACCACGCCTTGCTTGAGCGACGTGTAGAGTTCTGAGTAGGCGATGCTTTGCGTGTTGGCGCCGATCGCGTCAAAGGCGGCCAATAGACCGGTGGCAGGCGGCACGCGGATTTTCACGCCTTTTAGGTCTTCGGCTTTATTGACAACAACGTTTTGGGTGGTTGTCTGGCGGAACCCATAATCAAACATGGATAAACCCATGGCATCGTAGGAAGCCAAACCTTTATTCATCCAGGGCATCACAAAATTGTCAATGACCTGATGAGCCTGATCGTAGCTCTTAAATAAGAAAGGAGCCGTCATGGCGTTGAGCTTTTTATCGTACATAGCCATGTTGCCCAACGAAACCACTGCCATATCCAAGGCGCTCATTGTTACCTGCTCGGCAAGAGCCGGTTGATCACCCAGTTCTCCAGAAGGATAAACCTCAACCTTTAATTCCCCTTTTGTTCGGCTTTCCACATTTTGTGCAAACTGAAGAGCGGCTGCGTGGTGGGCGTGACTGGTGGCAGCTGTATGCGCCAGGCGAATGGTTTGAGCGGCTTGTGCGGAAAAACTTGCTGCGATAAGGCAAGCGCCCGCGACAAACATGGCTTTAACAGCGGTTTGCATAATGGAGATCCTCCGGGGGTGAAAAAGAAATATCAATTTCTAAGTATAACGGGCTTAAGCGTTGATTATTCTTTCTCTTAGAAGAAATCCTGATGAGGCGTGGACAATCTTCTGTTCAGATCACCACTCTGTTGTCATTGGCTCATCTTTTTTAACTGCTATTTTAATTTCCAAACCCAAAACACTGAGCCAACGCATCAGCTGTCCGATACTGATATTTTCCGGATGGTTTTCCAAAAACGAAATCCTAGACTGACAAATTTGAGTTCGTTCAGCCAGCTCTTTCTGGGAAATGTTTTGAGATTTCCGGTAATCCTTTAAAAGACTTCCTAATTGATTCGTGAGATAGATCCGAGTTTCTAGCATTGAAAAAATATCTCCATTTGCGATATTTTAACATTATCGCAAAAAGAGATAATTAATAAATATCTTAAATACAGATTTTTTCTTCCTAAGCTTGTTAAATTTCTTTCACGCCGTTAGGAGCTGTCAGTTGTCGATTTCCTTCCAAATTAAGGAATACGTTCTCTCTCATTTTGTACCCCTGCTCGCTCTTTGTCTGGGCTTGGATTCTGGTTTAAAAAAATCTATTTCTTCTTCAATCTGAAACAACAAATCAAAATCCTGTGCACGATTCAAACTAATGGCTAAACGCACTAGACTCTTTAAGGAAATTTCTCCTTTGGACTCAAAACGCCGGAGTGATCCCAACGAAACGCCTGAGCGCTCTGCCAATTGTTCTTGGGACACATTCTGGTCCAGACGAATTCTTTTGAATCGATCTGCAATGCTGACACGAATATCCAGAGGAGAAATGAGATTATTAACTAAGCTCATTTTAGTAGTTAACGTTAGTTATCATTGTTTACTACTAATATTTTAACGGTTAACGATCTTGATTTCAAAGCGAAACAGACCTGCTATTTTCAATTCAACTCTCCGCCTTTTTGAATTTTTATCCGATTTTGCACTTCCGTTCTGAAATGCCAAAGGAAATACCCGCACACAAAGAAGGACAATACTTCAGCAATGGGTTGCGCTGATTGAACACCCAGCAAACCGATCTGACCGGGCAATATCAAAATAAGCGGCAGGAAAAAAAGACCTTGTCTGGTGGCTGCCAATAACGTACCAACGGCCGTTCGGCCTATCACCTGAAAAGCCATGTTGCCGATCACATTCACCGGAACAATAATCGCCACCGAACACTGAAGTCGCAAAGCCAAGACCCCCACATTCATCACATCCGGGTCGTTTACCTCAAAAAAGCCAACCACCTCTTGGGCAAAAATGAAACCCAAAAGGCCAAGCGCCACCATCAGCACCGTTCCCATCGCAATGGTGACATCCAACGCCGTTTTCACACGATCAAAAAGCTTTGCTCCCCAGTTGTAACCTAATACGGGCTGAAAGCCCTGCCCTAACCCAATCAAAAAGGCGTTCGTCATCATCATGACCTGACCCACAATACTCATTGCGGCAACACCGGCATCTCCATAGCGGCCGGCCATCAGATTTAAAACGGAAGCGGCCACGGCTCCCAACGAATTTCGAGTAAGAGAAGGCAAACCGTTTTTAAAAATAGAAAAGTAAATAGCCGCCTCTTTAGAAATAAAAGAGCAATGAATCTGAAGCGACCCATTTCCCCTCAGGTAATGCGACAGAAGGATCGTAAACGAAATGATTTGACACAAAGCATTGGCCCAGGCGGCGCCTGCAATCCCCCAATCAAAAACAAAAATGAAAATGGGGGCAACACCGATATTGAGCACTCCCCCGGCACCCAACCCCATCATGCCAACGATAGCCAAGCCTTCAGAGCGCAAGAGGTTATTGAGTGTGTAGGAAGCGGCCATAAAGGGGCAGGCCAACAAAATGATCTGAGCGTAGGTGCTCGCGTAAGGCAAAATGGTGGCGGTCGCCCCCATCCAGGATAAAAGCCGCTCCAATACCGCCCAAGCGGTCAACGCAAAAAGCGAAGAAAAAAGAAGGGAGAGAAAAAGACCGGAAGAGGCAAGCGTATTGGCATGAACGTAAGCCTTAGCGCCCAAAAGGCGAGAAGTTTGCGCCGCACACCCTTGACCGATCATGATACCAATGGCTTGAATAATCGTCTGAAGGGCAAAAATAACCCCCATGGCCCCCACGGCAGACGTTCCTAAATAAGAAACATAGTAAGTGGAAGCCGTCATGTAGAGTGCTGTCACGAGCATTGATAGCATCGTTGGAACACCCAACTTCAAAACCAATGGCGCCACCGCCTCTTCGGTCATTTTCCGATAGGTACGATTAGCATCATTGGTTGTGGGAGCTGGTACTTCTTTGACCACAGTCTTGAAATTTCAAAATATTGACATCTCGGTTCATGCAGTTAAGCACTTATTGTTATCTTAACCTTTTAAGAAAAATCAGAATCGAACCGAAACGGTTTGAAACCAAATCTACAAAAAAAAATCTAATAAAAAATCTAATAAAAAAACACCGAAATCTCATAATCTGATATTAGATTATTAGATTTTTAGCACAAACATGGCAATGTCGTTATTAACACAGTGTTAACATAATCCTAACACTGTTAGCGCTGTTAGGATTAAATTTCCCCTTGATTAACAATAAGATAGAAAGTAATTTGCTAACTTACCGGCAAAAAATGACTCAATCCGACTGTGTCAGAAAACAAATTCGAATTGCTCTAAAAATCACAAACCAACCAGGCTATTTTCCATTAAAAGCGTCCGATCAATCTCGCACTGCGTTAACGTTTCAAAACCCAGCATACCGTCTTCTTTTTCTACGCAAACGAGCATGTTTTCGATACGAATGCCCCACTCACCGGGACGATAAATACCGGGTTCATCGCTAGTGACCATACCGGGTTCAAAAGGCGTCAGTGTTCCTTCCCGCTCTCTGGGTGAAATGCTGGGAGGTGTTTCATGAACATTCAAAGTCAACCCAATACCATGACCGGTTCCGTGACCGAAATCAGCACCGATTGCCTGTATCGGAGCACGAGCTACTCGATCCAATTCAACGCCGTTTGTTCCGGGTTTGAACGTTGCTTCTGAAAGGGTTTTCATCGCTAAAAAGACGGCGGTGTAGTCTCTCTTTAAGCGTTGCAGTTTTTCTTGGGGGTAGTCTTTAGGATCGCCTAAAAACCAAACACGCGTCGTATCCGTTGTCCCGCGATCGTAGTGTGCTCCGGAATCCACCAACAGTATGCAGGGCAGCGCGATCTGCGCTCCTTTGCCCTCTTCGGGTTCATAGTGAGGAAGCGCCGCATTGGCATCGACCGCGGCGATCGTTCCAAAACTCTCACCGATAAAGCCCTCGATGGCCGAGCGCTTTTGATGCAAAATGTCCACGGCATCATTTTCGGTAAGTTTTTCCCCTTTAGCCAATCGTGCTTTAAGTTCATCAATAAAAGCTTGAAGAGCCTCACCGTCAGCCTTCATAACTTCCTTTAGCCCCGCTATCTCTTCCTGGGTCTTTACAGACTTCCATAACGCAACGGGATGTTTAACAGCCACCCATGCGTCATTAATTTGGCTATAGAGCTTGGCATTGAGATCGTTTTCTCGGGCAAGAACCTTGCCGCCTTGACTGAGAAAAGCCTCAATCGTTTTTTCGAGCAACGCATAAGGCGCGATCATCCAACCGGCTTTTTTTAAGTATTGGGCTACTTGGTCATCAAGGATCTCATCATGCAAAAAGAGTGTTGCGCTGTCGGGCAAAACCCAAGCCCAACTTAAAAACACAGGATTAAAGGCGATATCCGCTCCCCGTAAGTTGGTTAACCAGGCGATGTCATCGAGCTTGGTTAAAAGAAGGGCAGAAGGCGAAGCTTGAGTATTTATTGACTCGATATACTTTTGAAGCCGTTTGAGCTTATCGGCGGCAGAAACAGAACTCGCGCGATGTATGTAAAGCGAGGATATTTCGCGCTTAGGTCTGTCCGGCCACTCTTTTGTGATCGCTTCATCGGGAAAATCAATCACTTTGGAGACACTTTCCCGTATTTTTTTATAGCGCTCCAACGGCAATGTCTCAAGGGGCAATGCCAATACCGTGGACTTTTTAGCATTAACTTCAGAAAGCCACTCGGCAACGCTTGGAACATCTTTTTCTCCGTCTCGCATTAAGGCGATACCGGAATTTAAAAGCTGACGCTCGGCCTGCTCCCAATAACGAGAATCCGTCCACAAAAAGGCTTTATCCGCGGTAACGAGAAGCTCGGCATTGGATCCCGTAAAACCGGACAGAAAAGACAAAAACTGATCGGCTTTTTGAATATATTCGGATAGATGCGCATCAGAGAGCGTGCAGTAAAAAGCGTCTGCGCCCATTGCTTTAATCGCAGAGCGCAGAGATAACAATCGACTTTTGATTTCAGACATCAGTAAGCCTTTCGGACGGTGATGGATACTTCAGAGGCAAACATGTCGTTGATTCTCACCTCTTCACCCATGTGGACACTTTCCAGGCGCCAACCCGCATCACGCAGTTCGTTGAGCGTGGCTGAGATCTCAAGATCGGGACAGTTAAAAGGAACAACACTTAATACATCACTGCCCTGCACAGGGTTGACGGCCGTGCAGACTGTGCGATTTCCGAGGGGAGCATCCAAAAGCGGATCCGAAGGACCGTTCGTGCAACCGGTTAACGCCAGTGATAATGCAATGATGGAAAGTGTTTTACGCATAAAAAGACTCAATTCAATAACGTGATTATTGTAAAGAGTTTTTAATCATTAAAACTCAGGCAATATGTAATCAAACGAATCCTTGTCCGTTGACTTCATGGGGCCTCTTTTTTCTTTAACTTTATCGTGGGTTTTGTCAAAAGGTTTAATAGGCGCGCGTCTTGACTTCAAAGCAGGCTTTTTAACTTTTAACGGTTGCGCGGAACGCTCTTTTAACTTTTTCTTTTCATCCATTGATTCAAAAAAAACTTCAAACGTCTCAGGCGTTACCACTTCCAATTTCTTTTTTAAAAGTTTTTCGATGGCGCCTAACCGGTAGCCGTCTTTTTCACTTGCAAACGAATAGGCTAAACCATCGGCTCCCGCTCGTCCCGTGCGGCCAATGCGGTGAATATAGTCATGGGGATCAAGCGGCAGATCATAATTCACCACCACTGGCAGCTCCTTTATATCAAGCCCGCGTGAAGCCAGATCCGTCGCCACCAACACTCTTAATCGCCTGTCTTTAAAGGACTGGAAAATTTTAAGCCTGGCCGCCTGTGTTTTATCGCCGTGCAACGCATCAACCGTAAATCCGTCCTTTTTCAGACTATCGGCTAAAAAAGCAGCTGTTCGCTTTTGACGGGTAAAGACAAGCACTTGTTCAAGCGCATTATCAACAATCAAATCACGAAGAAAGCGCGGTTTTTCAGACTCCGGCACCCGGTAGACAACCTGACGGATACTGGCCACATCCCGATTGGCATTAATTTCCACCAACACCGGTTTTGATAAAAGTTTCTGCGCAAGAAGATGAATCTCGTCAGAAAGCGTTGCGGAAAACAGTAAAGACTGACGGTTTGTGGGACATAATGAGAGAATCTTCTTGATATCGGGTAAAAATCCCATGTCAAGCATTCGGTCAGCTTCATCCAAAACGAGGTAACGGATACCTGACAAATCAACGGACTTTTGTTTGACGTGGTCTAAAAGCCTGCCCGGCGTTGCCACGATGATTTCGGGTCGATCCATGAGTTTTTCTTTTTGACTGAGGATACTGACGCCACCGATTAAAAGCGCGCCAGATAAAGAAAGGCTCGGGGCGAAAATCTCAACATTTTGGAATAGCTGCAAGGCCAGCTCTCGCGTCGGCGCCAAAATTAAGGCGGCAGGATTTTGCAAAGCAGGCTTTTTCCCGATCGAATCCAAAATAGGCAGTAAAAAAGCTCCGGTTTTCCCGCTTCCGGTTTGGGCAATGGCCAGAAGATCTCGGCCTTGAAGTATTGCCGGCAGCGTTTTCTGCTGAATCATCGTCGGCTCGTGCCAACCGTGTATGTGGGCCTTTTTGGCTAAAAGAGCCGACAACCCCAATTCAATAAACTTATTCATGGCGCAATTCCTCGCCTTTCAAGTACCGGCTTCGCAACTGCCCACATCCCCCTTCAACGTCTTGCGCGGCTGAGTGCCTGAATTTCGCAAGAATACGGGACGTTTTCAGATACCGAGCCATCTCTTGGCAACGGGACCACTCGGGTCTTTGAAAAGGACTGTTTTTGACGGCATTGACCGGAATGAAATTCATCAGCGCATATTTTCCCAGCAAAAGCCTCGCGATATTCTCCAGCTCATCGTCCCCATCATTGACGCCTTTCATTAAAGTCCATTGATACTGAATAGGATAGCCCGTTGCACGCGCATAATCTTCTGCCTGATTAACAAGCGCTTCAATCGTAATTTTTCCTGCGCGCGGCAACAACTTTTTGCGTTTATCCTCAAAAGTCGTGTGCAGCGAAATAGCCAAAGCGGGTTTAACCGGAAAATCTTTTAACGCGTCAAACACACGCTGGTCACCAACAGTGGAAAGAACCAAATTTTTGTGTGGAATTTGACTGTACGTTCCCAAGAAGTAAATGGCAGAGAGCACATTTTTTAAATTGTGTGAAGGCTCACCCATTCCCATAAAAACCACTTTGCGCAAATCAGGACGCATCCGTCTGGCAACCATCACCTGAGCGACAATTTCCAAGTCTGAAAGTTGCCGGATAAGGCCTGACTGCCCTGTCATGCAAAACACGCATCCCACAGCGCAGCCTACTTGAGAAGACACGCAAAGCCCTTCTCTGGGTAAAAGAACACTTTCAATCGTCTGCCCATCCTGAAGACGGAAAAGAAGTTTCAGCGATTGCTCTTCTTGGGCCTGATGGCTTTCAACAACCGTGAGAATACTGTCTAACTTGGATCTGATTGCCGGCAATGCTTTACGCAATTCTTTAGGAAACTTCGGATCCTCCCCGGCAGGCCAAGGCACCACACCGAAAAGGGCGCGGTAAAGATGTCCGTAATGAACAGGTTTGGCACCGAGCCCTATAAGCTCTTGATGCAGTGTCTCTAGCGTCATGTGAAAAATGGGCGTTGAATTATTTCAACGCCCATTTTATAGGAATTGCCGCAAGCTTCAGAAATTAGAGCTTGTAGTACATTTCGAATTCAATCGGAGCGGTGGCCAAGCGGAAACGTTCCACTTCCTTCGCTTTGAGCCCGATATAAGCCTCAATCATGTCTTCGGAGAAGACACCGCCACGGGTTAAGAACTCGTGATCGTTAGCGAGCGCGTTCAAAGCTTCATCAAGCGAAGCGCAAACGGTCGGGATCTTGGCATTTTCTTCAGGCGGCAAATCGTAGAGATTCTTATCGGCGGCTTCACCCGGATGAATCTTATTCATAATGCCGTCAAGGCCTGCCATAAGAAGCGCGGCAAAGCACAAGTAGGGATTAGCCATCGGATCCGGGAAACGCACTTCAATACGGCGGGCCTTGTCGCTTGCCGTGTGCGGGATACGGATCGAAGCCGAACGGTTACGGGCGGAATAGGCCAGTTTCACCGGAGCTTCAAAACCCGGAACCAGACGCTTGTAGGAGTTGGTTGACGGGTTAGTAATGGCGTTTAAGGCCTTCGCGTGCTTGATAACGCCGCCGATGTAGTAAAGCGCTATGTCGCTTAAACCCGCATAGCCATTGCCGGCAAAAAGGTTCTTGCCGTCTTTCCAGATAGATTGGTGGACGTGCATGCCGGAACCGGCGCTGCCCACAACGGGCTTGGGCATAAAGGTTGCGGTCTTGCCGTAAGCGGCAGCCACATTCCAAATCGTGTACTTCACGATTTGAGTCCAGTCAGCGCGCTTCACGAGCGTGTTAAAACGAGTACCGATTTCGCACTGACCGGCGCCCACTTCGTGGTGCTGCACTTCAATGGGAACCCCTTGTTGTTCCATCAAAAGGCACATCTCAGAGCGCATGTCTTGGAAAGAGTCAATCGGAGGCACCGGGAAGTAGCCGCCTTGATGCCCCGGACGGTGACCGAGATTACCCTGTTCGTAATCGATCTTTGAGGCCCAGCCGGCTTCATCCGAACCGATCTTAAAGAAGGCATGTTCGGGATCAGTGCCCCAAACGATGGAATCAAAAATATGAAATTCCGGTTCCGGACCGAAGAAAGCCATGTCACCGATACCGGTTGACTTCAAGTAGGCTTCTGCGCGTTTGGCAATCGAGCGCGGGTCGCGGTTATAACCTTTACCCGTAGCCGGATCGGTTGCGTCACACGTCAAAATCAAGGTGCTTTCTTCACGGAAGGGATCCAAGCGGGCGCTATCAGGATCAGCGATCAAAATCATGTCGCTTGCTTCAATACCTTTCCAGCCTGCCATGGAGGAGCCGTCAAAGGGCTGGCCTTCTTCGAACCAGTCTTCATCCACCGCGCGAGCAGGAATACTCACGTGCTGCTCCTTACCTTTCATGTCCGTAAAGCGAAGATCGACGAATTTAACATCATTGTCCTGAATCATTTGCAGGACTTTATCAATGCTGGCCATTTGCGAGGCTCCTTTTGTTTTGAACAGGTGGATTTTAGCGACAAAGATTCGATCGTTCTAGAGTTATCAAGAGAAAATTACTTTCATAATAAGAAAATGCATTTAGTCAAAAATAGTTAGCCCACTCATCTTTGTTCAGCAACCAATTTCATCTCTCTTTTTTCAAGCGTTTCATAAATATTAGCTTTAACAAATTACATAGTAGGATTTGCACAAATTACATAGTAGACTCTTAACAAATCTATCAGCAGATGGTCTATCTATTTGAAATATATGAGTTTTTAAAATGCCTTTATTGTGATACAAATCGATACGCTAATGTGCATAATTTTTGTTGAGAGCTACTTCATTTTAGAAGAGCTCGAAATATAAATTACCGTGCTATTAATTTATTCAATCGCTTCCCTAAAAACTGAATGACTTTTTGAATAAACGCCTTATAGACAGCCAAATCATTAACAATCAATAAATTGCGAGAGAGAATATAAAAGCCCATTAGCCTTCTTTTTGAAAACGCCTCCCTGGCCAAATCTCTCACACTTCTTCTAGCAAATCCATTCTTAAAGCATCCATAAAGTCCCCTGAGCTGCAACTGCCTTTTTAAGTCCTGCACAGCTCTTACAATGTCCTTTGTACGTTTATATCGTTGAGAAGAAATCGAAGTATTTGTTTTGGTGCGGTAGTAAACCAAAGGCTCCCGAATAACCGATATCTTTTCCGCGCAAGCCAGTGACGTATAGGCGAAACTCCAATCATTGCATGACGGGATCTCTTGAAATAACAGTTGATTTCGCTTTAAAAAAGAAACCCTATAAAGCTTTGTCCATGGATTGGGCGCAAAGATATCAAAAACAAGATTTGTCCTTTCAATTTTCTGATTCCCTGTCTCAGGAATCGCTGACTTTTCCATTTCTCCGGTTTGTTGGTTATAGATAAAAAATTCACAAATAGCGATGTCAGATTGATCCACTTCAATACGATCAATCATCGTTTTGAAAAAGTCATCACTGAACCAATCATCACAATCTAAAAAAATTATGTACTGCCCTTTTGCCTGCGATAAACCAAAATTTCGAGCGCTCCCCGCCCCCTTGTGATTTTGCTCAATTAAGTGAATCCGTGAATCTTTCTTTTGATAGCTCTTAATAATTTCAATAGATGAATCAGTTGATCCATCATCGACCATGATCAATTCAAAATGCGGAAATGACTGCTGTAAAACCGATATTAGAAATGGCTCTAAATACTTTGCCCCGTTATATACCGGTGAGATCACCGATAAAATGACGGACTGAGAATGATCGTTATCCATGATAGTTTAACTGCCAAACATTTAAAAATTAATCATTGACGCAAAGATCTCGAGTCAGCACCTTGGATATTACATCCTTTAATTCAGGGGCAAAACGATTGGCAACAATAAGATCACTCTCCGCTTTAAATTTCTCAAGGCTATTTTCAAAGTCTAAAAAATCTAAGGCAGTATTTTCATAATAGTTAGGATCGTACACGATAACTTTTATACCGGCCGATTGAAGTTCATCAATAATGTCAAAAATCGCTGACGAACGACAATTATCAGACCCACGCTTCATGGCTAATTTGAACACGCCAACAGTTTTCGGGGAGAACTTCAGAATCTCCGTGACAACGAAATGCTTTCTGGTCTTATTGGACTGAACAATGGCAGAAATCAACTCTTGCGGAATATTCTCGTAATTAGCGAGCAGTTGCTTGGTGTCTTTTGGTAAACAATAACCTCCATAACCAAAGGACGGATTACAGTAATAACTGCCAATGCGGGGATCAAGTCCAACCCCTTCGATAATCTTTTGACTATCTAACCTATTTTCCCATGCGTAACTATCCAATTCATTAAAAAAGGCTACTCGCATCGCTAAATAAGTATTGGCAAATAATTTGATAGCTTCGGCTTCTGTCGGTTTAGTATACAAAACTGGAATTTCCTTTTTATTAGCGCCTTGCAGCATTAATTGAGCAAAGGCCCGACCTTTTTCAGACAAATCCCCAATGACGAGTCTTGAGGGGTACAAGCTGTCATATAGTGCACTGCCTTCTCTTAGAAATTCCGGTACAAAAACAATGTTTTTATAACCTTGGGCAATTAACTTTTCTGTAAAGCCTAAGGGAATGGTGGATTTGATAATAATGGTCGCTTGAGGAGCGATAACTGAAACTTTTTTGACAACATCCTCTACTGACGATGTATCAAAACTATTCGTTTGATCGTTGTAATCCGTGGGCGTTGCAACCAAAACAAAGTCTGCCTCTATACAAGCTGAAGGGAGATTTAAAGTCGCAGAAAGATTGAGCTCATGGTGCTCGAGATAGTCCGCTATCAGTGGTTCAGCAATAGGGCTCTTTTTTAAATTGATCTTGTTGACCTTTTCTTCAATAACATCAACCAGCACCACTTCATTGTGTTGAGCTAAAACGATTGCGTTACTTAAGCCTACGTATCCAATACCAATAACCGCGATTTTCATGTGCAACCTTTTTGGCTAGGAATGCGATTGCTGCATTAAATTTAGAGACTTCCGAGTATTTAGCAAAATAGAAACCTCCAACCGTCAAAAAATTAATTCATTTGTAGTATTTTCAAAAAAACTCAATCAAATTTTAGAGTTATCAATGCTTACTTTAAAAAACGCAATCGTTTAACAGTCGCCTAAATCGCTTCCTCCACCATCTGCCTGCGATTGCGGATTCTGCGCAGCAGACGGACGTAAAGAATAATAAGGCCAGCCATGGTGATCACCCAACTTAAGGGATAAACCATCATGAGGGTTTCATAGGTCGGAGTCAATGGAAAAACGGTGTACACCCAAATCAAGCGCACAGAACAAACCACCACCAAAGTGACCATGGCGGGCGGCATTGAATAACCGTAACCGCGCATGCTACCTGAAAGTGTATCCATCACAACACTCAACGGTTGCGGCACCAGCACCCATAAGATACGAATCATGCCGAGAGCAAGAACTTCTTCATTACTCGAGAATATCCCCAGCAAATCCCGACAAAAGAGTAAAACCCCTGCCGTCAACAAAACAGTCGCGCACATGTTCAGTCCCATCGTCACCCACATGACGCGTGAACAGCGCTCTAAATTTCTTGCGCCATAGTTTTGGCTCACAAAGGTTGTCGCCGACAGGGCAAAAGCATTGATAAAGCAATAAACGCTATTTTCTATCGTAAAAGCTGCCACAGAACCTGCCATAGCCTCAGGTCCCAAACTGTTTATTGCCGATTGAATGACTAAATTAGAAAGAGCGTACACGGCTCCCTGAACACCAGCGGGCAGTCCAATTCGCACAATACTTTTTAGTGATGCGCCGTCCACCTTCAATAACTGTGACACGTCGAGCTTCAGCGGACCATCCAAATGGGTGAGCTTCACAAACAAAATCACAGCAGACAGTAAATTGGCTAATGCCGTTGCCAAGGCCACCCCCGCGACGCCCCAATCGAGAACAAGAACAGCAAATAAGTTTCCGCCGATATTAAAAAGGCTTGCAATGAGTAATGCCCAAAGTGGTGTCTGAGTATCCCCTTGACTACGAAAGACCGCTGCCAAAAAGTTATAGACGGCGATAAATGGCATGCCTAATAAATAGACACGCAAATAAATGAGCGCATAGTCCCGCACTTCCTCGGGCACATCAAGCCAGTCCATGGCAGAGTTCGCAAAGGCTTGACCGATCAATAACGCAAAAGTGCCAAAAACAATCGCAGTAATGAAAGAAGTTCTTACCGCGTCACTGGCTTTTTGGTCATTTTTCATCCCTAAAGCGCGGGCGACAACCACGTTAACGCCGATGGACAACCCCATGCAAAAGCTGATGATGAGGCCAAAAACCGGCACGTTATTGCCAACCGCCGCCACCGCGAGATCGGAGACAAAACGCCCCAAAACGGCCACGTCTGCTGCGTTATAGAGTTGCTGCAGCAAACCGGTAAAAGCCAAAGGCAAGGCAAAGACAATCAGCTTGTCCCATAAACTGCCTTCAAGCATGTTGATTTTTCTAGTGGCGCTCATAAAGTACAAACTGTGCCAGTTAAACGTGTCAGGAAATAGGTATTGAGGCCCTTAGAAAGAGCCTACAATACACCGATTAACATAAAGGATTTTACGCCCAAAGCGGTTAACAACCAGTTTCCTTACGGGTATAGTCAAAACATTTTTGTATCGATTATCGTCAACTCACGAACTAGTTTCCATTACTTCCATTTTGAAAATGTGTATCAATGTGTATAATTAAGCTTGTTGATAATAAACGGAGCGAATAATGAATAGTTCCTCAATTATCAACAAGCTTGAGGCTAATGGCTGGAAATTTGTCAGAGCAAAGGGTGATCATTGGTACTATCGTAAGGAAGGATTTCAGAGACCGACTTGTGTCCCTCATCCTAAAAAAGACCTTCCGATTGGAACTGTGAAAGCCATTGAAAGACAAACAGGTATTAAATTCAAGTAATGTTGAGTTGGGCTGGAGGTGTTAACCTCCGCCCAACATTGGAGGTCATTGATGAAATACCCGATTGCTATTGAACCTGGTGACAAGTCTCACGCCTACGGAGTTGTTGTGCCTGATTTACCCGGATGTTTTTCTGCAGGCGATACTATAGAACTAGCATATGAAAATGCAAAAGAAGCCATTGCAGGTTGGGTTGAAATGGAACTCGACGAAGGCCATCCTATCCCGTTACCATCAAAAATTGAAGACATAGCAAAACAGGCGGAATTTAAAGGTTGGATTTTTGGTATTGTTGATGTCCCTGAAGAACTCTTATCTGATAAAGCTCAACGGGTAAATATCACTTTATCGACCAGAGTCTTGAGACGACTTGACTTTTTGGCGAAAAGTTCCGGCGATACACGATCAGGCTACATCGCCAAAATGGTGATGAACCATTCAACAATTTAGTATTGATAAATAATCTTTTTGCAACGGCCTCCTATCAAATACCTGACAGGAGGCCGTCACTTAACTATTGACTTGTGACTAAACGTCATCAATCCTAAAAATATCAAAATTTTCCTATTATTAATATAAATATTTTCTAATTATTAATATATAATTTTTCTCAATTCCAGTATTAATATTTTCTAAATTTAAATCATTATGAAATCTATTCCACGCTGGTCCTCCACATTATTGCTCAAAGGTCTGTCTTTTCAACGTACCGCACTTGTTGTTGGTGCCAGGCAATGTGGTAAAACAACTCTCGTTCGCGACCTCTGCCCTATTGAGGCTGAGTACACAACACTGGATGACGAAGCAACGCTTTCTGCAGCTAAAGCCGATCCTCATTTTTTCCTTCGGCAAGCACAAGAAAATTGTTTAATCATTGACGAAATTCAGAAAGCTCCGACCTTAATAGCCGAGGTAAAACGCCGAGTCGATGGCAATAATCAACCGGGACAATTTATTTTGACAGGTTCGGCCGATTACAGAAAATTACCTTCCGGTGATCACGCTGACTCTTTAACCGGAAGGATTTTCGTTTTGCGCCTTCGCACTATGACTCAAGGGGAAATATTGGGTAAAAAGCCCCATTTCTTAGAAAAGGCCTTTAATGAAGAATTTCCCATAAGCCAAGATATTGAACCACGCAGCCGAGAACGTGTCTACGATCTCGCAATCCGTGGAGGATACCCCCAAACGATTCTGCTCGATTGTGAACAACGTGCTTTGTACTTCCAAAGTTATATCCAATCACAACTACTCTATGACTTAACCCGTCAATGGGATCTGAGACGCTACAAAGATTTAGCCAGCCTCTTACAAATCTTTGCTGTCTATTCGAGCAAGCCTCTGAACATTCAAGAAATCTGCAGAAAAATATCCGGAAATGCATTAACGGTTTCCTCGTATCTGAATGCACTTGAAGCTATGTATCTTATTGATGAACTGCCTGCTTGGGAATCTAAAGACTACAAAATTGGCAGTAAAACGCCTAAAATTTTCCTAACCGACAGCGCGCTGATGGCTCATTTGCTCAACATCCACACAACGGATGACTTATTATGCAGCCAAGAAAAAATGGCCAATGAAGGGGGAAAACTGGTTGAAACATGGGCCTACACCCAATTGATCCCTGAAGTTGAACTTCATCCATTGTGGAGAATGCATCACTTCCGAAATAAGAATAATCAGGAAATCGACTTTTTGATTACCGATGAGAAAAACCGAAAATTAGGGATTGAAATCAAAGCCGCCGAATCCATCAACACAGACGACTTTAAACATCTTAAGTGGTTTTCCAAACGGGTTGATGACTTTAGAGGAATCGTTCTTTATGCAGGGAAAGACATTTTGAGTTTTGGCTCTCAACTTTACGCAGTGCCATTTTCAGCTCTCTGGGCATAGCTTCATTTCGGCTCAAATCACATAATTAATCAAATTAATGTGATATCTATCACACTTTTCTATATTTTTTTTGTGATCAAAGGGAGCTATCCGATAACGTATAAAAGTTAAATTAATCGACTCCCATCCTCTTTAAGGGACTGATAGCCAATCGCCCTATAAACTTTTTCACGCTTTAAAAACATTTTTTCCAACCTTGGATCCTCTCTATCACGATAATCCACCACGCGAGCCTCTGTTTTTTGATCACATAAACGGTGCAAACGCCCCACATATTGGATCAGAACGGAACGGTCAGAAACGGGCATTGTTAAAAAGAGCGTATCCAATTTCGCTTCGTCGAACCCTTCTCCGATTAATTTCCCCGTTGCCAATAAAACCGCTCCGCCAAGATCTTTGGAAAAGGCTTTGAACTTTGCCATTTCCCTTACTCGTTCCTTGGCTTTCATCGATCCGTGCAAAACGGCTAATTGCTTTATTTTTGAAAGGCCCTGTTGAAGTATTTCCAAATGCTCACGACGCTCGGTAATGACCACGCAAAAGCGTCCCTCACGATAAGCTTCCAAGACATCATTAATAATGAACGCGTTTCGGTTTTGATCCAGGATTAACTCTATAAAAACGTCTTGAATTCTTGTCTTTCTTTGCTCACTCGAAACCAAAGCGGATTTAAAAGTTGTTGACCGAACACAAAGCCTATGCATAATCGGTTGGCTTTGATTCTCTTTTTTGTTATTTACCCGATAACGCACCGCTCCACATTGCATATAGACAATCGGTTGATGCCCGTCTCGGCGTCGGGGCGTTGCGGACAACCCCAAAACAAATCGAGCTGAATATCGTTTTAAGACGGATTCAAACTGTCTGGCTGCGGCGTGATGACACTCATCGACAATGATCATCCCGTAGCGACCCACCTCTTTTTGCCAGTCTTTTTGATTGGCTAGTGTTTGAACCATGGCAATATCGACAATACCGGTCGGTTTTATTCTGCCAGCAGAAATGGTGCCGATTAAGTCACGAGGTAAATCCAAAAATATTTCAGCGCTCACACGCCACTGATTAGCCAGCTCTTTGCGATTGGTGATAATCAAAGTCGACACTCCTCTTTGGGCCAAAGCATAAAGACCAATTACGGTCTTACCGAAACCCGTGGAGGCGCATAACACGCCCATCTCATTTTTTAACAGTTGATTGGCAACCAACCTTTGCTTTGGTCTTAATGTTCCTTGAAAACTCACGTTTAAACGGGTACCGAGACTGCGTTTATCAAGAAGTTCATAGGCGATGCAATGATCATCTAAGAGACTAATGATTTTCTCTGAGAGCCCTCTGGGAATAAAAAGGTAGTTCCCCTTTTCTTCATAGCACGTGATAAACCGTGGGATATTGCGTGTTGAAAAACGCTTAGCCTGACGCTCAAAAAAGACCGGGTTGGGAAATGAGGCTAATTGGGTTAGTACGGACTTAAACTTTGGAGAGAGTTCTCGCTTATCAAAATAAAGGCCATTGGCTAAAACAATCTTCAAAACTTGCTTTTGAGACTCGGCAAAGCGCTTGAACTGATCATTGGGGGTTTCTGGCTCCCACGGCTTTATTTCAAAGGGCAGACTTCCATCTAAATCATCAATGGGCGATGTTGGGGTGATCGAATGGCTTTCGGTCTGCGCCAATTCGTCAATCACTCGATGAATGTCTGAGGCTGGAAGTTTCTGAATCGAAGCCAAATACTGCCACTGATCATCAATGGGGCAAAACTGACGGTCCACAAAAACACTATTGCCTTGATAACGAGGTTGCCTTTGCAGGGGCAACGCAATTAAATTCCCGAAGCCTCCCTCAGGCAACGTATCCTGATTTGGAATCAAGCGATCAAACGAAGCCAATATGATGCCTGAATTTTCCGCCATCGTGGTTTCAAGCAATAACGTGGCCATTTTTCTAGCTACAGAGGCTTTCACAAAATCTTTAAAAAAGAACCAAACATGGGCACCATTACCCGATCGGCTTCGTTCCAAATAGGCCGGAACATGATAACGATCACAAACCGACAAAAAACTTAGTGACTCTGTTTGGTAATTATCTGAGTCAAAATCCACCACGAGGAGCTTACAGGTGTCATCAACCATTAAAGGATATAGTCCGGCGATAAAGTGTCTGCCCTTTTCGTCTTGACCTTGCAGATGCATTTTGATGGCTTTCAGATCCAATTTAGCGAAGACTCGATTGGGGCAATCTAAACAGCGAATTCTTCCCCTCTGACACAAATCGCTGTTATCTGCGTTGGCGCAAGCCGGCGTATAGCTAATTCTGTTGTATTTTTTTTGGTTGAAAACCCCTTGCGTAAACATCACGTCTGCCGACAAAAAGATCATTAAAAAGTTGAAGCTTTTCTAGGGTAGAAAAGGAACTTGGCACCTCACTTTGAGACTCAGCGACCTTCAATTCATAGAGTTGCTGTAATAGAAGCTTCTTTCTCTGTTCAATCGATCGAAGCTCAGCAACAATTGCACGAATCTTTTCGGTTAACGACATATTGCACCGTCATCAGGCGTAGTAACCTGATGGTACCGCTTTTTGATCGTGACGAGAACTCTAAAAAATTCTGAACTCTGTCCTTAATGGGCAACTTGGTTACCTAACGCCATACCAATCAAACGATCCGTATGATCAGCCATAAACAAGGGAATATTTAAGACATCACCGTCAAGCTTTAAGTTATCCAGTGAAAATCGAATCCTTAGTTTGACTTGATCGGCAAAGAGCTCTTTATATTTCTTCAAGCTCCTACTCTTTGTATTGGTTTCAGCCTTCACTTCGACCGGGAAAATGTCGTTTTCTCGTTGAATCAAGAAATCCACCTCGTAAGGAGGATTCGTCTGACTCCAATAGCGAGGCTCTACTTCAAATTGAGTCACAAGTGTCTGCAAAACATAATTCTCGGTGAGAGCGCCCTTAAATTCCGTAAAAAGTCGATTGCCTTCACCAAAAGCGCTGGGAGCCAACTGAGACAAACGCCTCAGTAAACCAACATCTACAAGATAAATTTTGAAAGCGGAAAGATCATCGTAAGCTGACAAGGGCAAACCAGGCGCTGTGCAACGATAAACTTTATGAACCAATCTGGCATCGACTAACCACTGAAGGGCGTCCTCATATTCGCGCGCCCGTGCACCTTCCTTCACAGCCTTATAAAGGAACTTTTTATTTTCTCTTGCAAGCTGAGAGGAAATCGATTTCCAAATCATCGATATCTTGGGAAGTTCACTCGCATTGGGATGTTTTCCAAAATCTCTCTCATACGCTTCAATAATCGCTGAGAGCGCTTCTTGCATAGCATTGACGTCCCGAGCTTCGGTCCACATTAAAACCGACTCCGGCATGCCACCCGTGACGTAATACATCTTGAGTTTCTCACCTAGGGGATTAAAAAAGGCTTCTGGAATCGGCTCAATGCTTTCAACACTTTCCAAATAATGAACGAGATTCTCGTCACCATTGGCGAGTAAAAATTCTGTGAAGCTCATCGGGTCAATTTGCATAAAGTTGACCTTTCCCACTGGAAAAGATGATGGTTTTGCCAAGGCGATTCCTAAGAGAGAACCCGCGCAAGCGATGTGATAGTGCGGTGCGTTCTCACAAAAATACTTCAAAGAATTAATAACTTCAGGGCAATCCTGTACTTCATCGAAAATAATTAAAGTTTTATCAGGTTCAATTTTCTGACTGCTTACAAGCATCAGATTTTGCAAAATCCGATTTACGTCCTTGGTGAGTTGAAAAAACTGCTTAAATTCAGGATTTTCATCAAAATTGAAATAAGCGACACTATCGTAATAAAGACGTCCGAATTCTTTCAGAATCCAAGTCTTTCCAACTTGGCGAACGCCTTTTAGGATCAACGGCTTGCGATATGGAGACTTTTTCCAAACGAGTAATTTATCCAAAATGAGTCGTTTCATGGATTTATTCCTTTTTAACATGCATAACTAGAAGCAATGATCTGTAATATTAATTGAAATCACACAATCATTCATAATTTCGTGAAATAAATCACACTTTTATTTATTTTTAAGTGATCAAAACTTCTGTCTAGGGCTGTTTTATGTCTATAAGGCGATGAAAACCTTTCATAAATTTAACCAACTTTATTTGACAAACCTTCGGAGCGACCAAGAACAAGTCTGATGTTTATCTCAGATTCGCTTTAAGTAAGAAGCGTCAGAGCATTACGGTCGTTTCTACTTCAAACCTAACTTTTCACAAAGTTCACCGCATAGCTGGAACTCTTCTTTTAAAGAATCCAGTAAAAACTGTTTAAATACTTGCACTCTTTGTAATTCGGCGGATTCCTTCCTGATAAAGAGGTAATAATCCAACGGTTGAAATTTCCAAAGCCCTGGAAGAGCAACCAATTCCCCTCTTTCAAGCTCTTTATAGCAATAGATAACGGGAATCCCATGATGAATTCCTCCCCCTAAAAGAGCCGCCTCTTTAAGACTCGTTGGTGAAGAAAATGAAATTTTTTTGGCAAAGCGTAAAACAATATCGTGCTCACCGGTATCCACAAAATAGTCCCCTGTATAAATCAAGGCATTATCTCTATCGAGCAAAATATGATTTTTTAAATCGCTTAATTTTTTTGGTGTTCCATATTTCTCAAGATAGGCCGGTGAAGCAACAGGCATACGAAGACACTCCCCTAAGCGATACTGAAATGCTCTATCCATTTCCGGATCAGGGCCATAACCGATTACCAAATCAAGCATATTCCCTTTTTGATAGAACTCTATGGGTGCCGGTTTTCTAAAATCCTGTGTCTGAATTTGGATGCCCGGGTATTTTTTGTTGAAATCCAAGTAGTGACGCAAAAGCAAGCGATCAAAAAATGATGGAGGTAAACCGCAACGAATCGGTCCTTGTAAAGTTTGATTCTGTGTTCCTCCTAAGATAACCAATTGATCGTGCGCATCAATGATGTTTTGAGCCAATCTCACGGCACGCGTTCCGTACGTTGTCAATTTAATGGGATTTTGTCTCAAAAAAAGTTTTTGGCCCAAAGATTTTTCCAGTGCTGTCAACGTTCGGGAGATATTGGAAGGCTCCATTTGACAGAGTTCAGAGGCCGCTGAAATAGAGCCCACCTGAATAACATCGAGAAATATGCGCCAGGCTTTTAAGTCATTGTGTCGCAACATACCTCAACCTCCCGATTCAAAAGCTTTCAACTGAATTATTACATGCGTAAAAAGCGGGCACGATTAAATGCCCGCTCCCAATTCGCATTAATATTTTTCAAACATCTTTTCTATCACTTTTTTGTCCTGCGTCTTAGTCAGTGCCAACTGAAGAAGTATGCGTGACTTTTGCGGATTAAGACTACCGGAACTAATGAATCCCGCCTTATCCCAATCAGGCTTACTCGTTGTAACGACCCCAGAGGGTACACGAGAAGCACGGACAACAACGATTCCGTCCTTAACGGCTTTCTCAAGTGTTGGGAAAAGGTGCTTAGAAACCGTTCCGTTTCCGGTTCCGGCATTCACAATCCCCTTGGCTCCGGATTCAATAGCGGCCTGAGCCAACACACCATCATCACCCAAGTGACTATAAATAATGTCAACCCTAGGCAATTTCTCGATTTTACTGACGTCAAATTCACTTTGAGCAGTATGAGGGCGCGTGGAGGATTTAAAATAGACCACCTTCCCTGCAGCGATTCGACCAATCGCTCCGGCGGTCGGTGCCTGGAAAGCGGATACTTCTGTCACATCCATTTTGGTTACATCACGGGCGTTATGAATTTCGTTATTCATGACGATCATGACACCCTTGCCAACACTTTGTGAATCAGCCGCGCAACGCACAGCATCCAAAAGATTGGCCGGCCCGTCCGCACTGATAGCCGTAGCCGGACGCATGGCCCCTACCATTACGATAGGTTTAGTCGTTTTCGCCGTTAAGTTAAGAAACCATGCCGTTTCTTCTAACGTATCGGTTCCATGGGTAATCACAATGGCATCTGTTGAAGCATCAGCTGCCACCTCGTTGACCCGTTTTGCCAATGCCAAAATATTGTCATCCGTTAAATTACCGGACCCGATATTGAGAAACTGTTCGCCTTTTACATCAGCTACATTTTTGATTTCGGGCACCGCGGCAATTAATGTTTCTACCCCTAATTGGCCGGCTTTGTAGCTTGCTTGAGTGGAAGAGGCCGCGGTTCCCGCAATCGTTCCACCAACAGCAAGAATTCTCACATTAGGCAAATCAGAGGCCCATGCAGTACCGATCACTGCGGTTAAGGCAATAACTGATAAAAGTTTTCTCATGTCCCTTTCCTCTTTTTAGTGAGCTAACGTTTCTTTTATTAAAGCTTCCATCTTGGCTTTGGCAGCGCAAAGAGCGCTTTGACGCGTTGCCATTAGGGCCTCATCCGAAGCGATATGCTCGGCAATTTCCTCTAATTGCAACCCTTCCTGCCTATCTGATGTCCCACCGATGATATCTTTGGATTTCACATTAAGAACCGGATCCAAAGCCAAATCCACATCGTGTTGGGTTAGCTTTTCAAAACGAACGTTAAAGAGTTCATTGGCCATTTCATTGATCACGTCTGTGGTGATGGCATCCGCTTTCTTGTTGTGCTTGAGCATCCAATCCACTACCATCGCCGTGATTTCATGAGCTTCTCTAAATGAAATCTCCTCAATGCGCACTAGTGTGTTGGCTAGTTCAGTAACTGTGCAGTAGTTCGTGCGAGCCGCCGCAAGCATTCTTTCTTTATTGACTTTGATATCTTTTAATGTCGCAATCATCAATTCCAACGCCGCATTCATTTGATCCAACGCCATCCACAAATTGGACACGGCCACACCGCTTAAGTCCAGGCAATAGGTATACGGCGTTGTTCGCATCGTACTGAGTGCTGCTACCAAATCTCCTTCGAGGCTCGCCGTTTTACCTTTGATAAATTCAAGTGTCCAGGGGTTTTTCTTTTGCGGCATGATGGAAGAGCAAACCGCCACCGAGTCATCTACTTCCACATAACTAAAATCAGGCGTTGACCATACATATAGATCATTACTGAGACGGCAAAGCGTATTGCCGGCAATGGTTAAGGCGGAGAGAAATTCCAATACATAGTCGCGAGACGCCACGCAATCGATAGAGTTTCTCACCGGGCGATCAAATCCCAATAAGTCACTCGTCATTTGCCGATCAATATTCCACGTACTGGATCCCATGGAAGTTCCGCCCAACGGACACTCATTAATATGCTCATACAAATGATTTAATCGCTCGAAATCCCTTTGCAATCCATAAAGAATAGCTGTGCAGTAATGAGCAAAAGTGATGGGCTCTGAAGGCTGCAAATGGGTGTTGCCCGCCATCACCGCATCTTGTGTTCTTTCGGCGAGCGCATGAATCGTTTTACGTAACTCAATAAATTTTTGACAGAGTTCAAAATAGGCACGTCTTGCCACCATTCGGGTAACCGTTGATGTCATGTCATTTCTGGAACGGGCTGTGTGCTGTTGGCCACCCACTTGCAAGCCGACACGGTCAATGAGGTAATGCTCTAAATTAAAGTACAAATCCTCTCGCTTTGGATCGATTTCAAAGGTGGGCGTATCCCCCATTGCTGCCAACTCTTCGTTGACTTTTAAAATTTTCACACACGTTTCTTCCGAGATGATATTTTGTTTTCTGAGCATCAAAACATGCGCTCGATTAAGATCAACGTATGCCCAGAAAGTCCGCTTCGTCCCATCAAGAATATTAGGGGTAATGATATTTTTCACCACTTCGGGAGCGGGAGGCGTCTTCATCTTTCCACGACGATTTTCGTTTTTCAGCATTTTTTCTCTCCAGTCAATCCGATCACGTGTTATCCGGCGATATAAAGAGCAATCAAAATAACAACCGCAGAAGGAATCGTGCGTTTAACCACCTCAAAGGGGGATGCCGCAGCGATTCCGGCCAGCAGAATCACGCCGCCAGCCAAGGGACTCGATTTACGTCCAGCAGCGGCGGCCATATTGACGAGGTATCCCAATCCGTCAATCGTCATGCCAAACTGAGGAGCATGAGGCGTGACCGCTTCGTTAAAGGCAAAGGCGGCTGCATCACCAGAACCAGTAAGAACACCTAAAACGTAGGGGCCTACCAAACCGCCGATCTTGGCGATGTCTTGAGCTTCGGTGAGGTATTTCACAAAAACATCAACGACACCGGCTGCACGCAGGCCCGCCGCGAAGACACCGGCCGCAATGATGATGCCCAAAATCTTGCCGTATCCATTGCCCATTCCTTTGAAGAACTCTTTAACGGCTAATTGGGGATCCTTACGGGTAACGACAAGCGCATAGGCCGAACCGATGATCATGGCTGTTGCGACTGACACTTTCATGCCTTTTAAGTACATGGAAGCCAATACCAAAATGATGACGGGAAGTAACGGAGCCAATGCATAAAGCAGATTTGGTTTAACAGGAGCCTCAGAGCCTTCTTCAGCTTGAAGCGTATTTTTACTTAACGCGTCTTTGTCATAGTCATGCAAAAACCAAGCCGTGATTGAAACAACCACAATACTGATAAGCGTAACGCTTAACGTCATTAATGCATGCGTGCCGATGAAGTCCATGACTTCCCAACCCGCCAATTTTGAAACGAAGACGTTGTGTGAAAGCCCTGGATTTAGGTATGCAGGATACGTGGCCGCCACAATAGCCGCTGCGGCGCACCCCGGTTTAAAGCCGGCTCGAAGTAAAATCGGGATCATGGTGGGGCCCACAGCCGCTCCAAGCCCAGACAATGTGGGAATAGATACGGAAATAAAGCCCGTCACCAACATACTGGCAGGCAACAACGAAAAGCCTAATTTTTTAAGCGGTCTCGTCAGAAGTGTCACCAAGTGAACATCGCACTTCGTATAAGAAATCACGGCGGCAAAACCGATTGCTGAACAGATAGCCACAATCAGTCCGCCGTTTGTCATCGATTTATCAAACTGCTGGAAGGCCATCATAGGCTTTAGTGAAATAAAAGCCATCAAGAAGCCCGCGCAAAGCAGCACTAAACGAGATTCATAGCGTTTGACCAACGCCACCACTGTCAGAACGACAACAACCAAAGCAAGCCATGTGGAAATCGTCATCATAGACCTCCTATTGAAACTGACTCGAATGCTTCGGAGATGGATTGAGCAGATGGATTGGTCAATCCATCCCTATGCTTTTATTGTTGTATGCAGCAGGGAGAATTGAAATGTGGGATTTGGAAAAATGGATTATCAAAAGTGATACGAACAACAAAGAATATAAAATTTAGACTATGTAAATGATACAAGGGACTAGCTTTAACATGCCTGAAATTCGCCATATCCATATTGAACATTACAGAGTAATTGATACTTTCGATTGGTTCCCATCGTCAGGGATAAATTGTTTAATCGGCCCTGGAGATACGGGAAAGTCAACAATTTTAGATGCTATTGATAAGTGCCTAACAGCACATCGTTATATTTATTTCTCAGATGCTGATTTTCATAACTTGGATACCCAGAAACCGATCATCATTGAAATTACCATCGGAGCCTTAACTCAAGAATTTTTACATTTTGATAAGTATGGAGAATTCTTAAAAGGGTTTGATGCTACAAAGAAACAAATTGTGGATGAACCTGATGATCATTTGGAACCAGTTCTCACTATCCAACTGTTCGTTGATAGTGATTTAGAAGCCAAATGGTCTTTTGTCTCTAATAGATCTGAAAGAAAAATTGGTTGGGCTGAACGATCTCGACTTTCTCCTCTTAACCTATCTTCAAGTAATCAGTTGCATTTCAAATTACAACAAGGATCTATTCTTAATGATTTACATGAAGGAACTGTTGAAACAAGGCCCGTTTTTGTAGATTTAACTCGTCAACTTGGGGAAAATTTTGACAAAAACTGCGAGTTGGATATCGATGATATGTTAGATGTAGTAGCTGATAGTGCGAGGTCGGTAGGGGTTGAAATAGGTGAAAAAGCCATGATTGGTTTAGATCCAAATGTGGTTTCATTGAAGGATAGCAATCTTTGCCTAAAGGATTCTCGCAATATTCCACTACAAAACCTAGGGACTGGCTCAAAACGCTTATTAATTGCTGCTCTCTTAAAACGATGTTCTGGGCCGCATCAAATATTGTTGGTTGATGAGGTTGAGCAGGGACTAGAGCCTCACAGACTAGTCCAATTCCTTGAGGAATTAGGCAGTAAAACAGCTACAACTCAAGTATTTATTACCACTCATTCCCCTGTTCCAATTATGGAACTAGATTGCGACCGTTTATTTATACTTCAAAAAAAAGGAGAAAAACACTACATAAATGGAATTCAAGCATCACTTCAAGGAATTGCACGCCGGTATCCTCAAGCATTTCTTGCTAAAAACGTCATTTGTTGTGAAGGTGCTTCCGAATATGGCTTACTTAGAGGGGTAAATAGTTATTATTTTGAAACAAATTCTAGATTATCTATTCATAGCCGCGGAACAGTTTTTATAGATTGTAGAGGTGGAACTAATTTTATTGACTATGCGGGTGTTTTCAATAAACTGGGCTATAAAACTTCTATTTTTAGGGACAATGATGTAATTAATAAACTGAGGGAAAACAAAAAGTTACAAAAAGAGCAAGGGGTACAGCATGAAGGGGTGGAAGTTTTAACATATTCCTCAGAATACTGCTTGGAATCTGCCATCTCGGAGACTGTAATCGAAGAAGATTGGAATACGATCATTGAATACGGAAAACAAGAAATTCCGGGATTCGAGTCTGAACTCAGATCTCTTATAGATAAAGAAGGTTTGTCTTTATACCATAAAAAAGAAGCGCGTGTAAAAGTGCTTGAATTATTTAAACGGACTCCTACTATTAGTCACTTTGAATTCCTTGGAAGAAAAATCTTAGGACCAGCTTTGGCTCAGGAGCGATCTGGTGAATTAATGGATATTCTCTCAACGATTTTTAATCAGTAAACAAAATGAATGATAGTTTTAACATTTTTGAATATCCCAAAGGGTGTATTGAGGCCCCTGCCGGATGTGGTAAAACACAATTAATTGTTGACTCAATAGAAAAAAATAATAACCAAAATACTGCCTTAATTCTGACTCACACTAATGCAGGAGTTGCCGCCCTTAAACAAAGATTCAGAAAAAAAGGAATTCCCCATCTTAAAGTCAAAATAACAACTATTGATAGTTTTTTGATACGACTCGTTCGCACATTTCCACAACGTAGCGCATTACCGAAAGACTATTTTTTAAATAAAGATATTGATTACACATACATCAGAAAACTAGCCTTAAGCCTTTTAGGAAAAGAATTTATTAACACATTAATTTCCAATACTTATTCATATATTTTTGTTGATGAATATCAGGACTGCTCTGAGCTACAGCATCATTGCGTTGTTAAATTATCTTCCAGTATTCCAACCTATGTTTTTGGAGACCCATTACAATCAATCTTTAATTTCCGTAATTCCAAAGTTGTATCTTGGGAAACAGTCTTAAAAGATTTTCCTCCAATTCATAAATTAATGACGCCATGGAGGTGGATTAATTCAGGCACCAAACCTTTGGGGGATTGGTTGTTATCAATTAGAAAAGATTTAATAAACCATAAGAAACCAGACTTATATACCGCACCTAGAAATTACGTTCGATTTATCCCTAGAGAGTATAAAAATTTTAACCTTGATTATCTCTATAACACCAAGGATTCTTATTTAATAATTGGTCCAAGTTACAACGAAAAGCTACGGCTTTTAATAGCTAAGCGCAATCCAAGAGTCACACCAGTAGAACCTGTAGAACTAAAAGCTCTCATTGATCTCGTAGCCAATTTTGATATCCAAGGTGACTCAACTGAATCACTTAAATCTATCCTTAAGATAGCTAGTGAAACAATGACCAATACCAACATTAGAGAACTGGAAAAAAGAATTAACTCCATTGAGAATAAAAGAA
The DNA here is from genome assembly GCF_023336895.1 of Parasutterella secunda. Taxonomy (GTDB): domain Bacteria; phylum Pseudomonadota; class Gammaproteobacteria; order Burkholderiales; family Burkholderiaceae_F; genus Aphodousia; species Aphodousia faecalis. Next base: position 154,459 of record NZ_JAMBLT010000002.1, read on the forward strand.
ACCGAAATCCACCAAATAGACTTGAAGTGTTATGTATGAGATTTAAAGAGCAACCAAACTTTCACCTAATGAAACTCATTTTGGAAGAATTTAAAAACACCACGGGAATAAGAGTTATTAGACCCACCACGTATCTTTGCCTAATAAGAGCAATACAAAGAAGCGAAGATAATCAATGTTCTCTCTATGATTCTGCTATATTGGAGAGAGAAAAGCTACGTCACCAAGAAAAGTACATCCCTCCAGTAGCGATAGGAAGTACTTTATTACTAAAGGGATTAGAAGCAGATGTATCCGTGGTGACAAATTACAATGATTTAGATCTAAACAATTTATATGTAGCCCTAACACGGGGATCTAAACGAATAATCATATACACTTAAGCGAATAGTTTTAATCAAAGATGGAGTGATTCAGATGGATTTCTTACAAGAGTTTGGTTTAAAGCTAAGTGAACTAGCGCTCAAAAATACTGCTTCTTTCGTTTTAGATAAAATTAAAACAGCTAATGCTGCCAATGACTTTGAAAAGTCAAAAGCCACTTATGAAGAAATCATTAATGGGCTTCTTGAAGAAAGAGAAGAAGCCATACGAATAGCGCAAGCCTATCGAAATGAGTTAGAAAAAATTGAGATCTCAGACAAAGACATTGAGCATCTGCACGAAACGATCAGTCGAATATTAACTACGTTAAAAACAATTCAAACTATTCAATCGAATCAAGCTGACAACATATACTCTGAAGAACAAAGTGCCGCTTTAGAAAAGCAATTTCAATTTTTTGAACAGATTAAAGAATTTGTCAGTATTGATACTCTAAAAACAATGCAGTTAATAGGTTTCAATTACAAAACAGCCATTGGAGAGCCTTTGACACAAGTAACCAAAGAATTTCTACTATCAAAGTTATCTGTAAATCAAGAAAATATTGCATTTCAAAAAATGCTTACACCTGAATTGCTGGAAGTATTAAAAAACAGCACCTCAACAACTAATTTAATTAAATTAACCAAAGAGTTAGGTAAAGCAAATTAATAGATCCGCATTAACTTAGACTTTAAACTTAAAATGCCGCCCAAAGAAAGTTTTTCCGAATTTAAGAACTCTTTTTTGATTGATTATTTCAAACTAATCAGCGAGTTCAGTATACCCGCAGAAAAATTTAATAATTGGTTTTTAGCCATAATAGGGGCAACGGTAAGCATTTTAATTTACCAAGTTGTCACTCTGAATTCGTATTTTGATCTTTTTGTTATCGGTAGCACATTCCTTGGATTTGCTATAGCGGGATTTATGGGAATGTTTTCTAAATTGATAGCGCATCTAGCACAAGTTGGTTATAAAAGCACTAAAAACTTTTCTGATCCTTCCTATCCACGCTATCTTCCTCTTTGCTCAGAAGATGAGTTTATTCAATTTTTTAGTAAAGATATAAAAAACGAAATTCTTCAACGTATTTTTCCTAGGCGATTAAGGTTCTTCTCAAATTTTAATTTAACAAAACATTTTCAATGTTAAAAAAAGGTGTACTACCTTACGAAATTCCAGCTTATTTTGTCGTCCTTCAACTTTTCTGCATAGGATGTGAGCTCTTTCTCTATTTTCTTACAATCGGTTATATAGGAATTCTGTTTATAACTCATTAGTTGTTTCGCTACTTCACATTGATCATGACACCATTATAAGGGAATTACTACGACATTGTTTGCATGGAAAATTTTTACGGACACATTAAATCAGAGACAATCTATCAGTTGCCTATAACTCAACGTTATTGCTTAAGAAGGGAGGAACTTAAAAAGATTATTGATAATTATATTATCTAGTACAACAATGAAAGAATTCAGACAAAATTAAACTATCCTTCCCCCGTGGGATTTTGCCTTAAAAATTATCATCAAACTGTTGCAATTTAAGAGGTCGGTTCATCAAGGGGGATATTAATTACTACGTCTTCCAACAAGTTACAGACCAAACAAATGGGATAGAACTTTTAACGATGAAATAATTTCTTTGACATCAACAGATATATCCTTCAAATTACCTATAACGCGTTTGACTCTACGAAGTGCGCGAATAACACTAGATTTATCTGAATTTTTAGATATGGAGTCCAATGAATCTTGAGCCTCTTTGGCTTCTAACAATAAATCGGGTGAAAGTTTTTTCTGTTTTATTTGTTTTATAAAATTTGCATATAGCTCTGTAAACTGATTTAGACTTTCGTAATTATCTAATACAATATTTGTTGTTTGACTTTGTTCTTGTTTCTGATCTTGTATTTGATTTTGTATTACACTAATTTTTGCCTTTGTCTTGGCTATAGCCAACCTCTCTTCATATTCAATAGGCGAGACGAAAAAAGTATCCAATCCATCACGTGTCACTAAAGTATTGTAGTCATCAGAATTTGGAACACCATCAAAAAGATTTTTGTATAGTCGAAAATTGCCATTCATAACATCGTTAAAAGAATCAGCAGGAGCGTTTGTATGAGAAATTTTAATTTGCAAAATATCCTGTCGATTAATACGATTACCATGAACAGAAATTTCTTCCCATCGCCGATAAGGATTAACGATAGCAACAAGAAGTTCTTCTTTATTCATGTTATATTTTTGAATCCAACCCCAACTACCTCTTACAAAGACAGTAACATGCCAATAACCTTCATTAGGTAAGTCTCCACACTTTCTTATTGTCATATGCACCACCTATTTAATGGATAATCAGTAACCATTATTCAAGAAAAAATCTAAAAATCAAATCAACTGTTTTGTCTAAAACAGAAAAGCTCAAAAACCATAGAATCTTATCAAAGCTGTATTTCTTCAATGTAAAAATCTCTTAATAAATTGAATCAATTCAATCCTCTCATGAAAGTTAAAAGTTATATGTTCGTCCACGAGCTTACTTTGAATTATTATGTGGAGAAGAAGAAATGATTTTCGTTTTTGTGCAGACACGAAAAAACAATGGTTTCCTTTTGCTTCTTCAGCTTTCAGCCTTTATGATTGCGAAAACTAAAAACAAATGAAGTTACATAAATGGTCTTCACCTCCTTCGAGTACCTCCTCCTCTTTCTTCCCATAGCTTGCCTATTAATGGCAGGCCTAACTCGTTTCACCCCAGAAACTTGGGGGGGGGCACGACAGGCTTTAATCATTGTTCTTAGCCTAATCTTTTATGCCACATGGAAAATCAACTACCTTTGGATTTTATTAGGTTCCATCATTTTTAATTTCTCTTTCGGTTGGCTCATACACCAAAATAAAGGAAAGACTCAGAAATTAATTTTAAGTTTTGCGGTTGCTGTTAACTTAGGGGCACTAGGCTATTTCAAATACACGAACTTTGTCGTCGACTCTATCAACTATTTAGCCGGTACGAATTTCTTTATTGAAAAAATTGTTTTACCCCTTGCTATCAGCTTCTTTACTTTCCAACAAATCGCTTGGCTTGTTGATCAATATAGAAACGATGCTCCCAAGTGTACCTTTATTGCCTACTCCAGCGCTGTGACATTTTTCCCTCACTTAATCGCTGGACCTATCGTTCACTATCACGATTTACTGCCTCAATTCCAAGCAAAAAATGCTTTTCAAGCTTCTGCAGAACAAACATTAAACGGGCTATTTTTAATTTCTTTCGGTGTTTTCAAAAAGATTGTTATTGCAGATACTTTAGCCCCTACGGTTACCCAATTTTTCGATAAAACCGAAGTGTTGAACGCCTATCAAGCTTGGTTGGGCACTTTCGCTTATACCATGCAGCTTTACTTTGATTTTAGTGGCTATTGTGATATTGCCATTGGCTCTGCACTTTTGTTGGGAATTACACTTCCCCTGAACTTTGATCTTCCATACAAGTCCAGAAATATTCGAGAGTTTTGGCAAAAGTGGCATATCACTTTAGGGGATTTCTTTGCAAGGTATCTCTATATCCCATTAGGCGGTAGTCGAAAAGGAAATACAAGAACACTAGCAAACCTCTTTATCGTTATGTTCTTATCTGGTATTTGGCATGGAGCCGGCGTGGGTTTCATCATTTGGGGCGCACTCCATGGTCTAGCAATGGTTATTCATCGAGCCGGTAGATTTTTAAAGCTGAAGACATTGCCCAGAAGGTTAAGCGTTTTCGTCACTTTCTTGTTCATTTCTCTAGCTTGGATTCCATTTAGAGCGGAAAGTTGGGAGAAAACCAAGAAAGTAATCAGTGGACTCTTTAATCTTGAAGGAGTGCCCGTCCCCTCTTTTATTTACCGCCTTCTTCCCATTGAAGCAGAGCAAGAGACATTGTCGTTCGTCAAAATCTTAGAAATGGAACGTAATGACTTCAAAGTATTCACCATTACCCTAATTTTTGCTTTCTTGATTGTCTTTTTAGTTCCACGCTGCCAGGTTATTTACGACAGAATCATCAATAGAAGAAATACTTGGAAAGCCTACGGCTTGATTATCTTAAGCGCCTTTTTGCTTTTTATTTCATTGGTAAAAATGGTCATCGTTCCATATTCTGAATTCATCTACTTTAATTTCTAGGAGCGAAAAATGTCAGTCAAATTATTGAAAGTCTTTTTCGCGACCTTATTGGTTTTGTTTACTCCTTTTGTTATTCGTATTTATACATACGACGCTTATCATTTTTGGTCTTTAAATGATCCTCTGAATGCCAGATATAGTTCCAATGTACGAATTCAAAATGCGGCTTTCATTAATCATCTCAATTTTGACTCCATCATTTTAGGTAATAGTCATATGGAAAATACCTCGGCAAAAGAAGCGTCAGAAATTTTTGGAGGCAAATTTTTCAATCTCAGTATGAGCGGTAGCAACAACTACGAACGCTCCATTGTATTAAAGCGAGCACTTGAAACCCACGATATTAAACGGGTAATCTTATTGCTAACTCCATCTTATTCCACTCAGGGACACGGTAGTTACCCCATTGAAACTTGGGAAATTCTGTATGACTCCAATCGTTTCAATGATTTCAAATACTACTTAAATACACATGACATGGTTTGCATGTGGACACTTTCTAAGAAATCATCTTGCTTAGGCAAAAAGAAAAGCTTAGATAGGCCATACGCTTGGTTTGAAGTTCCTGATCACGCTAGTCGCTTTGGAGGATTACAAAATTGGGCACGTTTTTATAAGAATCCTCAATTGGAAAATTTAATTACTCACGAGATACCAGATGCTACTAATAAAGCACTATCTATTGGTACTCCGTTATCCGACAAGGAAATGGATGAAATTAGCCAATCTCTAGATCAGACTGTGTTTGATTTCGCTAGACAATACCCCGATACTGAATTTTTGCTTTACTTCAATCCAGACTCTATATTGGGTAAGGCTCTGACTTTTAGAAACCTTTTATCTGTTTCCCAATATTCTTATTTCGTACAACAAGCTGTAAAAAAGTCAGACACTTTTTCAAACGTACATCTGTTCGGTTTTGATAATTTGACCTTTACGAACGATATTTCCTATTACAAAGATACAACTCACTACCGAGAAGATATTAATAGCCAACTTTTACATTTGATGAAGGCAAAGAAATATTCATTAAGTGTTGAAAACGTTGATAGCTACTTAAACGAGCTTTGGGTTAGGGTTGAAAATTTTGATTTGAATACCCTCAATCAGTCCTTACAAAGTAAGCTACCTGATTGAGATCATCGCATCTTCTTTGCGTTATGAATAAGAACTGTTGTGACTCTGGCGCTTGAGATTTCCGCTATGAATGAATATCTAGCGCCTGCCACAATAGCCCTAAATTATTCACAAGGAAGAAATGCTATTAAAAACTCCTGCCGCACAAACCGCCTGCCAAACCTTCCTCATTTTCAACCCAGTCTCCCGGTTAATAAACCCGAATTTTCCATTAGACCTGAAGGGGACTTTTAAAGTATCATTTTTCTAATGGGATTCCATTAGAAATAAAAGTTGTAATTCATTGATATTACGATAGAAATTTTTGTTAAAAGTGCCTACGGAGGCTGACTATGACCAAGTATGACCAAGCCGGGCTACCAAATTAGCTTTTCCAACGCCGACAACGTTTCGGCATGGGGTGGTTTGGCTCTTTGGGCACAATTTTTGAAAGCGCTTCGCTTTAGAAGTCAGCTGGCTCGATGGTCCTTGCCTCACCCTCAATCCAATCGCGGCTACGATCCCTGTTTGCTTGTCGAACAATTTGTCACCAACGTTCTTTGTGGTGCCAATCGATTCTGTCACATGAATACTTTACGCACTGATAAGGCGATCCCTCAGATTTGCGATTGGTCTAAGATGCCGGAGCAAAAGGCTTTCAGTCGTTTTTTTCAACGGTTTACTACATCCAATCAAAGTGCCGTATTGATGACTGAGGTTTACAGTTGGTGTGCTGACCAAGCCCGAGTCTCAGACTGTGTCACGCTGGATGTGGACTCCACAGCCATAACCCGCTTTGGCCATCAGCAAGGCGCAGAGGTCGGTTATAACCCACGTTATCACGGTCGAAAAAGCCACCATCCCTTATTGGCCTTTCTCACCGAACCTAATTTGATCGTCAACTTTTGGCTACGTCCGGGAAACTCTCACACAGCCAATAATATCGAAGGCTTCCTGGAGCAAACAAAGTCACATTTGGGTGCCAGACGTATTGGCCTATTGCGTGCTGATAGTGGTTTTCTCTCACCTAAAGTCATTGACTGGTGTGAGAAACAGCAAGCCGATTTCATCATTGCCGCCAAAATGACTCAGGTGATACAACGCACGATTGGTCAAGTTCATGACTGGTGTGACGTGACCGATGGCATTGCGATTTCAGAAGCGAGCTACAAGGCGTCGTCTTGGGATAAAAGTTATCGGGTGATTTTTATTCGTCAAGACAAAGATATCCGAGAACAAGCCATCGGAAAAAGTTTGAGCCTGTTTGAAGATGACTGGGATTTTGAGCATTATCGTTATAGCGCTTTAGTCACCAACATGAAATACGATGCGGCAACGATTTGGCGCGTCTATCGATTAAGAGCCAATTGCGAAAATCAGATTAAGGCACTAAAGGAAGATTTCGGATTAAACAGCTTTGTGATGAAGGATTATTGGGCCACGGAAGTGGCATTAACCTTGGCGATGTTGACAGCAAACCTGGCAAGCTTGTTTCGCAGAAGCTGTTTACATTTGAGGAAAAAACACGCATGCAATACATTTTGCAGCATGTTTTGGTGGTGCCTTCAAGATACTTATCGAATAAAAATGAAGAGCCGGATAGGTTGATTCTCTACGTCAAAGGTAGAAAGCGAAAATGGCTTTCTGAGCTCTTTGATCCTAACAAAATTATTGTCCAATCCGGCTAATGGAAAATCTGTTTTTTTTTAAAAGCTCAAACAGAACCTGAAAATCAAGACTTTTGTCGGAACGACACTCAATGCTGTAATGGTACAGATGGACAGCTTTGGTGGTGACTTTGCTACTGGAGATACTGAAAAGACGATCAAAATACCCTTGGTCGTTTAGTCGCTTAAGAAATTACATAAGACTGGATCTAATGACCTACAAAGACCTTAATGACTGGCTTGACGAACCGGACATTGTTCCTATAAAACCTCCGGAAAGTCCCCCTCAGGCATGGTTATTTTGAACTGAGGGGGTTGAAAGTGAAACTCAGCCCTTTTGGACAGCTGAACGTTGAAATGACTAATGGGACTTTAAAAATTCAAATTATTTTGGACAGGACTGAACAAATTTATAAAACTTGGCATGGAAATCCTCCCAAAGTTAGTTTTCATGCGCTGATGCTTTTTAAAGGATTTAAGCAACGCGCCAAGTTAGTAATAGATGATTCTCCTATTGCAAACTACGATGTACAAAAACTTATTAAAAATAATATTGGTGTAACAAATGCCATTGCATCGAATGAAATGAAACCTCGTTGCTCCGTCTTGGCCAATTCGTGGATGAGATCTAAACATGCATCAAACTATTTTTTAGGAACAAAAAAAATTTGCATTCAAGGTAGTTTATTTAAAAAAGAAAATTGGGAGATTAGAGAGAGCCCCTTTATTGAAAATTAAGTTTATTTGACAGTTTTACAACACTTGCTTTAGTCAAGTCTGTCAATCGAACTTTATAATGACCAGAATCAATTTAAAGTTCAATTGACACCTAAAAAATCAGTGTTTAAATAATAAGCCTTTCATTTGGTAAATGATGGATCTTATTAAGGTCATATCATTTTTGTAGAAATGATACTTCGCTATTGACCATTCAACGATGTAAAACATCCCCAAAAATGTTCCCAATAATTTTTTTGACGAGTATCCGCGATTTATAAAATACTCTTTAGTATATCCTTTGAACCAAGTGGAACTAGAATGTTCAACAAAAGCAATAAGTTTTGGAAAATATTCAACTCTTAATTTTTTTCTCAAACAGTCAAACAGAAATTTATTTTCTTCTCCCCCACCCATTCCAGTCCCTGCACCCATCGTTACATCAAAACGCAGGCCCTTCCTTTTAATCGAAAGACGTCGAAATGATATTTGGTGGCTGCTCGCCCTCATTGCATCAATGTAACCTAATGTCATCTCTTTATCAGATAAATGTCGTTCGGAACGATTCGACTTGACATCAAATAAAATTACATCAGCCTTTGTGTCACGTTCATATGCTTTTGAGATAGTTTCCGGATAAGAATCTTCGAAAACCTCATCATCATCAGCCAATAATAAAATGTCCCCCTCAGCATAATCTATAGCTAAATTTCGACTTTGAGAAAGGCCTCTTTGCTTGATGGAAAGAATGCGAGCCTTATGTTGAAGTCCTTTTTTATCTCGGAACGGCGTTTCCTTGTAAAAAGTTTCATTACACTGATTTATTATTAAAATATCAGTCTGGATATTTTTTAATAATAAATCCGATAATAATTTATCTTCTTCAAAAAATAAGCATGACATTATAATTTCAATATTCTCTTTCATCATAAAATTATTGCCACTACATTAAATCACTAATTAATTTTTTCATTCAAAAAGTTTTAAAAAAATTCCGACTCAGTCTTATCCAAATATCTAATTTGCGGGTGTTTAGGAAATTTAGCATTGAATAGAACTCATCTATCGCATTTCTCGCATCTTGAGTAGGTATAGAATAAAGTCCAGATTCACAAGATCTCATAGAAATACGGTTAAATATTTCATTCCAATGTTTTTTTACTGAATCACTAAACCAACGGTCAATACCATTGAAACAATCTTTTGAATATATCTTCCATATTTTTTCATCTAATGTAAGACGAGAAAGGGCATCCACCCAGTTCTTTACACAATCTTTTTTTATATGAATTACACCATTTTGAGCATTGTCAATATAGTTCATTCCATAAAGAACAATTGGGGTCCCTTTTGACCTTGCTTCACAAATCACCATTGGCGAACCTTCAATATGGCTTGGAATAAGCAAACATCTTGATTTTTTCAAATAGACCTCTGGGTTATTTGAAAAATCAAAAAAAATAACAGATTTGTACAACCTTCCTAATTTCAGTCTTAATACCAGTTTAAAAAGCAACTTCGAACGTATTGACTCAAATCCCCCAACTAAATAAAACTTAATTTCGGGATGCTTTGATAAAATACCAAAGATAATCGAAGGAAGTCTATCAAGGCCTTTAACTTTAGTCATTCTTGATAGGATTAAAATTGCTGCTTCACGAGTATTAAAATCAATATCTTCTAGTTGAGTTTGTGTTAAATTAGGGACGTAACAAACTTTGTTTATCCCAGAGAGTTTCCACAGATAAACATCCATAGTAGATAAGCACGTTAAACAATCCACGACTTTATAGGCTCTTAATCTTTTATTTATCAAAGACAAATTAAAGCCGTTATAAATTGGGTAGTAAAAGTTACTGTGTTCTTGTGCTATTACCCGGTAATTATGAAGCTTAAACCAAAAAATATCTTTAAAATTCTGATATATCCAGTGATTAAGTAGCACTACTGTATCTGTTTTATGTTTAGAGCAAAAATTGTATATTTTTTCGTATCTTGAACTATCTACACTACTAACATAGAGTAACGGAATTGTCGGTGAAATATTGAAGGACGCTTTCGATTTCTTAAAATAAATGATTTGAACCTGATATCCCTCCGACGCCAAAAGATTGGCAACATTGATACCATTTCTCTCAGCCCCTCCCGAAGATAAACTGTTTATGACAAATGTTATACTCTGAACCTTTGAAAGTTTTGCAGGCATTGCCTTTATTATCAATGTTGCAACATCATCTAATTCTAAATCAACTATTCTTTTAGATATTACCAAACGATCTTTGTAAGAAAATTTGCTCCATATTTCTGGTTGAATAGCTAAAGATTGAATTTCGGAATTTAATTGCATTTTTTGTCCGTTACTTTTAGGTGGCTTCTATGAATTTTGATGGAAAACTCAATTGAACATTTTAAACGAGATTAAAATTAAACAAAAAGATTCCTTCAATCAGGTTCTTCAAGTTTTCACGGGAAAGTAGGGAAAATTCAATAAATATGGTGGTCAGGCTACTTAGAAGTAAGGGGGAAAAGTTTTTGAATGCTCGCCGCTAGGCAGGCCGGGTTAGATTCTCTGCCTCAGCTGTACCGCGGATTATACGATTTTCGGCGCGTCAAGCCGCATGAGCTTGCCCCGTTGGGCTCCTTGGCACGGGCAACAAAAATGGCGTGCCTTCCTTAGGATTGTTTAATCCGACCTAAACAATTGAAAAACAAGCCATGGCACGAATCGTACACACAGTCGTTGACGCCGCAAAAGATTTTTTCGCTTCTCGTTATCCCGGTTATCAATTAGCTCGCTTCGAGCATAGCTTCGGTAAAACCATTTTTCATCTAGAACCTTTAGGACAAGCCATTTGCCCTCGTTGTGGTAAACCCTGTCTCAAAATTCATGACCGTACACTCAGAGAAGTCCGCGATATGCCGATGAGTCACGCTGGAGAGCAACTTTTTCTGAGGTTTCGTATTCGTCGTGTTCGCTGTGATTGTGGTTGTCACCAATGTGAGAAACTCTCCTGGTTGGAACCAAAGCTCGATTAACCAATGCCATGGTGGAATGGATACAAGCCTTACTACGACTGCGACTTCCCATTGCCGATGTTGTTCGCTATTGCAATGTATCCTGGGATACCGCTAAAACTGACGACAAAATTCAACTTCAAGCTCTGTTCGGTCAATTCGATTAAAGTGGTGTTGAGCATCTCATGATTGACGAATTCGCTGTGCACAAAGGCCATCGATATGCTACTGTCATCATGGATGCCGTCGAACGAAAGGTTCTTTGGATTGGCATGGGGAAAACACAAAGAATTGTTCGACCATTTTTTGATTTACTGCTGGTCTAGAACAGAGCCACACAGATCAAGTCGCTGAGCTGTGACATGAACGCCGCCTACCCATCCATGGTGAGAAAGTATTTGCCCAACGCCGCCACTGTTTACGACCTTGTGCATGTCATGAAAAACTTTACTCAGGATGTGCTCAAAGCGGCTAAAACCAAGAGTCTGCAGGACTGTAAAGATCGAATTTCTAAACGGCAAAAGGAACTCAAGACTAAGAAAAAAGGCGTTCTAAGCGATCAAGCTCAAAGGGAATGTGAGGATTTACAAAGACAGTTGGATGGATTAAATAGCAAAGCCAAACACCTTAATGGGGCTGAGTGGTTGATGGTGCGTCAACAAAGTAGCCTGAGAGACAATTCCAAGCGGCGCTTGCAGATGCTCCGGGAGGACAACCAATTATTGGCCGATCTATACCCTATCGCAGACATGATTAGAAAGATCTGGAACAGGAGAATGCTAGAAGACAGCAAGCACTTGATCAAAACCACTCGTTTGCTGTTGTTGCAAATTGCTCGTGCGCACCGCTTTAAGTCTGCCAAGAGCTTTGCCATGATGCTAGCCAGGCGAATGGAGGGGATTATGCACGCTGGACGGTTAGGGTTTAATACAGCGTGATTGGAAGGAGCCAACAACAAGATCAAAGTGATTAAACGAGTGGCCTTCGGTTATAAGGATATGGAGTATTTCTTCTTGAAGATCAAGGCGGCTCTCCTGGGGATCCTGCCAAGGATTTGTTTACGGACCAAAACTGGTTACTAATTCTCTTTAACGGAAAATGTTAAACATCCTGACACGTATGAGCAACCGCGATGTGACATTTTCGCCGTGTCAATCCCGTGACATAATCGCCGTGGCGTAACAAAAAGAACCCTTTCGAATACCTTCCCGTGTTAGAGCAACGTGAAAATGCCCGCTTTTAGCAAAATAGAAATGTCCTATTAGGATAAGCGAAAAATTAAGTAAAAAATATTCTGTGCATACTGTTGCTCCTTTCAAGTAAGGAGCAACAATGCAATCTCCACCCCAAAAGATCAAAGACGTAGAAACACGTGTAAAAGTTCTGTAGCGTGTGCTCCCAAAAAAAGCGGCCGAAACTTTAGAAGTATCGGAAAGAAAAATCCGCCGATTACTTCAGCACTACCAACAGCAAGGCGCTTGCGGACTGTTGCATCGTTCAAAAAACAGACCTTCCATTGCGGCTTTAAAACCGGACTTAAAAGCCAAGATAATAGAGCTGTTGTCCGAGCGCTTTCTTAATTGGGGGCCATCACTTATCACTGAATATCTCAAAGAGCACTATTCGATTAAGGTTTCAAAAGAAACCATTCGTCGGCTTCAATTTGAAATGGGTCAAAGGAAAACGAAAAAGAATAAATCTCAAAAAGTTCACCCGCCTCGACCAAGACGGAACCAATATGGTGAACTGATTCAAATTGATGGCAGTCCTCATCATTGGTTTAGTCGTAACAGAAGACACTGTTTAATCGTTTTCATAGATGATGCGACCAGTCAAATTATGATGGCTCGCTTCTACGAGGCTGAGACAACTCAAAACTATTTAGACATGATTCACGATTATGTTTTGGAGCATGGTTTACCCATGGCCATGTACAGTGATCGGCACTCAATATTCACCAAACACGACAAAGAGGATTACGTGCCCACACAATTTCAAAGAGCTCTGGAAATATTGGGCATACAAGGAATCTTGGCTAGTACTCCTCAAGCAAAAGGGCGAGTCGAAAGACTGAATAAAACGCTACAGAATCGTTGGGTAAAGGCCTTTGAGTTTCATAAAGTCCATTGTTTGGAGCAGGCCAATGCTTTAGTTCCTCAGTTGATTAAAGCTCATAACCGAAAATTCGGCGTTATTCCCAGTCATCCGGAAAATGCCCATGTCCCTTACAAAGGTGGGGAACAATGGCTGAGAATGGTTTGTAGTGAATGGCAGAAAAGACTTTTGAGTAAAAATTTAACCTTTAGCTATCGCTCTCAGCTTTACATCATTCAAACAGAAACTCGAAAAGCCAGTCTTCGTCGCGGTTTGGTTAACCAAGAAGTCACTGTGGTCGATCACAGAGGAAAGATCTCGGTATTACTGAGCAAAACCGGTGAGCCATTGCCTTTTAAAGTTTTCAATGACCAAAGAACGACATCAACTCAGTTGAGTGGAAAGGATCTAAACAATTTCTTCCATCAACTGTCTCGCAATGTCGTGATTAATCAGAAGCAATTCGGTCAGTACTTCAGTACTTCAGTTTTTCCCATGAACGCGACGAAGATATTCGTAATGCTAAAGCTTTATCAAAAAGAATTGGCTTGAAGAATACTTTTGAAAAGAAATAACGAAGAGATTGGAATAATCGGTTAAAGATCACCTCTTTAGCCGATTCCTGTAAAAAAATCTAAAAGCGGACATTTCCATTTTGCTGGGCAATAGGACATTTCTATTTTGCCCTAACATTTTCTGATACCTTCCCGTGGAAATTTAAGGTAAAATCCCGCCGTGTAAAACTCCAATTCCTTGTAATGATGCGTCAAATATCTGTTGTCAGTTGTATTGATTCAAATTTTTTATTACCTTTATGCGTTACAATCCATTCTGTTGCTAGCAATAATATCAACAGCAATATTTTTTATTACGTCTTAGGTATTGGCTTGACTGATTCAGATAAAGAAATTCTAAGACGTCTTGAAAAGAAATCGGCGAATCTAACTGTAAGAGTGATTGATACAACTGATTCATTTGAATCAGACATAAAGAGATTTTTAGTGTGGTCTTTAGAACATGAAGGAAACGGGAGATTAACTTTTGCAACTTACATAAGATTGTTCATACTTGAGTACCTGCCTAGTGACGTCTTCAAAATTTTGTATCTTGATGCTGATGTTATTTGCCTAAATTCCCTGGAGAAATTATGGGAAACGGATATAACTAATTATGCGCTCGCTGCAGTTGAAGACATTTCATCAGAAGTAAATAAATTGCGCCTAAATTTAAAACAATACATTAATTCAGGTGTGTTGTTGATAAATTTGTCATACTGGCGTGAGATCAATGCAACACATTTATTTTTGAATTTTATAAGAGAAAATCGCCTTATAATAAAGTTGCATGATCAGGATGTTCTAAACCTCTGCTTTAAAGATAAGATATTGATCCTGCCATATTCTTATAACTATCAACTTCTAGGTGAAAACTATAACTCCAAAAGTGATGCCATGGCTTCAACCCTAGTTCATTTTATTGCTTTTCATAAGCCGTGGGTAAAGGGGAACTCCTGTCCATTAAAAGCTGAGTGGATTTCCTACTACGAAGCTTGCTTTGGTAGTAAATGGCACTATGTAAAATCTTTTCCGATAAAAGATAGATCTGTATTATTTATTCGTAGACTTTCACTTTTTACCTGCCCAATGGGTAGCTTTAGACGTAAAGTCTTGAAAAGAATTTTACCGCATCAGATATTAAAAAAATTTAAACAAAAAAAAGTGTAGGTTGTACGGTACATTTCCTTTGTTAAAACGTGGAATTATTAAAGTTAATATGAGGGTACCAACAATGAATGAATTCGTAAAATCAGATTTATACCGATATACTGGCAAAACTGATATGTTATCTTTTCTTAAACTATACATTTCTAGTAGTGTTTTCAGGTGGCAGGTGGCGTTCAGACTAGTCAATAGTATGGGGATAGAAAAGTATTTGGGAATACTTCTTTGGAGATTCAACTTGTCTAAAGACACAATTCAGATCCCTCGTCGAACAAAAGTAGGCTATGGTCTGTATATTGGACATGGAACATGCGGGGTTGTCTGTAATCCAACTGCTATTATTGGGTCTAATTGCAACTTGTCCCAATGGGTTACAATCGGTTCTAACGAAGAACACTCTGCCCAAATTGGTGATAACGTTTATATTGGGCCTGGAGTTTGTATTGTTGAAGACGTGAAAATTGGGAATAACGTTACGATTGGTGCAGGTTCTGTTGTTACCAAAGATATCCCTTCAAATGCTACGGCTGCTGGAAATTACGCCAGGGTTCTGAACTATAGAAATCCAGGTCGGTATATAAAGAACCAGTGGAGGGGCAAAGATAAGGACAGGATATAATTTTTATGAAAATTCATTATTGTTGGTTTGGTAATTCACCTAAAAATTCAAAGATTATTTCATGCATTCAAAGTTGGAAAAGGTTTCATCCTGAAGCTGAGATTATAGAATGGAATGAAAATAATTTAGATTTATCCATATGCAACTATGTCCAAGAAGCATATTCTAAGAAAAAGTATGCATTCGTTTCAGACTACTACCGATATTATGTATTGTATCATTTTGGTGGCATTTACTTGGATACGGATGTAGAGCTAATTAAATCCTTGAATGATTTACCTGAGGCGTTTGTGGGTTTTGAAACTGGAGGTCGATACGTTGCTAGTGGCCTGATTAGGGCTGCTCCTAAAAACGACAAGATTTGTAAAGAGCTTCTTGAGTCTTTTCATAGCGATTCATTCATTTTACCTAGTGGGAATTTAAATTTAGAAACAGTTTGTTTAAGAGAAACTAGAATTTTATGCAAATATGGATTAGTTCCAAATAATAAATTTCAAATCATTTGTAATACTTATATTTATCCCTCTGATTTTTTTTGTCCATTCGACAACTCATCTAATGAATTGATTTTGACTTCAAATACATATTCCATCCACCATTATTTGGGCTCTTGGCTTGATGAATCTCAACGAGCAAAGATATTGCTCAATAGGGACAAAAAAAGAAAAGCTAAAGAACTTTCCAGAAAATTGCGCATTCCACTAATGCTATCTTCGTTTTATGTTTTTTTGAAACATGATGGCGTAACAACAACTTTCAGAAGAGTTCTTGATTATCTAAGTAAAAAGTTTTACTCCAAATACTAACGCTTTCTGAGAATTTGTTTAACCCTTAGTATCAGTAATTTAAAGGAGTCATCAAACAAAAGGAACAAAACTCCTGTAAGAATCCAATTTGTAACTACAGTAAGAAAAGCAACAACTACCCAATCTATAAAGCTAGTAATGTTGAATAATATGACTTTATCAACAAAAAAAGTTGTTAAGATACTAGCGATCGTTAGTAACACTATCTTTTTCAAATAACTCTCAAAATATTCACGCGCACTTTTCTTAAAACCTGACATATATAAGAAATATCCCTTCCAACCAACTACTACTACTATCTGGCTAAGGAGAACGCCCAGAAAAACTCCAGATAGTCCCCAGTAGTAACCCAACAGGATTGAAAGAGTTAAATTTAGAGCCGACTCAATGATAGGAGCCCATACATCTCTATACAAACCCATTGCTCCCAAGAAAACATCACATGTTCGGCTCATTTGGATAAAGCAAGTCATTGTTAATAAGAGCAATGGGACTGGCGGCATAACATACTCTTTTCCAATCCAAAGTGTTATAAAAGAATCTGATAAATACCAAATCCCATGAGTAATAACTCCCGCTACACACAATTTAAACGTATACAATTCCCAAAAAACTTTCTTTATGGTACTACAATCGGATTTGGAAACTAAATTTCCAACCCCAGCATAAAAACCTCGAGCTAAAGCATCAACAAATAGTAGACAAGCACTCATAACAAATAGATAATTCCCATAAATTGCGACTACTGTTAATGAATAAAAAAAATAAATAACCAATGGCGTTGTTTGATTTAGAACAAATCCACCTAATTTATGAAAAAATAGCTGCTTCGTTTTGTTCAAAATAAAGGGATATTGGCAATTTAAACTTCTACCCTCATTTATACGTGAGGTTAGCCAAGGATACTCGTTTTTAATGCAACGATTTAGGTTAATAGAAGTTAATATAGAAGCAAAAACCTCTAAAACCATCCACCACAAATATCCATCAGGAAGTTGCCATATAGCCCACATCTGAATAAAAACTTTTATAACTTTTACTCTCTGAGTTTCAATAGTAATCTTGTACTCTTTCTGATCTGCCGACAAAACAATCATCTTGTAATTGACAAAATAGCCTAATATCGCGCTAAATAAAAAGGCTATAAACGTCCCATAGGCATAAATCAAAGGCACTTCCGTCTTATCAAAAATCCAAGGGAAAAATGCCATTAAAACGATCGAACCTGCAATAACAAACAATCCAACCCAGCGATAAAACCACCCTTGCAACGAAACAATATCAATAATTTCTTGCCTATTATTTTGACTTAAAGGTTTATATAGCGCGAAAGCCACTGCCGCACCGATACCTGATTCAGCGAGATTTAAAAACTGTAGGAGATTTTGGGCGGTCGTATTTAGCCCAAGTAATTCAGCTCCCAAATAATCCAAAAAAATCTTTCGGGAGAAAAATTGCAAAATCAGGTTAATGCAATAGAAAATCAATGCTATCTTTGCATTTTGTATAACTCTTGCGGTACGTGAAACAACAGCCATACCTATATGCCATTCTTACTGTTTATTGACATCATAATTCGAGCTCTCATCGTGTAATAGCAAAAGACTATAAGTACAGTTATTTCAAAATTTCGAGTAAATGACCCACTTTATAATCATATTCCGGAGGATTAAAAGGAATCATGCCCCCCCCCGGAGTAAATGTCATTTCGGCAAAATAATAACCTCGCGGTAAAACGAAAAAGTCTACTCTCACAAACTCGAAACCCTCGCACAACCTTTTTGCATCGGACAACATTCGATCATAAAGAGGTGGTAGTCTTATCGATTCCAAATCTTTGTAGTCATCTCTCTTCATTGGCATTTTTGATCCATCTAAGTTAAAAAAGCCAATTTCTGCCTCTCTATCATGAATCAAGTCGATCGACACATACATAAATTTAGGCGAACCATTAAAACAGAAAAATTTGTAGTCTGTAATCTTGTCTCCAAGAAATTCTTCACAAAGAATGAGATGTTTTTTTATCTGAGAATAATGCGGTTCAACGTTATAACGTCCAAAGTCTTCTTCTAACCATTCTTCCAACTGTGTATAAATTTCTGCTCTATTAACTAGTTTTTTATTTCTTACCACAATGTTATAAGCACACCCATGATTACACTTCAAAACAAAAGAATTTGGTAGTGCCTCCCAAGGAATATCTTCAGTTTTCTCCCAAACACCTAATAATGGTACCTCCCTATCTCGTAAAGATTTTTCATCTAGATATTCCTTCACTCTATACTTGTCGGCACACTGAATAACTAGAGGATTCTTCGGGAACTTGTAAATTTTAAGCCATTGGATTTTTTCATTAAAAGTTTGGGGATTATTCAAATCCACCCCCCTCCCCAAAATGACTTTTGAATATACTTTTGACAAAAACCAATCAGGAAAAACATAAGAAGCCACAACCTGCAGCTTTCGCCTAATCATATAGAGCAAACTATCACGTCGCATCACGATCATCCTTATTTTATTTTTAAAATTTTGATTAAACACCAATAAGCTATATGAAAAATACTTCTAAATACACTTAATTTTTCAATATCCCTATATAAAATCCAATGATATCGAATCAATGGTATTTTATTGGAAGATATAGAACCTGCTCTAACACGGTACTGCATAAGAATATTAGGCAAGCCATAAACAAAAGGCTCACGGTGTAATATACGCAACCACAATGCATAGTCATTGCGGCGCTTTATGTTAGGCCCTCTACATTTTCCTAACTTTTCTGTGTCATAGATGACCGTTGAATTTCCGATAGGACAATCTAGAAGGACTCTATCGTAATCAGCTCTAGGAACGCTACGAATTATTTTTCTCAATGGTTCACCCTTTTCATTCACTTTTTCATATGAAGTGCAAGTGAAAGCGTAACCATTCTCCTGCATGAAACTGATTTGTTTCTTTAACTTTTCCGGATACCAAAGATCATCTGAATCCAAAAAGGCTATATATTTTCCGCGTGCCTCATCTGTTGCTTTAGTGCGGGCAGCAACCACACCCGATCTCTTTTCCAGTAAAAAATATCGAATGCGCGAATCCTTTTTCATATACTGTGCAACGATATCTCTAGTATTATCAGACGAACAGTCATCAACAACAATAAGTTCCCAGTACGGATAAGATTGCTTTAAAACAGACTCAATAGTTTCTCCAATATATAGGGCACAGTTGTATGCTGGCATCACAATAGAAACAAGTTCCGGCCTCATAACATATCCTAATTGTTCCTAAAAAGGTCTCGCGAAAAAACCTTTGTCTCGACATCCTTAAGATCTTGGGAATAACGATTAGTAATAATCACATCACTAATTTCTTTGAATTTTGCAAGATCATCTTCAAATTGCAGAAAACTTAATGAGTTGTTCTGACTGTAAGCGGGATCGTAAACAATAACCTGGATTCCTTTTGATTTAATTTCATTAATGATGTCAAAAATCGCAGAAGCCCTGCAATTGTCAGATCCGGTTTTCATAGCAAGCTTATAAACACCAACCACCTTTGGTGACTTTGCTAATACTTGGGACGCTACCAAATGTTTTCTCGTTTTGTTAGAGCGAACAATGGCGGAAATGAGTTCTTGAGGGACATCTTTATAGTTAGCTAACAATTGTTTAGTGTCTTTGGGTAAACAGTACCCTCCGTACCCAAAAGACGGATTGCAATAATGACTTCCAATTCTGGGATCCAAGCCAATGCCTTCAATTATTTCTTGACTATTCAAACCTTTTTTCCAGGCATAGCTGTCTAATTCATTAAAAAAAGCCACCCTCATTGCCAAATAAGTATTGGCAAACAACTTAATCGCTTCCGCCTCGGTAGAGTTTGTGTAAAGCACTGGAGTGTCTTTTTTAATCGCTCCTTGAAGCATTAATTCTCCAAAATGCTTTGCCTTTTCTGATTTATCCCCGATAACAATCCTCGATGGATATAAATTATCGTAGAGCGCTTGTCCCTCCCTTAAGAACTCAGGGACAAAAATTACATTTTTAAACCCTTTCAACCGTATTCCCTCGGTAAAGCCAACCGGAATTGTTGATTTGATAATGATTGTTGCAGAAGGATTCACTACACTAGCCTGTTGCAAAACACTTTCAACTGACAAAGTATTAAATCGATTGGTTTTATCATCGTAATCAGTAGGTGTCGCAATTAAGATAAATTCTGCACCTTTACAAGCTTCATCTAAATTAAGGGTTGCTCTTAAATTAAGAGGCTTATTTTTAAGATAATTTGAGATTAATGCATCAACAATTGGACTCTTCTTATTATTAATTAATTCAACTTTTTCTTTTATAACATCAACTAGTACAACTTCATTATGTTGAGCCAAAAGAATGGCATTACTCAAGCCAACATAACCGATACCAACAACTGCAATTTTCATTTATATTCTCTTTTTAATTATTCCAAGTTCTGAACCTGCTCACGCATTTTTTCAATATTGACTTTCAAAGTCAAAGACGTTTGAGTCATTTCGATAGCAGCCGCTTTACTACCCAGCGTATTGGCTTCACGATTTAGCTCCTGCATCATGAAATCCAATCTTTTACCTACTTCACCTCCATGACTCAGTAAGCGTCTTACTTCCTTAACATGCGTTAACAACCGCTTCATCTCTTCATCAACATCTAATTTAATAGCGTAGAGAATCACTTCCTGACGAATGCGGTCACTAACCTCTTCACGAGTCAATGTTGAGCGATCAACCAACGTCTTAGATAAAGCATCTTCCAAACGTTCTTCAAGCTTCTTTTGGATGCTGGTAATAATCTCAGAAATCTTAGGTGCTAATTCATTGACCGTCTCTTCTATTCGATCACAATAGCCATTTAAGACAACGGCCAACGCCTCACCTTCTCGTCTTCTCGCTTCCAAGAAAACTTCCAATGTCTTATTTAGTCCCTCTAAAACCTGAGTCTTTAACACATCAAAGTCAACGCTTTTAGGTTCTAGAATTCCCGGGAAACTCAAAATTTGAGAAACAGTCAAAGGTCGGACATCAGGTTGAATCGCCTCAACTTCTTTTTGTAGAGATAGAAGATTAGTCACTGCTGTTTGATTTAAAGTCTGCTCACAAACCGCTTCCCCAACCCACTGCATCCGGCATTCAATCTTGCCGCGAGCAACACTTTTCGCTAACAGGGTACGAACGTCACCTTCTAAAAAACGCAATTCTTCAGGTAAACGCATTGCAATTTCCTGATAGCGAGAATTAACGCTTTTCACATCAATGGCGAGCACCCCTAAAAGCGTTTCAATCTGAAAATGGGCAAAGCCCGTCATACTGTTAACCGACACTTGATTTCCTTTGTTTGATCCACAAGACGACAGTCTCCATTGTAAGGCAAAGCGGTTATAAAGGCTCTTTTTTCTACATTTACTCTTTAAATTTTTAAGTGAATCATTACAATTCTGCGCTCCCTTACGAAGCTCCCACGTAGTTTTTACACTTTTGCTTGTATTAGGAAAATGCAAAATATCTACGCCTACAACTTCATAACACTTTTAAACTGCGCCAAAATTAAAGCGCACCGCTACTCACTCATGGAGGATACCCATTTTTACGATGTCCCTTTTGAAGAATTAGAGGAACTTAAAATAGAAGACGTCATCAAAAGAGTGGGGCTCTACCCTATTCCTTTCTTTTCTCTCAAAATCGCGCAGCGACCCACAAACCATAAGACATCCAAATGGATTAAGAGTCTGTGGCAAAGTCTTCACTTTTCACACCAACTGCATGATGTGCATCGCACATTGACGGCAACGGCTAAGGTTCCTGTTGGTCAGTTTTTGCACGATCAACTAGTATTAACGCATACTCACTGGGATATTTTAAAAGCAAAGTCTAGATCTGACATTTCTATCTTTCATCGATACCCGAATGAAAAGAAATTTATTAGAAATCAACAAATTACCCCTCCCCCGAGCTGGAATTTAAACACTCTTGAAGTGCCACTTGAAAAGCTTATTACTTCTAAACTTCCACATAAGATTGTTGCGGAACTAACCGGAAAAACTCCTTATTTAATCAAAAATATCCGTGAACAATTTGTCCCCGAGGGTGAATTTATACCCAATACTTTTGTTCAGAAACGAAGTCTTGAGCGAAACTGCATTCACCGGTTTACCCTTTTTTTAGCAGACCGTTTTTTTAATCTACAGCTACGTTTTGGGTTAAATCCCATCCATGCCTTCATCAAAGCAATCGATATTGTCGGCTGCGCCCCGACCTTTATCGCCAACAAGTCTGATGATTTTCACTTAGGCGTCAATCTTTTTTATTGGCTCAGTCTTAAAGGCCAACTCCCTGCCCCACAATTCACCCACCCTGTCAAAGAGAATCACTTCCCTGATAGCTTTTTGGATTATTTTGGAAATGGAACCCAAGCTCCCTTACCCACCATCCGACAAATGGGGATATTTCCAGTTAGTCCCATGTTAGATGATGAACATCGACGAATGCTCGAAGCCATTAACAATGGGATTACAAACCGTACGTGCTTAAAGACTGTCGTGTACAACTACTTTCATGGAGTGTACGCATAATGTCTTTTCTCTTTTTTAATAAGCGTCACCCTAAAAACAAAAAGGGGAAACACCTCCTCCCATTTTTGCAACCCATTGAAATAAATGAATTTTTAACCAAACACGATACTCTGATCAAAAGACTCAAATTAGCTTATTCGGACACCGGGAGTTGGGACTCAAAAATTTTACCTTGCATTCGCCAATTAGCTCTTTTGTGCGGACACTTACCTTATAGCGCCAACGGTGTTTTTAGCGGTCAAGATGGGCTATTCAAAGGAAGTATTCAAGCAGCTACCTACGCTGTGGAAATTATGGAAAGCACGGTACAGCTTGAAAAGAACATCATGGCGCAGCACCTTTTGCAAGGACGATTAAAGGCCGCCGCACTTTGACTTGTCCTGAAAAAAGTTGACACCTTTTGATTAGAAAAGGAGTGCCAAATGACATATTTCAGAGACTCGACAGATCCGGCCTATCGAGAGTATTGTGCAAAAATTGTTGGTCTTCAAAATCGATTTTCTCAGCATGACCGTGATCGAATTGTGAGAGAATTCCTCTCTGAAGGGCTCAACGCCAAAGAAGTTGCCCATCACTATGGTCTCAGTGGTGCGCAAGTTTTGTATCAATGGGTTGGGCGCTACATCGAGGAGACTCAAATCATGCGTAAAACGAAAGAGCTTACGGATGAAGAGTTCAAGGCGATGACTCCCCAAGAGCAGCTCCAAGAGCTTAAACGCTTGAAAAAAGCTCTTGAGCTGGAAAAGATTCGCAGCGAGGCCTACAACCATATGATTGAGTTGGCCGAGCAACAATTCAACATCCCGATCCGAAAAAAATCTGGCACCAAACAGTAAGCTGGCTGCATAGCGTTTATCCCCATTTTGGTCTGGGTAAATGCTGTGCGCTGTTTGGTTATAGCCGACAGTCTTATTACAAGCACGTTGAGGAAAACGGCTTTGCAGGACAGGCTCTTAACGAGTTGATTGTTCAGTCTGTCCGCACATACAGGCAACAGATGCCTCGCATTGGTTCACGTAAGCTTTACATTCTCGTTAAACGTGAATTCGGTTCTCAACAGGGATTTCCTGGCAGAGATAAGTTCCTTGACCTGCTCTCAGGTCAAGGATTACTGCTGAGAATTAAACGCCGCAAGCATTACAAAACCACCGACTCCAATCATCCCTTTAAGCGTTATCCCAATCTTATCCGTGATAAGGTTTTCGGAGCTCCCAATCAGGCATGGGCTAGTGACATAACCTATGTAGAGACAGCCGATGGTGTTTGCTACCTTTCGTTAATAACAGATCTTTATTCCAGGAAAATTGTTGGTTGGGCTCTAGGAGAAACACTACAAACTGTTCATTGCCAAAGAGCCTTAGAAATGGCCCTGGAAACACTACGATATCCGGAAGACTCAAAAGGCTTGATTCATCACTCGGATCGCGGGTGTCAGTACTGTAGTTACAGTTACGTCGACAGGTTAAAGTCACGAGGGATACAAATTTCGATGACTGAAAGTGGCGATCCTTTGGAAAACGCGGTCGCTGAGAGAGTTAACGGGATCATCAAAAGTGAATGGCTTTACGGGGTGGAAATCAAAGATTATGCCGACTGCTATGAGCGAGTATCACAGGCGATTGAGACATACAACAACCTCCGACCTCATATGAGTTTGGATTATCAAACCCCGACGGAGGTGCATGATTTTGGAGCTGTCCCTGTACGCCATTGGAAAACGTACAGTGAAAGAAAACAGGCAAACCAAGAACAAACGTTATAAAGGGCTCCCGCCACGTTTGATAGGCCGACGGCCTATCAAGCCATGTTTGGGCCAACAATAAGGAGGAGATTTAAAAAGGATTAAAATAAAAAGACACCATGGGAAATATCTCCAAGGTGTCAACATGTTCAGGTTTTAGTTTTTTAGCTGTAAAGAAAATTAGGCAAGAATCAAAAACCTGTCAACCAAGTCAGTCATAGTTTTAAAAACTGTCAACCAATTTCAGGCAAGGTCACTTTTAGCAGGATTATGTTCTTTTCTGGATACGTTTGAGAAAATTTTGATCACAGAAAGTGCAATCATCCATGAAAACGCCTTTTTTCATATCAGTGAAAACAATCATGTAAGCCATTTGGCTTTTAATCCTTTGGCGATGCCTTATGACACTTGGGTCAGAGAGAAACTTGAAAAGAACACTTCAATCAAGTTAGTGCTTCATTGGAAGAGCGCTCCTCCCGTTACTCAATCCAGGCAAAACTTACGTCTTTTCTACGCCAGACACATTTTGGCTTCTGAAACGATGGCTTGGTTGGGAGAAGCCGGCTCTTTACCCCTCATTGAACTGATGAAATGCCTGACCACTGATTCTGATCTTGAAGAGGTGCCATCGTCCGTTATCAAAGCGCGGGATCTTGGTGTATTCAGAGCCTGTCAACTTGAACGTGAACAAATGGGAGCTAAACTTGGAAAGGTTTTAGCGCCACACGGTTGGCAAAACACGCTTATTCGAATTCTTCGAGCAAGGATTCTGAATGATTGGGCAATTAATGCTAAAGACAGTCCGTTAAGAAAAGGAGCTGACGGCCTCTTTTTATATTGGCCTGACATTTGCCCGATTCTCATTGATGACTTCAAAAATTTCGGCTTAACCGACTTACCCTCGGATCCGGATATTTGGGCTGGCTGCCTTCTGGAAAGCGGTTTAACAATTCCTTCAAAGAAGGGACTTGCAACCTGCTGGATTACGGTTACCCCTAACGCCAAGCCCCGAGAAGCGATCAAACTATCTGATGCTCATTTCTTTACCGGTAACAAGAACTTATACGCCAAAACGATCAAGAGAAATTTTGAGACTGAACTTAATGAAGAGCAATCCTGCGCGCTTTCTCAGCTCACCCGTGAAATTTTAGAGTCCACGGATAAAGTCTTTACACAATACATTCCTTCTGAACAGATGGTTACTCAACAAAACACTATTACTTGGCATATAAATGAAAAATATGAAAGTTCAAATCCCGCACTTTCCGCGATTTTTGATTTATTAAATAGAGAACCCCAAAAAGTTTCTGAACGATTAATTGATGAAGGGCTTTTTCTCTCCGACCATCTTAACTTCCTCAGTGCAGACCTTACATTCGAACGATTGGTGACATCATTATTGAGCAATAACCTCATCTATGAAAATGATCGAGGTGAACCGCTCTGGGTGACTCATACCGATATTCACGGATCGCTTCAGCGCGGAGTAATTTTAAAAGCTGACTGTCTTGGAGCTAGGCTCGAAGGTAACGATTTATCGTTTAAGGAAATTTTTACGGCGCTTCACCATAGAAAACCATCCCCCCATTTCGCTTTTTTCCGTCATGAAGTCCAATCGTCTGATCAACTGAGCTTTAACTTTTGCGAGGAGGAAAATTCATGACTCATAGCGAAAGAACCTCTCAAACCTTCGAGCGCTATGACTGCTGGCACTTTGCTTTTGAAGGTTATGCCGTGGCCGCTTGGACGATTGGCTTTGGTTATGTCACATGGCTTTATTTTACGCACCGTTTGCCTTTGTCTTGGTGCTCGATTTTGTGGACACTTACCGTGGCTTTTCTGATGAAGCGTTCCTATGAAGCACTTAAAGTGCTCACGGCAAGGGCATCTTTATCCGGTTCCAAAGTCACCTTTATGACATTTAAAGAACTGGACAAAATCATGAAAGGTCATCCGCATGATCTATGGCTTGGGATTGGTTTTCGGTGGTGGCCTGAGCACTCGCAAAAGCTCTATGAGTTGATGAAACTGGCCTGGACCAAGCTCTTATTACCCAAGTGGCTTAGCAGCCTTCTTTTACCCAACCAAATTTTGCCTGATGAAGCAGCGGGATTACCCATCATTCATGGTGTGAGCGACATAGATGACTCGCTCTTTCGGCCTTTGAAAAACTTTGAAGGGGGACTTTGTCTTTGCGGAACCACTCAGGCGGGCAAGGGGGTTTATTTGAGTCACCTGGTTGCTCAAGCGATTGCCCGAGGCGATGTTGTCATTGTGATTGATCCCAAACATTCCTCACACTTAAAAGACAACATCTTGCATGCTTGCAGGGCTTGCGGACGCGATGATCCCCTCACTTTTCACCCGGCTTTTCCTGACACCGGAGTAAGACTTGATCCCATGCACAGTTTCACCAATGCCACTGAAATTGCTTCGCGCATCCGTCAAGCCTTTCCGCCCAACATGGATGAAAGCATCGCCAATTTTGCCTGGATGGCGGTAAACGCCATTGCTCAAGGGTTAATTGCATTGGAAATTCGTCCAACTTTGCCCTTAATTGCCAAATACGTAAAACTCGGCATCCACGACTTGCTTGAGCCTTTATTGGAACGACATGCGAGAAACCATGCTGCTCACGATTGGCAAAAAAACTACTCCGAATTACGTGAAAAGGCCGATCGACCGCCGATGCCCTCCGTTTCCGATAAGCTCATGGTGCTTGTGGCACTTTATGAAACAGAGCTTCATCACCTTGCACCTGACCCCGCTATTGACGGACTCATTGAAGTGTTTCGCCACAATCGGGAACACTACTCAAAAATCACGGCCTCTCTTTTACCAATTCTTTCAATGTTGACAACGGGTAAGTTAGCCAACAGTCTCTCACCTTCCATCACAGACCCTCATGACACGCGTCCTGTGATGAGTCTTGAAAAAGTGATCAATGGCGGTCATGTTTCGTACATTGACTTAGATTCCATGCCTAACCCAACAGTGACCTCAACCCTTGCCGGTATTTGGCTCGCGGACCTGGCCAACATTGCCGGTCGGCGCTACAACCTTGGACTTTCTGCGCTGAACTCGCAAAGAATCAGCCTTTTTATCGATGAAGTCTCAAACGTCATCAATGTCCCTCCCACTGAAATTCTCAAATTTGAACTTATTGCACGATTACCAAAATAATGGTCTTATTAAGGTTATTTTAGGCCCTAGACCTTGTGGGAAATCTTTCTTATTGGAAATGTTTCAAGACCTATTAAGACAATAAGGCGTTTCCAAAGAAAGAATAGTTACTGTTAATCTAGATGACTTTGAAAATAAAGCATTAAGAAATCCTGAAACACTTCATCAATTTGTACTGAATCGATGCAATGACACCGATACATACTATATCTTCATCGATGAAGTTCAAATGTGCAAGAACTTCTACGAAGTGTTGACCAGTTTTTTAAGGCACAAAAATTTAGATATCTACGTTACAGGCTCAAATGCCTTTTTGCTTTCCGGTGAGCTGGCGACACTTTTACCGGTCATTATTCAGAAATTCACTTATCCATACTATCCCATTCCGCATGAGCAGAAGACAGCCTAAACTCAGTCGATGAGCTTTTTCGATATATGCGTATTGGAGGATTTCCGGTGATTATCCCCTACCGAAACGATGACCGATTGATTCAATCCTATTATGAAGGTCTTGTGTCTTCTATTATTCTTAAGGATATTTGTTACAGACTCAAAATTCGGGATGCTACGTTGTTGGATCGGTTGGCAACTTGTCATCGACAAGCATTGGAAGTGTTGTTTCCACCAAAAACATTATGAATGTTTTTAAACACGAAGGCTTTGACGTCTCATTACCTGCGGTGTATGGGTACTTGCAAGCTTTAGAAGGCAACTATTTTTTCCACAGAGTACCTTGATTTGATATTCGAGGAAAAAGAGCCTTAAAAAGTGAAGAGAAATTTTATTTGTCCGATGTGGGATTTTGCTATGCGATGACGTCTTCTCCTGTTAGGGATTATGGTCACATTTTAGAAAACATCGTTTATTTAGAGCTCCAACGTCGTTACAAAAAGGTCTCCGTTGGACGGATCGGCGAACGTGAGATTGACTTCGTTGCGGAATCATCAGAAGGCTTCACTTATTTTCAGCTCGTGATGTCTGTCATGGATCCAAACACTCTAGAGCGAGAACTTTCTGCTTTTAATCCAATACGAGACGCTTACCCAGGATACCTTATCACCACTTACAGAATCGGTGCTGGAAGAAATTTCAATGGAATCATTCAACTGAACGCGGCTGATTGGTTGCTTGGCGTACCGCCGAGAATATCTTAACGTTGAGCCATCAAAATTCGGATAGCCAAATATGTATGGTCTGTTTTTTTGTATCTAATTCTTGTGATGCAACCCACGAATCCACCGAAACAGCATAGGTAATAAAATGTAGATTTCCTCAAAAATACGTAATTCTCCTGATTGTTCCATTTCTAAATTTAAATCAAAATGTTCTCATCCTTTTCATAACTTATGAGATCGTCTCTAAAATGCTTTCGAGCAACCGTTTAGACACATTACAGAAAGTCTTGCAGGACAATTCCTGTAAGTCTTGCTGTGCGATCTCATCAGTCAAACCCATCGGCCTTTCGAGCACATCTCGTAAGGCTGTTTTTTTCAGCTTTAGCATCGGGGAACGATTTAGTCGTTTCCCGCTTCCATCGTTTGTCGTTTTCAGCTGGCGCTGCTAAATGACAGGTTCCTTCGGGAGCCACCCCAAACGGTCTGAATACCGTTACTGAAAAGCCTAAAACTCACCACGTGTATTCGGACATTTTCAAAATTTTGAAAATTCGGAAGTTGCTATGTATCCGTCTATCCGTGGCAAGGCTAATGCAAATATCAATATTCGTCTCAATAAACGAACTCTCTCTGTCATCTTCGGTTGCGCTCGACTGATGCGCTCCATGCGTCAGATTGGTCCCCCTATTTATCGATTTAGGTTTGAAACCAACTCTTTTTCAGTGCTTTCATAACTTTTAGGAAAACAAAATGTCTGATAAGCAAACTCAAATTGATAAAGAAAACGTCACCATAGGCTGTTACATCTCATTGGCATTGGCCATTGTATTTTTCTCTGGAATTGCTGCCGGCAGCAGTTATTTTTGGAGTTTCTTAGACTTCACAACCCTCATGGGTAGCGCCGGCAAAGTGGTGGGGAAGGTGACAGAGACTGCCGATGGTGTCAGCACCACCATGACAACCCTAAGAGGTCTTGGCGGATCCGGAGCCATTGATGGGTTCATGCTCGCCATCTCCCTCATCATTCCGGGCGTCATGTTGGCCATGGGCATGATTACCGTTTTTGAACACTATGGCGCTCTCAAAGCCGCCCGAAAGCTCTTGACCCCGATTCTTCAATTTTTGATCGGTGTTCCCGGCACGGCTACTTTAGCTTTAATTGCTTGCCTTCAATCAACTGATGGCGGTGCCGCGCTTACTCGTCAACTTAAAGACTCGGGCGCCTTAAGCTATACCGAAATCAATAATTTCTCAGCTTTCCAAATGGTTGCCTGCGCGCCCATCACCAACTTCGTGACATTTAGCGCTGCCGTCTTGGCTTTCAGCAACGCCGATGGCTCAGGCACTGTTCCCCTTTCCATGGGCACCGGTTTAGCCGTTTTGTTAATCGCCAAGGTAATCGGCGCCAACATCATGCGTTTGATTCAATTGAGGATCGCTCAGCGTGAAAAGATCTCCACAACTTCTTTGCAGACAAGTCCTGTTGCTTTAACCATTGAAAGGAATTAATCATGACTGAACTCAGCACTCAAAAACCTCTGATTACGGAAGTGTTCATCGATGGCGCAAGGCGCGGTTGGGACTTGGCTACAAAGTCCATGTTGCCAAACTTGGTTATGGCTTTCGTACTCATCAAAGTATTGACTGTTTCAGGCCTTCTAAACTACATCGGCATGGCGTTTGAACCGATCATGTCTATCTTCGGTTTACCGGGAGAAAGCGCCATGATCCTCGTGAGTGCCTGGATGTCAAGCGGCGGTGCTATCGGTGTGCTTTTGGCCTTTTTAAGCGACGGTGTCATGAATGGTGAACAAGCCGCGATCATTTTGCCCTCCATTTTCATCATGGGCGGACAACTCCAGTATATGGGACGATGCCTGGGCGTTATCGGCATTAAGGATCATATGCTCTATGTCATCATGCTCATCCCCATTGTTTTGGCTTTCGCGACATTAGCGGTCATGAGCGTTCTTATTTAATACAGGCTTAACACGGTCGAACGAACAAATTGAAAAGGAAATTATCATGAGTGACTCTTTAATGGTTAAACCGGAAGATCTGATTGATTGCGCCGCCGTGGCAGCGCAAATTCGCCACGCTATTCACCAATATCCGGAAATTGGACTCAATTTAACACGCACTGAGCAAACAATCGTTGAAGCACTGAAAAGCTTTGGGTGTGAGGATATTCACACTCGTGTCGGCGGATCAGACGTTGCCGGCGTAGTCTGTGTTGTCAAGGGAGAATGCCCGGGACGAACAATCGGTATTCGAGCCGACAGCGATGCACTACCTCTCAATGAAAACACGGGAGCGCCCTATTCAAGTGAACGCCCAAAACATATGCATGCCTGCGGTCACGACGGTCACGTGGCCACTCTTTTGGCCGTTGTGAACTATTTTATGAAACATCCGCATTTTGCCGGAACACTAGTGGCTATTTTCCAGCCGGGCGAAGAGGGTTTTGCCGGCGCTAAATACATGATTAAAGACGGTCTCGTGGAGCGATTCGGCATCGATGAATTTTATGCGCTTCATGCCGAGCCTTCGCTTGATGTGGGGACCGTCGGTTTTATTTCCGGATACGCCACTGCCAATGCGGATGTCTTTGAGGTGACTTTTGAGGGAAAAGGCGGACACGGTTCTCGCCCTCAGTTTGCTAAAGATCCGGTAATTGCAATGGGCGAGGCTATTTTGGCTTTACAAACGCTTGTTTCGCGCAACATTTCTCCCCAATTAGCCGCAGTGGTTTCTGTTTGCTGCGCACAAGCCGGTGATCCCAATGGTGTAAGCGTCATTCCCCAAAAAGCAATGCTCAGCGGCACAACCCGGTCATATGAGCCTGAAGTCCAAGACACGATTGAAAGACGTATTAATGAAGTCGCTCACGGCATCGCAAAAACCTATGATATTGAAGCAGAAGTTAAATACACTCGGCTTTATCCCGCTATGTACAACACGCCAGAAAATGTTGCGGTGGCTCGTGCAATTGCCACACAAGTGTTAGGAGAAAACAATGTCAAAGAAATCTCCAGGACGACTGGCGGTGAGGATTTCTCGTTCATGCTACAAAAGCGCCCCGGCTGTCTTTTTCGTCTTGGCATGAAAGACGCAGATCACACAGCGCCTGTTCACAATGAGCGCTTCAATTTCAACGATAAAGCCATTGCGACCGGAGCGGCTGTTTTAACATCCATTGCTTTAACACGGATGTTGCCCAATAGCTAGTACTTTAATCGGTATGCCCAAGCACAAGGGCATACCGATCGATTAATAAACTCTTCTATTAAGCTTATATTGAGCTGCTCGTGCGATTTTTCCACAAGTCGCTTAATCGGCGCCGCTTTCCATTGATCGTTTTTTTCCGAAAGCGACTGTCTCTCTGCGAACTTGTGTCAAATCTAATGACAATTTTTAAGCGAAACTACAAATTTTTACCTAGCGTTTTTAACAATTAAGATACTCAACTCATTGTTTATCAAAACAAAATTCTTTAGCCAGATGCTGAGCATAGACTAAATCGTCTGCTCCCATCTGCTTTAACAAATGGGAATGGTCCTTTTTTGAAAAGACGTACGAAGGCTCGACGCCATCAAATGCTTTTCGAGCCAAATGCAATCCTTCATTGCGTCTTTTTAGCGAACGAAAACGCCTTGCGAACAAGAACGCTTTATTGTCGCCACTAAATCGAGAAAGTCCTCTTCTTACCAGCTCATCCACCCGATCAAAATTTCTGGCTTCAATCGCATCTTCAATGGCCCAATCCAAAACGTTGTAGGAATCAGAGAACTCATCAACCAATTCGTTAAGCCGTATTTCTTCCCCACTCATCCGGTACATTGAGAGTAATGACAAAAGATTTTCAAGATCTTCAAAAAGTTCCAAGTCTGCCTTGCCCTCTTTAGAACGCCTCACATGGTTCTGCCATTTATTCTGAAGTCGCCTTGTCAATTCTTCACCCACAGACTGATCCACTAAATATTCAAGCAGTGCCGGTCGTCCGATGATATCTTCAGAACTAAGCAAGTCTTTCTTCAATAATTTTAAAAAACGTCCATCAACCCATTCCCAATCGGCATCTTCTGCGAGACTCTCAAAGCGATCCCAACAATACTCCTCGACCTTGTAGGCTAACGCTTTCTCCATTAACGCTACGCCCCGACAAAGCCGATAAAGATACTCCACCCACTCGAACGCTTTCTGACACTCATCGCACTCCAGAGCGTCTTGCACGCCCTCGTCCACAAAATTAATCAAACCGAAAGACCATTCGACATCGCGTTCTATCCACGGTGTCTGATCAATCATTGATTGGATGCGATTTTTAAGATATTCCGCGTCCACACTTTCACTCAACCAGTTTTGCGTGTACTGCCGCACAATATCTTTTTGCCACTGTCGGTCGTGCGAGCTTTTTCAAAAATGGCCGCTCGAAGCTCATCTTCGTCCATGGCGTTGACACAGTTTTCAAATTCTTGAGAGAAATATTCTTTATTCATCGTTTGATTCCTTATGTATAGGAACAAGTTCGCTAGCTTCAACCAAACAGAGTCTTTCCTGCGGGTCTTGCACGAGCCGTTTCATTTCTGGAGAAAAACCCGAAAGTGAAAAAAGCATAAAGTATTTTTTATCGAAATGGAGTACATATTTTCTAAAAATATTTTTTAGATTTTCTGAAAATTTTCTTTCGTTTTTGATAATTTCATCGGAAGCAGAAAAATCAAACCCACAACAAAGAACATCCCCGTACACAAAAGAGCCAAGCGTTGATCGTTGCCTGTCACCCAAGTGATCAGTCCATAAGTCATCGGACCAATGATATTGGCTACCCACAGCGCCATATTCCAAAATGAATAAAATGCCGCGCGGTCTTTTTCAGGAGCCAGAACACCAACCAAAGCACGACCTGCTGACTGGCTTGATCCCATTGCAATACCAGCCAAGTTCGCAGCCACCCAAAAAAACGCTTTGGTTTGAGCAAAATAAGCCACGCCCACCATGGCTATCCAAATAAAAAGCGTCACGATTAAGGCATTTTTGTGACCAATACGATCCTCCACATAGCCAAAAGCAAAGGCTCCGATTGCCGCGGTGATGTTGACGAGCAACACAAGGAGAATCGTTTCGTCCGGCGAAAATCCCATGGCTTGATCGGCGTAAACCGCGGCCAGTGTCACCACAACGGCGATTCCACCTTGGAAGAAGAGACCGCTAGCAACCAACCAGGCAAAATTTCGGTGAGCGGGCAGACTTTTGAATGTTTTAATAAGGCTGGTTTGGGATTCTTTAACCAAAGACCAAAATGATGATTGGGTTCTAGGCACGGCTCTTTCTTTTAGCCATAAAGCAAGAGGTAGGGCTGCGATAAAAAAGATAACCGCCGTGATGAGCATAGTGTAGGGGACATAATCCTCAGCAGTAAATCCCTTTGACTGCATAGCCAAAACGACAGCCAAGCTTAACCCCAAAGTCAAAAGACCACCGCAATACCCAAAACTCCATCCCCAACCGGAGACTTTCCCAATGGAGCGGTCGTCGGCGATTTCGGGCAAGAAAGCAGAATTAAGCGTCTCTCCAACGTTATAGGCGAAATTGCTGACAATGACCATGAGAACGGCCCAGACAATCGTACCGGTGCCGGTAAAAGCCAAACCGACGGTGCCCCCGATACAAATCAAACTCATCAACACCGTCCAAAATTTTTTATTGGCTTTAAGGTCACTGGCCGCACCAATGAGGGGCATGGAAACAATAGCCAAAATATTGCTTGCCGCGATAACCGTTGTCCAAAGAAGTGTCGCCCAAGAAGCTTCTTCACAAATCACGCTGACAAAATAAGCATTAAAAACCGTTGTGAGGACAACGGTCGTATAGCCGGAATTCGCAAAATCAAAGGCCGCCCAAGAGAGCACCTCACGGCCTGAAACGCCTTCTTTTAAATGCTTAAGTGAAAATAGCGACACTCTTGGATCCTTTACACATGGGCTAATGTTCTGATGTGGGCAACAACCGCTCTTGAAAGACTCCGAGGCTCATAGCCGCCTTCGAGCACGCTGACGATTTTTTCATCACAAACGCTACGCGCGATATCATCAATGATTCGTGTGATATGGGCATAGTCCAAATCAGAGAAATCCAGCCCCGACATAATATCGGCCATATGAGCGTCAAAACCAGCCGAAATTAAGATAAGCTGTGGATGACAGTCGCGAATTAAAGGCTCCCACTTGGAACGAATCACTTCACAGGCCGCCTCTCCTCTGTCACCGGCCGCAAGCGCGAACTTGTGAATATTAGATGCTAAACTCTCAAGCTTCGGATACGGGAAAATCTCTTTTTCAAAAAAAGAGAAGAAATGAATACCCTCAAGCCCAGCCAGAATATCCTCGGTCCCATCACCATGGTGCGCGTCAATATCTAAGACTGCCATTCGCTCAATGCCCAAAACATCTCTTGCGTAAAGCGCCGCAATCGCCACATTGTTGAAAATACAAAAACCTTCCGCTTTATCTCGATGAGCATGATGACCCGGTGGGCGCACACAACAAAACGCATTGGTGAGTTTGCCAGAGTGGACTTCATCAAGCGCTTCAAGTACACAACCCGCGCTTTCTAATGCGGCCGTCCACGAATCACGGCTCACAATCGTATCCTCACTGATATAAATCAATTCACCTTCTTTTTGGGGAATCAAAGAGCGAACGTGGTCGACGTATTGTTGATCATGGGCACGTAAAAGATCCTCTAAAGAAGCCTGGCGCTCGGTCTGTTTCCGACAAAAAGCACTTTCCAAACCCGAAGCAACCAATCGCTCCTCTATCGCTCGAATTCGCTCAGGCGAATCCGGACTCGAGAATCCTGTGATGTGGCGATAACACGATTCGTGGGTAAATAGACCTGTTGACACAAATAATCCTTGTTTTTTCTTTGATTTTAACCGTTACCCACAATTAATTCGTCAATCTATATCGAACAAAATTTTACTTTCTTGTCATTCTGTTCGACATATCGAACAAAAATTTAAAATTAATCAAAATTGTTCGATATAATAGCTAATAATAAAAAAAGGGGAACAAAAATGAGCGAACTCTTAGTACCTCGATCTGATCTATTGGAAAAGATCAAACCGTTTTACAACGATTTAGATTTGATCAAAGTTTTAACCGGTATGCGACGTACCGGCAAATCCACCCTTTTTGAACTTATCAAGGCAGATATTTCCAATTCTTTACACCTTAAAGACAACCATTTCTTGAGTATTAATTTTGAAGATATCCGTTGGCGCTCGCTTCCCCTTGAAGAGATTCATGAAAAAATATTGCACTTTGCTCAACAACAAACCCCATCTTTTGTTTTTTTAGATGAAGTACAGAATGTTGATCGCTGGGAAATCATGGTGAATTCCCTTCGTCAGCACGCCATTGCCAGTATTTTCATAACCGGTTCCAATTCAAAATTATTATCCGGAGAACTCGCCACTCATTTAAGCGGTCGTTACGTTTCTTTTGAAGTTTTCCCTTTTTCATTTAAAGAATTCGTCCTTTGTAATAAAGGAAACTCTGATTTATCAATAAATGAAATTTTTAATACCTACCTCACAGTCGGAGGAATGCCCGCCTGGGCTCATGGATTTTCCAAGCGCCCCTTTGAAGCTTGGCAACAGTACTTAAGCGACCTTTTTGACACCATTTTTATTAAGGACATCATCTCGCGACGTCAAATCCGTGATGTTGAACTATTCAAAAAAGTTCTCCGTTACCTCTTTGACCAAACCGGGCATCCAATATCAATCGCTTCCCTGGCCAGATATTTGAAATCTGAAGGGCGAGCACCCAGCAAGGAAACCTTGGCCAATTTTATTGAGGCTGCCTGCGAAGCTTTTATTTTCGAAAAAATGAATTTTGAAACGGCCGAAGGTAAACGTATGCTAGCCTTCAACCATAAGTTTTACATCAATGATCATGGCTTGCGTCAGGCTTTGTTTTTATCTAACCAAATAAATATTGATCAGATATTAGAAAACATTGTCGCGATTGAGTTACGCAGACGTGGTTGGAAAGTAAGCATTGGAAGAATTGCTTGCGCTCAAAAACCGTCGAAAGAACTTGAGGTTGACTTCATAGCGAGAAAAAACAATCAAACCCTCTATGTTCAAGTGGCCTATTTACTAGCCAATAAGGAAACCGAAGAACGTGAATTCGGGGCACTTTTATCAATACCGGATAACTTCCCGAAGGTTGTACTTAGCTTGGACCCGATCTTGAGACCGCAAAAAGGCATTGAACACCAAGATCTTCGGCAATGGCTTTTATCGGAATGGTAGAACACTCTAAAAAAGTCGTATTTTGTTTTAGAATTCAGAACTGAATTGTTCTACTCTTTTCTCGCTCATTGATGAAACGCTTACTTGACATTGTGTTGATTTTGCTTTCGCTACCAATCATGTTACCTGTAGCGTTAATCGTTGCCATTGCTATTAAGCTTGATTCTCCCGGCCCTGTCTTATACTGGTCTGAACGTATTGGTCGAAATGGAAGGCCATTTATCATGCCGAAATTTCGTTCCATGAGTGTTGGTGCACCCATTGTAGAAGCTGAAAAATTCACCAATGCCGGCAGCTACATCACCAAGGTTGGAGAATTTATTAGAAAAACCAGCCTAGACGAAATTCCTCAGTTCTGGTCGGTTTTAAAAGGTGACATGAGTCTTATTGGCCCCAGACCGCTTTTGCCGATTGAAACCCATGTTTTGGAACTGAGAAAAGCGGCGGGCGTTGATAAGCTTTTACCCGGAATTTCCGGTTGGGCTCAGATTAACGGGCGCACATGCATAAGCGGCGATGACAAGGCTAGCTTAGACATCGAATATATGAAAAAGCGCTCTCTCTTATTTGATATCAAAATCATTCTGTTGACGATCTGGAAAGTCATCAAGCAGGATGACATTGTTCATTAGTTGATCGCTTTTTCTCCATTCACTAAACAGCCAGAGCTCCAATGTCTACTCGGTGGAGCCATTGTCTAGGCAATTGGTCTGCCTTCAAAAACATCACCATGTACCAAGGTAAATAAAGAATGCGTTCATCGCTGTCCACATTACCTTGACACAAAACAACGGCCTCGGATATTCCCCAATCTTTTACATCCAAAACATTATTTAATGCCGCATGTAACTTAAAACTTTTCCCGGACTTCACCTCAACCGGCAAAACTTTTCCATTCTTCTCCACAACAAAGTCAACCTCTCCGTGTCGAATTGAATTGAAATACCTTAATGGGAAACCATTCGCCAGAAGTTGTTGAGCCACCGCGTTTTCAAGAATACTGCCCCAATTGACAGAAACATCACCATTAAGCAATGCGAATTGAATGTTTTGCGCGCAGGCAGCAGTCAATAAACCGGTATCACAGAGATAAAGTTTAAATAAATTGTGTTTTTCGTTTAATTTAAGCGGAATGGTTGGCTGCGTGACGTTGTAGCAGGCAAGCGCGACGCCCGCATCATTGAGCCATAAAAAAGAGCTTTCATACCGATTTTGTCTGGCATTTTTTTCCAAAGACGACAAAGTAAAGCGCCTGTTCTTTTCATCCAACTGCCCGGGGATGGCATCAAAAATACGATGAATCTTATTGCTATTTTGAGTAGAGTATTTGACTATGTCCTGTCGATAAAGAGCCAGAATCTCTCGCTGAAAAGAGATCACTTGCACGATATCGTTCGTAGACACGAAAATATTCACCGCTTCCGGCATTCCCCCGACCACGAGATATGAATAAAATAATTTTTTCATCGTCTCGTGAATCAATTCGCTGACAGGACGTTTATTCAAGTACGCGTCATGTAACAATTCAATTGTCTTTTTCTGAACGCCATTGGCCCAACAAAATTCCTCAAAATCCAAAGGATACATGGTGACCGGTTCTTCAAACCCAACCGGCAAAGAGGGAACGGATTTTGTACTAACACCCAATAAAGAACCGGATTCAATGTAGTCAAAACGACCGTCTTCGACTAAAAACTTAATAGCCACCCGAGCTTGTGGACACTCTTGAATTTCATCCAAAAAAATTAATGTATTGCCAATTTCAAGCGGTTGTCTGACATAGGCTGTTAAGTTGGCCAGTAACTCCTGAGGGCGCAATGAACCGGAAAATATCGTTTTAGACAAAGGGTCATTTAGAAAATTTATCTCAACGAAATGCTTGTACTGCTCTTTACCGAATTGCCGAATGAGTGTTGTCTTCCCGACTTGTCTTGCCCCCGATATACAAAGTGCCTTTCTTCTTTTTTGTGATTTCCATTGAAGCAACCTTGCATAAAGTTTTCGCTCTAACATCTCATCTCCCAACGCTAATCTGGTCATCTAATAATGAGTATTGTAACGTTTTTTAAATATTTTTAATGGGATTTTGTAACGTTTTTTAGATTTTTTAAGAATTAAAATGCTACGTTTTTAGAATTTTTGACTCCTTATAAACAAAAAATGGAGAGTTCCTCATTCAAAGAACTCCCCAATTAAAGACCTAATCGTCTAATCGATCAGTCTTCGTCAACTTTTTTCGGTTGAGCTTTAGCAGCTTTTGCTTGTGCTTCAAGTTTAGCCAAGTACTCTTCCGTAATGTCACCCGTAATGTACTCACCGTCAAAGCACGAGCATTCAAAACGCTCGATGGCAGGATTCATATCATGAAGGGCAGACTTTAAGTCTTCCAAACGTTGGTAAACCACGGCGTCAGCTTCAAGAATCTTGCAGACTTCATCATCGGTCTTGCCGTCTCCGCAAATGAGTTCCGAGCGAGTCGGCATATCGATACCGTAAACATTCGGGAAGCACACGCGAGGAGCAGCGCTCGCCACAAACACTTTCTTCGCACCGGCTTGTTTTGTCATGCGAACAATTTCATGCATCGTTGTGCCACGAACGATGGAGTCATCCACCAAGAGCACGTTCTTGTCTTTAAATTCCACAGCCATGGCATTTAATTTCTGACGAACGGTCTTTTTACGAATGGCCTGGCCCGGCATGATGAAGGTACGACCCACATAGCGGTTTTTAATGAAACCTTCGCGATAAGGTAAGCGCAACCGTTGGGCAAGCTGCTGAGCCGCGGGGCGCGAGCTATCGGGAATCGGCATCACAACATCAATTTCATCCACAGGAATCCTGCGGGCCACTTCGTGAGCCAAGTATTCACCCAAACGCAAACGGGCACCGTAAACCGAGATACCATCAATGACGCTATCGGGACGGGCGAGATAAACGTATTCAAATGCACAGGGAACAAGTTGGGCGTGTTCTGCGCATTGGGCCTGATGGATGTCACCCTTCATGTCAACCCAAATGGCTTCGCCCGGTGCAACGTTTTGAAGCGTTTCGTATTCTTGAGCCTCAAGAACATCAGACTCGGAAGCAAAAATAACATCTCTTCCCGTTGACGTTTCTTTTGTACCGTAACATAACGGACGGATACCGAAGGGATCACGGAAGGCAAGCATGCCTTTACCGGCAATTAAAGCGATACAAGCGTATGAACCTTTGACGCGTTTATGAACACCTTTAACGGCTTCAAAAACGATTTCTGGGGAAATCTTGCTATTGAGCGTCAGGCGGGATAATTCATCCGCCAAAACATTAAGCAGCACTTCCGAGTCACTCGTCGTATTGATATGGCGGCGGTCAGAGTCGTAGAGCTCTTGCTTGAGGGCTTCGGCATTGGTGAGGTTGCCGTTATGCACAAACATGATGCCGTAAGGGGCGTTGACATAAAACGGTTGGCTTTCTTCATTGCTGTCAGCATTACCCTGTGTGGGATAGCGAACTTGACCCAAGCCGCTATTGCCTAACAAATCTCGCATGTTGCGCGTTCTGAAGACATCCCGCACCAAGCCCATTGCTTTATGAATGTGAAAGGTCAATCCGTCAAGCGTGGCAATACCAGCCGCATCCTGACCGCGGTGTTGCAACAAAAGCAACGAGTCATAAAGCCGTTGGTTGACCGGCTCATGAGAAAAAAGACCTACAATCCCACACATTTGATAGCCTCATCGGTTAAAAATTTAAAAATTGTCCCTTCTCAATAGCTTTACTTGCGAAGCTTGGCGATGGAATCCGGCATCATCGGCATCATCCAGTCAATCACATTTTCAGCCAAAGGAATACAAACAGAGTGTCTCCACATTTGAGTGGAGGTTGCGCTCGTCATGCCGGCCAAAAACACCACCGCACAGACAAAAACCACACCGCGCAAAAATCCGAACACACTTCCCAGTACGCGATCCTCGGCGCTAATACGAGCCACTTCAAGCATCTTGCGCAAAATCGTTCCTAAGAGTCCGATAGCAAAGACGCAGGCCACGCAGATTAAGACCGCCGCAATAATTGTCCGAATAGCAGGGCCTAAGCTTTCAAGCGGAATGAGCCCCGCCAACTCAGGCGAGAATCGGATCGCAAAAACAATCCCGATCACCCAGCCCACAATCGATAAAATTTCACGCACAACACCCCGTGTCACCCCAACCACCGTGGAGAGAACTAACACGATAATGATTGCCCAATCCAATTCATTCACGATTAACAGTCCTTATCACTTGTGTCCGCTTTCGCGAAGCTTTTGCGCTATCACGTCTTCACGGGTTGATTTCAACAAATCCGCCAAGGGATCGTCACTGGCACTCTTCTTAGATGAAACCTTTTGAGTAGCCTTCGGTGCAGTTTCTTTCTTTACCGGCTGGCTTGTTTTTGCTGCCGTGGCCGGTTTGACAGCCTTTGGCTGAGCCGGCGTGGCGTTTTTTATCGGCTGCGATTTAGCCTTCGCAGGCTGCGCCGCAGGCGTCTTCGCCTTTTGCTCTTGAGAACGACTGTGGGCTTCCTGAGCCGCACTCTTTAACGTTCTCGTGGGCGCAATTCGGTTCATATCACGCTTGGCGCTTTCTTCCACCTGAACAGGCATGTGTGAAATTTTTCGGCTATCCAAAACCTTGGCCACCCGTTCGGCTTCCTCTTTTGTTTTAAAAAGACCCAAGCGCACTCGCCAAAGTGTTGCCGACTTCTTTTGAACTTTCACAGAATAGACCGGTAAGCCCATTGCTTGATAGCGCGCCATCTCACGCATCGCTCCGGCTTCACTTGAGGTGGCAAGCACTTGAATGTAAAGTGAGCCTTCCGTTGAGGGGGCGTAAGTTTGCGCCTCATTTTGTTTTTGATCCAATTCCGGCGTGGGACGAGCCTCCGGAGCGTCCTTGACAACATTGGGTTTTGAAAGATCCTTCAATGCGCTTTGGTCAGCCGGCATGGACACTGCCGGCCGATTATTAACCGGAAGTTCCATTTTGTAGAAAGGCTCTTTAGTGATGGGAGGAATCTTCGTCTCAGCGTGCCGGTCACTTTGAATAGCAGGCTCTTCAAAGAAAATCGGCAACACCGTTGCCAAAGCGGCAACCAACACGACAGCTCCCACCAAGCGATGGCGAAACTTTGCCTTCACTTGGCTCACCTCAAGCTCCTTATCTTCGGCAAGGTGCTCAAGACCCACCTCAACGCTTTCTTGAGGTGACTTCCAGAACGCTTCTTCGTTGGTTGGTTTATTGGACTCTTGCATTTGTTCGAACAAGCGGCAGGGCCGCGGTTACTGTCACAAAGGAACCGAAGATAATGATTGTATCAATGATCGATGCCTGACGCTTTGCCTGCTTAAAAGCCTCTTCAACACCTTCGCATTGCGTGATTTTGCCATCTTCAACACCCGCCTCAAGCATGACCTTATGCAACACATCCACGCTTGCCCCACGGGGTCCCGGCAAACCAGTGATAAACCACTCGTCAATCACTTCAGACATGATTTTCACCACGTCAATCATGTCCTTATCCGCAAGCATTCCAAAAACAGCAATGACCTTGCCTTGCGTTTTCACGTCTCGAATATTCTGAGCCAAAACGCTAGCCGCATGGGGATTATGACCGACATCCAAAATAACGGTCGGATCCGATTGCACCTTTTCAAATCGTGCGGTTATGCGAACTGTTGTCAACCCCTTTTCAATATCAGCAAGCGTAACCGGCAACTTATCCATCAAGGAAACAACTAGAGCAAGGACACCAGCCGCATTGTCCATTTGATTTCGACCGCGAAGGGCCGGTCGGGGCAAAACCCAGTCATTGACACCCATCCTAAAACGCATACGACCGCCGTCTTCTTCGGTAACGGAAAAATCTTTACCCGCGACCTCAAGATTTGTCTTTAGCGCCTTTGCGTACTGTAAAAGTTTGACCGGGGGATTTTTATCCGCGCAAACAGCCGGGTGTCCTTGACGATAAACATGAGCCTTTTCCCAACCAATGGCATCTCGCGTATTACCCAAATAGGCCTCATGATCAATGCCGATGCTCGTGACAATGCTTGCCGTTGATTGAAGAGCATTAATCGCGTCAAGCCTTCCGCCCAAACCGATTTCCAAAATCACCACATCGGGTTTGGCTTTTTGAAAGACTCTCAGGATACCCAAGGCCGTGAATTCAAAATAAGTCAGAGGCATCCCCGCTCGAGCTTCTTCTACCTCTCGAAAAGCTTCCACCAACGGAGCATCTTCAACAATTTCTCCGTTAATTTGAGCACGTTCGTTAAAAGAAAGCATATGCGGAGAGGTATGCATGGCGGTTTTGTAGCCAGCCGCACGATAAATAGCCTCAAGCATGGCGCAAGTGCTGCCTTTAC
The DNA here is from genome assembly GCF_023336895.1 of Parasutterella secunda. Taxonomy (GTDB): domain Bacteria; phylum Pseudomonadota; class Gammaproteobacteria; order Burkholderiales; family Burkholderiaceae_F; genus Aphodousia; species Aphodousia faecalis. Next base: position 198,105 of record NZ_JAMBLT010000002.1, read on the forward strand.
CATTGGTTCCGGCAACAGTGATCACCGGACAATCAAAATGGATATCCAGGCGATCGAGCATCTTTTTCATGCGCGTAAGACCCAACTCAATCACATTTTCAGGATGTGACGAAAGAATGTAGTCCAACCATCCATTTAAAGTATCTTTACCTTGAGACATTTCTGTGTCCAAAAACAACGCGACCACGCCGCAAGCGTGGTCTCTAGTGCGTCTTTAAATTTTAGATCGTTCTCAAACAAATCATTCGGCGTCCGTAATACGCTTTCTCATGAGCATCGCCATGATTTCTGCAATGTTAGCACGCATTTCACGACGATCCACGATCATATCAATAGCGCCCTTCTTGAGCAAGAATTCCGAGCGTTGGAAGCCATCGGGCAACTTTTCACGAACCGTTTGCTCAATCACACGGGGACCAGCAAAACCAATCAAAGCTCGGGGTTCTGCAATCACCACATCGCCCATAAAGGCAAAGCTTGCGGAAACGCCACCCATTGTCGGATCGGTTAAAACCGAAATAAAGGGCAATTTTTCACGGGCAAGACCGGCAATGGCAGCCGTGGTTTTAGCCATTTGCATCAAGGACATCAAACCTTCTTGCATACGAGCGCCGCCCGAAGCCGCAAAACAGATGAAGGGGCACTTCATGCGCGTGGCTTCTGCCACACCGCGCACGAAACGTTCACCGACAACCGAACCCATTGAGCCACCCATAAAGTTAAATTCAAAGGCGGCCACAACGACGGGCAAACCGCGAAGCGTACCACGCTTGACAACCAAAGCGTCCGTTTCACCTGTTTTTTGCTGAGCTTGCGCTAAACGTGCAGGATAGGGTTTGCTGTCCACAAACTTCAACGGGTCTGTCGGTTGCACTTCTTGAGTGATTTCCACCTGATTTTGCGCATCCAAAAAGTTTTCTACGCGCTCACGAGCTCTAATGCGCATATGATGGCCACACTTCGGGCAAACCATCAAAGAATCTCTCAACTCTTCGGTATAAAGCACTTGCTCGCAACTCGGGCATTTTGTCCAAAGCCCTTCAGGAATAACACTTTCCTTCTTTTCGGGGTGTTCTGAATCCGACTTATGAATGCGAGGCAATAGCCGATCAATCCAACTCATAGAAGAAGTCCTTCAATACAATTCTGTACAAATAATACGATTTGGGATTTTATCAAATCTAAAGCTGTTAACGAATGCCATATTTTGGTTATTTTCTCAAGACCAACAACGTGCACCTTGCCCCTGTCTATCAATTAACTCCACACAGCTTTAGCTGTCAAGAGAATTAGGCAAGAATCTAAAAACTGTCAACTAAACCAGGAAATCGTTCAGAACTGTCAACCGATTTCACGACAAGTCTCTCTTTTTCATTTTCAATTAAAAAGTCAATTTTTTGATTTTCCTGATTACGCCAATGATACAAAGGCCATCCTCAATGCAGATCTATTTCAGGAGCAATTTGATTTTGTCTATTGCACTATGAATATTTGGCTTATTTAATTATCTATTTTTTGTCTATTATCTATATTATCACATTGATTTTAAATGATTTTTATTATTTCATCAGCTGTGACCAAAGTGTCGGACTATAACTGGGCAGCTGAGGGGCATTAGGATATTTCACCCCAACAAGATAAAGGCCTCCTGCGGCAAACGTAGGGGCGGCGACCGTACGGTCACAGGCTTCTAAAACATCGTTGAACCACTGTACGCTTTGCTTTCCCGTACCAACATAAACCAAACTGCCAACGATATTTCGAACCATATGGTGCAAAAAAGCATTGGCTCGCAGTCGAATGCCGATCATGTTGCCGCAACGCTTAACTGTTACTTCGTGGATTGTTCTGATGGGGCTTTTTGCCTGACACTCTGATGCTCTAAAACTCGTGAAATCGTGCTCACCCAAAAGACACTGAGCCGCCTCCTGCATTTTCGTTTCGTCACAAGGTCTAAAAACCCAACCGACGGCCCCCTCCATCAAAGGGGATCTCACTGGATCATTTAAAAGCCAATATTCATAGGTGCGCTCGGTTGCACTAAAGCGAGCCGAAAAGTCATCAGGCACTTCGCAAGCCCAGCGCACAGCTACGGTCGGAGGCAAAAAGGTGTTTACGCCCCGCACCCATGCATTAAGGGGTCTTGCGACAGGAGCTTCAAAATCCACCACTTGATGCGTAGCATGCACTCCAGTATCGGTGCGCCCCGCGCAGATAGTAGAAATCGGCACTGTCGCAAAAGCTTTCAGTGCCGATTCCAATGTGTCTTGAACGTTCGGCATATCGGGTTGGGTTTGCCAACCGCAAAATGCCGAACCGTTATATTGAACGCCTAAAGCAATTCGCATCAGACGCGCTCATGAACTTGCTTTAAAAGGGCCTCAGCTTGTGCCTTATCGGCAGGACTGCCTTTTTGAAGCACTTCTTGCAACAAGGCAATGGCTTCATTCTTCGCTCCAATGGAGATAAATGAACGAGCCATGTCAAGCGAATCCTTCATGCCGTGATCGTCAGCAGCGGCAGCTTTGTGCTCTGCTTGAGTCGGCGCCGGCTGGACTTGCACCGGTTCGTCATCAGCAACCAAATCAAACACATTGGCGCTTGCCGCTTGTTGGCTTGCCGGTTTTTGTGCCGTGGCAACTGTTGCAGTCGGCGCTACAGGAGCTGACTGCACTGCTGGACGCGCTTCAACACGGGGCTCTTCACGCACAGGCGCATGGCTCACACTTTCAAAGGAACTGGTGGGCGCGGACGGCTTAGCGGCACGCGGTGCCTGGGGAGCCTGACGGATCGTCGGCTCTTCATGAACAGGAGCCTTACCCTTATTCATCACTCGCTTGAAGGATTGGAAATCCACATAGCGGCCTTGCTTCGTGCGCCAATAGATAAAGCCCGCGGCGCCCAACATCAAGACAATCAACAGGTACCAGAACCAAGAGGTCGACTCTTCCTCAACAGGCTCCTCTTCTTCAGTCATGATTTCTAATGTCGGCATGGCTTCTTGAGGCGAAGTGCTTTCTTGAGCTTCAACCGATTCTGAAACGGAAGGCGGATTTTCAGGGATAGCCTCTACAGGAGCCTCAGAAGTAGCAGAGACATTTTCCGCCGGCTGCTGAGCCTTATCCGTAGCCGTCAAATCACCATTTTGAGGAGCAGGCGTTGCCGGTGCGGGTTCGGCCGCCTTCACATCACTTTGAATCTCTTCTTTGGTCACCGGCAAATGCTTAACCGGTGCTGTTTGGATAGAGGGCAACGGTTTCTTGTGTTTTGGAGCCTCTTGTTTGACCTCTTTAATGGGAGCCGGACGTTGGGCGACTTCTTCAATACTCAAACCCTTTTGAACGATTTCTCGAGCCGTCTGAGCATTAATGGATTCAACCAAAGACGCTGACGGTGCCGTCACTTTGGCGCCCGCTTTTAATTGTCTGACATTGCCGGCAGGGAAGGCTTCCGGATTGTGAATGGCCAAAGCAACCAACACTTGATTGACGCTGGCGTTGGGGTAACGCTTTTGATAGAGGACTCCCAACGACCACGGGGTGTAACCGGCTTCGACAAGAACAGGTTTACTTAAGTCATAATTTTTCGCCTGCATGCGCTCTAGTGGTGTCATTTCAGTCTTGGTTGCAGGAGCCGGAACAGAAGCCTTAGCCGAAGAAGCAGTCTTTACTGCGGGTTTAGACTCAGGATCTCTCTTTGCCACAGGGGCGGCAGTGGTAATGGGCGCAGCCGCCATCGACACCACTTCAACCGGTTCAACACTGCCTGTCGCGCCAATATGAATATTGTATTGACGAACCGTAACATGCCCGCCTTCGTTTAATTCAACTAATAACGGGAACGCGCGCTCAACTGCCGGGCGATTAGAAGAAATTCGAAGCGTTAAAGGAGACTTATTGATTAAAGCCAAGTTAAGACCCTTGGCCGTTTCAGGCATCGTAATACCGTATTTAGAATAAGTTTCCGCGGGAGCCAATCGAGCCGTAAGCGACGATCCTGTAGGCGATACATCATGAACTAAAAAAGTAGCCTGAAAATTCTGACTGGCTTGGCTTGTTACTTGCAATTGTCCCAAATAGGCTGCCTGAGCTGTGGCACCTACCGCAAGCATCACACCTAACACCAATGCTTTTTTAGAAAAACTCTTCATTTGCCGGCTCCTAAACCCATTGTTTGAAGTCTTTTGAGTCAATCACAATGGGCCTGATATATAAAACCATCACTATCTGGAATCATTGTCAATAATGATTCACGTATACTTGTCGCATTTTAAAGAGATCCCATTGTTTTTTGGGGATTTTTAACGACTAGGAACAAAAAAATGTCTGTTGATCGCCAATGGCTCATTGATGCCTTAAGTGACGCGCTCGAAGCGTTGTCTGAAACGGTAGAACGCTTAGAAGATGAGAGACTCGATCCTGAGGAGATACTCCTTGATGATTTAGCCAATGTCTACGCTAAACTCAATTTTGCCGTCAACACCGCAGAAACCGGCCCCGCCGCCATCGATACAACGGACCACGATGAGCTTATTCAGTGGCCCGAATGTATGCCCTTTGATAGAGATGAAGATTCTCCTCAAATGTCATAACGGGGTTTTAAGTGACGAGGGCGCAAGCCCATCACAATAAGTAATCCGAAATAAACGACAAGGGCCGCGGCTATGTACAGAAAGACGAGACCGGCACGTTTTACCCATTCACTTTGCATACCGGCCCAATCCACTCCCTGTTGCAAAAACGCAATAGTGGCTCCCATTGCCACGGTTGCCACAACGATTCTCACGCTCCACATCAGCCAACCAGAAATCGGCTGGTATTGTCCTCGGCAAATCAGAATAACCAAAAGAGTCAACGCGTTGATGCAGCTGCCCACACCGACAGAAAGCGCCAGTCCCGCATGAGCGAAAACGGGAACAAACGCGATGTTGCAAAGCTGCACACACACAAGACTCACCGCCGCCACCTTAACGGGCGTGCGAATGTCTTTTCGAGCATAAAAGGCAGGAGCCAAAATTTTGATAGCAATAAGCCCCAATAAACCAAACGAGTAACCCATCACGGCAAGGCTTGTCTGGTGTACGTCAAAGACCAAAAAATTTTTCCCTTGATACAAAAAGGCAACCAATGCTTCGGCCATCAAACCTAAACCCACCGCAGCGGGAATGGCCAAAAGGACAACGAGTCTTAAGCCGTTATCAAGCAAGGCGTTGTAACGAGTGAGATCATTTTTGGCAAACGCAGCCGAAAGACTCGGCAGCAACACTGATCCTAACGCGACTCCGAGAAGAGCCGTCGGAAATTCCATCAGACGGTCTGCAAAGGAAAGCCATGTCACAGAACCCGTCCCCAAGCGAGAAGCAATATTGGTGTTAATCAAAAGAGAAAGCTGGGCAACGCCAACGCCAAAAAGCGCAGGAATCATTAACTTCATCACCCGGATGACGGAGGCGTCCTTTGCTGCCTTAAACGGATTGACGGGGCGAGGCAAAACTCCCAGTTTCATTAAAGACGGAATCTGAATTCCCAACTGCAGTACTCCCCCGACAATCACTGCCGCGGCTAGTGCAAAAATCGGCTCATCCAGGTGCGGCGTCAAAAGCAAGGTAAACGCGATGAAAGAAAGGTTCAACAAAACCGGGGTAAAAGCAGGAATGGCAAAGTGCTTCCAGGTATTGAGTACACCCGCGCTCATCGCCACCAAGCTCATAAAGAAGATATACGGGAACATCCACCGGGTCATTTGGGTGGCAAGATCAAAGCCTTGGGGATTTTCTGCCAAGCCGCCCGCAATTAACCAAACCAAAACCGGAGCGATTAGGACACCAAGGATACTGGTGAGAACAAGGACACTCGCAAGAAGACTAAAAACCTTATCGATAAAACTTCGGACTTCCGTCTCTGTTTTTGTTGCCTTAACATCGGAGAGCATTGGGACGAAGGCTTGCTGAAACGCGCCTTCAGCAAACAAACGCCTAAGCATATTGGGCAGGCGGAAAGCCACATAGAAAGCGTCAGTAGCGGCACTTGAACCAAAATAACGTGCAATCAGCATATCGCGTACAACACCTGTTATACGAGATAAAAGCGTCAAGGAGGAGACGGTGGCGGCTGCTTTGATTAAACTCATTGTTCAAATTCCCCAAATATCCTGTGCATTGTATTCGATCTTGAGCAAAAACTTCATTAACCGCTTGAGAGGTTTAAAAGTTTTTGCTAAACTTTGGGACTTTTCCAAGGGAGTGTTCTTCGTGGACGTGTGCGCATGCCCGAAAGAACCGTAAAAATCCGTTGGAAATGAACTGATTCACCAGCCGCTTCCGACTCTGTGCTGCAAGCGTATTTCAATGCTCAATGCCTTTGAAAGCGGCTGTAATTAACAGCCGTAACTTTTTATATAAGGCAAGGAACTAACAATGGCTAATACCAAACAAGCTCGTAAGCGCGCCCGTCAAGCTGTTGCGCGCAACCAGCACCTTTCTGCTCAACGTTCTCAATACCGCACCGCCATCAAGGCCGTGCGTAAATTGGTTGTGGCTGGCGACAAGGCCGCCGCTTCTGAAGCTTTCGTGAAGGCTCAAAAGATCATCGACACGATGGCCGGTAAGAACGTTTTGCACAAGAACGCCGCTGCTCGTCATAAGAGCCGCTTGGCCGCTGCTATCAAGGCAATGGCTTAATTCTTTAAGTTTGAAAGCTTAAAACACCAACGGGGTTGACTTCTTAGACAACCCCGTTTTTGTATCTTCAAGAATTATTCGAAAACGATCTTCTCTTACCGATCACTTTTCAATTTCGTAGGGCCAGTCAATGATGCCGCCCATATCATAAACGTGGGTGTAGCCAGCCGCCTGAAGTTTCAGCATGGCATAGTGACTGCGAACGCCGGATCGACAATAGATGATAATCGGGTGATCCAAATCCTCCGGTAAAGATTCCGGTCTCACTCCTTCTTCAATATCATCGTTATCAAGCAATACCGCTCCAGGGATATGCCCCCACTCGTATTCGTGAGCGTGTCTGACATCAAGAATGAGGAGCTTATCGCCCAATTCTTGCATCATCTTTTTGCCTTCTTGAGCCGTGATGGCCATACCGGTTACTCCCCTTTAAATTTCACTTTCAAAACGCCGACGCCCTGCACGCCGCCCTCTAAAACATCACCGGGATGAACCGTACCAATGCCGGCAGGCGTCCCCGTCATGATCAAGTCGCCGGGTTTTAATTCATAAAGAGTAGACAAATAGCTAATGATTTCAGGGACTGTCAAAATCATCTCTGCGGTCGTTCCCTCTTGGCGCTTTTCGTTATTGACATAAAGCCATACTTTCATCGGTTCATTATCGGGGGTTCGGGAAGCAGGCTTTACAGCCGTCATCGGAGCCGATTCATCAAAGGCCTTTGCGGTATCCCACGGTTGCCCTTTGGCGCTACTTTTTCTCTGGAGGTCTCGGCGCGTCATATCAAGACCGGCCGCATAGCCCCAAACGTAGTCCATCGCATTTTCAACAGGGATATTGCGGCCGGCTTTACCGATCGCAACCACTAATTCAATTTCGTGCTGAAGATCTTCTGTAGCCACAGGGAAATCCAATTCCAGTGTTTTATCAGCCGCTGCATAAACGGCCGCATCAGCCGGCTTTAGAAAAATACTGGGAGGTGTTTTTTCTCCGAGCGCGGCATTAACTGCTGCATAGTTACGAGCCACACCGTAGATACGATGAATAGGGAAGTAGAGGTTTGTTTCGCCGTCAATTGGCAAAACCGGCATGGGAGTAGGAGCAAATAAAAAAGACATTTTCAATACCCTATTGAAAAAGGGGACAGCTCATTAATAAAAGCCATCCCCTGTTTAGCACAAAACGATTAGTTTTCGTCTCTGACCGGACGCACCGGATTGGGTAACCCACGAACCCAGAGATAGAACTGATAGACGTAACCGCTTACCGCATAGCAGCAGAAAACGATAAAGGCCGATAACGACGGGTTGCTGGAGAAGCAAATAAAAGCAAGCGCTGCCACAAGCACAACCCAGAAAGGAATCGTACGAACAAAACCCATGTTTTTGCCGCTGAAAAACGGAGCGTTGGAAACCATCGTCACGCCGGCGTAGATACAGAGAACAGCGGTGATATGGGGGATATATTGGGTCAAGGTGGGTGTCAGGTGACCGGAAACCGCTAGCCAGACAAAACCCATCACTAAAGCGGCGCCTGCGGGGCTTGCCAATCCTTGGAAAAAGCCCTTGTCAATGAAACCAATATTGGCATTGAAACGAGCCAAACGGACACCGGCGCCAGCACAGAAGATAAAGGCCGCGGCCCAACCCAATCCGCCAAAATCTTTGAGTGCGAACTCAAATGCAATCAAAGCCGGGCAAACACCGAAAGCGGTCATGTCCGCGATGGAGTCAAACTGTTCGCCGAAACTGCTTTGCGTGTGCGTTAAGCGAGCCACGCGTCCGTCCATTCCGTCTAAAAGCATGGAAAGGAAAATGGTGGCCGCCGCAATGCCAAATTTCCCTGCCATTGCCTGAGTAACCCCCCAGAAAGCACAAATCATCGATGCCATCGTAAAGGAGTTAGGCAAAAGATAAATACTGCGGGCACGGGCCTCTTTAATACGTTCCTTAATATTTGCTCGAGGAGAACGACGAATTTTTCGCATGATAAAACCTTTCTCTCTTTACTCGCTCAATTAAGCCTTAGGAGCCAATTTGGCCAAAATAGTTTCGGTTCCAAGTACCTTTTCACCGATGGTGACGCAAGGCGTTGCATCCGTGGGCAGATACACATCCAGGCGACTGCCAAAACGGATAAAGCCGTAACGTTCACCCTTAGATAATTGATCGCCCTTTTGGATATAACAAAGGATACGGCGTGCCACAAGGCCAGCCACTTGAACCACTGTGATACGGTTGCCGTCATTAACACGAACGATCACCGCGTTGCGTTCATTTTCAGTACTGGCCTTATCTAAATCGGCATTTAAGAATTTGCCAGGATAGTACTGGACATCTTCCACCGTTCCATTAACGGGGAAACGTTGGCAGTGAACATTAAAGATATTCATGAAGACGCTGATCAAAATCGCTTCTTCATTGGTAAAGGGATCGATCGTTTTTTCAACCTTCACAATTTGCCCGTCTGCGGGAGACAAAACAGCTTCGGGCATAGCAGGAACGGTGCGGGGCGGATCACGGAAAAACTGCGTGACAATAATGAAAAATATCCACAACAGCGCGGCTACAAAACCAAATCCGGCCAGTGCCGTCCACAAAAGAGCTAAAAGAAAAGTACCACCGATGTAAGGCCAACCTTCACGGGCCAAAATGGGGTGTGGGTACTTTTGATTCATGAGTCTGATCTCCGTGACTAAATTCAAACTGCCAATTGTACGCTATTGGCAAAGAGTTTCTGCTTTTTGCTCATGTTAACCGCAAATGATTTTTATTGGCACGTTGTTAAAGGAATGTAACACTTTTCCGTTGTCTGAAAAAATGGCCCGTCTGTCTAATACAAACGAGCCTCATTACCAAAAACCCACTTAGCCTAGCGCTTAATGAGAACCTCCGCACTGACCGTTAAATTCAAGTCGCTGGTTCCGGCCTCCAATTGCGGAGCAATCACTGCTGCGTCTCGTGCTGACTTTGCCGAGGCTGACATCATCACATTTAAAGGCCTTGGATTAGCGCTGCCGCTAAACCGCAAAGACTGCAACTGCACCTTAGAGGCTTCACTTCCGACAGATTGAGCAATCCAAACAGCTCTCTGCGTAGCATCGGCTACAGCCAATTTATGAAGTGATTCATCGTATTTTGCTTTAGCTGTATCTGATACTCTGAAATTCAAACCATCTAAAGCCAACTCACCATTGACGCTTTCAATAACCTTAGGCACTAATGTCACATCAGGGGCAATCACTTGCAAAGACTGCGTCACACGCCAAGCAACAATTTTTGGTGTTTGATTGCCTTTTGTCTCGCCGTAAACCGGATAAGAATTGATGTATTGCGTTTTAAGCTGTAATTGATCGCTTACTGCCTTAATTTGAGATAAGCCTTTATTCATCGCTTTGACGGCCTGAGACGTTGCTTCCTGAAGGGTGGAGGCCTGAGCCATAGCCGACCAATTCATCAACGCTTCATCATTAGGAACGGTTAAAGAGGCAGTCCCATTAATACTTAAGGTCAGCCCTTTTTCTGACAACTGAATACCATTCATAGAGTTTGAAGCTATAGCTACACCTATTGTCGCCATTAAAGCACCCGCAGCAGCCACTTGGAGGATTTTATTCATCTATTTATCTCCATAAATAAAATTGATCGGTTAGTCTTATTTTAGGAGTTTAACTCGAGTAAAATGTGACATTATTTTCTTTTCTGTATCAGCTTTTTAAAACGAGACTGTTATGAATCCGATTGTTGTTTGCCGCTTACCGAACCATGTCGGCGACTGCTGTATGACCCTTCCCTCATTGCGTTTATTAGAAGCCAGTGGCTTTACCCCCTATTTGGTCGGCAAACGCTTTGCCGAAGACTTGATGTTGGGAATGGGATGGCGCTTTGACCCGATCGAAGGTCATGTAAGCGAAGACTTGCAAAGACTTCATTACCTCTCGGAACAATTAAACAAGCCTTTGGGACTACTGTTCCCGAATTCTTTTGGCTCTGCCCTTCAATTCCGCTTAGCCGGCATCAGAGCCGCGGGTTTCCCCACTGACGGTCGATTCCTACTTTTGGATCAAAAAGTGCCGGAACCTGAAAAAAATATCCACGAAGTGGAGCGCTTCTTTGCCGCAACGCTTGGTGCAATTAAAGCTTGGGGGAAGGAACCCGCGTGGACTGAACCCACAAAAGACCTTGGTCTCAAATTGATAACTCGCCACACCGCGGGTGCCAAGAACCTCATTGAAAAATTCCATATTCCCGAAAAGTTTGCTTTGATCGCCCCGATTGCCCGAGGCGTTCATCACGGGAAAATTAAGCATTGGACGCACATTAATTGCGTTGTTAAGCCCTTACGTGAACTGGGAATTGAACCGATCGTTTTACCTTCGCCTGACGAAGCTGCGGACGCTAAGGTGGCATGTCCTGATGCCACGCACTTGCCGCCCACCAACTTGGGAACCTATGCTGCTTTATGTAAGGAAGCTCAATTGGTTATCGCTAATGATTCCGGTATTAGCCACGTTGCTGCTGCCGTTGGTGCTCGACAAATTACTTTAATTGGCGTTACTGATCCGAAGCGTACTGGTCCGTGGAATCCCAATGCCGTTGTGTTGGGTAAAGAAAACTGTTGGCCTACAGAAGATGAGGTCATTACCAAAATTAAAGAACTAGTTCATTAAAAATGAATTTTCACCTTAACTCTTAACCTGACTGAAACGAAAATTACTATGCCAGGCTATATGCTTAACGATACCCAACGGATTAAATCCTTTCTTCCCTGGGTAGTTTTTTTTGTCACTATATCTAGTGCTTGTTTGTTATTTTTATTAGGTATTCATTTTGCAAAGTATTTGATTTTTGCTTTTTCAATTCTCAGCATTGTATTGATTTTCGACAAAGAAACTTTCAAAGAGTCTATCAAACAAATTTCAATATTTTTGACTCCCTGGTTATTTTGGTTACTCAGTTTACTTGTACTTAGTGCGATTCACGGGGCTGATGGATACTCATATGGATACAATGCCTTGCTAATAATGGTATTGGTGTTTCTATCCCTACAGTCAATTTCTCTTTCGAGGAATTTACTTATTAGAGTGATCGCTTTATTCCTATTTTTTATGTCTATCGCAATTATTATTCATGTTTTAACGATAGGCTTCATCGATAATGGTGTTTACTCTGTTAATAAGAACAAAGTCGCAGGGGTTGTCACTTTTTTATCTATTTGTTGTTTTAGTAGCTTGATCTTTGAGAAAGATATTTTTGCCTTTAAAGAACAAATTTTTATCGCTTTAAGTGTCCTAACCTCTTTATTGTGTATTGTTCTTTTGGAAGCTAGAACAGCATTATTAGCTTATTTTGCTTTAGTCTTAGTCGTTTGTTTAGGGAAAAAATTTAAAGTCGCCTTGGTAGTGTTGATAATTAGCTGCATTATGGTGGCACTTTTTTCTGCTACAGGCAGAATTCAACAGGGTATTTCTGATTTGCAAAACTTCCAAGATGGAAATAATCGTACATCTTGGGGCATTCGCTTGGAATTATGGAAATTTGCTCTAATCGGTTTCTGCGACTCCCCTGTATACGGATGGGGAAGTAAAGCGTTTGATGCCCTTGTAGACAATGGATATGTCTTTGGAGTGCAGGATTACTTCAGGACTCATTTTCACAGCGATTTTTTCCAAACACTTGTAGGTGGAGGATTAATCGGTGTTATAGGATGGATCAGCACCCTTATCTTACTAGTAAGGCAATCTTGGAAAGATTTTACAAAATTAGCTCTACTAGCCAGCATTTTAGCCATGGGACTAACCGATAGGTATTGGTCTCATTGGATTACGTTTTACCCTTTTGTTTCTCTTTGGGTTTTACTCTATCTGTCAGGGGATAGTGAAGAGAATAGGATAAAAAATGTCTGAAAAAATTAGTGTAATCATTCCGGTTTTTAACGTTGAGAACTATATCCGTGAATCTTTGGATAGTTTATTAAACCAAACTTACAGTAACTGGGAAGCCATAGTGGTCGATGATGGCTCTACAGATTCTTCTCCAAAAATTTTGTCTGAGTACGCTAATCAAGATCAGCGAATAGTCGTTATACGTCAGGAAAATTCCGGTGTTTCAAGCGCTAGGAATACAGCTTTAAGGAAATTAACCGGAGATTATGTTCTCTTTTTGGATCCAGATGATTTTATTCATCCACAATTAATAGAGATCGCCTTATCGAACCTAAAAAAACACAACACTCCATTAATCGTTTTCGGAGCCCAGAAGTTTTATCGTAATACGAAAGTTGCACAATCGAAAGTTGAACTAGATCAAAGTGCCTTCCGTGACATTGGGAAAATCGATTTCTTTTCTTTAATGTTTAATGAACAGCATCATTCAAAATATTGCAAAGGGGGGTATGTTTACACAAAGTTATATAAGAAAGAACTGCTAACTGATTGTTTTTTTGATGATAAACTTTCTTACTACGAAGATGAAGTGTATAGCAATCAGATTTACAACAAATTAGATTCAAATTTCAGAACTGTATATTTAGATTATCCCCTTTACTTTTACCGCCAAAGAGCCTCTAGCGCAATAAGAGCTAATCGAATAAGAAGACTTTTTGCACAATATTCTTGCCGCAAAAGCATTCTGAGACAACATAACCCAAATACTGAAGAGTATCGTACTATCGATCACGCTCGTTTAGTTTGTTTAATCAAATTAATGCAAATATCCTTGTTATCTGGCTACAGTGGTGCTTTTTCTCTATTCAGGAAAATTCTATTATCCAGAAAAGATATTCCATTACGTACTTTGCTACCATATTTAACAGGCCCAGTGTTCGCGACATTTTATTCGAAACGCCGATTAAAAAAGGCCTCAGAAAAAAATAAAAACTTGAAGTATTGGGCTTAAGATAAAAGGGAATGTTATTGTGAAAATTGCTTTTTGTTTATATAAATATTTTCCTTTTGGAGGACTACAACGAGACTTTTTCCGTGTAGCTAAAGAAATTGTCCTCCGAGGACACACAGTTCGAGTTTATGTCAGGGAGTGGGTTGGCGAAAAACCTACCGATTTTGAAATTATTGAAGTTCCCACTCATTCAATTAGCAATCACGGTAAAAATTCTGAGTACTTCAATTGGGTAAGTAATCACTTAAATAGTAATCCTGTAGATAGGGTCGTTGGTTTTAATCGGATGCCGGGTTTGGACGTGTATTTCACCGGTGACGTATGTTACGCAGAAAAAACAAAAAATAAGAATTTCTTATACAAGCTAACCTCCCGTTATCGTCATTTCATCAGTTTTGAACAGGCTGTTTTTAACAAAGGACTTGCGACCAAGATTTTAGTTCTTACGGAAAACCGTAAATCAGAAATCCAAAAACACTACCACACGGAAGATGATCGCTTTTATTTATTGCCTCCAGGTATTGATATTGATCGAAAATACGATAGGCAACCTCAAGATTGTCGAGAAAAATTCCGCGAAGAATTTGCTTTAAAGAATGAACAAAAACTTTTATTGCAAGTCTGTTCAAATTACGAGCTAAAAGGAGTTGATCGAAGTATTAAAGCCTTAGCCTCTCTTCCCACAACTACGAGAGAAAACACCTTCCTTTTCGTTGTTGGCGAAGATAATCCAGAAAAAATGTCGGCTTTGGCACAAAATTTAAATATCTCAAATCATGTGCGTTTTTTCCGGGGAAGAAATGACATCAGCCGTTTCATGCTTGGAGCAGACCTCATGCTGCACCCCGCGCGACAAGAAGCTGCAGGTATAGTTATTCTCGAGTCCATCGTATCCTGCTTACCCATTATCGTCAGTGGTAATTGTGGTTATTCGTCATATGTGAATACGGCTGGTGCCGGAGTTGTTTTAGCAGAACCTTTTGATCAAAATAGCTACAATCAAACTATTGAAACAGTGCTTGAAAATAGCTCACTACGACAAACATGGCATGCAAATGCTAAACGCTTCGCCGATACACACGATCTTTACGGTTTAGCCAAACGCGCTGCCGATATTATTTTGCAATAACTATGTTCATTCTAAAACCGCCCTTTCTTGAAGCTTGGAAAGGAAAAGATCCTTTTGAAGAGGTCGAAAAAATTTCAGGAGATATCTCCCGCAGAGTAAAAACCAGAAGAACTCTGCGTTTTGACTTCGCAGGTAAGAGTTACTACCTTAAATTACACCATGGAACAACTTATGGCGAAGTTTTAAAAAACCTCTTGACTGCTCGTCTCCCTGTCCTTGGAGCAGATCGTGAATGGAGAGCCATACACGAATTATCGGCAATTGGTGTAGATACCATGAAGGGAGTCGCGTTTGGTCAAAAGGGATGGAATCCTGTTAAAAGAACATCTTTCATTATTACGGAAGATTTAGCCCCTACAATTAGTTTGGAAGATTATTGTAAAAACTGGATTAATGAGCCTCCTCCCTATTCAATAAAGAGAATGCTGATTACCAGAGTGGCAGAGATGGTTAGGAAAATGCACTCTATCGGCATTAATCATCGTGACTGCTATATATGCCATTTTCTCCTGCATTTACCGTTTAACGGAAACAGTGATGAATTGAAAATTTCGATTATTGATCTCCATCGGGCTCAATTTAGGAAGGCAGTTCCAATTCGCTGGAGGAACAAAGATTTAATTGGTCTTTACTATTCTTGCATGGGTATTGGATTAAGCAACAGAGATTACTTACGGTTTCTCAAAATATATTTTCAAAAACCCTTAAAAAGTATTTTTAAAGAAGAGGCCAGTCTTATCTCGCAAGCTCGAACACGAGCTGAAAAAATTAAAGAGCGCTCCACTAGAAAAGGGTTGTAAACATGTCTGATGTCTTGTTTGGGAAAGTTATCGGTAGAGGTATGGAACGGATATGTTATGCCAACCCTAATAATCCTAAAACTTGCTTTAAAGTGAGCCGATTAGGGCATGATGTTCAAAGCAGAAGAGAGATTCATTATTTTAATTTTCTGAAAAAAAGAAACATTTCTGCCGATTTCTTACCTACCTATTATGGCTTCAAAAAAACAAATGAATTCTTGATTATTGAACAAGAACTTTTTGTCTCTGATGACTCAACGCGTGCGATGCTATTAGGAGATTATGTAAAACAAGCTTCTGAGGCAGAAATTGCTCAACTTGAGCTAAAACTAAAAGAAATCAAAAACGAAATGATTCAAAAAAACATCATCATTTCGGATATTCGTCCTGCCAATATGATGGTTTTGGAAAAATCTAATGAGGGTCTTAAAAGAATTGTTTTTTTAGACGGTTTCGGATCCCCGGAATTTATCCCTTTACCAATCTACTGCCCTTATTTTGGAAAAAAGAAGATTGAAAGACAGTGGAAAAAATTTTGTCGTTATTACTACAATGAAAAACAACACGGTTAGTTTCATTGTCGTTCAGTATATTTTTCATCATGTTTAAGAAAACAAGAAAAAAACTAAAGCTCCTGTCTTATCAGCACCCACAAGCCACACAGCAAGTGGAGAATTACCTTCGTAGTTATGCATTTGGGGCTTCATTTTTCAGAACTATCTGCAACGTCCTTTTTTCTCTTCAGGCTAAAAATCGCTTGCCTTTGAATCAAAATCATGAGGAATATGTTCAAAGGATGCTCAACCTTCATCAGCGACATATTGTCATTATGGGGCATGAGCACGTGGCTATCGTTATACGTTTAATCCAGGAAAAGTTAAAACTTGTCGGTATCAGTTCAGAAGTCATTGATAAGCCGCCAGAAGGTGGCTTCAGTGATGCTGTCCACATTGTCCTTTGCCCTCAAGCATTCCGAGCTTTGCCAAGGAACTATATTGCTTTTCAAATGGAACAGCTGGCTATTTCTGATCGTTATCGCAATAAAAGATACTTGGATATTTTATGCAATGCATTAGCCGTGTTTGATTATTCTTTAATGAATATTGAGTATATGATCAAACACGGTGTTCCCAAAGAACGCATTTTTTACTTACCTATTTTTTCTAAGGTTCGTAACGATTTCAATCAAAATCTTGTCTATGACGTATTGTTCTATGGCGATATCCATAGCGAGAGAAGACAAAACTTATTAAATAAGCTTAAAAAAGACTTTAATTTGAAAATCGCCTTTAAAGTTTGGGGAGAACAAAAAATTGAAGAATTAAAAAAAGCGAAGGTAATTGTCAATCTACATTTTTATGAGGACGCATTACTAGAGTCCACACGACTGTTTGAATGCTTAGAAATGGGAAAGGTCGTTGTTTCCGAAGAATCTTTGGATCAAGTGACATACCAACATTTAAATGGGATTGTTGAATTTTTCCCGGCTGGAAACTATCCAGAATTAAAACAACTATTAAATAACCTACTCAATAACGATAAGCTGGAACAACAGATCAAAAATATCAAACAGGGTCTTGATAGACAACTTGATTGGTTCACCCTATATTTTTGCCGAGCGTTATTAGCGCTCGATATCATTTCTTTCGACTCATTCTATGAAGTCATCGGCAAACAAATTAAGCTTTCCGATAAAGTTACTGTCAGAACTATCGAATATGAAGCTATCAATCCAGATAACTCCTTACTGGCAAATAATGGAACTGTCTTGGAAGCTCTTAGACATTACTTGCCAGAAAAGGCGCGTGACTACACTTATGATCTCATACGAAGAAACGCAGAGCTTTTGAATAATCCAACGCCACATTTGGCGTTTACTGAACAAACGAAGCGTTCCTGGATGTAGTTACTTTAAATTAGCCAAATATTTTTCCATATAACGGTCAAAGCGTTGAAATAAACGCTTTTGTTTCTGATGGCAAAACCAAGGCCAATAGAGAACCAACGGAACACGTTGAGCGAAACCAATGTTGTCACAAACAACCGGAAAAATTTCTGTTTGGCTTACTCGGTGACAGAGTATGTTGTGAGGCTTCAGCGCCATAGTCACGATGAGGTTATCCCATAGATACTTTTTGAGTTTCTCAATCAGAAGCGATAACTCTTGGTCGCTTAACTCACCGTTTTTATAATAGTCCCCTAAAGTCTTTGAACTCTGACCATCGAAGTCCATGATGCGGTCATACACGTAACCGTTACCTAAGTTTGTTTGCACAACACCATAAAATCTAGATATGCCACGCCAATCTTTCAAGTACGTGTTTAGGTGTCTGTAATAAGATAATTCTCTTTTTATTTCTTTTAATGCAATATCTGAAGGGTTATAAATAATTTTGATACATTTCTGAGGATCATCGGGATGAATATAACAAGCCCTGTGTGCTCCAACACCAATCACTGAAATATCGGAATGATCTTTTGATAGTTGAATCATTTTAAAAATCCTAACGTCTTAATGAATCTTTGAGTGAAATCGAGACTTTTCAACAAAAGTAACGATTTCCTAATTGTAATAATTTTCTCTACTTTAACTCAAATTAAATATTGGAACGTTAATTCTTATATTCTCTTAATTGTTTTAATAACGGTAACTGCATAAATCTACTAAATAATCGCTTTTGTTTTTGATGACAAAGCCAAGGGCAATAATACTCAACGGGCAAAAAAGAGGCACTACCAATATTGTCACATACAACAGGGATAATTTCCGATTCACTAATTCGATGACAGAGTACGTTATAGGGTTTGATAGACATAGTAACAATGCGGTTATCCCATAGATAACGCCGAAGTCTATCAATGAGCCTCGAAAGTTCTTCGTGCAATTGATTTAAATTATTCTGGTTATAACGTTGTTCAATACTTTGTGAGGGTCTTCCATCAAAGTCAACGATACGGTCGTATACAAAGCCTCTCCCAAGGCTTGTTTCAACTTCACCGTAAAATCTCGGTAATCCACCCCAGTCCTTTAGGTAACTTTCAAGATGTTTGTAATAGGCAAGCTCGCGCTTAATTTCCTGGAAAGCGTGTTCTCCGGGATTGTGAACAACTTTAATACACTTACCGGCATCTTCCGGATGGATGTAGCAGGCTCTATGTCTGCCAACACCGACAACCAATGGATTCGAATGATCTTTGGGTAATTCAATCATTTTTAAGCTCTTTTTTAACTAAGCGTCACCTTTGGAGGCGAGATGATAGTCAAGTCCCGGAATTTCTTCCAACTCGTCTAGCAAAGTTTGGTTTAGATAAACTTCCCAGTCTTTTGAAAAAACAAAAGAAGCCTCTTTTCCATGATCCATTACTTTGACGGAAACTCTGCAACCCGCATCATCTACATCGGGTCGATGATCCTCTAAAAATGTCTTTAAGAGATCAAAGTCAAAATTAGGATCCTTTAATTCGATTTGTAAAACCGTACTGTTTTTGGCTCGAAGCGTTGCCGGTACCTCAACAGAACGCGCCGTGATACTGACCCCTGTTGCTGAGAATTTATCCTCCCTAGCATTACCTCGCACAAACACCAACTCATCGCTTTTAACAATATTTCGATAAATCATCCAATCATCACCAAAGCAGGTCACAGAAATCGTCGATGTTCCATCATCCAGAACAAAACTACCCATTAAACGACCTTCTTTGTTAAAGCTCTGCTTAATGTTGGAAGCAATGCCAGCCACTTGCACAGAAGGTGACCGACGATTAGCACTTCGTTGAGCAGGTTTGACATTGATGATTGGTGTCGGGTGCAATTGGGCAGCCTCTTCTTGAACAGCCCCATAGAAATGCCCACGGAAAACACATCCCATCACATCGCGCTCTCCAATCAGCTCTTTGTACGCGCTCCAGGGTTTTGCATCAATGTATTCAGGTTGCACTTCATCCATCACATCGGCAAATAAACTTTCCTGTCCGGCGTTGGATGATTCACTTTCACTTAATGCGATCGCGTTATCAATATTGGCCGCAAGCTTTGCACGATTAGGCTCTAAACTGTCAAATACGCCGGCCTGAACAAAGGACAACAGTGTTCGTTTAGAGAAATTCGTCCGATCAACGCGGCTCACTAAGTCAAAAAGGTCTTTATAGGGGCCGTTTTGCTCACGCTCCCTAACAATTGCCTCTGCCGCATCTTTGGGAATGCCCTTAATGCCGCCTAAGCCGTAACGAATTTCATGCATTGAAGTCGGCACAAATTCCCATTCACTCTTATTGATGTCGGGCGGCAATACAGAGATATCGTTTAAGAAGCAGTCATCGATAAGGTGCTTTAACTTTTCACCCGAATCCATCACCAAGCACATATTGGCTGCCATAAAGGGAGCAGGATAATGTACTTTCAGGTAAGCCGTTTGGTAAGCAACGTAAGAGTAAGCACAGGCGTGGGATTTATTAAAACCGTATCCAGCAAACTTTTCCATCAAATCAAAGAGGTCGCCCGCTTTATCCTCGGCCATTCCGCGCTCAACTGCACCTTTTACGAACACCGCGCGTTGACGCTTCATTTCATCGACTTGCTTTTTACCCATGGCACGACGCAAAAGGTCTGCGCCGCCCAGTGAGTAGCCACCGATTATCTGCGCCACACGCATCACCTGTTCCTGATACACCATGATGCCGTAGGTTTCTTTCAAAACAGGCTCTAAGCGCGGATCCGGATAATGAACTTCTTTTTCACCGTGCTTACAAGCGATATATTCAGGAATAAGATCCATCGGCCCTGGACGATAAAGGGCATTTAAAGCAATCAAATCTTCTAGGCAATCGGGCCTTGCATCACGCAAAAGCTTTCTCATGCCGTCACTTTCAAATTGAAACACGGCACTTGTATTGCCCACTTGGAAAAGGTGATAAGTTTCCGGATCGTCAATCGGGATCGCTTCCAAACGCAACGTTGTATTAGGATCCAACTGACGGATAAAGCGCATGGCAAATTCCAAAATCGTCAGCGTTGTTAATCCCAAAAAGTCGAACTTCACCAACCCAACGTTTTCAACGTCTTTTTTGTCAAATTGACTGATCACGTTATCCGGGTTTTCATCCTGCGAATACAACGGACAGAAATCGGTTAGTTTACCCGGTGCAATCAGCACGCCCCCTGCGTGCATACCTAAGTTACGCACCAAGCCTTCTAAAGGGAGCGCCTTATCAACAAGCTGCGCAACAGATTCATCTTTTTCTATCAGGTCTTTTAAATCCGGTACCGTCTTGATGGCTTCTGCCAACGTCACGTTTTTTCCCGGTTGAGCCGGAATAAGGCGCGAGACCTTGTCACAAAGGCTGTAGCTGATACCCAACACCCGGCCGACATCACGAATCACGCCCTTTGCACCCATCGTGCCAAACGTGGCAATTTGGCTCACGGCATCTTCACCGTAGCGGGATTTAACGTAATTAATCGTGCGTTGACGGTTATACTGACAGAAGTCCACGTCAAAGTCAGGCATGGACACACGTTCCGGATTTAAGAAACGTTCAAAGAGCAAGTCGTACCGCAACGGATCCATGTCGGTAATTCGCAAAGAATAAGCCACCAGCGAACCGGCACCCGATCCACGCCCCGGACCTACAGCCACCCCATTTTGTTTAGACCAGTTAATGAAGTCCTGCACAATAAGGAAGTAGCCTGGGAACCCCATTTTCTTGATGATTCCCAATTCAAACTGCAAGCGTTCTTCGTAACGGGGACGTTCTTTTTCCCGCTTTTCCTTATCAGGGTACAAAAACTCCAAACGTTGCTCCAACCCCTCATGAGAAAGCTGATCGATGTAGTCATCCAAACTCATGCCATCCGGCGTTGGGAAAAGCGGCAATTGCGGTTTACTTAAAACTCCTTCTAAGTTACAACGCTTGGCTATTTCTACAGTATTGGCTATAGCGGAAGGTACATCAGCAAAAAGACTGATCATCTCTTCCGGGCTCTTTAAGTACTGCTCCTTGGAGTAGAGTTTTGGACGAGATTTATCGGCTAGAACATCGCCTCTGGCAATACAAACACGAATATCATGGGCATCAAAATCTTCAGGCTCCAAAAATTGGATAGGATGCGTAGCCACGACCGGAATGTCGCACTCGTCAGCAATACTTAAGTGATAGCGAACAACAGCCTCATCAGAAGGACGCCCTGCTCTTTGCAATTCCAGAAAAAACCGATCTCCCCAAAGAGACTTCATTTTCTTTGCTAAAACAATAGCCTCAGCTTTCTTTCCAGACAAACACAGTTGAGCAATTTGTCCTTCCGGGCCGCCAGAGAGAAAAATCAGACCTTCATGATGCTTAAAAAGCCACTCTAGTTTTGTTTCTCCATGCCCCATGTACTGATTTTTTAGCCATGCATGGGTAAGGATTTCGCAGAGATTTTTGTAACCTTCATGATTTTGACAAAGGACTGCCATCCTGAACGGCTTATCTCGATCTGTCTCATTTTGGATAACCAAATCGCAACCCATCAGCGCTTTCACACCTGCCTTGCGCGCATGGGTATAAAAAATAAGGCCACCAAAGATATTATTTAAATCAGTTAAGCCTAAGGCGCCTACGCCCTGTTCTTTTACTTTTTTAATGGCTGAATCGAGTCTCACCGTACTATCAGTAACGGAATACTCAGAGTGCATACGGAGATGGACAAATTGAGGCTGTGTCAATTTAAAACTCTTAAAAATTATTCAATTCTTTCCATGATCTCGACATTGTACTGAGACAAATTTATTTCATCTCTTACTTCCCTACCCTTCTTTAGTTCATTAACATACTTACCTGGTATAGGAATTTTTTTGGTAGCACCGCGTAAAAACCACTCATATTCAATATCAAGATGGCCTACATCTAAAGCCTGATACCCTTTTCTACTTAAATCTAGGATCAAAGGTTTCGCTGCGGGCCCTAACGCAACCAAAATCAACGCATCTTTGGGTATTTTGTTTGACGCTTGAAGAATAAGATCATATTTTTCAAAGGCATTCTTTGCAGGGGCTTCAATTCTTCTAATTGTTTTAGCTCCGCTCAATAAATCATTCCCAACACCGAATCTTGTTTTTTCTCCTTCGACAATGACAATATCTCTTGCGAAAAAAATCTTTTTAAAGTCGTTGAAAATTTGACCAGCGATAGACTTTTCATGTTGATCAATATAAGGGCGCGTCATTTGCGTGTTCCCATACTCATAGTCCTGACGTAAGTTCTGCCTTAGATACGGAAAAAACTTACAGATGATGGCTATCCAGTGATAACGCGCGCGTTTCGTATACGCTGTCATTTTTTCTATGTCGAAAGGCTCTGGTACACATAACAAAACATTTTGGTCTGTATTTGTCAGAACTTCCAACAATGCCTTTCTCAGGTGAACAGACATTTTTTGATATCCTGGCCCCCCAACTCCTTTGAGAATACCGAACTCACCATCACCCAATCTGACACAGGAACAATTTGTTTTTCTTATTTTTTCAAGCGTTTCAATAGAACTTAACACTTTAATTTTTGGGAAGAAATTTTTGATAATCGGCCATACAAGGTAAACCCAAAAATAAATTTTTTTAAACTTGTGTAGAAACCCCATAAATACCTCAATGTTATAAATCAATTCATTAGCTAAAATCCATATCTGTAAAAATTAGTAAAGTCTGATTTTATTTAATCAGTAGGGAACAGAAATGAATAGTTTTTCTTTGAGATACATAAGAAAGAATTTGCATTCTCGAGCTCTCATCAGTTCATCAACATTTGAAAATTTGTCTAATTATATTTTTAGCCGAAAGTATAGTGCTGAGCTAATCAGGCTCATGATAAACGTTTTTTTTAAAACAGGAAAAGCCCAGACAACAAACAATTTTTACGTTCAGAGATTTACTATTCTTTGTCCCAAGTACCTCCAGTTCCTTGGCAAACTTATTCAAAATCATTTATCTGAGCTGGGAATTCTCTCGAATATCATTGGCAGTGAGCCCAAAACTGGCTTTTCAAATAACCAAGTCTATATTGTTCTTTTTCCTCAGCATTTTAAAGTGTTACCTCCATATTACCTTGTCTTTCAACTGGAACAACTGGCAATCAGTGACCGTTTTAGAAGAGAGTCTTATCTATCACTATTAAAAAATGCCATTGCTGTTATGGAATACTCACAAAAAAATTTTGAGTATCTTCAATCTTATGGAATAAAGAATTGCTTCTACGTTCCGATTTTTTCAAAAGTACACCATTTGCCTAATCAAGAACCACTTCATGATGTTTTGTTTTACGGTTCTACAAGTAGTGAACACCGACAAGAGTTTCTGAACAAATTAAAAAAGGACTTCAACATCCACATTGCTAAAAGTATTTCTGGAGAACAAACAATTGAGGCTATTCACAACTCTAAAGTTATTGTTAATTTGCACAATTACGACAACGCCTTGTTGGAGTCTACTCGCATTTTTGAATGTTTGTCTGCTGGAGCTGTCATCGTTTCTGAGGACGGGAATGATCAAAATGAATACGATTATTTATCGGACTTCGTGGATTTTGTGAAATCCAACAATTACGACCAACTAAGGTCAAAGATTTCTGAAAGGTTGAGCAATGACAACTACAAAACTCAAAGAATCTTTATCCGGGACCAACTAGAAAAACAATTTGATCGTTTTGGGTTCGGTTTCTCAAGAATGCTTCTCGCATTGGGATATATTTCGTTTGATACTTTCTGTAAAACATGGATAACCAAATGCCTGCCCCCTCCCAAAGAAGGTTATGTATCGATACGAAATGAGAAACAAATTAACTTTACTGAAAACTTTACCTTCTGCACATTGCGTCACCACTCAAAGTGGATAGAAAACGAGTTGAATACAAAATTTCTTTGTCTACTAGCAAAACAAAATGATTTACCTTATCTAACAGTGGATTTTGACGGAAAGTGCTCAAAAGAGTATTTGAAGCAGCTATCCAAATACTTTCTTAGCCAACATATTGATCATCCTATTCTATGCTCTGGCATAGCTTTTATACCAAATATAGCATACACGCAAATTATCTCTTGGAATGAACTCCCTCGGATTGTAAATAGCGATAAATACAGTTTGTGGGATAATTTCGAAAAGGTTGATCAGGGTACAATCGAAAAGATTACATATAGCCCTTGTTTAAAGGATTAGTTTTATGGCAATTTCAATCTCTGAGACAAAATTAAACGAGATAAAAATTATTGAACCGAAAGTCTTTGGTGATGCTCGAGGTTTTTTCATGGAGTCTTGGAATAAAAGAGATTTCTCTCGAATAACGGATATCATCTTTGTTCAAGACAATCAATCAAGAAGCAAAAAAGGAGTGGTGAGAGGACTTCATTTTCAGCTTCCTCCCCATGCACAAGCAAAACTCGTTCGTTGTGTCGTTGGTAGCATTTTCGACGTCGCTGTTGACATTCGACGCTCCTCTCCAACATTTGGTCAATGGGTTGGAGTTGAACTAAGCGCAGAAAATAAAAAACAACTTTGGATACCCGAGGGCTTTGCCCATGGTTTTGTAGCCCTGACGGATTATGCAGAAGTTTTCTACAAAACCAACGAGTACTGGCATAAAGAGTCTGAAGGTTCTATTCGTTGGGACGATCCGACGCTCAATATCCAATGGCCATTAGATGTTAATCCTTGCCTTTCTGAAAAAGATGCAGCCGCTCCTTTCTTTAAGGATGCTATTCTTTTCGATTAATTGGGGACACTAAGATGATTCTTGTTACCGGTGGAGCTGGATTTATTGGTTCTAACTTTGTATTAGATTGGCTCAAAGAAAGCAATGAACCTGTTGTTAATTTAGATGCCTTGACTTACGCTGGCAACCTCGAAAATCTTCAATCCTTAACAGATGATCCCCGTCATATCTTTGTGAAAGGCAATATCTGTGATAAGGAATTGGTTTCGTCATTGCTTACGAAATATAAACCTCGTGCAATCGTTCACTTTGCAGCTGAAAGCCACGTGGATCGCTCAATCTGTGGCCCCGATCTTTTCTTTGAAACGAATGTGATGGGGACGCTAAACCTTTTAGAATGTGCCAAGGCCTATTACGATCAAGAGCTTTCTGAAAATGAGCGCTCAGCTTTCAGATTTTTACATGTTAGTACGGACGAAGTTTATGGAAGCCTTACATTTGACGAGCCGGCCTTTACTGAAGAGACTCCCTATCGTCCAAATTCTCCCTACTCTGCGTCTAAAGCTTCCAGTGATCATGCGGTACGCGCCTGGTTTCATACCTACGGCTTTCCGGTTTTAACTACCAATTGTTCCAATAATTACGGACCATACCAATTCCCGGAAAAGTTAATCCCCTTAGTTATTTCAAATGCCTTAGCTCGTAAACCGCTGCCGATCTACGGAGATGGTCTTAATATTAGAGACTGGCTATACGTTGGCGACCATTGTTCCGCTATTCGCTGTGTACTTGAAAATGGAAAGATAGGCGAAACCTATAATGTAGGTGGCCATAACGAAAGAAACAACATCACGATCGTTAAGACCATTTGCGCTATTTTGGATGAAATGAGACCGCATCGGGATGGTTCTTACGCAAACTTGATCACTTATGTGAAAGACCGCCCGGGGCATGACAGACGTTATGCAATTGACTCAACCAAACTTCAAACACAGTTGGGTTGGAAACCTAAAGAGTGTTTTGAGACAGGCATTCACAAAACGGTGCAGTGGTACTTGGATCATCAAGACTGGGTCAAAAATGTCCAAAGCGGTGCATATCGCGAGTGGACAGCTAAACAATACGGTAACTGGTAGAGATACGATGGCAAGATTTCTCATCTTAGGAAAAAACGGACAAGTAGGTTGGGAATTGCAAAGAGCACTCGCTCTTCACGGTGAGGTTCTCTGCCTTGGACGCCATGATGAGGGAGGAGATCTGTCATGCCCAGAGAAAGTAGCCATCGCTATATCAAACTTCTCTCCCGATGCTGTTTTCAATGCAGCTGCTTATACGGCTGTCGACAAAGCTGAAACGGACAACGAAGAAGCGTACTTAATTAATGCCCAAGCACTCCAACCTGTGGCGTGTGCTTGTAAAAAAGTCGGTGCTCTGTTGATTCATTACAGTACTGATTACGTATTTGATGGATCGGGGCTAACTCCTCGAACAGAAGATGCGATACCATCTCCAGTTAATGTTTACGGAGCCTCTAAACTGGCAGGAGAAAAGGTTATTCGGGATTCCGGTTGCTCTTCTCTAATTTTTCGGACAAGTTGGGTGTACGGGGTTCACGGGAAAAATTTCATAAAGACCATTTTAAGATTAGGTCAAACAAAAGAATCACTCAATGTTGTTAATGATCAGGTTGGAACGCCAACCTCAGCTGAATTCATTGCTGACGTTTCCACAGCTTTGGCCATGCGAGTTTTAAGTGGAGAAAAATCACTATTGGGAACCTATCATTTAGTCCCCAATGGAGAAACGAATTGGTGCGATTTTGCCAAATGGATTATTTCTAACGCTAGAGCACTTAATTATCCACTGACTCTGTCAGTGCAAAATATTAAAGGTATTCCTAGCGAAGAATACCCGACACCTGCTAAAAGACCGCTTAACTCTCGTTTAGATAACAATAAACTGAAGGGGCTTTTCCCAAAACAAAGTATTCATTCATGGGATACTTATGCTAAACGAGTGTTGACAGAACTAGCGGGAGTTTAAAGGAGTAACACAATGAGTCGTAAGGGCATTATTTTGGCCGGTGGATCGGGAACGAGACTTTATCCGGTTACGTTGACGGTCAGTAAGCAGTTGTTGCCAATTTATGATAAACCGATGATCTATTATCCGCTGAGCACTTTAATGCAAGCCAAGATTCGAGATATTTTAGTGATCAGCACTCCGAGGGATATCGGCCGATTTGAAGAATTATTAAAAGACGGTTCCCAATGGGGTATCAATATTTCATATTGCGTTCAGCCCAGTCCAGATGGTCTTGCTCAAGCTTTTATTTTAGGGAAAGACTTTATCGGAAATGATCCATCTGCTCTTATTCTTGGAGACAATATTTTCCACGGAGCGTATTTAAATCAATTACTATCTCGGGCCAATCAACGACAAGACGGAGCAACGGTGTTTGCCTATCAAGTCAATGATCCTGAGCGCTATGGTGTTGTTGAATTTGATAAGAATTTCAAAGCAATATCCATTGAAGAAAAACCTCAAAAACCCAAGTCCCAATATGCTGTGACCGGCCTTTATTTTTATGACAACACGGTCTGCGATATTGCGAAGGAAGTGAAACCAAGTGCCCGAGGAGAACTTGAAATCACAACAGTTAATGAAACTTACTTAAAACAAGGAAAATTAACGGTTGAGATTATGCACAGGGGTTTCACTTGGCTCGATACCGGGACACACGATAGTTTAATGGATGCAGGAGGCTACATTGCAACAATTCAAAATCGTCAAGGCATCTTAATCGGAAGCCCTGAGGAAATCGCATTTGAAAATCAATGGATTTCCTCAAACGAGCTTGATCGGTTAGCAAGTGAGCTGATTAAAACAAGATATGGCAAATACTTAAAATCTCTGTGCCACTAGAGGTTTTTTATTTACTTACCCCAAACGGCCTTCTGAATTAAGGGCCATATTTTTTTGTTGCCATAAAACGACAGATGGTTATCATCAACATATAAAAGTTCACCATTTAACCAGACTGGGCATTTTCCGTTTTGACACAGTTCTTTCTCCAGATCAATTAAAGTAACGTTATCCCAATGGGCAGCTTCTTTAATTAAGAATTCCCGTGTAAATTTATAGGTGTATCTCATCTCATTGATGTTTACGTTGCATTCCACATTATCTGGCAACAAGCTCACCCTTTGTGTTCTAATGCAACGCTTTAACAAAGTAGGCGGTAAGACAGGGTTATCTAGTACCACAAAAACTTTTTTATTCAAGGCTTTCAATGTCTTAAAAGTTTCACGCCAATGATATTGGAAAATCTCTTCAGAATTCCAGGCGGAGTTAAGATCAGAATGAAGTGATTGAGCCAGATAATTTCCCCAATAGCTACGTAAAACGATACTATCGATTTCTGGACTATTTTCAATTACACTCCAAAAATGACGTGCTAAATCATTATTCTTGCCCTGTCTTTTAATAAGATAGGCATCCTTAAACGTAAAAAAAGCATCTTTACCTAGAAGATAAAAGTCGGGTAACTCATTCACCGTTTTCAGATATTTCCACATTACATGAGTGTGGGAATCACCCAAAATTAGTACTGATGGATTATGGGATGTGGCACGGCAAACATCAAAACCCTCTCCAAATTTAGCTTTACAAACAGCGTCCGACTTTTCCTTTTCATCTAAGTCTTCTCTTAATTGAAGCAATGAGTCGGGGATACCGTTATCAATAACCTTTTCAATTGATTGGCTGTGTCGAATTAATTGTTTTGACCCCAGTGAAACGATAAGAAGTACAACAAAAAGTACCAACACTAAACTCCATGTTGCTTTTTTACTTCTCATGGGCCGTTCGACGAAATTGTATGTTAAGTATGCTAGGAGAAAACTAGACAGAATCAACAAGCACATCAGCCAACCGCTCGGAATTTCTCCTGCAAGATTATTTCTAAAAATACAAATGATTGGCCAGTGCCACAAATATAGTGGATAACTTATTAAACCTATGAAAACAGCTAGTTTATTGGCAAAAATATATTTATTAAGAAAAGCTTCTGAACCTGCTGCAATAATCAGAACTGCACCAATGGTTGGCAGACAGGCTTTCCAACCAGGGAAACTGTCCACCTCCTCGATAAAAAAAATTGAAAAAACGATAAGACTAAAGCCAATACAAGACAAAAAATTGTCGATTATGTATGAGCCCCCTTCATTGGTAGGCATCAATAAATAATTTTTATAGTCCGGCCATATCAACTCAACATAGGCCAAAATTCCCCCAATAAGTAACTCCCAAAATCTCGTGTGTAAAGAATAAAAGGCTCTAACTGACTCATAAGAGGTATCGTAAAGACATAGCCCCCAAGAGATTACAAACATTAAAACCAAACTAGCTAAAAATTTTCTAGCACTAACTCTCCATAACAAAAAGCAAATTAATGGGTAAAAGATGTAATACTGTTCCTCAACACCTAAGGACCAAAAGTGCATAAAAGGCTGAAGTTCAGTTGCAACTTCCCAATAACCCCCTGTTGTAACATACAATCGCCAATTTTCAACAAAAAAAGCAGCATAGGGAGACTCTGCAATTAAATCCTTAAATTCTTCTGGTCTCAAAAAGAAAAAACCAAGTAGAAAGCTACCTAATAAAACGATGGTTACGGCAGGAAAAATTCTTCTAACACGCCTAGCATAAAAATCAAAAAAACTAAATGACCCTAACGCCAACCCACGAAAAATAATGTTTGAAATTAAATATCCTGAAATTACGAAGAAAATATCAACACCTACAAAACCACCTAGAAGAGTGTTTGGATAAGCGTGAAAAATAAGAACTGACAAAATTGCCAAGGCTCTCATACCATCTATATCAGGGCGATACCTGGGACGAGAAAAGGATTGGGGGGAGGTTGTAATGCTCATTTTTCAATAAATTCCACTAATGATTTTTTTGTTAAAAAGTAAAATAAACCTAAAAGTTATCTAGATCTCTCTCAACAATTTCATTAATCACAATCGTTGGTTTAAATTTCTGAATCGCTCGGATCTTTTCATCCATTGAGCTACGTCTAGATACGTACATAACATCAGAAAAATATAGGTTGAAATACGGACTCATGGCATTATTGAATGAATCACAAAGTACCAAGAGTTTTGTTCTATACATTGCCGATTCATTTTTCATGTAAGCATAAAACTTAGAGGGAGCACTTCCTGAAGAAACTGTAAAAGGCTTCAGTTCCTCTTTCTTATTCACTTCTTTCCATCTAACCAATAACTGATCGGGACGTTGGAAAAGGTAATCAAAATCTTTTGAGATCTTGTAACCACTCGGTAAAGCGAGTATATGTGCCAAATCTCCGAGCTTCTCATTCCGGATCTGTTTTAAATCCATTAATGGTATTTCTTGAAAATCTCGAATAAGTCCGAGACGTTCCATGTTTCTCATGAGAGCAACAAAACCAACTTTTCCACCCAACAAATTCCAGTGCGTATCCGACTTATAAAATAATTGACCTTTTGAAATCTGTGACTTTAATTCCAACGCTGGGTATACAACATCCACCGAGGTTTCATCTTCAATTTTGTGAATTAATTTTCTTGTATAAATTTCTGAATTCTTACAAGTAGCTCCAAGCCACTGCGGCAATTCATCGCAATAGATATTGTGCTTATCGGGAGCGATGAATAGTACATAAGTGCCTCCCAACCCCTCTGTTGTGTTTTTTAGTAAGTCAATTTTATTAATTGAAGATTGGAATTCATAATTATCTAAGGGAAAGTTTTCCTGGCAATGTTTATCAATCACTCTTGAATAGTCATTTCCCAAAAAGATCCATTCATTCTTGCCGATAAGCCCCTTGCTTAAATCGAATCGAGAGACCTTTTCAGGATCTAAAAGTAGCTCGTTTAACACGGGAACTAACTCTTCCTTGCCCATCAGACGATCATCTATATATTGATTTTTATTACCAAAAAAGCGCTTTAGTCCATGAGATGTAAAACGATCTATTCCAGTCATTGATACTACTTGTCTATTCTCTGAAGGCAAAAATACCCCGCTTTGTTCTCCAAAAATGAGCAGGCTACCAAAAAACGGTACTGCAAAAAGAATGACAGTAAAAATAGCAAGAATTCTTTTCATGATGTCTTAGAAATTGAAATAAATAAACGGATTCCTCGCTCCTGTATAGAGGATAGCCATAGACAACATTACCAAAGCGACATTTACACCAAAAAGGCAAACATTAAACGATTTAACCTCAGTCTCACTGTTATTAAATAACTGTTTTGAGCACAATGAAATAGCCAATCCAACAAATAAAACAGCAAGGTTCACTGTACCGAAAGAATTTTGATATTCAAATCCATTGAAGCCAAACATAGATTGGAAATAACTGGTTGCCTGAGACAAATCATTGGCTCTAAAAAATACCCATCCGAACACAACCATTAACATGCAGTAGCATCTTTGGGCTAACACAGGCAGTGAAGTTAAAAAAGTTGCAAACGAAGTTCTTTCCAAGATTAAAAGACAGCCATGAAAAAGACCCCAGATCAAAAACGTCCACTGGGCTCCATGCCAAAGTCCGCATAAGACAAATACAATGACTAAATTTCTATAGGTCAATAACTTCGAGCAGCGACTACCCCCAAGTGGGAAATACAAGTAGTCTCTAAACCACGTTGAAAGCGAAACGTGCCAACGTCTCCAAAATTCTTTAATGCTTTGACTTCTGTAGGGTGCAAGAAAGTTTTCCTGAAAACGAATACCCATCATCGCAGCCAAACCAATAGCCATGTCAGAATATCCAGAAAAATCGAAATAAATTTGAACTGTATAGGCAAGAGCTCCCAACCAAGCGTCGGCCATTGACAACTGACCATTTGAATAAAAACAAATATCGGCAATCGGCGCTACTGAATTTGCAATCAATACTTTTTTATTGATTCCTAAAATAAATCGAAAGACTCCCCATGTAAACAGATCCCAATCGCGTTTTCTGTTCTGAATATCCTGTCTAACTGACTCAAAACGAACAATAGGACCTGCAACAAGATGAGGGAACATAAAGAAATACGTTAAGAAATCCGTTGTTTTGTAGTCGCCAACCTTCCTGTTATACAGATCAATAAGATAGCTGATGCCATGAAATACAAAAAAACTAATCCCTAGAGGTAAGTGTGGACTGTCTAGATTGGGAAATGCCGAGCCCCAACCTAAACCAAGTAAGTCAAATAACACTAAAAATTGACTAAGAACCCAAAATAAATATTTGAAATAAAAAAGAACTGTCAGATTAGTAAAAATACCCGCAACAAGATAAATCTTCTTAATTTTTGCAGAAGAAACATTTGCAATCCGTCTTCCGAAAAGAAGATTAATAAAAGCCAGTATGACCAATAAAAAAACACCCGTTGCTTCGCCCCACACATAAAACAACAGACTCGTAAAAATTAATAACGCATTGCGAAAGTAGGACTTATTACTGATTAAATCAGCAAGAAGAAAAACTGGCAAAAAGAAAAAAAGAAAAGTTGTAGAGGAAAAAACCATCTCTAAAAATACAGCTAATACGAAACTGAACCGAAGTTTACCCAGTTTGTTATACAAATCAACACAAATTCCATTCAAATGAAAACAAAATCACATCAGGAACTGTAATATTGACCTGTTTTATTTATAGGTTTACATCATGAGCAACAACCCTCTTTTATCCATCAACGATTTAATTGATTTTCCAGCTATCAAACCTGAGCACGTCGTCCCCGCAATGAAATCTTTGATTGCCGACGCTCAAGAGACTTTAACCGCAGTTACTCAGGATTCAACCCCTGCAACATGGGATGATGTCATCACCCCATTAGAAAAAAAGACACTTGCCCTATCTCGCGCCTGGGGCGCGGTCAGTCACCTAATGAGCGTGTGTGATGAACCGGAACTTCGTAAAGCCTATAACGAAGCTTTACCGATTGTCACTCAATTTTGGATTGGCTTATCACAAAGTTCGCTTTCTCAAAAATACAAAGCGATTAAAGAAAGTGACGGTTTTAAAAATCTCTCTGCCGTTCGCCAACGCATCATTAATGAAGAATTAATTGACTTTAAGTTAGCCGGTGCTTTCTTACCAGAAGATAAAAAGGCTGAACTTAAAACAGTTAAAGAAACGTTAGCTCAAGAAAGCCAAAAGTTTTCCGAAAACTTATTGGATGCCACCAATGCTTACGGTCTTTTAGTTGACGATGAAAAAGAGTTGGCCGGCATCCCTGCCGATGACATTGCTGCCTTTAAAGAAACGGCTCAAGCGGCCAATCAAGAAGGCTACCGAATCACGCTACAAATCCCCCATTATTTAGCTGTTTTACAGTACGCCCAAAATAGAAAATTGCGCGAAACGCTTTATCACGCTTATGTCATTCGGGCTTCTGAATTGGACTTTGATGGCAAATTCAACAACAACGATGTGATGCGCCGCATTGTAGAATTGCGCGCTCAGGAAGCCAGACTTTTAGGTTACAAAAATTACGGCGAAGTGTCTTTGGCAACCAAGATGGCGAAAACGCCACAAGAAGTTGTGGCCTTTTTACGAGATCTCGCGCAAAAAAGCTTGCCTCAAGCCAAAGCGGACATGGCTGAAGTTAAGGCCTTTGCTAAAGACAACCTTGGTATTGCCGATCCTCAAAGTTGGGATCTTCCCTATGCAAGCGAAAAGCTTCGAGAAGCTCGTTACGCCTATTCTGACCAAGAGGTTAAGCAATACTTCACACTTCCCGCTGTCTTTAACGGTCTATTTGGGCTGGTGCAAACGCTCTTTAACATCCGCATTGTTAAAGACAACGCTCCGGTCTGGCACCCTGATGTTCAATTCTTCCGGATTGAAAACGATCAGGGTGAAAAGATTGCGCAGTTTTATGTCGACCTCTATGCTCGCCCCAATAAGAGAGGCGGCGCTTGGATGGATAACGACCGAACAAGAAACCGTTTGTACGGATCATTACAAACACCCGTTGCATATCTGGTCTGCAACTTTGCCAAACCTGTTGGCGACAAGCCTGCGCTTCTCACGCACGATGATGTGCTCACACTTTTCCATGAATTTGGACACGGCTTACACCATATGTTAAGCCGCATTGAAGAGCCATCCGCCAGCGGTATCAACGGTGTGGAATGGGATGCTGTGGAGTGCCCGAGTCAATTTATGGAAAATTTCGCCTGGGATTGGACTGTGCTTGAATGCCTTACAAGCCACGTACAAACCGGTGAGAAGCTTCCACGGTCGCTATACGACAAGATGCTTGCCGCCAAGAATTTCCAAAGTGCCATGGCCATGGTGCGCCAGCTTGAGTTTGGGCTCTTCGATATGCTGCTTCACACTGAGTTTGATAGTCAGAAAGACAACATTCTTGATCTTTTGGCCCAAGTTCGTAAGGAAGTCGCCGTTACTAAACAGCCAGATTACAACCGTTTCCCCAATTCTTTCAGCCACATTTTCGCGGGCGGCTACGCCGCAGGCTACTACAGCTACAAGTGGGCTGAAGTGTTAAGCAGTGATGCTTTCTCCTTATTTGAAGAAACCGGGGTATTAAATCCCGAAACCGGTAAGAAATGGTTAAATGAAGTACTGGCCGTTGGCAGTTCCCGTCCTGCAATGGATTCGTTTATTGCTTTCCGAGGACGCGCTCCTAAAATTGACGCCCTGCTCCGACACAGTGGCATTAAACCTATTGCCAAGTAAGGAGGCCGTATGAAAATTGCCACCTGGAACGTCAATTCTCTCAAAATGAGACTTCCTCATGTTTTGGACTGGCTTGACCAGTCCAAAACGGACATTTTATGTTTGCAGGAACTCAAAATGACCGACGATCTCTTTCCGATCCAGGCTCTTGAAGATAACGGATTCGGCGCAGTCTGGTCAGGACAAAAAACATATAACGGCGTGGCGATTGTCTACCGCAAAGATAAATTGGGAGAGCCGAAATCCATTCAAAAAAATATTCCCACGTTTCCTGATGAGCAAAAGCGCCTGATTGCCTGCACTTTTAAAACAGAATCAGGAGACATTCGGATTGTCTGTGGGTATTTCCCCAATGGCTCAGAGGTGGGATCGGACAAATTTACCTATAAACTCGCATGGCTGGCCGCTCTTAATCATTGGTTAAATAATCAATTGAGTGAATACTCCCAATTGGCGCTTTTGGGCGACTTTAATATTGCCCCCGATGACCGTGATGTCTGGGATCCCAAGGGGTGGGAAGGCAATATTTTGGTTTCTCCTCAAGAACGTCAAGCTTTCAATAACCTCCTGTCTCTCGGGCTTTCTGATTCTTTCCGACTTTTCGATCAACCCGAAAAGCGCTACACATGGTGGGATTATCGGATGCTGGGTTTCCAGAAAAATCATGGATTGCGAATTGACCATATTTTGGTTTCTAATGCGTTAAAGTCCAAAGTCAAAGCCGCGGACATTGATAAAGCCCCCCGCAAATGGCCAAAACCCAGTGATCACACTCCTTATTGGATTGAAATTTAAAAGAAGCAGATAATTGAAGTTGATATCTGTTTATGGAAGAGCTATGTATACACGTTGGAGTTCAGAACTAACCTCGCTTCTTGAGCCTTCTTACGGAACGAAGTCTCTCAGGATTAGCAATCTTGAGTACCATGTCTTGCCTTCTGATGAGCAAGCCGCATTACTAGAGGTAGCCCCCAAGCTTGATAGCTTAATTGAAGAAGGAAATGTCCAAAAGCACTCTAAGAAATCAACCGCCAGTCTATTTAAGGCTGGTGAAACGATTGTGTTCGGCAAACATGTTCGTTTTCACCAAAAAGCTTTTGGACTCCGCTTCCGTTATTTTTTACAACCCTCCCGCAGTTTTTGGACTGCGGTAGTCGCAAAAAAACTTGAAGAGGCCGGACTTGGAACTCCTAAAGTTCTAGCTGTGGGAGAGAGACGAACACTACAACTTATTTCGGACTCTTACATTATTACCGAAGCTCTTAAGGATGCCT
Organism: Parasutterella secunda; assembly: GCF_023336895.1. Classification (GTDB taxonomy): domain Bacteria; phylum Pseudomonadota; class Gammaproteobacteria; order Burkholderiales; family Burkholderiaceae_F; genus Aphodousia; species Aphodousia faecalis. Next base: position 234,312 of record NZ_JAMBLT010000002.1, read on the forward strand.
ATACCGCTGATAAAGTTTTACGGAGTCAACCGAATAGCTATGAGTTGTTGCAAAATGCCGGCCGCTTATTAAGACGCCTTCACGATGCCGGTATCACCCACGGTGATATAAAACTGGCCAATTTTTATGTCCAAGGTGACTCCATGGGCTTTTGGGACCTGGATTCCGCCATGGTGTTTTCCGGTCAAACACCTCAAAAATGGATCATCCGAGATTTGGGACGACTGTTATCATCTTTTATTCTCACAGTCGATGACATGCCCCAAACACAGGATTACTTCAGGAACGCTCCTGAAATTGCCCAGGTATTGGCCGATGCCTACGGCACTGATGTCCAGACTTTTTTACCGTCTTATTACAGTTATTGGCTCAAAAAAATTAAACTCAAACACGATTTCGGTTAATTCTTCTTAAGGAGTCCTCTCATATGAAAACAGTGGCAGTAATCGGCGCTGGGGCGCTGGCTCATATTTTCTGCAGAGAAACGCAAAGACTGCTTTCTGACGACTATCGCATTGTCGCCGTAATGGCCCGTCATGAAGAGCATGCCAACGAATTAGCTGAGTCTTTGGATGCTGATGCCTGTACTACGCTTGATGATCTCCTCTCAAGCTTTCCTGACATTGTTGTTGAATTTGCCGGCAGGGAAGCCGTGAAAGAATACGCCCAACGTGTTCTTGAACATGGCTCCGATCTTGTGATTGCTTCAATTGGAGCATTGGCTGATGATGCTTTTAGAAAACACCTTGAAGCAGTAGCAAAAGACAGCCACCGCAAGGTCTATCTGCCCAATGGAGCAATCGGTGCTTTGGACTTAATGCAAACGTTTGCTTTAATGGGCAATGCGGAAGTGGTGATCGGTAACACAAAAGCGCCCAAAAGTTTGGAAGGCGCTCCTTACCTAAAGGGGAAAACTCTCTCGACCGACAAAAAAGAAGTCGTTTTTACTGGATCCGTACCTGACGCTATCAATGGCTTTCCTAAAAATGTCAATGTCGCGGTTGCAGCCGCTTTGGCTTCCGGAGCCCTTTATGATGCCACGGTTCAAATTACAAGCGACCCGGACAGTACTGAAAACGTTCACCGTATCCGTCTCAAAAACAATCTCATGCGAGCAGAATTAACGGTGGCGGGCAAGCCCGATCCTGCCAACCCGAAATCCAGTACCTCGACAGCTTGGAGTGTTGTCGCATTGCTGAAAAATTTAGCCTCCCCTGTACAATTTTTCTAAGGCAACATTTCCTAAGCCAATATGAAGCGATTCGTCATCCGCCCCTTTGTTCTTGTTGGTGTCATTTTCACCATTATTTTGCTCTGGGCAACCGCACACTCTTACAAATGGCACTACGGTCTTGCCTATCATTTAGGTCTGCTTGATCTTAAACCTGCGCCTATTTTGAATATCGATGAAGATAGATACATCGCTCATGGCGGAGGCGCTATTGATGGCATTCAGTACACTAATTCGTCTGAGGCTTTCATTAAAGCCATTGACGATGGCTATCGTTTCATTGGATTTGATTTAAGACTTTCTTTGGACGGTCACTATTTCGGTGCTCACTACATTGATGACTTTAACGACAATACCGGTCATCCATACCAATGGTTAATTCCCCCAACGGTTTCTCAAATTCGTGAGCGCAAAATTCTCAATCGCTATACCCCGCTTTTACTGGCCGATATTGATGAAATTTTGGATAAATACCCTCATGTGATGATTGATATTGATAAAGGAGAGGACTATCCAAAAATGCTTCAGGAATGCCCTCGTCCTGAGCGAATGATTATTGAAACGAACACACCTTACCGTTACATCGCTGCCCGCGCTGCAGGATTCCCCTACGTGGCTTTTGATGGATACGATAAGGAAATCATTGAAGAACTTGGCATCAAGATCCTTGTTTTGGACGATGGCATCGATCCTAATGATCCTTATCTGCAAAAGTATTGTGATAAAGGCGGGCTTTTATTGATCACCGGATTTAAAAACGCAAAAGACATCCCCGCTGATTTTCTTAAACTCAATGCGCTTTTTTACATTGATGAAAAATGACTTTCGTTTTAAGGAAATTTTGAACTTGAATCCATTCGTGAAGGGCAGTCCAAAAATTTGAAGGAGACTTGAGGAACAAACGTGATAGTACGCACAAGGGTCAAGCCCATTCGGAAATCGGCCCCACCAGTTACGGTTTCGTGCGGATCATCGCCCAAATGACAAAGCTTGCGAGCATCAGGTCGAGCCTGATATCGCCCGTGACACTTACATCAAAGTGTGCGATAACCAACGAGCACGAGGAGAGAACGTATGTCATCACGTCACCTCATGTCAAAAGACTTAGCCCAGTGTTAGTAGCGCTGGGCTTTGTCAATTTCACACCCCTTGCGGGGACCCTTTCGGCTTTCGCCGGAATTCTTTTCGTGCGAAAAATATTGAAGAATTCGGCGGAAAGTTTCAGGGCAGAGATGACTGGCGACAATGTCTCCTCAATCGGCTCGGTCGGCATTTAAACATGACAATCTTTAGAGATTTACTAAAATATAAAAATCTGTAGACCCTTTATAAAAGCAGAACAAATAACCCAAACACAAAGCACCAAAACATCAATAAACAAGACGCTAATTACACAGATAAATTTGTTTTTCTCTTGATGACCATATAACAATTTTTTGACACCATTTTCACGCCAAAAAAATAAAATTTAGGACTATAGTTCGAGAATTGTTCTCTTTTAACAAACGAGTGAGAGTAACATTCTCAAAGAGCACAAAACCAAGGAGTTGCAATGTCTGAGAAAAAACGCCCGCGCGTCATGGTAGATATGTCCGCCACACTCATCCACCACGGTCATATCCGTCTTTTAAAGAAGGCCTCTGAAATTGGCGATGTGGTTGTTGCCCTGACCACTGATGATGAAATTAAACAGAAAAAAGGCTATACCCCGGAATTAAATTTTGAAGAACGAAAAGAAATTTTAGAGTCCATCAAGTACGTCTCGGAAGTGGTTCCCAGTCCTTGGCTTATTTCTTTTGACTACATGAAGGAACATCACTGCGACCTATTGGTGCACGGTGCTGACAACTCCAACCATATCCCGGAGGAAAATCTCGTGATTTTCCCGCGCACAGAAGGCGTGAGCTCCTCCACGCTCAGAGAGCGAGTTTTGGATAGCTTAATTGAAATGAACACGGACGCGAAGCCTTCTAAGGCCTCAGATAAGGTCGCTCGATTCTTAATCGAGTCCATTAAAAAGGAATTCCGACTCGAATGAGCCGAGTACTTCAAGCTCTCCTTTCTTTCATTGTCCTTTTATTTTTAGCAAACGCATCCTGCGTTTCGGCCAAAGAGAGGTTGCTTGTCTACACGGCAGTGGAACCGGAGTTTTTACCTCTTTATAAAGAGGCCTTTGAAAAAGAAAACCCCGATATTGAGATTACCTACATTCGTGACTCAGCAGGCCCCATTTCGGCTAGGCTTATGGCCGAAAAAGACAATCCCAAAGCCGATGTCATTTTAGGTCTTTCTGCCATTGCTCTGGAAAGGCTCAATCAGGCCGGGCTATTAGATTCCTACAGTCCCCAAAACGCATCCGCCATCAATTCAAAAATGAGGGCTCGTGATTTTTCATGGTTTGGCATTAATGCTTGGGGTGGATCGATTTGCATTAACACGGAACTACTTAAAAAGTACAAACTTCCGATACCTAAGACTTGGGACGATCTTCTGGATCCCATCTATAAAGGTCGAATCGTCATGCCCAATCCAGTTGCCTCAAGCACCGGCTTTATGTTTTTGATGGGTTGGCTTCAGTCAAAGGGTGAAAAAGCCGGCTGGCGCTACATTGAAAAGCTTCACGAAAATATCCTTTTTTATACCGCTTCGGGCGCAAGGCCAGCCGCCATGGCCGCTCAAGGTGAAATTCCGATTGCGCTTACCTCAGAGGCTTTTGTCAGACCCTTTATGCGCTTTTCCATACCGGTGATCACCGTTGAGCCGCAAGAAGGTATCGCTTGGGACGCTGAAGGCTGCGCCTTGCCCAAAGGCAGCCCCCATCCGGTTTTAGCCAAACGTTTTCTTGACTTTTGCGCATCCAAACCCGTCGCCGACATTGCCGCCTCGTTTAGCGGCATTTCCTCTATTGACCGCTATTCAACCGAAACCGGCAAAAAACTGGTTGCCCGATTTTTAACTTTGGATTTCAGACAAGCGGCCATTGAAAAAAAGACCATAACAGACCAATGGCAAAGCATCGCATCAAGGTGAGCCCATGGATAACCAATTATTGATTGAAAACTTAAGCAAATCATTCGGCTCCACGCACGTGCTTTCCGAGATTAATCTCTCGATTCCATTAGGTGCCTTTACCAGCATTTTGGGACCGTCGGGAAGCGGTAAAACAACACTTCTCATGGTGCTAGCCGGAATTGAAAAAGCGACAAAAGGCAGAATCATCTTCGGTGATGAAGACATTACCGATATTGCCTTGCCCAACCGTAAAGCCGGCATTGTTTTTCAACACTATGCGCTTTTCCCCAACCTTACGGTTAGGGACAATATTCTGTTTGGCGTCTCCAGTAAGGTTGATCAAAGGATTAAGGAAGAAAAGCTCGCGCACCTCTTGTCACTGACTCATTTGGAAGAACTTCAAAACCGTTATCCTCATGAGCTATCGGGCGGGCAAAAGCAGCGTGTGGCTATTGCACGGGCTTTGGCTATCAATCCACGTTTTTTGCTTCTGGATGAACCGCTTTCTGCGCTTGACGCTCAAAACCGTTTAACCATCGGGCGCGAGTTGCGTGAAATCCAACAAAAAGCCGGTATCACCACCGTGATGGTGACTCATGACCGCAATGAAGCCCTTTCTCTTTCGGATTTCATCGTCATTATTCATAACGGCAAAGTAGAACAAGCCGGCACACCTCAAGCGATATTTGATCATCCGGCCTCGCCTTTTGTAGCGACCTTTGCCGGCGGTATGAATCTCATTCGTGTACCCGCAATCAATAACGGTAAACTCACCGGCATCCGCCACAGTGATGTTGAAGTCTTTGAGGCTACTGAAAGAACTTTAAGTGAAGCATTGACCTTTACGGCGGAGTTATTAGCCAAAGAATTTTCAGGGGAAAGCGTCTTGGCGCATTTCCTTTTAAATGACTTTAAAACAAAAATTTCTGCCCGTATTCCCCGCACATCACCGTTAGCCGACTCGTTATCCATCGGCGAACTTTATGCGATAAGACTGCCTCAAGAACGTTGGCACACCTGGGAGCAGGACTGATGCTCAAACACGCCGCGTCCCTTCTGACTCTTTGCCTTTTATTTCTGCTTGCCGGGCTCTTGCCTGCCGCGATAAGTCTTTTCTCAACTTTGTCCGATGGACCGGCACTGACTTCATTTATAACGGGTTTTAATCTGAGGGCCTTTTTTAATACGATGGTCATGGGCCTTGCCGTTGGCCTTTCAGCCTGTGTTGCAGGATTTACAATCGCCTACACGATCGTAAACACCAAAGGTTTTGCATCCAAAACCGCAAGAACCATTTTCCCCATCGCGCTTTTTGCCCCATCGGTCATGCCCGCCATCGGTCTTATCTATTTGATCGGCAACAACGGCTTGATTATTCAAACGCCCCTTTACGGTGCAACCGGGGTCTTTTTGGGAGCGCTTGTTTTCACACTTCCTCATGCCACTTTGCAATTGCTCTTAAGTCTTGAAAGGTTAGATGCCGGCCTGATATTGGCCGCCCGCTCACTGGGAGCCTCGCCGCTAAAGGGCTTCTTAACCATTATTCTTCCTCATTGCCGCGCAGGACTCATTAACGCCTTTTTAATTGCCTTTGTTTTGACGGTCACTGACTTCGGTGTCCCAAAGCTCTTAGGCGGCAACTTCAGCATGCTTGCCACCGAAATTTATAACCAAGCCATCGGCAATCAAGACTGGGCCGCCGCGGGCTTTCTGAGTTTATGGCTGATGCTGCCTTGCATCCTGACTTTTTATTTCACATCCAAGTATCCGATGACTGTTGCTCAACCGGGTGATATCCCCGCCCGTCCCTTCTCTGAGCATCCCATCGGCTGGAGTATCGCTGCCTGGCTCTTTCTTATATTCGAAGCCTCGTGCGTGCTTGTTGTCATCTACGGCTCTTTTGTGACATTCTGGCCTTATGTCCCCGAGATGACGCTCGCCAACTACAGCTTTAAAAATTCCACCTATGGCATTGATCCCTGGATAAATAGTTTTGTATTGGCAACCAGCGTTGCAGCCATCGGCACCATTGTGAGTTTTGTCGGCACTTACTTGACTCGACGCGTCAAAAACATCCCGCCCGCCCTCACAAAACTTTTTTCGGCCACCGCTCTTCTTCCCCTTTGTATTCCGGGTACGGTGTTGGGCCTAGCCTTCGCTTTGGCTTTTTCCGGCTGCTCGATTTTCTCAAGTGCCACTGGCGCCATGACTTTATTGGTCTTTAATACCCTCATTCACCTTTACACCGTCGCCCATATCACAGCCGGCAATACTTTCAACCAAATTGATCCTCGTTACGAAACCGTGGGGGAAAGTTTGGGAGTAAGTCCCCTTTCGACCATCAGGCAGGTTATTTTGCCGTTATGCAAAACTGGGCTTGGTGAGGTATTCTGCTACCTTTTCGCCTCCGCCCTGACAACGATTTCTGCGGTGGTGTTTTTGTATACGCCGGAGACAATGCCCGCTGCCGTGGCAGCGATTCAAATGATTGACAGCGGTTTTATTTCCGAAGGAGCCGCCATGTCAACTTTGATTTTTGTCTCCGCACTGGCAGTCAGAATAATTGTTTTGCAAATCTCTCAAACAAAATGATGTATTTGGATAAAGCACTTCAATTCGTCTCCATCGGTTTGCTCGTTTACTTACCGATTAATGCCTATGCCTATCTTGATCCTGGCACGGGCAGCATGCTTTTGTCTGTATTGATCGGATTGACTTCGAGCGCTTACTTTCTGGTGAGAAAACTGCCGAGTATGGTGCGTTCAGTCTTTTTTAAATTCACGGGTAAAAAAGACGATCTGAAGAATAATTCCATCGTGTTTTACGCCGAGTCGGCTGCCTACTGGTCAACCTTTAAACCGGTTTTGGAAGCGCTTGCCGCTAAAAATGTTCGCTGCACCTATCTCACCAGCGATGAAAACGATCCCGTTTTTAAAAACGGCTTGGATAAATGGGTTCACGCGAAATTTATCGGTAAAGGGCAAACCGCCTACACCGCTTTGGGCTTTTTAGAAGCCGATGTGTTTGCTCTGACAACCCCGGGCGTTGACGTTCTTCAAATCAGACGTTCCGCTGGCGTTAAAAAGTACGTCCACATTGTCCATGCCGCAGGCGACATCCACACCTATAAGTTCTATAGCTTCGACTACTATGATGCCTTTTTCTGCGCGGGCCCCGCACAGGCCAAAAGCCTTCGTGCACTGGAATCCTTAAGGCACACCAAACCCAAGGAATTGCCTCTCTTGGGCTGCCCCTATTTCGATGGCATGCTTAGCCGAAAAACAGCCGACTTAAAGCCCGATGACGATACCATCCTTATTGCGCCGACGTGGGGTAAAAACGGCTTATTGACCAGAACGGGATCCATGATTCCGAAACTTTTAGCGCAGGCGGGCTATCACGTCATTTTGCGCCCCCACCCGCAAAGCTTTATTTCCGATAAAGAGCTTATGGAAAAACTTCAGTCGGAATTAAAAGCGTTTGACAACATCGAGTGGGATAGAAATCCCGATGGCTTTAAGAGTTTGAGCCGCGCCCAACTGATGATTTCTGACGTCTCGGGCGTTATTTTTGATTTTGCTTTCATCTTCCTGCGTCCGGTTATCTCCGTTGGCAACGGTCCCTTAAAGGATGGCTTTGAAGCCTGGGAAATTCCTCACGAAGCCTGGGAAATGCAAGCGCTCGATAGTCTCGGCAAACGCGTTTTGCCGGGAAATGAAGAGAATATTCCCGCTTTGGTTAAAGATCTCTTGATGCGTCACGAAGACATGGCAAGCCGCATTGAAGCCATTCGACGTGAAAACGTTGTCAATTTCGGGCACGCGGGAGAACCGATCGCCCAAGCCTTGATTGATATGGCTAACTCCGTTCACACTCAGAAGACTCACAAAAATGATTGACTTTTTATATACCCTTTTCATCGCTCCGCTTGAATATTGGATGCACAAGGCCCTGCTTTGGGGATTCGATATCACCCAACAGTGGGGATGGGCCATCATCGTGATGAGTCTTATCGTCAACTTTGTGATTCTGCCCATCTACATGAAGGCTGAAGCCTGGCAGGAAGAAGAAAGAGCTCTTCGCAAAAGCTTTGAAGCTAAGGAGCAAATGATTAAGCGCGCCTATAAGGGTCAAGAGCGCTTTGCCATGATCACGACGATGCATCGACAGGCCGGTTACTCACCGCTATTGACCCTGCGATCAAGCATCGGTTTTTTCCTGCAGATTCCGTTTTTCTTTGCGGCTTACCATTTCCTAAGCCACTTTGAACCGTTACAAGGCATTTCGTTTTTAGGATTGACCGATCTTTCAAAGCCTGACGAACTTTTCAAAATCGGAGACTTTGCGATCAACTTCATGCCGATACTGATGACGGTCATCAATATCGCCAGTGCCCTGATTTACACCAAAAATCTCTCCAAGCGTGACAAGTACCAACTCTACGGCATGGCCGCGCTCTTTTTGGTGCTTTTATATAACGCCGCCTCAGGCCTGGTGCTTTACTGGACCTTCAACAATATCTTCTCGCTTGGCAAGAATATTGTTTATGACCTGGTGCGCCACTTTGCCAACAAACTTCGTGGGTTGGGTCTTCTTATTAAAAGCACTTGGCTTAAGATTTTTGCCTTCACCGATAGCGGCACAACCTTTCAAAGCAGCCCCTCTATCGTAAACGGTTATCTTGTCTACCTCTGGGGCTTGGCTGTCGCTCTGGCCGTTTTAAGCAGTAATCAGATCACTTGGTTTAGCGATGGTCTCAAGCTTTCTTTAAGTGCCTATTCTGACTACGCTTTTCTTTTGCTCGCAGCATGCGCCGTTATCGAATGCGTCAGACTGCGCATGTGGAAGCACCCCATTGCCCTGATTCTCATTGCATTGCTTTTGTACTATGAACTCAACACTTGGTACAAATGGAGCTGTCTCGGCTTAAATCGACGCTACTTTGCTCTGAGCGCCTCTTTTGCGTTCCTGATCATTTCGCTCACGCTTACTAATTTCAAGTTTGGCTTAAAGAATCTGCTCTATCCGAGTGAGTCCAAGCCCGCTGCGCTCTTAACACCGGGTGCTATCTGGCTTGTTATTCTTTTAGCGTTTTATCTGCCGATTCAAGCTTTCAGCACGGCTCCGGAAGGCTTCTCGCGTATTGAAGAAGTGCTCGCCATGCTTTTAGCCTGTGTGTGCGTCGCAGGCGTCATTTTCTGGTGCCTGACTAAGCTTTTTGAATTGACCCGTTACGCGGATTTCGCTGGCTACACCTTTGCGTTCATTTCGCTTTTAATGACCGTCTATGCGTTCCTGCTGCCTTTGAACGTCGGAACGATCAATGCGTTTATCATCGCCAACCCAGAGCCCCTTTTCCGCAATGTCAACGTTGTGGTTGATGTCGTGGTGATCACTTTATTTTCCATTGTTTTCGTTTGGCTTATCCGCAGCAATAAAGTCGTCTGGATTAAAAATATTTTGATACTGTGCATTGCGGGCAGTCTCTTTAATTCTGTCTTTATTCTCTGGTCCACACAGGAAGCCTGGTCTCGAGACGCCGAAAACACACAAACAGTCGATTTACCGGACTATAATGATCGACTGTTCGGTTTTAGCAAAGAAGGGCAAAATGTGGTTGTCGTGATGCTTGATGCTTTCGCGGGACGTCACTTAGATCGCATCATGCAAGAAACACCAGCATTAAAAAACCGATACAAAGGCTTTACTTGGTATCGCGAAGCGTTGGCAACCGGTCCTTCCACTATTTCGAGCCTTCCGTCCATTATTTGTGAAGAAGCTTGTACCCCTTGGGAATTAAATAAGGACGAAAACCTGACACTGGCTGAAAAAGTCAATCGTGGCTTTGCCAATACACTTAATCGTTTCGGACCGTCTTTTGATGTCTCGCTTTACGAAAGAAACTGGACGGAAAGAAACCGCTTGGCCAAATACACAAGCCATCAGCCATTATTAATCCGCAACATCGGCGACAGCTACATTCGCCGTTATGCGGCCGAAAACAATCTCAAAATTGACCGCGGCAACAGCGACAGTTTCTTGATTGCTGTGAGTTTCTTTAATGCCGTTCCTTGGGGACTTAAAAACATGATCTACAAGGACGGCCGTTGGATTGAACGTCTGATGGGTGAAAGTACTGCCGCTTTGGTTTACAACACCTACCGTGATCTGGCGTTATTCAAGCTCCTGCCCTCGGTATCCAACATCCGTGCGCAAAAAAATACGTTCAAGTTCATCGATTCGGAATTAAGTCACTACCCGTGGTTTTCTGAACCGGGTAGCTGCAAACTCTTGCCTTACGAAACCCCCGGAACGCGTCCGGATGGAATTCCGATTGGGCAAATGGCGGCAGAAACTTGTTCCCTCCAAGCCTTGGGTGATTGGTTTGATTGGATGAGAAAAGAAAAAATCTTTGATAACACCACAATTGTGGTGGTATCGGACCATAGCTCTGGCTTCGTGCCGGAGTTATCCGCCGTTAACCGAAAGGGCTCTGTGGGCCGTCCAAGCTCGCTCTTACTGATTAAACCGCAAAAAGCAAACGCCAATGCTCCGCTGCAAATTAGTGATGATTACGTCGGGATTGTGGATACGATGAAATTTATCTTTGCATCGCTCAATAACCAAAACATTCGCGTCAACAAAGCGACTCGTTATACGTTTGTCCCTGATGGGCTGACCGCCAATCAGTACCGCGAGGAGAAGTTCTGGAAAGTTGAAGGCTCAATGTTTGATGAGCGCTCTTGGAAGGATATTTCCCATTGACAAGTAATGCCGCCGACAAACAAAATTCAAAGCATTGTCGGCGGCTTTTTGATTAACGGTTTAATACTGAAAACAAAAGAGATAACGTACTTTGACAAAACCGACGATTTTTTAATCTTTCAGGCATCCAATGGGGACAACCAATACACCATCTACATGATCTAATACATGATTTAATACATATTGGAATAACATTATTGCAATTCATTCAGAATCAACGAACTATTTGACGATTTTTCATCGAACTATTTGGCAATTTTTTAACACACTACTTGGCGCTTTTTTAGCGAACCATTTGGTTATAGTTTTGAAGCTTTGTTAATTTCTGAAAAAAACAAGTCTGTCGACCGAGAAGCCTCTGAAATAGAATTTTCCTAAGAGAAGGCCCGTACACTCGCACGGGCCTCTTTACTCTCTTTATTTACCGTCGCTTGGTTCTTCCGGCTTTTCCGGATGACTCAAGAAAGGTGAAGCACGTTCATCCTCATCGTCATCATCTCGCCGTACCGGATTCTTAGAGACGAACCAAGTAAAGTAGACCGGCACAAAGATAATGGCGATAAATGTGGCAACCAACATTCCGCCTAACACACCGGTACCCATGGATTGGCGAGCAGCCGCACCGGGACCGGTAGCCAAAGCCAGAGGCACCACACCAAGAATGAAAGCAAAAGAGGTCATCAAAATCGGACGCAACCGTAAAGAGGCTGCCTCAAGAGCCGCATCAAAGACACTCTTACCCTGCTCTAACTTCTGGGCGGCAAATTCCACAATCAAAATGGCATTCTTGGCCGATAGGCCCACTAATACCAATAAACCGATTTGGAAGTAAATATCGTTCGAGAGTCCCCGGCAATAAGTTGCGAGCAACGCCCCCAACGCGGCAAATGGCACCGCGAGCACAACGGCGATCGGCAACGACCAACGCTCATACTGAGCAGCCAAAATGAGAAACACCACAATAATGCCGAAAATGAAAGCTGTGGAAGCTGAAGCTCCTAAACGCTTTTCCTGGAAGGCTTGACCGGTCCAACCGATAGCGTAACCTTCCGGGAGCATTTCATCTCCGATGCGTTCCACTTCCGCGATGGCTTCACCGGAACTCACCCCGTGAACCGCCTCACCCATAAAGCGCGCAGCAAGATAGCCATTCATGCGCGACATGGTCTCAGCACCTGATGTTCTCTCCCAAGACACCAATGTAGACATCGGAATCATTTCACCGACGTTGTTTCTTACCCATGAGCGCCCCAAATCCTCAGGCTTCATACGGTAGTCGGTGTCCGCTTGCATAATTACGCGATTAATTTTGCCGTTACGCGTGAAGTCATTGATATAGGTACTGCCCATAAAGGCTGAGAGCGTATCGTAGATGTCTGAAATAGATACGCCCATGGCCAAGGCCTTTGCTTCGTCAACATTGACCAATAACATGGGCGATTCGGCCATGGCCGTGTGACGAACACCGGTTAAAAGGGGCGAACGGCTCAACTCATCAATAAAGTTATCGGCCACTTGCTGCAACTGAACCGGATCATCGCTTTCTCGAGATTGCAAAAATCCTGAGAAACCGCCCGAAGACCCCAGACCTCTGATTGGCGCCGGGGTTGAAGCCGTGGCTCTGCCCTCGGTAATGTCTTCGGCCATCTTCGTGAGAATTTGAACAACGTCATTGGCCGTATTCTTACGCTCATCCCAAAGCTTAAGCTTCAGCACAAAAGTGGCGGCGTTTTGTCGTGTGTCATTGGCAACCGTATCAAAGCCCGTCAGGGTCAAAACGGATTCCACCCCCTCGATTTGACCCATTTTCTTTTGCAGTTCATCGGAAACTCGCTCGGTACGGGTTTGTGAAGCACCTTCCGGTAACGAAAGACTCAAACGAACAACCCCTTGGTCTTCTCTGGGCACAAAAGAGGTCGGTGTAATCTGAACCATCTGCCAGCAGGCCGCCATGACCGCTAAAAGCAACACGCCGCTTGCCACTCGATGATGAAGAGCCAAACCCACCAGGCGTTGGAATAACTTCGTAAAGCGTCCCAAGCCCAAATTAAAGCGTTGGAAGAATTTCGCCGGATCTTTGGTTCGGGGTTTAAGCAAAATGGCACAAAGCGCAGGTGTGAGCGTCAAGGCCACAAAGCCTGAAAGGGCGACGGAAATCGTGATCGTCACAGCAAACTGACGATAAAGTTCACCGGCCATGCCGCCCAAAAACGCAACCGGCACAAACACTGCCGAGAGCACTAACACAATAGCCACCAGGGCAGCGGCCACTTCCTTCATAGCCCGTTTGGCAGCCACCCGCGCTGAGACCCCCTCAGAGACCATGATGCGCTCGACGTTTTCTAGCACCACAATGGCATCGTCGACCACAATACCAATGGCTAGCGTCATGGCAAAAAGCGTAAGCGTATTGAGTGAAAAATCAAACGCCCACAATCCCACCATCGTCCCAATCAAAGAGACAGGGACCGCGATCATCGGAATGAGGGTTGCGCGCCAGCTTTGCAAGAAAAGGTAAACGACAAGGAGCACCAAAAGACCGGCTTCAACCAATGTCTTTGCCACCTCGTGCAATGAGGCAGACACAAAGATCGTCGTATCGTCCGTGATGGTGTGGGTAATGCGGCCTTTTGGATAGTGCTGAGCCAGTTCTGCCACGCGCTCTTTCACAAGCTCAGCCGTACTCATGGCGTTGGCACCCGTTTGCAGGTACACAGCCACGGTAATAGCCGGCGCACTGTTTAAAAGGTTGTAGGAATCGTAGCTGCGTTTACCGACTTCAACCCGAGCGATATCCTTTAAGCGAATAATGCCATCGGGACCATCGGAGCGAATCGTAATGTTTCCGAATTCCTCTTCAGTTAAAAGCTGACCTTCGGTGGTCACCGTGTAAAAAAGCTGCTGATCGGGAGCCGTCGGCGCTGCGCCCACGCGGCCGGCCGCATACTGTTGGTTTTGAATATCAACGGCATTTTCAACGTCGCCCACCGTCACACCCAACAGAGCCATTTTGTCGGGATTGAGCCAAATACGCATGGCCCCTTGAACGTTACCGAAGATACTTACGTCGCCCACGCCCGGAATACGCTTTAAGTCATCGACAATGTTAAGCGTCGCATAGTCAGCCATTTGCGTTGGATTCATCGACCCATCGGGCGATGTTAACGCCATCATCAAAAGGGTTTCTTCGGAGCGCTTTCTCACCGTCACGCCGTTTTGACGAACCGTCTCGGGTAGCCGTCTTTCGGCTGTACGCACACGGTTATTGATTTCAAGCATGGCGTCATTCGGATCAATGCCGACTTCAAACGTACAGGAAATGCGCACATCACCGTTAGAGCGCAAAGAAGTGGTGTAATACTGCAGTCCCTCAATACCCGAGAGCTGATCTTCAATTGGAGCGGCAATGGTACGAGCAAGCGTCTGAGCGTCTGCCCCTTCGTAGCTTGTTGAAATGGATACACTTGGAGGAGAAATGTCCGGATATTGAGACAGAGGCAAAATGCGCGCGCAAACCAAGCCTGCGAGCACAATCAATATGGACATCACGGATGCAAAAATCGGACGGCGGATACAAAATTGCGACAGCATCTTGTCCTCCGGCTACTGCTTGGTGTCCCCGGTGGCGGCGTTCTGAGGCTCGGAAACGTTTTTCTCCTTCACTTTGATTCCTTCTCTAAGCCGCAGAATCTGATTGGTAATCACTTTATCGCCCGGCTTTAAGCCACCAGTGACAATCCAGTCTTTGCCTTCCCAGTTTCCAAGTAAAACACCCCGCTCGCGCGCCACGCCTTCTTCCATCACGTAGACCGAATAAGTGCCGTCGGATTTCTGACGCACAATACCCTGCGGCACAAGATAGGCATTTTGATACTCACCCATCATAAGCCGAACTTGAACATACTGGCCGGGAAGGAATTTATCCGTGGGAGGCAAAACCGCACGCAGTCTCAGCGTGCCGCGATTTGCATCGACTTGTTGACTGATGAAATCCAACTTAGCCGGTAAAAATTCTTTGGAGTCGGGCAAAAAGACTCGAACCAGATTATCTTTGGTCAGTGTTGCTCCGGCAAGCGACTTATCACCGATTGCAAACGAAACGCGTAGCGTATCGGGTTGTGTGATAGACGTTAAAAGTGTTGTACCGGCTGAAATCAATGAACCGATATTGACTTCACTTTTACCGGCAATGCCGTCAACCGGCGCGGGAACCATTGCATGGGAAAGATCAATTTCCGCATTCTGCTCCTGAGCCTGGGCTAAGGCTAAGGCGCTTTTAGCCACCGCGAGTGCACTTTGCGCATCGTCATACTCCTGACGGCTCACGGCGTTGACTTTGATGAGTTCTGAAGCTCGTTTGGCATCTCGACGAGCTTTAATCAATTGCGTTTTTGCTTGTTGTGTTTGAGCTCGAGCCTGTCTTAATTGGGCCTCATAGGGATCTTTTTCAATTTCAAAAAGCGTTTGCCCGGCCTTGACTCGTTCGCCTTCTCTGAAATTGAGCTTACGCAAGACTCCGGAAACCTGAGCACGCACCTCAACTTCTTCTGCACCTTCCGTTTGCCCGAAAGTATCCACCCAACGAAACGCCGTCGTGGGCGTTGCCGTCATGGTCGCCACTTCAATGGGGGCACGCTCAACCGATGCTTTTTTATCACCGCATCCGGCAAGCACCGCGGCCGCCATAACTGAAATAACAAAAACGGTTTTTAACTGCATTATTCGCAAAACTCTCAATGATTTAACAAATCAATGTTACCGAATGCAACCTGAAAGCACATTAGGGCCACTACGGCCCTAAAGTGACATTTTGTAACTCTCTAATAGATATGTCGGAAGTCAAGCAACAGGGGTCTCTTCGGTCTTCCAAACCAAATTACCCTTACTTTCTTTTTCAATCGCTTTAAGCGTTTCCGCGTGAAGAGCTTCCTCCTCAGCGCTGGCTTTGACCACCCGAAGCTTAGTCACATCCGGCATCGGCGGAAGACTTTTCATATCCACCGATGTGATATCAAGTGACTCCTGACCGCGAGTCATGGCCAAATACACCTGAGCCAACAGTTTCGCGTCAATTAAGGCGCCGTGCAACGTACGATCTGTGTTATTGATGCCATAGGCTGAACACAGAGCATCCAAACTCACGCGCTGCCCCGGACGAAGCGACTTGGCCAACGGCAAAGTATCGAGAACGCTTTCGCAGTAATCCGTCACCCGCCCTTTACCCAGACGTTCCAATTCCATGTTGAGATACGCCACGTCAAAAGCCGCATTGTGAATGATCAGCTGACTGCCTTTGATGAAAGCAAGGAAATCGTCCACGATGTCGACAAAAAGCGGCTTGCCCTTTAACTTGTCCCACGTATAGCCGTGAACCTTTGCGGCGCCTTCCTCAACTTCACGCTCTGGATTAATGAGTTTGTAGAACGTGCGCTTTGTGATCGAGCGCCCCACAATCTCCACGCAGCCAATAGAAATCAAACGGTTTCCCGCTTCAATTTCCATACCGGTCGTTTCGGTATCCAACGCAACCTGACGGTTGTAAGTTTTTGCCATTTGTTTTCTATCCTTCACGCTTTTTTAGGAACACCGCGATTGGCGAGTTCATCGGCCTTTTCATTGCCGGGTTCTCCCGCGTGTCCCTTGACCCATTTCCACTCAATGTTGTGAGTGCTCACCAATTGATCAAGCTTTTGCCACAGCTCAATATTTTTCACCGGTTTACCGGCCGCCGTTTTCCAACCACGCTTTTTCCATTGGGGCATCCATTCCAAAATTCCGTTTTTCACGTATTGGCTATCCAGACTCACCACCATGGGCACAGGACGCTTAATGGCCGAAAGAGCTTCAATAACCGCTGTCAATTCCATTTGATTGTTGGTTGTCTCAACTTCTCCGCCGCAAAGTTCCAACGCTTTTTCTCCCCATACGAGGTAGGCTCCCCAACCACCGGGGCCAGGGTTGCCTTTACAAGCGCCGTCTGTCCAAATTTGTAATTTTCGATTTTTATTCATTTTTAGCACTTTGATTTATTTGCGTAAATTTACGCAAATAAATCAATCTCTATTCTAAAAGAGCTTCAGGATTCAACAAAAACTTTTTTAAATTGATGTACAGAATACCGTCCTCATCATAGCCTTGTTCAAGTCCGTCCTTGATGATGATAATTTTTCTAAACGCATCCTTAATAGCCAATAACGAAGCCTTTTCCTGATCACGTTTGCGCTGATCGGGCAAACTCAATACCGATTGGATGTAACACCGTCGATTGCCCAAATTCGCCACGAAATCAACCTCAAGCTGATGACTTAAGTTCCTCCCTTCGAGCATTTGTCTTTTATTTACTGAACCAACATCCACAGAATATCCCCACATTCTCAGCTCGTTATAGATGATGTTTTCCATCAAATGCGTTTCTTCCATTTGTCGGAAATTCAACCGAGCATTTCTAAGGCCAACATCCTCAAAGTACAACTTCGTCGGCGAGCCAATATACCTTCTGCCCTTGACATCAAAACGCTGAGCCTCGCTAATCAAAAAAGCCTCTTTAAGGCACTTAATATAAGAACGAACCGTGTTCGGGCTAATCGATGATTTAAGTTTGCTTTTAAAAGTGTCCGCTATTTTTGTAGGATTGGTGAGCGATCCTATAGATGAAGCCACGATGTTAACCACATCCTCTATTTCCTGAGTCTTTAAAATTCCATTGCGTTCAATAATGTCTTTAATATAAGTTTCTTCAAAAAGCCGCTTGAGAAATCCCGATTTTTGTTCATATTCAGACATCAAAACGACTTGAGGCAATCCTCCATAAGTCGCGTATTCCAACCAAGCATCAGCGGACTCACCACGGTAAACCTGCATAAACTCAGAAAATGAGAGTGGGAAAATATGAACTTCGTCTCCCCTCCCCCTAAATTCCGTTAAAACATCGGTAGATAGAAATTTTGAATTGCTTCCTGTCACGTATAAATCAACGTTTTTTCTATACAAGAATGAATTCAAAACTTCCGAGAAATGTTCCAACATCTGAACTTCATCAAGCAGAATGTAATACCGACCATCATCAACAATTTGAGCATTCATAAAAGCAAGCAATTCTTCCGGATCTCGGTAACGACGATTTTCAAAACGATCCAGTTGAAGACCTAAAATATGATCGGCACTAACACCATGATCTAAAAGGTATTGTCTAAAAATTTCAAAAAGCAAAAATGACTTTCCGCTCCGACGAATACCGGTGATGACTTTCACCATGCCGTTATGCATTCGAGAAACCAAACGCTGAAGATAAAGATTACGATTAATGAGCATGATTACATAGATTGATTTTTTCACGTAATTTTACGTGAAAAAATCAATGGCATTAAAAATTTTTGGTCTGGTTTCGCGTTGCGATGGTTTGACCAGCCCAATTCTTTTTCAAAAGACCACCTTCCGGGATCAATTTTCCAAACAAACCAGGTTTCTCGACTTTTTTCACACAACTTAACATGAAGACATTGGCTAGCGCAGGCCACCAACGATCTCCAGCTTTCTCACACCACCCCCACCGTGCCAAATGCTGAGGATTGTCACTTAACGATGGGCAATAAACACCAAAACGGCCTCGATCCACAACGCCGTAGCGCTCACAAAATGATTTAACCTGGGTGACGCTTAAGGGAGAAAACGACGTCTCGGTCGGACACTCAAAAAGCTTTTCCTTCTTTCTCACCCACCAGGGACCCCATGGATTTATGCAAAGCACAATCAATCGGCCTTCCGGCGCAAGCACGCGGAAAACTTCGCTAAAAAATTGCGAGGGATTTTTAGACCACTCCAACGCGTGAACGCTAACCACTAAGTCAAAAGTGGACTCTCTAAAAGGCAACGAGTCAAAATCCAAACGAACATTGGCACAGGCTTGCGAAGTTTGCATAAAGTTTCTCGCTCCTAAAAGCCTGCTGTCATGGGAAGCATTTCTCAATAAGCTGCCGTAGGGTGCCCCGAGCTGAAGTGCCGTCTCGCCCGCGCACTCTGCCAAAAGAGCATCCATCTGGGCTAATTCCCAGCGCCTGAGTAACATACCGGCAGAAGTGGAGAAAAATTCAGCAAAAGACGACATCGCTTATAAGCTCGTTAATCACACGAAGAATTAAAACACAAAGTTTCGAGCATTAACAGTCCATAATTGAAAAACTTCGTTTTCAAATGGGATAAACTTCGTTAATTAAATCCTTTTTAAAGATGCTCAGTCGACGTTCATTTGCTCTGACACTAGCTGCTGCCGCCTTACCTGCTTGGGCAAAACCTAAGCAGATGAGGATTGTTGTACCTTATCCTGCGGGAGGCCCTCTTGACGCCTGCTCTAGGCTCCTAGCCGATAAACTCAAAACAAAATTAGGTCGGATCATTGTTGAAAACCGTCCGGGAGCCGCCGGCGCCCGTGGCATGTTGGAAGTTAAAAATGCCCAACCCAACGGACAGTCGCTTGTTGTCGGGGCACTGGCCACACTGGTGGTTAATCCGCTGATGTTTAATGACTTGCCCTATAGGCCTCAAGATTTTGAGACGGTTTGCCTTTTAAGCGATACCCCCAATGTCCTGATCATGACCCCGGCAACCATGAAAAAGCGGGGGATTAATTCAGCCGAAGACTTTATCGATTTTGTCAAAAAGCATCCCAATCAGCTCAATTGCGCCTCCGGCGGTACAGGATCGGCGGGTCATATTGCCAATGCCCTATTAAACACCAGAGGTCTTAAGACCGTTCATGTGCCCTATGCCGGCGCCATGGCCGCGCAGCTTTCATTGCTGTCGGCAGAAACAGACATCATGTTTGATAATTTCGCAAGCGCTCGCTCCGCTATTGAAGACGGTCGAGTCAGGGTGCTTGCGCAAACAAGCCGCACGGCGGATAAACGGATTCCAGCCCCCACGCTTTCTTCTTTAGGTATTGACTGCGATATATCCACTTGGTTTGGCCTAATGGCTCCGAAAGGGACGCCAACCGAAATCCGAGAAAACCTATTTAAAGAAATTTGTTTAACTCTTGAGTCAAACGAAACTATGCATACGTTTGAAAGACTATCGGGGGGAGCGAAGCTTTTGGGGCCGCAAGAATTTAACGAATGGATTCAAAACGAACAGGTAAAATATCGCTCGTTTCTCAGTGCGTTGAAAATCTAACTATTCATGCTTCATGCTCGATTGGCCCGCGACACAGTGGGTGGACTTTTTTTTGCCGCTATTGGCCTGGCTTTCGTATTGGGTTCAAACCATTTACCCATGGGAGAGGCCGCCCGCATGGCGTCCGGTTACTTCCCCCGCCTTTTAGGTTATTGCCTCATTTTTATCGGCTTAGTGATCAGTATCCGAGGAACTTTTTCTGAAAAAAAGTCTCATGAAATCATTTATCGCTTTGCTCTGAAAAAAGTCTTTTTAATTGGCATAGCTCTTCTAGCCTTTGCCTTTTTGCTTGAACCCGCGGGGCTTTGGATTGCCCTATCCGTTTTGGTTTTTATTTCTTCATTTGCTTCCGAGCAAAGAAGCATTCGTGAGGCGCTGATTCTGACTGTCGTTGTTGACCTTCTGGTAACGGCTGTTTTTGTCGGTGCAATCGGTCTTGAAATCAACCTATTGCCAGCGTGGGAGTGATCATGACCGATCTCTTTACCAATCTTGCCTTAGGCTTTCAAAGCGCACTCACCATTGCCAATATCGGCTATTGTTTCGTGGGCGTATTGATCGGGACACTCGTAGGAGTATTGCCGGGATTAGGACCGGTTGCCACACTCGCGCTTTTACTTCCGCTAACCTATGCGCTTGATCCGACCGCGGCCGTCATCATGCTTGCCGGCATCTACTACGGCAGCCAATACGGAGGATCAACCACGGCCATTTTGATGAACATACCGGGCGAAGCGGCTTCGCTTGTCACCTGTATTGACGGCTATAAGCTCGCCCGTAAAGGCCACGCCGGCAGTGCTTTAGGGATTGCCGCTGTCGCAAGCTTCATCGCAGGCACCGTGGCCACACTTTTAATCGCCCTTGCCAGCCCCGTTTTATCTGAAGTGGCTCTTTACTTCGGCGCCACTGAGTATTTCAGTCTGATGGTCTTGGGGCTTGTCGGAGCCGTTGCCCTTTCAAACGGCGACATTTTAAAAGCAATCGCCATGGTCATTGTCGGACTGTTGCTCGGATTGGTCGGCACGGACATCAATACGGGTGAATTGCGTTTTACGCTCGAGACCCTCACGCTTCAAGACGGCATCGATTTTGCCGTCATTTCCATGGGCTTTTACGGCGTCGCAGAAATCCTTAAAAACCTCCAGGCGATTGTCGGATCTGGCTCTTACAGCACCATTGCGGTTAAGTCTCCGTGGCCGCAGAAAAAGGACTTTACTCAAAGTCAAGGAGCCATTGCGCGAGGCACCTTTTTAGGCAGCATCATGGGATTGCTCCCGGGGGGCGGAGCCATGCTCTCTTCGTTTGCCTCCTACACACTAGAAAAACGAATAAAAATTGAAAACGAAACACCGGTCGGCGAAGGCAACATCCGGGCCGTTGCCGGCCCTGAGGCCGCCAACAACGCGGGCGCTCAAACCAGCTTCATCCCGATGCTCACTTTGGGCATTCCATCCAACGCCGTGATGGCACTCTTGATGGGAGCTCTTATCATTCAAAACATCACCCCGGGCCCCCAAGTCATCCACACCAATCCCGACCTTTTCTGGGGGCTGATTGTCTCCATGTGGATCGGCAACCTTTTTTTAGTGATTTTAAATTTGCCTTTGGCCGGCCTTTGGGTACAGATTTTAAAAGTCCCCTACCGCTTCCTTTTCCCTGCCATTTTGGCTATCTGCGCGGTGGGTGTCTATTCCATCAACTACAACAACTACGACATCGTGCTCATGGCCGCTTTTTCCCTGTTGGGATATATCTTCTATCAGCTTCGCTGTGAACCCGCGCCGTTGATCCTGGGTTTTGTTTTGGGACCAATGATGGAAGAGAATTTACGCCGCGCAATGCTTCTTTCCAGAGGAGACGCGACAGTATTTTTCACGAGTCCCATTTCCGCTCTCTTACTCATCATGGCTTTTGCTCTGTTGGCCGTCACGCTTTTGCCAAAGTGGCAAAAAACAAGACAAGAGGCTTTTACTGAAGATTAAGAAACAGCATTAGTGTCAAAGTTAATAGCCCTAGTAACTGTACCGAGCAACAAAAAGGACCTGAAACTTTCTCGCCGGTTTTTACGATAAAAAACACTTAAATTCAATTAGTTGCCATGTTCTTTTAGATCTCTTATTGAAAGCGCCTCACTATATTTTCTATTAAGAGGTCTAGCCTTGAAGAACATTGCGTAACAATTATTTCCTGACTTTTTAACGCGATTTTTACCTGACCCGTTAAATAATGGCTTGCATAAAAATGATGGCTAGAGGTCAGAAGATGCAACAATCCCTAATGTCTTTTGTTATTCAAAACTTCCCTATTTTTTTCCGGGGAAATTGGCCTTTTTGGCGTTTCACGGTGATCCCGTTCTTTTTGTGGATGGCCTGTTATTGGATAGACGACTGCGACAATATTTTCCTCTTTTCGGAAAGCATTGACAGCGTTATTTTGTGGGCAGGCTTTCTTTTGGCTTTTGCTGATATCTGCGCTTCCTGTTGGTGTTCTGTCAATGCTGAACGCGACATTCCTTTTGTTCAGGTTAATTGCACGGATACATTTCGATCCATTTATGCGCTACTTGCCATGAGTGTTGGATTATTGGCAAAATGGATCGGTTTTGGCGTCAATGCCATCTACCTCCCGATTGTTTTATTCTTTTTCTTTTGGGATACACGGCCAAAGAAGTCTATTCAATACTTCATTGCAAGTCTCGTTCTTGTCGTGCTGAGCCTACTTATTAATGGTGACATGCTTCAAAGCCATCTTTGGTTCATCGCCACCGAGGACTGGTTATTCATGTGGCTCATCGCTTCCATCAGCTACGCCATTTTCAGAAACCTTGCCTTCATTATTTCGACGCATTTTTCAACTAAATCAATATGTTGATCAGCGCTACAATCCAAGAAGGAGTGCGTTATCAAGATGTTTATTTTTCATCGTTTCCGTTTGAATAAACAGTCCGACTCTGGCATTCCTCGAACCGTTTGGGTTTTGGGCTTTGTCAGTCTGCTTATGGATATTTCTTCTGAAATGATCCATGCGCTTTTGCCGCTTTTTATGTCCACGACACTGGGAGCCAGTGCCGTATGGATCGGTCTGACCGAGGGGGTCGGTGAATCTGCGGCGTTGATCAGTAAAGTTTTTTCCGGTGTCATTGCTGACACGTTTGGTAAGAAAAAATGGTTGGTATTTACCGGTTACGCCTTGGGAGTTCTCTCAAAGCCTTTCTTCGCACTGGCGACTTGTATGCCAGTCGTATTTGCGGCACGATTTTTTGACCGAATCGGCAAAGGCATACGTGGTGCGCCGCGAGACGCTATAGTGGCCGAAGTCACTGCGGAATCTGTCAGAGGCGCAGCTTACGGGCTACGTCAATCCTTGGATGCTGCCGGTGCTTTTATCGGTCCCGCTCTGGCTACAATCCTTTTGATGTTTTTCACGGAAAATTACCGAACCGTTTTCTGGCTTGCCTTAATTCCGGGACTCTGTTGCCTAGCGCTCATTCTGTTCGGTGTAGAAAACGTTGAAACAGAAAAGCAATACGTTAAAGAACCACTCAAATTTAAAGCCTTTTTTCTACAGACTTCCTTAGCTTTTAAGTGCTTATTAGTCATAGGAGTCGTTTTTTCCCTGGCTCGCTTTTCAAACGCTTTTATGATTTTAAGAGCGGCTGATAGTGGTGTACCCGCGGCTCTCGTTCCGCTCATATTGGTCGGAAGCAATCTTGTGTTTGCCGCCTCGAGCTATCCACTGGGCAAACTGGCCGATCGCATCCCGTCGTCAAAACTTCTGGCTTTAGGTCTTCTCTTTCTGATCGCCTCAGACTGTGTCTTCGCGCTGTGGCAAACACCTTATGCGGTTGCCGTCGGCGTCGCGCTTTTTGGATTACACTTGGGCGCATCACAAGGTATTTTCTCCATGATGGTCGCTAAGCTTGCTCCGGGCGCATTCAAAGCGACCGCCTTCGGTGTTTTTAACTTTCTGTCCGGCTTGGCAACTTTAATGGCCGGACTTCTTGCGGGCTTTCTTTGGGAACTGTATAGCCCGGCTTACACTTTTGCCGCCGGAGCCATTTTCGCGCTTCTTTCACTTCTGCTACTGACCGTTTTAATGCGAAGGCATCTCATCGGTTAACGACCCTGATCGACTCGTTCCACCTGCTTTCCGGTCAAGAGCACGATTTTGAAGCACGACCCTTGTGACCTGAGGGACATTAACTCAACCGTCCAGCCAAAGCGGTCACACAACCGCTTAACAATGGATAAGCCCATGCCGCTACCTTGCTGCTGATCGGTTGCCCGTGTATGCGGACTGAAGATACGATCTTTATTTTCAGAATCGATGCCGGGGCCCGTATCCTGCACCTCAAACCCTGTGGCCGTTTCCGTCACCTTCACGCACCCTTCTGAGGTATACAAAATGGCGTTCTTAATTAAATTGCCGGCTAGGGCACCGATCACAACCGGCGAATAAAATCCCGGGCAATTGTCGTTGACTTCAAAAGTCAATTCCAACCCTTTGGCTTTTGCATTAGGGCGGTAGTACTCGACTATCGAATTTAACGTATCGTGAACCGTATCACTTTCCTGAATCTCGAAAGAGGTGTTACGGGCAAGATTTAAGAAAATATTCAAGAGATCTTGAAGCGACTGGCAAGATCCCAAAATTCTTTTTAATAACTCATCGCGCTTTGCTTCACCGACGTTGGCGCCCTTCATATGCAGTAATTCTGCACTGGTTTGGATAATCGTCAGCGGTGTGCGAAGCTCGTGACTGATATCTGCGGTAAAAAGTCGTTCCCGTAACAGCGCTTCGTGAAATCGTTTTAAAGCATTATCACAAATTCGGGCAAGTTCCCCGACTTCGTCATCGGCAAAATCCGCTTGCAGCGGGTGATATGTACGAGTTGCCGCAATTGTTCGCACTTGCGCGGACAGATCATGTACCGGTTTGATCACACGACGGCTCACCCACCACCAAGCGAAAAACGACCCTAAGGTTAAAACCAACGTACTGCATATTAAAATGACAACGTTATAAATCTGTTCACTTCGTTCGAAGTCATACTGATCTCGCATCAGTATGTAAGAATACTGACCGAGCTGCAGCCTATAAACGAATGAAGACTCGTCATTGACAAATTCCGTAAAACCTTCCGGGACATGGGCGAAGGCTGCCGGGATGGGATCAAGCCGTGGGTCATCGCTGAATATTTTCATCGACGGCGGCAATTGCAACTCTTCGTGGGAATTGAGCTCCTGCACACTCATTTCAAGCTCTTCGCGAAGCATTTCACTCACGAGATTATTTTCCATGAATTCGGTCGACTGCATCATCGCCACCGAATAGATTCCCACAATTAATAAAAGCTGAAGGGCAAATCCCAAGAAAATTCGCTGTGCCAACCCGAACGATTTATGCATTTTGCGCCTCATTCATTAATGGACCAACCTAAGCCCGGATGCGTGTGAATCAATTTTTTATCATAGGCTTTGTCAATTGCTTGGCGTAGGAGATAGATGTTGGCTCTCAAGCTATCTGAGTCCGGCGCGCCCCCACCCCAAACTTGAGCTTCAAGGCGGTTTCGGCTCACGATAGCCGGGCTTCTTAGCATCAGTTCTTTCAAGATGGTTAAACCGGTCGGATTCAATTTAATCGGTTTACCACCACGGCAGACTTGTGTTGTTGAGAGATCAAAAACCAGATCTCCGACTTTAAGTTTCATCGTGTTATCACCATAGGCACGGCGAATAAGCGCCTGAACCCGGGCATTCAATTCACGCAACGAAAAAGGCTTAATCAGGTAATCATCGGCTCCAACTCCAAGACCATTTACCCGATCATCAATACTGTCACGCGCCGTTAACATCAAGATCGGTGTTTTATCACCGTTCGCACGCAACGTTTTACAAACAGACAAGCCGTCTATGTCCGGCAACCCAATATCAAGAACACAGACGGCGTAGGATTTTTGGCTCATCCTATCCAAAGCCTGCCTACCATTGACCGCCGTTTCGACCGACATGTCGTTCATCTCAAGGTAGTCACGAACATTACAAAGGATATCCGTATTGTCATCAACTACTAAAACAATCGGGTTCATCTCAACCCCTTCCATACGATTTCGATTCTCAATACAGTCTGCACGTTAGACGTACGACTTTCAATTTCAAACCGCTCAATCTTGATACCCATCAAGTATTTTGACACTTCTTTCACATCGCTTTGACGCGCTTTTAGCTATCCGGAATGGATACTGCAAGCATCTGAAATGTTGCTTGGAGATGAATATTTTGCAAAGCGAAAACAGAAACAGTTTTTCTCTCTGGATCGGGATTTTTTTACCTCTGTGGTGCCTGAGTCTTTTGATTTTATTCCCACCCCAGTCTTTGGATATAGCCATCAGTGGTTTATTTTTTGACGGACAAGGGTGGCCGTTGAAAAATAATTTTTTCTTTACCGTTTTATACAAATCGAGCAAAATCATTCCCGTTGCCGTTGCTTTGGCTTCAGTGTACGTTCTAGCGAAAAATCTGATCGCCTATCGTAGGGGTCTGCCGACAGATTCTTTTCGGACTTATCGCTCGCTTTACGTGCTGATCGCCATGCTGGCCTGTGTTTTAGTGGTTTGGTGGTTAAAGGCTAGCACCGGAGTTTTTTGTCCTTGGTCTGTTTCTTATTTTTCCGGAGAGCATGCTTTGCGTGAGCCGACTTGGTCTTGGGTCTTTCAAGACGGTCACTGCTGGCCTTCGGGACACTCCGGAACCGGTTTTTGTCTTTTTGCCCTATTTTTTGCATTAAGAGACAAGTATCCACAATTGGCCCGAAAAATACTGGCGGCCGTTCTTTTATTCGGAGCCATTTGTTCTTTGACCCGCATCACACAAGGCGCGCATTTTCTCTCCCACACCCTGGCCACTGCTCTCATTGACTGGATAATCTGCGCCGCTCTTTATGTACTTTGTTTTGATCGCCCAAACATTCTGCGGCGCCTTTTCACCTTACCTGGCAAAATCGCCTTCAATCATTTTTTATTTTTAACGGCTCTCTTTTGGACAGTCTGCTTTAACGCTCCCATCGTGAGCTCAATCCTAAATGGCGCATCCGTCAATAAAGATCATCTGTTACCGACACTTATTCTAGCCTTAGCTGTCAGTGTCGCCGTTTATTTCCTTTCAATGACGGTAATTGCCCTGCTCGGACTGCTGCCGCGGATAATTTTCAAAGGGCTGATGGTCTTGCTGACTCTGTTGGGAGCGACTTCACTGATCGTTTGGCTCTACTATGGCATTGCCATGACGCCGGACATGATCAGAAATTTTTTAGCCACAGACTTTCGTGAGGCAAGCGGTTACTGGTCCCCATCATTGGCCATCAACTTCATTTTTATTACTCTACCCGGACTGTTTCTAATTAATAGACTTCGTTCTTCGAGACGTCCGGAATCCAAACTGAAAAGAATCGGTGTATGTGTTGTCACGCTTTTATGCGGAGTCTTTGTACTTTTTCTGCAGCTTCAACCTTTTTCCGCCCTTATGAGGGGAGATAAAAGCCTGAGGTACTTATTTGCCCCCGTCAACATTGTGTACTCGACAAGCAGCACCCTGCTTAGAGATCAAAATCCGGAAAAAGCACAGAAAGTGATTGTTGACGCATCCCCGAAAGCTATTTTCACGTCTGATAAGCCGACCCTGTTCGTTGTTCTGATCGGTGAGACAGCCCGCTCTGCCAACTGGCAGTTGGCAAGCTACAAAAAACCGACCAATCCTGAGTTGTCAAAACTCAATATCATCAATATCCCCAAAGTTCAGGCTTGCGGCACCAGCACTGATGTTTCTCTGCCCTGCATGTTAAGCCGCGTCGGACGTCGGGATTACGACAGAAAAAGAATTCTCACCGAAGAGTCACTGCCTTCTTTGCTATACCGCGCGGGCTTTTCTGTTACGTGGATCGACAATCAATCCGGCTGCAAAGGAACGTGCGATGGTGTTCGCGTCATCAAACCCACTCCGGATCCTCTTTACTGCCATGCAGGCGCCTGCATGGACGGTGTATTCAACCGTTCGATTGACGAGGCTTTCGATGCCCTAAACACTCAAAGCCACGCCGTACTGTTTTTACACATGATGGGTTCGCATGGCCCCGCTTACTATAAGCGCTCCACCGAGTCCGAAAAAGTATTCGGCAAAGAATGCACCGATCCAACCTTTAAGAGCTGCTCAAAGGAGAGCATTCGGGCGGCCTACGACTCCAGCATTCGCTACACCGACCGTGTTGTCGCGGAATTGATCCGCAAATTACAGAATAGAACGGATATCAACACCGCCTTAATCTACCTATCTGATCACGGAGAAAGCTTGGGCGAAAACGGTCTATACCTTCATGGAGCCCCATACTACATCGCACCAGACGAACAAAAAATCGTACCGATGGTGATGTGGTTTTCAGAGCCATTTAAGAAAAACTACACCATTGATACACGGGTGATTGAAGAAAATAGCCACAAGCCCGTCACACACGACCACCTTTATCACACCATTTTGGGGCTATTGAATGTCCGCTCCAACACTTATGACTCCCAATGGGACTTAAGTGCTAACCATGCGAAACTAAGGGCAAATTAGGAAAGCGCGGACTAGAAACAGAAAAAGGAACCTGAAATCCAGATTCCTTTTTCAAAAATTTTGGTAGGCACGATTGGACTCGAACCAACGACCCCCACCATGTCAAGGTGATGCTCTAACCAACTGAGCTACGTGCCTGTTGCGAGTTGCGTATATTATCAGAGGTTTTTTCGGTTTGCAAGAGGCTATGTTAAAAAATTTACTTAAACAAGAAAAAATTGGAGCAATCCAGTCAGGCGTTTTTATCGCAACACAAAAAATACGCCGATTACTCCAAAAAATTGGTCGGACTTTTCCCAGAAAATATGTAATCGATCAACAACGAAAAAGGGAGGATTTTTTCCTCCCCAAGTCTTGTCAGAATTTAGAGTTTAGTTAATTTAGCCAGAGACAAAAGCAGCTCTTTAGTTCCGACATCATCAAACTGCACACGGATGCGCGCATCGTCTCCCAAACCTGTCAGGCCCACTACAGAACCTTCTCCGAAACGGGCGTGACGAACGCGATTGCCAATGGAAAACCCTTTGAATTCTGCCTTCGCGACCATCTTCTTGACTGCAGGATCCATTTTGGCTCGTGCAAAACCGGTGGAACCCCCGTAAGAGCCGGCGCGCCCATACCCTGAAGAAGAACCAGAGCGACCGCCGTATCCTGCGGATGAACGAAAACCAGCCGAACGACCATAACGAGGTGATGAATAGCCCTCATTCCAACTTAAGGACTGATCCTCATCTTCGATAGCCACGGAACGTTTGCGATCGTAGAGGAATAGTAAATGCTCCTCATCAATTTCATTGATAAATTGACTGGGACCGGAATCCATGTATTGCCCTCTAAGCATTCTTGAAAGAGCAAAACTTAAGTGCAGATTTTTTCTCGCGCGGGTAATAGCCACGTACATTAAGCGGCGCTCTTCAGCAAGTCCCTTGGGGTCATTGGCGCTGTTTGCGTGCGGGAAAAGCCCATCTTCAACACCGGTAATAAACACAATGTCAAATTCAAGACCCTTGGCGGCGTGCACCGTCATCAGCTGCACGGCGTCTTCCCCTTTTTGCGCTTGGTTATCTCCTGCTTCTAACGCCGCATGAGACAAAAAGCCCGCCAATGAAGTCATCTCATCATCGGCGCCGTCGGCTTCCACTTCGTCGCTGCGCGCTTCAATGCTTATGCCTTCTTCCTTGAGGTAGGCCTGAGCCGCATTTTGCAGTTCTTCCAAGTTTTCAAGGCGCTCCTGCCCTTCACGGTCTTTTTTGTAATGATCATTTAGTCCTGAGCGATCCGTCACCGCCGCGATCATATCAGGCAGAGGCAAACACGAATACTCAAAGCGCATCGCATCAATAAGCTGCGTGAAGGCGCGAAGCTTGGTTCCCGCCGCGCCTTCAAGACTTTGCGTGGCCTCATAAAGACTTTCACTGGCTTCAATGGCTTTTTGCTGCAACGTTTCAATGCTCTTAGCGCCGATTCCACGCATCGGAAAATTCACCACACGCAAAAAGGCCGTGTCATCTTTCGGATTTTCAATCAAACGCAAATAGGCTAAAGCGTGTTTAATTTCGGCTCGATCAAAAAAGCGCAATCCTCCGTAAACCTTATAGGGGATACCCGCTCCCACAAGCGCCTGTTCAATCACGCGGCTTTGGGCATTGGATCGATACAAAATAGCGATTTCATGTTTTTTAACACCGCGCCCCACGGCCTCACGGATTTCCTGAACACAATACTGTGCCTCATCGCGATCATCGCTGGCACGAAACACTCGAATACGCTCACCGTCTCCGGAACTCGTCCAAAGGTCTTTACCCAAACGGTCATCATTGTGCGCAATCAATTCATTGGCGGCGTTGAGAATGTGACCGAAAGAGCGGTAATTTTGTTCAAGCTTAACGAGGTGACGGATCTGAAAATCCCTTTGAAAATCCATCATATTGCCGACGTTGGCTCCGCGGAAAGCATAAATGGATTGGTCATCGTCACCCACGGCAAAGACACAGTTGCCGTCAAATTCCCTGACACCGGCGGGTGAAAAACCACCAAGCAATTTAAGCCATTTGTACTGCAGACGGTTTGTATCCTGAAACTCATCGACCAAAATAAAACGGAAACGATCCTGATAATGCCTGCGGATCATTTCATTTCGAGCCAAAAGCTCATAACTTCTCAACAACAATTCGCCGAAATCCGCCACGCCCTCACGATTGCACTGCTCTTCGTAGAGTGCGTAGATCTTGGCCATATTTTCTTTTTTACCGAATTCCGCGGTCATGTCGCGCGCACGCAACCCCTCTTCTTTAGCGCTGGCGATATAGTTTTGCACGTCTTTAGGCGGATACTCATCAACGCTGATACCATGCGCCTTCATCAGTCGTTTAATCGCCGAGAGCTGATCGGTTTGATCCAGAATTTGGAATGTCTGTGGCAGGCCCGCTTCCTTAAAGTGGCGTCTGAGCATGCGGTTACAAAGACCATGAAATGTCCCCACCCACATACCACGAGTGTTCACGGGGATGGACGCCTGAATGCGAGTGAGCATTTCTTTTGCCGCTTTATTGGTGAAAGTCACGGCGAGAATTTCCAAGGGACTGGCCATTGACTGCTCAATAAGCCATGCAATTCGGGTTGTAAGCACGCGGGTTTTGCCCGATCCGGCGCCAGCCAGAATCAAGGCGCTCTCTGCTGGAAGCGTTACGGCTGCTTTCTGTTCAGGATTTAATTTATCGATAAAACTCACCATCTTTACTTCTCATTCAACAGGCAATGAAAAGGCAGTATTGTGCCAAAAAAAGAAAGGAAAATTCTCAAAAATTTTCGCTTTGACGCCAGGCAAAAAATGTTTGTGCCAATCGGTCTTTTTCGGAGACGGTCAAGGGACCGACATCAGGCCAATCAATGGCTAAATTAGTATCGTTATAAACAATGGCCGCCTCGTCTTCTGGATAATAAAAATCCGTGCAACGATACCAGACCCGAGCCACGTCAGATAGCGTCAGAAAACCATGGGCAAAGCCTTCCGGAATGTAGAGTTGGCTGAAATCTCTATCAGAGAGTGTTGTGGCAAACCACCGTCCAAATGTCTCAGATTCTTTCCTTAAGTCCAGCGCTACGTCATAAATCTCACCCTGAACAACAGTAATCAGCTTGCCCTGAGGATGTTTTTTTTGAAAATGCAGCCCTCTGAGCGTTCCTTTTTTAGAAACGGATAAATTATCTTGCACAAAGGTTAATTCCGGCCACAAATCTTCATAACGGGCCGCCTGCCAAACTTCGCAAAAAGTACCGCGGTTGTCCCGATGCAGATCGGGAAAAATTTTGAGTAAACCTTCAAACGCTGTTTTTTCAATTTTCATCACAACTTCCCATAACGTTTTACCCAATCCGGATACACACCGCTTTTAACGGAATCAAGCCAGGCATCATTTTCCAAATACCACTGCAGCGTTCGATGAAGACCTTCGATCAAGCGCACTTTCGGAGCAAATCCCAATTCACGCTCACTGTCCACGCTATCCATGGCATAACGGAAATCATGTCCGGGTCTGTCACTGACAAACGTGATGGCTTCCTCATGAGGCAATAAACCCGGGCAGGCTGAATCCATCAAAGTGCAAAGCGCACGAATCAGTTTGATGTTCGGTACCTCTTCACCGGTTCCTATGTTGTATGTGGCCCCTGCTCTGCCCTTTTTAACTATCTGCAAGAGAGCCGCCGCATGATCGGTCACATACATCCATTCGCGGATATTTTCTCCATTGCCGTATAGGGGTAAAGTCAAACCGCTTCGGGCTCGATCAATCATAAGCGGGATCAATTTCTCGGGAAATTGTCTTGGCCCGTAATTGTTACAGGCATGCTCCACAATGACCGGAAAGCCAAATGTTCGCCAATAACTGAGAGCAATCATTTCGCCTGCAGCTTTACTTGCCGCATAGGGGCTGCTTGGCCGATAGCGGCTCGTGAGGGCAAAAGGAGGATCGTTAGCCTGAAGAGATCCGTACACTTCATCGGTTGAAACATAGATAAAGCGGAAGGACTCTTTTCTTGCTCCTCGCATCGCCTTCCAATAGGTACGTGCCACTTCCAGCAACTTTTGTGTCGCCGTCACATTGTTTGCAATAAAAACCGAAGGATCGTCAATAGAACGATCAACGTGCGTTTGAGCTGCCAAGTGGACAATGGCGTTCGGTTTAAAACTTTTTATCGCCTCAAGCATTGCATCGGCATCGGCAACATCGGCCTGAAGAAACTTATGCGATTTATTTTGAAGTGCTTTTTCAAGATTGAGCAGGTTGCCGCAGTAGTCCAGTTTATCGACCGTTAAAACACTGTAGCCCGCTGCCAAAGCGGCGTCAACAAAGTGCGATCCGATGAAACCCGCCCCGCCTGTCACCAGTATTTTTTCTTTTTGCATCATGGCCTGCCTATCGCTTGCGTTACTTTTTGCCAACAAATTCTTTAATTGAACTGAACGGATTGTATTACACTTGATTGTAGCGAAGCGAGTAATTCCGACCGCAGGTTGGATTTTGTGCGCTTACTTTATTACGAGAAGTCTTGAGGAGCTGTCTATGACCCAAAAGAAAACACTAGGCATTCTGGCCGGCTTGAATCGCCGTGCCGCCATGGAAGTTAAAACACAACTGCTTGCTTTGGGAGATGATGATCTGAGTGTCGTCATGACCGAAGATAATTTCAAGATCGATCCTGATCCTGTTTTCGCTGTCAGCGACCGAAAGATTTTCATCTTCAATGAATCGGAACTTTTAGCTGACATGGGCGTGGACCTCATTTTGGTCCCCGACTTCAAGTGTGGCTCCTACATTCATGAAATCCAACGCGAAATTCAAACGCCGATTCTTGACATGAAGAGCGCCCTGATGAGCCAAATGGGCACCGAAATGCCCGTTATGGGTGTGCTTGATGCCGGCAATGCATCGGCTTGCGTTGACGGTGCTTGTGATCTCTCTAAGCAAATGAAGCTCGTCTTCCCCTCAGAAGAGGAAACGAAGGTGCTCGATGAGTTGCGCGAAAAGATTCGCGCTGAGGGTGCAAGCGATGAGGCGGCTCAAACACTGGCTCCTATTTGCCAGCATATGGTTGAAAAAGGAACCCAGGTCATCGTCCCCAACTGCACGCAATTTGCTTTGAATGCCGCTGCATTGGTGAAGATGGGCTTGCCCGTCATGAATGTCTTCGAAATGTTTGCCAAGGCCGCCTTGACCCACTGCACGAAGAAGCTTCCGAAGCCCTTTAAGCTTGGTCTTATCGGCGGTTTAGGACCGGCCGCAACGGTTGACCTTTACGACAAGATCGTCAAGGCAACGCCTGCCAAGAACGACCAAGAACACTTTAAGGTAGTGATTGAACAAAATCCGCAAATCGATGACCGCACGGCTTGCCTCTTAAATGGCGGTCCCGATCCTACAATCGCCATGTATAACTGCGCCAAGCGTTTACAAAAAGACGGCTGTGACTACATCATCATTCCGTGCAACACCGCTCACGCATTCTTGCCCAGATTGCTTCGCCACTTGGATGTCCCCTTCATCGATATGCAACAAACCATGCTCGATGAAATCCAAGCCAAGTTCGGCAAAGATGCACGCGTGGGCTTGATGGCCACAAGCGGTACGATTGCCACGGGTATCTATGGCAAGAAAGCCGCCAAGATGGATATGAAGATGTTCACGCCTGATGAAGAACATCAAAAGCGCGTGATGAGCGCCATTTATGGTCCGAAGGGTGCCAAGGCAGGCTACACCACCGGTGAATGCTATGACGACCTCTATAGCGCTGCCGAATACCTGGTGAAGACCTACGACTGCAACGTTTTGATTTTAGGTTGCACGGAATTGCCGTTGATTTTCCATGAAACGGATAATTTTGAAGTGGCCGGTAAGACCGTTGCCATCGTTGACCCGACAGCCACCCTTGCCCGCAAGTGCGTGCAGATCGCCGAGGCGACCATCAAGGAACGCGGTGTTCGTTAATCGTTAATCATTAGACAAAAGGCGCTTGAGAACTCTCAAGCGCTTTTCATATAGGGAGTCCGAGATGGACAAAGTTTATGAAGCATGTGATCCTAAAACCGTTGCTTTTATTGGATTAGGAACCATGGGTTATCCCATGGCGGGTCACCTTGCCCGTGCGGGTCACCGTGTCACGGTCTATAACCGAACAGCTCACAAAGCCCAAAAGTGGGCTTCGGAATATAACGGTCTTTGTGCCTCAACACCGAGAGAGGCCGCTGAAGATGCGGACTTTGTTTTCACCTGCGTGGGCAATGATGACGACCTTCGCAGCGTTGTCTTGGGAAAAGACGGCGCTTTTGCAGGCATGAAAGCCGGTGCGACTTTGGTGGACTGCACAACTGACAGTGCACAAGTTGCCCGTGAGTTGGCACAGAAAGCCCAAGAAATGGGTCTTGGGTTCATGGATGCTCCCGTCTCTGGCGGTCAAGCCGGAGCTGTCAACGGCGTACTCACCGTTATGTGCGGAGCTGAACAAGCCACTTTTGAGGCCGCTCGTCCCGTTATCATGGCCTTTGCCCAAGCGGTCACCCGCATCGGTGAAGTTGGTTGCGGACAATTAGCCAAAATGTGCAATCAAATCTGCATTGCCGGCATCGTTCAATCGCTGTCTGAATCCATTGCGTTCGGGTTAAATGCCGGTCTTGATATGAAACTAGTTTTGGAAGTGATCGGCAAAGGAGCCGCCCAAAGTTGGCAAATGGACAATAGAGGTGGCACGATGATCGATAACCAATTCAATTTTGGTTTTGCGATTGATTGGATGCGAAAAGATTTAGGGTTGTGTCTCGCGGAAGCTAAGAAAAACGGCTCTAGCTTGCCAACCGTGGCACTGATTGATCAGTTTTACGGTGAACTGCAAGCCAAAGGCGAAGGCAGAAGCGATACCTCCGTTCTCATTAAACGACTTCCTCATTAATCTTAGTGGCCGAGCGAGATAACTCGCTCGGTCTGCCTTTTCTTTAGATTAACTGAACATTTCTCCTCAATTACTTTATTAATCAATGCATTACAAAATTCTTTGAGTTAAATTCAGTTTTTCTATTGATTCAAATTCTTAATTTCCATTGATCATAATTTTGAATTTTCATTGATATTAATTTTTAATTTTCATTTAATGAAATTTTCAAATTTTAAAATATCGGTAAGTGATACAACCCCTGTTTCTCATTAGCACCTCTAGTCCGACTGCACTAAAATGCACGAACAAAATTTCGTACAACAAGACCGTACGAAAAAAAAAGCGAAAGAAAATAAAAGATGCCCGTTACCTTAAATGATCTTCCTATCGGCCAAAGCGCAACCGTTGAATCAGTCGGAGCAACTGGAGCCCTCCGTCAGCATTTCCTTGATATGGGTTTAATCCCCCAGGCAACGGTTACAATGGTCAAACGCGCCCCAATGGGCGACCCCATTGAAGTGAGAATTCGAAGCTACGAACTCACTCTTCGTGTCGCTGAAGCTCAAGCAATCACTATCACCGATATTCGGGATGAATTGCCTCAAAAAGAAACGCGAGCTGAAATTGAAGAAATCATGCACCCGGGCTATGGCGAAGGCGGTAAGTATCATGTCAAGGAACACGAGCACCCGCTTCCAGAAGGCGAAACCATCACTTTTGCTTTAGCCGGCAACCAAAATTGCGGGAAAACTACCCTTTTTAACCGCTTAACCGGCTCCAATCAGCATGTAGGCAATTTCCCGGGTGTCACGGTTGACCGAAAAGACGGTTGCATCATCGGCCACAATGAAACACTGGTGACGGACTTGCCGGGCATTTATTCTCTTTCACCTTACACAAACGAAGAAATCGTTTCGCGTGAATTTATTCTGAAGGAAAATCCTAAAGCCATCATCAATATTGTTGATGCGACCAATATTGAACGAAACCTCTATCTGACCATGCAGCTGATGGAGTTGGGCCGTCCCATGGTGCTCGCACTTAATATGATGGACGAGGTGTGGGCAAACGGAGGTTCGGTTCGTGTCAATGAGATGGAAGCGCTTCTTGGAATGCCGGTGGTGCCAATTTCTGCAAGCCGAGGCGAAGGCATTGAAGAATTAATTGACCACGCCTTGCACGTTGCCAAATTTCAAGAGCCTCCCGCGGTTCAGGATTTCTGCGACTCCAAAGATAATGGTGGTGCCGTGCACCGTTGTCTGCACAGCATCATGCATATCATTGAGGATCATGCACAAAAAGCCAATATTCCCCTTCGTTTTGCAGCTAGCAAAATTGCCGAGGGCGACACGCTCATCATTGATCAACTCGATTTAGACATCAATGAAAAACGAACCTTGGCCCACATTGTCAAGCAGATGGAAGCCGAACGCGGACTGGATCGCGCAGCCGCCATCGCCGACATGCGCTTTTCATTTATTGATAAGGTCTGTCGCCAAACGGTGGTAAAACCACGTGTGAGTCGTGAACACATTCGCAGCCTTCAAATCGATGAAGTGTTGACGGGCAAATACACAGCCATTCCTTCCTTCATTGCCATCATGGCTTTGGTTTTCTGGCTCACCTTTAATGTGATCGGTGTATGGCTCAATGATGCACTTGACTGGCTGATTGGGTGCGCCACGGATTATACGGATGCCCTGTTGACGACACTTCAGGTCAATGCCTCCATTCATTCACTGATTATTGATGCCATTTTCAATGGCGTGGGCAGTGTGCTCAGTTTCCTACCCACCATTGTGGTTCTCTTTTTCTTCCTTTCATTTTTGGAAGACAGCGGCTACATGGCCCGTGTTGCCTTCGTCATGGATACGCTTTTGAGAAAAATCGGACTGTCCGGACGAAGCATCGTGCCGATGCTGATCGGTTTCGGCTGCACCGTGCCTGGTGTGATGGCTAGCCGAACATTGCCTTCGGAGCGTGACCGCAAAATGACTATTTTGCTCACCCCCTTTATGAGCTGTTCAGCCAAATTGCCGATATACGCGTTTTTTGTCGCTGCGTTTTTCCCGGGAAACGGTGCCCTGATCATGATCGGTCTCTACCTTTTAGGAATTGCCGTGGCGATCCTTTTAGGCTTATTGATGAAAAACACCCTTTTCAAAGGTGAAGCGGTTCCGTTTGTCATGGAATTGCCGAACTACCGTATGCCGGGTGCAAAAAACGTCATGCTTTTGTTGTGGGATAAGGCAAAAGACTTTCTGCAACGAGCCTTTACCGTGATTTTTGTGGCCACCATTGTCATTTGGTTCTTGCAGACCTTTGATTTTCAACTCAATCCAGTGGAAGACTCTCAAACAAGTATTTTGGCGGTGGTTGCCGGTTGGATCTCCCCTGTTTTCGCTCCGTTGGGCTTTGATGACTGGAGAATCACCACTGCTCTAATCGGCGGCTTTATGGCCAAGGAAAGTGTCGTCAGTAGTCTTTCCGTACTTTTCGGTTCCACTGAGGCACTGACTGCTGCGCTCAGCGCTCTGACAGCTTTAACCCTTTTGGTATTTTGTCTGCTTTACACCCCTTGCGTAGCCTCCATTGCGACAATCAATCGTGAGCTGGGCGGTAAGTGGGCTATTGGTGTTGCCGTATTCCAGTGCGTTATCGCCTGGATTGTTGCCCTCATTGTCCGACTTCTCGGAATGATGCTAGGATATTAATTATTGAGAATCGTTCTTAAAAGGGATAATGATGAATGGCATCAGCTGGTTACTTTTGATTTTGATTTTACTTACGGTAGTGTGGGTAATCGTTTTCAAAATTAAAAACCGCGACGGAAGCGGCTGTGGCGGCTCCTGCTCATCCTGCGGCTCAACTTTAAAGAAAAAAGGCAACTGTAGCGGCTCAGAGGAGCACATTATCCATATTCAAAAGATGGGACGATGATTGCCAGCATCTAAAAACTTAAACTTTTCAAAAAGTTGAACACCCTTTTTAAACCTTTTTAACATACGGCTTCTCATCCTCGTTAAACAGAGGGAAGAAGCCGTCATTGTTTTTAAACAAAAAATACCGAAAGGTTTTAAAATAAGAAATTTCTTATCGCTATTTTTGAAACAATCGTATGTCTACGACGGAAACCAAAGAAAACGGTGCACAGGTCACCAACTTTATTCGAAACATTATTGATGAAGATTTGGCTCGCAACGCCAATCGCCCGCGTTTGTGGTGCGGTCACCCCGCTCCTTACGGCATTCAGGCACAAACCGGCGTTGAAGACCCTGCACGCATTCGCACGCGTTTTCCGCCGGAACCAAACGGCTATCTGCACATCGGTCACGCCAAGAGCATCTGCTTGAATTTCGGTTTAGCCCGTGATTACGGCGGCTATTGCCATATGCGCTTTGACGATACGAACCCGGTTAAAGAAGACCAAGAATATGTTGATTCCATTAAAGAATCCGTTCAATGGTTGGGTTTTGATTGGAAGCACGGTGAAGAGAACAATCTTTACTTTGCCAGTGACTATTTCCAATGGATGTACGATTGCGCCGAACATCTGGTAAAAACCGGTTTTGCTTACGTTGATGAGCAAACTCCCGAAGAAATGCACGCCAATCGCGGCACGCTCACCGAACCGGGCAAGAATTCGCCCTATCGCGATCGTCCGATTGAAGAAAACTTGCGTCTTTTCCGCGAAATGCGGGAAGGCAAACATGCCGAAGGCTCCATGGTGGTGCGCGCCAAGATTGATATGGCCAGCCCCAACATCAACCTGCGTGACCCGGCCATTTACCGTATCCGTTTTGCTGAACACCACCGTACCGGTGACAAGTGGTGCATCTACCCGATGTACACCTTTGCCCATCCGATTGAAGATACGTTAGAAAATATCACGCACTCAATCTGCACGCTTGAATTTGAAGATCAACGCGCCTTCTACGACTGGGCTTTGGAGCGTTCCATCCCCGTATTGCGCGCGCCTCAATTTGAAGAAGCCAAAGAAATCTTACTCAAAATGAGTAAGGGGGAAGATGACCGAGCCTTAGCTTTCATGCGTGCTTGCTATCAGCACCGTGAAAAATTGGGTTTAAGCGGCCCGGAAAAAGCCTTGGCTGAAATTCTTGACGCATGGAACGACAACTTAGGACCTGAAAAGGTTTTGGGTATTCGTGCTGAAGCTTTCTGGGCTTTGCTTTTAACGCAACCGGAACACTACACGCCGCTTTTACAAGCCGCACTTGATGTGGTTCGCCCGAACTTCTTCTTGTTGTCTCACCAATATGAATTCAATCGCTTAAACCTCTCGCACGTGGTGGTCAGTAAGCGTAAATTGATTCAATTGGTGAAAGAAAATTTGGTGAACGGTTGGGACGATCCTCGTATGCCCACCATTTTCGGCTTACGCAGAAGAGGTTATACGCCTGAAGCCATTCAATTGTTCGCTGAACGCTGCGGCGTATCCCGCGTTGCTGGCGGCTTGATTGATTACTCGGTGCTTGAAGCTTGTCTGCGTGAGGATTTGGAAGGCCGTGCAATGCGCCGCATCGGTGTGGTGCATCCGTTAAAGCTCATTATCGACAACTATCCGGAAGGACAAACGGAAACGCTGACGGCTCCTAATCATCCGCAAAAACCCGAATTAGGTACGAGAGAACTCAGTTTCTCGCGTGAATTGTGGATTGATGAAAGCGACTTTGCAGAAGTGCCTCCCAAGGGTTATCGTCGTTTGACAATTCCGGCTGACGGCTCGGAAGCCAAACCCGTACGTCTGCGTTACGCCTACGTGGTTGTGCCGACCTCTGTTGACAAGGATGAAAACGGTAAAGTCGTTGCCGTTCACTGCCGCTACCTGCCTGAAACGAAGAGTGGCAGTGCCGGTTCTGAAACGGTTAAGACAAAAGCTGCAATCCATTTTGTTGATGCTAAGACGGCTGTTAAGGCTGAGTTCCGACTCTATGATCGGCTCTTTGCAGTGCCTCAACCGGATGCCGTTGATGCGGACTATCGCACGCTTTTAAATCCTGACAGCCTCAAGGTTGTGGAAGGTTATATTGAACCCGCTTTAGCCCAAGCTCAACCTGACGAAAAATTCCAATTGGAACGTACAGGTTACTTTGTGGCCGACCGCGAAGATCATACGCAAGAGCATCCGGTCTTTAACCTGTCTGTCGGATTAAAAGAAAACCGAATGAAAAAATAATCACTAGTT
The DNA here is from genome assembly GCF_023336895.1 of Parasutterella secunda. Lineage (GTDB taxonomy): Bacteria > Pseudomonadota > Gammaproteobacteria > Burkholderiales > Burkholderiaceae_F > Aphodousia > Aphodousia faecalis. Next base: position 275,230 of record NZ_JAMBLT010000002.1, read on the forward strand.
AATTTCCACCGCCCCGATCTGAGAAATGACTCAATCGGGGCTTTTTGTTATCAAATTCAGAAAAAACGTGAAAAATTACCGAGAGTTCCGTAAAGCCCCGGCATTCATGCCGAGGATATAAGGAACGCCAATGTCAATTGGCTACGTTGAGGCTATTTTGGGGCAAAATTGTTTTCAATTCCCGTAAAATCATGTCTCATGTTGTTCCGCCAAGGTTTTCTCTTCAAACTCAAACCCAACGGTCGGCAAGCCCGTCTGATGTCGCGCTTTGCCGGTTGCTGCCGCTTCGTCTACAACAAAGGATTAAGTTGGGCTAAAGAGCAATATGAGAACAAAACCGGCAAACATCCCTCCTATAAGAATCTTTCTGCTTTATTGCCTGATTGGAAAAAAGATCCTGAGATGCTGTGGCTCTCAGAATGCTATTCCCAGTGCCTGCAGCAATCGATGAAGGATCTGTCTCGAGCATATCGCAATTTCTTTTCAGGAAGAACTGCTTTTCCCGTTTTCCATAGAAAATACGGGGCAAATGATGCCTTTCGCTATCCGCAAGGATTCAAAAGAAAACTCCGAATTGATGAAATATTTTAAAAAGATGTACACCTACTGCTTCGTTTTGTTTAGCTGGTTGGTCCACGAAATGGATCCATCTTGCCGCCAATACTCTCGGTATAACTACCTAAAGGTTTTCCTTGAAAACTAGGCCAAACTGCTCAAGTGGGCAAAATTTTTGTACCTTACCCCCTTGAATATTGCTTTCAATTCCTCTAACCTTTATCCGTCTCTTTCGAGATTTCAATTTTTAGAGCATAGGAAACACCATGCAACAGGCACTTCAAAATGTACGCTTCGCTTCGGCCGAGTCTTCGGTTCGATGCTTTTTGCGTCTTTTTGAAATGCGAATGTGCATGATGACGATGGTGCTCTAAGGACCTTCGGAGCACCGCGCTCCGCTCAAGTATCGTTCGGAAGGTCTCATAACGAACGATATTTCTTCCCCTTCACTTAAACAATTAAAACGTCACACCAAATTTTTTGGTTATGAGAAATCAACCGTTAGACACCGTTGATTAGACGCTCAAAAAAGTTTGATGCATTTCGCATTCGGTGTGACTGAAGGATAAGAAATGATCAAACTGGAACATATCAACAAAACTTTTGAAATTGGTGGAAAAACGGTTCAAGCCGTCAAAGACGTCAGTTTAGAAATTCGACAAGGTGAAATCTTCGGCATTATCGGTTTTTCCGGCGCCGGTAAATCCACTCTTGTTCGCTGCATTAATTTATTGGAAAAGCCTCAAAGCGGACGGATTACGATTGACAACGAGGACATCACCAATTACAGCGGTCTCAAACTCAGGCAACTGCGCCAGAAAATAGGCATGATTTTCCAACATTTCAATCTCATGCCAAGCCGCACGGTTTTTGAAAATATTGAACTTCCCCTGAAGCTGACAGCCCTAAGTAGTGAAAATCGGGCTCGTAAGGTCAATGAGTTGCTCGAATTGGTCGGCCTGATCGATAAGGCTCAAAATTATCCATCACAACTTTCCGGTGGGCAAAAACAGCGCGTTGCCATTGCACGGGCCCTTGCCAATGACCCTAAAGTTCTTCTGTGTGATGAAGCAACAAGCGCCCTAGATCCTCAGACAACGCATTCGATTTTGCAACTGTTAAAGGAAGTCAACGCCAGACTTGGACTGACCATTGTTGTAATCACCCACCAAATGGAAGTCATCAAAGAAATTTGTGATCGAGTAGCCGTCATGCAAAACGGCCAAGTCGTAGAAAAAGGCAATATCGTTGATATTTTCAGCAATCCTCAGGCACCGATTACCAAAAGCTTTATCCAAGCAGCCGATAACTTTGAGACTTTCAACGACCTCATCCGATTAAATAGCTCCATCACCGGTATCCACCCAGATCAGCCGGTCTGGTTTCTGACCTACAGAGGCAGCGTCGCCGGAGAACCTTTAATGAGTGAACTTTATCGGCGCTTTGAAGTCAAAGCCAACATCATTTACGGAAATATCGACTATTTCAAGGAATGCATCGTCGGCAAACTCGGCGTAGCCATAGAAGGTGAGGCAGAAAAAATCACTCAAGCCAAAGCCTTTTTAATTGAACAAAAAGTCCGTGTGGAGGTCCTCAGATGAACGACATTATTGCCTTTCTTTTACCGCATATTGAAAGACTCGGCCCGGAACTTGTTGAGTGTTTCTGGCAGACCGCAACCATGGTCGCCGTCTCCGGCACCATTGCCTGGTTTTTAGGCGTTGCAATCGGTGTCCTTTTAGTCATTACTCGAAAAGACGGTCTGTGGGAGAAACGTTGGCTTTTCCTATTTTTTGACAAAAGTATCGACATTATCCGTTCGATCCCTTTCATCATTCTGATCGTTCTTTTGATTCCTTTGAGTCGCTTTTTAGTGGGTACGGGATCCGGCGTCACCGGCTCCTTCGTCGCACTGGTTTTTGGCACAGTTCCGTTTTTTGCCCGTCAAATTGAATCCGTGTTAAGCGATCTGGACGATGGTCTAATTGAAGCGAGCCAGGCCATGGGCTTTTCCATCCCGCAAATCGTCTTTGGTGTCTACTTAAGAGAAAGCATCCCTGGCATCACTCGCGTCACCCTCATCACTTTTGTGAGCTTTATTGGTATCACCGCCATTGCCGGCGCAATCGGAGCCGGTGGTCTTGGTGATTTTGCCATTCGCTATGGTTACCAAATGGGTTACCGTGACATGATTTGGCTCACCGTCATCATCATTTTAGCTGTCATCACGATTGTGCAGTGTTTCGGTCAATGGATTATCCGCAAAACTTCTCACTAACTTTTTACTTTGGAGATGATCATCATGAATAAACGTACATTTTTAAAGTCTTTGGTAGCCGCTGGATGTGTGGCCGCCTTTTCTCTGGGTTCTTTTTCTTCTGCCTGTGCCGAAGAATTCCGAGAGGTGACAGTTGGGGTTGTCGGCGACTACGTCGCGCAATGGGATACTGTCAATGAACTTTTAGCGCCGGAAAAAATCCGTGTAAAACTCATCAAATACAGTGACTACGCCACGCCTAACCGAGCGTTGGCTGACGGGGAAATTGATTTAAACGCCTTTCAGCACAAAGCTTATCTTGCCAATGACATTGAAAGAAACGGCTACAAGATCGTCTCAATAGGCGACACGCTTCTGACTCCCTTGAGAATCTATAACAACAAAGAAAAAATTAAGTCACTGAGCGACTTCAAAGACGGTGATATCATCGCAATCCCCTCGGATCTGACCAACGGCGGTCGAGCTATCAAACTCTTAGAGGCCGCAGGTCTCATCAAAGTTGACCCAACGAAAGGTTACGTGCCAACTAAACTGGACATCACCGAGTACAAAGTCAAAATTAAAATCCGTGAAGCTGAATCCGGCATCCTCGCTCGCTTATTACCCGATGTCGCAGCGGCCATCATCAACGGCGGAAATGCCTATACAGCCGGTCTTGACGCTTTTTCAGACTCTATTTTTTCTGAAGACTTAAATCCAAGCACCAACCCTCAGGTCGCTCAGCTTGTCAACATTATTGCTGCGCGTGAAGCCGATAAAGATAATCCTATCTACCAAAAAGTTGTCCAGGCCTATCAAACCCACGAGACAGCTACGACTTTGATGAAAGCCTATAAGGGAGCCTATACACCGGCTTGGAAGGGAGCTGAAAAGTACACCTATTAATTTGAAGTTGCGAAGCGCCGCAAACACTTAACGGCGCTTCGCAAAATGACACTAACCATCTGAGAAACATTCTGACTTTTAACAGTTCCCCCAAAAGGTCCGCAACGCTGAAATTTCCTCTACTTTTCCATAAAAACGCTTGCAAACTCTTACTATTTTTACGGAAATTTCAACATGAGTCCTATTAACGTCAATGATATTTACGTTAAACCGATTTAAGTTAAATTAGCTTACGTTATACATCATCCAGCGAATTACCGACTATCTCCATCCAGTCGTAGAGCGCCCCGCAAATATTTTCCATTCGTTCATCGGGCTCCTCACCACAGCTTTCTGCCATTTCTTCGATTTCTTGAGCAAAAGTCTCAAGTGTTCTGGCGCCGCCCACTCCTTGCATAAGACGTTCCTCTCGCAATGCGTGCCAGCGATTCTTTTCTTCTTGCGTCAGAATCTGCGGCCAATTTCTTGCCCTAAATCGGAAAAGTAACTCCTCGTATCGTTTGTCCTCAAAAGCAAAACGCCCCTCTTGCACCCACTCGGCCAGGGTTTCAGGTGATAAACGATTAACCGCCGAAATCAATTTTTTATCATTAAAAGAGGCAAAACCTCCCGAATACAACCCTGCATCAACATCGGGAGTCGTTTCCGAACTCTTCTCATCTTCTTCAAAAGCTTCAGCCCACAATCCCATCAGCTGATTTAAATGAGGTAACAAAAGAGCGTCATTTTGAAGAGCGGCCGCTTTATTGATTCCAAACTCCTGAGCCCTTTGCTCACTGAGCACGCCCCAATGATTCACAATAAACGGCGACTGATTAATTTTGCAAACAAAAATCGGCAGACGATTCTTACCTTCAGGCAACTCCTCGTCTTTAACAAAAACGCGATCTCGCACCTCTTTGGCACTCAATGTCAGCAATTCACGAGGATCTTCACTGAGGTCCCACATCAACACATGATTGGCTCTGCCGGGCAGCGTTCCCAACGCTCGAACCAAACGGATATATCCCCGTTCAATTCCGTGCATGGGACTCACCCACAGCAGTGGCTTACCGCTGCGAATCATCTCTACAATCGAATTTTTAAATCGATTTCTAAGAGCAAACTCCCACAGTTTGGGCTGTTTTTCTCGGATCAATCGGGCCATTTCAATGGTTGCCTGTACATCACTTAATGCATCGTGGGCATGTTCATGGGTCAATCCATTGGCCTGAGACAATTTTTCAAGTCTAAAACTCGGTCGATCCCCTTCATCGGTAAGCGGCCAATGAATCCCCTGTGGTCTCAATGCCCAAGTCGCAACGACTAAAGGAAAAAGGTCAAAGCGAGAACACCCGTTGTCATACTCTCTGTCATAGGGATTAAGAAAATTGCGCCAAAAAGTAAATCGGGAGACCTCGTCGTCGAAACGCATGGAGTTGTAGCCGACGCTGATTGTGTCCTGACGAATCATTTCCTTGTGGATAAATCGGGCAAACTCTGCCTCAATTAAACCGTGTTGCTCACAATACTGAGGCAAAATACCTGTTATGTTGATGCTCTGAGGGCTGGGCATGGTATCCATCGACGGTTTGCAGTACAGGCAAATCGGTTTTTCAACAATATTAAGATTGTCATCGGTGCGAATAGCCGCAAATTGAGCCGGTCGATCCTGACTCGGGCTTAGCCCGAACGTTTCATAGTCATGCCAAAGAAATGTCGTCATGGAAAATCCGCGAAAAATGGTTCAACAGTCGCATTATGGCAAAAAAAAGCCATTAGCCAAAAGTTAGACTTTAACATTACGAAAAACTCGCAACGCAGCCAGAACACCTAAAAGAAGCATCACCATACCGATGCTCATCGATAATGTGGGCCAGGCTTGCCGCCACATCAATGCATAAATCACTGAAAAAATCGTTTCAAATACAATGAGCTGCCCTGCCAAAGCCGTCGGAAGCCGCTCGCTCATAGCATTCCAGAACGCCGCGCCTACCCACGAACACACGATACCTGCCACCAACATGACCGCCACAAATTTCAACGGTTTAGGTCCCAACATACCAACCTGCGGCGGCTCAAGCCACATACTCACGAACACAAATCCCAGTAAGGTGAAAGGCAAAATAGCCAAGCCCTGCGCCGTAGCCCAAACTTTAGGCCCCTTTGTTTTATTAGCCAATAACCAATCGGCATTGCGAATCGGGTACCAAGTCCACAAAAGCAGAGAAAGAACCGCACAGCCTACACCGATCCAAAATTGTAAAGGGGTGGCGGCCTGCTCATGAACGGCATAGTAAAACTCTGTCCAATTGGCCACAACCATCCCGCATAAAATCAGTCCCAAAGGCAAAATCAGACGACTCCAAGGAACATTAGCGCCCTTTTTTTTATTTCGTAAATTAGAAACCACCGCCACTAAAACCGGAATTAAACACATCAACATCCCGGCAATCGGCGCACCAGAGAGCTGTACACTGGTCACCAAAGACCAGTAGTAGACGAGGCTGCCGAAAAAGGCGAGTCTCATGGCAAAGAACCAGTCACTGCGGGTTAGTTTTTTCAGTTCTTTGATTTGGAAAGGAACAAAAAGCAGGCATGCCATTCCATAAACGGCAAAGCGGGCTGAGGCAATCATGACCGGATCGTACTCAGGCAGAATCAAAGGAAAGATATAAATCAGCCCCCAGATCGCACAGGCAATCACGGCATAAAGTAAACCCAAGAACATGGCTGCTGTACTTTTTTGTCTGTCAAAACAAAGCCGAGAGTTTTTGCTCCCGGCCCTGTTTTTCTTTAAATCGGTTATTGACCCGATTGATCGTTGTTATCTTTTTCTTGAACTTGCGGCGTCGCTTCATTTTCAACCGGTTTCATTTCCGGTTGTGCCTGACGTTCTTGATCGGCCTTGGCAGAAGCTCCCGGTCTCGGAGGACGAACTTCTCGTCCTTCCATGATGTCAGTGATCTGATCTTCATCAAGTGTTTCCCACTTCATCAAACACTGAACCATCACTTCCACACGTTCACGATTAGCTTTAAGAATGTCGCAAGCACGTGCGTACTGTTCTTCCAAAATACGGCGCACTTCGGCGTCAATCTTTTGCATGGTAGCTTCAGAAACGTGCGTTGTACGGGTCACAGAACGACCCAAGAACACTTCGCCTTCATTTTCCGCATAGACCATGACACCCATGGCATCGCTCATACCGTAACGGGTAACCATATCGCGAGCCATCTGGGTGGCGCGCTCAAAGTCATTTGACGCACCGGTTGTCTTTTGATTCAAGAACACTTCTTCGGCCGCACGTCCGCCAAACATAATCGCCAGACGGGAAGTGAGGTAAACGTCGTCATAATTGAAACGATCTTTTTCCGGCAATTGCATTGTCACACCCAAAGCGCGGCCACGGGGCACAATCGTCACCTTGTGCACAGGATCACTCTTTGGCAGCATCCAAGCCACCACAGCGTGACCGGATTCATGATAAGCCGTCGTATTCTTTTCGTCTTCGCTCATCACCATGCTGCGGCGTTCAGCCCCCATGAGGATCTTGTCCTTAGCCTGCTCAAAGTCAACCATTTCCACCACTTTGGCATCACGACGAGCGGCAAAAAGTGCGGCTTCATTAACCAAATTGGCCAAATCCGCACCGCTCATGCCGGGCGTTCCGCGTGCAATGACTTCAGGATCAACATCACGGCCAACGGGCACTTTCTTCATGTGGACATTGAGAATTTGTTCACGACCGCGAACATCAGGCAAAGGCACCACCACCTGACGGTCAAAACGACCCGGACGCAATAGCGCAGGATCGAGCACATCAGGACGGTTGGTGGCTGCGATCACAATCACATTGGTGCCCGTTTCAAAGCCATCCATTTCGACAAGCATTTGGTTTAAGGTTTGTTCGCGTTCATCATTGCCACCCCCTAAACCAGCTCCACGTTGACGGCCTACCGCATCAATTTCATCAATGAAGATGATGCAGGGAGCGTTCTTCTTGGCGTTTTCAAACATGTCGCGAACGCGAGCCGCGCCAACACCGACGAACATTTCCACAAAGTCTGAACCGGAAATAGAGAAAAACGGCACTTTCGCCTCACCGGCGATGGCTTTAGCCAAAAGAGTCTTACCGGTACCGGGGCTGCCCACCAACAAAATACCGCGCGGAATACGACCGCCCAATCGTTGGAATTTCGAGGGATCGCGCAAAAAGTCAACCACTTCCTGCACTTCTTCCTTGGCTTCATCACAACCGGCGACATCCGCAAAGGTGATCTTATTGTTGGAAGTATCGAGTTTTCTGGCTTTGCTCTTACCGAAACTGAAAGCTCCGCCTTTGCCGCCACCCTGCATCTGACGCATGAAAAACACCCACACGCCGATCAAAAGCAACATCGGGAACCAAGAAATCAATACTGTCATCCAGAAAGACGGCTCTTCCTCCGGCGTTCCATACACCTGCACACCGTCTTTTCTCAAGTCATCCACCATCCACAAGTCACCCGGGCTCGTGATGACATATTTTTGTCCTTCAACCGGAGTAACGGTGATTTCACGACCTTTGATGTCCACACGAGCAATCTTGCCCGCCTTGGCGTCATCCATAAACTGCGTGTAGCTCGTTGAGGTCGCCATGGTCGATGTTTCAGGCTCAAACTGCCGAAACACCGTGAAAAACACCAGCGCTAAAATGATCCAAATACCGATACGATTAAAGAAATTTCTATTCAATTTTCAGGCTCCTTCGCCTCTTCTGATAACGCTATTTTCCGGATGCAAATTCCAGACTGTTAAGGATACCGACAATTCCTTGAGTTGGAAATGTTTTTCATCCTTTTTAACAAGAATTTTCTCAGCGTTTCTTTATGTGTTTGGCCACCATGTAAACTTCAGCCGATGTATCCCGGCTAGCTTCAGGCTTACGGGTCAAAACGGTCTTAAAGTGCTTTTTGAGCGTCTCGACATATTGCGAAAAACCGCTACCTTGGAATACTTTGGTCACAAAGACTCCGTTATCTTTGAGGTGCTCCAAGCAAAACTCAAGAGCCAACTCATTTAAAAGCAAACAGCGGGCTGCGTCGGCTGCCGCAATACCGGAAAGATTCGGAGCCATGTCGGAGAGCACCAAATCGACCTGTTTATCGCCGATAATTTCGGTTAATTTATCAGCCACTTCCTGCTCACGGAAGTCTCCCTGAAGAAACGTCACACCGTCAATGGGATCCATCGGCAAAATATCCATGGCAATGATCGTGCCGCGAACTTCTCCGTCTTTACCGGCTAATTTTTCACGAACCACCTGCGTCCAACTGCCGGGAGCGGCTCCCAGGTCCACCACACACATTCCCGGACGGATTAGCTTCTCCTTCTCATTGAGCTCAATAAGTTTATAAACCGAGCGGGCGCGATAGCCCTCCTGGCGTGAACGCTTCACAAAAGGATCATTAATGTGGCGCTCAATCCAAGCGCGATTGGAACGCAGTTTCTTTGTTGCTACTGGCATGATTTTTTTATAAAATTCGTCGTTTTTAAATTTTTGTTTATCAACTCAAACCGTATTATGGCTGAACTTCTACTTGACCGCGACACTCGTTTGGCACTTCGTGGACAGGCTCACGGACTCGATCCTGTTGTGTTATTGGGTGCCAATGGCCTCACTGACGCGGTTTTAAAAGAAATTGACCGCGCTCTTTTGGCTCACGAATTAATCAAAATTCGCGTTCCCGGCGATGAACGTGAAGAGCGCGAGGCAATTTATAACGAAATCGCCGACCGCTTAAATGCCGCTCGAATTCAAATGATCGGCAAGCTCTTGGTTTTGTGGCGTCCAAACCCCGAAAAGCAAAAAGAAGAAGCTGAACGGGCCAAGCGTCGCAAAATGGCTGAAGCCCGACGCGGCATGCGCGGCGGTCCGACGGCTCACCGCAAAACCCGCGCACAAGCTAAAGGTCGAACGACCAAAAAGGCTTACGCCAACCTCTAAACCGACAAAGGCTCGAAACCAAAGTTCGAGCCTTTTATCTTCGATAGCCGAGCTTAAATCCTCGGCTTCAGTATTCGATTAGATATACTGAACTGTCAAGATATCGTATGCGCGATCACCGCCCGGGGCGTGCACGATAGCCTCATCGCCTTCAAACTTACCGATTAATGCACGAGCGATAGGACTGGAAATCGAAACCAAATTACGTTTGATGTCGCCCTCATCGTCACCGACGATTTGATAAGTTACCACTTCACCCGTATCTTGATTTTCCAATTCAACCGTTGCGCCAAAAACAATACGACCACCGGCGTCCAACTCCTTCGGGTCAATGATCTGCAGTGAAGCTAATTTACCCTCCAACTCCGCGATACGGCCTTCAATATGCCCTTGAAGTTCCTTTGCAGCATCGTATTCAGCGTTTTCAGACAAATCACCTTTTTCACGGGCTTCCTTAATCGCCTGCACAACCGCAGGACGCTCCACACTCTTTAAGCGTTTTAATTCGGCCTTCAACAATTCGGCACCACGTACAGTAATGGGAATCGCCATAGTATTTTTCTCTTTCTCTCTCAACAGGGAACAAAGAAGCCCGAGCCAAAACTTAAGCTCAGGCATCCCTTCATAACGCCGCTTATTTTACCGCAAAATCAATTTTTAGAAAAAAGACGAATCCTTAACCCAGCTATCTGAATAGCGGAAAACATTTTGGTTCGATTGTGAATTACATACAAACTCTCCTACCTTTTTTTCCCCCATCCACAAAAAGCATTTAGTACCAACCGTCATTTCTGTCTCCAAGCCGATCACTAAACATATACTTAGTTTGATCTGACCAATCCAATGTCAAACCTAAAATGCTGAGAACTGTTGTCAGTGTAGAAAAGCGGACATCCCCTCCCTTTTCTAACTTAATCAACGTCTTACGACTTATACCTGTCGCTTTCTCGATATCTTCTAATGTATATTTCAATTTTTTGCGACGAAGGCGGATACGCTCTCCAATCTCTTCAAGTTTTAATGCGTTGGCATGGACAAAATTTTTCATAGCACAAAAAAAATTGAAGTAAAGTACAACATCTTGATAAATTATCAATAATGTGTAGTTTACTTCAATTTTTAGTAATTTTAACCAAAATGTGAATAAAAGTTCACATTAATGATAATGACTGCACCAGCCATTATCGTTCGGGGGCGTGGGCAGCGCATGTCGGCCTGTGGAGAGTCCTCGGCATTACGCCGAGGAGGATCGTTGTCAATTAGGTCACATTAGCTGTTTCGACCTTTAATGAATCCCGTAAACACTCCCCAACCGATGGGCAGGGATACTTCATCCTGAATACAGAAATCCCCCCGGTGGTGTCCCGGATGGTTACAACCGTAGTAGAAAAAGACTGCCTTACCGCCGTGCTGTTGAACTCGACGAATAAGCATGGTGCAATCTTCACTCCCAACCTTCGCATTCATGTCAACCACAGAGTCGACACCCTCGACAGTGCGAGCAGCCTGCTTAACGGCTTCCACCGCTTCTTCGTCACCTTTGTAGGTCACTGCCTCACCCATACGGGTTAAGCGGTATTGCACTCCGTAAGCGGCTGCCATTCCCTTAACCGTCATCTCAACATTGGCGGCCATATAGTCGTTGATTTCCGTGCTTTCACCACGAACTTCCAACTGCATATAGGCATGAGGCGCCACAATATTGCGACCGACACCAGAAATCAACTTACCGATTTGCACTCGTGTAATGCCTTTACTGTGGCCCGGAAGAGACCCTAAAGACATACACGTTGCTGCCGCACACATGAGAGCACTTCTGCCGTTTTCCGGAGAACCCGCTGCAGCCTGAATGCCATCGTATTCCAAGTCGAACTTGGTTGTAGCAAGGTAGCCGTGGTGTGAAACACCAACTTGCCCTAAACGAGCTGAGCATCCGATGTGAGCCCCGGCAAACCAATCAACATCATCAACGATGCCCTTAGCTGCCATCGCTGCCGCACCGCGAACCCCTTCTTCAGCCGGTTGAAACAGAACTTTAACCGTCCCATTCAAGTGTTCTTTGTTATCCGCTAGCCATGCAACCACACCCAACCCAACAGCCGTGTGTCCATCGTGGCCACAAGCATGGGAAAAACCGGGATAGATTGAACGGTAATGACCTTGATTGGCTTCGTGCTTTGGATCATTTGTTTCTTCAATCGGCAAACAGTCAATATCCACACGAATAGCCGTCACGGGTCCTGGACGCCCCGTTTCCAAAACAGCCATCGCTCCCGTGTAACCGCCAAGACGTTTTAAAAATTCAGCAGGCACACCATGCTCTTGCGCACGAGCTTGTGCGGCTTGAACCGTTTCTTCATTTCTACCCATAACCGCTGTTGGCTCAATTACCTCGATACCACAGAGTGCTTTAAGCCCCAACTCTTCGATACGCTTTACGATAAAGTACGTTGTTTCAAATTCACACCACCCTTCTTCTGGATGTTCATGAAGCCAACGGCGGTCTTTGACCATTTGATCTTTGTAATGATGTTCACTCATTTTCCAAATCCTGTCTAAAGTTCGAAGATAAAGCCCAACAAAATCACGTTGACAATCATTGGGATTGCCATGCGCTTAGAGACTTCAAGGGGACTGGCCTTAATCATGCCGGCAACAACCAGTGTTGCACCCGCAATTGGGGAACACATACGACCTAAGGCGCCAGACAAAGAGGCAACAACACCAAGATTCGGTACCTTCATGCCAAATTCTGCCGCATAGGGAGTAACCGCCTGATTAAATGCGTGTCCCGCAGCGTCACCTGATCCCGTTAACACCCCCATAAGGAACGGACCGAAATTGGCAGCCAAGGCGGCGATTTCTTTAGAGTCTTTCAATTGAACGATTAACGCATCGATCACACCAGCGGCCTGTAAGCCACCGGCAAAGCAGCCGGCTGCAACGATAATGCCGAGAATGTTGGCATAACCCTTACCCATACCGCCGAAGAACTCTTTGGTAATTTTTTCCGGATTGGCACGCGTCACAATCAACGTGTAGATCGTGCCGTAAATCATCGCTTCGGCCACGCCCATTTTCAGAGCCGGAACACAGGTCGCCCCAAGCATCAAAATGACGATCGGAAGAATCGGTGCGATCGCATAGAGAATATTGACGCGATCGGGCAATTCACCGCGAGAGTCGCTAGCCACTTCAAACACTTCATCATTTTGTTCTTCCGTGCGTTTCTTAAAATCACGGAAAACAAAAATCATAGCCGTCACCATGATGATGTTTAAAGCACAAAGAGTGAGGATTTTCGGTGCGAATTGAACGATAAGATCCATCACTTCCATGTTGGAAATCTTTGCTACCCAAACATTGTGACTCGATCCAGGCGATAAAGCGGAAGGAATAATGGAGCCAATAATGGCCGCACCGGCAATGGCGGGCTTAAAGCCCGCTCTTACCATCAAAGGAATCATGGTAGGACCTAATGCAGCTGCGCAGCCCGCGGCAGACGGAATGGCGATAGCAACGCATGAGGCAATAAGCATGCAAAACGGCAATAAGAAAAAGCCTAACTTTCTTAAAGGTTTAACCAATAAAGCCACAAAATGCACGTCGCAACGAGTCATTGATACAACCGCCGCAAAACCCAACGAGGAGCAAATAGCCAAAATCATGGATGCGTTGGTCATATTTTTCATCATATTTGCTAGCGCAATATGCGGAGCAAAACTGATGATGCCCATAGCAAGACCGGCCGTAATGAGGACTAGCCGAGTCTCATAGCGTTTGAGCAATGCAGCAACCGTCAAAATAACAATAACGGTCGCACCAATCATTGAGAATGTCATGAGCGCTCTCCAAAAGTTTGAAATTGTTTCAGCGAACCGTACATTGAAACTAATCGCTGATACTCTTCAGAGTCATAAAACAGACTCTGATCGGGACCGTAGACCTTTGCTACCTCGATCAAAAATCTCACAGTGTCATCGATATCACATAGATGCGTTGCCCCTGTGGCGCAACCAGGAACTTGCGTTTGCGTTGTAATGGCCACACCGACACAAGGTGAAGAGGTTGCAACACTGGGCTGCAAAATGGAATTCAAATGATAAATACCGTTGCCATATGGCGTAATGTCTTGTTGCGTAAGCGGCAGTACTACCGGCAAGCGCCCTGTAGCGATTTCCATCAAAGAAAGGAGCTTTTCACTTGTACGTAAAATGTAACCTTCCTTAACCGTAGGTGTCAGCGCAAAACCGCTTACGTTAACGATGCGATTGCCCTTGGTAGTATCCACACAAAGAATGGCATCCATTGCTTCATCAACTTCAACGGTGTTGCATTCTTGGCTTGTCACAGGCGAATCCATAAAAGGCACAGGATCATGAGGACGAGTCGGTGCGTGCGGACAAATGTGTGTTGTGACAATCACGTCACATTCAAGTACGTCTTTTCTGGCATGCATTTGAGCCAATTTTGCAGCCGCTGACATGGCGGCCAATGCTCCATCGCCGTCACTAGTAAAACCGATGCGCTCAGGCCTTGCCCCCAGGCCACCCAGTCGTCCGACAATTCCTAGCGTGGGAAAATCTCCACCCGAGGATTTTCCTCGAGAGCCAGGGATTAAAACTTTGACAAAATCAGTTGAACCTTTCTCTCCGGTCAGCGTTTTAATCTGAATATTTTCCGCTCCGTATGAGCGAAGATAGTCGGCAACTGTCTGTCCGTTTACCGCAGGATCATCCAATAAATCCTGAAGTTCAATAATGCGTTTCATACTCATTGGCTTATCTCCATCTTTTTATAGTCATTGTCTTTATTAATCTTTAGACTCGCCAATTACATTCTTGACTGTATTATTATTTATTCCATCTAGGAATAAAAGATCGCAAAGAAATATGTCCTTACTTCATAATGATCTCGATGTTTTTTTGACACTGTGTGACACCCGTAGTTTTTCACTGGCCGCTCAAAAATTAGCCTTGACGCAGTCAGCAATCACAAAAAAGATACAGAGACTTGAAAACAATCTCGGTGTGGATCTCTTTGATAGAAGTAAAAGACCGATCGATCTGACAAAAGAAGGGGCCGTTTTGATGCATCAAGCAAAGCTTGCCCGTGAAGCTTTGGAGAGAACGGCCGGCGAAATTCGAGAAGGTGCTTTCTTACGACCGGAATTTCGGGTTGGAACTATTGAAAGCCTGGCAAAGTGTTTTTTGCCGTCCTTCATTGCGAATGTCAGACAAGAGGCCTCCCGTGTTTTAGCCGTCACAGGCACTTCCCAAACACTTATCAGTGCGCTACAGCATCGAGAAATTGATTTTGCTTTTGTCAGTGATCTTTTTTCTGAAATGCAGGGCTTAACGCGACTTAAAGTTTTTGAGGAACGTTCTGTATTATTAATGCCAGCCAAATTTGCTGCCGGTCATTCCAAAAAATGGACTTGGGATGAAATCCAACTTTGCGGTCTTCCCTATTTGCAATACTTTCGTGATGGTGGCGCAGGACGCCTGAATGACACTTATCTCAGTCTGCTGCACCTGGATATCCCGGCTCGAATTGAAGTTGATTCCACCAGTACTATGCTTTCACTCGTCGCTAATGGTATTGGATGGACCATTACGAGAGCGTTAGCCATTTTGCAAAACCCTGAAAAAGCAAAAGACGTTATCGTTTTACCGTTGCCTGCACCAGAGCTCTCTCGCCCACTTTATTTGGTCGCCCGACCCGATGAATCTCAACGTTTGATATCCCGAGTTGGAGAAGTCTCGCGAGAGATCTTCAATAACGAAATTACGCCTGAACTCAAAAAGATCGCCCCGTGGCTTCTCAAACCCAGAAAGTAACCGACTCGAAAACTAAAGGTTCAGATTAGATATAGTTTTGTGGAGCTAATTGACGTTCGACCAACTCGATCATGATATGAATCGTCTTGATATGCAATTCCTGCACACGATCAGCCCAACGGCCTGCCGGCGTCACAATGGCCACGTCCGCCCTTTGAGCCAAGGGACTATCGACCTTGCCGGTTAAACCGATTACTTTCATTCCTTTTTCGTGAGCTGCCTCAACGGCATCAAGAACGTTGCCGCTTGTGCCGGAAGTAGTGATGGCTAAAAGCACATCGCCTTTTTGACCCACCGCCTGAACATAGCGGGAAAAAACAGCATGATAGCCGTAGTCGTTTCCCACGCAGCTCATATGAGACGGATCAGAGATAGCTATGGCTGCATAACCCGGACGATCACTTCTAAAGCGCCCGGTCATTTCTTCGGCAAAGTGCATAGCATCACACAAGGAACCACCGTTGCCGCAGGACAAAATTTTCCCGCCACTGCGGATCGCCTCAACCATTAATTCGGAGGCGCGAACAATGGCCTCTTGAGTCTGATCGGCTTCAATTAAAGCATCTAGCGCAGATCGCGCCTCTAAAAGTGCCGCTTTGACATGTTCTTTAGCCATAATCTCTATCCTCTTTGCCTCATTTTTTACCGGCGGCCAAAAATAGCTCCGGCAATGGTGTTGGCATCCGTGTACTCCAGCTCAACTCCTGCCGGAATGCCTCTGGCCAAGCGAGTAACTCGAATTTGGGGAGCAACTGAAGCCATCGCTTTAGCGATAAAGTGCGCCGTGGCATCCCCTTCCGGTGTAAAGGGTGTCGCTATGAGTACCTCACGCACGAGTTTATCTTTTTTTACGCGCTCCAGAAGCTTTTGCATATTGATGTCCTCTGCCCCGACGCCTTTTACAGGAGAAATTAGGCCCATCAGAACAAAATAAAGTCCCCGATACGCCATGGTTTCTTCAATCACCCGCTGATCTGCCGGCGTCTCTACGATGCAAATCTTCGTGCGATTCCGAGACGCATCCGCGCAAATCGGACAAACCACCTCATCGGTAAGTGTGTTGCAGAGTTCACAGTGCTTGACGGTTTTAACAGCCCGCTCAAGCGTTTTTAAAAGTTTCGCCGCTTGGCGTCTGTCATCCGACAGAAGTTGTTCGGCGATACGGGAAGCCGAACGCGGCCCCAAACCGGGAAGACGCTTGAGCGCATCCACAAGGTCATCTAATGTGGGACTTAGCGTTGGCATCATTAATCCTTAAAAGGACATTCCCGGTGGAAGGGGCATTCCAGCCGTTGCCGCTGCCATTTTTTCCTTGGTGATTTTTTCAATCTGATCCAAGCAATCTTTTGTGGCCATGAAGATTAAATCTTCAACCATGTCCACGTCTTCCTGCAATAAACTCGGATCCACTTTCACAGACTTCAGTGCGTGCTTACAGGTCATCGTCACCTGAACGAGATTGCCGCTTGCGCTGCCCGTCACTTCAAGGTGCTCAAGTTCATGCTGCAAACGCTTGATATTTTCCTGTACTCGTGCGGCTTGTTTTAAAAGCGCTCCCATGTTTCCACGCATAATCTTTCCTTTCTTTTTATCAATAGGTTAAGAAACTTTCTTTTTTACCGACATCGGATCAATGCGAGCGTTAAAGCGTCGCATGACGGTTCTCGCCAACGGCGTTCGCTTAAGCGCTTCGATCGCTTCCTTTCGCTCAGCCTCGTCGGTTATTGTGACAAATTTATTCTTTTTGCGCTCAGCCTCTTGAGCCTTTTTCTGCTCTTTTTTCAACCTGGCACGCTCCTGGCTGATAGTGCGTGAGCGCGGCGTCTCCAACTCAAACTCAAAACGCATCCGGCGGCCAAAAAGCGGATCCACAATTCGCTGAACCGAAAGCATCGCTTTTTGGTTTTTCAGCCGGTTTTCATAGAGCGGATCTATACGCAGTTTGATCAGATCACCTTCTATCGAAACGCATTCACTGCGCTCCAAAATATCCTTGGCATAGGTTGCAGGATAGGTGTAGCGAAGCTTCTCGTACCAACGTTTGCCGACTTCTGTAAATTCGGGAATCTGATCATAATCCTCGGCGTAATCATACTGATCGGCAAAAGACTCGTCCTCAGCGGTTTGCGTATCCGCTGAAGAAGGCTCAACCGAAGTTGATACGTAGCCGAAATCTTCAATCGGGTCCTGCATCTGAGAAGCATACTCGTCGTAGTCATCGACGAACGGAGGATCGTCTTCTTCAATGGCGCTTGGCTCAGAGACTTTTTTCTCTTCTTTTTGCGGAGGAGTCGGCTCAAGGCGACTGCTCCGATCAGACTCCCCCAGAGAAGCTTCCTCCCATGGGGCTGGTTCTGCGTCAGCTTTTTTTTCAGTTTCAGGAGCAGTCTTTTGCTCCTGAGATTGCGCTGACGGTTGTGATGGCGGCATCTGAGCCGCACCTTGTTCTGTCTCCTTTGCACTTTGCGGTTTAAAGCGTTCAGGTAATTTGACCTGTACGCTGCCAGCCGGTTTAAAGGCAAGCATACGCAATAGCGCCATGGTGAATCCGGCATACTCATCGGGCGCCAAATTCATATCTGCTCTGGCATTTAAAGCAATTTGATAGTAAAGCTGAACTTCTTGCGGCGTGAAGGTTCGTGCCAATGTCAAAATCGCCTCACGATCCATGTCATCGGCTGCGATACTCGCCACATCAAATTGGGCCAAAGCAATTTTGTGCAAAATGGAGGCCAAGTCACGAATCGCCTGGCTAAACGAGAGACTGCGCATGGACATCTGCTCGGCTACCTGCATCATCTCATGGGCTTTTCCTTCAGCCAGATAACCCAAAAGCTTGATGAGCACATCGCTGTCCATCATGCCCAACATTTCCCGCACACTCTCAAGAGTAATCGGTTTATCGCCCGCAAAAGCGATGGCTTGATCGAGCAGACTCAAACCGTCACGCATAGATCCTCGGGCCCCCACGCCCAAAAGCTTCAAAGCGGCGGGTTCGGCCTGAATATTTTCTTCCTTCAGAATGTGTGCCATATGTTCGGCAACGGTCTGCGGCGAAACATTCTTCAGATTAAATTGCAGACAACGAGACAGAACCGTAACAGGAACTTTCTGAGGATCTGTCGTTGCCAAAATAAATTTCACATATTCCGGCGGCTCTTCGAGCGTTTTCAACATGGCGTTGAAAGCGTGAGAAGTGAGCTGATGCACTTCGTCGATCATGTAGACTTTGTAGCGGGCGTTGGTAGGCGCATACATTGCCTGCTCGAGCAACGCGGTCATCTCCTCGACCGAACGGTTGCTCGCCGCGTCCATTTCAATGTAATCAACAAAACGCCCTTCATCAATGGCACGGCACGCTTCACAAACTCCGCAAGGATGATCCGTCACCCCGCCTTTACCGTCCGGTCCTACACAATTAAGGCTTTTAGCCAAAATTCGTGAAAGCGTTGTCTTACCGACACCACGAGTGCCTGTAAACAGATAAGCGTGATGAAGCCTATTTTCACGCAAAGCGTGTGTGAGCGCTTGAACCACCGGTTCTTGTCCCACCACACTTTCAAAATCATGAGGGCGCCATTTACGGGCCAAAACCTGAGAAGCCATAATCAACCTATGAACCTTTGGCAAAACGCTCAAGCGCCTCACCCGTTAAACGACACAATCTCCAATCAGGCAAAACCGTTGCACCGACCTTTTCATAAAATCCGATCGCCGGCGTATTCCATTCCAAAACAACCCACTCGAAACGACCGCATTTTTCCTTAACCGCCAAGGCAGCTAAGTAACGCATCAGCGCTTTCCCATAGCCTTTTCCACGATAGGCCGGATCAATGAATATATCCTCAAGGTACAAGCCCTTGCGGGTCAGGAAAGTTGAAAAATTATGGAAGTAAAGCGCAAAACCAACAGGGGTGTCATCCTCGTAGGCAATCACGGCATGCGCCGTCACCGATTCACCGAATAATTCTCGACGCACATCGTCAACCGTCGCTGTTACTTGATCCAATAGCTTTTCGTAATCGGCGAGTTTCTTAATAAAATTTAAAACCAATTCGCAGTCTTTTTCTTCTGCCGGACGAATTTCAAACATTTCTTTTGCTCATTGAGTTTGGTTCAAACAGAGGTAGTTTAGCGAAAATCTTTTCGATTAAGCGCCGATTTCCAAAAGCATATCGTAGAAAACTCGCGAAGCCAAAAACAAAAAGAAAGCGCCTCCCACACAATTAATCACTTTTGCTGCCTTTGGCGTAGACAAGAGCCGTCGGAAGTTGGAAGCTATCCAACCGTATCCGCA
>NZ_JAMBLT010000003.1 GCF_023336895.1 Parasutterella secunda
TGCGAGCCACTGACACAGTAGGGAATCCTCGTCGTTCACGGCGAGGAGGATGTCAACTTTCTCAGTCTCTGCGAAAAAAGCCTGCAATAGAAACTCTTTTCTTTAAAGTCGTTCGATGCTTTTCAATTGCGCAAACAATTGATTAGCACCTCTCACCATTGCCGTCCATGCACTGAAATACTCAAAGGATTCTTCTTTGGCTTTTGTCCATTTCTCAAAGGCTTCGACCAAAAGACTGCGGGCTTTTTGCCCTGCTCTGTCCTGTAAACCCAGAGCTGATGCACTATAAGCCATCGCCACAATATGTTTTAACGTTTGTACTTTTACTTGAGAATTAGCTTCGACAGCACGCTTTTGAATAACGATGTTCATTTCGCTTAATTTATCCAAGAGCTCTTGCCAAATAGGTTCATTCACAAATGCTTCGCTGATGCTGTCCGTGGACTGCTTTTCTTTAACCACGTTTAGTTTTTCACGAATGGTTGTACTGAATTCGTTCCATTCAGCCATCAAATCCAGTGCGTCAGGGCCTTCAATAACGGATTGAATCAAACCGTTTGTGAAAATCTCAGTGTCTCGCATGAGCGCTTG
Source organism: Parasutterella secunda (assembly GCF_023336895.1). GTDB lineage: Bacteria > Pseudomonadota > Gammaproteobacteria > Burkholderiales > Burkholderiaceae_F > Aphodousia > Aphodousia faecalis. The sequence goes on from NZ_JAMBLT010000003.1 coordinate 592, forward strand.
AGGATCGATTCCTTGCATCGTGTCGTCCGTGGTGTGCCAATAAGGACCGTATACACCGGATAAACCGGCCACTTTCATGCTGACGCTGCCACTAGGCGGAACTTCAGAAATATTGGAAAAGACTGAAGGGATGCCCATGCTCATAAACGATTGATCACAGGACCGATTAAAGCGGGTGAAGGCTTCAGTAAAACTTATGCCTTCATGCGCTTTTCTAGCTAGTGCGGCTGTGGAGGCCATGACCGGTGTCTTTCCTAAAATCGTTGAACCCACCGCGCCCAGACAATCACAGTTGAGATTTAGAAAAACTTTCTCATTGAGCCAATTGAAATGCTTATCGTGCCAAGCCGTGCTGCCGGCATAGCGCCCATGACTGTGCCCGGACCAAATGACATAACAGACATCATGTTTGCGGTTTTTGAGCGTGAGAATTTCCTTGGCGCTTGCCACCATTGCGGCGATTCCCGAAGCATTATCCAATGCACCGTCTCCCCAACTGTCAATGTGACCGGTGACGATCGCCGTAAACGCTTCGGAATTTTGCTCATTATGACGGACATGAGCCATCAAAACGGGCGATGTCGTCCAACGGCTATTGATTGCCAATTCAAGAGTTATCCTCATTCCATCTTTTAATGTCAACGCGTCTGAATGCTTTATAGAAGCGTTGGGCATCGTGACATAACGACTTTCGCAGCCTGGTGTCGGACTGCCCCAGACGTCACTAACAATCATGCGATGGATGCGATCCCCAGTATCAAAAAGCACTGCTTTTAAGCCCAGCGCTTGGGCTTTTCTCAAATCATTCAAATTGGCCAAACCGTTAAGAAGAACAATCTCGTCAGAATTGCCCTTCTTTTCATAGCTTTGCCAATCCGAGGCAGAAAGAATACGCAAACGCCCTTGAACAGAAACCGTTCCTTGTCGGGGATTGTTTCCATCAAGAGGTAATGTCATAGCGTTGCCCAGAGCCTTAATGCGTTGACCATCCGCCGTCATGCGAACGTTGTCGACCGTCGAAACAAAAAGCGGAACGCGTTCTATGTTCACTTCTGCTCCGACATTTTTAAAGGCCTCAGCAATGACAATAAAGGCGTTTTCTTCCGATGGATTTGATAATCTCTCACCGGTATTGGCGATGTCTTGCAGTGTTTGCATTAAAAGCGTTTGGTCAAGCATTTAAAGACTCCTTATTTAAGGATTACTTATCAAGCGGCAAGCGACGAAATTCTTCGGTGAATGCCACAAAGTAATCGACAACCGCTTGCATCATGTCCTTGCCCCATTCGGCATTGGCTTTTTGACTGTCAATGCCACCGAAACCGCCCATGGGAATGCCTTTTTTGATGTCACGGACAAGCTTGATATGAGCGTCACCAAACTTCACAGAGCTTAAGTGTGTGAAGTGCAGCTTGTCGCTTAAATCATTGACGGTCGTTTCCGGGCAAGAAGCAATATCAATGAGTTCGGGTTTGATATGCATGATGGCCGATACTTCCTGAGCATCGCCGTGACCGGTGGTCCAGATTTTGTTTAATTCCGGAGCGATGCCCCACCAATCAAGCAATGTGATCAACGCGCCCGTTTCTCTGGCTAATTCAAGACCGGCCTTTTCAATAGCCTGGTCGTTGCCGCCGTGGCCATTGACGACGATAAAACGCCTGGCGCCGTGTTTGGCTAAGTTTTGGAAAACGCCTCGCATGATATTGATCATGGTTTCAAGTCCCATGTCAATGGTGCCCGCAAACGAGGTGTGGTGTGTGGCAACCCCAAAAGGAATCACAGGCGTCACCAAAATGTCGGTGCGCTTTTCCATTTCGGCGGTGATCCATTGCGGAATCAGCCAGTCGGTGCCGAGCGGGCCAATGGGGCCGTGCTGTTCTGTACTGCCGACGGGAATAACAACAACGGTGTTGGGATCCGCGAGTTTTTCCTGGGCTTGACGCCAATTCAAATGAGCTAATTGCATACTGTGCCTCATAACAAAAAGCCCGATGCGACGATCGGGCTTTTATCAAAATTAACCTTTAACGTGTTCCAAGTCAGCGAAGTGACGATCAAGCGTTTCTTGAGAAACAGGCTTGGTCACAAGGCTTACCAAGATGATCACGATCATGGCAAAGAGCCAGGCAACGATCAAGGGGTTAAAACCAAAGGACCAGCTCGTAAACTTCAACGTAATGAGCACGTAGAGGATTTCAGCCGAGATAACACCGACATAAACACCGGCGGTCGTCGTACGCTTCCAGTACATGCCGAGCAAAATCGGAGCCGCCCAAATACCCAAACCGCCGAAAGCAAACAAAACGATTTGGAAAATGGAACCCGGTTTCATCACACCGATGCCGATGGCGATGATACCCAGAACAACGGTGATGACCTTAGACAGCTTCCAGGTTTCTTCGTCTGTTGCATTGCGGTTGAGAATCTTTTGATAGATATCACGCGAAGCGGCAGAAGTGGCCGTGAGCAACAAGGACGAAATCGTGGACATACCGGCAGAGAAAATACCGGCCACCATCAACGAAGAAATGAGCGGAGGCAAACCGCCTTGCAAAATCAAAGGTACAACGAAGTCAGAGTTCTTGCCTTCCAAGCCGGGGAAGGAAATGATACCGGTGACGCCGCACCATTCAATGAAGGAAGCCGAGAACCACATGCCCAATGTACCCAAAATGACGGCCTTAAACATCGTCTTGTGGTCCTTCATCGTGAAGAACTTCGTAAAGAGGTGAGGTTGACCGATCGCAAAGAAGGACCACATCACAATCATGGAAACGTAGTTTTGCCACGGATAGGCATTGTTGTGCCCCGGGAAACTCACATAATTGGTGTCCATAGCGGCCAATTTTTCATTGATCACTTCAAGGCCGCCGCCCAACTTAAGGGAAACGAAAAAGGTCACCACAGCGGTGACAACCATCAAAATACCTTGGATCAAGTCCGTGAGCATCACGGAGCGGATGCCGCCAGCCATGCAGTACAGGATAACGGTAATACCCATCACCACGATACCGACCCATTCATCGCAGCCCGTGTAGGTGGAGAAAATCACACCGCCGCCGATAGTCTGAGCACCCATCATGGAGACAAGGAAAATCAACATGAGCACAGCCAATAAGCCACGGATACCGGTCGAGTCAAAGCGGTCGGCTAGATAATCGGCCATTGTCAGCATCTTGTAGCGATGACCCAATGTGATTAAGCGACGGCCGACAAGCAAAGCCGGAATCAACATGGAAAAGGCAATGCCCGGAACCGAAACGGACATGCCGGCATAACCCACGTGGTAAATGGAGCCTGGCACACCCATGAAGGTCGACATGGAGTACTGAGTAGAAAAATAGGCGACACCAGTGAGGATGGCGCCTGCTTTACCAGACATCGTAAAGAAGTCGGCAAGGTTTTTATTTTGTCTGGAACCATACCAGCCTAAACCGGTCAAAACGACGCAGTATGTAACGATCACGCACAGAAACGGAATCGTCATGCTGGTTGTATCAATAGAAAAATGCATGATGATTATTCCTCTTCATCGAATTCGTGATATTCGGGACGCTTCAGACATGAAGAGGCCCAAAGGGCAATGCACACAATGGTTAAAAGACCGTAAACCAACCAGCCCCAGATGAAGACGGGAACGCCGAAAAAGCCGGGATTGTATTCGGTATCGTAGAAACATGGCAGTGGCAACATGATAAATCCCCAAAGGGCCATGAAAAACCAGAACCATTTTTTCTCGAATTTGTTAGTAAAAGGATGCATAAAAACACTCCTTCAAGAAAAATAACTACCTCAGTTTACTTAAGAATTTTTCAAGATTGATAGTTTGGTTTAGGTGTTAATCTCTATTAAATTCTCCATAGATCAAATGTTGAGATTTTTTTTCATAAAAAACGCGTCCGAATTTTTGCAATCGGACGCGTTGGTTAAGGTGGTGATGGAAGTTATTCGTTTACAATCGCTTTAACTTCAACACCATAGCTGTCATGAGTTGTGGTCTTGATATTCAAGAGCACGGACCAACGACGCAGTGTACCGATGATCACAAAGAGCATCAGCAGCATCACGATGACAGAAAGCGAAGCAAGTAGATACTGACCGGCAGGAATGTATTGGTTAATCACCAACCAGCAGCCAGCCCAGATCGTGATGATGGTCATCAAAATACCGGGGACACCCGTGATCGGGGCATATTTGGTCTTGTTCAGACGAAGAATAACCGTTGTGCCGATCAAAAGCGTCACCGAGGCGAGCAATTGGTTGCAAATACCAAAGAGCGGCCAGATGGAGCTGATATCGCCCGAGTAAACGAGGTAGCCCCAAGAACCCGTAAAGATCACCGAAGTGATGATAATGCCGGGCCACCATTGTTTGTCAGAGAACTTCGGCCAAACCTTGCCCATCATTTCCTGCAGGAAGAAACGACCAACACGGGTGCCGGCGTCCACAGCCGTCAAGATGAACACTGCTTCAAACATAATGGCGAAGTGGTACCAATAGGCCATCAGATTTTCCATAAAGGGAATCTGAGAGAAGATGTGAGCCATGCCAACAGCCAAAGAAACGGAGCCGCCCGGGCGGGCCATCAGGCTTTCCTGGACTTGGGCTTCTAAGTGCGGCAGCTCTTGCACAGCCATGCCAAGCGCGGCAAATTTATCAGCAGGCGCGTTAATGGCGAAGTAGTCGGCAGGGACCAACACGCAAGCGGCAACCAAAGCCATAACAGCTACAAAGCCTTCCATTAACATAGCGCCGTAACCGACAAAGAGTACGTCACGCTCGTTGGAAATCATCTTCGGTGTAGTACCGGTACCGATCGTTGCGTGGAAACCGGACAAAGCACCGCAGGCAATTGTGATGAAAATGAAAGGAATGACCGGACCGCCGACGATCGGACCACCACCCTTGACGAATTCTGTGAATGCGGGCATTTGGAAATGCGGCATCACGAAAACGATACCGATTGCCAAAGCAGCGATGGTACCGATCTTCAAGAACGTGGATAGATAGTCACGCGGCAAGAGCAAGAGCCAAACCGGAAGCACAGAAGCCAAGAAACCGTAAATCGGGATCAAAAGGCTCATAGCCGGTTTGTCAATGTCAAGCCAACCGAAATATTCGGGATGAGAGGCAACCCACGGACCGGACAGAATGCACAAAAAGAGCAAAACTACACCGATTAACGTTGCGCCCTTAACATCACCCTTACGCCAAACTTGCATGTAAAGGCCCATGATGATGGCGATAGGAATGGTTGCAGCGACTGTATAGGTAGACCAAAGCGAATTGTGCATGGCGTTGACCACGGCGATGGAAAGACCGGCCAAGGTCAAAATCAAAATGGCGAGCACGGCCCAAGCGGCCACCAGTCCAGTGGTTTTGTCAATTTCAGTGGTTGCGATGTGAGCTAAGGAGCGGCCACGGTGGCGGACCGAGCAAAAGAGCACAACCATATCGTGGACGCCGCCGGCGAGCACGCAGCCGATCAAAATCCACAATAGTCCCGGCATGTAACCGAATTGCGCGGCAAGCACCGGTCCGAGCAGAGGACCGGCCGCGGCAATGGCGGCAAAGTGGTGCCCAAAGAGCACATACTTGTTTGTGGGGACATAGTCTTGTCCGTCAGAATAACGCATAGCGGGCGTTTGACGGGCTTCATTGACATTGAGAACTTTCTGAGCGATAAACAAACCGTAGAAACGGTAAGCGATCGCAAAAACGCAGAGAGCGGCGAAAACAATTGTTACAGCGTTCACGCCGGTTGACGTATCCATAGGAGCCTCCGTAAAAATGAGTCCGGTCTTAGTCTATCAAGATTGAAGGCTCACACAAACTTTTTCTGTGTTGATTAAAAAGGAAAAATAACAATCTTTGCTTAAAGTCATAAACCTTTGTGACTAAAACAAAAGGCTCTCGGGATGGTCCCTAGAGCCTTCGGATTAGCCTGTAATTATTTAGGCTGTTTTTGTCTCTTCAGCAGAATCGGACTCAACGTTGATTGTTTCACCACTGCCCGGATCTTGATTCTTCGGTCGCTTCAGATAGAGCATGATCACCAAAAGAATCATGACAAAGCCGTGCGCCATCACCACAATGGAGTTGCTCCAGTAGGTGGCCATCAGACCGCCTAAAATTGGGCCGGCGACCGAGCCAATTTGCTGGGCAGCATAACTTAAACCATAAATTCGTCCGCGCTCACTCGGCAGGGTATTTTCGGCAAAAAGCGCGTTAATAGCTGGGAAGATACCCGCAAAGAAAATACCACCGACAAAACGCCAAATGACAAAGGGAGTGATTTCTCCGGGGATTGCCTGCACGACACCAAAAATGCCGCCGCCCAACAAAGCCACATACAACGCCCAACGATAGCCGATATTAGTACCCAACCGTCCCCACATCGGAGCGGCGAAAACGCCCGAAATGCCGACAACCGAGAAGACGATGCCGGAAACCATCACGATGTTGTCCATTGAACCTTGCAATTCAGCAATGTAAAGGGGCAAAACCGGTTGAACCAACATAACGGCAAGCTGAACGACCGCCGCGGCAAAAAGCATGCGCTGAATGACCGGCACTTTGAGAAGCTTCATGGAGCCGCCGCTCTTTTTCTTTTCCACCGTCTTGACCACTTTCTTTTGCTCGCCGCCCTTAATGAAGACGATCAAACCCAAAGCGATCAGACCCAAAGCGGCGCCGGCAAAATAAAACGATGCGCGCATACCGAACACTTCAGCCAGAACGCCCCCGATCAACGGCCCAAAGACGCCGCCCGCGGTCGAGCCGCCTTGCATGAGTCCCAAGCACCACCCCATTTTTTCTCTCGGGGCCGTCGATGTCATGATGGCTAAGCAAGCTGGCCACAGTCCCGCAGAAAAGCCCTGGAAGCTTCGCATGGCAAAAAGCTCCCACGGGGTTTGCACAAAACCGCCCCAAACGTACGAGATGGCTAAACAGGCGGCCGCACGTACGGCCATCGCTTTGTGGCTTTTCTTATCGGAAAGCGCCCCCCAGATTGGGGCCATGATGGCACTGATCAAAAACGAAATAGAAAAAATCAGACCCGACCAAATATTGACGTCGCTTTGCGCGACGCCCAATTCGTCAATCAAGTACATCGGCAGGAAAGGCACGAGCATCGTGTAGCTCGCCGACATAAAAACAGAAGTGATGGTCAAAAACCAGACCAGTGCTTTCCAATAGGGCATTTGATTCCCCAATCCAAAATCTAAAAGCGCATACAAAATAAATTCTCAGCATTTATCTTATGCTGAAAAAAATCAAAAAGTACGGCCTTGAATCAAAGTTAAAGCCCTTTTTAATCCAGCGTTTTCCCTAATTCCAAACAAAAACTCCGACGCTAGGGTCGGAGTTGAAAGGCTTGAAAAACCGCAATTAGGCTTGCGTAGTCTCTTGTTGAGAAGTTGCGCCATGGGCCCGAATAAATTCGGCGATATCGGCCACTTCATCAGGACAAATTTCATGGACCATAGGGTAGTCGAAAAATTCAACCGAAGCGCCTGCCTTATTGAGCACTTCCAGTCCCTTTTTTGCTTGGACAAGAGAGATGACCGGATCTAAAGTGCCGTGAGCCATGAAAACGGGCGTCTGTTTGGCCACATCGCTTAATTCATCGAAACGGGGATGTTTAGGAACATAACCCGATAAAGCAATGACACCGGCCAAGGGTGTAATTTGCGACAAACCCACCAGAATGGCCATCGCAGCCCCTTGTGAAAAGCCGCCTAACCAAATCGGCGAGTCGGGATACTTTTGACGTTCTTCTTCAATTAGGGCGGTAATTGTTTCGGCCGCTTGATTCATGCCATTGATGTCTTCTTTTGTCTCTTCTTCGAATGTCTCATCGAAAAGGTCGTACCAGCCGTTCATTTTCATGTTGTAGGCCGTAATATCGCGCAAAGGGGCAGAGGGCAGAACCATCCGAACGTTATTGAGTTCGCCGAATTGAGAAAGTTCCTTTTGAAAAGATTCAAAATCAGAGCCGTCCACACCCAAGCCGTGCAGCCAAATCAAAGTGATCGGCTTTTGAGTTTGGTCGAGCGGTTCCTGAAAAATGGTATCCATGCTTAAGGTCAAACAATTAGTGATGGGCCGCTATTGTATGAGAAATTCAAAAAAACTTCACAAAAATAGCCTGTTTGAAGTGTAAATTTAAATTCTGAAAAAGGGAAAAAAATTTAAAGGGAGCTAATGGATTATGCTTAAAGTTCTTTTTGTCTGCGCGGGCAACATTTGCCGATCCCCCACGGCGGAGGCTGTCTTTAGAAAGTTGGTGGATCGGGCGGGCCTGACTGAAGAATTTGAAATCGACTCGGCTGGCACTGAAAGTTTTCATGTGGGCGAAGGCGCCGATCGCAGAGCTATTGAATGCGCCACGGCCAGAGGCTATGACTTGTCCAAACACATTGCCCGTCAAATTTCTGCTTCTGACTTTGAGCGCTATGACCGGATATTGGCCATGGACTGGAACAATATCAATGAACTTAAACGAATGGCGCCTGCAGCCTACAGTCAAAAACCCGAACTTTTGATGCGCTACAGCACAAGCTATGACGTCTCCATTGTGCCTGATCCTTACTACGGGAATTCAGACGGATTTAAAAAAGTACTCCTTTATTGTGAGGATGCCTGTCACGGACTTTTGTCCACATTGGTTAATCAAAACGGACTTCATGCGAAAACCTTGTAATCAATACAATCTTTAGTCTGTAATGATTACAGACATTTTGCGCTTTGAAACAGTTTTTGAATTGACTCATTTATCCTTTTATTAACAATAGGATAAGTGAGTTTTTTATGCTGATTTTTGAGAATTTTCTCATAATTTATCTTGCGTTTAAAAAGTGAAGTCAGTAATATCTACTTTCGTTTGAAAAAGCAGGGGTTATCCCTAGCTTGAAGAGGTCTTTTTTCAGACTTGTCTATATATAGATAGGCGTTGATTCGTTAAGGAGCTCAAATTGAGAAAACCTGTTTACTTGGACTACGGTGCCACGACTCCGGTTGATCCCCGTGTTGTAGAAAAGATGATTCCCTGGCTCTACGAGCGTTTCGGCAATGCGGCCAGCAATTCTCATCCGTACGGACTGGAAGCCCGCGAGGCTGTCGAAGAAGCCCGTTCTCAGGTCGCTCAGATGATCAACGCCGATCCGCGCGAAATTGTTTGGACATCCGGGGCTACCGAGTCGGACAACTTGGCGCTCAAAGGTATAGCTCACTTTTATAAAGACCGCGGCAAGCATCTCATCACGGTGAAGACCGAACACAAGGCCGTTTTGGACAGCATGCGTCATTTGGAAACGGAAGGCTTTGATGTGACCTACATGGACGTTTTGCCCAATGGTCTTTTGGATTTGGATGCACTGAAAGCGGCCATGCGTGATGACACCATTTTGGTTTCCGTCATGGCTGTCAACAATGAAATCGGTGTTATCCAAGATATCAATGCCATCGGTCAAATGTGCCGTGAACGTGGCATTTTCTTCCACGTTGATGCCACTCAGGCCATTGGTAAACTGCACTTTGATATGACCAAGGATCCGATTGATCTGATGAGTATGTCGGGTCACAAGGTCTATGGTCCTAAGGGAATCGGCGCGCTTTATGTCCGACGCAAACCTCGCGTTCGTCTTGAAGCACAAATTCACGGCGGCGGTCATGAACGCGGAATGCGTTCCGGTACCTTGGCCACGCACCAAATCGTGGGTATGGGTGAAGCTTATCGTTTGGCCCGCCTTGAAATGGATGAAGAAAACGCTCGCTTTAAGAAGTTGCGTGACAAGCTTTGGGCCGGTATTCAAGAAATTCCGGATGTATATCTGAATGGTGACTGGGAACACCGTGTCTCCACCAACCTCAATGTGAGTTTTGCCTTTATCGAAGGCGAAAGCCTCATGTTGGCACTCAAAGATGTGGCGGTGTCTTCGGGCTCGGCCTGCACGTCAGCCAGTCTTGAACCGTCTTTTGTTTTGCGTGCCTTGGGCCGCGATGATGAGCTCGCTCACAGCTCCATCCGCTTCACTTTGGGTCGCTTTACCACGGAAGAAGAAATCGACTTTGTGGTGGCGCAATTAAAGGAAAAAGTGGCCAAGCTTCGTGAAATGTCCCCGTTGTGGGAAATGCACCAAGAGGGTGTGGATCTCAACCAAGTGAAGTGGTCTGAACACTAAAAATCAGAAAGAGGATAGGACAGATGCAATACAGTGACAAAGTGATGGATCACTACGAGCATCCCCGCAATGTGGGCACGCTCGATAAGAACGAAAAGGATGTCGGCACCGGCATGGTGGGGGCTCCCGCCTGCGGCGATGTGATGCGCTTGCAGATCAAAGTCAATCCTGAAGGCATTATCGAAGACGCTAAATTTAAAACCTATGGCTGCGGTTCAGCCATCGCTTCGAGCTCTTTGGTGACCGAGTGGGTGAAGGGCAAGTCTCTTGATGAAGCCATGCAGTTATCCAACGAGCAGATTGCCGAAGAATTGGCTTTGCCGCCGGTGAAGATTCACTGCTCGATTTTGGCTGAAGATGCGATCAAGGCCGCGATTGCCGATTACCGTCAAAAACAAGGAAAGTAAGATGGCTGTGACATTGACAGAAAACGCCGCTCGCCACGTCAACGCTTATTTAACAAAGCGCGGCAAGGGCATAGGTTTGCGCCTTGGGGTGAAGACATCGGGCTGCTCCGGCATGGCCTACAAGCTTGAATTCGCCGACGCGATCGAAGAAGATGACCAAGTATGGGAATCTTTCGGAGTGAAGGTTGTGGTCGATGCAAAGAGCTTGCCCTACATTGACGGCACCGAACTTGACTATACCCGCGAAGGCCTCAATGAAGGGTTCAAATTCCACAATCCCAACGAGAAAAGTCACTGCGGTTGCGGTGAGTCTTTTCAGGTGTGATTGAGCGCCTCATGGGTCAAAAAGATTATTTTTCCCTTTTAAATCAACCGCAGACTTTTGCGGTTGATTTGTCGTCTTTGGAGGCGGTGAAAAACGTTTTGCTTCAGCGCCTGCATCCTGATCGTTTTGTGACGGCCAGCGCGCTTGAAAAGCGCATCGCCCAACAGATGAGCGTACAGGTTAACGAAGCGTACCGCACACTTGCCGATGATCTTTTGCGAGCGCAGTATCTGTGTAAACTCAAGGGCTTTGATGTCAATGAGCATCGTCCGATGCCTGCTGATTTTCTGATGCTTCAGATGCAGTGGCACGAGGCGCTGGAAGCGTGTGAGCAAACGGGCGATGAGGGCGCGCGTCAAAGGCTTTTTGAAGAGGTTAAAGAGCACCAGCGTCTACTGATTGCTTCTCTGCGCAAGGCTTTTGATACCGATCATGACGATAAGGCCGCTTTTGAAGCGACGCGTGAGTTGATGTTTGTTAATAAACTCATCACACAAATTCAACACTAGGATTTTTTCATGGCTTTATTGCAAATTGCCGAGCCGGGTATGTCGGCTGATCCGCATCAGCATCGTTTGGCTGTCGGCATTGATTTGGGAACAACCAATTCGTTGGTGGCGACGGTGAAAAGCGCCGAGACAGTGGTGCTTGCCGATCATGAAGGCAGAAAGTTATTGCCGTCTGTTGTCAGGTACTTGTCAGACGGTACAACCGTCGTCGGACATGAGGCGCGTTTAGCGATCAGTGAAGATTCCCAAAATACGATAGCCAGCGTCAAGCGTTTTATGGGACGCTCGAGCGCAGAGATTAAGGAGGCGTCAAGCCTTCCGTACCGTTTTGCCGAGTCCGATGGCATGCTGCGTGTTCAGACCGTGGCAGGCGAGAAAAGTCCGGTGGAAATTTCCGCAGAAATTTTAAAAGTCTTAAAGGACCGCGCCGAAGAGGCGTTGGGTGGAGAATTGGTCGGCGCGGTGATCACGGTTCCTGCCTATTTTGATGATGCCCAGCGTCAGGCCACAAAGGATGCGGCAAGACTTGCCGGTCTTAATGTGTTGCGGCTTCTCAATGAACCGACTTCGGCGGCTTTGGCCTATGGGCTCGATGAAGGAGCCGAGGGTCTTTATGTCATCTATGACTTGGGCGGAGGCACCTTCGATGTGTCTGTGCTTCGTTTGACTAAAGGCGTTTTTGAGGTCCTTGCCACGGGCGGCGATTCCGCTTTAGGCGGCGATGATTTTGATCACAGAATTTTCTGCTGGGTGCTGCAAGAAGCCGAAGTCACTGAAATTCTTTCCCCGGAAGACAAAAGCCTGATTATGGTGGCAGCCCGCGCAGCCAAGGAAGCTTTAAGCCTCAGTGATAAGGCGGCTATCAACGTCACGCTTTCATCTGGTAAAAAAATTGATCTCACGATCACGAGCGAGATATTTAAAGGCCTAACCTGCCGCTTGGTTAAAAAGACAATTGATACGCTTGATGCGGTAATGCGTGATGCCAAGCTTGATCGAAAAGACATTCAGGGGCTCGTTTTGGTGGGCGGCTCCACCCGTATGCCGGTGATTCGTGAAGCGGTTAAGGATTATTTGGGTTTTGAGCCGCTCGATAACATCAATCCGGATGAAGTGGTCGCGGTGGGTGCGGCTAAACAGGCTAACCTTTTAGCCGGTAATACGGCCGGAGACGATTGGCTTTTACTCGATGTCACACCGCTGTCTTTGGGGTTGGAAACCATGGGTGGCTTGGTTGAAAAAATCATTCCGAGAAACACGCCAATTCCGGTTGCGATGGCTCAGGATTTCACCACCTTTAAAGATGGTCAGACAGCCATGGCCATCCACGTGGTGCAAGGTGAACGTGAAATTGTGGATGCATGCCGCAGCTTGGCTCGTTTTGAACTTCGAGGACTGCCGGCTTTGGTGGCGGGGGCCGCCAGAATTCGTGTGACCTTCAGCGTTGATGCCGATGGTCTTTTGTCGGTTTCTGCCCGAGAAACGCAAACGGGTGTTGAAGCCCATGTGACCGTCAAGCCCTCTTACGGTCTAAGCGATGAAGAAATCATGCGCATGCTCAAAGACGGCACGGGTAACGCCGAAGAGGATATGCGTGAAAGAGCGTTGCGCGAAGAGGAAGTGGAGTCTCGCCGCTTGATTGAATCCACGGTGGGCGCTTTGGCATCGGACGCGGATCTTTTAACCAAGGAAGAAGAAAACCATATCCGAGATCTGATCACGCGTTTATTGAAAGCGGTTGAAGCTCACGAATTGGAAACCATTAAGACGCTTGAAAAGGAACTGACGCAGGCGACTGAAAGCTTTGCTGAACGCCGTATGGACCGAGCGATTGCTCAGGCGCTATCCGGCAAGAGCGTTGAAGATATTGAAGGAAAATAGACTATGCCCAAGATTACCGTTTTGCCTCACGCAAGCGTTTGTCCCGAAGGAAAGACTTTTGAAGTCAAGTCCGGCGTTAAATTAGCGCGAGCTTTACTTGCCAATGGCGTGGGCATTGAGCATGCCTGTGAATTTTCCGGAGCCTGTTCAACGTGTCACGTTATTGTCCGAGAAGGCTTTGATTCCTTAAATGAACCCGAAGATGAAGAGTTGGACATGCTCGATCAAGCATGGGGCGTGACGGATTTATCCCGATTGTCTTGCCAGGCCGTGGTGGGTGATGAGGATCTTGTGATTGAAATTCCCAAGTACAGCCGCAATCACGCCAAGGAGCACTAATTATGCGCTGGACTGATACTCAACAGATTGCCGAAGCGCTCTATGATGAGCATCCCGATGTCAATCCGTTGAAGCTGCGGTTTACGGAGTTGCACGCCATGGTGCTTGAGCTGGATGGTTTTGACGATGATCCTGAGAAAAGCAACGAGGCAATTTTGGAAGCGATTTTGCAAGCTTGGCTCGATGAGCTCTAAAGAGATTGACCATGCGCTTTGACGCCATCACGCTGTTTGAACCGATGTTTGATGCTGTAACTCAAAATGGCATCACGTCTCGGGCTATGCAAAGAGGACTTTGGTCGCTCAACACTTGGAATCCACGAGAAGAGACCGAAGACAATCACCGAACGATTGATGATCGGCCTTTTGGCGGCGGACCGGGCATGGTGATGATGGCTGAGCCTTTGGCTAGAACGCTTAAACGAATCAGACGTTCAGGTAACCGCGGTCGGGTGATCAGTTTTGCTCCCAACGGTACGAGGCTTACCGATGAGACGGTGAGGCGTTGGGTGGCCGATAACGAAGACATGGTTTTGATCTGCGGTCGATATGAAGGCATCGATCAGCGCTTTTTGGATCATTATGTTGATGAAACGGTGAGTGTGGGCGATTTTGTTCTCTCAGGCGGAGAACTGGCTGCAATGATTTTGATTGATGCGGTGGTTCGTCAGTTGCCGGGGGCCATCAAAGAACTCTCGACTTTGGATGAATCCTTTTCAACCGGTCTTTTGGATGCGCCGCACTACACAAGACCCGAGGTTTGGGAAGGGGAGACGGTGCCGGAAGTGCTTTTAACAGGGCACCATGCCAATATTGCCAAATGGACTCGAGAAAAAGCGCTGGAAATCACCTTGAGGAGCCGCCCGGATTTAATTGAGAAAGCCAGGTCTTGCGGGAAACTTACCAAGGCCGATTTGCTTTGGCTCAAAAAGAACGCCTAGTTGGTTTGATACAGGGGCGGACAATCGCAGAGAATCTACCCCAATGATTGAATCAACTTCTTGATGCAAAAAGGAAAAGATTGCTATACAATAACGATCTTTCTGTTCGGTTGAACAGGAAGTATTTTGTTTAATTAAAACCCATCCTATCGGTGACGACGATGCGCGGACATTGGATCCGATCGCAGGTCACATGATGATGGTTTTGGAGAAAAAAATGAATCTTATCCAAACGTTGGAACAAGAAGAAATCGCCCGCGTGACCGCTGGCAAGACCTATCCTGAATTCGCTGCCGGTGACACGGTTGTCGTGAACGTGAACGTTGTTGAAGGTTCCCGCAAGCGCGTCCAAGCTTACGAAGGTGTTGTGATCGCTCGCCGCAACCGCGGTTTGAACTCCTCCTTTATCGTTCGTAAGATCTCCAGCGGTGAAGGTGTTGAACGCACGTTCCAACTCTACGCTCCGACGATCGCCAGCATCGAAGTGAAGCGCCGCGGTGATGTTCGCCGTGCCAAGCTCTACTACTTGCGTGATCGCGCCGGTAAGGCTGCCCGTATTAAGGAAAAGCTCTCGAAGTAATTCGAGTCTGATCCGAAAATACAGCACCTGCTGTTTAGACTTCGCAAACGGTTGGCAAAAGCCAACCGTTTTTGTTTTAGCAAGAACAAAAAAAGGCACTCAATTTTGCGAGTGCCTTTTTGAAAATGACGTATTTTTTATTCTTGTCCCTGCAGCTTGCCTTTAACTTCGAGAGACTTTGCAGCGTAGCCATAAAGCCAAATACCGACAAAAGTGGCCAGTGCGCCCCACATCATGGCGTTAGGTCCACAGGCATAAAGAGCGTAAAGCGAGTAAGCCGAAGCGAAAGAAGCTATGACAGTGGTTCGCTTGACGATGGTCGGATTAACCGGTTCTCGGTGCAAAATCACATTCACGGCAGCAAAGGCCAAAAGATAGGGAACCAGATTGGTGACCACCGCTAAATCTTTAAGAATGTAGAACTGCTGTTCCAACCTAGGGTCAATGGTGAGCAACGCGGCAAGAGATTGCAAAAGCAAAATAATCACAATCCCTGCGATCGGAACATTCAAAGCGCTGACTTTGGCAAAAATTTTCGGGAAATAGCCTTCCCTGGCAGAGACACGGAATACTTCAGCAATCGTAAATTGCCAACTGGTCAGACACCCGGCACAAGCCAGCGCCATCAGAGCCATGACGAATTTGCCGACTTCAGGCGAAAACATGGTTGCAAACACCAAACCGAACGGGGCGGTGGAACGCGACAGCACGGCGTTGTCAACGATACCGAAGCTGATGTTATTGGCCAGAATATAAACAACACCGGCGCCGATCGTGGCAAGCACCATGGCACGGGGAACCGATTTTTCAGGATTTTCCACCGCTTCAGAATTCGCGCAGGCGGTCTCTAGTCCCAAAAAGCCCCATAGCGTCATGGAAATGGCTGCCGATAGTCCTTCGAAAGGCGTGAGGTTTTGCGGATTCCAGGCTTCAACATAGCGGTCAACCGAGAACCAATTCCAGCCGATGACGGTCAGCACCAAAATGGGAATCAAAATTCCATAGTTGGAAAAATGAGAAAGTCTTCCGATAAAACGGGCGCCACCAATGTTAGGCAGGCTGCAAAGCCAAATGACAAAAATACTGGCTAGGCCCATTTCCAAAGGAGTCAGTGCCCAATCGAAAAGCACCATGACGTAACCAACGATGGAAATGGCAATCGTCAAATTGGCGATGATCAACGATACGCCGTAGCTGAAATTGGCGATGAAGCTGCCGGATTTGCCGAAGGCGTAAGACGCATAGCCGCCTAAGCCGCCGCTTTTTCTGCTGAACATGCCGCATTTGGCAAACGTGTAGGCGATGGCGGTGGCACCGCTGATGGTCACTAACCAGGCCAAAATGGACTGAGTTCCAACTTCGGCAAGTTTAGTGGGCATCAAAATGATGGATGATCCCAGCATGTTGAGCATGACGGCCATCGTCAATTGCAGGCACGTCATTTTCGGCTTTTCAATGGTGGCCATAGTTCTTTTGTCAGTTATCTTTCAGTAGGTTGAAAAAAGTCCTGGGATTGTACCGAAATTAACTAAAGAATCAAAGAGATAGAAAACAGAAAAATGAAGTCTTTACCACGTGTTGGATTTTTCCAATTGAGTGGCGATCGCGCAGTAAAAGTCATAGCGCTCTTGCGTAATGGCACCTTCTTCGAGTGCTTTTTTGACTGAGCAACCCGGCTCTTTGAGATGTTTGCAGTTGGCAAAGCGGCAGCCGCCGGTGTGAGAGGCAATATCCGGCATCGCCCCGATGACATCATTGAGGGTTAGGTGAGCAAGTCCGAACTCTTGAAAGCCCGGCGAATCAATGACAAAGCCCTGAGCTCTGTCTAAATCGTAGAGCGTTGTGACCGTCGTGGTTTGGCGCCCTAAATTGAGTGCTTGAGAATACTCTTGGGTTTTAGCGTTGGCGTCTTTGACCAAAAGATTTAAGATCGTGGATTTCCCCATCCCGGATTGACCGACCAAAAGTGAGCGTCGTCCATTGAATATGCCATCCAATTCTTCAATGGTTTTTTCAGAGGCTATTTCAGCGCTGATGGCATGCGTTTCATAACCCAAGGTTGAAAGGGATGTCAGAAAATTTTCAGCCTCAGAAGAACCTTCGGTTAGGTCTGTTTTATTTCGTATGACGATAGGGTGTACGCCCGCAACGTGTGAAGCTAAAAGAGCCTTCCAGACAAACCAGGGATTAAAACGAGGATGGGAGGCGTAGACGATGACAAGCGTATCGATATTGGCGGCCAGTGTTTTGGTTCGCCATTCATCTTGTCTGAATAAAAGACTGAAGCGTTTGGCGACCGATTCAATAGCAACAGTATTGTCAACGGCAGCTGAGCAGAGAACCTCATCGCCTACAACCACATCGGCCTTTTTACCCCTTCGATGAGCTTCATAAAGATTGCCTTGATCGTCCCGCACAAAGTGGTGCCGCCCGTGGCAGGAGACCACTTGAGCATGAAAGCAATTTGTGCGGCGTTGATCTTTAGGCGGCATTGGAATGAGTTTTCTCAAAAAGTTCTCGCTGACGCTGAGCCATGATTCTCAGAGCAGTCGCTCGGCGTGAGGCTTTCCCGAAAAGGGGAACATCATTGGTTTGACTTGGTTCAGCCTCGCTTTCAATTGCAGGAGCAGTCGTTTCTTCGTTTGAAACACTCGATTGCGGCACTTCAGGCACAGCAATTTCAGCGCTTTCCTCTTGAATGGAATTCTCAGCGGTTTGCTCTAGAGGTTTTTCTTGGCTCTCGTCCAAAGTCTCATTGGTCGGCTGTGAAGATTGGGGCTCTTCGTTCACAGGCGGTGTTTCCACCTGAACGGCTATCGAGGGGGCTTCCTGTTTTTTTACCTCTTCGAGAGGCAATGCAACCATCTCGTCATTTGAAACGATTGGTGTTTGTAAAGCAGGCTCAGCGGGTTCTGAGGATTGCGTCGATTCTTCAACAATTTCAGAAGCCGGGGCAACAACCTTTTCATCGGGCTTTTCTGAAGCGTTTTTAGATTTTCTGGCTTCGCGTAATTTTTGGACAATATCACGCAGACCATCCAACAAGCTCTTGCCATACATCGGATGACTGATGTTGGATGCGGCTAGATCTTGCATCGCCTCTTCATAGTGAGGATCTCGGTAGGCTTCAAGCGGCAAAGCCGGGCGTACACCCATTTCACCCTCGGCTTTTCGTTTGAGGGCTTTTTCAAATTGACGACTTAACTTGTGTAGTCTCTTTTCTCTGGCTTCCGCATCCAAGACTTTTTGTTCCTGTTTGGAAATAAGAGCCGAGGAGACATTTTCGAGTTGATGCAATACCGTCAGGTTGTCGTTGCGTAAAGCCTCTTCTTGACGACGAGCCTCAAGAATTTCAGATTTGCGCTGCACGTGGCAGATACGAGCCATCAGGCTCGGTTCATGGGAAAAGAGCAAATCGAAAAAGCCAAGCGTTACGCTGGAGTGGCGCATCGGCGTGGGGAAAAGCTCAATTAACGAATTAACCGTGACTTTCAGCCCCGTATGCTTCATGGCAAAAGTGTCGGAAGCAAAAATCAGATGGCGCAGGAACGCGTCCATCGGGAGTCTGAAAGGAAAGAGCAACACCGGCAACGCCACAATGGCAAATGTGAGCACTGAACCGTAGTATGGGCCCGGGCCATAAACTCGGAAGCCGATTTCGTCTAAAAACCATGACTGCGGAGCAAACCAAGCGAGGAAGGCAAAGACGAAAAAGCCTGCGAGTGCGCACAAAAACCATGCCTGAAAATACATATGGCTGAGGTTGCGGGACAGGGCATGGGCGGCGACGGCTTGCAGGTCAGACAGTGTCATGCGGTTATAGATGTCGTGACGGAAAAAGAGTTTGACACCATGTCTGTGGCCGAAAGCAAATGCCGGCGGCAATTCCTCATTGTCTTTTGCTTTAGCCACACGAATTTCAGCCACACTTAATCCCGCTTTTTCACCCAAGGCATCAATAACGCGCTTGAGTTCATCGTTATGAGCCAGTTGGGCACGATTGGGCTTAAAAAGATAAACCAAACGTCTGGCGAGATTTAGGGAAAAGACCAGATAAACGGCAAAAATAGCCCAACCGAGAATCCACCACATGGGGCCGCTGTTTTGCCACAAAAATAAACCGATCCAAAGAAGAGGCAAAACGGTGAGCCATCCCAAAAGGGTGGTTAACCAGTAATTTTTAAACCAAGACGAGGGGTCTTGTTTTGTGTAGCCGAATGCTTCACGCAAATGAAATTCTTTGTACCAGCAAAACGGCAAGTCACAAAGAACGAAAATAAAACCGATGCTTGCCGGCAGCATCCAATGGAAGGCGAACTGGTCTCCGACCGTATTCATCAGCCAATCGGAAATCGTGTTGATGCCGTTGCCGGCCGTAAGATAAATAATCAAAAGGGTGGTCACCGTGACTTCAAGCCAATTGAGCTTAGTACGGGCAATATCGTAATGGGCAGCCTTTTTGTGTTGCGGTAGAGTGATCTTTTCGCGCAAGGGTTCAGGCACCTCATGGATCGTGCGCTTGAGGTGTATGATCTCGGCCAGACAAGTAACGCTGTGTACCAAAAAATAAAAGCACAGCGCGGCCAAGAAGACTTGAGCAAAAGTAAAAGTCATCGGTAAATTATGAGACAATATCGTTTCCAAACGGTTCATTTTAAAGGATTTAGGCTACAAAATGGCGACTGAGTTGCAAAAAGATCCCCTCTTTAGCGCGGACAATTTAATTTGGGTGGATATGGAAATGACCGGGCTGCAGCCTGAAGTCAATCGCGTGATTGAAGTGGCGGCCGTGATTACGGACGCGCAGCTAAATGTTATTCATGAGTGCCCCGTCATAGCGATTCATCAATCGGCTCGAACGATGGGGTCAATGGATGCATGGAATACGGAAACACACGGTCGTTCAGGTCTCATTGACCGAGTGCTTGCCTCCAATATCGATGAAGAACGCGCAAGCGACATTCTTTTGGCTGAATTTGCCCGCTTTGTGCCCTGCGGTAAAAGTCCGATGTGCGGCAATTCGATCGGTCAGGACCGTCGTTTTATGGCTCGTTGGATGCCGAGACTTGAAAGCTATTTCCATTACAGAAATATCGATGTCTCGACTTTTAAGGAATTGGCCAAGCGTTGGGCACCGTCTGTTCCCAACAGTTTTAAAAAGAGTACGCGCCATGAAGCGCTTTCCGATATTTTGGAAAGCATTGACGAGCTCAAACACTATCGCAAGCACTTGATGAATTGCTGAGTAAGCGTTTGGTTGGAAAAAGCTTGAAAATTTCGCAAGATAGCACTCGAAAAAGTTTTTATTTTCGGGTACAATTGCGGTCTTTCCACGACGTGGCCTAACTTCCACGTTCGCATGTTTAATTTTTTTAAAGGTTAGAAAATGTCTGTTCAAGATATCAAAAAGTCTGAAATCGTTGCCAAGTTCCAACGCAAGGAAGGTGACACGGGTTCTCCCGAAGTTCAAGTGGCTTTGTTGACGGCCCGCATTAACGAATTGACCCCGCACTTCAAGGAACACGCCAAGGACCATCACTCCCGCCGCGGTTTGTTGAAGATGGTGTCCCGTCGCCGCAAGATGTTGGACTACCTCAAGCGCACCGATTTGGACGCTTACCGCAAGTTGATCACGGATTTGAACTTGCGTAAGTAATTCGAGACGGCTTTCTCAAAAGCGACCTGCATTGACAGGTCGCTTTTGGTAAGTTTTGAAGGTTTTGGGAAAAGACGAGGTTTTTGTTTTCGGTTTGTGCGTTGCGATGTGAGGGTTTTTAAGTCAGAGCGTTCACACCGCAGCGTATCGAAAACACGTCTTTTTCCCTTTTTTAAGGAAGAAACGAAATGACGATGTTTAATAAAGTGAGCAAGTCTTTCCGCTTCGGTGACCACGACGTCACTTTCACCACCGGTGAAATTGCCCGTCAGGCTTCCGGTGCTGTGATTTGCCAAATGGACGATACGGTGGTTTTGGCTACGGTTGTGGCTAAGAAAGAAACCAAGCCCGGTCAAGACTTTTTCCCGTTGACGGTCGACTACATTGAAAAGACCTACGCAGCCGGCAAGATCCCCGGCGGCTTTTTCAAGCGTGAAGGTCGTCCGAGCGAAAAGGAAACGTTGACGAGCCGTTTGATCGACCGTCCGATCCGTCCGCTTTTCCCGGAAGGCTTCTTCAATGAAGTTCAAGTGATTATTCACGTGTTGTCCGTGGATCCGGAAGTGGATCCGGATATTCCTTCCATGTTGGGTGCTTCGGCTGCTTTGTCCATCTCCGGTATCCCGTTTAACGGCCCGATCGGCGCTTGCCGCGTGGGTTACATCAACGGTGAATTCGTCTGCAACCCGAAGTTGTCTCAGATGAAAGACAGCCGTTTGGATTTGGTCGTGAGCGGCACGGAACGCGCAGTGCTCATGGTTGAATCCGAAGCCGATTGCTTGCCTGAAGACGTGATGCTCAACGCCGTGATGTTTGGTCATGAACAGCAACAAGTGGCCATCAACGCGATTAACGAATTGGTTGAAGAAGCAGGCAAACCCGCTTGGGATTGGCAGCCCGCTCCGAAGAACGAAGCCTTGATCGCTCGCATCGCTGAATTGGCAACCGAAGAATTGAAGGTGGCCTATGGCATCCGCAGCAAGCAAGCCCGTACGGAAAAATTGCGTGAAATCTACGCCATGGTCGATGAAGAATTGGCCAAGGATGAACGCTTCTCTGGCGACAACGAAGTTGATCCCAACGAAGTGGCCGGCATCCTCTTTGAAATGGAAGCCAAGCTCGTTCGCTCCAACATTTTGAATGGCGAACCGCGTATCGACGGCCGTGACACCAAGACTGTCCGTCCGATCGAAATCCGCCAAGGCGTATTGCCCCGCACGCACGGTTCTGCCTTGTTCACCCGCGGTGAAACCCAAGCATTGGTTATCACCACGTTGGGTACCAAGCAGGATGAACAAATCGTTGACGGTCTTTTGGGTGAAACGCATGAACGTTTCATGCTTCACTACAACATGCCCCCGTTTGCCACGGGTGAAACCGGTCGTGTCGGCAGCCCCAAGCGCCGCGAAATCGGTCACGGCCGTTTGGCTAAGCGCGCATTGACCGCTGTGTTGCCCTCTGAAGAAGATTTCCAATACACAATCCGCGTGGTTTCCGAAATCTGTGAATCCAATGGATCTTCTTCTATGGCCAGCGTCTGCGGTGGATGCTTGTCCTTGATGGATGCCGGCGTGCCCCTGAAGGATTATGTGGCCGGCGTAGCCATGGGCTTAATCAAGGAAGGCAACAAGTTTGCCGTCTTGACCGACATTTTGGGTGATGAAGATCACTTGGGTGATATGGACTTCAAGGTGGCCGGTACTGAAAACGGTGTCACCGCCCTTCAAATGGATATCAAGATTGAAGGTATCAATAAAGAAATCATGCAGGTGGCTTTGGCTCAAGCCCATGAAGGCCGTCAGCACATTTTGAATGAAATGCGCACACAGGCTGCGGGCGGCGCCAAGGAATTGTCCCGCTTTGCTCCTCGCATGATCACGATGAAGATCAATCCTGAAAAGATCCGTGACGTGATCGGTAAGGGTGGTGCTGTGATTCGCGGTATCACTGAAGAAACCGGTGCCACGATCAATATCGAGGATGATGGCAGCGTGACGATCGCTTCTGTGGATCCGCAAGCCGGTCTTGCCGCCCAGAAGAAGATTCTTGAAATCACGGCTGAAATTGAAAAGGGCCAAATCTACGAAGGCACGGTAACGCGCTTGTTGGATTTCGGCGCTATCGTTCAGTTGTTGCCGGGCAAAGACGGCTTGTTGCACATCAGCCAAATCGCCAACCAACGCGTTAACGCTGTCTCCGACTACTTGAAGGAAGGTCAAGTGGTTCGCGTGAAGGTGATCGAGGCCGATGAAAAGGGTCGTGTCCGCTTGTCAATGAAGGCTCTCTTGGAAGAAAAGAAAGAAGAAGAGAAAAAGCCTGAAGAAGCTCCCGCGGCCGAACAACAACCGACTCAAGACGCTCAATAAGCTTGATCGCTTAGTTTTGTGAAAAGACTCCCACTTCGGCAAAAGAGGTGGGAGTTTTTTATGGTATATAATTTAAATTGAAATTTAAATTTGAAAAAATTTCTTATGCCTTTTCCTTCCCTATCTCAGAAAAAAGTGGCCATTGTGGCTCTTTTAGCCGCCGCTGCAGTCGGTGGTGTCGGTTATTGGCACTGGAGTCAGCCCCAGGCTCAACTGAAACTCTACGGTAGCATTGATATGCGCACAGTCGATTTGGCTTTTGAAGAGTCCGGTCGATTGCAGACGGTTTTATTTGAAGAAGGTGGCTCGGTAAAAGCGGGTGAAGTGATCGCCAAGCTCGATGACAGCCGATACAAAATTGCTCGCGATCAGGCCGCTTCGCAAGTGGGAGTGGCGCAGGCGCAGCTCGCGCTTTTACTGGCAGGGACTCGAGCCGAAGAAATTGATGTCGCTCGAGCGCGGCTTAAGGCAACGGAAGCAAATTTGGTGCTCTCTGAGCGGACCTGTAAGCGGCACAAGGATATGGGGAAGGCTTCCAGCGCTCTGGCTCGTGATCAGGCATGCTACAAAGCCAGTGCCGACAGGGCAGCAAGGGATGAAGCAAAACGGACCCTGGAAATGCTCTTAGCAGGTACGCGTGCCGAAGAAATTGAAGTTGCGCGTGCAACGCTTAAACAAACGCAAACGCAGCTTGCTGATGCCGAGCGGGCTCTGAATAACTGCCTGCTTTATGCGCCCGCAGACGGCGTGATTCGATCTCGTCTTAAAGAGCCAGGCGATATGGTCGGTGCAAGCACCCCCATTTATGAAATGGCGTTAATGAATCCGCTTTGGGCGCGGGTTTACATAGATGAACCCAATTTAGGCCGTATCACAATGGGGCAAAAGGTTGCCGTCAGTGTGGACAGTTTCCCCGATAAAACCTTTGATGCTACGGTCGGCTTTATTTCTTCAGTGGCTGAATTTACCCCCAAGACTGTTCAGACAGAGGCCATTCGCACCAATTTGGTTTATGAGGTGCGTTTAACGGTAGACGATCCTCAAGGATTGCTTCGTTTAGGGATGCCTGTGACAGCTCTACTGTTGAAGTAAGTCATCATGTCAGAACTTTCAGCCATCACTTTGGAGTCAGTGTCACGCTTTGAAAAGGGTGTGACTTCGCCTCTTTTGAAATCCATTACGGCGGATTTGAAAAAAGGGCAATTGATTGCAGTGGTCGGTGCCGATGGGGCCGGTAAAACGACGTTGATGCGTGTGATGGCTGGCTTACTGAAACCCCAAGAGGGGGCTGTCAAACTATTTGGCGAGAAGCTTTATTCAAAAGAGTTGTCGCGCCTACAAACGTTATGCGGCTACATGCCTCAGCAGTTTGGTCTTTATACCGATTTAAGCGTTAAAGAAAATCTCACGCTTTACGCTGACCTATTTGGCTTAAGTGAGGCGGAAAGAAAAAAACGATTCACTGAACTTTTGTCCATAACGGGACTGACAGATTTTACAGAGAGGCCTGCCGGTAAATTATCCGGAGGAATGAAGCAAAAGTTAGGTTTAGCCTGTGCACTCTTAAACCATCCGAAAATTCTCCTTTTGGATGAACCGAGCGTAGGCGTGGATCCGTTATCCAGACGTGAGCTTTGGTCAATTTTGAAGAAAAATGTTCACGCTGAGGCGATGACCGTTGTCGTAGCGACGACCTATATGGACGAAGCCGCGCTTTGTGATGATGTGTTGATTCTTGAAAACGGTGAAATTATTCTGCATGACAGTCCTCAAGCCATTGCTGCTCTCGCAACCGGTTTAGCCTTTAATGTCAAAGTGCCTTCTGGCACAAGAGTAAGGGATCTGCAGGCACAATTGCTTGACGATACGGACTATATTTTGGACGCGGTGCCCCGATCGGGTTATGTGCGGGTGCTGCTTCGTGACTATGCAGACAGAGAGTCCCTCCAAGAAAAATATGGACTCCAATTTGAGCCTGTGGCAGGAGGTTTGGAAGAGGGCTATTTAGTCAACCGCGCCAAAACAGTGCCCCGTCATCCGTATTCAGTCATTGCACAAAGTTCTGCGCAACTTCCGAACACTTCAAACGAATCTGTTGTTATCGCCAAAGATCTGGTCAGGCGTTTTGGCTCTTTTACCGCGGTTGATCGAACATCTTTTGATGTCAAAGCCGGTGAAATATTTGGATTGTTGGGACCCAATGGCGCCGGTAAAACGACCACTTTTAAGATGCTGTGCGGTCTTTTAAAGGTGACCTCCGGAGAGCTTGAGGTGGCGGGCGTCAATGTTTTAGATAGCCGCGAAGAGGCCCGAGAGCAGCTCGGTTACATGTCTCAGAAATTTGCGCTTTACGGTGACTTGAGTGTGAGCGAAAATCTGGACTTTTTTGCGAGCGCCTATGGTTTAGCCGGGCAGGAGAAAGCGCAGCGGATAGACTTTTTGTTGAATGAATTTGAATTGATGTCATTTTCAGCTGCGCAGGCAAAAACCTTACCCGGCGGCATCAAACAGCGCTTGGCCATGGCTGTCGCGTTGATTCACAATCCTAAACTTTTATTTTTAGACGAGCCGACAAGCGGAGCGGATGTGCCGACTCGCAGACAATTTTGGCGCTGGATGACAGCTCTGAGCCAAACAGGCACAACCATTATTGTGACGACCCACTTTATGGAGGAGGCTCTTTACTGTGACAGGCTTCTTATCCAAGATGGCGGATTGCCGCTTATTATGGGCTCTCCTGCCGAGGTGCGCGGGCAAAGTCTGAGTATGGACGAGGCGTTTATCAGGGTTGTCAAAGAGTTTCGTGCTCAAAGGAGTCAATCATGACGCAAAGGATGGATTTCTGGCGTCATGTTTACGCCTTAAGCTTAAAAGAGAGTCGCCAAATTATTCGGGATAAAAGCGCTATTTTGGTTGGCGTCGTCTTACCGCTCATTTTGCTGATTTTATTTGGTTACGGTATCTCTTTTGATGTGAAGGATATTCGTTTGGCTGTGGTCAGCGATCAAAACAGTTCTCAGACAACGCTCTACACGCAGGCTCTGGTCAATAACGATTCATTTGATGTCACGGTGGTTCCTACCCGCAAAGAGGCGCTCGAAGCTTTGGATCGCTTTGACGTGGAGGCTGTTATTGTTTTTGAAAAGCGTCCCGTAGCCCATGAAACGCAGTTGTTGATTGACGGCATTGATGCGCCGCGCGCCACCATGATTGCCAATGCGGTGATGTCCACTGTTCAGACGGCGGGCTCCGCAACGACAGAGCCTTCCGGTATCACGGTCATTCCTCGTATCTGGTTTAACGAATCGGCCGAAAGCCACTGGTATTTAGTGCCCGGTCTCATAGTTATCATTTTGACCATGATCGGAACGATGTTAACCGGCTTGGTGATTGCTCGAGAGTGGGAACGGGGAACGATGGAAGCCTTGCTTGCCACGCCGATTTCGCCCTGGGCATTGTTGCTGTCGAAAATTATTCCCTATTTTGTTTTAGGGGCTTTCGGCTGGGCGCTTTGTATGTTGGCCGCGGTCTTTGTCTACCATATTCCGATTCGAGGTGGTTTGGGACTGATTACTCTTTCGTCTGCGATTTATCTTTTGGTGAGTCTTTGCATCGGATTGGTGATATCGGGAGCGACACGCTCGCAGTTTTTGTCTTCACAAATTGCGCTCTTGGCAAGTTTTTTGCCGGCTGTGATTTTGTCGGGTTTTATCTTTGATTTAAGAAGTGCTCCAGATTGGGCCAATGTCATCGCTTACGCCATGCCTCCGGTTTATTTTTTGGAACTTTTGAAAGTGGGTTTTCTTACGGGAGGCATGCACGCACTGGTGGTTAAAAATCTTTTAGTGCTCACCGCTTTTGCCGCGGTGCTCGTGTTGCTTGCACGTCATTTTTGTCAAAAGAGGGTGCGGGTATGAGTAAGCGGATGATACGTTTCCGGGCACTGGTTCGAAAAGAGCTTTTGGCGACACTAAAAGAGAAAACGAGCCGAATGATTTTGGTCGCGCCTCTTGTTTTGTACATTATTTTGTTTGGCTACATCGCCAGTTTCAATTTAAATCACATTCCGTACGCGCTGTGTGATTTGTCGGGCTCCGAGGCTTCCTCTCAGTTTGTTCGTGCAGTAGATAACAACAAAATTTTCGAACGTGTGGCCACTGTCCAGAGTGTCTCTCAAATCAAAGCGCTCATGGATGAAGGCGAGGCTCTTTTAACCGTGGTGATTGAGCCGCAATTTGCTCAGCATCTCAAAGAAGGCAAAAGCGCGCAGGTTCAGGTCGTCATCGATGGGCGCAATTCAACGACCGCTCAATTGGCCGCCGGTTATTTGACGCAGATCGCTCAGACGATGAACGCCACGCTCACGGGTGTGCCCGAACTGATAAAAACGCGATTTTTATTTAATCCCAATGTCATCACTCAATGGTTCATCATGCCGGGCTTGATTGTCATGCTCTCCATGTTGCAGGTGGTTGTGCTGTCAGCCTTGTCGGTGGCGCGGGAAAGGGAGCAGGGGACGTTTGAGCAGCTATTGGTTTCGCCTTACACAACGGCTGAGCTGCTTGCCGCCAAATCCATTGTTCCCATATTAATCGGGCTTTTTCAAAGTACGCTGATCTTTTTGGTGGATCTATTTTGGTTTGAGATTCCCATGGGCGGCAGTGTGCTAGCCATGTATTTTGTTCTTTTGTTATTCATCCTCTCGGTCGTCGGATTGGGTTTGGCGGTTTCTGCCTACAGCCAAACGATGCAGCAGGGGTTATTGATTGTTTTTGTCTTTTTGGTGCCGATGGTGCTTTTATCGGGCTTGTTCGCTCCGGTGGCCAATATGCCGCAATGGATTCAGCTTCTCACTTACGCCGATCCGCTGCGCTTTACATTGTCTGCCGTCAGACGAATTTATCTCGCGGGAGCGCCATTGTCTGCGGTGCTTGTGTCAATGTGGCCGGTCGTTGTGATGGCCGCGGTGACTTTGCCTGCAGCTTATTACTTTTTTAAGAAACGACTATGAGAAAACAAACAGCAAGAATTCGCGGTGACGGCGAAAAAACACGTGAAGCGCTCATTGAGGCTGCGGGCACTTTGGCAGCAGAGCGAGGCTGGGCCAATGTGGCGGCTAAGGACGTCTGCGACATGGCTGGCGTCAATTGCGCGAGTGTTAACTATTGGTTTGGCGGACGCGATGAACTGTATGAAGCGGTTTTATCAAGAATTCCTGATACGATTTTCAGTCAAGAGTTGGAAATCGAGATGGTTCAGTACGAAACGGCCCAGGAAGCCCTGCAGTACTTTTTCACCCACCATCTGGAACGCGTGGATGATAAACGCAGCTGGCCCATGCGCGTTTGGGCTCGCGAAGTAACCGGAACGCCCTCGGAAAATATTCTGAGTTTAGCTAGAAAAGTCGGCGTGATGCGCATTAAGGCGCTTCAGCAGTTTTTTGCTGATTACCTGGGAGTCGATGACTATCGGGATCCGAGAGTCGGAGCCGCTTTTATGACGGCCATGTCAGCGGTGCTGATTCATATGTTGGTTGCGCCTGAATTAAGAAACATCGTGGTGCCGGGATTTGTTCACGAACGCAGTCGGATGAATAATCTCATTGTTCGCCAGGTGATGGCGGGACTTGCGTTTATGAAAGACAATATCGCCAAAGAAAAGGCGCAAGACCGATAGGTCTTGCGCTATGGAAGAGTTCTTTAAATCACTCGATTGGGAGCGGTGCCGGTGGCAAGGAATGCCTGAATATTTTCAAGCGCTTGCAGCCCGGTGCTCTCTCGAGCTTCAAAGGTGCCGCTTGCGATGTGCGGCGTGATAAGAAGATTATCGAATTGAGCTAAACGTTGATCAATGGCGGGTTCGCCCTCAAAAACGTCAAGCGCGGCACCGGCGATGGTTTTCTTCTCCAATGCCTCAATTAACTGGTCGGTATCCACCAACTCTCCTCTTCCGATATTGATGAGGAAACCTTGGGGTCCCAGTGCTTCGAGCACTTCGCGGTTGGCAATATGATGTGTCGAGGCACCCCCCGGCATGGCTAAGACCAGAAAGTCAGACCATGCAGCCAATTCTTTGAGATTTTCAAAGCGTTGATACGGCACATCGCAGGCACTTAAATTTGTGTAGCCGATCTGCATCTTAAAACCTTCGCCGCGGCGGGCGATTTCCCTGCCGATATGTCCAAGGCCCGCGACCCCCAACCGTTTGCCGCTAATGCGAGTGGTGAGGGGAAAGCCCGAGAAAGTCATAAGTTTCTGTCTGGCATGATTGACCGCTTGAGGTGTTTGACGGGCAAGCGCTGTAAGAAGCGCCCAGGCAAAATCGGCCACATCATCGCTTGTTGCTGTTGGCGCATTGGTCAGAACAATGTTGCGTCGCTTCATTTCCTCAAGATCAAACTTATCAAAACCTACACCGAGACTGGCGATCATTTTGAGATTAGGAAAAGACGACAGAAGATCTTGCTGCATCGACACCGGAGGATTGCTGATGACGATTTCGACATCATCGAGTTCTGAGCGTTCTTTGTCTGTTAAATCCTCCCAGTACTGAATCTCTGCGATATCTTTGAGCCCATTTAATAGGCTCTCAGGGAGAGGTTTTTTAAAAAAACTCACAATTCGCACGATGCTACTCCTTATTCGTTTTCCTGATTGTCTTCTTTTTCAAGCGTTACTTCAGGGCTGACCATCGGATGGATGAGTCGGTAAAGTTCACGTGCACTCTTCGGGGGCTTGCCCATTTGGGCCTCTTTGCGTGCTGAGCGAATAAGTTGACGCAAACTTTGAACATTAACCTCGGGGAAATCTTTGATAAAGTCTGTGAGAGCGGCATCGTCTGCAATTAATTTATCGCGCAGACGCTCGGCTCTATGGTGCGCGGCCACAGCCGCGCGGCTCTCACCCGTGGCCATGTCAATAGCGGCCCGTACTTTTTCAGGATCCAGCCCATTCATGCGTTTGCCGATCAGCTGCAGTTGTCTGCGCTGCGCTCCGAAAGACTTCATTTTGGCGTATTCATCAATCGCTTCACGAACATCTTCCGGAAGCGGAATGCGGTTTAAAGTATCTGCGCCGAGCTTGGTCATTTCTTTGCCCAAATCCTGCAGGGCTTGTAATTCTCGTTTAATTTGAGATTTACTCGGACGGTCATAACCGTCTTCTTCGTCTTCAAAATCGTCGCGGTTGTCTCGGTATTGAGCCATGATCCAGTTATTCCTAAAGATAATAGACGGATTGTAACGGGAAATTTTCTTTTTCAGCATTATTATTGATGGATTAAGACTATCTCGAGAAAGTTTGTGAGCGATATCGTTAAAACATTTCCCCATTCGCCATTTGAACTGCACGCTCCTTATGAGCCGTCCGGTGATCAGCCTCAGGCCATTGAAGAATTAAATGAGGGGCTCGAGAGCGGTTTGGCGTTTCAAACACTGTTGGGGGTAACCGGGTCGGGTAAAACATTTACGATGGCTAACGTCATCGCACGTCAGGGAGTGCCCGCCTTGATCATGGCTCCGAATAAGACATTGGCCGCGCAGCTGTATTCGGAAATGCGGGAATTTTTTCCTAATAACGCGGTGGAATATTTCGTTTCGTATTACGACTACTATCAGCCGGAAGCCTATGTTCCCAGTCGAGATCTTTTCATAGAAAAAGATTCGGCCATCAATGAGCATATCGAGCAGATGCGTTTGGCTGCCACCAAAAGCATTCTTGAGCGCCGTGACACTATTATCGTGGCCACCGTCTCGGCAATTTACGGTATCGGTAAACCGGAAAGTTACACACAGATGCGTTTGATTATGCGAACGGGTGATGTCAAAAGCCGCTCGGATTTTATTTCGCAGCTGGTTCGCATGCAGTACAAGCGCAGTGAAATGGATTTCGCTCGCGGCACCTTCCGCGTCCGGGGAGACACTATTGATGTTTTCCCGGCCGAACACGCCGAGATGGCGGTTCGATTTGAGCTTTTTGATGATGAATTGGAATCCATCGCGCTCTTTGATCCGCTTACCGGAAAAATTGTTCAAAAAGTCACACGTTTTGTGATTTATCCGGCAAGCCACTACGTCACTCCTCGTGATGAAATTCTTCGGGCGATAGAAACCATCAAAGAAGAATTGCGGGAGCGAAAGAAATTTTTCTTGGATGAGGGCAAACTTGTTGAAGCACAGCGTCTTGAGCAGCGCACGCTTTTTGACTTGGAAATGCTCGATCAGGTGGGCTTTTGCAAGGGAATTGAAAATTATTCGCGCCATCTGACGGGCTTGGCCCCGGGTGTTGCGCCCCCGTGCTTAATTGATTACCTGCCTTCGGACTGTCTGATGTTTTTCGATGAATCCCATGTGATGATCGGTCAGTTAGGCGGTATGTACAGAGGAGACCGTTCCAGAAAAGAAACGCTTGTGCTCTATGGATTCAGATTGCCTTCTGCGTTGGATAACCGGCCGTTGCGCTTTGATGAATTCGAACGCAAGATGCGACGCAGCATCTTTGTTTCGGCAACGCCTGCGGACTATGAGCTTGAGCATTCCTCTCAAGTGGTCGAGCAAGTGGTCAGACCGACAGGGTTGGTTGATCCGGAGGTGATCGTAAGGCCGGCCAGCACTCAAGTTGACGATGTGCTCTCGGAAATCAATGAGCGGGTGAAAAAGGGCGAACGGGTTTTAGTGACAACGCTCACAAAACGGATGGCTGAAGATTTGACGGACTTTTTAAGTGACAACGGTGTCAAAGTTCGCTATTTGCATTCCGACATCGATACGGTTGAGCGTGTCGAGATCATTCGCGATCTTCGCGCGGGTGTTTTTGATGTGTTGGTTGGCATCAACCTTTTGCGTGAAGGGTTGGATATTCCGGAAGTGTCGCTCGTGGCTATTTTGGATGCTGATAAAGAAGGCTTTTTGCGAAGTGAGCGTTCATTGATCCAAACGATTGGCCGCGCGGCCAGAAATGTGGCGGGTACCGCTATTTTGTACGCCGATAAGATGACCGATTCGATGAAGCGGGCAATCGGAGAAACGGAGCGCCGCCGCGCTAAACAGAAAGCTTATAACGAAGCGCATGGCATTACGCCTAAGAGTGTTAAAAAAGAAGTTCGCGACATTATTGACGGTGTTTATAGGCCTGATGCACCCAGTCGGGAAGATATCGCGGAAAATGTGGGTTCGATGACTGAAAAAGAACTCTCAGCCCGAATTAAGAAACTCGAAAAAGAAATGTTCGAGTACGCTAAGAATCTTGATTTTGAAAAGGCGGCCGCTGTACGTGACAAGCTGGCTGAATTAAAGAGTCGGGTGTTGGGGGCAGGAGCGCCGACGGAAACCTGACAAAATTGACCGATTGTGTATACGTCTAAGTCAGTCGGTTTGCGCCAATAGACTAAAATGACAAAACTGTCGAATGATCAAAAAGGGACTTAAAAATGTCGATTACCACAACAATTCATACGGAAATGCGCCGCCAAGATCGGGCGGTGGATGATCCCACCATCATCAAAGCGTTCTTGCATCGCTGCAAGATGGTGACATTGGCTATTCACGATGAGCCTTTCCCGTACATTGTCCCGTTGAGCTATGGCTACGAAGTCAACAATGACGGCTTGATTTTTTACTTCCATGGCGCGGCTGAAGGCCACAAGATTGAGCTTTATAACAAAAACCCTCATGTCAGTTTCTGCGTGGCCGAACCGGCAGCAACCATCATCGAAGATAACCCCGCATGCCGTTCCGGTCAGAACTATTTTTCTGTGGTGGGTCGTGGTGTGATGGAACGTTTAACGGGCGATGATCGCGTTAAGGCGATGGACGCCATCATGCACCACTATATGGGAGACAACGGCGAGTTTTCTTGGACCTATCCTCAGGAGATGCTGGACAATATGGCCTTCTGGGCTCTTCGTGTACACGAATTGTCCGCCAAGACTCGTCAGGAAATGGCTTTCAGAAAGTAGTCTGATATGCAAAATTTTCACGATTTAATAGGAGGCTTTCACCATTTTCGAGCCAACTATTTTCTCAAAGAAAAAGAATTCTTTGAGGCATTGGCTCATTCGCAAAGTCCCAAGACAATGGTGATTGCCTGCTGCGACTCCAGAACGGATCCGGCCATCGTTTTGGGATGCAAGCCCGGAGACTTGTTTGTTGTCAGAAGCGTGGCGGCGATTGTGCCGCCTCCGGAAAAAGCCGGTGAGTATGACGCGGTCATGGCCGCGGTGGAGTACGGCGTCAAACACCTCAACGTTGAAAATATCGTTGTTATGGGTCACTCAAATTGTGGAGGCATTGCCGGACTTTTTAATCCGCAAACCTTAAAAGATGAGCGATATATCAATCGTTGGGTCTCTTTGGCGTGTCCGGCTGTTCATAAAATCGATGAAGAAAATCCGGATGAGTCTAAGGCAGAAAAGGCGCGCCTGTGTGAAGAAGCCACGGTTTTGTTGTCAATAGAAAATTTGCTCTCGTACCACTGGGTGGAGGAAGCGGTTCAAGCGGGAACGTTAACCCTGCACGCTCTTTATTACGATATGCGCAAAGGATTATTAAGCGTGTGGAATGGTGACTCGGAAAATTTTGAGCCTATTGCCAAGTAGGTTGGATGCTCTGACTCGGGCGGAGGCTGCGTAGTGTTGCCTATTGAGTCAGAAGGTGATTTAAGCGTTTGAAAATGCAAAACTTAATGCTACGGTTAGTGCGCTTTTCTTTTATTAAATGCAACGCAGTTCAACATCGATTGGGTGGAATGCAAACCCAACAATCCAGGAGATGAACGAAAACTGAAAAGTTCGTTTCCATTTTGATGTCTCAAAATAGAGTCGGATGTCCAGTCACCCGACTCTATGAATTATCTAGCGCAAAAATTCGATCACACGTTTTCTCGGAAGGCGAGATTTGGGCCGACTGGCATTAGAGTCGTTGTCTGCCCGATAACCCAAGGCGATGCCTACAACCGAGCGTTCATTTTTAGCTTTAAAGCCAAGAATCTCATCGAGCTTATCAAAGTCAAGCCCGCCCAATATGGTCGAGTCAACGCCAATTGCCGCAGCCGCCACAGTCACGCATCCTAAGGCGATAAAGGCCTGATTGCTCGCATACCGAAAGAGTCCTTCCGGATCATTATCAAATTTGTGCGAGTAAGTCAGACGGATCACATCCGGCCGTTCAGGACTTTTCCACCCGGTATAACGGCCATCTGCTTCTTCTTGGCGGTAAAGTTCCTCGAAAAATTCTTCGCTAAAGCAAGTTGGAACCGTGAAGATGATCAGTTGCGGAGCCTGCATGCGTTCAAAGTTAAAGTCCTTAACAGCCGGCATGATTTTTTCTTTCATCTTGGGCGTGTCGATGACGTAGAACTTCCACGGTTGAATATTTGTCGAAGAGGGTGAGAGTCGCAGTACTTCCAGAAGCGTATCCATGTCCTGATCGCTTACTCGGCGATTCGGATCGTAGTGTTTGGTGGTGTAGCGAGTGCGCATTAATTCAAGAATATCCATGGCGAACTCCTAAAACTTTTTAGCAATCAGAACACGCAGGGCACCGGATCCGCCTTCTTCGATCGGAGCTTGAACAAATGCCTGAACCTCTCGCATTTGTCGCAGCCACCGTCTGACAAGACCTTTGAGAACCGGTCCTTCTTCGCCGCTGTTAATGCCTTTTCCCGTGACAATGCGAACACAGCGGATATGAGCTTCGCGAGCCTGAAGGATAAAGTCCACAAGGGCACGTCTGGCTTCTTCGGTACGGTAGCCGTGTAAATCAAGGTGCGCTCCGACAGGCCAAAGTCCCCGGGATAATTTTTGCGCAAGGTCGATGCCGCAACCCACAGCGATGTACTCACGATCACCCCAATCATCAGCGCTGGCCCCATCGTAGCTATCCGAGAGACCCACTTCGGCACGCAATTTCAAAGGGGTTTGTTGAACCTTAGGGCGGGGAGGCTTTTTTGTCGACATCGCCCGCACATTTTTGTTTTCCAGCTTAGTGACACCCAGGCGTTGCATTTCTTTTTCAAAAAGATCGATTTCAGAAACATCCCTTTCGGTTGGTGTAACCCCGATGCGCTTCATCTCTGCGGCAAAAAGGGCGCGATCATCGTCTTCTTTTTCGCGTCTTTGAAGTCGGGCGGCGGCTTGCTTTTCCCGGATGATCGACTCTTCCGAAAGTTTTGTTTTAATGCCTTTTAAAGCTTCAAAACCTTTTGCCCGCATGGCTTTTACTCCAGGCTTTCCAAGTAGCGTTGGGCGTCCAAGGCGGCCATGCAGCCGGTGGCGGCACTGGTTACAGCTTGACGGTAAACAGGGTCTTGGCAGTCACCTGCGGCAAATACGCCTTCGATGTTGGTGGCCGTAGCGGCGTGATGACCGGTTCCTTGGGTAACAATGTAGCCGCCCTCAAGAGTCAACTCATCGGCGAAAATCTTCGTGTTGGGGGAGTGGCCGATGGCGACAAAAAGGCCATCTACAGAGATGCTTTCATCGGGTTTTCCGTCGGTGCTCTTTAACAGAACGCCGGTAACGCCCTGATCGTCACCGAGCACTTCTTTGACTTCGGCAAACAGATGCAGCACGATCTTACCTTCTTCGACTGCGTGCATCAGTTTTGTGACCATAATAGGCTCGGCCTTGAAAGTGTCGCGGCGGTGAACGAGGTGCACGATGCTTGCGATGTTGGATAAATAAAGTGCTTCTTCAAGAGCGGCATTGCCGCCGCCCACCACGGCAACGGGTTTCTTACGATAGAAAAATCCGTCGCAAGTGGCACAAGCCGAAACGCCGCGTCCTTTGTAACGGGTTTCCGATTCCAAACCAAGGTATTTGGCACTGGCGCCTGTGGCGATGATGAGTGCATCGCACGTGAAAGTCTTACCGGAATCGGCTTCCAAGCGAATAGGCTTTTCCTTTAAATGCGCGGCCGTGATGACATCAAATTCAATTCGCGTGCCGAAACGTTCGGCGTGATCCATGAAGCGTTGCATGAGATCGGGTCCTTGAGCACCGTTGACGTCTGCGGGCCAGTTTTCGATTTCAGAGGTCGTCATCAGTTGTCCGCCCTGCTCCATGCCGGTGATTAAAAGGGGATTTAAATTGGCGCGGGCAGCGTAAATGGCTGCCGTGTAGCCTGCGGGACCGGAACCGATGATAATAAGCTTTTCATGTTGAATGTTTTCTGACATTTTTAAACCTCTTTACTCAGTAGATCAGTTCATTGTATCCGAGTGCCATTACGAAAAGCACAGAAAAATTGAAAACAATAGTCAAGAAGCGTTCAAAATGAAAACAAACACCGTAAAATGGTAGGGTTGATTTCAGACGATAGATTGATGAAAAAACCGGCTCTCATAAAAGAAAAAGCTAAGAAAAACATATTGCAACCGTCAGCCCGAAAATCTTCACGTACGAAGGCCGCAACCGCTCCTGTCACGGTGAGCGCCGTTGTTAACGATCCTGTTCCCGTTGAGGATAAACGCAGAAAAGTCAGGCTCGGATCGGTGGCAGGCGTTTGCCTGCTCGTTTTCTCCGTTCTATACCTTTTGATGCTGATCTCCTATAACCAGGCAGATCCGTCTTTTACACACGCGGCTCCCAATGTTGCTCCTAAAAATTGGATCGGTCTACTGGGAGCTTGGGTGTCCGATATTGCCTTGTTTGCATTAGGGTGGTCGGCTTATTGGCTTTTCCCCGTAGCCTTGATGAGCGCCTGGCGCTGCCTGAGTCCTCATTACAGAAAGCTTTCTTTCGGCAGAATTTGGCACCTTTTCGGTTTACTGATTCTGTTGTGCGCGAGCACGTCTCTTGAGGCGCTCAGGTTGTATTACTTGGCCGAGCCCTTGCCCGGACAGGCGGGCGGTGTTCTGGGCCAATCCGTCATGACCGCTTGCGTCCCGGTGGTCGGTGTTTTGGGCTTAACGCTTTTGATGGTGGTGCTTGCCATGAGCGGCGCGGCCATCTTTTTCGACTTTTCATGGTTGGATGTGACCGAGAGAATCGGCACGCGCTTGGATCGCTTTTGGCATTTCTTTACCGATCGGCATGAGGCTAAGGTTGATCAGGAGCAGAGAAAAACCGCTCAGGAAGAATTGGCTCAACAGTTTAAGCAAGACATCCCTGCGTTGAGAAATTCGGATGATGTCATTGATGTGCAACCGGAACCCGTGCTTCCTGCCGTTAGCCGCCCGGTAATTAATCCGCAGGCAAAAGTGAAAAAGTCGGAAGTGGCGCTTGAAGCTCAACAAGACACTTTGTTTGAAGACGCTTCTCAGCCGATCCGTCCGTCGCTCCGTTTATTTGATCCGGCGGGTAATACCGAGCCATCTATTGATAAGGCTTCACTGGCTGTTATGAGCGGATTGATTGAAAGTAAGCTGGCCAGCTACGGCGTGACAGTGAAGGTGAAAGCCGCCAACCCGGGTCCCGTTGTTACCCGTTACGAAATTGAATTGGCCGAAGGGGTGAAAAGCTCAAGCGTTAAAAGTCTTGAGTCTGATTTGGCTCGAGTTTTGTCCGTTCAGTCTGTCCGTGTGCTCGACACTGTGCCCAATACGCCCTACATGGGTATTGAAGTGCCTAATCCGCGTCGTCAGCTCGTGAGAATTTCGGAGCTTTTAGGCTCTCAGGACTTTGCAAAATCCAAGGCGCTTTTGCCTTTGTGTTTGGGCAAACGCATTACCGGTGAGCCGTTTGTTGTTGACTTAGCCAAGATGCCTCACTTGCTCGTAGCCGGTACCACGGGCTCAGGAAAATCGGTTGGCGTCAACAGCATGATTTTGTCCCTTCTTTACAAGTTTGAGCCCTCAAAGTTACGTCTGATTTTGATTGACCCGAAGAAGGTGGAATTTGCCTACTACGAAGACATCCCGCATCTTCTCTGTCCGGTCGTCGACCAAATGAATGAGGCAAAGCACGGTTTGCAATGGTGTGTTAAGGAGATGGAGCGCCGCTATAAATTGGCCCATAGCATTAAGGTGAGAAACCTTGAAAGCTACAACGCCAAGGTTAAAGAAGCGCGTGAAGCGGGCACGCCCCTCATGAATCCTCTGGCGAAAAATGCCGGCGAGGAAGTTGAACTTGAAGAACTGCCTTATATCGTCGTCGTGGTCGATGAATTGGCGGACCTTTTGATGATTGATAAAAAGGGTGTGGAAGAGTCGCTTATTCGTCTGGCTCAAAAGGCTCGCGCGGCCGGCATTCATTTGCTTTTGGCCACGCAGCGCCCCAGCGCCGATGTCATCTCCGGGCTTTTGCGCACCAATATTCCTTCTCGCGCGGCGTTTCAGGTGGCCACCGGTTCCGATAGCCGCATCATTTTGGATCAGACAGGAGCTGAAAATCTTTTGGGTAACGGGGACTTTCTCTTTAAGATGCCAAGCCTTCAAGTGCTTGAACGTATCCAGGGGGCTTTTGTTACGGATGAAGAATTGGAACGCGTTGCACAAGCCCTGCGTCAGATGGCTAAACCCAACTATGTTGACGATGTTCTCGTGTCCGAAGAAGAGGAAGCGGCAGATTCCGATGAGCCGCGCGGCACAAACGGCGGCAGAAAAGATCCGCTATTTGATAAAGCCGTTCAGATTGTGGTTGAGAGCAACAAGTGTTCGGTTACCTATTTGCAAAGACGGCTTGGAGTGGGTTATCCGAGAGCGGCCAACATAGTCGAAGACATGGAAGCCGAGGGGATTGTCAGTCCGGCCGATTCCAGCGGTCGCCGAACCATTAACGCCAGAAATAATGGGGACTTGTGATGAAGAGCTTTGTGAGTGCGGCAGTTTTAACAGCGCTTGGCTGTTTCAGCCTGGCTTCTTTTGCAGCCGCGACCGATGATTTGAGTCGTTTTCTAAAGAATGTGACGAGTGCGCAAGGCTCCTTTGAGCAAAAAGTTTTTACTCGTGAAGGTGAAAATAAAGAGGCGGCCGGTACCGGCGATTTTGCTTTTCTTCGCCCCGGCAAATTTAAGTGGCACTATAACGCGCCTTTTGAAGAGCTCATTGTGACCGATGGGAAAACGCTTTGGCTCTATGACACGGAACTTGAGCAAGTTACGCAAAAACAATTATCAGGAGCGATTCCTGCGTCTCCTGCCTTGCTTTTATTTGGAGCACAGGATTTTCGTAAAGATTTCAATGTCGAAAATTTAGCTTCAAAAGACGGGTTGGATTGGCTAAAAGCAACACCGAAAGATGACAGTAATGCCTTTTCTGAAGTGCGAATTGGCTTTAAAAACGGTTTGCCGCAGGAAATGACACTTAAAGATAATTTCGGGCAGGAAACACGCTTGTCTTTTGAAAATTTCAAAACCAACGTTAAATTGCAGGCTTCAGACTTTGTTTTCAAGATTCCCAAGGGTGTGGAAGTGCTTAAAGATAGTAGTTCTTTTTAGTAGTTCAGATTCTTCAACGTTAATAACCAGAGCCCTACACGAAATAGAAACTCCCGCTTAAACCATATTCTCAAAGCGGGAGTTTTTTGCGTGCTAAGACCTGAAGTTTTCTCCAAGTCTGCAGAAGCGCTTTAGACGAAGCGGCAAACGTGATCAACGGCGATGTCGGAGAAACCGTATGCTTCGGCTTTCGTGAGTTTGCCGTTGGCGATAGCGACGATCTCGTCAAAGAGTTCCGCTCCCATCGCTTGGTAGCTTTTTTCACCGCGCACAATAGGTGAGAGATCGTAGTCCATGTTGTCTTCCATGCACCGATAAGTCCGCTCATTGGCGGTCACTTTCATCACCGGAGCAATAGCGTTACCCGTGGGAGTGCCCCGTCCTGTCGTGAAAATTACCACTTGACAGCCGGCCGCAACCATTGATGTGACCGATGAGATGTCATAGCCCGCGGTGTCCATGACAATGGCGCCTTGGCGAGTGGGGCGTTCGGCTTGCTGAAGCACTTCAACGATGGGACGCGTGCCGCCTTTTCGAATGCAGCCTAAGCTCTTTTCATCCAAAGTCGAGAGGCCTCCGGCTTTGTTGCCTGGAGTGGGCTGGCCGGCTCGGCAGTCTTGACCGACAGCTTTGAGATGGTCTTCGTAGTCGCGGCAGATTTTGATGACTTCGTTGTGCAATTTTGTGGTCGCGGCGCGTCGGGCAAGCACATGTTCACCCCCAATCCATTCAATGGATTCGCTTAAAAGCGTACTGGCTCCATGATCAACCAAAAGATCGCTTAATTCACCCACGGCCGGATTGCTGCCGATACCGGAAGTCGCATCCGATCCTCCGCATTCAATACCTAAAAAGAGTTCGCTCAGATCAAAAAGCTCTTTTTGTTGCATGCCGGCTTGGGCGGCCATTTCGCGTGCGGCTCGTACCGCTTTTTCAATCGTCTTGAGCGTGCCGCCTTCTTCCTGAATGCCAAAGGAGACAACCGGTTTTGAGGTCATGGCGCAGATCTTTTCGCGCAATTGTTTGTGTCCGACCGTCTCGCAACCAAGACCAATGATGACAACACCGTAGACATTGGGATTGCAGGCAAACCCAGTGAGAATTTTCTGAGACATGGCCGTATTGGCGGCCACGTCCGAGCACCCAGTGTTGAAAATGATGTTGACAGCGCCGCGTACTTGGCTGGCTACGATGCGAGCGGTTTCGCTGCCGCATGCGCAGCCCGGCAAAATAAGCACGTGGTTGCGGATGCCGGGACGGCCTTCTGCGCGACGATAGCCCCAGAATTTAACGCCGCTCTTTGTTGGTACAAACTGAGGAACTTCTTCGTCAGTTTCTTCAATGAGTTCGCTTTCGTAATCACGCGGAACGCTGTAAATATTATTGTGATCAACCAATTGACCGACTTCAATGGCGCAGGTGCTGCGGCCGATACGTTCGCCATACTTTAAAACATCCGCTCCTTTTTCAATCGGTTTAATGGCGACCTTGTGACAGGCAGGAATATTGTCTTTAGCGCTAAGAGTACAGAGTTGACCGTTTTGCGAATAAATAACTTTTGAACCCAAGGCAACGTCTTTAACACAAACGACGATGTTGTCCTTAGTGTCCATTAACAACGCATTGATGTCCATGAAGCGACCTCCGGGAAGTTATAGTTTTTTCGCTCCATAGCATAACGCTGATTTTTATGGACGCATAGAAAAACTGGTTTTCTTTAGACAAAACTCAAACTCCCGTTAGACGAATGCTAAACGGGAGGTTGAGTTTTTAGAGGAAAGGCAAAGAGCAATCAGCCGGCAATGGCTCGTGTTTGATTGCCTTGACTCTTTTGAGACAAATTGCCTTTTTTGACTTTTTGTGTGAGGTGGTAAATCACGTAGCACAGAACCGTGAAGGGCACGCCGCAGTAAAGGGCGATGCGTTGTGCCGGATCGATTCCCATACCCACCATGACAATGACGCACATGGCCCCGCCCACAATCGGCACCCACGGGAACCACGGGCTCTTGTACTTGAGTTCAGACAAGCTGTGGCCGGAGGCAATAAATTGCTTTCTGAAGCGGTAGTGGGCCACGCAGATACTGAGCCACACGGCCACGGTGGAAAAGCCCACAATCGAGGTGAGAATCACAAAGACCGTGTCAGCCGCCATGACGCTTGAAGCCAGAGCCAAGAGACCGCCCAGCATGCTAAAGGCAAGAGCGTTGACCGGCACGCCGCGCTTATTGAGCTTGGCAAGACCGGCGGGCATCATGCCGTCGTGTCCCAAGGACCAAACCATACGGCCGGACGCAAATAAGCCCGTGTTGGCCGAAGACAAAATCGCCGTGATAATCACGAAATTGAAGATGTCGGCGGCATAGGGGATGCCCATTTGTTCAAAGACAGTGATAAAGGGGCTCTTGGAGACTGTGGCCGCTTCTGAGGGCAAAAGCGTTGCGACAATCAAAACCGTACCCACGAAAAAGACGACCAGGCGCAAAAGCGAAGCGCGCACGGCCATCGGAATAACCTTTTCGGGGTTATTGGTTTCGCCGGCGGCCACGCCGATCAATTCCGTGCCGGAGTAGGCAAAGCAGACCGTTACCATCGTAAACAGAAGCGGTGTGATGCCATTAGGCAGCAAACCTCCTTCGCCCACCAAGTGCGTCAGACCCGGAGAGCCGGATTCACCGAAGGGAATCACGTCAAAGAACGCGCATGCGCCCAAGACGATGAAAACCTGAATCGTCACGACTTTGATAATGGAGAGGAAAAATTCGCTTTCAGCAAAAAAGCGCGTATCCACCACATTAAGTAAGAAAATAATCGTGCCGAAAATCAAGCACCAGGACCACACCGGCACCTGCGGGAACCAGTATTGCATGGCAAAGCCCACAGCGGTAAAAGCCGTGCCGAGGGTGACGGTCCAGTTGAGCCAATACAGCCATGCCACGGCATAACCCGAAGCAGGGGAGATGTATTTGCTTGCATAAAGATGGAAAGAACCGGGATCAGGGTGAGCGACGGAAAGTTCGCCTAAGCTCAACATGATCAGGTACACCATAAATGCACCGATCAAGTACGCAAGCACGGTACCGAAAGCACCGACGTTTGCGATGATATGACCCGTTCCAAAAAAGAGTCCGCTGCCGATCACGCCGCCAAGACTCAACATAATCAAATGGCGCAATTGCATCGAGCGTTGAAATTGGGACTCGTTGTTCGCCGTAATGTTTTGGGAGTTCATAATGCCTTTCCCCCAAAGTGCTGCTATTGCGTTCTAGCGCCGAGGGTACACAGGCTATTACCCAAGGACTCAGGATCTTGTCTTCGACGAGTAGTTTCTCGCTTCGAAGCTAGTCCGACAATAACAACTTGTTTTAAAAAGATGTCCGTCGTCCAAACGTTCATCTCGCGTTTTCTCGGAGGTTGTCTCCCCCGATACGGTGGTCAACACATTTAACAGTTTTTGGTTGTTTGACACCGCGATATTAGGGATAAATGACCGCGATATCAAGAGCAGGACGAAATATTTTTTCTAACTGTCAAACTACACACAATATATACCATGAATAGCGATCAAAAGGGCATATTTTCCAATCTATGGTGTGTGTTTTTAGGGACAGAAATAAGACGCTTGTAGGCAAAATCGACTACAAAGTTCGGATTTAAGGCGATTAAAATAGTGGATGTTTTTGTGTTAAGCGGAGAGAGAAATGTCCGATGCTATGTGGGGCGGGCGATTTGACCTGCCGATGGATCATTTGGTTCAGGAATTCAATGCGACGATTTTGATTGAAAAGCGCGTGACGCCTTTTTCGATTATCGGCAGCACGGCGCATGTGCATATGCTTGCTGCGCAAAACATTCTGACGCAGTCAGAAGCCGAAGCGATTCTCCAGGGTTTGCAAGCCGTCCGTCAAGAAGTTGAGGACGGCAAATTTGTATTTGATGTAGCGGACGAAGACATTCAGATGGCCATTGAGCGGCGCGTCACGGAAATCGTGGGACCGGTGGGCGGAAAGATGCACACGGCCCGTTCCCGCAACGATCAGGCGCAGTTGGATGTCAGACTTTAC
This sequence comes from Parasutterella secunda, assembly GCF_023336895.1. Taxonomy (GTDB): domain Bacteria; phylum Pseudomonadota; class Gammaproteobacteria; order Burkholderiales; family Burkholderiaceae_F; genus Aphodousia; species Aphodousia faecalis. The sequence goes on from NZ_JAMBLT010000003.1 coordinate 44,221, forward strand.
ACGAGACACGCAATCGAGGAAATTATTAAAGCGATCCGTGATTTGCAGCGAACGATTATCGCCAAAGCCGAGCAATACATGGGGGTGATGTTTCCGGGCTATACGCATTTTCAAACCGGGCAACCCATTTTGTTTTCCCATTGGATGATGGCTTATTTTTGGATGCTTGAGCGCGATATCGGGCGTTTTGAAGACGCTTATAAACGCTTAAATGTCTGCCCATTGGGCGCAGCCGCCATGGCAGGGACCACTTTCCCGATTGATCGTGAAATGACCGCTAAAGAAATGGGCTTTGAGGGACCGAGTGAAAATTCAGTCGATACGATCGGCGATCGTGATCATTTGATTGAAACAGACTCCGCTGCCGCCATTTGCATGATGCATTTAAGTCGTTTGTGCGAAGAAATTGTGCTCTTTACCAGTCAAGACATTCACTTTTTTGAATTGTCTGATGATTTCTGCACGGGCTCTTCCATCATGCCTAATAAGAAAAATCCGGATATCGCCGAAAAGATTCGCGGCAAAGCCGGCCGAGTGTTCGGCAACCTTCAGGCGATGCTTGCGATGATGAAAGGGTTGCCCCTGGCCTTCAATACCGATATGAGTGAGGATAAAGAGCCGACGTTTGATTCTGTGGATACGCTTCACATGAGTCTTCGTATATTGAAACCCATGCTTGAGAAGATGACGGTTAACGCGGAGCAGGCTAGAGTGGGAGCGGGCAGGGGATACTCCAATGCCACGGACTTGGCGGACTACCTCGCCCGCAAAGGTATTCCTTTCCGTCAGGCCCACCACATCGTCGGTCACATCGTCAATTACTGCATTAAGCACAATACGGATCTTGAACGCATGACGCTGCAAGAGTACAAACAGTTTTCCGATGCGATTGAAGACGATATTCATCAATTCATCACGCTTGAAGCCTGTGTTGCCGCGCGACGTTCATTCGGCGGCACCGCGCCGGAACGGGTCAAAGAACAAATTGAGCGCGCTCGCGCCCGCCTAGCTCTTACTCATTGCGGAGTTTAAAAAATGTCAGTTTTAACGTTGACGCAAGATGATGTTCTCGGTGTTTTACCAAAAGTGGATGTTTTTTCAACGGTTGAATCCATGTTTGCCGCCTTGGGGCGGGGAGAGGCTGTTCAGCCTAAACAGGTTCAAACGCTTTTCCCTCAAGGTAAAGGTGACTTCATCAACTACAGTGGCGTTTGGATGAGTGCCGGCGTGTACGGTTTAAAAACATCACCCTTTATTGTTCAGGAGAAGGGCTATACAGTCACCGCCTGGACTCTTTTAATGTCCACGCAAACGGGCAATCCTTTGCTTTTAGTCGATAGCTCCAGACTTACGCTCGAGAGAACCGCGGCAACGACAGCCGTTGCCGTGAAATATTTGGCTTGTGCCAAAGCTCGCCGTCTGGCCGTAATCGGTACAGGTCCTCAAGCGTTGGCGCATATTCGCTACGTACAGGGTCTTCGCGATTGGGACAGTATTCGAGTGTGGTCCCTGAACAGTCATGAGTTATCCGAAGACAAGCGGGAAGAATTCTTTAAAGCCGGTCAAGGCAAGCTGCAATTTGTGCAGACGAAAGCTCAGGCGATAGAAAAGGCCGATGTGATCATGCTCTGCACCAGCGCGGCCGCCTCCGTTCTTGAAGCCAAAGATATTGATGGCGCTCCCTTAATTACGTCAATCTCCACCAATGCGCCGGGCGCCCATGAAATTGATCCTGCCCTGTTGCCCGTGATGGACGTTTATTGCGACTGCTCGGCTACGACCGCTACGGTGGCCGGCGAAATGAAACAGGCTATTGAAGCCGGAATATGGAGCGCAGAGCAAGTTAAAGGCGATTTAGGAGCCCTTGTAAATCACACCTGTGATTGTCCCGTCTATGACAAACCGGTCTTTTTCCGCTCAATCGGTCAAGGTCTGGAAGATATTGCCGTGGCTTTGGCAGTGTTCAAAGAAGTTCAAAAGAAGGATAAATAAAAATGAAAATTGAAGCGTTCGGTGTAGAACAATGGATGAATGAGTGGGAAACGAAGTGCGCCTACAACGTTGCGGAAACCTGCGTGGAGTCCATTACGGTTAAAGAACTTCTTGAATTAGCAGGAGTCAGCGAGCAAAAGATGACTGCTGACCTTCTGGATAAAAAATTAACCTACGGTTGGATCGAAGGCAGCACGAAAGTCCGTGAATTAATTGCTGGGCTGTATCAAAAGCAAACGCCAGAAAACATTCTCACAACGCATGGCTGCATCGGTGCGAACATGTTGGTGCATGAAACGTTGGTGGAACCTGGTGATCATGTGATTTCCGTGATTCCAACCTATCAGCAGCACTATTCCATTCCGGAAAGTTTCGGCGCACATATTGAAACCTTGAGGTTAAAACCGGAACACGGTTTTTTGCCGGACTTAAATGAATTGCGTGCCATGGTCAAGCCGCACACCAAACTCATTTGTATCAACAATCCGAATAATCCCACGGGCGCTTTGATGGATGAAAAACTGCTTCGTGATATTTGCGAGATTGCCCGCTCGGTTGGTGCTTGGGTTCTTTGTGATGAGGTCTATCGTGGTTTAACCCAAGACGATGTATATAGCCCCTCTGTGGCTGATCTCTACGAAAGGGGAATCAGCACAGGCAGTATGTCCAAGGTGTTTAGTTTGGCCGGTTTGCGTTTCGGTTGGATCGCAGCGCCCAGAACACTCATTGAGGCGGTTTTGCATCATCGTGACTACAACACCATCAGTGTTGGCATGCTCGATGAATACTTTACGGAAATCGCCCTTGGCGCTAAAGACAAAATTTTGGCCCGCAATCGTCAAATCATTCGTGAGAACCTTCAGATTTTGGACGAATGGGTTAAAAGTGAGCCTCGAGCCTCTTATGTCAAACCTAAAGCCGGTACAACCGCGTTCGTCAAAATCGATACGGTCTTGTCTTCACATGAATTCTGCGAGCGTTTAGTCAAAGAAAAAGGCGTGATGTTTACGCCGGGTTCTGCCTTGCATACCGAAGGTTATGTCAGAATCGGCTACGCTAATAACAAGGAAGTCTTGAAGAAGGGACTCGCTTTGACGAGTGAATTCTTGAAAGAAATCCCGTAGTACGGTGACAGAGATGCCGAATTCTGAATAAAGTGTTGGAATTCGGCATAGCTCTTTAAATAGGCGCTGAAAAAACAAAACCTGCACTTCGCGAAAAGTGCAGGTTTTTCAATATGGCTCCCCGAGTTGGGTTCGAACCAACGACCTGCGGATTAACAGTCCGTCGCTCTACCGACTGAGCTATCGGGGAATGAAGAAGTCCGAAAATCGAACTCAATCATATAAATTGTTTGGCTCCCCGAGTTGGGTTCGAACCAACGACCTGCGGATTAACAGTCCGTCGCTCTACCGACTGAGCTATCGGGGAATCGAGATTGAGAATTCTACGCATTCTTTAAAAAAAAGCAAGGTTCTTTCTGAAAAATTTCAGTGCCGTCCAAATAGAAAATATGCATAGGTTAATTTCTGGGAGTCCTTTTCAATAAATACAGGGCTTGCCAGGGTAGCCTCTAAAAGTAGGCCCTCTGACTGATTTTTACCCAAAATTAAACTCCATTTGTTGCTGTTTTTTAGGCGGCGACTGCTTCTGTATTCGAAAATCCGGTCGATTTATCCATACGTCCAATTTTTTATACGTCAGAAGATTCAAACCTACAAATTTCAACAGTCTCGAAAAACTCCAACGATAACGAGCAACGCGCCTTAATATCTCAATCAGTAGGGTTGCGACGGCTGCTGTCTATATTTGAGTCATCACGGCATTTTCCGAGGTCCCTATAAAGCTTTTAATCTTTAGATTCTGCTTGAGCTTTTTGAAAAACAACTCGATTTGCCAGCGCTTACGGTATAGATCGGCTATCTGTGTGGCCGTCAGATCGAAATCATTGCTCAGGAAATCAAACCAGCGATTATTCTCAGAGTCATACCATTGCACCAGTCTGAAGCGAGTATTTCCGCAAACTTTTCTCGCTTGTTCTTGTGTGAATTGAAAGCCATAGTCCCCATAGTTATCTTTTTCCTCAATGATGTCATCCTTTAAACGTGTGGTTTTGGCATTATCTTTGATGCGCGTGACAAACTTCGTTCCCCGTTGGGTTAACCACATAAACAGTTTGTAGTCGTTATAACCTCTGTCCATGACGACGGTGATATCTTTTGATCCTAAAGCTTCAATGGCCGCCTTGGCTTCTTTCACGTCAGCTCTTTTCCCGTGGGTCATATTCATGACAACGGGCAGTTGCAGATCTTCATCTAACACAGTATGGAGCTTAAAACCGCCTTTAGCTCGTCGATATCGAGCCCATTGGAAACGTGATAGGCACACAGAAATGGTTGTAGAGTCCAGTGCGTAGACGGGATGGAAATAGTCTTGGTCCAAATGCCCTTTAAAAAGCTGGGCGTAAGTTTGCAATAAACGAAAGTAAAGATTCTTAGCTATCTCATAGGAACGATGCTCATTGGCGTAGGCCAAGGTGGTTCGTCCCATGGCCTTAGCGGATGCATGTTGAAGTTTGCCGACGGCAGAAATGAGACCGTCTTCAATCTCTCTTAACGAGTCACAGCCAGCCAAATGGCAAAACAGTAAGCAAACCAGTTGATCCCAAAAAGTAAATTGACGAGCATTACTTCTAGGGCTTAATCGTTTATCTTCGTCAAAGATCCAGGCTTGGGGGAGATATTTCAACAGCTGCGCAAAGAAGCTGATCGGAGCATTTTGGTTGGCAGTTTCGCTAAAATAAGTGTCCATGGCGGTTTTTTGATTTTTAGTGTGGAAACTCAAAATCTACAAAGAAAACCGCCATTTTTCTGTCCGTTATTTCCCTACCGCAAACGTACAGAATTTGACTTCACTTTTTAAATTCTATTTGGACAACACTGTACAAGCTCATCATTTGTTAGTGAAATCATTTAAAATTAGCCGATTCTGAGATGTGTGACCCCGTGGTGAAACAGGATATCACGATAGCCTCCTAAGCTGTAATTCTGGGTTCGAGTCCCGGCGGGGCCACCATTGTCGACATTAGAAAAATTTAAAGCACATCTCCATGCGCCTGAGATTAAGTTGTCTGAGGCGATCTCGGTTTTGGTATACGGATTATTTTTCAATGGCTACTAGCAAACGTTCTGATTACGGCGAATCCAGTATTAAGGTCTTAAAAGGGTTGGAACCGGTTAAACAACGCCCCGGCATGTATACCCTTACGGACAATCCTTTGCACATCATTCAAGAAGTCATCGATAACTCAAGTGACGAAGTGTTGGCAGGGGGAGCTTCGCGCATTGAAGTGACGCTTCACACTGACGGCTCCGTCACGGTAACCGATGATGGCCGTGGTATTCCGGTTGGATTGCATAAAGAAGAGGGAGTGCCGGCGGTTCAGCTTGTGTTCACTCAACTTCACGCAGGCGGCAAATTTGAAAAAGAATCAGGCGGAGCCTATTCCTTTGCCGGCGGCTTGCACGGCGTTGGTGTTTCCGTGACCAATGCCTTATCGACAAGATTGGAAGTGACCGTTTGGCGCGAAGGCAAAGAACACCGTATTGTGTTTGCCGATGGCAACGTTATCGAACCGTTGACTAGCCAAAAAAGTCCTCGTCCGAAATCGGCTACCGGCACGCAAGTTCATGTGTGGCCTGATCCAAAATATTTTGACAGCCCCAATATCCCTGTGGAGCAACTCACACGCTTATTGCGCTCTAAAGCCGTGCTCATGCCCGGCTGCGAAGTAGTCTTTAATAACGAGAAAAACGGCACCACACAGACCTGGAAGTTTGAAGGCGGACTTCGTGAGTATTTGCTCTCTGAGATGACGGCTGAACCCTTGATCGCTCCTTTTGAATCGAGCGGCTATGCGACCGATGAGTCCATGGGCTTTGCCGTTGGCGAAGGCGCAAGCTGGGTGGTGGCCTGGCAAGAAGAAGGGGTGCCGGTTCGTGAAAGTTACGTCAACCTCATTCCGACCCCCGCGGGCGGCACGCATGAATCCGGTTTGCGTGAAGGTCTTTACCTTGCAATGAAGGCTTTCATTGAGGCGCATGGACTGATGCAAAAGAACGTGAAGCTTTTAACCGAAGACGTTTTTGCCCGTGCGAGCGCCATTTTAAGTGCCAAGGTACTCGATCCTCAATTCCAAGGCCAAACGAAAGAGCGTTTGAATAACCGTGATGCGCTGCGTTTGGTGAGTAATTTTGTGCGTGCTCAATTTGAGTTCTGGCTCAATGGTCACGTGGAAGAGGGCAAAAAATTAGCCGAACTCGTAATTAAGCAAGCTCAAGCCCGACAAAATTCAGCTAAAAAGGTCACAAAACGCAAAGGCTCAAGCGTGGCCGTTTTGCCCGGTAAGCTCACTGATTGCGAAAGTGAAGATATCAGTAAAAATGAACTTTTCTTAGTCGAAGGTGACTCCGCCGGTGGTTCTGCTAAAAAAGGCCGCAACAAAGACTTTCAAGCGATTTTGCCGCTACGAGGCAAGGTTTTAAATACTTGGGAAGTGGATCGTGACCGTATTTTTGCCAATAATGAAATTCACGATATTTCGGTGGCAATCGGCGTCGACCCGCATGGCCCTGATGAAGAGCCTGATTTGTCCGAACTTCGTTACGGCAAGATCTGCATTATGGCCGATGCCGATGTGGACGGCTCTCACATTCAAGTGTTGCTTTTGACGCTCTTTTTCCGTCACTTCCCGGCGTTGATCAAAAAAGGTCACATTTTTGTGGCCAGACCGCCGCTATTCCGTATGGATGTGCCGAAAACGGGAAGAAAGCCCGCCAGAACCATTTACTGTCTGGACGAAAGAGAACTTGCCGTTGAGCGTAAAAAACTCGAAAAAGAGAAAGTCAACATGGAAAAAGTGTCCGTGTCACGCTTTAAAGGTTTGGGGGAAATGAGCGATAAACAGCTCTGGGAAACGACCTTAAATCCCGAAACCCGCCGATTAATGCCGGTGACGTTTGGAGACATGACATTGTCGGAAAGCCGGGAAATGTTTGATATGTTGATGGGCCGTTCGGAAGCCGCGATGCGCCGAGCATGGATGGAAAACAACGGTGATCAGGTTGAAGTGGATATTTAAGGAGATCGGACGTGAGCAATAAGCATACCGATGATTTGTTTTCGGCTGATCTTTTCGGCGAAGAAAACGTTGAGCAAAACGAAGAACAAAAAGCGCAGGAGTCAGTCACAGAGGAACCCGCCGAAGACGTTGTTGTGACTGAGGAAAAGGACGAGGGTGTGAGCGGCGAAGAATTGTCTTCGGAAAAATCTTCAGTTGAATCTCTTCAAGCAGAAAAAGCCGAGGATCTCGAAGACAAAGAGCAAGAAAACGAGCCCGAGGAAACGCCAGTACCCCTTGAAGCGCGCCCGGTGCTCTCAGGTGACGATGGTGAGCAGTTGACGCTTGCCCACTTTGCAAGCCACGCCTATCTCGAGTACGCCATGTCGGTGGTGAAGGGTCGTGCGTTGCCTGCCATCGGTGACGGTCAAAAGCCCGTGCAGCGCCGCATTCTTTATGCCATGCATGAGATGGGGTTGGGGCGTGCGGAAGCCAAAACGGTAAAGAGCGCCCGTGTGGTGGGTGATGTGTTAGGTAAATTCCACCCGCACGGCGATACCGCCGCTTATGACGCCATGGTTCGCATGGCGCAGGACTTTAATATGCGCTATCCCTTGGTGTTGGGCCAGGGTAATTTCGGCAGCCGAGATGGAGACGGCGCGGCGGCTATGCGTTACACCGAAGCTCGTCTGACCAAGATTTCCCGTCTGCTTCTCGACGAAATTGACGAGGGCACGGTGGACTTTATGCCCAACTACGATGGTGCCTTCCAAGAGCCGCAAATGCTGCCTGCGCGCTTGCCTTTTGTGCTTTTGAATGGATCAAGCGGTATTGCCGTCGGTATGGCCACGGAAATTCCGCCGCACAATATCAAGGAAGTGGCCGCAGCCTGCCTGATGCTTTTGGATAAGCCCGAGGCAACGCTCGATGATGTCATGACGGTATTGCCCGCACCGGACTTTCCGATGGGCGGACAAATTATCAGCAAAAAGGACGATATTCGAGATGCGTACCGGACCGGACGCGGCACACTGAAGGTTCGCGCACGTTACACGTTTGAAGAAATGCAACGCGGTCACTGGCGTTTAATTGTGACGGAGTTGCCGCCCAATACATCGGCTCAACGTGTGTTAAATGAAGTGGGCGAAATCACCAATCCGAAGGTCAGGCCCGGTAAAAAGACTTTGTCTGCCGAACAGCAGCAGGCTAAAGCCGCCATGTTGGCGCTTTTGGATACTGTTCGTGATGAAAGTGACAAGGAAACCCCCACGCGACTTGTGTTTGAACCGAAAACCAAGAACGTGGACCGCGATGAGTTTGTGAACGCCCTTTTGGCTCAGACAAGTCTTGAGAGCAACGTTTCCATCAATCTTGTCATGGTGGGCTCAGACGGTAAGCCGCGTCAGAAGGCTCTTATCGACATTCTTAACGAATGGTTGGCTTTCCGCGTGCAAACGGTCCGTCGGCGCACGCAGTTTAGACTCACGAAGACCGTTGAACGCATCCATATTTTAGAAGGCCGTCATTTGGTGTACCTGAATTTGGATGAAGTGATTGCAATTATTCGTGAAGCCGATGATCCCAAAGAAGCCTTGATGGCGCGTTTCCCGTTAAGCGAAATCCAAGTCGAAGACATTTTGGAAATTCGCCTGCGCCAATTGGCTCGGTTGGTGGGTATCAAAATTGAAGCCGAATTGGCAGAACTCAATAAGACTAAGAGTTCACTTGAAAGACTGCTTGGTTCCGAAAAACTCATGAATAACCTCATTGCCAAGGAAATCGCTCAGGATGCCGCTGAATATGGCGATAAGCGTCGTACCTTGGTCGAAGAGGCCGCTCGTGCGGAAATGGGCCAGTCGGTGTTGGATGAACCCGTGACAGTGGTCATCAGTCAAAAGGGCTTTGTCCGCTCGCGCACCGGTCATGGCCATGACGCGACGGTGATGACTTATAAGATGGGTGACGCTTTTGGAGTGGCGTTCGAGTGCCGCACAACCGATCAAATGGTGGCGGTGGCTGACAACGGCCGCGTTTACACCATAGCGGTTTCAGATTTGCCGAGCGCTCGAGGTGACGGTCTGCCGGTTAACAGTTTCATTGATCTTGAAAAAGGAACAAACATCATCGGTTACTGCGTGGCTAAACCTGACGATCGTGTGGTGATGGCTACCAGTGAAGGGATGGGCTTTATTTGTCAGTTTAAAGACCTCTTTGCTCGAGTTCGTGCCGGTAAGAACTTCATCAAGGCACCCGAAAAAGGCGTGAAGATCCTGCCGCCTCAGGTGGTTGCCAACGGTCAAACACTCCTGGCTTGCTTGTCTGAAGAAGGCCGACTGCTCATTTATGACATGAATGAAGTAAGAACGCTTCCGGGCGGCGGCAAGGGCGTTGTTCTCATGGATCTTAATCTGACAGAAACGCTTCTTTTGGCTAAACCCATTGATGCCGAGGGTGTGCTCGTCACCGGAATCGGCCGCGGGGGCAAGGAAAGAGAATACGCTGTGAAAAAGGCCGTGCTTGAGTACCACATGGGTCACCGAGCCAGAAAGGGTAAACAGTTGGATATCCGCTGGAAAGCCACGGATTTGAAACCTTTACCAAAGAAAGAAGCTCAGACTGAGGATAGTCAGGATACTCCGCAAGAGCCATCCGAAACACTCTTTTAACGAAACTATCAGGGGGCTCCGGCCCCCTGAATTGTCTCTAGAACAGGTAACTGCCGTTAATTCCGATTTCGTACTTTGGTTTGACTACCTTTGAAGCAAACGCTAAAGCCTGTGCGCCGATGGCGAACTGTCGGTCTATTTGCCATTGACCGGAAAGTTTCAGATACCCCCAGGACTCCTGCAGATTCTCCGTCTTGAAGGTTTCAGCATTGCCATTTTCTTGTCCTTCAAGGGTCATGGATTGACCAAAGCGGTGAACCCAAGCAGCTTGGGCGTAAAGCGAAAGGGGAGCGCTGCCCGTTATCCGGTGGCCGGCCGTGACACCAATCTTCGTGATGGATTGATGCTCCTTTTCTGTTTGAAAAGAGACGCCTTCAAATGTGTTGGTGGGATCTCTTTTTATCCAATAGGTGTAGCCGCTTACAAACGGTTCAAAAAACCATTCACTGGAGAGTTCCGGATGAACGAATCCGAAATAAAGTCCAACGCCATAGGTTTGAGTATCCTCTTTAAAGTGGGAGCGTTTTCGGATTAGATCCGTGCCAAAAACACCGTCGGACGTGATCGAATGGTCCCCAACCCCATAATGCCCCAGAAGGATTAATCGGTAATTGTCCTCTGTAATACCGTGAAGATAAAAACCGAAAGCGGTTTCATTAATTTCTCCACTTGCCGCCTCTAAATCGGAATCGGTTTGGTTGTGTGAGAGCCAAAGACCGGCGATTCCATCGTTCATAACCGGCAGTTTGACATTTCGGTCATAGCCAAGGGTTAAGGCCTTTGTGTCAATGCGATGAGAGCGAGAGCGGTGGTCAAGATTAAGTTCGGTCTCCTGAATTCTGACATCTGTCCAGAGACCTCGATTTTGGCTTTGTGAGAGACGATCGCTGACGGCGGAGAAAACCCGATCGGCGTTTTGCTCATGGGTAACGGTTGCGCCTGAGGTGAAATCCAGAATATTTTTTACGAGGCCGGATGCGCCAATGCGGTCTGTCACCATGGAGGTGATCACAAAACCGTCACGACCGTCTGTGCCGATCGCTCCTTGAGTTTTAAAGGAGCCGAGCGCCGTTTCGTAATAAGAGGGCAGAGCTTCGGCAAAAAACTTACTGTGACTGTCGTCAACATTTTCAACCGAAATCAGGCCTACATTGATTTCATCGGTCGTTTTATCGGTTCGTGAATCAATGATTTCGACGAAAACGCGAGAGCCGTCAGAAGTAATAGGGGAGACTTCGCCTAACGCGAGTTTATAGTGATTGGAGGCAATGTCGGAATCTCGGATATTCACACGCAAAATAGCACCGTCCTCAATCTGAGTGGTTGAGGTGCAGTCGCTATTGAGGTTATGGTTATTGATCCGAACAGTGTCTTGCGCATGGGTTAAGTCGAGGATGCCGTCTTTTTTCCAGTCAAACCGGTTAAGAGCGTTATCACCATGCGTGATCCATTTAGCCGATGAAGAAAGCACAATATGAGACTGAGCACTTTCGTAAGCGGAGTTGACGATGCGTCCTTCAAAAAGGTCGCTCGCATGAGATAGGTGAAGGTAAAGTTTTGAGTTTTGGTTTAGTCGTACATCGCCTTTGATGACAGAGTTTCCTGAACTTTCAAAATGAAATTGACTGCCATAAAGTCTTAACGCATAGACTTTTTCATTTTGATCGAGATCTTGGGCGGATAATCGCAACGTTCCTTTGTAGTTCACGGTCGACTCTGACACTTGCAGGGCATTGGCGATCGCATCATCAGCCAGTCCCTGAGTTTGCAGTTTGATGTCAATGACTTCAGGCAATTGCTCATTTGTTAGAACACTATCGTTAATAGCCCAAGTCACGGCATTTTCCAGCGTTTGTGTTGTCGAGGAAGCGTTTAGGGAGAGGTTTAAATGGTGGAAATTTGGGGCAATAAAGCCGTCAATAAAATTACTTTCCATGCCAACGGCTGATTGAACATTTTGAGCTTTAAGCTCAATGGACAATGAATTCCCCGAATTGAGTTTGCCGCCGCTTTGGCGAAAAAAGACAGTTTCTATCCATTCATCGTCCTGGGCAGGACTCATTTCGGAAGGGCTTTCATATTCAAGCCAGACGATTCCATCGGTTGCAAGGGTTGCATCGCCTTCAATGTCTTTATAGACAAAAACGCCGTCGTAGTCGGTGAAGTCGTGGATTGTCAGTTGTTTGGAAGAAAGATTGAGGTGCGTGTGAGCAAGACTCGCCGGTAGGTGAGCATTGAGAAGAGCCAGCACGCTAAAAGAGAGGAGGTGGTTTTGGATAGTAGCCACTTCTTATCCTTTCATTTAGTGGGAGGTTATACAAAGGGCATTGATTCTATCGGGGGCAGTCGGTAAAAATTGATGAGAAAAATCAAAATTATTTTCTTATCGTTATGCTATGAACTGCCTGTAAACTAGGCGTTCGGCGCTAAAATAATGCAAAAATTTTTATCTGCCTTGCCATGAAAAAACACCGTCACGACACCGATCCCTGTCCCAATCTCTTTTTCTCCGAAGAGGAAGGCTTTCGTTACCTGCATTTTGGTTCGCCTTGGATTCAGGGCGCCATGAAAGTCGGCCGACCTTTTGAATTAGTGTTGGAATACCCGAGACAAATGATGGCCTGCGGGCTTTTCTACCCAGAACCAGGTCAGATTGTTCAATTGGGCTTGGGGGCAGCGTCGCTCACCAAATTTTGTTGGAAATACACGAAGGCTCGGATTGATGTGGCGGAGATTTCACCCAATGTCGTGATGAGTGCTCAGCAATGGTTTAAATGTCCGATGCCCGATGATCGGCTCGACATTCATTTGGCCGATGCCAAAGAATTCATCGCGGCCCGTAAGGACTTTAATCCTTGTGACTGGCTGCAGGTGGATATTTATGACGAACAAGCGCGTGGACCGGTTTACGATGACGTGGACTTTTACCGTTTGTGTCGCCGTGCGATGAATAAAAAAGGATCGGTTGCCAGTTTTAATCTTTTCGGCAGTCGTTTTGATAAAAGTTATCAAGCCATTAACGAAGCTTTCGCCGGCCGTACACTCGTTATGCCGGAAATTGATGAGGGCAATCGTGTGGTATTGGCTTTTGCTGGTGACAAGCTTGAGACCACCGTTGATGAACTCTACGAGCGCGCCCAAATGCTTCGAGCTCGATGGAAGCTTGGATGCATTCGTTGGGTTAATGGGCTCAAAGCGCTTAATCCTACGTTCAAAGAACCTGTAATTTCTTTATAATCAAACATTTCAACACTTTTATTTCTTCAAGGGAAATATGGACGCTGAGCGTATAAACCAAATTGAGGCCAAGATCTCTGACCTCACAGCTCGATTGGTTGAGCTGAGGGGGTATCTTTGACATCGACCGACAGGAACGCCGGTTAGAAGAAGTCAATCGCGAAATGGAAAATCCTGCGCTTTGGGACAATCCGGAAAACGCGCAAAAAGTCAGTAAAGAAAAGAAACGTCTCGATGACACGGTGGGCGCTTTCAAAACGCTTACAGCCGGTGTCAATGACGCGGCCGAACTCTTCGAGTTATCCATGGCCGAAGAAGATTATCCAACCGTTGAAGCGGTGGGCGGAGACGTTTTCGAGTTAGAAAAATCTGTTGAAAAATTGGAATTCCAGCGGATGTTTAATCAGCCGATGGATTCTGCCAACTGCTATTTGGAAATTCAGGCGGGCGCCGGCGGCACCGAAGCTCAAGATTGGGCGAGCATGCTCGAGCGCATGTACCTGCACTACGGTGAGCGAAAAGGCTTTACGGTTGAATTGCAGGAAGAAACCGAAGGTGAAGTGGCCGGTATCAAGGGCTGCACGATTTATATTCAGGGTGATTACGCTTACGGGATGCTTCGCACGGAAACGGGCGTGCACCGTTTGGTGAGAAAAAGCCCCTTCGATGCCAATGCTCGTCGTCATACCTCTTTTGCGAGCGTCTACGTTTATCCTGAAATCGACGATAGTTTTGAAGTGGAAATCAATCCGGCCGATTTGCGCGTGGACGTTTTCCGCGCCTCCGGCGCCGGCGGTCAGCATATTCAAAAGACCGAATCGGCTGTTCGCATCACGCATATCCCGACAGGCATTGTGACGGTGTGTCAAAATGACCGAAGCCAACACCGCAACAAAGAGCAGGCCATGAGTCAATTGAAGGCAAAGCTCTATGAAGCGGAAATGCGCAAGCGTCGTGAGGTGCAGCAGCAGACCGAAGATGCCAAGAGCGATATCGCCTGGGGACACCAGATTCGCTCTTATGTGCTCGATCAGTCACGAGTGAAGGATTTAAGAACTAATGTGGAAACCGGCAACACGCAGGCTGTGTTGGACGGCGATCTTGATCAATTTATTGAGGCTAGCCTCAAGCAAGGCGTCTAAGCTAGGCGCGAAAGTAAAAAGGACAAAAAAATGGCAGAAAACAAGGTTCAGGAAGCCGCTGTTGCGGCCGAAGATGAAAACCATATCATCGCAGAGCGCCGCGCTAAGGTCGCCAAGTGGCGTGAAACGGGGCACGCTTATCCCAATGACTTTGTCAGAAAGGATTTGTTCGGTGATATCCGTGCGGCTTACGGCGAAAAGAGCGCCGAGGAACTCGAAGCCGAAGCCCATCAAGTGGCGGTTTCCGGCCGTATGATGCTCAAGCGTGTGATGGGTAAGGCCGCTTTCGCCACGGTTCGTGATTGCACGGGCACGATGCAGTACTTCCTTTCGCCCTCTGAAGTAGGCCAAGAAGCCTATGACGAATTCAAGACCATGGATATCGGTGATATCGTGGCTGCTGAAGGCACGGTCTTTAAGACTAAGCGCGGTGAACTCTCTGTTCGAGTCCATAAGGTTCGTTTGATGAGCAAAGCCGTTCGTCCGCTAGCTGAAAAGTTCCGTGGTTTGTCTGACCAGGAAATTTGCTACCGTCAGCGCTATCTTGATCTCATCATGAATGAAGATAGCCGCGCTCGCTTTATCAAGCGTAGCAAGATCATTGCCTGCATCCGCAACTATATGTTGGCTAACCGCTTCATGGAAGTGGAAACGCCGATGTTGCACCCGATTCCGGGCGGCGCCAATGCCAAGCCTTTCATCACGCACCACAACGCGCTCGATATGGACATGTACTTGCGTATTGCGCCGGAACTTTATTTGAAGCGTCTCGTGGTCGGCGGCTTTGAACGCGTCTTTGAATTAAACCGCAACTTCCGCAACGAAGGTTTGTCCATTCGTCACAATCCTGAATTCACGATGATGGAATTCTATGCGACGTATTGGACGTACAAGGATCAGATGGATTTCACGGAATCGATCTTGCGTCATGTCGCTCAGGAAGTTAATGGTTCGACGATGGTTCACTATCAAGGCCACGATATTGATTTGGGCAAGCCCTTTGATCGCTTGACCCCGCGTCAGGCAATTCAAAAGTATGCTCCCCAATACACCGATGACAAGATTGACGATGAAGCATTCCTGCGCAGTGAATTGAAGCGTTTGGGCGAACCGCAACCCGATTACGTGGGCCGCGGAGCCCTGGAAATGGCTTTGTTTGAAGCCGTGGCTGAATCCAAGCTCATCGATCCGACCTTTATCGTTGACTACCCGGTCGAAATTTCGCCCTTGGCTCGTGCATCGGATACCAATCCTGAACTCACGGAACGCTTTGAGCTTTATATCGCTGGTCGTGAAACCGCTAACGGCTTCTCTGAATTGAATGACCCGGAAGACCAAGCCGCCCGCTTTAAGGCTCAGGCCGATGCTAAGGCTCACGGCGATGATGAAGCCATGTATTACGACGCCGACTACATCCGCGCGTTGGAATTCGGTCTTCCCCCGACTGGCGGCTGCGGTATCGGTATTGACCGCTTTGTGATGCTTTTGACGGATGCTGCCAGTATCCGTGACGTGTTGCTCTTCCCGCATATGCGTCCTGAAGCCTAAGAGTGAGCAAAAATAGGAGGCTTGAAAATGAGTGAAGTCACAGCCCAATCGGTTTATGCGACCTATGAGGTATTGAAGGCGAGGGTAACGCAGCCTGTTCCGTCGGACTATGTGCGTTTCCGTGCCGGTAAGGAAATTATCGGTTGCGTGAAAAAAACGCTTGCGATGAAGCTTGCCGGAGCAACAAGTGACTTTCGTTTGATGGATAGCCTCTATTTGACCGATGAAAATTGCTCATCGGTTACGGCACGCACGGCGGCCATGCAAAAAGCGGCCAGAATTTTGGCTGAATTGGGTGAGCTGCCTGAAGATGTCGGTGAACTCGTCGATGTTCGCGCAACGGTTTACGACGGCGTGTTTTGCCAAGCGCCTCGCCTTCTTTGCAGAAAGTTGGGGTTGATGACAACGTCTATCCGCCTTACGGCCTACGATAAAGAGGGTCGTACGGTATTGGCTCGCCGCCGTCCGGGCAAAGTGATCGGCGGTGGCCTTTGGGACAGTTTGGCTGCGGGCCTCGTTAAGGCAAGCGAAGAACCCGAACATGCGCTTTACCGTGAGCTTTTTGAGGAAGCGGGATTAAGCGCCGATGATCTCACGGTTGTTGAATCGGCCCGCTTTGTGCAGGAAATGCCGGTACCGGAAGGTTACTTAAGAGAAGTGGTTCGAAATTACGAGGGCCGTCTTAAAGAAGGTGTGAGATTCGAAAACCGTGACGGAGAAGTGTCGGAATTTGCCGCTTTTGACTGTCAGGAAGCCCTGCGTATGGCTGAACAAGAAAAGGTGATGTACGCAGCAGGTATCGGTATTGCGGAGACCACCATGACGCACATGGGGCAGCGTATCGAAGAAAAATG
Source organism: Parasutterella secunda (assembly GCF_023336895.1). Taxonomy (GTDB): domain Bacteria; phylum Pseudomonadota; class Gammaproteobacteria; order Burkholderiales; family Burkholderiaceae_F; genus Aphodousia; species Aphodousia faecalis. Next base: position 60,779 of record NZ_JAMBLT010000003.1, read on the forward strand.
GCTGCACTATAAAGGTCAAGTCATCATCTGATTGAAGGATTAGCCAAAAAAATCGCTCAAGGAGTTGCATTCCGAGAGCGATTTTTTTGTATCTAAAGAAAAGGGGCAGCGAACTGCCCCTTAATCAACCGTAGTTTGGTTATGAACTAGACGATGATCATAGCCAAGATGATGACGCCGATAAAGCACGGAACGATCGTGCGTTTGGCGACTTCAATCGGGTTAGCCATAGCGATACCGGCCACAACCATCATGGCACCGGCGATCGGAGAAGACGTACGACCCAAGGTGCCGGACAAGAAGGCCAAGGAACCCAAATGCGGGATATCCATGCCGAAAGAGGCGGCATGCGGCGTAACGGCTTCGTTGAAGGCGAACGTGGCGGCGTCACCGGAACCGGTAATCGTGCCCAAGAACCACGGACCCAAGGAACCACCCCAACGGGCGATGTCATTGGATTCACGCAACAAGGCAATGAACGTGTCGATCAAACCGGCAGCGCGCAAACCGGCTGCGAACACACCGGCGGCGATGATGATACCCAAGATGTTGCCGTAGCCCTTACCCAAGCCGTTAAAGAACGTCTTGGAGAAATCTTGCGGATTGGCGCGGGTGATGAGCAAGCAGAAGATGGCGCCCAAGACCATGGCCTGAGCCACGCCCATCTTGATTTGCGGAACAACCGTGTTACCCAAGACCAAAATGACGATCGGGAGCAACGGAACCAAAGCGAAAATGACGTTCGGGCGAACGATTTCTTCTTGCTTGTGTTCAATGTTCACTTGGATGTTGTCAGTAGCTTCGCCTTTATCTTTGAAGATAATAGCCATCACAAAGATACCGACAATACCGACAACCCAGAGCACGAGGCTATACGGGGTGTGTAACGCGATCAAATCCATGATTTCCATATTGGAGATCTTGGCAATGTAGGCGTTGTGGGCAGAACCCGGAGAGAACACACCACCGGCCGTTCCCATCATCACAGAGGCGGCAGCCATGGCGGGACGGATACCGGCGCGAAGCATCACAGGGATTAACGTGGAACCCACGGCGGCGGCGCAACCGGAAGCCGACGGAATGGCGATGTTAATAACCATCGTCACGAATGTGCAGATCGGAACCAAGAAAATGCCCAATCCACGAATCGGCTTGGAGAGCAAGTGCACCAAGTGTTGGTCGCAACGAGTGTAGGACGACACATAGGCAAAGCCCATCGAGGCGCAAATAGCCATGATCAAACCGCCGTTGGTCATGGATTTTGCGAACGCATTGAAAGCGGTCATCGGCTGCAAGGATACGCAGCAAAGAATCAAGCCGGCTGTAAAGAGGACCAAGCGCGTTTCATAACGCTTGATCAGGGCGGCGATTGTCAAAATCACGACAATAACCGCAACCCAGTTCAATAAAGTCATTGTTTATCTCCTGAGGATTGTTTTTATCCGCGCGCAATTTTATAGAAAGCTCACATTACTTGCCCTCAGGCTTTCCCTGAGAATTTCCGTTGCTTTGATTTGCGTTATGAAATGTTATCTATCTGAACAAATCTCAAAAAAGTAATTCTTCTGTGACATCAGAATGAATAAACAGGCTTGAAGAGCAGAAAAATTCATAGTTTTGAGAAATCGTTGTCATCGAACGCTCACAGAGCCTTCCTATACTGGGGGCAATTCATCAAACCACTCACTACAGTGAGATTTTTCTAAAGGGACTTAACGATGAAATCCAAAAAGATTGTTGCCTCTGTGGCTTGCGCTCTGGCAGGTATGTGTGCCATGAACGCACAAGCCATCGAAATCTACCCGGTTGATCACGCGCGTTTTATGACAAACGCGCGTTTTGATTTTAAGGTTGAACTAGATGACGTGACAGCCCGCGATAAAGTCACCGTTGAAATCAATGGCAAGAACTTCAATCAAACGCTTTCCGGAAAAGAAGTTTGGATGGAAAAAGAGGAGGGGGTTGAAGCCTCAGCTTTGATTGTGCGTGGCGTGGAAATTAAAAATCCTGGTCAGTATACCGTGACAGTTAAGACTCCCAACAGCTCCAAAACTGTGAATTGGGATGTGTACACAACAGGCGACAAGCCTAAGGCTAAAAATGTGATTTTGCTGTTGGCCGATGGTTTGTCCGTGGGCCATCGCACGGCTGCCCGCATCCTTTCTAAAGGGGTGACAAACGGTATGTATAACGCTCCGCTAGCCATGGACAATATGCCGCATATGGCCCTACTTGGCACGAGCTCGGTTGACACAATCGCCGCCGATAGTGCGAATACGGCTTCCGCTTACATGACAGGCCACAAGTCAAGCGTCAACGCTTTGGGTGTTTATGCCGACCGCACCAAGGCAAGTCAAGACGATCCGAAACAAGAAACAATCGCCGAATTGATTCGCCGCAAGACGAAGATGGCCGTCGGTGTTGTGAGCGACGCTGAAATTGAAGACGCAACGCCCGCCTCTGTTGTTGCTCATACCCGCAAACGTTCCGATAAGGCTGATATTGTCGGTATGTTCTATAACGTTAAACCTGAAGTGATCTTGGGTGGCGGCTCGGCCTATTTCCTGCCTAAATCGACGGCGGGTTCCAAGCGCAAAGATGATATCAACTATATTGAAAAATTCACGCAGGCAGGCTACACACTTGTTACTGACCGTACAGCCTTGGTTGAAAAAGCTGGAGCCAGCGATAAGCTCCTCGGCCTTTTCCATACCGGCAATATGGACGGTTGGGTGGATCGTCATCAATGGAAGGGTAACACGGTGAAGAAGTTCCCCAATCAACCGGATTTGACCGATTCCTTCCACGCCGCGGTTAAAGTGCTCGAAAAGAACAAGGACGGTTTCTTCCTCATGCTCGAAGCTGGTCTCGTTGACAAATATTCACATCCCTTGGATTGGGCTCGCTCTGTCGGTGACACAATCGCTTTCGACAAGGTCGTTGAAGCCGCTCAAAAGTATTGCGATGAGCATCCCGACACCCTTTTGATCGTCACCGGTGACCATACCCACTCCATTTCCGTGGCTGGTACGGTTGATGACAATAAGCCCGGCAATGATTGGCGCGAAAAGGTTGGCGTCTACGCCAATGCTGGTTATCCCAACTACGAGGATAAGGATAAGGACGGTTTCCCGGATGACTTCAATCCTAGTAAGCGTTTAGCCGTCTTCTTCGGCGCTCATCCCGATTACTATGAAACGTACCGCTCTTTCCCGGATGCAACCTTTAACCCGGCCGTTCAAAACGAAAAGGGACAGTATGTGGCTGACGCACGATACAAGGACGTTCCCAGCGCTCACTTTGTTGAAGGCAACCTGCCGCGCAGCGAAAGCCAAGGTGTTCACACGGTTGATGATTTGGTTGTTACCGCCCGAGGTCCTAACGCCGATCAAATCCGTGGTTTCATGAATTCAACGGAAATTTTCCGTGTGATGGCCGAGGCACTTGCATTGGGCCGTTAATGATCCCAAGGTTGTGATTGAAAAAGTGCGCCGGCGGTTTCGGGGGAAATCGGCGGCGTCTTTTCAATAAAGGAGTATTCATGAAACGACGCTGTTTTCTGACGGCATGTCTGTTTGCGCTAACTTCTATGCCGACATTGGCTTTAGCCGACGCGACCGCTTCAATCGGATTTGAGGAGATGTACGAGGGTAATCCGATTTTGGGCCTGCAATTTAGCTCGAAATTGAAATCTTTGGCGAACAAAACGGTGTCTGTTCAAGGTTTTATGGCTCCGCCGTTAAAACCCGAGGCGGATTTTTTAGTCATGACGCGTGAACCGGTGAGCCTCTGCCCGTTCTGTAACAGTGACCAAGATTGGCCCGACAACATCATTGTGGTGTATTTAAGTGCCAAGCAAGAATTTGTCCAACCAAATCGACCGATTGTGGTGATCGGTAAGTTGGAACTGGGATCCAAAACCGATCAGGAAACGGGATTCGTGAGTTTGGTTCGATTGGTGGACGCGACCTTTGAGGTTATGAAATGAGCAACGTAAGGCCTTTTGATCTCCGAGTTAAAGGGCTTAAGTATCACGTAAAAGACGGCGTATCGATCAGAACGATTTTAGATATTGAGCATTTGGAAATCGCCAGCGGTGAAGTTTTGGGCATAAGGGGCACTTCCGGCAGCGGTAAATCGACATTTTTAAAACTCATCAGCGGCATTGTGACGCCTCAACAGGGGACTGTTTCTTGGGGTAATGAGTTGCTGAGTCACTGTTCAGAAGCCCGTCGCGATGACTGGAGAGGCAGAAATTGCGGATTTCTTTTTCAGGATTTTCGCCTGTTCGGTGGTTTAAGTGCCTTGGATAACGCGCTGTTGCCGCTTACTTTCAGAGGAAAAATAACGGGAGCCGACCGTGATAGGGCCGAAAAACTTTTGCGTCAGTATGGAGTGCCCGCTGAAACGCAAGCCTCTCTTCTTTCCCGGGGTGAAATGCAGCGCACGGCATTGGTTCGTGTTTTAATCAGTTCGCCCAAAGTAATATTGGCCGATGAGCCCACAGCGAGTTTGGACTACAGCAATGCTTTTCGTGTGATGGAGGCATTGATTAACGCCGCCTTTGATTTAAAAGCAACGTTACTCGTTGTAACGCATGACTCACAGATGCTTAAGCGTTTTAATCGAGTGTTGACCATTGAAAACGGAACCATTCGGGGGCCCGGACTATGAGAGTATTGCTCTTTTTGAAAAACGAGTGCCGTCAGTCCTTCAAAATCCTGTGTTCACTCGCTTTTATATTGGCCTTGGCGTTAGCCATCGCAACGGCCATCGGTCAAACAGAACGGATGATTAAATCATCAAGTGCGAAAGCAGCCGAACAGTTTGATATCTTGGTGGGAGCTAAAGGAAGCAGGACCTCCTTGCTACTGTCAACGGTCTATTTAAGGGATGAAATGGTGTCCTTGACGCCGGCTTCTGCACTGACGCTGCTAAACGGTTATAAGGGTGTGAAGTGGAGTGCGCCTTTGGCTTTCGGTGACCGTGTGGACGATAGCCCTTTGGTGGGAACGACTCGCTCTTTTATCACTTTGGGAGAAAGCCGACAACTTAAGCAAGGGCGTGTATTTGCGACGCGGCATGAAGCTGTGGCGGGGGTGCATAGCGGTTTGGAAATCGGTCAGACGGTTTTCCCTCACCATGGGCGAATTGCCGGTGTTGGTCACAAACACGATAGCGGTTTTAAAGTAGTTGGCCTTTTACCGGAAACGGGGACCCCTTGGGATCGGGCGGTTTTAGTGCCGATTGAAGCCATCTGGGCAATGCATGAAAAGTATGGCGGTCTTCAAGAGCCAAAACTTGAGTCCTGGCTCACTCAGGGACAATTCGAAAAACTTCCGGGTTTTTCAGCCATTGCTGTCAAGCCGGTTTCGATTTCGGATGCCTATAAAATCCGACAGCTTTTATCGTCAGCCTCCGCTCAAGATGCACGGGGTCAGTCCGTTAATTTAATGGCGATATTCACCGGAGAGGTGTTAGTAGAACTTTATGCCACGCTGGATTCCGCGATGGTAGCTTTTGAGTGGTTTGCCGCCAGTTCGGTCATGATCTCCCTTCTGGCGGTCCTCATCACCGGTTTTATTCTCGGTGAGTTAAGAAAACCTCAATTTTTGCAATTAAGAACAATGGGGGCGCCCAGAAGCTATGTCATGCAGGTTGTTTGGCTTTTGATTATGTCCGTGGTGGCTTCTGGTGTCATCATCGGCATGGTAGGTGGTTATGGGTTGGCTCAGATCGCAGCTATTGTGATCGGGCAAGACACCGGAATCGCCATGACGCCGTCTGTCGGCTTGGATGAAGTAAAAGTGGGAATGCTGACGTTGGGATTAGGGGCGGTTTTCGCACTTTTCCCGGCTATCAAAATCGGGCGTTCACAATTGAGGTGATTTGTCACTTCAAATTCATTGAATTGATACGGCTAAGTCATTCTGGCTTTGCACAATAAGGTTGCCATCCAAGGCAACCTTGTTACTTTAAAGAGCAGAGGACATTATGAACACCTTGTCTCGTCGAAATTTTCTTCACGGCAGCGCATTGATTGGCGTTTCCGTTGCGGCTGCTGCTATGACGCCTATGGCTGCGGTTGCAGCCGGCCCCAAAAACTGTCGTAGTGTCAAAGAAGTGTTTTCCATGTCAGATGTAGACATGGCAAAAAATAGCGAAGTGGTTCAGTCAGCGTATGACACGATTGTGAGTGTAGCAAAAAAGATTAACAATTCTTCTTTGCGTTCTTCTATTTTGAGTATTCTTGAGAACCCGGCGCCGAGTATTGCAGAAGGTAATGAAGCAGGCATTTTGTCTTCTTTGAAAAAAGAAAAATTAATTGCCTCCGACGCCAAAGCCATTTTCCCTCGCATTCAAAATAAAAAACAGTCACCTCAGCCTTTTTGGAGCGCTCCGGGTTCTGGTTATGGTTCCCATCATGCCTATCCGGGAGGATTAGCCACTCATACTGCTTTAAATGTGGTCTCCGCTCAGGCACTTTATGAAAATTATCGCCATATCAACAATCTCGATTTGGACTGGGACGATGCAGTTGGCGGCGAAATTTTGCATGATCTGCACAAACCTTGGGTCTTCCAATGGGAAAAAAATCATGCTTGTCGGGTTGAACAAACATTGGCAGGCACCGGTGAACATCACGTACTGAGCGTGGCTGAGTCCATCAAGCGCGGTATTAAACCAAGCCTGGTCGTGGCCCAAGCTTGCGCTCATGAGCATCCTTCTTCTAAACAAGGCGAAGCTTTGGTGGTTGGCTGGCTTAAGGCCGCAAGTATTATCGCAGGAGTGGATCCTGTAAAGAGCGGATTGCTGGCTGCCGATCAGAAGACTCTTCCGCTGCCGCGCCGCATGGAAGGCTATGTGGTGCACTTGGCCGATCACGATTGGGTCATTTCTTCATCTGCTTGCCAATGGTCTGTTCAAGCGCTCAAAGACTTGGCTAAAGAGCAGTACGGGATCACGGATGAAACACAGTTCAATGCTTTTAGAAACTACGTTTTGGCGAATTTGACAGCCATGCGCTTGTATGGAATTTTGAGTTCTCAAGGTCGCAAGGCTTTTGCAGCTGATGTTGCTCGAGTTATTAAGCTCTAATTACTCGAAATCAAAGCCCGGAATATGAAAAATCCGGGCTTCATTGTCAAAAATCTTCTTTTTTCCAATCAAATTTCTCGATTGTTTTCTTTTTGTTTTTAAACGTTCTGGTCTTAAAGCGAGTATCAGTACAAAGAACACGAGCAATCGGATTTCTGGGTTTAGGCGTGATGCCTTTGATTAACATTTTTTTCTTTTTTCTCATAATGACTAGTGGTTCAAAATTTTTATTAAAAACAAAATAACCCATCATTCATCATTTTATGAAGTATGGGAAAATCATGAAAACCTTGTCTTACGTGTATCGTTAACTGAAGCACTGAACTGTATTTTTTCAGTACTGTAACGAAATTAAGGATAGGAAAATGCCGATTGCCCAGACGCTAACGGAAAATTCTTCAGTGCCTGTGAAAATTTGGACCCGCGACATTGATCTGAAGTCCATCGATCAATTGAAAAATGTTACCAGGCTTCCCTTTGTTTTCCATCATGTGGCTGCGATGCCTGACGTACACGCCGGGATGGGAGCGACAATTGGCAGCGTTATTGCGACAAAAGGAGCGGTGATTCCAGCCGCTGTGGGCGTTGACATTGGTTGTGGGATGTTGGCTGTGCGCACGAATCTCACGAAACATACGTTCAATGAACGTAAGCTTCAGCATTTGATGCAAGAAATTCTCTCCAGAGTCCCTGTCGGTTTTGCGCAGCGGTCAAAAGAAAACACTCGATGGAAATCTTGTGAGCCTTTTGAAGAACCTCTAAAAGAAATCTTGGCCCATGAACCCACGATGCTTGATCCGATGGTTAAATCAGAGTGGCATGCGCAGCTTGGAACATTGGGTGGTGGCAACCATTTTATTGAACTGACGGTAGACAATGAAGACCGTTTGTGGATTATGCTGCACACGGGCTCGCGCGGCATCGGCAATATCATGGCATCGTTTTTTATCGCGCGTGCAAAGACATTGGCTAAAGAAAACGGAGAAGAGCTTCCGGATATCTATTTAGCTTCTTTAAAAGAGGGCACGGAGGATTTCGATTTGTATATGAAAGCGGCGCATTGGGCCCAGGACTATGCGATGGCTAATCGCCAGATCATTCTTGAAGATGTTCTAGAGGCTTTGCGTGTGTTAAAACCTAGTACAGAACTAGAGGGTGAAATTGTCAATTGCCACCATAACTATGTTGCAAAAGAAGAACATTTTGGCGAGACGATTTGGGTGACACGAAAAGGCGCGATTCGTGCAGGGCTTGGCGAAAAAGGAATTATTCCTGGCAGCATGGGCGCTCGCAGTTATATTGTGGAAGGCCTGGGTAACGAAGAGTCATTTTGTAGCTCTTCGCACGGTGCCGGCCGTAAGATGAGTCGAACTGAAGCTAAAAAACGATTTTCGGTTAATGATTTGAAAGCCCAGACAAAAGGTGTGGTGTGTCGAAAAGATGCCGGCGTTTTGGATGAGATTCCGAAAGCGTACAAATCGATTGATGCCGTCATGGCGAACCAATCAGATTTAACGAAAACGCTCCATGAGCTCAAACAAATACTCTGTATTAAAGGCTAGAAACAACAAGGGGAAGCTAACGGCTTCCCCAACACTTGAGTTTATGGTATCTCCAACGAGATTTGAACTCGTATTTTGACCTTGAGAGGGTCACGTCCTAACCGTTAGACGATGGAGATAACGGCACTACTTCTCTTGACGAGAGGCCTCCATTCTACGACTTTTTAGAGAAAAAAACTTAGCTTCAAGACACGAACTGACAAAAAATTAATGATAGATTCGTTGGATGCGACAAGCTCATATTCTTTTATATAACTGAAAAAGAATGTGTTAGTTGAATCCAATCGGACGCTTATGATGATGCCCCTCTTTTGTTTCGCATTCTTTCTCAAGTCCCTTCAGTAACGCCTCAGGCGTTCTAAGGGGATTAAACCGAGACTGGTGCATAAGCGTTGCAAAATCACCGGGCGTCAAAGAACGCAAATTGTCCACCGCTTCTAAAATACGGTCGTCAATAAAGCTGTCTGGGCAAATCTTTTCACAGTACCGTTTAAAAAGAATTTTGGATTTCTTTGCATCCAGATAATCAAACTTCACCTTTAAATCAAAGCGACGCAAGCAGGCGTCATCCATGGCATCCAAGGCATTGGTGGTTGCCACAAAAATGCCTTCAAAGTTTTCAATTTGCGTGAGCATTTCATTGACTTGAGTGATTTCCCAGCTATAGTTTGCTCCGGAGCGTTTTTGCAAAAAACTGTCAGCTTCGTCCATGACCAGAATGGCATTTTCTGTTTTAGCTTCTTCAAACGCAGCGGCAATTTTCTTCTCGGTCATACCCACAAAACAATCCAAAAGATCGCTGCAGCGCTTCACGATCACTCGCTTGCCAAGAACACGTCCGAGGTAGTGTGCCCAAGCCGTTTTCCCAGTACCGGGAACGCCGTAAAGGCAAAGACGGGCACTGAGTGACTCCGAAATCCCCTGAGCCACTTGTGCTAAGTCATAGTCCGCTGTACTCAGTGCGGGATCATACAGCTCCTCGTCATCCGGTCGGCTACTCAATTGCACGGGGCGAATACCCATGGAGATAAGACTGGCATTTAAGTGTGTGAAGAAATGCTTTTGCATTTCCTCTTTTGAAGTCGAGATAGTCGAGATTACCTTGGCCGTGCGGTCAATCACGGCCGGAGCAATGTCGTTTCTTTGAGCAATGCAATGAATTCCAGCAGGTAACAGGAAGGCGCCTGCTTTGTTTTCAATGATTTTTTGACGTTGCTTTTCAGGTGGCACCGGGACTTCAAGGCAAAAATCAAAACGGCGAATATAGGCCGGATCCATCGCCTGGATGGAATTGGTAATCCAGATAACGGGCGTTTGATTGTTTTCCAAGACTTTATTGGTCAAGCCCTTATTTTGTTTTTCATTACCTTTGGCCGATAGGGTGGCCAAGAAGGGGGTGGCTCCGAAGTTTTTAAATAAATCCTGCGCCTCGTCAAAAACCAAAATCGCCGAGGGGTTGTTTTTGAGTTGAGAAAGATTGAACATTAAGCAACTCATGCGGTCGTTAACGGCGTCTCCCTCCTCATCAACGACAGGCACTTCAAAAAGGTCAGCACCAATGTCTTGAGCGATGGCCCGACTCAGTTCACTTTTTCCGGTTCCCGGCGGACCGTAAAGAAGGATATTGATTCCGCTTTTTTGAGTCTCTCGAGCCTTGCGCAAATATTGCACTAAAAGCGGCAGATTGGGCGAGAGGTACGAAAAGTCTTCGAGCGTGAGTTGACTTTCTTTTCCCTTGACCAGTGACATCGCCAGCAGATCATGCAATTTTTGATGAGGGTAGACCAGTTTAGCGGCCAAATCCGGATCAAGGATGAGGTAGTACTCAAAATCTCGGGGATCCTCATCGATGCGAACCAGACGATTTTGCATGAGAGCGCCGCTCTTAGATAAGGCTTTATAGAGTGTTTCGTAACCGCAATCGCAGATGGTAGATAAAAAGTCGCTGATGAGTTCTCGATAGGTAATAAGGTCAGCTTTCTTGTTTTTTAAGATATTGAATAGATCGAGACAGTTGAATTGATTGAGTTTAATGACCGCAAGAAAAATCAAAATACTTTTTTCGGCCTCATTTAAGCCAAACGTTTTTGCCAAAAGCTCGACATTGGCTTTTAGATTGTCAGGGACAAGGGGAGGGTTTTCTTCAAACGCTTGGTATTTTTTCATTAAAAGCGAATAAATCTTGGCCTGATTGTCCGCTACTTTTTTCGTCTTTTTGATTTCATCCGGTGTTAATTGTTCAAGTTCAGGCAACCCCAGGATTTTGCTCCACTTCACTTGTTCAAAGTTGTATTCAACTTTATCGTTGTAGCCGCAGGTGACATTTTTCCAAAGGTCACGATACAGAAGAATAGACAGGAAAAAGAACTGGTAGAGACGAAACACGGTTTCGTCAAACGTTTGATGGCTGGCGTTGAGATTGCACTTAAACATATTCTTCCTCTTTTTCTTGAAAGGAAGTGTATGGACTTAAACATCATTTAATGATGTATACAAAAAGGTTTGCTGCAAAAAAAGCCGCCCGAAAAATCGGGCGGAAAAGCCTTGCTTGAAAGGAAACTTCGGTTGGATCAGACCAAGGTGCAAGACATGATGTAAATAACCACAAAAGCGGTCAGCATTGGAAGGGCCGAGCGGCGAACAATTTCAAACGGAGAAATGTCCGCAAGACCCGCGGCGGCAATAACACAGCCGGCGATGGGGCTCATGGAGCGGATGCAGCCGGAAGACAATTGCATACCGGTGAGCATCCACTGAGCGTTGCCGCCCACTGTTTGACAAATGCCGGGGATCATCGGCGCAAAACTAAAGAACGCGGCGTTACCGGAACCCATCACAAAAGTGCACAGGCCAACGATCAAGAACATGATCGTATAGACGATGAGGTAGCCGCTGCCTAAGTTACTGGCCGCTTCAATTAACGTCTGGATACCACCTGAGCGTGTTAAACCGGCCGCAAATGTTTCGGCGCAGACAATCAAAACGACGGTTGAGGAAAAGATCTTTCCCATGCCTTCGAAGAAGGTTTTAATGTAGGCAAAAGATGTTTTGATATCCTGGCGAACGGCGCAGTCAATGACAAAAGTGATAACCATTGAAGCCATGACGGCATTGATGATGTCAAGCTTGATGCCTTTGTAGACCAGCGGAGAAAAAATAAACAGAAAAACCAATGGCACCAATGGGAAAATTGCGTAAAAGCCTGGAGCTTTTTCACTTTTATCTGCATCGGACAAATCTTTGGCAATGAAGTCAGCTTGTGTAATACGGCCGCTCGCTAAATCTTTCTTATCCAGATACTGCTGCACAAAGTAGTGCACGATACAGACAATAATCAAAGTAACCGGTGCGATGACAAGTTGGTAATCCACGAAAATGTTCATTACGTGAATGCCGGTCAATTTACTGGCTACCAAGTTGTTGGCACCAAGAGGACTGATGCCGAAACCACCGGTCATCACAACGGAAGCACAGGCGGCTTGGCGGCTGACACCGGCGCTTAGCATAAGCGGGTAGACCGTGACCATCATTAAAATGGCCAAACCCACGGCTGATCCCAGCACCACATTTAAGCATTGACCGACAACGTAGCCCAACACCATGATGATATAGGGGGAATTGATGAGAGACATGGGGCGAGTGCAAACATGAACCAGTGCGCTCGTGGCTCCGATCTTATTCATGTAGTAGCCGAAGCCGCCAATGATCATGATGTTCATGCCAAGGCCGCCGGCGCGGGATTGCAAAAGGCCTCCGAAAATTCCCAGAATGTCGAAACCGATAAAGCCGGTGACTTTTTTACCGGTTGCCACCGGATCTCCGGAGATCGCCGCCACGATGGCGATCGTCACGATGCCCACCACGAACAAAGACCATGCTGGATAGAATTTTTTGACGATCAACCAGCAGATGACCGCGACCGAAATGAGTACGATAAAAACACCAGTCATGGTTGTCTCCGAAAGCATTAATGGTGGTGCTTCACTCCTTACGATTATTCCCGCTTAGGCAAAAGGGGTTTAAATCCCTCGCAACCGACAAGTCCCAAGGCTGTCAGGATAAGTAGTTGGGGCCCCAAATGAATATCCACTTTGTCGAAGTATTCGTGGATCGTGTGGCATTTGTGTTGTATGCCGCCCGATGAGAGACAGGTAGCCGGAATGCCCATGCTGACCGGAGCGTTGGCATCGGTTGAAGAGACGCCGTAGTTTGTCAGTTCTTGTCCTAAAGCTTTCAAAGAAGAACGGGCCACTTGCAATACGGGGCAGTCATCGGGGCGCATGCCGGCTGGACGATTACCAACATTTTCTTTTTTCCAATGAACCTGTTTAGCAGGATCTGTGATAGACCAAAGGGCATTTTCTTCGGCGACCGCTTTATCAAAACAGGCCAAAATTTCAGACTCGACCTGAAGGAGTGCTTCATTGTTGACACTTCTCATGTCGATTTCCACAGAGCAGGAAGGGGCGATGGAGTTGACACTGGTGCCGCCTTGAATTGTGCCGATCGTGAAAGTTGTTTTCGGATTGATGGGTGTTTTGATATGAGCGATCATGTTGCCGGCAATGCACATGGCGTGAATGGCACTGGCGACCTCACCGAAGTTGGCGTAGGAATGACCGCCGGGACCTTCGATGGTGATACGGTAGCGGTGAGAACCAACGGCACCCTTCAATATGCGCCCAATTTCGGTGTTATCAATAGCGATAAAGCCGTCAATTTTGTGAGTGGCAACAAAGTATTTCGAGCCCCGAATATCGCCTAAGCCTTCTTCTCCAACGGTGGCGACGAAATAAATATCCCCTTCGGTGTGTATATCCGCTTCATTCAAAGAGCGGATGATTTGCAAAAGTGCTCGAAGTCCTGAGCAATTGTCACCGATTCCGGGCGCGAAGTAGCGGTTTCCTTCTTGTCTGACTGTCACGTCCGTGGTGGCCGGGAAAACGGTATCCATGTGTGCGCCGATGGCAAGAACCGGTCCATTGCCTTTCCCGGGACGAAAGCCGATAACGTTGCCGATGTCATCGGTTGTGACGTCTGATAGTCCGTAAGCCTTCATTCGGCGGACAATCTCTTCGGCGCGCAGCGCTTCTTGAAAAGTCGGCGCGGGGATTCCACATAACTCAACCTGCTCCTTCATTCCGAGCTCGGCTTCGTCAAACGCGATCTGAAGAGCCCGTGTCACTTTGGCTGAGTCTTTGAGAGTTTTAACTGATAAGTAAGTCTCTTGGTCTAGTTGTGGAATCCCCGTTTGCACGACAGCTCCCCCTTAGGATTTTGTTGTGTGGCATCAGTCTAGTTTCCACCAATAGCGCAAGGCAATACAAAAGGTCTATCATTAATCATATATATGAATTTAACGAGGATCGTTATGCAAACCCTCTCTCGCGTTAACCGTCAGCCGCTTTACCAACAAGTTCGACAAATTTTGTTAAAAACTATTCAATCCGGGGAATGGAAGCCCGGAGAAAAAATTCCGATTGAGCCCGTTTTGGCGCAACAGGTGGGAGTGTCCATTGGAACATTGAGACGAGCGGTTGAGACACTTGTCAATGATGGAATTTTGCTCAGGCGTGAAGGGGCCGGAACATTTGTAAGGACTTATCGCGATCAAGGTTATTGGAATGCTTTTCAAATTTTTAGAAATTTAGATGGACAAAATAGGGGAAGTCGTGGTCGCTTGGTGACATTTGAAGTCACGAGCGATGTTGATGAGAAAATTCTTTCAGCCCTGCATTTGTCAAAAGGACAAGAAGTTATTCATATTGTTCGGCACTGGATCAGCATAAAAACGGGGACCGAGGAGATCGTATCCATTGATGAAAGTTTTTTAGTTAAAGAAAAATTCAGCAAATTCACCTTGGACTACTTTTTAACGCATTTCCGAACCGGTGAATCTTTCTACGAGTTTTTTGATAGGGAATTTAATGTGGTTATTCTCAGTCAGAAATGCGCCGTGCATTATGAATGTTTGGACCAGGAAAGGGCGGCAAAGTTACATGTCCCGGAGCATTTTGAAGCCTTATGTACTGAAAGACTGTCTTTGACCTTCGGTTATGAGCCGGTTGAGTATCGAATTAACCGTGGCCGAGTGGATGTGACAAAGGTATTTTTCGATCTCAGTTAATGGCAAAAAATTTCCGTTCAAAAAGGCTTGACGGTATTAAGCTTAATAACAGGATAGGAAAATACAGAATAAGGAGCACAACATGCCGCAAATGAGAAGTTTGGTTTTTAAAAATGGGGCGCTTTACGATGGTATGGTTTCTTCGAGCCGCATGCTTTGCCATATCGATGGCGACAAACTCTACGAGGGAACTATTACCTCGTCGTCTAAAGCGTTATGCACCATTAAGAACGGAAAAATCTATCAAGGAACGATTGTTTCGTCTTCAAGGCAGCTGGGATTAATTGATGATGGGAAAGCTTATAAGGGAACCATCAAATCCTCTTCAAGAGTGGTGCTGAGCTTCAAGAACGGGACGGTATACAGAGGCGGAATTGTTTCTTCAAGCAAAGCCATGGGTAGCATCAAAGGAGCTGAATACCTGGATGAGGCTTACTTGGCCGCCATGATCCACTTTTTCGTTGAACCGATTTTTATGTAGCTTTCACATCTTAAACTGAAACTTATCCTGCTAGTTTCTCAGAAAAAGAGTAGGAGGAAGTCTTGTGCTTGGAGCCATCGTCGGTGATGTGGTGGGCTCTCGTTTCGAATTAGCGAGTCTTCAATCGAAAGAGTTTTCGTTTTTTGCACCGGATTGTCATATTTCTGACGACACGATTTTAACGTTGGCTATTTGTCAGGCTTTTCTTGACTGTCGTGGGGACTACAACCGGTTGTCTTTGCAGGCGGCTGCCCAACTTAAAGCTTTTGCTCTTAGATACCCAAGAGCGGGCTATGGCTCCAAATTTTTAGTCTGGATGCTAGCTGATGTCAGTGAGCCTTATGGCAGTTTGGGAAACGGCTCGGCTATGCGGGTGAGTCCCTGTGCGATGGTTGCCAGAAGTTTGGAAGAAGTTAAAAAGTTTTCCTATGCGGTAACCGCCGTGACCCATAATCACCCCGAAGGCTTAAAGGGAGCTGAAGCCATCGCGGTTGCAGCCTTCTTGGCAAAAGAAAAACGGTCTAAAGCGGAAATTGGACGATACGTCCAAGATCATTATTATCCGATGGACTTTTTGATTGATGAAATCCGCCCTCACTATCAATTCGGCAATACCTGCCCTCGGACGGTTCCTTTTGCCATAAAAGCCTTTTTGGAGTCGGATTCTTTTGAAGACACTATCCGCACGGCGATTAGCTTAGGAGGCGATACCGATACGTTGGCCGCGATGGCAGGCAGTATTGCCGGTCTTTACTATGGTATTCCAGACGCCATCGCTCAGAAAACGCAAACGTATCTAGATCCTTATTTGTCAGGCGTTCTCAGACAGTTCGAAGAAATGTATACGGTCATTTAAAACATTCATAAAATGAAGCATGGTCGATCATAATTTTCTCATCGAAAAGGAGAACGCCATGCGCAGAAAATTAGTGGATCAACGCTACAAGTTGCCTTATTTTGTCGCTAATCCGATCAGTCGGATTGGCGAACCGCAAGCCAACGAAGATGATGTGGATACGGCCGCTGAAATCATTACGAATTATCTTCAAACGGATCACGATGGTTATGTCCGTCCGCTCCATATCCTGGTGTGCGGTGCGAATCCGCGAGCGGTCAAGGCGGTTGTTGAAAGAATGACCTATTGGCAAGACGACTTAATTTACCGCGCAGATGCCTCTTGTGTTGACGACGACTTGGGCGATGTGTTGCAGCAGCACAAAATTATTGTGTTGGATCTGATGGAGAATGCCTTCGGTTGCGAGTGTCCGTACATGTTGGGTAAACGCGGTGTTCTTATTTGGATGATGCCGCCGGGGGAAGAGGCTGATAAATTGGAGGCGGACTATCGGATTGATGTTAAAGATTTGTCCGCAGGGGAAAAACGTCAATGTCTTAAAGTTGCAACCGGTTTGCCGTTTTTTGTCATCGATCAACTTCTCGACAGCGACAAAGATGTTTGGCAAATCGAAGAAATGCTGCAATTAATCAAGACAGGTCCTTATGAACCTAAAGATTTGGACTTTATCGGACGTCTTTTCCGGGTCTCTTTATCCGCCTATGATTGGCTCGAAGATCATGAAGATGAAGAGTTCGATGATGAAGACGATTTGGGCGATGAAGATGATTTGGATGATGAAGATGATTTAGATGGAGAGATGGAAGATAGGGTAGATGAAAACGAAAAAGAAACGTCAGAAGTTAAGCCAGAGCAGTAGTTCCATCTGTTATTGAAGCAATCGTTAGGGGCAGAAATTTGCCCCTGACGTCATTTTTAGCAAAACAGTTTTTCAAAGTTCTTCAAAAGTTGCCTTTGGTACGGATCCAAATATTCTTCGGCTCTCTTAGCGATCCAATCATCAATTCCATAATAAATGCCCGCGACACCGCCGGTAATTGCCGCGATCGTGTCGCTGTCGCCTCCGATACTGACCGCATTTCGAATGGCGTCCTCGAAAGACACCGATTCAAAGAAAGCTTTAAGAGCCACGGGAACGGTGCCCTGGCAGCTGACTTCGTATTGGTATTGAGGACGGATGTCGTCCAAGGAAAAATCCATCGGATAATAGTGTTCGTTGATGTATTGTTCGATGGCTTTTTTAGTAAGACCATTTTTGGCTAAAAAGCCTGCGACAGCGGCTGCTTCAGCGCCTTTGAGTCCTTCCGGATGGTTGTGAGTGACAGAGGTCACCGCGTAACTCATCACTTTTGATTCTTCGAGTGTTTTTGCGGCAAGTGAACAAGGACTGACACGCATAGCAGCCCCATTGCCAAAACTATTGTAGGGGGCTGGACTTTCCTGCTGCATCCAACGACGAAAACCTCCGCCGTAATCTTTGTCAGCGTATCGCCAGGCGATTTCCATCAATGACTTCTCGGCGGCCTTTTGAAGGTTTGTGCTTTGCTGACATAACGCATGGCTGACGGCAAGCGTTAAAACTGAATCATCGGTGACGAAACCATTTGGGCTGAAAAATTCGAAATCCTTTCTTTTGAGGTTGTTGTATTCATAGGGCGAACCAACAATGTCGCCGACAATGGCTCCCAACATGCTATTTCTCCGTTAGGTTTTCAGATACCGCCACTTTAACGAGTCATCTATCAGTTTTTGAAGTGCTCAGCAAAATCGAATGTTGCATAAAGTGAAGTCCTAAAAGTCATACTCAACCTGTCAGAAAAGTAGAGAGAGAAGACATGAAAACTGGAAATAAAACATTCAAGACCGCTTTTAGTCCGGATGACTTTCTCCAAGGGAAGGCTTATAGGGCTGTTTTAAGTAACACCTATTTCGTTCTTTTAGAGGAAATGAGAAAGCGGGTTAGCCAAGATAATTTTATGTTTGCCCAGGCGGTTGGCGCTTATCTGTACAGAGCCGTAGCGTCAGAACACGAAATTATGAGCGCGATGGCAGCCGCAAGCCGCATGGGTGAGTCGCAAATACTTGATCAGTTGGGTAATCACAATGCTCATCAGGCACTGGATCTTCTAAATGGAGTGGATTGCCAGCCAGAAACACGTACCGAGTTATCGGGATCAGTCAAAGATATTGCCTGTGCAATTGCAGTGGTCTACTTTCAAATGCTTTTCGACTACCAATCCCGAACCGACAGTGATTTTCATCAGTGGGACTACCGGAAAATAGACTGCTACGGCACCGGCTGGCATGAATTTTATGAACGGGTCAAAACCTCTCGCTTTGCACTGCAACTGGATAGCCTTTTGAATCAGCTCTACACATCGATGGGATTTGACAAACCCTGGCGAGACAATGATCGGGACTTCTATGAGTTATCCATTCCTAAACGGGCCGATGTCGAGGAGATCTATCAAATTATTCGATTAGCCGGATTTTTTACGGGCACAAAAGAAAAGTGGCACTACCCGGACTATCCAAGTACTTTTCGTGTAAAGAGCTTCACTTGGAAAAAGCAGGCCCTTTTGCGGATGATGCAGCTCATTGCTTCTCATTATCCCGAGGTGAAGATTTGTGCTGTATCTCCCGATGCAGATGATATGAAAGATTTTCAATGGAGCCGCTATGAACTTTCGTTTGATGTTCGGCGGGATATGTACGCTCGCAGTGCTATGCATCAGCTTTTGAATCGACAGAATCTCACTGATCCGTGGCCTGAATTTCAACGCATGGTCAGTTGGAAATTGCATAAATAATGGGAGTCTTTGTATGTTGTCGACAATGATTAAAAAGTGGCGTGGAGAGCGTCCAAGTATTTTTATTCTCTCGGGTGCCGGCCTATCAGTAGAAAGCGGAATCCCGACCTACCGTGGAGAAGGCAGTGATCCTAAAAACGA
The DNA here is from genome assembly GCF_023336895.1 of Parasutterella secunda. Classification (GTDB taxonomy): domain Bacteria; phylum Pseudomonadota; class Gammaproteobacteria; order Burkholderiales; family Burkholderiaceae_F; genus Aphodousia; species Aphodousia faecalis. The sequence goes on from NZ_JAMBLT010000003.1 coordinate 79,854, forward strand.
CAGCGCCAGTCTTTCAAGAGGTTATATGCGGTCGTTGCCTGAAAGAGTCTATGAAGCGGCCAATCAGCGAATTCGTGATTTTGACGCTTGTGAACCAAACGCTGCTCACAAAGCCATTGCTCAGTTTATAAAGAAGTATCGTTTACAGGCCGACATTGTGCATGTCACGCAAAACATCGACTCTCTTTGCGAGGAAGCGGGAGATACAGCTGTTTTTCATTTGCATGGGTCCTTAAATCGCAGTCTCTGCCAGAAATGCGGTACGGTTTTTCCGAGAAAAGGTTTCTACAAAATAGGAAATATCTGTCCTAAATGCCGCGCTCAATTTTCAGCCGTCAGACCCGATGTCGTTCTCTTTGGAGAAACGCCGCATGGTTTGGATTGGATCATGTCGTACTTAAAAGAAGTGGATATTTTCATCGCAATCGGTACCTCAGGAACGGTTTATCCGGCCGCGGATTTTGTCACGATTGCGGCCTCAGCCGGCGCCCCTATTCGTATGCTCTTAAATAAGGAAGCCCCTCGGGAGATGCAATTTAATTGCTCGATGATGGACGAAGGCTATGGTCCTTTCAATTACATCAGATTGGGCAAGGCGACAGGAATTGTTCCGATGGTTTTGAAAGAGGTGGGACAACTAATTGAAAATATTTAATTTTGGTTACGTGCCCTAGAATTCAAGTTCAGCATTAAAACAGGCTAACACCGGATCGGCTAGCCTGTTTGCATTGGGATTAGTCCATTTCAAAGTGAACTCGATTGATATGTTCAGGGATGGCGGCATTTTTTGAGGTGATCACCCAAAGTGTGGGAACACTTTCTTCATCGGCTTGCGGGTAAGGTGTATAGCCGTCAGTGAAGATGACGCATGCATCAGCCTCGGGAGTGTTTTTATTCACCCAGTTGACAATCTCACACATATTGGTGCCGCCGCGTCCCGGAGCGGACAATTTAAAAGGCACATCCTCCCATTGATGCTGTTCTATTTTTTGTATTTTGTAATCGCACCACAAGACAAAAATCTCTTCGGGTTTGCACTCTTCAATAACGTCAAAAAGGTGTTTGCCAAAAGCAGCCAGCATTTCATCCGAAATGGACCCTGATGTGTCAATACCTATAACCAATGAGCCCATTTGCGCTTCTTTGTTGACAGAAGGCAGATAGACATCTGAGAAACGTTTATTAGGGCGGCGCCATGTTTCGTTTTGTGAAACAAATTTGGTCATGAAGCGTCCCAACAGTTCGTACCAGGGGAGCTTTTCAACCAACACGTATTCCTCTAAAAGGGTGATGAGATGACCCATTGCGGAGCCCATACGAGTCTCCATCATTTTCTGTTTGGTGATTGCTTCCGCAATGGCCATTTTTACGCAATTTTCAATGTCCCGTAACTCAGCGTCTTCCACCGATTCACCGTAGATTTTTCTGGCTTCGGCAAGGGGATCATTTTTGAGCCCGCCTGCGTTTTGGTCACCTGAATAAATGATGTCGCAAAGTAGTTTGGCCGCCGGAATCTTTTCGTAGATTTCGTCATAAATATCTTCTGCGGTTCTGGATTGAGCGCCCTTCAGTCGTATCCCGCTATCAATAAATTTCCCGATTTCCAGTTCAATGAGCATTTCGTTAATGACGGCGTCGCTCGCAATATTAAAAAGATAATGCTCACGCTCGCCGCGTCTGAGACTGTGAGAAAACGCTATATGCAGCACTTCATGGCAAAGTAAAAAAACGATCTCTTCCACCGAAAGCTTCTCAATTGCTTCGGGGTTATAAAGAATTCTCCCACGAGGTGTCACGGCAGCATAAGGCACCGTGTCAGTTGCTTCCATGGGAAAGCGAAAGAGAATACTGCTGAAAAAGGGTTCTCGCAGTGACAGGCGAGTTTTAGCCTGAAGAAGTTTGTTAATGGTTTCACTCATCCAATCACCTTAGTCAGCCTTGATGCTAATTTTTTAAAAACGGGACTTGCGATTAAACGCTTTTTGGATTCGCCTTTGTAAAGTTCCCGAACAGCCATGGCCTGCATATCGGGTGGCACGCGACTGATAAAAGTCAGTGCGGCGTTGGCCGTCTCCTGTTTGCAATTCTCGGACGCAACGAGGTCAACGAGTTTCATGACGGTTGCCCAGCGGATACTTAAATCTTCCGGAACCAAATATTGTTCGGGGCGGGCTAAAAGTTCTGAAAAGTCCGGCAGGTTCAGGTACATCTTCCGGAAAGCGCAGTAAGCGGCCGCGGCTCCTTCACCGACGTCGCCCGCGACCAAGGCATGAAAAAGCTTTTCACCGTCTCGTCCGGTGAAAGATGGAACCAGACTCACAGCCTCCCACGCTCTGGGAGTCGGATTGGTTTTTCGGGTGGGATCAAAATCAGAAAGCATCTTGGGCTGAAATTGCAAAAATTTAATCAGCACGTCGCAAATGTTGTGAGCTTTGGCCCATGTGATCCAATCGTCAAGATTTTCATCAAAAGGCAAACAACGCAGACGGTTGCCTAGTTTTGTACTCATGCGATTGGCTCCGGACTTATCTTCAACGCGATTACCGGTTGCAATGATGAAAAGCTGGTCGCTAAGTTTTACCGATCCGGCCCATCGATCCAAAATGATGCGGCACATTGGGTTTTGCATGGACATGGGAGCATCGGTTAGCTCCTCAATGATTAAAGCGCAGGGACCAACCCCTTGACGCAAGTTATAAAACTCTTCGGGCGGCAGCCACACATTGTGTGTGCCTGATTCATGCTTAAACGGCACCCCCAAGACATCAACCGGGTCGCGAAGCGAGGGATTGAATTCCACGATTTGCTCATCGGCGATGTGATATTTTTTCTTCAATTCATTGACAATTTCTCGTGCACAAGCCGATTTCCCACCACCGGGCTTGCCCTCGATAAAGGGGACGATGCGGTTGCCGCCCGCCACTTCAAATTGAGCCAGAATGCTTTTCTTTAAATCCGAGAATTTCATTTTTTAAACCTTTTGATAAAACGTTTTCAGTGCGTTGACATCGGGCATGGGACAGTATTGAATGCCGCCCTCAGAGGATTCCCCTTGAAATTCCCTTGCTTTTAAGGCGCAGGCTGCGGCAAAGACAACGGGATCAACCTCAAAAGCAGAGTGTTTGCCCTGGGTGGAGGATTCAATCGCTTGAAGTACCTCCGCAAGGTCTTTGTTCTCGAGAAAGAGTTGGAAAAGAGGCGAGTTCACCACTAAAGGTTTTTCGTCCGGGTGGTCGATTTCCAAGAGCAGCATGCAAACATCTTCAAGTTCTTTGTTCGTTAATCCGGGATCTTGTGACCAGGCTAAAGTGTTTAATGTATCGTCCAACATTCCGGTACAAAGATTGGATGAAGAACTCGCCGGAAGAAGTTTTTCCATCTCTTTGGCTGTCAAAAATTGCTTTTGTTCCGGTTCATACATGAACCATTTCCAAAGCCGTTTAGGCAAAAACCATACTTTTTTGATTTCACCATCACTCTCAACTTTGCGAACACACAAGCCCAACAGATTTTCACGATGTTGATCATCGACCTTGACTTTGACTAAAAGATCCGTGTTTGTGATAACCGGGACATAACCGTTATCGATCGGGACCAAACGTCGAGCTTCACGAGTGGGAAGATAGGTGGTTTTTGGTGATCGAATGTGGTTTGACCAAAGACCGCTCACGATATAAATTGGGTAGTGGCTTTTTTGAAAACTATCGAGCACATCTGCTTCGGCAGCAGAGAGTTTATCGGCTAGTGGAAAGTCGTGTGTCGGATCATCGGGATTGGAAAGAGCAGAAGCTAAATCCGATTTACCGTGATGCCAGCCGTAGAGCCGTTGGAGAGCTTTTTTAACATAGTCTGAACGCTTGGGATCCGTTGATAGTCCAAAGTGGCGGCTTGCCCACTCGGCGATGAGAGCCAGGGTGAAACGGGGACAGAGTCTGCTTATTGAATAATGCAATTCAATAAAACCGTTAAAAGTTGCCGAGTAGTATGGACGGCGACTCAGCTCTTCAAAGGGTAAAAGCAGCAGCACCGAAAGGTTGCTTTTCACAAAAGCAACGGGAAATCCATTGAATCGAATAAAGCCTTCATGCGTAAGGAGGCTTTCCTCGGAAAGCATGTGTGAGATCGAAGGTTGTTTTCCGTTCATCATTGTCAGCCTTGGGGATTGGGTCAAGTTATGGGTCTGACGAACAAAATGGGGAAATTTATTGTTCGACAGAGTCCCTTTGATGATGAAAGAATACAAACCGATACATCAAATTATGATGTATTGGTGTATCGGGGAAAATGATGTTTTATGCGTTGGGTCTAAGGGCGAAAAATGGGCTCAAGGGCAACTCGGTATTGGCGTTGTTTAGTTCTACGGCTCGGGCAGCGCAGGCCTCCGAAAAAAGCTTGGGATTGATGTTTTTAGAATAGGGAGAGTTGCCGGAGGATTCAATTTTGTCAAGAATTTCCCTTAAAGGTTTTTCATCGACAAGAAGATCATAGAGAACATGTCGTTTGTATTGCAGGCTTTGGTTAGGTGTTTCCATCGAAGTCATGACCATGGCGATTTTTTCTAACTCTTCAAAATTAAGTGTCGGATCTTTACTCCAAGCGATTTCATCAAGTTTTTGATCAACTTCTCGGGCTTTGACTTGACCCTCTTCACGATTAGACAGTTTCTGACTCATTTCGCAGTCCACCTGGTAATGGGTGGCTTGGCTTGTGAAAGAGTCGTATCCGAGTTTGTAGGGGGCGATGAACCAGTAGTCCAAAATTTCACCCGTTAAACTGAGTTTTCTAACGCAAAAACCTAAAAGCGTGGAGGGAGCGGCGCACTCAACGAGCCCTTCACTTAATACCAAATCGAGACTGGTTTGAACAGAAATAAGTTTTTTGGGTTTGTAAAGAACCCTTAAATTTGCGGAGCGTTTCTTTTCTGCATTTTTGATCGGTGTGACATGGTTGGACCACAAGGGGATCAACTCGTAGAGGTTGGGAAAAAGTCCTTTAGTTGAAAGCGCTATTTCTCTGAAAGAATCCAGAAGCGGTTGTTGGGCCGGTTGGATTTTTTCTTGTGATGTTGTCGCGTTATGCATTTTTTTGTGCAGATCCGGGTATCCGGTATGAAAACCAAAAAGTGTTCGTAGACTTTGTTGAACTTTTTCAAAAGCGCTTTGCTCAAACGGCGCGCCAAAGAATCTATGCCCCCAAGCCCGAACGATTTCCGCAACAAATTTAGGGGCAAACCAAACAAAGCCGGCGGGTATTTCAATAAAGCCGTTGTAAGAGGCGGAATAGTGGGGATATCGACGCAAAAGTTCAGCGGGAAGTAGCAACTGAACCGTATAGTGTTCTTTGACGAAAGCGACAGCTTCGTCTCTGTACCAAATAAAACCCGGTTTGAAGAATTCTTGGTATTTGAATGAAAATGCCTGGCTCGACAGATCTTTTGAACTCATAAACGGTCTCCTATGAATGAGAAAAGGGTATCGACAGGCGTTTCAATTTATGAGGTATTGAGAATTAAAAACTGGCCGGATACCTGATTGGTCAGATATCCGGCGCAATGATGGGCTAAAGTTAGGTTGAATTATTTTTGAGTTTTTTGAACTCTTGAGATTAAAGTTCAAGACAACTGCGACTAGGGAGCCCGAACGGATTGTTTCGTTCAATAAACTCATCCCACCAACTGGCTTGAGCGATGGTAATCAGCATTTTGGCTAAACCAACGAGAGTTTCATCGTCTCCACCTTCTTCAATGGAAAGTAATTCGATTTCTTCGATAATTTTATCGACCGCGTCTTGCCGGGACCAAGCGATGTCACAGTAATTATCTTCAACCAGTTCCGTGATTCGATCCTTATTACTTTTGTAGTCTTCGGGGTCAAGCGCCTCCGCTTCATAAGCGGCAATAAACTCTTCTTCGTCGTAGAGATCCACTTTAAAGTTCTCAATATCGATGGCGATGAAGTTCATCATGTTTTTCTGCTCCTTATGAGGGCATTCGTTAATTTTTTCTCTATTGAAAGAATACTCACAATAGCTTCATTTTATGAAGCATTTATTGTCTCAATAGCTTCTGATCTTTGATTGCTCAATGAGAAATTCTTTGTTGGATTCTTCTTTGCCAAAAAGATCAACGATGTAATCACCAACAACCCTACGCATGATTGACTCCTAGTTGAGTTTCTATCTTTATTCTGAGATCAGGATAATGCTTATAGCTTCATTTTATGAAGGTTTAATGTCCAAAAAATGATGTTCTCAATCTTGAATATCGGTCTTTATTTTTAAAAACTCGCTAGGAAAATGTTAGATATCCCGAAAAACTCGCTGGGAAAATGTAAGATTTTTGGAAAAAGTCGCTAGGAAAACGTAATTTTTCGTGTTAAAGTGACTAAAAAATGTAATTAGAGCGACGAAATCTATGCTTAAGCGAAAAATTGAAAAAACACTCTTGAATTGGCTCAATACGGAAAATCGGAATCCGTTGATTTTGAAAGGCTGCAGGCAATGCGGAAAAACATTTTCTGTGTTGCGATTTGCTCAACAACACTACAAACACGTTGTGTACTTGAATTTCTTCGAAAATCCGGATTACAGAACGATTTTTGAAGGATCGCTTAAAGTTGACGATGTCGTTTTAATGATGAGTGCGTTTGTCGGTGCAAACGTTCGCTTTATACCTCACGAGACAGTCATTGTCTTAGATGAAATTCAAGAGTGCCCCAGAGCTCGTGCGGCTCTGAAATTTTTCAAGCTGGATGGTCGTTTTGACGTTTTAGCAACGGGTTCGTTATTGGGTATTAGCGGCTATCGTTCGGAAGACTATTCTGTGCCGGTGGGCTATGAAACCATTATTGATATGTTTCCGTTGGATTTTGAGGAATTCCTTTGGGCCAATGGGATTGAGGATTCTTTGATAGTTCTTCTAAAGCAGTGTCTGGAAGAGGAAAGGCCCGTTCCTGAAGCGTTGCACCAACGGATGAGAGACTTATTGCTGCAATATGTTGTTGTGGGCGGAATGCCTCATATTGTTGATCAGTTCATTAAAGAAAAAAATGTCGCCTTCGTTCGTGAAGAGCAAAAACTTTTGATTCGCTCCTTTGAGGACGATATGGTCAAATATGCACAAGGTGCGGATAAATCACGAATTCGTGAGTGTTTTGAATCAATTCCGAAGCAACTTGCTCGAGACAACAAGAAATTCCAATTTTCTTTGATTAAAAAGACTGCGCGTTCTAACCAGTATGTTGGAAGTCTTCAATGGCTGGAAGATACTGGGTTAATTCGTCGTTGCTACAACCTGACGCTGCCTGAATTGCCACTTGAGGGTAATGCTTGTCATGATAAGTTCAAAGTCTATATGTCAGACACCGGTCTTTTTGTCGGGATGTTGGAAGACGGTACGGAGCGTGACATTTTACAAGGTGATCTCTTTGGGTATAAAGGGGCGATTTTTGAAAATTTAGTGGCGGATTTCTTCATCAAAATGAAAAGGCCTTTGTATTACTTCCAAAAAGATACAGGGCTAGAGGTCGACTTTGTTATGCGTTACAAGGGTGCGGCAGTTTTGCTGGAAGTGAAAGCAACTTCTGGTAATACGAAAAGCACGCGCACTATTTTGAAGCATCCGGAGAAGTATCACGTGCATTCGGCCATAAAACTCGGGGACTACAACGTGGGCCGTCGTGAACAGCTTTTGACTTTGCCTTTATATATGGGATTTTTGCTTACTGAGCGGTGAGGTCAAGAGGATCGAAATAATCTCTTTAAGACAAAGAGCGTCTGAATTAATGGCACATAGAGGTATTCATATGGACGAACAAAAGACCAGACAGGGTGAGATTGCTGAATTAATGGTGAAGAAAAAATTGGAAGATTTGCCACCGGGATATTCTGTAATCGCCAACGTGGATATTGCGGCTGAAGGTAAAAGTTCTGAACTGGATACCGTTGTGGTTACACCGACTGGCGTTATTGTTGTCTTAGAAGTTAAAGCGGGTAATCTAATAGCGGATGAATCCGGACACGTGGTGCGTGACTATGGAGCCGGAGGTCAAAAGGATATTGTTAAACAGTTAAATAGGCAGGGAGGAATTGTCAGAAATCGTTTAGCTGCTTTTGCGAAGAATCTAACTATTCGCTCGTTTCTCGTTTTACCAACCGGAAAACTGGATGGATACGGAATCGGTATTGATTCGGCCAGGGTCATCGATGCGGATCGTATGGATGAACTCTGCAATATCATTCTGGACTGCGACCGATTGCCGCATAATCATGACGTCTCTAAAGATACAATCGTCGAGTTTTTAGAAAATCATTGTGTTGTCAAACAAAGTTTGAGCTCCATTTCTGAAACGCTGGATATCCGGTGTAGGGAATTATCTTCAGGATTGGCCACCTGGATTCCTAGAATTGAATCGCCTTTGGCTGTTGTAGAAGTTAATGCACCGGCCGGTGCCGGTAAAACGCAGCTTGCGTTGTCGCTCTTACAAAAAGCCCATCAAGAAAAAAGAAGTGCCTGGTACATCAATACGACCCGCAACATCGCTCAAAAGCTTCAGGATCACCCCATTAATCAGCATGTTGAATTCATTGGTACATGGCATGAATTGGCGATTGAGAAAACCCGAGCTGAAGATCCTGCAGATATTGATTCACTGAAATTAAGCCAGTATTTCAATGACGTGTCTGAGGCGTTTGTTCAGAAATTAGAAGATGGTAACTATTCCATTGATTGCATCGTGTTGGATGATGCTCAAGATTTGAAATCTGATTGGGTGGTGGCGTTAACGCAGGCTCTATCATCTGATGGAACACTCTACGTCTTATCAGATCCCAATTTCAAAACTGGTGAAACTGTTGAATTTACTGAATCTGTCCGAGTGAATTCCGCAGAAACCGCTCGCATACCGCAGAGGGTAACGCAAGTAATCAATGAACTGGCGCTTACCTCTAGCCCTCTGGTCTCTACGAGTCCCTATCAAGGGGATGTTCCTGCTTTTTTCACCTATAGCGGTCCCGCGCAACTTTTAAAAGAAACGAGAAGGGCAGTTGATGAGGCTCGAAAAGAGGGCTTTTCTGATGATCAAATCGCCATCTTGTCGATGAAGGGACGTCATTCGTCAGAGATTTTATGTTCACCAACACTGGGATTAGACAAATATTCGCTTAAACAACCGTTGGATGAGTTTAAAAACGGTCGTCAGCTCTTTAGTGACGGAACAATCTTTAACGATACGGTGAGACGTTTTAAAGGACTTCAGGCGCCGTGCATTATTTTGACAGAAGTGGATTTTGATGAATTAGACGACCAAACCAAGTCTTTGCTTTATCTGGGCATGACTCGGGCTTCCATGAGTTTGAAAATCGTTTTAACGGACGCTTTTGCTCAAAAATTAGCCGCTTGTCTCTGAGTGATCCAAGCGGCTACGATAGTTCATAATGTTGAGAACTCCTAGAGTTTGAGTTTTTCCACTCGAACGATTTGGGCTTCTTGTTCCCACATCTTGATCCAACCGTCAAGCAAAATGCTGTCAACCAGATCGGCTTCCAAGCGGTATAAACCCTTCTCCGGTTCTGTGATCTTTTGAGAGCGGTTAAAAGGAGACTCTTCCAAGTAGGTTTTCGTTTGAGGATTTTTAAAGTCCAGAATCAGATGGATTAGTCTGGTCTTATCACCTGTGTAATTAAAGTGACGACTCTTAATGTAATCCTTGACTTTAAAGCCAGAGACGCCCTGAGCGTTGTCTTTTAGTTGCTTGACAGAGTCAATGCGGTGAAGGGCTAGATGACGATAGTTATCGTAGCCGTCAAATTGACAAACCAAATACAAACGGCCGTCCTGCTGTACTAAGCCCAAGGGACTCAAAATAGCTTCTTTCTTTTCGCCTTCTGCGTTGCGATATTTCACCTGAATTTTCTTTTCTTCGTAAAGAGCATTGGTGACATCATCGAAAATTCTGGGTAGCACCTGAGGCGGAATGCGGGGAAGTGTGTCCGATACAACCGCGATCTTATCCAACCAATGACGCTCTTTTGTGACGTGGCCAAGTGGGGTGTCGAGTTTATCCATCGCAGCGTTAAAGAACGGATCCAGAGTTTTGGCAAGCTTCCCGGGTAATTGATATTTCAAATATTCCTGAATCAATTTCAGCAGCAAAGATTCTTGGGGTGATGGAGACAAGAAAGAAAAGGTGTTGCTGAAAGAGGCTAATCGATAACCATAAGGACGGGAACGAGTGTCGCGTTCAACTGGGATTTCGTCTGATTCTGCAAGCTCTTTGAGGTAGCGCTGCAAAGTAAGTGTTTCAATTTCAATGCCAGCAGATTTCAAGCTTTGCATGATTTCTGTTGAAGTTACCCAGTGTCGCGGTAAGCGCTTGATGATTTCAAGGTAAACCAAAGCTTGGGAAAAGCCGGATGTTGTTCGCGCCATGATTTTTTCTCCTTTGACAATATGCTAGCTGAAATTGGGCGCGAAGGTTTCTTTTTTCTCAAAATTAACCGACCCAACAGTGATCAATATCGGACTCATCTTGTGGCGCTTTGAAAACAATTTCTAAGGCACCGAATTCAGAAAGTATTTCTGACTTGCATTCAGGCAGAAGCTTAAGGCACAGACGTTTGTCATGAATGTGGCGATGCAGCCAAAGCCAATTTCCTTCGCTTTCATTTAAATAGGGTTCAATATCGACGGAATAAGCCCGAGAGCGGATAAAGCAAAGTCCGCTGTCTTGTTGCGTGTAGTAGGGCAGATCATCGTCATAGAAAAAGAGTTCTCTGCCGCCGTCCCAATAAAACTTTGGCGTTTCATTTTTTGAGCACAAAGGTTTTAAATACTCTTTGCTGATCTCCACAAATCCCAACCAAACATTTGAAAAGCCACTCATAAGCGTAGCGGCAATACGGTCGGCGAAATTGCTTTTCGCATAGTGAGGGTAGGCTTTTTCAATAACAGTTTTGATTTTTAGAATAATCGCATCTCGCTTATCGTTTCGCTTGCAGCGATCAATCACATTGCCTCTTGAATCCAAAAACTCGATCTTCCAAGTACTTTCTTTATGAAAAACGATGGTCGTGTGATTTTTCAATTCAAGAATGCGCCCAAGACGGATTTTTTTGTAGTCTTTAGGTGTTTCCGGCCAGCGTTTTTTCAAGGTGTAGGTCGTCAGTTTGGGGCCGTATTTTGTCGCGTCAGCGAAAAAACTTTTTTCATGGCAGGAGCATTCGCCGGGAGCCGCGCGGCGAATGGTTCTCAGAATATCTGAGCCGATATTAAAAACCGCTTGGGAGATAATCAGAGAATATGGGTATTTTTTCATCTTTTTTTACTGCATTGTTTTTTCGGTATTAAGATAAAAAACAGTCCCTCATTTTATGAAAGATTCATTTCAATAAGATTGAAAATAAGCCAAAAGTAAGGAATAACAATTAGCAAGATTGCGCATATGTAGATGGGAGATTATGGATGGAAGATTAGTTTGGGTGAGATGACAAAGATGTGAGGCAATATATGAGGAGGAATCTGTTGAAGGGGCTCTGTGATAACAGTGATTCCGTCTGACCGATGATCTTTTTTCATGACTGATCTACAGGGGCTTCTAATGCATCCATTCCAGCACTTGATTCAAAGAAAGGGAATAGATTTTTGATAGATGGCAAACATTTACTGAATTATTTTCTCTTTACTGAAGAGTCAAGGTAAATCACGATAACATAGTACTAATTGATAAAATTCCTGAAAAGCATTTGGATGCCATTGCAGAATTTGTAAACGAGGCGGTTTATGCATACTAATAACAATCCCATTGGACTAAAAACCATAGAAGATATATTAGGACTAAATTTTTTAATTCCTGCCTACCAAAGGGGATATCGTTGGTCAGCTCAGCTTGTTGAAGATTTACTTTCTGACTTACAAGAGTTTTTTGATTCAAGGAAGGACAATAGTTGCTACTGTTTACAACCTTTAGTAGTTAAACATAATGAATCTGCTGAGAGTGAGCTTGTAAAAAAAATTCACAAGGAACAATCACTCGAAAAAATAAAGAATTTGATTGACAATAATGTGTGTTACGAAGTTATTGATGGACAACAACGTTTGACAACAATACTCATTATTCTGAAGTTTCTTAAACCGGAGAAAGAGACGTTTTCTATTAAGTATGAAACTCGTGAAGAAACTAACAAATTTTTTGAAACAAATAAATTAGATCAGGAACCGGACAACTGCAATATTGATATTCATTTTATTTGCGAAGCTTATAAAGCTGTTGAAGGATGGTTTCGAGGAAGACATATAACCATCAACCAAAAGGAATTATTTCTAACCTACATTCTTAAACGAGTTCAATTCATATGGTATGAAACGGCTGATAAAAATCCTATCGAGGTCTTTACAAGATTGAATTTAGGAAAGATATCACTAACCAATTCTGAACTAATCAAAGCTCTTTTTCTGAATCGTGCCAATTATGGCAGTTATCCTGATCTTGATGTTAAACGTCGCGAAATTGCCAATGAATGGGATGAAATCGAGCTGGCATTGCACAACGAGGAATTTTGGTATTTTCTTAATGACAAAGAGCCTTTAAGAAACGATACTCGTATTGATTTTTTGTTTGATTTAATTTACCAAACAGAGAAAGAGGACGGGGAAGGTGATCGCTTACCTGGAGATCAGTACCAGACATTTCGTTTTTTTTACAATCAATTTAGTCAGAAATCAATAAATAATAAAGAAAACGGAATAGATAATAAAGAAAACGAACCAGGTAATAAAGAAGACAGAACCAATAAAAAGGGAAACATGAAACCGCTATGTTATTGGGAAAATAAAGTTAAACCTTGCTATTTAATGCTTTGCGATTGGTATAACGATGTTGAGTTGTATCACTATATTGGTTTATGGCTAACTATAAAAGGAAATCAATTGAGTGCTCTAAAAAAAATCTGGGAAGGAAACGATCGTTCTGTGGATATTAAAAGGAATAAGGAATTATTTAAAAAAGAAATAAAAAAAAGGCTGCACGATAAACTAATTGCAATTAGAGATAAGGACTCTCCAACACAAAATAAAATAGAACTGAAGCCCCTTCTTCTTTTTCATAATATTCAAACAATTGTTGATCAAAATGCAACATCCGATAATTTTTTTGGCTCCATGAATAGATTCTCTTTCTATTTGTTTAAACATGAAAAATGGGATGTCGAACATATTAATTCTTTAACTGAAAATAAAGAAGAAAAACTGAAAGATCAGATTTCATGGCTGAAGAACGCCCAATGGTACGTAGGACAAGACCTCAAGAAAAGAATTCGTGAATTTATAGATAAGTATGAATTAAAAAAGGATGAGAAAAAATCTGATTCGACAGCGGAATTTGAAAAACTAAAGGAAGCTTGTAGTGTAAAAAGTAACGATGATTGGAGTGAAGATGATAAGAATCGTTTATGGAATTATGCTTTGTTAAACTCTGCTATTAATAAGAGTTACAAAAACGACATTTTCCCAATAAAGCGTCAGATTATTTTAGAAAATGATACGGGTAGGAAAAAAGAAATTAAGTCAGATGGTGGTGTAAAAATTATTAAACAAGACCGTAAATTTGTGCCACCGTGCACTAAATTAGCCTTCTTGAAATACTTCTCCGATAAGCCGGATACTTTGGAAGATATTAATTATTGGACAAAAGAGGATGCCAAATATTATTTAAAAGATATTAATAAATGTTTGGAAGAAATCGGTGATGATATTAAAGAAATTAAGGAATTTTTGTTATGACAGCAAAATCAATATCATTTTGGGAATTGTTAAATGAAAATTCTATAAAAGTGCCGATCATCCAACGCGATTACGCGCAAGGCCGTCCAGAGCAGAGTCCGTTGAGAGTACGCTTTTTAGCTTCATTAAAAACAGCTCTCGACACTCCTCAAGAATTGACGTTGGATTTTGTTTTTGGTTCTGTAGAAAACGGTGAATTTAAGCCTATTGATGGACAACAGCGGTTGACAACGTTATGGCTTTTACATTGGTATGTTGCTTTAAAGGCAGGGAAGCTAAAAGAAGTTGGAGAAACGTTAAAAAATTTCTCTTATGAGACCCGTATTTCCTCTAGGGAATTTTGTGAAAAATTATGTGACCCAAACCGTTTTAAAGGTTTCCTAGCTGAAAGAAATGATTCAAGCATAGTTGAATATATTGTTACTCAAACATGGTTCTATAAGAAGTGGCTACAAGATCCAACGATAAGTGGTATGTTAAGGATGTTGGGATCCTTGCCGGGAGGAGATTCAATTAAGGTTAAGAGTGAAGAGAGAAAGATCGACAATATCGAAAAGCTATTTAAGGAAAGTAGTGTTAAATTCGAAGATTATTGGCGCAGACTAACTGAAGAGAAACTTATCAAATTTTATTATGTCCCAGTAGGGGATTATGGGCTGCATGATGATTTATATATAAAAATCAACGCTCGAGGTAAACAACTAACTAGTTATGAAAATTTTAAAGCTGATTTAATAAATTCCATAAGAAAAGAGGGATGGGAAGACTTACTAGATTCAAAAAAGGGTATTGCCATCAAAATGGATACCGAATGGACGGATATATTTTGGAAACATACAAAAGAAAGAGGCATGAACTATAACATTGATGGAATTTATTTTGCTTTCCTGAATCGTTTTTTTACTAATGAACTTTTGTTACCGAGAGACGAAAACGCAGAGTTGAAACTCAAGGCGATACTTAAAGATGGGGGCCAGTTGAGTAGTTATTTCCCGTCTGTTTATGCCGGTTTGAAGCCATATTTACTTGGTAGCGAGACTTTTAAGAGAGAGACTTTTGATAAATTAATGCGAATTATGGACAACTACTACGATGTAGTCATAAATTGCGAAAAATGGATTAAATATAACGGCTTTTTAGATTCCGAAGAGTTGTCTAATTTTATCCCTGAGTACGCTCCTGTTGAAGATTCTTCTCAAAAATCAAGTAAGCAATCAGGGAGCGGATTAATTCAACCAGTAAAGACGATCACTTTAATTGAACAAATTTGGTTTTTCTCAATATGCAAATATTTTGATGAAGGTAAATGGGATGAAGTCTCATTCCAACGTTGGATTCGAGTTGTTAAGAATTTAATTTCTGGAAAAGATTTGTCTGGAGATCTAGTTATTAGAAGTACTTCGGAGGTCAAAAAAACAATTGACCTACTTGAGCAGTTAAAGAGTCATGATGTTTACTATAGTTTGGAGACACAGCCTATTAAAAATTCAGACACAGATTCGGATGCTCGCTTGACAGCTCGCTGGAACGAGGAAATTGAGAAAGCTAGAAAAATTCGGGAGGATGCGACTTGGGAAGTAAAGATTAAAGAAGCAGAAAAATACGGTTTCTTTGATGGAGCAATACGATTCTTGTTTCATGATGAAGAAAATAATGTTAATTGGAGTGACTTTGATAAAAAATACGAATGGGTTAAAGATCATTTTGCTTCAGGGAAGCCCACAAAAATAAAAGAACGGGCCTTTAGAGATGACATAAATGACATAAAAACTGTTCAACTACTAAAAGCATTATTTGTCCGATTCAGCGAACAAGAATTTGAGGATGTTGCGTATTTGAAATATCGTGTTTTCAATAATTACGCTAATACTTGGCGCTATTTCTTACTAAATAAAAAAATTGCACGTCCAGTACATCAATTACTGACTTCTAATGATAAAAAGAACCAAGAGGAAATAAACAAGAAAAAAGAAGTAATTGGTAAAGACTCGTACGTATATAAGCTCTTATTTAATAAGATAGATTTGTCTGAGGAAACGGCTTTGTTGGATTTTGTTGTTGACAAGATTCCGGATTCTTGGATTAGGTACTGGCGAGGACATTTGTCAATATTCCCAAGTAGTCGGGGAGTATTCTTAGATGCAACAAAGCGTGATCATTTTATCTATGAAAACATTCAAGAGAAAAAAATTTCTTTAATTGATAGTAACAATATTGTTCCCAATACCAAATATCTGTGGGGGGCTCACGTTTTATTCGTATATAAAGGGCAAGTGTTCGATTGGGATGAGAACAATTCCATTTATCTAATGGGAAAAAAAGATGACAATAGCTATGAGAGAAAGATGAAGAATCTGGATGAAGCAACTGATGAAGAACGGTTTTATTGTATAAAACTTCAGGGCGAATCGGAGGAGCTGGATAAGGGAAATGAAGAAATTCTTAAAAAACTCGATAAATTAACTTTTGCCAAATCGTAAGTGATTTATATTAATTTGACGAAGGAGGTGAGAAGCGATTTTTTGTTTTTTAATGGGTAGACCAAGTGACTTTTACACTGCAGAATTTTTATTAGCTGTTGATTTTTACCAATCCATTGTACAGTGTAGAGTTCAATCTAAACTATTAAAATTTTTTGAGGGGAAAAATAAATGGCAAAAAGTAAACAAGAATATTTAGGCATTTTTAGAAATTTTGCTCAAGATCATTTAATAAATGTTATAAAAAGATCGGAAGATAAAAGTCAGAAAGCGGCTATTGTTAACAGGTGTCTTGTAAATTTCAGGAGTCAGAGGATAGAGCAAGTAAAGCAAGATGTCTGTGTAAAGTCTTTGGGTAATTTGGGTTTACTTAATGAAATTTTGATGATTACGTACGTTTCCTATGTTGTGATGCTTGAATACAGAAATAAAGTATGGCCTTATGACTACATGGCATTTTCTCGAAGAGTAGGTGAATTGTGGGAACCGTTTTGTAAACTTGCTTTTCAATTTCCTATTAAAGATTTGAAGTTAATTAATCCCCCTAATTTTGATAGTGTACAAAAGCAAATTAAGCTTAATGCCTCTCAATATATTGATGGTTTGAAGTTAGATGATGCAACCAAGGTTGAATTGAAGCGATATTTTGCTATTCCATGGAAGATGGTGGATAGTGGAGGTATTAAATTGGCTTTAGATCTGCACTTTGAACAAAATAAAATACACTATAACTGTGATTTTAAAAGTGGCTTTAACTCGAATGAAAAAGGGAACACAAATCGATTGCTGTTGGTTGCAAGTATCTACAATTCTTTAAGCGAAAATGAAAAAACGATTTTATTTGTGAGACAACCTGAAGATAAAAACAACAATTATCTAAAAACGTTAAAAAGATCACCATATTGGGACGTCTATTGTGCTAATGATTGTTACGAAGCAATTAAGAACTTTACAGGCTTTGATCTTAGAGGTTGGCTCGATAATAATGTAAATTGGTCCGATGATATTTCGGAAGAGTTCAGATGTTACCTAAACAAGGAAAGTTTGATACAGTACTTAACATGGTAGTTAACTAAATCAAATGGAAGGATGAAATGAGGCGAAACGTGATTGGTTTATTAGGTTACGGGATAGAGTCCAAGTGTGTGTTAGCGACCACATTAAAGTGAGCCAGATTCTGACGATTTAAACAATGCCTCTTGGCGCCAAAAAATCAACCAAAAATTGAGCCACATTCAAGAATCAAAAAACAACCTAAAGTAAGTTACTCTGGAAATGATCGCTCGACCCTAGGCTGGCCTTGTTAGAGTTTCTGCGCTGCGGATTGTACGATCAGTAGCGCGTCATGTCGCAAGGGCTTGACCCGTCCAACTCTTTGGCACTAGTTGGCTAAAATTGAGCCTTTTATGGACTTTTAATCAAGCCATCTAGAAAAAAGTGTGGTTTAAACTCAAATGGCCGCTGTCCGCTAATTTGGTTTAATTTCTCTGACCGCTTATGAATTTCCAAGTCTGTTTGAGTATATTTGACCTATCATCGCATCAATTTCCTCATGCTTGGCATCTGCAAGCTCAAAAGAATTAGTATTCTCATAGTCAAGCAGTTGTATAACTTTTTCATTAATTTTTTCCAATTGATCCTTGTTAGGCTCTATGTAAGGTAGTAACTTAATATAATTAGCTGAATTATTTGCAGTGGGATTTAAAATGTGAATTAGTTCATTGATAATACTTGAGTTCATTAATGCCAAAAAATAGAATAACTTCTGTTCATTCTTAGGAAAAATACCGACAATTGATTGATCAAAAACATGTCCATCCATCAAAAAAGCTTTAATTGTTGACGACTTAACCATTGGTATACCAATACCAGTTTTAAAGTAAAAGCTAGGATTTTGAAAACGAGTAGTTTTATTTTTGGCATAAAAATCAACCGTACCTTTATCCCATCTTATATACCACTCAAAGGGGTCTTTGTAATACCGTCTCTCAGAGGCACCCTTAATGTAAGGGATGTAACTTTCTGATACATTCTTAATCCCCTCGATAGATCTACAATCGGATACTTTATCTGGATCTACCAAAATGTAATTCTTTGAGCCTTTAATATTTTCATTGGCAACTTTTACAAAACGTTTATTGTCTCCACTATAAAAGCCAGTCACAACATCAGAAACGTCACCTAGCCTAAGAGGCACATTAGATAACAAAGATTGAATTTTAGTGTTGGCTAATATTACTTTTTGTTGTTCGTTTTCAAGTATTTCTTTCTGAGTCAAGTAAAAGTACTCTAAATGATTGCTTTTTTTCTTGTTGTCTTCTAATAATGATTCGAATTCCTTTGGAGACTTGAAGCCTCTAATAACTTTTACAGTATTATTCAAAGCTTCGTCTTGTGTAGCCCTTTCTAAAGTGATAATCGAGAGATTCGAATATCCAAAGTTAACGCCAGGGAAAAACTTGGAAGGAAAAATTAGAATTTCACTAAGTTTGGTAGATTTTAACAGGAAAGATCTTAAACGGGCGTGTAAATTCAGGAAAAGGAACGTGTCAGGGATAATAAATGATAATTTCCCGTGCATTCTTAATAGAGACACACATCTTAATAAAAACAAAGAATATGTTTCTTTAACATAGTGACCTCTATATTTTTTTTTCAGTAACGCTCTTTTCTCATGATCTTGCCATGCACCGTATGGGGGATTACCGATAATTTTAGAGTAATGCCCTCCAGATAGAGCGAACAAATCAAGTTGGTTATCTAGTAAAGTATCCGTTTGTTTTAACCATAATTCTGGCACGCTGTAAGAATCGAGTTTCTCATCCAATAAAGTATCAGTATTTCTAACGCAAACCGAGTTATGATGTTTATATTTCTTTTCTAGTATATTGATGGCATTCTTATCAATATCAAGGGCGTCAATTTGTACTTTTACGTCTTTAGTCAATATTCTGTCTATGAAGGCACCCTCTCCAGCTGCGGGTTCTAAAATGATATCGTTATCATGAAGGTCAAGCATTTCTACCATATAAGATGTTATCTCATAGGAGTTTGTATAATACGAGCAGAAAGAGTCTTGCATTTTTGAACCTTGAAATAGCTTAAGTTTGCGCTTAAGATAAAGTATACTTTCTTCTAACTTAAAAATAAATAGCCATAGTCAAAAAGCTTGCTTCCAAATGTCACCGTTGAAATCTTTTATCAATAAAGATGATTTTTCAACGCTCTTATAACTTTTTCCTCTCAATCAACGATTTTTACAAATGTCAAACAACAAACGAGTTAATCCTCTGGATGAATTACCCCCTCCCGAAAGGGAATAATTGCATACTGAAGGTCCTGTAAAAAATTCACTTAAAAGTCTCAACAGGCTTTACAAATAGAGAGTCTCTTCGCTATCTATCAAAAATCTTTTTCCTTTCTTTAGATCAAGCGATGGAATGAAAACGTCTGAAAATCTGTGCTCAAGCGGCTTGTATTCTTGGTGCTATAAATGCTTTTCAATCAGGAATCTATCGGCGATTGGGACAGGTCCCAGCGTTTAAGAACACCTATCCCTTAATTTAATAGATCCCAGCAATCTCAGTTGGCAAACTGGTTCAGAAAGGTCAAAAATTCGTGTGTCTATGTTTTAATTGCTTTGGTAGATCTTTCATAAATTGAAACAGTCTATGTTGAAATACCCATTGTAAACATGGAGTCCAAGGCATGCGAAAGTACGATTGCTTCGAAGATGTCCAAAAAATTGAGCAAAAAATTTTCGCCTTAGTCAGAAAATTTAAGAAGGGATTAACCCGAAATGAAACAATTGAACTGCATGAGTTATTTGCTGATCGTAAACGCCTGCTCAATAAATCTTGCCCATATACAGAAGAAAACTTGTCAGCTTTAAAAGAAATCAATCGAGAGCTTGAGAACCTGACGTTGTTAAATCGTAAGAGAGCACTTGACTTGGTGCGTTTTATATCGGATACCGGTATTTGTAGCAAATGTGGCGGTTGGAAGATTAAGGCTTATCTAATCGTTGATGGCGATATGGGCGGCATCGAACTTTCAGATGAAAAGGCCTATGGATCAAACTTTAATGAGATGCGCCCAATTCTAGCCTCCGCTCAAAAATATATCGCGCTTAAGCCCTTTAACACAGAAAATGAGCGCTTTGCTAAAGAAGAGATTGAGGAAGAAAAGTTATCTGAAGATCCGCAACTAGCGCATTGGAATGAGCCGGATTATGACCCTGACATTTTTCATAAGTGGTTTGTAGAAACTGTGCGTGGCTGTGATTGGATTTGCCACTATCAAAAGTCTCTTTCTCCAGCTCTACATCAGTTGCTTCGTTATCGCTTTTGGTCTGTGCCGGATCTCTTACGTTTGCGTTTTAGCACCGAGGCCGACGTTGAGTTGATAGTTAACCAGAACTTGAAAAGGGGATCGTAAGATGATTGAAGTGAGAAGATACTCTTGTTATGACAGAGTCTGCCAAATTGAAAAGCAAATCTTTGGTACGAGTTCTTTTGTTAAGAGGGATATAGATGAAGGGGAACGAGAGCACATCAAAGAGTTACTAAAAGAGCGAAAAGATCTTTTGAATGCCTCGTGTCCCGATACGGCAGAAAATCAAAAACGCTTTTGGGAAGTCACTCAAAAACTCGTGTTATTGAATGAGCAAAATCACATTAAGGCAAAAAGAATCGTTGAAAAATTACTTCAATCGCCGATTTATACAAGCGAAACCGATTGGTGTATTCAGGCGGGTATTGAGCTAGGAAGAAACGGAATGGGGGCGATTTTGAAGGACGAAACTTATTACGGAAGTCTCTTTTATAGGACGCACACTTTTTTGTCTCAGCCTCAACGATATCTGAATCAATGTTTCAGTTCAGAAGATTTTGTTGTTGGAGCGAGGGAATACTGGCGATATTTTTGTTTAAAAGATCCAAAGCTCAGCGATTGGAATCATTTTGACTCAAGTACTCATATTAGAAATTGGCTCACGGACACAGCTCACTTTTGCCATTGGTTAAGTGATCAAAATTTGTCTATTCCTTGGATCGCTCATGAAGCGTTGGATTTGAGGTATTGGTCTGTTCCGGACTATCTGCGCTTGTCAAATAGTCTGAAGGGGACTGTGAAGCTATTGGTTCAGCATTATGTTGATGGGTATGGTAATAAGATCGTTGAGATATAACGGTGTCCGGGAAATTGTTTTCCCATCTCAAGAAGAAACTTAATCCGAATTTTGTTGTTAAAGATAAATTTAAAAGTGATAGTGGTGCCGAAGCGTGGCCGTATATGAAAGACTGCCATAATAGGAGCCTAGACAGTTAAAGTGTATGTCCTTGATGCAATGAACAAGTGATTTAAATCAGCAAAGGCAAAGAGAATTTTGTGGTATAACCCTGAGGGTTAAACGTTTGTATTCTTTAGAGAAAGTCTTGGAATTTGGGAGGTAGTGATGTCATCTACTTTATTCGGTTTAACAAAAGAAAAGGCCGAGAGACTGTACGAACTATTGAATGACGAGTTGGTCAACAGAATAAAGGAAATTAAGAAACAGGACAAAATCCTCAATGAATTGAAATTGGAGCCAAAAGAGCTCATTGAACTGTACACAACAGTTTTTTTAGAAGAAAGAAAGCAGATGCGGAGGATTTGCTCGCAAGATTCTCAATGGGCAGATTTCTACTTTATAAGTCGAGTTATTGGTTCTTGCACAAACGCTAGAGAAAAACGGAATACGTTTAAATCATATTTCACAGATTTCTTATCTGCCGATGATATAAAGTTACTGGACCGATTGCCTTGGATAACAAATCGACCTCTTGTTCCCAATGAATACGGTTATTGGGACTACATGTTTAAGCTATTGCAAACGAATGAGTTAGGTAAAGATAGAAGCGGCTTAGGCCAAATTCTCTATCAATTCAATGTCAAAAAAATAGCTCAACTTACAGACGGAACAGAACTGTTAGAAAAATTCCGTAAACAAGCTAAAAATAACGTCCAATCCTACAATGAGGCCCTTTGGGAAAAAGCAGATGAAATACCGTTTGAACCTAAAAAATATAATTGCAATAGCTTCCAAAGTGGCATCGGATTGTTCCCGATTTTGTCTCGATGCTTAGTTGAATCATGCAAATATGTAATTGGAGTAGGCGGAAGTGCTAATTGGTTGAAAACATTAGACAAAGAACTTGATATTAACAATTCCAATATTAAAGATAACGCGGAGGTGTTATGTAAACAAATTGACCAATGGCCTGGTTATGGTCGGGCATTGGCTGAAGACTTTTTTAAAGATATGGGTTTTGACTATTTCGGCAAACCCGATCGTCACGTCATAAGGGTATTGGAAGGATTAAATATTCCGCTTGGGGATAAGCCCGAGGAAAAGGTAAATGAGTTTCTGAATCATTTTGCTTCACAAATTAGAAACGGAGTAACCGCTAATCAGATTGATAAGATTATTTGGCTTTTAATGAGTGGACGATTTTACAAGCACACTAACCAAGCCTATCCTTTGGATGGCCGGAATGGGAAACATAACAGAAGTTCCGCGATGTGTAGACGTATCTTGAAAAAACTCCAATAATGATGAGCCCCTTAGTTTTTGAATAAAACTGCCCTTGTCTGACAAAAGAAGAGGCCGATATAAAAAGCGCCCCTAGCAAATTTTTTGCTTGGAGCGCTTTCCTCTTTATTAGCAGTTGTCGCCTCGATCATTTGGAAGATGACCGAAGCGTAACGCATTAAAGCAAATGCTTGCCGTCACGAGAAACAGCAGCTTTCACTTCCTTAGTTTCCACGGGCACCACATCAAAGCCCACCACACGGTGACCATTGACCTGCGTGTAGAGCCAGAGATCCATCTTGGCGCCGGGAACAGCACCCTTGGCGACATCCTTCATCGAGAAGGTGAAGACCACGTCTTGGATACCGTCTTTGTTGACATCCTTGTATTCAATGCTCTTAGCCGGGGCGAAGTTCTTGAATTGACGGGTGGAGTTCAATTGGTTGCCGCTCATACCGGCGCGAGTGGCTTCGATGTTGGCAGAAAGGACAGAGTGATCTTTGTTGCCCAAAAGCGCGAAGGCAACAACGTCGTCACTGTCGGCCTTAACCACAGGTGAAAGGATTTGCACCTTGTAGGGCATCAAGCGAGCGTTTTCAGCGCGCATCGATTCAAGCACGGCCTGATAGGTCGATTCGTTGTAGTCATGGAGGAACTTCGTGCGAGCCTCACCCTTGAGCCCAGCAGCCTTCTTCGTGATTGCGGCGCGTTCAGCCAAGTACTTGTCTTCGATCTTATTGATTAAAGACGTGCGCTTTGCGATTTCATCTCCGCGCAGGTAGTCAACCGCGTTCGTGCCGGCGCTAAAGACGCTGTGCGGCGTAAATTCAGAGCGGTAGTCAAACATGGCGGGCGTACCCTTGAAGTGTTCAGCCGTAGCTTCTTCAGGACTCAAGAAAGCCGTGCCCTTGGCAGGAGCGGCGAGCGGGTAGAGCGGCACAAAGACAGACTGGCAGGGGCGGCCATAGGTGCGCCAGGCTTCCGTTAACGTCGGATCTGCGTTTAAGTTGTAGACGATCGAATCGTGAGAGGTCGTACGGCAGACGCCTTCAGACAAGGAGTGATAGAACTCTTGATCTTCACCGATGTAGTCTTCGTGCAGACGCAGGAAGTTCATAGCGTCCTTGACGCTTAACTTGCGATCAATCTTGGCGCTATACGGGAATTTTTCCGGGTCGTTGTATTCGACGCCCGTCAGGTACTTCCAAGCGATGACGTTGCGGTTGGCGTTCCAGCGTTCATGACGCACGCTTTCCTTGGCGACAACCTTGCGCCAATTGAAGATCTTGTCGTCAGCTTTATGACGGCCGTCTTTGATCGCGCGTTCAACTTGCGTCGGTTCAATCTTCCAGTTTTCGTGATCGTTGAGGTCCACCTTATCCATCATGAAGACGTTCGGGATGTAGACCACTTCATCGTCGCCGATCTTGCGGGCGGCCCAAGAGTTGCCTTGGTGGATAGCCAATTGCCATGCTTCGTTGGCGTCAGCAAAAGTGTAGGTGCGGCCATCATGGAAGTAGCCGTATTCCTTCAAAAGAGCGGTGGCGATTTCAACAGCTTCACGAGCGGAGTGCGCACGTTCAGCAACCAAGCGGCGGATACCGTAACCGATGCCGCCGTCTTTGACTTCCATTCTGTCTGCGTCAAAGATTTCACCGCACCAGTTAGTGGCTACAACGACGCCCGCGTCGTTAAAGAAACCGTCGGCAAAAGAGGCGCCATCAGGCACAAAAGTTTGCGTCCAGTAAAAGCCCAACGTTTCCTCCACCTGAGGAATTTCAGCAGCAAACTTTTCAAAGCGAATCATTTCGCCTTTTTTGTGCTTGGCAGGTGGCACATAGTGGTGCATGTTGAAAAGACGGCCGCCGTTGTCTTCGTTATGGGCAACGATGATTTTGCCCGTGGCGGAAACGTTTTTGCCGATGACGAGCGTGCTGCAGGCCTGAGCCGAACCGACGGCGATGAAGGCGGCGACAGCCGCGGCAGCTTGTTTGAACGTGCAATGCTTGGGTGTTTTCTCCTAAAAACAGAACGGAATAAAAAACAGAAACCATTAAATATTTTTTAAAGCCCATTAAACTGAAAAACTCGTTATCTCAGAGGCGGGATGAACGAGCTGTAAATGAGCGCCAATCATTATATTGGAGGCTTTAGGGATAACTTTCAGATTGAAAATTAAAGCTTCATGTGAAGATTGATTCAGAACAATGCGTCAGCAACTAATTTCTTTCTGTTAGGGAGAAACCCCAATAAAAAAGGGAGATGACGATGAGTTAGTCATCTCCCAATTCGGAATTTTAAGTCTTGTCTTTAACGCTTAGAACGTCTGAAATCGTAAGGGTTCATAGGATGCGGATCTCGCCATAAACCGACGCGCTCTTTGCGGGCGGAAACTTCGGCTGCGTGATATTGAATGCGTAAATCAGGCGTGAGGTCTCGGGCAAAGTAGCGGTAGAACCAAGCGCAGCCGTCTTGAATTTGTTCCAGATTGATATTGCGGCCTTGGTAGTGCACGGTGCCCGTAATGCGTCCGTATTGATCCAATTTTTCGTAGTTGATGTCAACGGTTTTGCCTGCGATTTTGCCAGCAAGATTCTTTCGGCAATAGTTTCCGTAGGCCTGGCCGCGTTCGGGCGCGTCAATGCCTAAAAAGCGGATGCGGTATTCGCGATTGCGATTATCAACCACAGAAATTGTGTCGCCATCGGCAACCTGCACTACGCGCCCGGTTAAATCCGCGGCTTGAGCGGAAAACACAGCTGAAAGAGCAATGCCAACAATAATTTTTCGGATCATTTGTCTGAATATTAGATAAATTGCAATGCGCTCATTGTACGGAATTTCAAAAAGCGAATCACTTGGCCTTTCCCACAAATTCTGAGGCAAGCGCCGCGCCTAAAATGAGCACGGCACCAGCCATGCCTGCGATCGTCATGGGTTCCATTAGCACAAAGACAGAAAGCAAAATGGCGACGGCCGGATCAATGTAGGAGAAAATGGCGATGCGCGCGGCTTCAAGCTTTGGAAGCGCAGAGAAGTAAAGCCAATAGGCCACGCCCGTATGAATAATCCCCACGGCAAGCGTGAGATCAATTGTTTGCGCATCAAGCGTTAAAGCGGAGAAGTCGACCGTTAAAAGCACGTAGGGTAAAAGCACAATGGCGGCCACGGCCAACTGCACGATGGAAGAATCGTAAGGATTGAGGCCATTTAAGAACTTATTGTTGATCACAACGCCTGCGTAAAAACACGCGGCAATAAGTCCCATGGAGATGCCGCCCAAGGCTACGTTCTCAGAACCTTCCCAGACGCCTGAGATCAGCGACATGCCAAAAAGCGCGCAGATGACGCAAAGCCATTTCCCTAAAGACACTCGTTCGTGAAGTACAAGCGGGGAGAGAACAATGAGGATGATGGGGGCCATGTAATAGGCAAGCGTTGCCGTAGCGATGCTGGTTAAGCGGTAGGCTTCAAAAAGGAAAATCCAATTTAATCCCAAAGCAATGCCCGCAATCACCAAGTGCTTGAAGTTGGCTTTGATGGTTTCAATATCAAGTTTGCGCTTTAAGAGCTTTAAAACAATCAGCAAAAAGAGGGTGCCGAGCGCTCCTCGAGACAGAGCGATCACGGTAGAGGGCAAATCGATATATTTCACAAACAAACCGATGGTGCCGAAGATGGTCATTGCAAGCAGATACTGCGGCATAAGAGATTCCCAACAAAGAACTTTCCTAAGCCTAAATGCGAAGGCGTCTAAAAGGCAAAAATTGGGTAGGGAGTTTTAGCTAAAGAAAATTTGCGAGCGGATACGAAAAACCCGAACTGAAATTTAATCAGTTCGGGTTGGAAACTTGGTGCGGCCGATGAGAGTCGAACTCATATGGATTGCTCCGCCACCCCCTCAAGATGGTGCGTCTACCAATTTCGCCACGGCCGCAGACTCTATTAACTTAAGAGAAAATCCCTCAAATCAGAGTTCGGTATTTTAGCGTGGAATCTGTTGAGATTGCGAGGCCGGAGCTGCAGGTTGCGTCGTATTTGTTTGATCTGCGTCAACAGATTGCGATTGTTCGACGGATCCCAAGACTCCGGAGGTGGGTGCGGCGGTTTGTTTGAACGCACCGGAACCCAAAGTCAAAGCGATGGTCGCCAAGAAAAAGAGCGTGGCAGCCACAGCTGTTGAGCGAGACAGGAAGTTCGCAGAGCCCGAAGCGCCGAAAATGGAACCGCTCGCGCCACTGCCGAAGGCAGCACCGAGGTCGGCGCCTTTACCGTGTTGCAACAAGACCAAAATGATCACGGCGACCGCGGAGATGATTTGCACCACGATTGCGATGGAGACCAACATGGAGGACATCTTTACTATTTTCCTTTAACTCAAAAATGGTTTTAAATTTTTTTCTATTACAGGTTATCTGCACAGTGACAGATAGCCAAGAAATCTTCAGCTTTTAATGACGCGCCGCCAACCAATGCGCCGTCAATATCGGGTTGTGCAAAAAGTTCCGGGGCGTTTTTTGCCTTGACACTACCGCCATAAAGAATACGTGTGCGTTGAGCGGCTTCTTGATCAACTTCTGCCAAAACAGCACGTAAAGCTTCATGAACGGCTTGAGCGTCTTCTGCGCTGGCACTCTTTCCAGTGCCAATGGCCCAAACAGGTTCGTAGGCCACCGCACCGGCCACCAGCGGCATGATGCCGACTTTATCCAAAACGGCACGCAACTGACGGCTGACCACTTCAATGGTCTTGCCGGCTTCGCGCTCTTGCAACGTTTCACCAACGCAGACAATCGGCATAACACCGTTATCAAATGCGACTTGGACCTTTTCAGCAACCGTCTCATCGGTTTCACCGAAAAGCGTGCGGCGTTCGGAGTGGCCGAGAATAACCAGATCGCAACCGACATCGGCAAGCATCGCGGCGGACACTTCGCCGGTGTAGGCGCCCTGAGCGTATTGGGCACAGTTTTGCGCACCCACTAACGTGGCGCTATGCTCAAAGCCTATCACCAATTGGGGAATATAAACAAAGGGGGCGCAAACCGCGACATCGCAATTTAAGCGCGTACCGCTCATTTGCGGCATTGCAGCGCAAAGCCATTCATCATTGGCTTTGAGACTGCCGTTCATTTTCCAGTTGGCGACAACAAAAGGCTTACGAGTCATATCGACACCACCCAAAATAAAGGCCTTAATTTTAGACGAAAATCAAGAAAAAACAAGGCGGTGCAAGCATTAACCTTCGAGCTGTTCAATCACAAGCTGAATGCTTCGCTGCCCCATCCATTCATTGATCTCCGGCCGGTATGCCAGACGGGCAACCGAGGGAACCTCGGCCGAGCGTCTGAAAAAGATCCCGTTAAAACGAGAACCGTTTAATTCCAACATCAATTTCAGGTGCCCGCCCTTGAGCACCGTTTGATGCAGAACTTTAAATTCATTGGCAAAAAGGGGAGGAAGAAAACCTTGTCCCCAAATTTGCGCATTGATGGCTTCAATCAGAGAAATATTAATATCTCTTGGATCAAGGTCGCCATCAACTAAAACATGCCGCTCGAAGACATCTTCTTCGCAATTTTGAGCCACGACCGTTTCAAAAGCGTGACAAAAGTCATCAAAACGGTGGCCGTCAATGGTCAGCCCCGCGGCCATGGCGTGTCCCCCGAACTTTTTAATGATACCCGGGGCGGTTTTGGTCACAAGGTCAAGCATGTCGCGTAAATGAACACCTTCAATCGAGCGGCCCGATCCTTTCATTTCACCGTCAGCGGCGTTGGCAAAGGCAATGGTCGGACGGTGTTTGCTTTCTTTTATGCGGCTTGCGACCAAACCGACAATGCCTTGATGCCACGTCGGTTCATACAAAGCTAAAGTATGACGTTTCGTGACATCAATCTTATTTAAGAGCATGGCCGCGTCCCACTGCATGTCTAATTCCAATTCTCGGCGCTGGCGGTTGTAATCGTCGAGAATCTTGGCGTAATGCTGTGCCTCGGTGTCTGAGTCGCTCATCAAGCACTCAATGCCGGCTGTCATCAAGTCAAGCCGACCGGCGGCGTTGATGCGGGGAGCAATGACAAAACCGAAATCCCTCACTTTTGCTTGAGCGCTTGGGCGTCCGGCAATTTCAAATAGAGCTTTAACCCCCGGGTGTGTGTGACCCATTCTCACTCGATTTAATCCCTGCTGAACCAAAATTCGGTTATTACGGTCAAGTTTTACAACATCTGCCACCGTGCCCAACGCAACGAGGTCAACCAATGCATCAAGACGGGGTTGCGTTTTAGCATCAAATTTTCCTCGTCGCCGAAATTCTGCTCGCAGGGCCATCAGAACGTAATACATGACGCCAACGCCAGCCAAATTTTTGCTTGGAAAATTGCATCCCGGCGTGTTGGGATTGACGATACAGGCTGCTGCAGGCAAGGTTTCTGCAGGCAAGTGGTGATCCGTGATGATGACTTCAATCCCCATTTTTTTGGCTTCGGCAACACCGTCAATGCTCGCCATTCCGTTATCGACGGTAAGAATCAGCTGAGCGCCTTTTTGTGCTGCCAAATCGACAATGGCGGGAGTCAGGCCATAGCCGTAAACAAAACGGTCAGGAACCAAATAATCAACGCTTGCGCCCATGCTGCGAAGCCCTTTTAGGGCGACCGCACAAGCGGTGGCGCCGTCACAGTCGTAGTCGGCAATCACCATGATGCGTTTGCCGGTATCAATGGCATCGGCAAGATGCTGGGCGGCTGCGGTCGTTCCCATCAGGGTTTCCGGCGCAAGCATCGCTCGCCAGTCAGCTTTTAAATCCTCCGCTGTCTCAATGCCTCGGGCGGCCAGCACACGTGCCAAGGGCTCCGGGAAACCTTCTTCGGTCAAGTGCCGGGCAATGGCCGGGCTATAGTCTCTTGTGATAAAGCGTGTCATAGTCCGGTCTCACCTAAAAAGTTTTCCAAGTTGAGTGTTTTTTTCTTTTTAAATCGAGCAAAAAGACTTTTGGTTGCGTTTTTATCAATGACAACCGTGTGAGTGTCTCGGGCGCCGCTTGCGACTAAAACAAGTCGGGTGGCGCGTCTGGCGTGGGCAAGATCGGCTAAGTGAGTGACCGTTTTGATAACATCGGGTAGCTTCTGAGCCCAAGTGCTCCAATCTTTTTGCCGATAACTCTCATAGAGCCCGTCAACGACGGCTAAAAGGTCGCCTTCTGGCGCTTCAGGCCAATTGTCTTTTAACGCGGTTGTTCTGAAATTCAATAGTCCTGCGTTTTGAGCCCATCCCCACACATAGGAGTCATTGGCCATGACCGCTCGTATTGTGGAGGGCTTCAGTAAATGCCGTCTTGAGCCGCCATCGGGCCAAAAACCGTCAATGGTTTCCATCCATTGAGCGAGACGTTTGGCGTTCACATTACTTTTTTTCAAAATGGCGCGAAGTTTTTCATCCAATGCGATAAAGGCTTGTTCGTCAGCACCACTTAGACTGTCAGTTGAAAAAGGACGATACTTTTGCGCGCACCAAGGGCGAACAACCAGATTCCAATCCTGATTGCGGGTGAGATACCAGCGGTCAGCCCACTGTTGAAGTTGAAAACCGAATTGTCTGACACAGGCGAGCACTTCATCGTGAAGCTCGTCGCGCTCTTCGGCACTAAGTTCTTCCTTGGGAGATCGCAAAATGGTTTGACCGTTGATAATCGCATCGTGCACGGTATGCAGACGCCAGGTTTCAGCGCCCATGGCGGGGCCGCCATCGGCTTCCCATTCAAAGGCTGCGGTTTCAGGCATTCCGCCTCGTTTGGCAATGACTTGCCAGAGCCAGGCGATGTGAGCCGCGCCGTCTAAGACCGTCTCATGCACCAGTTCTTGTTCAATGACTTCTTCTGCCCCTTCGCCTAATTGCAAAAGAGAAGAAAAATCGGCTCCCAATGAAGGTTCTTTGAGTACTTCTTTCGGAAGTCTCAATCCCGGAATCAAAAAGTACGCTGAATTCATCTCAAAAAAGGCTCAAGCAGCTTTTTTAAACTCTCGAGCATCGTCAACACAATTAATACGTTGAGCATTATACGTGAGTGTGTTTTTCAACATTTTGAGACTGATTTTCAATTCTCCATAGATTGGTCGAAAGAGTACACTGCGCGGATATTCGAATAAATAAGAAAGCGAAGCCAAAATGTTCGGTAAAACTCAATCAGACAATTTAGAAAAAGACAGAGCCTTCTCTAGCCATGGCCAGGGGGATAGTCTCTATGATCACGCAACCCGTCAGGTTAAAGCCAGTGTTTTAGGGTTGGCGGTTCTTCTAACCTTAGGTTTTTCTGCAGTTGAATTGGTGGGAGGCCTTTTAAGTAACTCCTTGGCCTTGATCGGTGATGCCGGTCACATGGCTACCGATGCGGCAAGCCTTCTATTTGCTCTGGTCGCCAATTGGCTTGCCCGAGAGGGGGCCGATAGCCACCACTCATTCGGTCACGCCCGAATTGAAGTGTTGGCGGCCTTTGTCAATGCTTTAGTGATGTTTATCGTTTTGGGTTGGATTTGCTATGAAGCCATTGACCGCTTAACCAATCCGCATGAAGTTTCGGGCGGCAGCGTCATGCTCATTGCCACTATCGGTCTTTTGGTCAATGTTGCGGTCGCCTGGTCATTGTCTCGAGATAAGAAAAACGTCAATACCCGTGCGGCGCTCGTGCACGTTTTGGGTGACTTATTGGGTTCGGTTGCGGCCATTGTTTCCGGCGCGGTGATTTATTTCGGCGGCCCTGTTGAAGTCGACCCGATTCTTTCGCTTTTGATCTGCGTGTTAGTGGCTCACGCCGCTTGGGGTGTTTTGAAAGAGACGGTCCCCGTTATGCTGGATGCGGTTCCCGAAGGGGTGAAGTACGAGGAGGTGGGTGATGCTATTGCCGCCATTCCCGGCGTTTTAAGTGTGCACGATCTTCACGTTTGGGTAATGAGTCCTGGATATTCAGCCATTACGGCTCACTTAAAAATTGACTCTCATCGTTCTTGGCCTTTGATCTTGGAAGCGATTCGAAAACACGTTAAGGAGCGCTTTAACATTGATCATGTGGCCTTGCAGCCCGAGTGGGAAAGCACAGAGGCTACGACCTCAGACTGTGATTGCAAGGCACGAGTCTAATAGATAGCCAAACCATTCCAAAGCGTCTCAAAACAAAAAAATCCCCGAAAGATTTGGACGTCTTCCGGGGATCGTTTTTTAGGGTGTCAATGAAAGTAAGGCAGACGCTTACTTGTGATACAAGCGAGAGGTTTCGTAACGAGGCTCGCAGCTCACGTTAATGCCCAGGCGCTGAAGAACCCGTTCGTCTTCTTCACTGATGATGACCGTGAAGTGCACTTCAGAGCCGCGCAGTTTCGAAAGCTGTTCTTTTGCTTTTTGGGCCACTTCATTTCGAAGAGCTGAAATTGTCAAAGCCAAAAGAACTTCATCGATGTGCAATCTCGGATTCTTATGTAAGAGATACTCGGTCTTTAATTGGCAGATCGGTTCAAGCACGCGGGCAGAAATCAAATCGACATCATGGTCAATACCGGCCAAGAGCTTCAAAGCATTTAAAAGCATGGCAGAGGCGCAGCCCAGTGTGCTTGAAGTTTTGCCTGTAACGATTCGGCCATCGGGCAGCATCATGGCGGCAGCCGGAGCGCCGGTTTGCTCAGCCTTATCAAGCGAGACGGCAACCGCCGGGCAAATATCGGGCGTTGTTTCCGCCTGATTCATGATGAGCTTCAGATGATTGATTTCTTGCTCATTGGAGGCGCCTCTCATGTGTTTGACGCCTGCGGCATAGTAGCGGCGCAGAATTTCCATGCGGGAAGCCTTGCGGCAGACACCATCGTCGACGATGCAGTTGCCGGCCATGTTGACACCCATGTCCGTCGGGGACTTATAGGGTGACACTCCCTGAATGCGTTCGAAAATCGCATTTAAAACCGGGAAAATCTCAACGTCGCGGTTGTAATTAATGGCCGTTTTCCCATAGGCTTCCAAATGGAAGGGGTCAATCATGTTGACGTCATTTAAGTCAGCCGTGGCCGCTTCGTAGGCCAAGTTAACGGGATGCTTTAAGGGCAGATTCCAAACCGGGAAGGTTTCAAACTTGGCGTAACCAGCTTCGATTCCGTGTTTGTGATCGTGGTAGAGCTGGCTCAAGCAAGTGGCCATTTTTCCGCTTCCGGGACCGGGCGCGGTCACAACGATCAACGAACGGGTCGTTTCAATGTATTCGTTTTGTCCCAGTCCTTCTTCACTGACGATGAAATCAACATCGGAAGGATAGCCCGGGATGGGGAAATGGCGATAATGCGGAACCCCTAATGTTTCCAAGCGCTTTAAAAAGGCTTGGGCGGATTTTTGCCCCGTGTATTGAGTCAGCACGACGCTACCCACATACAAACCCATTTCGCGGAAGGTATCGATTAAGCGCAAAACATCTTCATCGTAGGTGATGCCCAGGTCACCGCGGATTTTATTGGATTCAATATCGGCGGCGTTGATGGCGATGACGATTTCGACATCATTTTTGAGCTGCTGCAGCATCCGGATCTTGCTGTCGGGCTTAAAACCGGGGAGGACGCGGGAGGCGTGATAATCATCAAAAAGCTTGCCTCCAAACTCAAGGTAGAGCTTGCCTCCGAATTGGGCGATTCGATGACGAATCTGTTCGGATTGCGTCGTGAGATACTTTTGATTATCAAAACCAATCGCCGTCATTTTTAGTGTTCCTTCCTTTCTGAAAATCAACAGCTTGCCAGTATAATCAAAACGAAAGAAATGACGAGAGCCTAAAAGATATTTTTGCAAAGAAATAGGTTTCGTTACTAAGGAGTGGCCGGCCGCTTGGCTTTATTTAATAAGGCAAGCGGGGGTTTGCGCGCTATTAACAGAAAAATCTTTCTGATGAAATAATTTTTAAGAAGGGCATTTTTAAATGAAACTTTGCGGTTTTGATGTCGGTTTGGATAAACCGTTTTTTCTCATGGCCGGTCCCTGTGTGATCGAAAGCGAAGAAATGGTGATGGAAATTGCCCGGGAAATGAAGGCAATTTGCGACGACCTTGGCATCCCTTACATTTTTAAAGCTAGTTACGATAAAGCCAATCGCACATCGGTTTCGAGTTTCCGCGGCCCCGGTATTGAAAAAGGTTTGGAAATCTTGGCGCGTGTGCGTGAGACAGTGGGCGTGCCGGTGGTCACCGACGTGCATACCGAGGCGGAGGTTCCCCTCGTTGCCAAGTACGTGGATGTCCTACAAACTCCGGCCTTTTTATGCCGCCAGACGGACTTTATTTGCGCCTGTGCTCGAACGGGTAAGCCAGTCAACATTAAAAAAGGCCAGTTCTTGGCTCCTCACGACATGATCAATGTGATTGAAAAGGCCCGCGCGGCCGCTCGTGAAGCCGGAGTCAATGAAGATAATTTCATGTGCTGTGAACGCGGCGCTTCATTTGGTTATGGAAACCTTGTGAGCGACATGCGAAGCTTGGCGATTATGCGCGAAACAGGCGCGCCGGTTGTTTTTGACGCAACGCATTCGGTGCAACTGCCGGGTGGCAACGGCAAGAGTTCAGGCGGCAACCGCGCTTTCGTGCCGGTGCTCTCGCGCGCCGCGGTCGCTGTTGGTGTTTCTGGCCTTTTCATGGAGACGCACCCTGATCCGCAATGCGCCAAGAGTGATGGCCCGAATATGGTCCCGCTTTCACGTATGCGTGAACTTTTGAGCAGTTTGGTTGCCATTGACCGTGTGGTCAAGGGTTTGCCCTTGTTGGAAAACACGCTTTAACCGTCGCGACTGCTGTGCCTGTACGGTACAATAGCGACCGAGAATCAGCATAAGCCGATTTCGTTATATTTTTGAAGCAAGGTGGCCGCGGGGTCGCGACCACCGAAATCTATTTTTGAGGAACTTCCGATATGTCTACGATCAATGCCATCGTCGCTCGTGAAATTTTGGATAGCCGCGGCAACCCCACGGTGGAATGCGACGTCTATCTTGACAGCGGTGTGATGGGCCGCGCAGCTGTTCCGTCCGGCGCCTCCACCGGTATCCGTGAAGCGCTTGAATTGCGTGACAAGGACGCTCGTTACGGCGGCAAGGGTGTCATGAAGGCTGTGGAAAACATCCATGCCAAGATTCAACCCGCATTGATCGGGTTTGATGTGACGCAGCAAGCTTCCATTGATGCTCAAATGATTGAAGACGACGGTACGGAAAATAAGAGCAATTTCGGTGCCAACGCCATTTTGGGTGTTTCCATGGCTTGCGCCCGTGCGGCTGCCAACTATGTCGGCTTGCCCCTTTACCGCTATTTGGGCGGCATGGGTGCTGTGCAAATGCCTGTGCCGATGATGAACGTGATCAACGGCGGCGCTCACGCTAACAATAACTTGGATTTACAAGAATTCATGATTATTCCGATCGGTGCTCCGAGCTTTCATGAAGCCGTGCGCTACGGTGCGGAAACGTTCCATGCTTTAAAGAAGATCATTAACGGCCGTGGCATGAGCACCGCTGTGGGTGATGAAGGCGGTTTCGCCCCCAATATCGATAGCCATGAAGAAGCCATCGAATTAATCATTGAAGCCATCAAAGCCGCAGGCTACGAACCGGGTAAGGATATTGCCATCGGTTTGGACTGCGCCGCCAGCGAATTCTACGAAGACGGCAAGTATGTTCAAAAGGGTCAAGGCAAGACCTATACGGCCGAAGAATGGATCAAGGTTCTCGAAGGCTGGGTCGCCAAGTATCCGATTATCTCCATCGAAGACGGTATGGCAGAAGTCGACTGGGAAGGTTGGAAGAAGTTAACCGATGCCCTGGGTCGCCGCGTGCAGTTGGTGGGTGATGACCTCTTTGTGACCAATCCCAAGATTTTGGCCGAAGGCATCCAAAAGGGTGTGGCCAACTCCATTTTGATTAAGGTTAACCAAATCGGATCGCTTTCTGAGACGCTCGCTGCCATCGAAATGGCTAAGCGCGCCGGTTACTCCGTGGTGGTCTCCCACCGCTCCGGTGAAACCGAAGACAGCTTCATTGCCGATTTGGCCGTTGGCGTCAATGCCGGCCAAATTAAGACCGGTTCCATGAGCCGCAGCGACCGCATGGCCAAATACAACCAATTGCTTCGCATTGAAGAAGAGTTGGATGACCAAGCTGTCTACCCGGGCCGCGATGCGTTCTACTGCATCAAGGAATGGTCATTCTAATGGCTAAGCGTTAAGGTCAAAGCGAATGATTACACCCGATAAGATCATCAAGGTCTTGCTGATCTTGTTGCTTCTGATGCTTTGGCCTTTAATCGGCGGTCAGGGGGGATATATCCGAGTGGTTTCGTTAAGTGAGGAGCTTGCCGATATTAAAGAGCAAAATGCCCTCACTTTTGAGGAAAACCAACGCCTGGCCGCTGAAGTCCGCTCCCTGGTGCGGGGAGCCGATGCTATTGAAGAGCGCGCCCGCTACGACCTCAATATGGTCCGTCCCGGCGAAGTGCTCTTTCGTATTCAAAGACCTCAAAAAGTTCTTCCGGGAAATGCTATTCCCGCCGATATTCTGAACGATCCTTTGTACCGTCCCGCTCCTGTTACGCCTCCGGCTAAAGAAGGCGAAAAATAAGTCAAAGCGATTATTTCTTCGGGAATTTTCCCGATATCTTTTCTTCAGATAGGCTATAACTGAAGGCATCTGTTTTTCATTGGCAAAGGATTCCAAATGATTGATGCCGTGATTGTTAAGCCTGAAGAGATGCGTGAGTGCGCCCAGGTTGCCGCGCAAGTTCGTCACACGATTCACGCCTACCCTGAAGTAGGTCTCAATTTGACTCAAACCGAAAAAACGATTGTTGAAGCGCTCAAAAGTTTTGGGTGTGAAGCAATTGAAACGCGAGTCGGCGGAGCTGATGTCGCCGGTGTGGTTTGCGTCGTCAAGGGGGATCAGCCTGGACGTACGATCGGTCTTCGTGCCGATAGTGACGCTCTGCCCTTAAATGAAAATACCGGAGTACCCTACGCAAGCACCCGTGCCAAACATATGCATGCCTGCGGGCATGACGGTCACGTGGCTACACTCTTGGCCGTGGTGAAGTATTTCATGGAGCATCGTCATTTTGCGGGTACCTTGGTTGCGATTTTCCAACCCGGAGAAGAAGGTTTTGCCGGAGCCCGCCACATGGTTGAAGACGGTTTGGTTGAGCGTTTTGGAATTGATGAATTCTATGCGCTTCATGCCGAGCCCACGCTTGATGTCGGCACGGTCGGCTTTGTGCCCGGCTACGCCACCGCGAATGCTGACACGTTTGAAATTGTTTTTGAGGGGCAAGGCGGGCACGGATCAAGACCCCAGTTTTCTAAAGATTCTATTGTTGCGATGGGTGAGGCGATTTTGGCCCTGCAAACCATTGTCTCACGCAATGTGTCTCCTTACTACGCGGCTGTGGTATCGATTTGTTGCGCGCAGTCCGGCGATCCCGATGGAACAAGCGTGATGCCGCAAAAGGCTCTTTTGCGCGGGACCACTCGGTCGTATGAACCTGAAGTTCAGGATTTGATTGAGCGACGCATGAATGAAATCGCCCAGGGTATCGCTCAAACGTACGGGATAAAGGCAACAGTCAATTACACGCGACTCTATCCTGCCATGTATAACACGCCCGAAAATGTGCAAGCCGCACGTGAAATTGCCGCGCAGGCCATTGGGGCTGCCAATGTTAAAGAATTCTCCCGCACAACAGGCGGAGAGGATTTTTCCTTCATGCTTTTAGAGCGACCGGGCTGCTTATTCCGTCTTGGAATGAAAGATGCCGATCACACGGCACCGGTTCACAATGAAGAGTTCGATTTCAATGACAAGGCCATTGCCACGGGCGCTGCTGTCCTGGCGTCTATCGCTTTAACTCGCATGAATAGCTAAAAGAAAAGTCCTATTTCATCGATTTCGTTCGGTGAAATAGGACCATTACCGAAAACGCGGCGATCAATTAGCCTAAAGCGTTCGTTTTAATTGATCCATTTTTGAGTTTGAAGGACTTCATCGGCTTTAGCCTGTCCCCAAACCATTCTTCTGGCCAAATCAACGATTTGTTCGGGCGTGATTTTTTCAAGCGTCATCAAAGGCGGCTCGTTTTCGTTATTCGAAGGGGTGACGGTATAGAGCCAGTAGTGATGACCGTCGTGATAGACCGTCAGGTGTTCGGTTTTCTTTTCTCCGTCTTTAATGGCCCGAAACCCGAAAAGATGGGAAAGTTGCATGGTCACTGACGGTTGTCCGGTCAGCTCAAGCGTAACTTCTCTTTTAGGCATTCGCTCATCGGGATTTTCCAATAGCGACATAAGATCCTCGAAGAGTTTTTCCGGGTCAGCCTGTTTAGCCTGATTGATCGGGGAGAGCTGAGGATAGCGGCCCGTGAGCTTGGGCATCACCTTATTCATAAAGCGCTCAAGAATCTCATTTTGATCATGCTCGATGAGGTCGGCTAACGCAGGATCGGCTTGGTAAACACGGACATTAAGCGACGCTTGCTTATCGTCTGGAATTAAGCATAAAAGAAAATGCTCCACCGGCTCAAACGCCCAAACCTTTGTCCCTTCGGCCTTGACGTAAAAACCGTCGACCTCTTCTCCGCCTTTGACTTGCGCGGGCAAGAACGAGTCCAAAACTTCCTTTAGGTTTTGATGCGTGACGGTGAATTCTCCAGTCTGAGCATTAACATTGACGGAATAAATAAGGCATTCTCCATCAATGATGAGTTTGAAAACCCAAGCAATGAGACCGTCTTTTTTGCCGGTATTTTCCAAAAAGTCTCGGGTGATGTCACGAACCTTCGCGACCGCTTCAGCTTCGGTGAGGTTGCGGATCGGATAAGGACCGTTGAGGGTGGCCAAAATGGGATTGCCCATTAGGTAGAAGCCGCCCTGCAGTCCTTCGTGGCTAAAACCCATGACGTTTTGATTCTTGCTGTTTTTAAATATGGTTTTCATATCAATCAGTTATTTTTGATGGCTGAACCATCATCAAAGAGTTTGACGACATCTTCAGCGCTAAAGCGTTCCGTGCGGCCGCAAAAGTCACACGTGACTTTAATTTCACCTTCTTCTTTCACGATTTGAAGTGCTTCGACTTCGCCTAAATTGCGAATCATCGCTTCGACTTTTTCGCGTGAGCAGGTGCAGGCAAATTTGGGTTCTGTAGGCTCAAAGTAGTCCGGTGCCTCTTCCCAAAAGAGTCGGTGAGTGACCTCCTCGGGAGTAAGCTCTAAAAGCTCATCATCGGTGATGGTCGAGGCTAATGTTTCAATACGGTTAAGGCTGTCTTCATCGCTTGTGATGTTTTCATCCTTGCCGCCGAAATCCGGCATTTTCTGAAGCATTAAACCGCTTGCCGCAGAATCATCGGCGGTGAGCCAAAGTTTAGTGTGGATTTGTTCGGATTGTTCCATGTAGCCCATCAGCGCGTCAGCGATACTCTCGCCGGTGAGCGGAACAACACCTTGATAAAGCGGCTCGCCTTCGCGCCTGTCCTTGGGATCAAGCATGATTGCGCAGCGGCCGCGTCCGTGGGCGTTTAGTAATTCTTTCATGCCCATGGTATCGCTTACTTCTTCACCTTCGTGCATTTTTACGGTGGCGCGAACTAAAAGACCGTTTCTGACCTCAACAATGGCAAGACGCACCGGCCCGTCACCTTGCACCTGCATAATTAGGGCGCCTTCAAACTTCAGGGAACTGGCTAAAAGCAGCGACCCCGCGGTCATTTCTCCCATCAGTCGCGTAACACTTAATGGCCATTTTTGAAATTGACGCATGGCTTTCCAGGCGGTTGTCAGTCTGACAGAAGCGCCTTTCACAGGTGTGTTTTTAAAAATAAATCGAAGCAGCGTGTCGTGTTGAGTCATGATTTTTTCCCGTTTTAACCGATTTGTTTCTTCTCGGTTTGGTAACGATTTTTTTGTTCAATGTAGTGTCGGGCGTTTTCCCGAATTTTTTCTTTTTCCTCAGGGGTTAATTCTCGCACAACGCGTCCCGGCCGTCCGATGATCAACACACCGTCCGGGAATGTTTTGTTTTCCGTAATGAGCGTTCCGGCTCCGACCAAGGATTCTCGCCCGATAACGCTGCCATTGAGAATGACCGCGCCCATGCCGATTAAGGAAGCCTCACCCACAGTGCAGCCGTGCAAAATGGCTGAGTGTCCCACTGTGACGTAGTCGCCCACCCGACAAGGTTTGCCCGGATCCGTGTGAAGGACCGCGCAGTCTTGGATATTGCTGCCTTTTCCCACGGAAATCTCGGCTTCGTCACCGCGAATACTGGCTCCAGGCCAAACACTAACCTCTTCGTCTAATGTAACCGTTGCGGTGACCGTGGCCAACGGATCCACGTAAGCCGTATCCGCAATGGTCGGAATCTTGTCAGAAATTGAAAAAATAGCCATCTTTAGAACGTTAAATCGTTTAAAGTTTGAGGGTAGATTGTAGCGAGTTTAGATAGTGAAATGAGAATAGATTTACATGTGCATTCAAGTGCAAGTGACGGTGTTTTTTCTCCTGCCGAGGTGGTTCGCAAGGCGCACGCCAACGGTGTGGAGGTGATGGCTTTAACCGATCACGACACGGTTTCCGGGCTCAAAGAGGCCCGTAAAGAGGCCGAGAAGCTCGGCATGCGCTTCATTGACGGGGTGGAATTATCGGTTTCGTGGGGCGGTCGGACGATTCATGTTGTCAGCCTCGGTCCTAAAAAGTTTGAACCCTATAGGGAGCTTTCTGAAAAACTGAGTAAACAGCGTGATCTGAGAGCGCGAACCATCGCCTCGAAGTTTGACGCGATGGGCATCTATAACACCTACGAGCAAGCGTTGGAGTTGGCGGGCAATGGCCTTAATCTCTCGCGCAGACATTTTGCCCTGGCTCTCGTTCAGAGGGGAACCGTCGGTACTGAAGACGA
Source organism: Parasutterella secunda (assembly GCF_023336895.1). Classification (GTDB taxonomy): domain Bacteria; phylum Pseudomonadota; class Gammaproteobacteria; order Burkholderiales; family Burkholderiaceae_F; genus Aphodousia; species Aphodousia faecalis. Next base: position 120,631 of record NZ_JAMBLT010000003.1, read on the forward strand.
AGCTTTTGAGAAGTATCTCAGAGACGAAGGGCCGGCCTTTGTCAAAACGCAATGGATGACGTTGCCTGAAGCCATGCGCTTTATCCGTGAGACCGAAGGGGTGGCAGTGGTCGCTCACCCGGGACGTTACAATTTTGCCGCTCCCTTGACAACGATTGATCTTTTGGAAGAATTTAAAGCGCTCGGGGGCGATGCGATTGAAGTCACAACGGGCAGTCACTTTGAAGCTGAAAATGAGCGCTACACAAGGGTTGCTTTAAATATGGGCTTTTTAGCGAGCACCGGCAGTGACTTTCACGGCTGCAAACCCGGCCGTCCGGAGCCAGGCCTTCAGGAACCGTTGCCGGATTATTTACCCACAGTCTTAGATTTATTGAAAGACCGTTAACCATGCATTTTCTTTATGACCTCGCGGTATATGCGATTCCTTTGATTTTCGCCATTACGATGCACGAAGCGGCTCACGGCTGGATGGCCGAGCGCTTTGGCGACGATACGGCATCCATGATGGGACGCGTCACTTTAAACCCCATCCCTCATATTGATCTCGTTGGCACGATTATCGTGCCGGGGATTTTGTTGTTGGGTTCGGCCGTCACCGGTTTAGGGGGAGTGCTTTTGGGGTGGGCCAAGCCCGTTCCCGTCAATACACGCAACTTAAGACCCTTTCGTCAGGGGATGTTCATGGTGGCGTTGGCCGGCCCTTTGAGTAATCTCTTGCAGGCGCTCTTTTGGCTGTTGATGCTTAAGCTCTTTATTCTGACAGGCTTTCTGACGCAGTCATTGCTGGACTTGACCATCGCGGGTGTGATGGTGAATTTCTACCTGATGGCCTTTAACCTTTTACCGCTGCCGCCTTTGGATGGCGGACGGATTGTCACGATGCTTTTACCGTATGAAGCAGCGGTGAAATTTTCTGAAATTGAGCGCTACGGGATGGTGATTCTCGTGGTTTTGATTGTTTCGGGCTTTTTAACCTATTTCATGCATCCCTTTGTCTGGACGGCCAGACGTTTGCTGACATGGGTTTTGCTTTGAGATTTGTTTCAAAAAGCTGATCGGCTTTTTCCCATAGAAAGGCCGAAATCGGTACAATAGTCGGGTTAATTTGAAGTAACAGGCGTGCGGGGTCAGCTTCGTGCGCGAATGAGTGAAGACAAAATGATTAAAAAAGTAGTCCGTACGGGTTTGGTGGTTGCTTTGCCGATGGCTTTGGCTGCCTGCTCGACATTTGACTTCGGCCAAGATCGTATTCAATATGAAACGAGTGACTCGCGCGCTCCGCTGGAAATCCCGCCGGATTTAACTTCGGTGCCCGGTTCTGACCGCTTTGCGGTGCCTTCTCGCCCGCAGACTGTATGGGCAAGCCAACAGGCTCAGCTTGATGCCGCCCAAGCCGGCAACACCAATCAGAACGCATTGGTTCTTTTGCCGCAAGGCGAAGTGGCCAAGATTGTCCGCGAAGGCAACAATCGCTGGATTCATGTGAACCTGTCGCCTGAAATGGTCTGGCCGATCATGCAGGACTTCTGGACCACGGTCGGTTTATCGCTGGCTCGTCAAGATGCCGCAACCGGTGTGATGGAAACAAATTGGGCTGAAAACCGTGCCAAATTACCCCAAGACATTATTCGTGCCACTTTGGGCCGTGTGATTGATATGGTTTATTCCACCGGGGAACGCGACCAGTATCGCGCCCGTGTTGAACGTTCAGCCAACGGCGGCTCGGATATTTTCGTGACGCACCGCGCCATGGTTGAAGTGGTTAAGAGCTTGGGTGGGGATAACGAAACCACCGTTTGGCAGCCCGGTCCGAGTGATCCGGAAATGGAAGCTGAAATGCTCACGCGCCTGGCTCAGCGCATCAATCAGGAATTTAATCCTGAAGCGGTGAAGAAGAGTCCGGCCGAGCACGAAGCCGAAGTTGAAAAGTTGGCGAGCTACCAACCGGAAAACTCCGTGAGCCAGCTCGAACAAGATGCCGAAGGGGTGGCAACGAGCATTTACATTAAGGAAGACTTTGAACGCGCCTGGCGTCGTGTGGCGCTTGCCGTTGACCGCATGGGCTTTACGGTTGAAGACCGTGATCGCTCCAGAGGTTTCTTCCTTGTGCGCTATCTCGATCAAGAATACGAAGAACAGAAACGCTCTGAACAAGGTTTCTGGAGCAATGTATTCGGTCGCGATACGCCGGTTGAAGCACCGCAATACGTGATTTATCTGCAACGTCTCTCGGACACCGAATGCCGCGTGCATGTGTTGGGTCCGGATGGTAAGGCCGATACGACCGGTGTCGCACCGCGTATCCTGACGCTTTTGAGCGAGCAGACGAAGTAATAGCCTCAATGGCTAATGGAGACGAGGGAGCGTGGAGCCTTTTGGCCGCACTCCCTTTTCTCTTATGGGAATGAATATGTTTAAGCTTTTCTTTTCGTTTTCAGGTCGGATTAATCGCGCTCGCTTTTGGGCGGTGATCGCTTTTTGGCTTCTTGTGCGGGTGGGAGTGCCTTATCTTTTGTACACCTTTGCCTTGTTGCCCGGGCAGTCGCTTGATATCCAAGACGCCAGTGCAAGTCCTGAAATCTTTGAAGCCGGCAAACTCTACGCGGTTTTAACCGTTGTGTCGCTTTTTAGCACGGTCTCGGCGGCAGTTCGTCGTTTGCACGACTTTGACGCAAGCGGCCTTTGGGCCATATTGCTCTTTATTCCGGGCATTGAATTCATTGCCTACTTGGTCATTGGGCTTATCGGCTCTCAACGCGGCACAAACCGTTACGGCGTCAATCCCTTGGGCGAAAACAATATCTATTTCCCCGGTAACGAGGAAATGCGGGTGAAGGAATTAAAAGACCTGGCAACGCTTTTTGAAAAGGGCCTTTTGTCCGAAGCAGAGTATGAAAAAGCGAAAAAAGCTATTTTGAAGTAAGGAAATTTAAATGCAAGTTGCAAAAGATACCTTAGTGACGATCTCAGCCAAAATGTACAACCTTCAGGGCGATCTGATGGAATCGGCCGATGAATTGGTTTATTTGCATGGTCATAGCGACATTTTCCCGGTGATTGAAAAAGCGCTCGAAGGTAAAAAGCCGGGTGATACGGTGACCGTTCAGCTTGAGCCTGAAGAAGCTTTTGGCGACTACGATGAAACCGCTTTAATCATTCGTCCGGAGACGGATTTTGAAGAAGGGGTTGAAGTGGGATTAAGTTACACGGAAATCCGCGGAGAAACATTGGATCGCCCGTACCGAGTGACAGATATTGCAGACGGCGTTGTGGTTTTAGACGGCAACCACCCACTTGCCGGCATCGGTTTGAAATTCGAAATCACAGTCAGAAATGTCGAAGCGGTGAAAAAAGGTGTCGAAACCATCGGTACCGATGATGTGGTTGTACCGTCTTTTTTACAAGTTTCCGACAAGCCGATGGTTGCCAACATCGTTGATGATGCGGGCGATGAAGAAAGCGAACAAAAGACTTTGCATTAATTATTGAGGATCGTCTGCGCTTTATCTTTCAACTCATAGAGCAGATCTAAAGCTTGACGCGGGGTAAGCTGATCCACATCCAGCGCGTCAATTTCTTCACATAGCGCTTGGGTTCTATCGGGCTCAGGCGCTTTTTCATCGGGCATCTCTACATTGTTGTCAGCGAATAAGTCGAGTTGTTCATTGACCTGCGAGCGCTCCTGCAGCTCATTGAGCATTTTGCGAGCACGTCGGATGACAGAGTTGGGGACACCAGCCAACTGAGCAACCGCGATACCGTAGCTTTGATTAGCGGGACCATCCTGCACTTCATGTAAAAAGACGATTTTGTTTTTGTTTTCGACCGCGGCAACGTGAATATTGGCCACTTCGGGCGCCGTTTGTTCAAGCTTTGTGAGTTCAAAGTAGTGAGTCGCAAAAAGCGTAAAACTTTTTTTCACAAGCGCTAATTCATGGGCGATGGCCGCCGCCAAACTTAGACCGTCAAAAGTTGATGTTCCGCGTCCGATTTCATCCATGAGAACCAGACTTTGGTCGGTTGCTTGGTGCAAAATAGCTGCCGCTTCCGTCATTTCCACCATAAAGGTCGAACGACCGCGAGCGAGGTCATCACTGGCTCCTATGCGGGTGAGGATACGATCGATAGGGCCGATTTTGGCGCTGGCCGCGGGAACGAAACTGCCGATATAGGTCAAAAGCACAATAAGGGCGATGGATCGCATATAGGTGGATTTACCACCCATGTTGGGACCGGTAATCACCAAAAGCCTGCGACCGGGGATGAGCAAACAGTCGTTAGGTGTGTAGCTTTCGATGGCGTCTTCAACGACCGGATGGCGCGCTCCGATAATTTCAATGCCGGGCGCCTTTTCCAATTCAGGACGAATCCAATTGGCACGGCTTGCGTGATAGGCAAAAGAGGTCAGCACGTCAATTGCCGCAGCAGCGGCGGAAGCCTTTTGTAAAACTGGAACATAACTGTCTGCAAAGGCAAGCAGTTCGTTATAAAGCGACTTTTGCAAAGCTTGGGAGCGTTCCTGAGCGGAAAGCGCCTTATCTTCATATTCTTTGAGTTCAGGCGTGATGTAGCGCTCCGTATTTTTGAGAGTCTGCTTTCTGTGGTAATGCAGCGGAACACGGTCGGCCTGACCACGGGAAATTTCAATGAAAAAGCCTTGGACTTTATTGTATTGAACACGCAAAGTGGGGATACCCGTTGAGGCTCTTTCACGGATTTCCATTTGCGTCAGGAAGTCGCCGACATTGTCACGCAGTTCGCGAAGGGTCGCCAGTTCTTCGTTATAGGTGCTCGCAATAACATCGCCGTCTCGCAGCTGCACGGCGGGCTCTTCTAAAAGAGCCGCGTTGAGCTTTTCGTACAATGCCGGATCAATGACAAGGTCGGCCGCTTTTTCTTCAATGAGCGGGTCGTCAGCGAGCATGAGCTCTTGGGCAATCTGGGCTAAATGGGGAAGCGCGTCTCTGAGCGCGGCCAATTCTTTCGGACGAATGCTTCGCATGGCAATGCGAGTCGCCAGACGTTCAAAATCTGGAACGGTCTTTAATTTATCGCGGACACTTTCTCTTAAGTGCTCAGCCTGAACAAAACTTTCAACGGCTTGATGTCTTGAGGAGACAATCTGCGTATCACGCAAAGGATTGTGAATCCATTGGCGCAAGAGGCGGGAACCCATGCTGGTTTTGCATTGATCAAGCAGCGAAAAAAGGGTTGGACCGTCATCACCTCGAAGGGTTTGTGTGAGTTCCAGGTTTCGGCGGCTAGCCGAATCCATACCGACAAATTGGCTTTGAACCTCTAATACAGGGGGCAAAAGATGCGGAATGGCTTCGCATTGAGTGTTTTCCGCGTAGGTTAAAAGCGCACCGGCGGCGCTTACCGCATCGGGAACATCGTCAAGCCCCCAAGCGGTGAGTTCCTGTACTTGGAATTGATGTTTGAGTTTGGCGGTTCCGTGGTCAACGGTGAAATACCACTTGGGTAAAGGAGTAATCGCCGCAGGCAGCCTTAACTCATCAATGGTTTCTTTAAAGTCTTCAGGAACGAGGATTTCGCTTGGTGCAATTCGGGTAACTTCAGTGGCAAGTTCCTCAAGACTTGTATTGGCCACGTGAAATTGGCCGTTACTGAGTACCAGCCAGGCCAATCCCAGACGGGCGCCATGGCGGCCGGCGGGGGATATCGCCAATAAGGCTGCATCTTGCTTTTGAGGTAAAAGCTCATTTTCCGTTAAAGTGCCGGGCGTGACGATACGAGCAAGTTCCCTTTCCAAGGGGCCTTTGCTCGGGTCGCCGATTTGCTCGCAAATAGCAACGGAAACCCCTTGCTTAACCAAGCGGGCAAGGTATTGTTCGAGCGTTTTTTCAGGCACGCCCGCCATGGGAATCGGTTCACCGTTTAAATCAGTTCCGCGCGAGGTAAGCGTAATTCCCAAAAGTTTATTGGCTCGGACCGCATCATCAAAAAACGTTTCGTAAAAGTCCCCCATCCGGTATAAAACCAGGGTTTCGGGATGTTGGGCTTTGATCTCAAGAAAACGCCGAATGGCAGGGGTGTGCCCTGCCAACGGGTCATTGATGTTTTGAACCGTTTTTGTTTTTGCCATTGATGCGACCGTCTACGATGAAGTCTTTCGATTGCTTAGCGGATATCACCGTAGTTTTTATTAACCACGGCTAACAACTGACCGAATACTTTGGGGGTACCCGCTACGATTTGACCGGTCGAGAGGTAATCAGATTCTCCCTTAAAGTCGGTGACGAGTCCACCGGCTTCAAGCACTAAGAGCGAGCCGGCAGCAATGTCCCAAGCCTTGAGATTCGGTTCCCAGAAAGCATCCAAGCGACCGGCGGCAACATAGGCCAAGTCCAAAGAGGCGGCGCCTGCACGGCGGATACCGCTGGTGGTTTTAGCCAATTGACTGAAAACCTTCATAAAGGCTTCAACATCATCGGTTTTGCGGAAAGGAAAGCCCGCGCCAACCAAAGATTCAGCCATGGAGGTGCGCTTACTGACACGAATGCGTCGGCCGTTTAAAAAAGCGCCCACACCGCGCGTAGCGGTGAAGATTTCGTTTTTAACGGGATCCGCGATAACGGCTTCAATGATCTCGTTTTCACGCTTTAAAGCGATGGAAACGGCATATTGGGGGAAGCCATGCAAGAAATTGGTTGTGCCATCCAAAGGATCAATGATCCATTGGAATTCACTTTTTTCAGGGCCGGTGAGGCCGTTTTCTTCACCTAAAATCTGGTGACGGGGATAGGCCTCACGCAAAATTTCTACCACAGTGCGTTCACAAGCGACGTCCACTTCGCTGACGTAGTCAGAATGACCTTTTTTGTGAACTTCCAGAGTAGAGAGGTTGTCGACAGCACGGTTAAGAATGGTGCAGGCCGCACGGGCGGCTTTCATCGCCGTGTTGAGCATCGGAGAACTCATCGTCAGAATCCTTCTTGAAAATTTAAATCAGTTGATGTGATAACTACGTGTAGAATCTAAATATTTTAATGATTTTTGGCTATTTAGCTTTTGAAATGTCAACTTCTGCTTTATCCCAACACGTCTGTTTTATTTTGGTGGAACCAGCGCACCCCGGCAACATTGGCTCGGCCGCGCGGGCTATCAAAACGATGGGTTTCAGAGATCTTCGTGTTGTGAGCCCTTGGGAAGAAAATTACCGCACTCACCCCGAGGCGATCGCTTATTCAACAAGCAGTGTGGATGTGCTCCAATCAAGCCGTTCCTATGGGTCACTCTTAGAGGCGCTTGAAGGAGTTCATTTCGCCTGGGCGATGTCGGGATATGATCGTGAATTTGGTCCTGCAATCGAACCGGTGAGAAGGGTTGCTGAAAAAGCGGTCGATTTTGTTAAAAAGCAGCAGGGCAATATTGCTTTTGTTTTCGGTTGTGAACGAACCGGTCTTTCCAATGAGCAGATGGCGATGTGTCAAGGTTGCGCGGCCATCCCGGCCGATCCTGACTGCACCAGCCTGAATCTGTCCCAGGCTGTTCAAATCATGGCTTATGAAATGCACATGGCGATGATGGATGAGACGATCACTCATGACGGGCTCTATGAGTGGCAGGAGCGATTTGCCGGTGAAAAACTCGCAGGACCTCAGGCGATTGAGGGCTTTTTAGCTCATTTTGAAGAGGCAATGATTCACTGCGGCGTGTTGGATCCCAAGGAGCCGAAGTTGTTTATGCCTCGAGTCAGAAGACTTTTTTCTCGAACGCAGCTCACTCAACCGGAAGTCGATTTATTAAGGGGAGTGTGTTCGCAGATTATTTCTCCGAAAAACGAAAGATCAGGTAAAAAATGCCCGAAAAAATAGCAATGGTCTTTTTCGATTGACGACTGGTACAAAATGTAGTTGAAAAACAAATTTAAATCTTATAAAATCCCCATTCTTACTGAGCAACGCTCAGATTGTGCGGAGAAGTGGCCGAGAGGCTGAAGGCACACCCCTGCTAAGGGTGCAAGCTCGCAAAACGGGCTTCGGGGGTTCGAATCCCCCCTTCTCCGCCATTTTTATTCTTATAAATCAACTCAACAAATCCCCTCATATTTCAGGTGTTTCTCTTGGTATCTCATTTGACCAAGACTACATTGTGCAGCGCACAACAAGCCAAACGATTCCAATAACCATTGCTAAGGCCAGAATGCTTCGGGCTATTTGAAATGTTTTCGTAAGTTTGGGACGAACAATCGGTTTGGGTTCATAATCAGGCGAACAATAACTTTCAGCCAGAAATACTTCCCAAGCTTTTAGATCCAGCCGAAGGAGACTTCTTTTTCCATTCCTGAATTGCACATCAACGATTTTGTAGCCGTCGTTGCGATTTTTAGCGATGGTTGCGCCTCCAACACCACCCGGATTGCCAAAAATCATTTGCCCAACCCCGCCTCTGAATAAGGCGCTGAAGACATCTTTTTGAATGTCATCAATGGAATCAATCAGTTGATAGCTCTGAATAAAATCCTTGTTAAGCGGGATGAAACTGTCACTGCGCACCGTTCTGAAGCCTTGCGCTTCAATTTCTTTTTGGATGCGACAACTTTCCCGAAGCGGAAGCTGAATTTCATTGTTGTCAATTCGGTAGCCTTGGTAGTCTCCGGCAAGCACTCCGTTTTCAACCATCTTTCACTCCATCAAACCAACTCATGTGAATCATAAAGCAAAGCCTCGTAAGAGGATATCTTGCGAGGCTTGCAGAAATTTTGTGATTAAAACACAGCTAATCAATGCAGACTAAACGATAGCGGCGATCGCCAAAGCCGATTTTCTCCGCATGCTCAAGAATCCGTTCACCGTTTCGGCTCTCCATTCTTTCAATGAGCGAGTGACCATCGGGTGCTTCATAAACCAAATCCACGCAGGCTTGATCCAATGCGACAGGGTTCAAGGACGCCAGCACGCCGATATCCTTCATGTCAACTTCAGCCGGATGAGAGACGCAATCGCAATCTACCGACATATTGTTCATAACGGAGATATAGAGCATCTTTTCGCCTTCGCCGAAAAAGTCGGAGACAGACTTCGCGGCTTCAGCCATGGATTCGATAAAAGCATCGTGATCCGGTCCGGTCAGTTTCATAAAGCGCCCGTCTTCTGCGGTTTGCCAACCTTGCGTTTGCATGGCTCCGGCCGTATGAATATTGGCCTTACCGTCTGATGATGCCACACCAATGGCGATGTTTTTAAGCGCACCGCCGAAACCTCCCATCGGGTGTCCTTTAAAGTGCGTGAGCACCATCATAAAGTCATAGTTTTTGACGTGATCGCCAACGATATCTTCTTTAAGATGAGTGCCTCCTTTTACCGGCAGGTGCTCAACACCATCGCTATCCATGATGTCTACCGGTGCAATAGCCGCAAAACCGTGATCTTTGATTAATTGTCTGTGCGCATCAGTTGTGTTGCGGGCACCAGCGTATGCCGTGTTGCATTCCACAATGGTTGCCTTAACGCTTTGCACCAGATCCTTGATCAAAGCTGGTTTAAGGTAGTTCTCATTGCCCGCTTCACCCGTGCTTAATTTCGCAGCCACGCGTCCTTGAGCCGGGCGTCCAAGCTTCTGGTAAAGCTTTATCAGCGACGCAGGAGAAATCTCTTTTGTGAAATAGACAGTACTTGCCTGAGCGCAATCGGTTTTAAAACTTTTGTGCATGTCAGTCATTTTTTTTCTCCTTGCAATCCAATCAAGAAAATTCTAGATCAATCATCCTTTCAGAAATTGCCTATTAGTCTCAATGCATAACAATCCACTCCAATGTTAACTTGTTGTCGGGTCTGACAATCGGGTCAATGTTTTTCTTCATCGCCCAAGAAAACATTGGTTGAAGCAGAGGAATGTGCAAGACCTGATTTTGTTCGAGTGAGAGAGCCTGTTGGGCAAGGGCCTTTCTTTCGTTGAGATCTTCAGCCAAATTTAGTTTTTTGAGTAACGCGTCCATTTGCTTATCGGAAGCACGGCCGATGTTGCTGATCCCAGCTCCGGAGGCTCCGTCGTAAGTAGCCGACAGAGATTGCAGGGGGTAGTAAGCATCAAAAGTACTTGAGCCCCATCCGACCAATCCGGCAGAGGTGTCAAAACTTAAGACTTTCGGAAAGTACTGGGCGCGGGGCATGGAGTGAACATTGACCTTAACATTGAGTTTGGCCCACATGCTCGCGAGTGCTTTGCAGAGATTTTCGTCGTTGACCCAACGGTTATTGGGGGTATCTAAAGTGAAGGCAAAGCCTTTTTCAAATCCGGCTTCTTTAAACAATGCTTTAGCTTTTGGCAGATCGTATTGTCCCGTTTGGGCGATCTGGGAGTCATAGCCAAAAACAGAATCAGAAATGACTGTGTTGGTTGCCACCGCTTTGCCCCGCATGATGCTTTTAACAAGCGCCTGTCGATTGACGGCAAGAGAGAGTGCTTGACGAACTCTCACGTCTTTAAAGGGATTGGCACTTAAAGGCTTTCCATCGAGGTCGCTGGCATAGGGCGTTTGATCTCGGTATTGATCCAGGGCGATCATCATGACACGGTCTTCAGCGCGTGACAGTACTCGAATGGAGTCATTACGTTCTAATCGAGCAATATCTTGCGGAGCGGGATCCAACACAAAGTCCACTTGTCCTGACAGAAGTGCTGCCGTTCGAGTGGCCGCAGAGTTAATAGGGGTGTAGATGACTTTTTCTATGTTGCCTCTGCGATTTTTTTCGTCCCACCATTCATGGTTGGCCACGAATTGTGTTTTAACATCTACTTCTCTAGAGATGAGTTTGAAGGGACCCGTACCGTTGGCGTGGCGCGCTAAGTAGGATTCTTCGCCTGAGACATAATTTTGTGGACGAAGAGCCTTGTGTTTTTCCAGCCATTTCTTATTCAAAATACGCAATTGAGTGAGTTGGTTTAAAAAGACCGGAGAGCCGGAGACGGTTTTAACCAAGACTTGGCGGCTGTTGACAACTTCTGCGCCTAATATGCCGGAGGCCGCCGCTTTAAATTGGCTCTCTGGCAAAAGGGCCCGATTAATCGAATAGGCAACGTCTTCAGCCGTTAAAGTTTCACCTTCGTGGAAACGCACGTTTTCTCGAATGGTAAAAAGAAAACCGTTTTTGACTCGTTGGTATTGGCTTGCCAGACAAGGCTCAACACGCATATCGGTGTTGTACCGAACCAGTGCTTCGTATACCGCGGCGTTGGCAGCTGAATTCAGAGATTCATTTTGAGCGTGAACATCAAAGGTAAGAAAATCGCCGGCGCTACTCCAGCGGAAAACCTTCTCTTTTTGAGCGAAAGCATTGGAGTATGCTCCAATCAATAGCAGAGAAATAGCCGATAGAGTTAAAGCGCGGCGTGTTACGGAAGCAGCGTGTTGAAATAACATGATGAAATCCCTTTAAAGTACATTGAAAAAACTTTTAACGTGAAGCTTTTTGCCATCGTGTACGGAGGAGATTTTTCTTTTTTTTTGTATCCGGTAACTCATCCCATTTCCTTTTTTGGAGTTAGCCGCGAAACCGGATAGATAAGAAAAAGCCCGCATTTCGCGGGCTAATATTGGGGGTATTCAGTCAAGCGTAAATCGTCCAAGGCCCGCTACTAATGAGTGAGCCACCACCAACGGCGAGATTGAGCCAAAGAGGTTAAAGACGATTTCGCTTTCATGGTGAGATCATTCTATATAGAGAATTAGAGCCAAAAAATAGGCTTTTTGGATTAATTTTTCTAGAAACTAAGGGCAACTACTCAGAAAAACAAAAAATATACGGTACTGATCATATGTGTCTGATGCTATAGAGAGCAGAAAAAAAGTAGTAAGGTACCCAGCCTTCTCTCTATTGCTTTTTATGCTGAATGAAATGGGTTCTGAAGCACCGCAAAGCGCCTTGCGCGCTATTTTTTCCCGTACGTTTGTTGCGATCTCGCTTATCAATATGCTAGGCATGATTGGCTACTACGCCATTTTTGTTGTTTGTACTCGCTATTTAATGGACGGTTTTTCTGCTTCTGCCTCAACGGCCGGTCTTGCGACGGGGATCGTTGTGATCGGTTGCCTGGTGGGTCGTTTTTTCACCGGCAGTATTATTCGTGATGTTGGCTATCGGCGTGTTTTAGGTATCGGAGTTTTCTTTTTCTTTTTAATGAACGTGGCCTATTTCTTTTCGCACGAAATATGGCAGATTTTCTCCGTTCGTTTTATCTCAGGCGTAGCCATGGGCGTTATCGGCACGGCCACCGGTACCTATGTGGCTACGATTGTTCCCAGACAGTTTCACGGTCGCGGAATTTCGTATTTTTCGATGAGTACGGCTCTGGCGCTGTGCTTTGGTCCTTTTATCGGTATCGCGTTAATCGGCTCGCTGGGTTATGACGGTATTTTCAGTATCGCTACGGGATTGTCTGCTGTCAGTCTTCTTTTGATGTGGTTTGTCATCGATGTCACGCCTCCAAAAGATCAAAAACGTGAGAAAAAGACTCTCTCGCTTGACGATTTCATTGACAAACGTTTGGTGCCCTTCAGTATCTTTGTCGGTATCGTTTGTTTGACCTGGGGCAATGTTCAGGCGCTGCTCGCGGATTATGCAAAAACGTATGACGTGGTGGCTGCCGCTTCAAGCTTTTTCCTTTTGTACGCGGGAGCAAGCTTACTCACGCGTCCGATAACGGGAAAATTCTATGATGCTCATGGTCCGGTCGTGTTAATTTTGTCAACACTTGTGTTAATGATTGTGGGGCTTTTGTTGCTTGCATCTCACGCAGGCAGTTGGGTGGTTCTGTTAGCCGGCGCCATCATGGGCTTGGGATTCGGAAACTTTCAATCACTTTCTCAAGTTTCCGGTATTTCTTTAGTGCCGCGTGAGCGGTTTGCTCAGGCAACGAGCACCATTTTCATCTTCTTTGATTTGGGTGTGGGAATGGCTCCGTACTTATCCGGTTTTTTGGTTCAACCGGTGGGCTACGCAGGTATTTTTGCTATTAACGCCGCCGTTGTTGCTCTAACCATTCCGCTTTATTGGATTGTCTGGAAAAAGCGTCCGCAAAAACCTAATGTGGGGCACGAAGCCTTGACGGCCAATCAAATTAAAAACGAAGAGAACTAAAAAAGGCCGGCAGCATTGGTTGAACCGGCCTTACTAAGTTAATTAATCAATTTTTGCGTGTTTGCGCATCATTTCCATGACTTTATCAAGGGGCAGAGCCTTAATGACTCGGCCGTCATGAGTCGGGGTGTCGTGTGCCGCAAAAAGTGAATTGATGATGGCTTCTTCGGTGGCTTCAATGGTAGCCATGAAAATCGGGGTCATATCATCGTTGCGAACGACAGACATGGTTTGCTTGGCCAGTTTTTCGGCTTTGTGTTCCACCCGAACACTTTCGTTGGTCGAAAACGCAATCACAAAGTCTCCGGAACCGTTAGAGGCAACGCCGCCCGTTTTAGCCAGTCCCATAAAGGCCCGTTTGGCCACTCGTTCCAAATTTCTGGCTTCAAGCGGGGCATCGGTGGCGACAATCATCATGATGGAGCCATCGGCGCACTCAATTTCTTTTTGATAGGGGAAGCCTCCTAGTGCCTTGCCTACCTCAACGCCATTGATATTTAAAAGTCCGCCAAAATTGCTCTGTACGAGCACCCCTACGGTGTAGCCACCCATATTGTCCGGCAGTTTACGGGAAGCCGTACCGATGCCACCTTTAAAGTTAAAAGCCTTTGTCCCCGTGCCGGCCCCGACTCCGCCTTCTTCAACCGGACCGTCTTTGGCTTCGACAATAGCCTTTAAAACATCCTCCCTGGTGACAAAACGCTTACGGATATTGTTGATCGCTCCATCATTGGTTTCGCCCACAACGCAATTAACGGACTCAACAGAGTCGTTTTCCTTGAAGCTGAAAACGTAATCAATGATGCCATCAATGGCGGAGGCTAAATTTAAAGTATTGGTTAAAACAATGGGCGTTTCGATATTTCCGAGCTCTTTGACCTGAGGGTAACCCACCATCTTGCCGAAAGCATTACCCAAGAAAATACCGGCTGCGACTTTGTGCTGAAAAATATTGCCGTCGTGAGGAAGAATGGCTGTCACACCGGTACGCATGCCTTTGGCATCGTCAATCAAAGTGACTTGGCCGACTTTAACGCCCTTGACGTCGGTGATAGCGTTATGGGTGCCGGTCGGCAGGACGCCGAAAGAGATGCCCCATTCACGGGGTCGTTTTCCTTGAAAATGTTCAGTCATGATGCGTGTTCCTTTCCGAGAATCGGCCTCAAGCCGATCAAACGTCATTCAAATTAGGCTAACTTTAACAAAAGAATCCGCCGATCACTACAGTCACCGGCGGATTCTGGGGGTTAATCAGATGAAGTCAGATTATTTCTTAGAAACAATCTTATTGTGTTCTTTCATCATTTGCATGACCTTATCAACAGGCAAAGCCTTCACGGTCGTGCCCTTGTAGGTCTTCGTATCTTTCGCGGCAAATAACGAATTGACAATGGCTTCTTCTGTGGCTTCAATCGTTGCCATGAACAAAGGCGTCATGTTGTCGTTTTGTACCACGTCGCGCTTGAGCGTTTCGTTAGCCTTGGCATCGTAGGGCACACGCATGGACTTGTTCGTCGAGAAGGCGATCACAAAGTCACCGGAACCGTTCGAAGCCACGCCACCGGCCTTGCCCATACCGAGCCAAGCGCGCTTGGCAACGCGTTCAAGGTTGCGGGAGCTCAACGGAGCGTCGGTGGCCACAATCATCATGATGGAGCCGTCAGCGCTTTCAATTTCTTTTTGGTACGGATAGCCGCCCAATGCTTCGCCCACTTCGACGCCATCAATATTGAGTAAACCGCCAAAGTTCGTTTGCACCAAGACACCAACCGTATAACCGCCCATGGACTTCGGCAGTACACGGGAAGCCGTACCGATACCGCCCTTGAACCCGAAGGCGATTGTGCCGGAACCGGCTCCTACACAGCCTTCTTCAACCGGACCGGACTTGGCAGACTGAATGGCTTTCAAAACGTCAGAGGGTTTAACGAAACGGGCGCGAATGTCGTTGATGGAACCGTCATTGGTTTCACCGACAATGGCGTTGACCGAGCGCACATCATCGTTATCCTTAAACGAGAAGGTGTAGTCGATGATGCCGTCAATGCCGGCAGCCACGTTAAGCGTGTTGGTAAGAACGATAGGCGTTTCGATATTGCCTAATTCCTGAACTTGCGGATAACCCGTCATCTTGCCGAAAGCATTGGCAAGGAAAACACCGGCCGGCACCTTGTTCTTAAAGATGTTGTCCGTGTGAGGAACGATGGCGGTAACACCCGTGTGCATGCCTTTCTTTTCGTCAACGAGCGTGACTTGACCGACAAGCACGCCTTTAACGTCCGTAATAGCGTTGTTGGCACCCGGATGCAATACGCCGATTTCGATTCCCATGTCACGCGGACGGTCAGCGGCCAATGCAAGGCTTGAAGCGGTCAACGTAGCGGCCATCAAGATACCAGCGGCAATTTTTGTTAATTTCATAGTATTAGCTCCTTCTTATAGAACGCACGTAAGGTATACGTGTCCTTCCCCAAGATACTCCGCTTTTTGACTCTCGGTGTAATCCAAAACCTTAAGAAAAAACCCGAGCATCCGATCGGATGACTCGGGTTGGGTGATGGAAATTCTCGATGAAATTAAGCTTTAGGCAGCTTATCGAGCTGTTCCTGGACCTTCGCTAAGAGCTTAGTGAAGTTTGCCAGGCGTTCACGTTCTTGATTGACGACTGCTTCCGGGGCGCGAGCCGTGAATTTTTCGTTCGAAAGCTTGGCATTGGCTTTGGCGATTTCGCCTTCTAAGCGAGCGGCTTCCTTACCTAAACGTTCACGTTCAGCGGCCACGTCAATTTTCACAACCAGCATGAGTTTATAGTCTTCAACAATAGCAACCGGGGCGATCGAGCCTTCGTTTGCCTTATTGATGTCTTCGCAAATCGTCACTTCACTGACGCGAGCCAAATGCATAATGTACGGGGCCACCGTCTTCAACACATCTTCATTGCCTTGAACGGCCAACGGGATGCGTTGAGAGGGCGAGAGCTGCATTTCGCCACGCAGGTTGCGAACCGCGTCAATCATTTGCTTTGTGAGCGCCATCTTATGATCGGCTCCGGTATCTTCACCGGCAAAAGAGGCTTGCGGATAATCTTGAATCATCACGCTGGTTTCTTCGTCCTCGTTGCGGGTACCGGCCACAACGCTCACTTTTTGCCACAACTCTTCCGTAATAAACGGAATAATCGGATGAGCTAAACGAAGCACGGCTTCCAACACCGTGATCAAGGTATGACGCGTGGCGCGTTGCTGGGCTTCGGTGCCGTTAGCAAGCTGCACCTTAGATAATTCCAGATACCAGTCGCAGTATTGATCCCAAACGAAGGAGTAGATAGCGTTGGCGGCATTATCCAAACGCCATTCCGCAAAGGCTTTTTCCACTTCGCCAATCGTGCGGTCCAATTCACGAAGAATCCATTCGTCCACGAAAGAGCGTTCTTGCGGCAGGCTGGCATCCAATCCGCAGTCCTTGCCTTGAACGTTCATAAGCACAAAGCGTGTGGCGTTCCAAAGTTTATTGCAGAAGTTGCGGTAGCCTTCAGCGCGGCGCAAGTCAAAGTTGATGTTGCGGCCAAGCGTGGCGTAGGCGGCCATGGTGAAGCGCAAGGCATCGGCGCCGTGCGGGGCAATGCCGTTGGGATAATTTTTGCGAAGTTTCTTTTCAACCTGCGGAGCCTTTTCCGGCTGACGCAAGCCGCGCGTGTTTTTCTTCACCAGGCTTTCGAGATCAATGCCGTCCATGATGTCGAGCGGGTCAAGCGTGTTGCCTTCGCTCTTAGACATCTTCTTGCCTTCAGCGTCACGCACCAAGCCGTGCAGGTAAACACCCTTGAAGGGGACTCGGCCCGTGAAGTAACGAGTCATCATCACCATACGGGCAACCCAGAAGAAGATGATGTCATAGCCCGTCACGAGCATGGAGCTCGGTAAGAAAAGATCATAGCCTTCGCTAGCCATCTTTTCCTTATCGGGCCAGCCAAGGGTGGAGAAGGGGACCATGGCAGAAGAGAACCACGTATCTAGAACATCTTCATCACGCGTCAGCTTCACGCCGGCTCCGGCCTGAGCCTGAGCTTCCTCTTCGTTATGAGCAACGTAAACGTTGCCTTTTTCGTCGTACCAGGCCGGAATCTGATGACCCCACCAAAGCTGACGAGACAAGCACCAGTCTTGAATGTTTTCAAGCCACTGACGATAAACACCGCGCCATTCTTTGGGCTGAATATTGACTTCACCGGACTCAACGGCCTCAAGACCGATTTCACCGATGGATTTGCCGGGGAAGTGGGCCGTGGCGGGAGCCGGTTTGCTCATGGCCATGTACCACTGTTCGGACAACATCGGTTCAACCACTTCGCCCGTACGGGAGACTCTCGGCACCATGTGCTTGTGATCCTTAATGCCCACCAAAAGTCCTTGAGCTTCCAAGTCCTTGATGACCGCCTTACGAGCTTCATAGCGATCCATGCCGCGGTATTTTTCCGGGACATTGTTATTCATCTTGGCGGTCTTGGTTAAAACCGACATCGGCGTAAGGTTGTGGCGCTGACCGACTGCAAAGTCGTTAAAGTCGTGCGCAGGGGTGATCTTTACGCAACCGGAGCCAAACTCACGATCAACGTATTCATCAGCGATTACCGGGATGGTGCGGTTGCAAAGCGGCAGAACTAATTCTTTGCCAATAAGCGATTGATAGCGTTCATCTTCCGGGTGCACGGCCACGGCTTGGTCGCCGAAAAGTGTTTCCGGACGGGTGGTTGCCACCACAACGCCCTCACCGCCGTCGGCGGCCGGGTAGCGGATTTCCCAAAGGTGCCCGTTTTCTTCAACGCTTTCGACTTCCAGGTCGCTCACGGCGCTTTGCAGCTTCGGATCCCAGTTCACCAAACGAGTGCCGCGATAGATCAAACCGTCGTTGTAGAGTTTGACGAATGTATCCACGACCACCTTGGAGAGTTTTTCGTCCATGGTGAAGTACAGACGATCCCAGTCAACCGAGTCGCCCATGCGGCGAATCTGCTGCAAAATCGTGCCGCCCGAGAACTTTTGCCATTCCCACACGCGCGCAATGAAGTCTTCACGCTTCATATCGCGGCGATTCAGTCCTTCTTTTTCAAGCTGACGTTCAACAACAATTTGCGTGGCAATACCGGCGTGGTCGGTACCCGGGACCCAAGTCGTGTTGTAGCCTTTCATACGGTGGTAGCGCACAAGCGTATCCATCACCGTCTGGTTAAAAGCGTGCCCCATGTGCAAAATGCCCGTGATGTTGGGCGGGGGCAGCTGGATGCTGAAGGAAGATTTCGTGGGGTCAAGTTTGCCGGCAAAGTAGCCGCGCTTTTCCCACGTTTCGTACCAGCGCTTTTCAATTTGTGCCGGTTCAAAGCTCTTGGCAAGTTCTTCAGTACTCATTTTTCAATCTTTCAAAACTAAAGTTTTTACAAATTCGGTGTTCGTTACGACAAATTGGAACGTTTGTCGGATTGTACGATTTTTTCAATCTCTTCATGAACCGCTTCTTTGACGGCGGCCCGTAATTGATTGGTCAGGTCAGCGCGCAGACGATGGTAACTATTGTTAATAGCCATACTTAAAATGTCGTCCATCTGTGCCGATACATTCTCGGCGATTCGGTCGCCCGCGAGCACCAACGCCATTTCTTGATCGGACAGCGAAGAGGCGTTTTGGCCATGACCGGGCATGCCGACCGGTTCAAGCACACGGCTTAGTTTTTCCCACGAGACATTGATCCGGTCGTTCAGAACGGGGATGTCATCGTGATGGGCGATGGTGGGCTCTTTTCGCAGTAATTCATTGGTCATGCGTGTTGTGCTCCTTGGTCATGGGCGACGGGAGCCAGCCCCGCCGACCGGTAAATCTTAAAACGCTCGCGCGCAGGCTGCCGCTCAGACTCTGCCGCCCCGACGATATCAATCACCCGCCCAAAACGGCTAAAGAGACTCTTCCAGTCATCGGGAACTTCATCATCGAGCAATAACAAAACATCTCGAGCAGGCAAGAGCTTTTCGTCCGTGTGGTAAACAATCGGCGTTTCGGCCGCCAATTCATCATCGGCGGCAACGTGGGGGTAGAAACCCGTCGGCTCGAAACTCCAGAGTTGACGGACAAAGAAATCAAGCCTATGCGCATCGCGCGTCCACACGGCCACCGTCATGTTGTTGGCACGTGCTTTGCGTACAACCCGGCAGGCGTAAAGCAGCCTGTTGGGAACGTTAAAGTGAAAGTCGATTCGTTGCGCCATTTCTTTTTTACTCAGCGACGCTGGCCATTTGGTGCAAAAGCATCATCAAAAGCGCCACGGGACGACCGGTGCTGTGCGCGTCTTTACCGGACTTATAAGCTGTAGCAGCCACGTCAAGGTGAGCCCACGGTGTTTCATCGTCGACAAATTGGCTTAAAAATGTTGCGGCTACGCAGGATCCGCCCACTCCGCGCGGGCCGGTGTTAACGCAATCGGCAACATTGCTCTTAATTAATTCTTTAAAGCGGCGGCCGCCAAAGGGCAGAGCCCAGACAGGGTCGTGAGCGACATCGGCAGAGGTTTCTACCATGTCACACAAAACGGGGTCGTTGACAAAAAGACCGCTGATATCCGAACCCAAGGCCACTTGAACGGCACCGGTGAGCGTCGCCACATCAATAATGGCTTGCGGCTCAAAGCGCGAGGCGTATGTCAGGGCATCGGCCAAAATCAATCGACCTTCAGCATCGGTATTGGTGATTTCTACGGTTTTGCCCGAAAGTGTCTTGATAACGTCGGAGGGTTTGTAGGCTGCGCCATCGGGTAAATTTTCACAGGCAGGAATTAAAGCCACAAGATTGATCGGCCACTTTTCTTTGGCGATCGCTTCAAAAACAGCTAAAACCGCTGCGCCGCCAGCCATATCAAACTTCATCTCAGTGATATGCGCTGAAGGTTTAAGGCACAGACCGCCGGCATCCAAAGTGATTGCCTTGCCAACCAAGCAGACGGGCGATTCGGTTTTGCCTGCGCCGCTATAGTGCAGTTCAATAAAGCGCGGGGCTTCACGGGAACCTTGCGCCACGGCAAGGAAGGCATTCATTCCGATTTTTCGAGCGGCTTTTTCATCATGAATCTTAACGGTGACACCTTTGACGGAGGCGAGTTTCTTTGCTTCATCGGCCAGATACGATGGCGTGCAGATATTGGCAGGAAGATTTCCCCAAACTTTTGCACGATTGATGGCCGATGCAATCGCTTGACCGATCTCGGCCGTTTGGGTTAACGCGATGCCTTTTTGTCTGACGATAATGTTGACATGGCGCTTTTCCAATAGTTTTCTGTTTTCTTCCGTGAGCGGTTCAAAAGCAGTGCCGGCGACGATCGCCAGTTGTAAAACGGACCACTCTTCGGTCTTATTTTCTAAACACCAATCGGACAGTAAAACTGAAACCGATTCAGCTCGGGTGGCGGCCAACGCAGCCCGTGCGGCGCGTGTGAACGCATCTTCGTCAAACTTTTCCTGTGGTCCCAGACCGACCAAAATCAATTCTCGGGCAGACATTCCCATCGGGCGCAACACGCGCGTCACCTCGCCGAGCCCGGCTTTAAAACCATCAACAGACACCATGTCGCTGATGGACTGATCGAGCCCCACGACTTTGCTCTCAGAGCGAGTGGTCTTTGTCTTTTCAAACAAGCCGATGATGAGTGCTTGTGAGTTGATTTTTTCAATAGATTGGATCTTGACGGTCAGTTTCAATTCCGGCGTCCTTCAAAAGAATTCTCTGAAACTACTCATTTTAATAAAAACGTTTTGTTTTTCCTACGCTTTTTCTAGGCAAAAACGCGGTCAAAAGAGCGAAAAAAGCAGTGGCAGCGTCTATAATAAATCCGTTACTTTGACAATCGCACAGTTTATTAGGAGTTCGAAACATGACGGCTTATCCGAAATTACGTCTGTCTCGCCAAACAAAAGATATTGAATTGTTGTTGCCTTTTTATCGTGACGGTTTGGGTTTTGAAGTACTCGATCGCAGTGAAAATGTTGACGGCATGGACACCGTGCTCTTGGGTCATAAGGATTGGCCGTATCAGTTTGAATTTTCTCAGGTCAGAGGCAGTGAAGGCGCTCCGCGTGCGCCGTCGGCTGAGCATTATCGGGTCTTTTGTATTGAAGAGGAAGAACATTGGAGCGCTCGGTTGGCGGCCATGTTCCAAGCCGGTGTGCCTCAGGTGACACCGCCCGTGCAGTATGTCAACGGAAAATGGCCTTGTGTGGCCTATGAAGATGCCGATGGCTATCGCGTGGTGCTTGTACACGGTAAGTGGAAAAAATAATCTTTGATTTGAATTCGGGCAGTTTTGACCGCCCGCGGCGCCCAGGCCCTGTCGACCCCGGGCGCTTCTTTTTTAGGAGCTTAGAGCGTGATTCAGCTTCGTTATGCAACGATTGACGATGCAGAGGCTTTGGCAGGGGTGGAAAGTGCTTCTTTCCCGCCCGCGGAAGCTTGCAGTTTGGAAAATTTTAAAAAGCGTCTGGCGGTTTTTGCCGACTGCTTCATTGTGTTGGAAGAGGACGGTCGCATCTGCGGCCTCATTGACGGCATGGTGACCGATCAGCAAACGATTACCGATGATCTCTACGAAGATGCGTCACTGCATAACCCCAACGGTGCCTTGCAAAGCGTGTTCGGTTTGGCTGTATTGCCTCAGAAAAGACATCGTGGCTACGCCTCATTGTTGATGATGGAAATGATTGAGAAGGCTCGCAACGAAAACCGTCGTGGCTTGATTTTGACTTGTAAAGAAGGACTGATTGCTTTTTATGAGCAATTCGGTTTTGTGAACAAAGGGCTTTCAGCCTCTGTTCATGGGGGAGCCGCTTGGTATGACATGGTGCTTGATTTTGAGCGTCAACCTGCTTCAGGATTTTAGGATTGAAAGCAATGCTTAAACGAAGTGATTTTGAAATCATGGCCCCGGTGGGTTCGAGAGAGTCCCTTTACGCAGCCATCCAAGCCCACGCTGATGCCGTTTATTTTGGGGTAGAAAATCTCAATATGCGTGCCCATTCTGCAAAAACTTTTACGATTGCCGATCTAAAAGAAATTGCGGGGATTTGCCGTGAACACGGTATCAAGAGTTATCTGACGGTCAATACCATCATTTACGATGAAGAACGTCCCTTGATGCGTGAAATTTTAGAGGCGGCTAAAGAGGCGGGGATTGACGCAATCATTGCCTCGGACGTCGCGGTCATGAGCTACTGTCGGCAAATTGGCCTTGAAGTTCACCTGTCGACGCAATTAAACATTTCCAACGTCGAGTCACTTCGCTTTTTCGCTCAGTTCGCAGATGTTGTGGTTTTAGCTCGTGAACTGACGCTCAAGCAGGTGATAGCCATTTCCAAAGCCATTCAGGATGAAAAAATTTGCGGTCCTTCAGGCAACTTGGTTCGTATTGAAATGTTCTGCCACGGCGCGCTTTGCATGGCGGTGAGTGGCAAGTGTTACCTGAGTCTTTCCACCCGTGGTTACAGCGCCAATCGCGGCAGTTGCATTCAAACCTGTCGTCGTTCCTACATCGCGAAAGATAAGGAGCGCGATATTGAATTTGAAATTGACAATGAATACATCATGAGTCCGAAAGATCTGAAGACCATCGGATTCTTGGACAGAATGGTGAAAGCGGGCGTTCGGGTTTTCAAAATTGAAGGACGGGCACGGGGACCGGAGTATGTTCGCACGGTCGTTGAGTGTTACGACGAAGCGTTAAAGGCTATCGCCGAAGATCGTTGGAGTGAGGAGCTCTCTCAGTCATGGGACGGGCGGCTGGCGACGGTTTTTAATCGAGGCTTTTGGGATGGTTTTTATCTGGGACAGCCCGTCGGTGAACTCACCGAGCACTATGGCTCAAGAGCGACGGAAAAGAAGTTTTATACGGGCAAGTGCTTAAAGTATTACTCTAAATTAGGTGTGGCTGAATTTTTGGTTCAGGCGCAAAACTTTAAACTTGGAGAAAAGCTTTTAATCACGGGACCGACAACCGGAGCTGTGTACGTAACGCCTGAAAAAATTCTTGTTGATGACGTAGCGGTTGAAAACATTCAAAAGGGAATGGATATCACTTTCAAAGTGGCAGAAAAAGTTCGTGAAAACGATAAGCTCTACGTCGTGAGGACGGTTACTGCAGACGAAGAAGACGTCCAGTAAGAATATTTTTCAGCCAACATTGCCAATCCCTGTCCTGATGGATGGGGATTTTTTTGCTAAACGAATATCGATACTGTTGTTTGTTTTTAAAGAATTTTTATGTAAAAATGAAAAACGTTGATGTAAAAATACATTAACGAAGTATAGGGGAGATTGCATTTAGGAGAACCAAAATGCATGTGAATCACTGGGTGCAAAATGCTGTGATTCGTCGAATACGGCACATTACGTGTTTTAGCTGTCGCTCTTGCTTTAGCTATTGTCGTTTTTCCGCCTCCTCCAACGATTCTTCCGCCACGTTTGGTTAGGCCCGCATCGTTAGGGCTGAATTGACGAAATTTCTCTCGTCAAACTTCCACCATATAAAATTTGATTCTGTTACGGCTAATGTTGCCCAAGAGCATCGAATAAACGGTGTTTAGTGAATGGGGAAACCTCCTTAAAAGGTGTTGAGCAACGCGCAGTGATGGAATTTTTCTAAGGATAACCAATTATGAAACAATTAAAAGTTGCCGTAAGCGCTGGCTTGGAAGATGTTTTTGAATCCATTCGTGAGCAAGTTCTCGTAAAGGGGGCTGACTGGATGGAAGTGTCTGCGGTTGTATTAAGTAGCGAAGACATTCGGGCCGGCAAGCTCGAAGAGGTGCAGTCCCTTCACTTGGGAATTCCGGTGTTTGCCGTGGCCGATAATCAAACTCAATTGCCGGTCGGACAACTTTATGGCGTGATGGATACCAATCCGACCAACAAAGCTTTTTATGGGCGTCAAGTCGATAACGCGGCTCAAAAGTATGAAGAACAGTTACTGCCGCCATTCTTTGGCAGCCTTGAAAAGTATGTTCAAGCGGGCAACCTTCAGTTTGACTGTCCGGGGCACCAGGGGGGCGCGTTCTTCCGTCGCCACCCGGCAGGTCGCGCTTTCTACAATTTTTTCGGCGAATCTATTTTCCGTGCTGACCTTTGTAATGCTGACGTTTCCATGGGCGATTTGCTGATTCACGAAGGCGCCCCGTGCGCCGCGCAAAAAGCGGCCGCTAAAATTTATAACGCTGATAAAACCTACTTCGTTTTAAACGGCACGTCGGCTTCAAATAAAGTCGTGTTGAATGCCGTTTTAGCTCCGGGCGATTTAGTGCTTTTTGACCGTAACAATCATAAATCCAACCATCACGGCGCATTGCTTCAAGCTGGCGCAACCCCTGTTTATCTTGAAACAGCCCGCAATCCCTATGGCTTTATCGGTGGCATTGATGCTCATTGCTTCAATGAAGAGTATTTGCGCGGTTTGGTGCGTGAAGTCGCTCCTGAAAAAGCCGATCAAAAACGCCCCTTCCGCTTGGCTGTGATCCAATTGGGCACCTATGACGGCACAATCTATAACGCTCGCCAAGTGGTTGACTCCATCGGTCATCTCTGTGACTACATCCTTTTTGACTCTGCCTGGGTGGGCTACGAGCAATTTATCCCGATGATGAAGGACTGCTCGCCGCTGCTTCTTGAACTTGGCCCCGAAGATCCCGGTATCTTTGTGACGCAATCGGTTCATAAGCAGCAAGCCGGTTTCTCACAAACTTCTCAAATTCACAAAAAGGACAGCCACATCAAGGGGCAGGATCGCTATGTGCCCCACAAGCGTTTAAATAACGCCTTTATGATGCATGCTTCCACGAGTCCCTTCTATCCGCTTTTTGCCGCTTTGGATGTTAACGCCAAGATGCATGAAGGGGAGTTGGGCAAGGCCTTGTGGCTTGATTGTGTCAAGGTGGGGATTGAAGCCAGAAAATTACTTATAAAGACGTGCCACCATATTCGCCCCTTTGTGCCCAGTATGGTGGATGGCCGTCCGTGGGAAAGCTTTAACACCGAAGAAATGGCTTGTGATTTGAAGTTTTTTGATTTTAAGCCCGGTGAAAAGTGGCACGCTTTTGAAGGCTATGGCGAACACCAATATTTTGTTGACCCCTGTAAATTCCTTTTAACGACGCCGGGGATCAACACCGAAACCGGTGAATATGATGATTTTGGCGTACCGGCAACTATTCTTGCCAACTACCTGCGTGAAAACAACATTATCCCTGAAAAGTGTGACTTAAATTCCATTCTTTTCTTAATGACTCCCGCCGAAGATATGGCGAAGATGACGCATTTGGTCACTCAAATCAAGCGCTTTGAAGAGTTGCTTGATGCTGACGCCCCGTTGTCTGAAGTCTTGCCTAGTGTCTATTCGGCCAATGAAGAACGCTATCGTGGTTACACCATCCGTCAGCTTTGCCAAGAAATGCACGATTTCTACAGAAGCCGCAATGTGAAGCAATTACAAAAGGAAATGTTCCGCAAGGCTCATTTTCCGAAGATGGCCATGCAGCCGCAGGAGGCTCACTTTGAATTCATCCGCGGTCATGTGGAATTGGTGCCGCTTGAAAAGGCCGAAGGCCGCATTGCTGCAGAAGGTGCTCTGCCTTATCCGCCGGGCGTGCTTTGTTGTGTGCCGGGTGAGGTTTGGGGTGACGCGGTGTTGCAATACTTCTTGGCACTTGAAGAAGGCATCAACCGCATGCCGGGCTTTTCACCCGAACTTCAAGGCGTTTATATCCAGCAGGACGCTGACGGCAGAAAGCGTGCGTACGGCTACGTGATTAAAGAAAAAGCCTGATTTAGTGCTCCACAAGAATTCAATCAAAAATAGACGGCCGAAGGTGTTTGCCTTCGGTCCGTAAGGTTTCTTTTGTCTCAATCGAGAGCAAAGATGAGCGTCTTTGAGTTGACGTTTCTAACGGCCATCAACATGATGGGATCAGGCATTGAGATGTTGCCCACCACATTAGCCGAGGTTGGTACGATTTCCATTTTGTCGTGGTTGGTGACGGCTGTTGGCTCGCTTTGTTTGGCATACGCTTTTGCCAAATGCGGTATGTTTAGTAAGCGTCCCGGTATGGGCGGCTACTCCGAATATGCGTTCGGTAAGTCTGGCAACTTTATGGCCAACTACACCTACGGTGTTTCTCTTCTTTTTGCCAACATCGCAATCGCCATTACCTGTGTGGGCTATGGGCAAGTTTCTTTGAAGTTGAACTTTCTCCGATTCAGGTCTGCATTGCCACGATTGTTGTGCTTTGGGTCTGCACGGCTTCCAATTTCTTGGGAGCGAGCATCACCGGCAAATTGAGCGCGGTGGCTGTCTGGTGTGTGATCATTCCGGTGCTGATTTTGTCGGTGATCGGTTGGTTCTGGTTCGATCCGGATTTGTATGTGGCTAGCTGGAATCCGCGCAATCAGCCCTTCTTTACCGCAGTGGGCGCCTCCATTTGAAAGCTTTTTTGCCTTTAATATCTCAAAAACGATATTAAAAATAAATATTAATTTTTATAAATGAAACAAATAGATACGATGTATTTTAGTAAAAAATAATAAATAATTTTAGTAAAAAATATAGAATAAATTTAGTAAAAAATATAAAATTTAATTAGTAATTTTTCTACCTATGGTTAACAGCATTATGGAAACTTTTTATAGACGTTGGGCTGAAGAGACTCTAAAAAAGTATGTCAAATTAATGAGAGTTGTTTGCGTGCTGGGGGCTAGACAGAGCGGGAAATCAACGATGTTAGAGAATGCCCAAATCAAGGCGTTATATAGAACATTGGATGACGAAAACGAATTATTGGCTTCCCAAGACACAGAGTTTTATCTTAAACAGTTTTCTGAAGATACAGTGATTATTGATGAAATTCAAAGGGCTCCCAACTTGATTCTTGGAATCAAACGAATAGTTGATAAAAATTCCCAACCCGGCCAATTCGTTTTAACAGGATCGGCGGATTATCGAAAAATTCCAAATGCAACGGAGTCTTTAGCAGGTCGTGCGGCAGTGATTCGAATGCGGCCGCTATCTCAGGCGGAAATCCGGGGAGTTTCTCCTAATTTTTTGCAAAAACTTTTTTCAGAAAGCTTTTCCCCTAATGACAGGGTGGAAGCCCTGGGAAAAATGAAGCTTTTCGACTTAATGCTTAGGGGAGGATTCCCGGAAGTTCAACATTTCCCACAAGAGCATTTAAGTGTTTGGTTTTCAATGTACATACAAAACCAAATTATGAGAGATTTGAGTCTCAGCTCAACCATTAGAGTTAAACCGAATACTGTTTTGCAAGCGCTTCAGGCGATGGCCTTTTTTTCCTGCGCGATTAAGAATGTCGGCGAACTAGCGCAGGAAACTCTCGTTAGCCGGGACACCATGGACAAATATTGCTCTGGAATGGAAACATTGTTTCTTCTAGATGAAATACCAGCTTGGACATTTAATCCAATTGCAGGGCTGAGGAAAAAACCTAAATTAGTGATGGCCGATAGTGGTTTGGTTTGCCATTTGCTCAATATTCGCCATGCGGAAACTTTGCTCAAAGGAACAACATTGCAGGAACAACAGTTCGGTCGCCTTGTGGAAACATGGGTTTACGGACAAATTGCGCCGGAAATGGATACCCATACGGATTGGCGCTTATTCCATTATCGGGCCAATGAAGATGCTGAAGTGGATTTTCTCGTTGAAAATGATCGAGGTGAATTGTTAGGTCTAGAAGTTAAATCTCGAGAAACGCTCAAACCGGATGACTTTAAAGGTTTAAAAAAGTTTAAAGAGGCATTTAAGGGAACCAAGTTTATCGGGGTGGTTCTTTATCCAGGAGATAAGATCTTTCGACAAGCAGATGGTTTCTGGGCTATCCCGATGAGTGCTATGTGGAGTAGCTAAAACAGGAGTTGCTTTTATTGTGTACGCGGTCTAAAAAAGCTGAGTTAGCGTTTGGGGCAATCAATAGTCGATGTTTCAGATATGGCGATGATTAGTTTAAATAGGATTCTCTTTTTTCCTCTTGTTTCCCTATCTTTTCTTGTCAATGCGCAAAGCTTAGAAAGCTTACTTGCCGATGAATCAAAAATAAGTCATTGGCAAGCCGCTTCTTTTGTTTCCGAAGAAGGAGTGCGCGCTTTTTGCGATCAACAGTGCTTTTCAGCTTCACTAATTTCAGACGAAATCTTTAGTCGGATGAAAGGAAAATCGTATCCATCCAATTGCACGGTTTCTCGAGAAAAATTGCGCTATCTGAAAGTGCTACATTACACTGCGGATGGTTACATCCGTTTAGGCGAAATGGTTGTCAATCGGGCTATCAGTCAGGATGTTTTAGACGTTTTCAAAATCCTTTTTGAAAATCGCTATCCGATTGAAAAAATGGTCTTAATTGATAATTACAGAGCCGATGACGAAAAATCCATGAGTGACAACAATTCTTCGGCCTTCAATTTCAGATTTGTTCAAGGTACTCAAGTGTTGTCGAATCACAGCCACGGAATGGCTGTCGATATTAATCCGCTCTATAACCCCTATGTCGTCAAAACAAATAAAGGAACGCTTGTGAGTCCCAAAGCCGGCCTGCTATATGCCGATCGAAAACAAAAGTTTCTCTATAAGATCAGCGCCGATGATTTGTGTGTTCAAGCGTTTAAGAAAAGAGGCTTTGAGTGGGGCGGAGACTGGAAAACGCGAAAAGACTATCAGCATTTTGAAAAAACAAAATAACTGTCTTATAAAAAACGCCGACATCGAGATGATATCGGCGTTTTGATAATGGTTTGATGATTAGATTAGAAAACGATATAGGTCACAATCATCAAGACGATACAGGCGGGAGCTGTGCGCTTTACGATTTCCATCGGATTGACGCCGGCAAGGCCTGCGACCAAAATCACGCCGCCTGCCAAGGGAGAGGCCGTACGGCCGATGCCGCCAGTGATAGCAGCGAGCATACCCAAATCAGGGATGGTCATACCGAAGGAGGCGGCATGAGGTGTGACCGCTTCGTTAAAGGCAAAGGCTGCTGCGTCGCCCGAACCCGTCAAAACACCTAGGAGGAAGGGACCGACACTGCCGCCGATCTTGGCCCATTCGCTGGAGTTTTGAAGGAAGTTAATCAAAATATCAATGACGCCGGCCGCGCGCAGACCGGCCGCAAATACGCCGGCAGCGATGATGATACCGAGGATCTTGGCGTAGCCGCTGCCCATGCCGTCGAAGAATTTCTTCGTGCATTCAGCCGGGCTCGTTCTCGTCACAGCCAAAGCATAAATGGCACCGATCAACATAGCCGTGGCCACAGAGATCTTCACATTGAAGTAGAGCGTGCAAAGCAGCAACAAGGCGATCGGAACAAGCGGAGCGATAGCGTAGGCAAGGTTAATCTTTTCAGGTAAATTCGATGCCCTTTGTTCACCGTTATTTTCAGCAACGGCTCCTTTTTCCGGGCGCTTATAGTCCTTATAGACAATGCAGACGATCGTCAGCATGACCATGAAGGCCACAACGATGATCAGAAGTTTTGTGGACATCGCCGAAATCAAATCCATTACTTCCATGTTGGCCATCTTGGCAACGAAAACGTCGTGAGAGACGCCGGGGTTGTAGAAGGCACCAAACGAAGAAGCAACCAAGCAGCTTGCGGCGATCGCGGGCTTAAAGCCGGCGCGCACCAAAATCGGAATCAAAGTCGGGCCGACTGCGGCGCACAAGCCCGCCGTGGAAGGAATGGCCACTGAGCAGAAAGAAGCAACAGCCATACTGGCAGGCAAGAGGAAAATACCCATGCTGCGTAACGGCTTCATTAAGAGGGCGACCAATTGGACATCGCACTTTGTCAGAGAAATAACGCCGGCAAAACCCATAGCCGAGCAAATGGCGATAATCAATGAGGCATTGGTCATTGATTTATCAAATTGTTGGAAGGCGGTGAGCGGCTCAAGCGAAGCAATGGCCATAATCAAGCCTGCCGCAATCAACACCATACGTGTTTCATAGCGTTTGATCAGACCGTAAATCGTCAAGCAGACGATCACGATACTGACAATTACAGTGTAGGACATTTAGACCTCCGGAATTTGAGAAAGGAACCGAACAAAATGCTGTCCGTGTCGACATGAAAGGTTAAAAGCAATGCCTTTTTGAATGAATGGGTAGTAGTTCTAGATTGGCTGTCAGATGTCAGTTAACTGATTAAAGACATCTGTGTAGCATTCATGCAAAAACAAGTTGACAGAAAGAAAAACAGTCGTTTTAATGGACAAGGCGCTATATAAAACATAAGAATACATATATTCATCAATACTCTCTCTTTGAGGTGTCCGGTCATGTTTGAAAAGGTAGTACTGCCCGATGAAAAGAGCGGATTTTTCCCCTCGCGCTCTCCGCTTTTTGAACAAGTTAAAGCTTCCATCATTAAAAAAATCCAACAGGGTGTTTGGCACCATGATGATGTGTTGCCCAATGAGATTGAGCTCGCAAAGATTTTCAATGTCAGTCAAGGGACGATTCGTCGAGCTTTAAAAGAATTGGTTCAAGAAGGGTTTCTCGTCAGAAAACAGGGTAAGGGAACCTATGTGAGTAGCTACGAAGCGGAGTTTGATGCGTTTTACTCCAAGTTTGTTCCGATCAAAGCCGATGATCCCGCTCAAAAATGGAAGACCTATGTCCGCATGACGGATTATGAAGAGATTGCGCCGACACCGCGCGTCTGTCACCTGATGGGCATCACCGATACGACAGAAGTAATCATTCACATTAAACGTCAACACTACAGTCAACTGGAAAATAAAGACAAGGTGGATTGCTTTGACGAGCTTTTCCTACGCAAACGCTTTTTCCCGGGACTGACTCGAGAGCGTTTTTTGGGACAGAAAAATAGTCTGTACGCCTTTTATCAAAGAGAGTTTGATATCACGATTCTTCATAGAAGAGACATCTTAAAGGCAGCGCTTTTAAACGCAGAACAAGCAAAGTCTGCCGGTGTGCCGGTGCCTTATCCAGCGATTATCCAACAAAGTCAGGCATTCGATATCAATGATAATTTAGTGGAATTGCGCTACTTGACGACCATCACGGACTATTGTCACTACGAAGTGTTGCGATAAATAAAACAATATTTTGCTTTAAGTGAAAAGAAGGGGAATCGATATTAAAAACGACTCCCCTTATTGATGGACGGATTATGCGGCCTTATTCTTAATTAACAAGAAGCGCGTCAGCATTTCAAACGCTTCGGGCAAGCTTTGTTCGTCTTGAATTTCAAACGTGCCCTTGTGGTGGCCGGTTTGATTGCAGCCGAAAATAAAGAAGCCGGCTTTGCCGCCATGAGAGAGGACCTTACGGATTAACCACGTGCAGTCTTCAGAACCGGAAATGCCGTCACTGGGCACCAAACGCTTAACAAAGGGAATGGTCTTTGCGATTTCTTCCAAGGTATCGGAAACTTCGGGTGAAGTTTCTAAGTTTGTCGCTGCACCGACCTTTTCAATCGTGTAGTCCACGCCATAGGCTTCGGAAACACCCTTGACGATGCGTTCAACATTGTCGACCATGTATTGGTTGACAGCTTCGGTTTGGCCTCGCACTTCGATTTGCATTTGAGCGTGAACCGGCACCACATTGCGGCCTTCGCCGGCACTTAATTTACCGATCGAGATGCGCGTATCACCCTGGCCGCTTCTCGGAATACCCGCCAGTGTCGTGGCGACATTACAGGCTGCCAGAAGGGCGCTGCGACCTTTTTCCGGGTCAGAGCCCGCATGAGCCGGTGTTCCCGTGAATGTCAAATCCATCTTGGCGGTCGCTAAAAAGCCTTTGCGGCAAATACCGATTTCACCCAATTGGCAATTTGTACCGATGTGGCAGCAAATGATGTAGTTGACATCATCCAAAAGACCGCTTTCAGACATGGGCAAACCGCCGCGTGTGCCTTCTTCGGCCGGCTGAAAGAGTAACTTGATCGTGCCGCACAATTCATCTTTATGATCGGCGATCCAGTGAGCCACGCCTAAGCCGACAGAGGTATGACCGTCATGACCGCAAGCGTGCATGAGGCCGTCTCGTTCAGAGCAATAACCGCCAGCGACCGATTCGTGTTGAGCGTCGTGGCTTTCTTGAACCAAGACGCAGTCCATGTCGTGTCTAAATAACGTGACAGGACCCGGGCGGCCGGTTTCCCAAATACCGACGCAGCCCGTATAGCCTTCCGTTTCATCCAAAAAGGCTTGGCTGACCCCATGGTCTTTAGCGCGTTGCATCGCTTTGGCCACGAGTTCAGGGTTGCGGCCCATCACAAAGTTCGGATTAACGGCTTTTGTTCCCATTACGACCTTGAAACCCAATTCGCGAAGGCGGTTTACAACGATATTCATCGTTTCAAATTCTGTCCAGCCTTCTTCGGGGCGCTTATGAATACGACGGCGAAATTGGACCATTTCAGTGGTATAGGCTTCGTTCATTTTCATACCTCGTTAAAAAGTGGGCAACCTCGTTGAGGTTGCCCGAAACCCTCAGGGAGTTACTACGGTTGATAAAACTGTTTTGATTACAGGAAAAGGATCAGGATGAACCAAGCTGTAATCATTGGGACGGCGGTGCGTTTCACCAAATCGATCGGAGAAACTTGCGACATACCGGCCAATAAAATCACCACACCGGCAATCGGACTCATGGTGCGGCCTAATTGAGCAGCACACATAACGGTGTTGCCCAATTCAGAAATCGTCATACCGAATTCAGCGGCGTGAGGTGTCACGGCTTCATTGAAAGCAAACGTGGCGGCATCGCCCGACCCCATCAAAACAGCCATGGCCCAGGTTCCCAAGGCACCGCCGACACGGGCATATTCGTTGGCATGTTTGAGCGCTTCAATTAAGGCGTCTACAACGCCCGCTTCACGAAGACCTGCGGCGAAGACGCCCGCAGAGATAATGATGCCGAGCACATTGCCGTAACCTTTGCCCGCGCCGTTAAAGAATTCCTTAAAGGCATTTTGCGGATTAATGCGCGTGACAATCATCGTGTAGGTGACGCCGATTAACATGGCTTGCGCCACGCCCATTTCGATGGCGGGAACATAGGTGTTGCCCAAGAGCAAGATGACCAGAGGAACCATCGGAGCCAAGGCATAAAGGATGTTGACCTTGGTGATGCCGCCCGTGGTATCGGTTTGGATGTTGCCCAAATCGCCCGAACCCTTATGGTCACGCAAGAACACTTCGACAACCGTGATCATCAAAGCGCCGACAAGACTCAATACGCTGTAAGTGAAGGCATTTTCGATAATGAATTCCATGGGTTCAATGCCGGCCATACCGGAAATCATGACCGGGTGAGCGCCGCCGGGGTTGAAGTTGGAGCCGTAGGTGCCTGCCAAAACAGCGGCACCGGCGCCGGCAGGCGTGATGCCCGAGCGGATCATCAAAGGAATCAAAGTGGCGCCGACGGCGGCAGCGCAGCCTGCTGCCGAAGGAATGGCCGCATTGATGACGGCCGTCAAGAGCGTGCAGCATGGAATCAAAAATAGTCCCAAGGACTTCATGGGACGGGTGAGCAGTTGAACCAAGTGAATGTCACACTTGGTGTAGCTAACCAAGAAAGCAAAACCCATGGCCGAGCAAATCGACTGAATGAGATTGCCCGTGGTCATAGACTTCGCAAACTGATTGTAGGCGGCCATCGGATCGAGCGAGATGATGCACATCAGCAAACCCGAGACACACAACACCAGGCGTGTTTCGTAGCGCTTAACCAAAGCGACCAAGGTGAGCGCAACAATGACAAGTGCGGCCCAGAACGTCAAAGACATGATAGAAGTCTCCTTAAGTAGAGAAGAAAGGTTGATGTATGGTACAAATCCTCAACTTTTCGCTCTATTGGGAATTCTTCGACAAGTGATGTCAGATAACTGAGTTAGAGGGCACTTGCCGAACTTCTAGCCTGCGGCACACAAAGGCCGCAGCCAGGCCAATCGCACTGATGATCATGGCGATGAAATAGGCGGTTTGGTAATGACCGTCGGAGACTGTCAACGCAATGATATTGGGCCCCAAAATGCCGGAGACAGAAAATGCCAGTGCTAAAACACCGTAATTCATACTGGCGTTGGCAGGACCGAATTGTTCGGCGGTGTAACCAGGGAAAACACCGACAAAGGATCCAAAGCCTGCTCCGATACACACGAGACCCGCGAAAAAGAGTAGCGAATCGCCAATTCCAGCCAAACTAAGTAAAACGAGTCCGAAGATGGCTAAGGCGACGGCAGAGCCCAACGTAAAGACTCGTCCTAATTTATCGGAAATGGCGCCGCCCAAGAATCGAGCGGTGGTATTGGCGAGCGCCAAAGCGGAAATGGTGAACACGGCCACCGAAATACTCAAACCGATTTGCGTTTGAGCCACCGTGACGGTTTGCGAAAAAAGCATCAACGGGGAAAGGGTGCCGGCAATGAACAACACGAACATGGCCCAAAAGCGTCCGGTACGAATCATTTGGTACCAAACAAGATTGTTGTCAGCCTTCTGAGAGGTTTGCGCGGAGCGGGAAGCCGGAAGGCGAATTAAAAAGGCACAGCCCAAAATGATGACGGCGCAAGCCACTGAATAAATGAATAGGGTCGAAGAGATACCGATATTGCCGGCTAAATAGTTTGCAAGCGGGGGAAGGCAGACGGAACCGATGCCATAGAAAGCGCCGACGGAGCCGCCGGCAAAACCGCGCTTATCAGGGAAAAGTTTTACCGCGGAAGTAACCGTCGCAATAACGGAAGTGCCCGAACCAAGACCTAAGCAAACACCGAAACCTAAAAGAAGCATCATGGGGCCTGTGCTCAAACTCATTAATAAGTAGCCAAGAGCCATGACAATGCCGCCGATGAAAAGTACCAAACGGGGACCGAAGCGATCGGTCAGACCGCCAGCCAGCACCATCGCGACAGGATTGAGCGCTGCACCGATACTGAATATATAAGTAAGAGAGGCGACCGAAACCGTTTGACCGGCCATTTGAGTGTACAAATCAGCCAACCAACTTGAGTAAATGCTCCAGGCATAAAAAGAGCCTAAACAGAAGTTAACGATCCAAAACAGAATCAGGTAAAACCAACGTTGCTTTTCGGTCATAAAAATCTCCTCGACAGAAGGAGAATCATGTTACTGCTCGCCAACAGAGGATTTTTTAAGTCAGTTAACTGTTATCGGATATCTGTTATCGGATATAGAGAAATAACCAAGGGCGAGGTTTATCTGAAATGTGAAAAATGATTTTCGTCGCCATCGAAGGTGCGAGGGCGATTTTGAATATCAACACATTCCGTGACGCAAGTCTCGGTTGGAGAAATACGATGTCCTTCTCTTATTCCAAACTGACGGTGGCTGTGGCTACCTGTTTGGCCGGCTCTGTGGCCATGGCCGCTGACGTTGAAATTTACGGTAAGGTTGACCTTGGTCTTGAATACTCCCATGTTTCAAGCGACATTGCCGGTGACAGCGATAGCTTTAAGATGACCAACGGCGGCTCCCGTTTCGGTTTCAACATCCGTGAACAAATCAACAACGATTGGGCTATCCGCGGTTACTTGGAAAACGGTTTCAATGCCGATGACGGTAAGTTCACGACTTCCGACACGCTCTTTGACCGCCGTATGATTTTGGCCGTTCAATCGAAGACTTACGGTGAAATGGGCTTTGGCCGCATGGGTACGGTGATGTCTACGAACTCTCCGTATGCATTGGGTATTGCTTACGCTGACCCGTTTGAAACCGGTTACACGGCTGACTACACGATTTCCGGTCTCTTTGCTACCGATAGCCGTGCCAATAACGCCATCACCTACTTCACGCCGAAGATCGCTGGCTTTAAGGCTGGTGTCACCTGGTCCTTCCAACGTGCTGGCCAAGAAGAAGAGGAAAATGATCATAACGACCGCGTGTTAGCCGGTTTGCTCACTTATGAAAACGGTCCGATCTATGTCTTTGGCGGTGCTTCCACGATCATGTGGGGCAACGACAACGAATACGCTGATCGTAAGGATTCCGTTGAAGCCACGGTTGGCTTGTGCTGGTCTGCCATGGATAACCTAAAGCTCTACTTGGGCGCTCAATGGATGAAGGATTGGCGCACGTTGGGTTATTGGAGTGCTGAAGACGGCTCTAAGAATGAAACTACTGGTGTAGTGACGTTGGGTCAAGAAAATGGTGTGGACGGTATGGCCTACATCACCGGTTTCCGTTATATGCCTACCGGTCAGTTGACATTGATCGCCTCCTACGGCTACTTTGATGGTGAACAAGATCGTGATCTCTTTAAAGAAGGTAAGCTTACTGGCTCTAAGACCTATGAAGGTAAACGTCATCGTTTCAGCATCGGTGCCGAATACGATCTCTCCAAGACCACAACGCTTTATGCCGTGGCTAACTACACCAAGAATAGTGGTGAAATGTTAACTGAAATCCAAAAGGGTGCTTTTGATTCCAAGTATGGGGCCTTGGTCGGTATCACGCACTGGTTCTAATTGAACCTTTAAAGCTTGAGTCTTTTTACCGGTCGGTGTTCATTCATCGACCGGTTTTTGCGTCTAACGAATGTGTTCTTCGTGCGAAACGGCAGGTGTTAGAACCAAACGTGAACCGATTAACACAATAACTGTAAAGACGATGGCCCAGGCGCCGTAAAACCATGACATGCCCTCAATAGTCACGGGCAACTTCAATTGACCGATGATCAGATTCGGCAAACCCGGTCCCAAATAAGCGGCCAGATAAACCGCCGCCAGCAATCCTGTTCTTTCCTGCGACTGAGCGTTTTGAGTCACAATGCGCAGAGCCGCAGTGCAAGATGCGCCCACGCTGATTCCGCTAAAGACACAGAAAATGAAAAAGAGCACGAAGTTTTCGTTGTGCAGGAAGAAAAACATCAGACAGACACAGCAGCCGAATAGAAAGATAAAAGAGTTGAGAGCCTCTTTTGGTTGCAACCGCTTAATGCAAAAACTGCCTAATGCGTTGGTACCGATGAAGGACAGAAAAACGAAGGCTGCCGTAAGCATATTGGCGCTATGCAGAGCGTCAGAGGCAATCTGTGCGCTATAGGCCTGGAAAAAGCCCCCGACGCCCCAGGTGCCTGCGTAGGCAGCGACCGCCAGGAGGTATTCCTTTTTTAGATGCTTAGGAATCTCAAGCTTTGGAGCAAGCGTTTGCCATAACGTGCCGCTCGGGTGCGTGACGGTTTCTTTTCCAAAAAGTGATAAAACAAGAACAGTTACTAAACCGATAAAAAGGCCGATGAAAATACGTTGATAGCTGATTGTGAAAAGCTCGTAGGCGATGGCGGCGGCCAGTGCCCCGAATAAAAAGCCAATACCGGGGCCGCTTGCGGCAAGCATCGCGCTGATGGATCGGTTATGGGCGGGGGCGGAATCAAAAATCCAGGCCATGGCGCTACCGGAAGCCAAACCACAGGCAAATCCTTGTCCCACGCGTGCCAACATGATGTGAAGGGGGGCGGTGGCAAAAATAACAGCCAGAGAACTGATGGCTCCAATCGTCAAAGCGAGAGCCACGACCGGTTTTCGACCCAGTCTATTGGGCAAACGTGAGCAAAATAAAAGCGCAGGAATGCAGCCTAAGAAATAGCAGACGGCTGTCATGGCCAAGTCTGCTCCCGTCATATGAAAGGTCTGCTGGAAGAGTCCCAACATGGGAACCGGAGCGGAAGAAATGGCAAAGATGGCCACCAAACTTAAGGTCGCCACAATGAATGTGTAGGTATTTTTTTGAATCATTGATTGATCGTGCGTTTTGCTAAAGGCGAGACTATAGCATTTAAGTGGCAGGGAAAATTGCAATGAGGTGACTGACTTGAAAAAGCAAAAGGACGACCGTCCAATCAACGATCGTCCTTTGTTAACGAAGCCACAAAATTAGTTTTTGCCGTTCACTAATTTCGCAAAATTGACAAAGACATTGAAGGCGACAGGGAGGTTCTTTTCGTCTTGAATATCAAAGTCGGGACGATGGTGGCCTTTGTGCTCACAGCCAAAGATGAAATACGCGGCCTGACCGCCGTGAGAGGCGACTTTACGGATAAGCCAAGAGCAGTCTTCAGAACCCGCCGCACCGTGGAAACGAGGCATAAGCTTCACTCCAGGCACCTTTTGGACGGCTTCTTCAATTTTTTCAATGCACTTCGGGCAAACGACCAGTGTTGAAGATTCACCGACGCGTTCAACCTTGGCGCTAACCTGATAAGCTTTTTCCACCCCTTCAATAATATGTTCAACATTGTCGGCCATGAAGTCATTGACTTCTTGGGTTTCACCGCGCACTTCCATTTCCATCGAAGCGTGTGCCGCGATAATGTTGCGGCCTTCACCGGCGACTAATTTGCCTACCGCAACGCGTGAGTCACCGTCTCCGTGGCGGGGAATGCCTTGAATCATCATCGTTGCGCAGGCGGCGGCGACTAAGGCGTTGTGACCCTTGTGCGGAGCATTGCCTGCGTGAGATTGAAGACCGGTAAAGGTAATATCGAATTTGGTAGAGGCAAGGAACCCACCGTCTTGAACCGTCACTTCACCGGAGTGGAAATTGCCGCCCACGTGGCTGCCCACTAACCAATCCACATCATCGACAATGCCGGACTCGGACATGGGACGAGCACCGCGGACACCTTCTTCGGCCGGTTGGAAAAGAACCTTGAATTGACCGCAGAGTTCATCTTTATGATCCCAGAGCCAGTGGGCCACTGTCAGACCAACAGCGCTATGACCGTCGTGGCCGCAAGCGTGCATAATACCTGCACGTTCGCTTGCAAATCCTAATTTGGCAGGCTCGTGGCTGCAATCGTCGGACTCACGGATGGGCAAAGCGTCCATGTCACAGCGAAAAGCCGTCACAGGACCGGGGCGACCCGTATCAATGATGGCGGCAGCCCCCGTATAGCCTTCAGTTTTTTCAAGAAACGCTTCTGGTACACCGTGCTTCTTGGCTCGTTCCATGGCGTCTTTGACTTCCGTTTCATTGCGGCCCATGACGAAAGCAGGATTAATCACTTTCGTGCCAAAAACGTAGGGGATACCCCATTGCTCCAAATGAGAACAGATGTGCCACATCGTCTCAAATTCTGTCCAGCCTAACTCGGGACGTTTATGCAGAGCACGACGTGTTTGAATCATCTCTTCAATGTATTTTTCACTCATTTATTTCTCCTTTCCAAGTAGCATTAATTATGAAAGGAATAAAAAAATCGACAACCCGTGAAAACCGCCAAATAGTTAACTGAGTTAAAACGGCCGACCTTTAAAAGGGTCGGCCGTCAATAAAACCAGTCGTTACTTTAGGGCGTTTTTAATACTGTCTGCGGCGACTTTATTGAATCGGTATTGATTATCCGTGAAGGTTCGCTTGGCGTGAAGCACCCGACCGGGCAAAACTTGCGGATGCGGTTTTTTCACTTCAACAAACGCCAAATCCAAAGCACCGTTTTCGCTGGAATGGATGCCAATGTCACGGCGGTCAATGTGTTGAGGGAAGTTAAGGGTTAAAACCTTCGTGCCGTTGATGGTTTGGATTTTGTAGGATCCATTGGCCACCTTGGGACCATCGACTTCGCAGAACACCTTGCCTCGCTTGGCTTCATAAATTTCAATGTTGCCGGTATTGCCTTTGCGGTTTGTAAAGCGAATGGCGTAAGGTTGAGAGCCTGAGCGCTTTTCGTATCGCAGGCAATTGGGAATCTTGCCCGAGAAGGCTTTCACAAAACCTTCAACGGTTTTCTGACCGGTAAAAATGTTAACCTCAGGAACAATAACTTCTGTTCGTAGGCTGGTCAGTGTTGGCACATAGGCAACCGAGCCCGCCGGGAATTTAGTCCACGAAGAAACGGAATCGGACAATTTCGTGGATTTACCGTTTTGAAGTTTCAAGTAAGAAGCGATGGACTTATCCGAAACATCATAGGCTTTTAATTCAACAGACAGCCCACTTGATTGACCTTGACGGATAACGTTGACTTTGTTGCCCGCGATAGGACGAACGACATTGGCAACGGATGGTCTTTGTAAAACGCCGTTTCTCACCGTCCAATCTTTACTCATACTGTAAGAGAAGTAGCGGGGAGTGCCCTTTGAAAATTCACTGACTAAGCGGTATTGGGAGCCTGCCTTTTTCCCGAGTTTAAAAAAACTGCTGTTTTGATCGTAGAAATGGTAAACCCCGGTTTGAAAGGCACTCAATGTGCTGATATGGGGCAAGGGTTGGGGT
Organism: Parasutterella secunda; assembly: GCF_023336895.1. Taxonomy (GTDB): domain Bacteria; phylum Pseudomonadota; class Gammaproteobacteria; order Burkholderiales; family Burkholderiaceae_F; genus Aphodousia; species Aphodousia faecalis. Next base: position 161,036 of record NZ_JAMBLT010000003.1, read on the forward strand.
TGGCCGGGTAAATCTGAAGCATAAGACAAACCGGCGAGCGACAGTCCGAAAACGGCGCAGGCACTCAACTTAATAATAGAGGGCATAAGAGATCAACCTGAAGAGAGTCATTGAAGAACGCTTTGATTATAGGCAATGACCTTCAGAAAGTTGTTTCAGAAACACGGGGAATTGTTACGAGAGAGTGATGGTAGGCCCGGTGGGGCTCGAACCCACGACCAACGGATTATGAGTCCGCTGCTCTAACCGACTGAGCTACAGGCCCTTCCTTTTTTGAGAAAGGAAAGGTGATTTTAAAGCAAAGTTCTCTTTTGTGCGAATGATAGGTGCCGCCCGGTTAAAGGAGCTCCTTTTTCCACCCAAAAGAGCTTTCCGTTCTCAAGGGGCAGTTCTCGTATATTTGTCGCGTTGCGCTGAGATAGTCTTCCATGGTCTTCGCTTTATAGATGGCTTTCACGGCGCGCTCAGCGTTGTCAAATAAATTGTGCTGAAAGAACCAATATTCCTTCATTCGCATCAGGGCATTTTTTACGTTGCCAAAGGCCACGCAATAGCTCTCTAAAAGAGCATCGTAGTAGGTCTGGATTTCTGACAACGTGGCGACGGCTCCGCCTTTGGCTTTCCGAAAGAGAGCGGGATCGGCCATCAAAGCTCGCCCGACCATGATATGAGCAAGCGGGCGGTATTTTGTTTTCACTCTTTCAAGGTCAGAGACTGTAATGACATCGCCGTTGAAGCCAATCGGCATCTTGAAGGTGTGAAAATAGTGCTCGAAGACGTTTTCCCTAATCTCGCCCTTATAAAAATCGCTTCTCACTCTCGGATGGATAGTGAGAGACTTCATCTGCGGATAATGGTTATAAACATCCGCTAAAAGATCAAATTCTTGTTCATCTGCCCACCCGATTCGGGTTTTGACAGAAATCTGAATAGGTAAATCCGCAGAGAAAATTTTGTCCAGAAAGCGTTGCAACTCAAAAGGTTCCCGAAGAAACCCGGATCCCTTTCCTTTGGCGACAACGGTTCCGGCCGGGCATCCCAAATTGAGATTGACTTCATCGTAACCCAAATCGGCGAGAGCCTTGGCGGCCCAGACAAAATCTTCCACTCGACGGGTAAGAAGCTGAGGGACTGCTTTAATACCGATGTTGACGTCGGGCGCAAGTTCTCGCATTTGACGCTCGGTAAATCGAGGCAAAGTGGTCGGCGTGACAAAGGGGAGAAAATAGGCGTCAGCGGCACCGAAAAAGTGAGCATGCACCCTTCTGAATGGAAAGCCAGTGAGGCCTTCCATCGGGGCGACGACCAACAAGGGATCAGTCATATCAGTTAAGTCCAGCTTTCTTTAATTTGCTTTCAAAGTCATTGAGTGAAGAACCCACCACTTTATGCAAAAGCAGTAAAGCAATCACGTTGGGGATCACCATGATACCGTTAAAGAAGTCCGAAAGTGTCCAAACTAAATTAACGTGCGTGACGGCACCCAATACCAAGAAGGCACAGACAATCAGACGATAGACAAAAATACCGCGGCCGTGAAAGAGGTAACGGACGTTTTGTTCACTGAAGAAATACCAGCCGATGATGGTTGAATAGGCAAAGAAGAAAAGACAGATGGCGACAAAGCCGACCCCTGCGCCGCCCAAGCCGACGGAATAGGCTTTTTGTGTGAGCTCAATACCGGTGGTGTCAAAATCCATGACCCCTGTCACGAGAATGACTAAAACCGTGAAGGTCACGATCAAAACCGTTGTGAAAACACCGAAAATGGCAACGAGCCCTTGTTCGGCCGGATGTTCTACTTTGGCAACGGCGTGAGCGTGAGGCGTCGTACCCATACCGGCTTCGTTAGAGAAAAGACCGCGGGCGACACCGAATTGCATGGCTTTAGCGACAGTCAGCCCCAAAGCACCACCACCCACGGCTTCGGGGTTAAAGGCTGCGGTGAAAACCAAATCAAAGGCGGGAATGATCTGATCGTAGTGACAAGCGAGCACGTAGCTGCCGCCAATCAAATACAGACCTGCCATGAAAGGAACGAGTTTTTCCGTGACACTGGCTAGACGGCCCATGCCGCCGAACATGACAACGCCGGACAAAATGGCTACACCGATGCCGGAAGCCAGAAGCGGGATATCAAAGGCGTGATTGAGCGCTTGAGAGACTGTATTGGATTGCACGAGGCTGCCCATGCAGCCCATGGTAATGATGGCGACGGCAGAGAAAAAGACTGCCATCGGTTTAAATTTCGGGCCCAAGCCTAAAGATATGTAAAAGGCCGGACCGCCCACAACGCGGTCATTTTCGCCTGTCACACGATAGATTTGTGCCAATACGGCTTCGGCAAAAATCGTAGCCATGCCGAAAAATGCGGCAACCCATAACCAAAATAGGGCACCGGGGCCGCCTGCAACGATGGCGGTGGCGGCGCCTGCCACGTTACCGGTACCCACTTGGGCGGCGACCGCGGTGGCTAAGGCTTGAAAAGAACTCATGCCGGTCTGGTCGGCCCGCTTGCCAAAAAGCGTTGCGTTGTTAAATAGAAAACGAAGCGCGGTCGGAAAGAGACGGATTTGCACGAAACGAAGTTTGAAGGTATAAAAAATACCGGTTCCGCATAAAAGCGGAATCAAAACAAACACGCCCCAAAGGACACTGTTGATATCACCGAATAATTGATTGAGAAAATCCATCTCTACCTCACATTCTCTTTAATGTGCACGGGAAAAAGCAGAAACTTAAAAGCGCACGCGTTGAAATTATTGAGTGCGAAATCGACTTGAACAGTTGGGTTAAGAGAACAAGAAGTTCTGACGCACGAATATAACTACAATGATTTGTCTGATTCTAACAAAGAAAAGCCGCCCTGCTCCTTTTGTTGTAAGCAAAAAGGAATACATGGCGGCAAAAACGTTGTTAATTCTTTTAATTTATTAGCGATTCTTGGCGTAACGTCCGGCCAACCCGCTCATCCAAGGGAAAGCTTTTTCATGTTTTTCTTTAAATGCCTGAATGCTATCAATGTCTTTCATGGTGGCTTCAAGCATGTCAAGTCCTTCTAAGAGCATGGTTTGGTGACGTTCAGCTAAATCAAAGTGCCAGACCTTTGAACCGTCTTCTGTACGGATTTCTTTGTCTTTAACACTGATCGTCAGTTTGCACGGATGCTCGTCTGACAAATAATCAAAGAGTTCGGCTGATGTTTGAGGGGAAACCTTGGCAGCCAATAAGCCGTTATTAAAACAGTTGGAATAAAAAATTTCTCCGAAACCGGCCGCAATGACGGCTCGAATACCGTATTGCATTAGTCCCCAAACCGCATGCTCTCGACTGGAGCCACAGCCGAAATTAGGGCCGGCAAGAATAATTTGCGTATTTTCAAATCCCGGTTTGTTTAAGACAAAATCGGGATTTGTCGTGCCGTCGGATAAATGACGGTGGTTATAAAGAAGGCCTTTGGCTAAACCGGACTTATCGATGCCTCGCAAAAATTGTTTCGGCATCAACTGATCGGTGTCCATGTTATCGACATTGATCGGGGCGGCAACAGCCGTCAACGTAATGAGTTTTTCCATGATGCTTTACTCCAATTCTGATTTCGGGCAAAGATAACCCATGACGGCACTGGCGGCAGCCGTCTCGGGGCTAACCAAATGTGTGTGGCTGCCTCGACCTTGACGCCCTTCAAAGTTGCGGTTGGTGGTGGAGGCACAGCGCACGCCGGCCTCAAGAATGTCGTCATTCATAGCCAGACATAACGAGCAGCCGCTCTTGCGCCATTCAAAACCAGCGTCTTTGAAAATTTTGTCAAGTCCCAATTCTTCAGCTTGGCGACGAATGAGCATGGAGCCAGGAACGACTTGTGCGCGAACGCCGGGGGCCACATGACGGCCTTTGAGCACCCGGGCAGTAGCTTCTAAGTCGCATAAGCGAGAATTGGTACACGAGCCAATGAAGACATGCTGAATCGGTGTCTTTCGGATGAAGTCACCGGCTTTGAGATCCTGATAGTGAAGAGCGCGTTGGGCAGCCTCCTTGTCAACCGGATCGGAAAACGATTCCGGTGCGGGGATTTTTTCATCAAAGCCAATCGCTTGATCGGGGCTCGTGCCCCAGGTCACCATGGGCTTAACCGAACTGGCATTCAGGCAGACCTCTTTATCAAACTGCGCCTGAGGATCCGAATACAGTTCTTTCACATAGGCCTTCATGGCTTCTTGATCGCTTGCCGAGAGATTTTTGGCGTGATCAAAAACCCACTGAAGCGACTTTTCATCCGGAGCAACAATGGCCCCACGGGCACCGGCTTCAACGGTCAAATTGCAAAGGACCATACGTTCTTCAACAGAAAGCGCCTGAACGCCTTCACCCGTGTACTCAACCACCAAGCCTAATGCGCCGCGAGCTGAAATTTTTCTGAGCACAGCCAAAACCAGGTCTTTGGCGCTCGCCTCCGCGGTCAATTTTCCGTTGATGGTGATTCTCATGGTGCCGGCCATACGGTAGACAAGCGTTTGGGTGGCGAGGATGTGTTCGATTTCAGACGTTCCGATTCCAAAACCCAGGGCACCGATCGCGCCATGCGTTGTGGTGTGGCTGTCTCCGCAAATCACGACCATGCCGGGGCGAACCAGCCCTTGCTCTTCCATGACCACGTGTTCAATCCCTTGAAGGGGATTGTCGGGGCCATAAAAAGCCGCAATACCAAAACGTTTACAGTTACTTTCCAATGTCTGAGCCTGAATAAGGGATGCTTCATCGTAAATTCGACGGGGCGTCTCGTCATGAGTCGGAATAATGTGGTCAACAACGCAAAGATGAGAGTCGGGGCTTAGCACATCAACCTTTCGTTCAATGAGTCCCGCGAAAGCTTGAGGGGAGGTGTATTCGTTGGCAAAGTGAATGTCGCAATACAAAAGCACAGTGTTGGAATCAATGACTTTAACAGTATGCGAGTCAACGATTTTTTGATACAGCGTTTTTGCCATAGAGTCTCCTAGAAACAAGGCTACATTCATGTCGCAAGAATTTTAATAAAAAAATATCAATCTAAGATAATTATTTATTAAAAATTTGAATGAACTACCGCCCACTTACGTGCGGTTTCTTGGGAACGTGTTCCCAATTCTAGCCATTGACGAATATTTTCGCTTGTGTGCAGATTTCGTACAACAGCGGGCGTGTCCACTAAGACGCCCCCATCGAGTTCGAGTAACTTACTCAGCCACTCATCCCCGAGTTCTTTTCGGCCAATATTGGCCGCAGCATTGATGTCCGCATTGATCAATTGGCCTTTTGCCGAACGATATAACCCACGCTTGATTCGCCTGCCGGAAAATACCGGTTTAGCACCGGATTCCTTCTTATCAAATGCGGGGATTTCGTCAAAATCCAAGGCGCTCGCTTTCGATGTGTAGCTTTCTTCCCGTACCGTTACCCGGATGCCATAGTCTTCAGCCTTATAGCGAATCATCTCCACAAATTTTCCATGCGGCAGCATCACGAAATTCTGGTTATTGCGCTTGCCCAGATTGACTTCCTGTTTCCACTCTTGATTGACTCCAATGACAATGTGCCCCACGTCATAAGCCAAACAGTAATTGATGACCAGGCGACTGGCCTTGTGCAACAGATCATGAAGTCTCCAATAGCGCTTTACCCCTTTGGTGCGAATATGCGCGAGGTGTCCCTTGCTGCGAAGTTCAGCAACTTGTTTGTTGTAGTTTTGATTCAGACTCTTTAACACTTTGCCCTTGATCAAAAACGGTCTTACACCGGGTTTGGTCGAAACAAAAGTTGCAAAATTATCGATCCCTAAATCACGAAACAAGGCTTCATTCGAATCCAGAGAAACACTCTTGGATAAATCTGGGTTTGCCGCGGCGGTTTCAATGATTTTTGCCACCGTTATTGCTTTTGCCTGGCAGGGACAGTACGGAGCGTTAAGCGCTAATCTTTTTATTGCGCTGGTCATAGGCTATATCTTTAAAGACCGAATCAAAGATTTATTGAAAGAACAACTGTCAAAACGCTTTAAAAAGTGGATTCCCGACAGGCGTTTGGAAATTTTGCGTGATGAACGTTATCACGTCGGTGATTGCAAGGAGTCGTTTGAATTTTTTGATGTCAGACGTTTGCCGGAACCCGTGCGTCGGCTGCGCCAAAGGGCGCAAAGCGTCAAAGGGATATACGACTGGCGATTTGAAAGCATATTGCTTTATAAAAAAGAGCTGACCGTTAAAACGGATCCGGCCCTTTTTCGAGATACTCGTTATGGTTTGATGGATACCACCTGGTTTAACCTGATGCCGTTTTTAAATTTCATAGTATCGTGCCAAGGAAACTTGCGATTTCAATCGCGAGAGGAATTGGCACTCGCCCCACCGGGGCGATTTTTTTTGTATAATGAATCAATCATGTGATTATATAAAATTATGCTTGAAATTATATTTGATCGAAATTGTGTCTACCAAACTGCTTACCATGCGGTTTGGTGCCCAAAGTATCGGAAATCAATTTTGGTCGGTTCAATCGCCGCAGAAACCAAACGGTTAATTGAGACAATCTGTCAGGAACGTCAATGGCCGGTTCTCTCGCTTGAAGTTCAGCCTGATCACATTCACCTTTTTGTCAGCATACCGCCTGCTACTTCAGTGGCTGATGCAATCAAAATTTTGAAAGGCAGCACCGCCAGAAAATTATTTGTTAAATTCCCTGAGTTGAAAAAACAGTTGCGGGGAGGCCACCTTTGGTCTCCGTCTTATTACGTGGGCACTGCCGGCAACGTCAGTTCCGAAACTATTCAGAAGTACATTGAAAGAACTGAACATATCAAAGGGCGCAGGTAGACTTTCCGCTCCCTCCAAATTAACGACGACCGTTTGCATCAAACTGCAAATGGATGAGGATGCCGCTCAGAAGCTGCACAAGACTCGGCTTCTGTACCGTGACGCTTGCAATTTTTTGGTTAAGTACGTTTGCCGCGATTCTAGTGAGCGTAATTGGCAACGTTATAACCTGCACCATGCCGCATACTACGATTTGAGATTGGCCTTGCCGGTACTGGGATCGCAGTTAGCCTGTAATGCCATTCGGTCAGTGTCTTCCGCCTACAAAACAGAGTTGACGAACCATCCCCGAAAAAATAAAGAAGAATCTCTAAAAAAAATTGTTTTTAAAAATCCCTCTATCCATTTGGACAAAAACACAATCCGTTATCAATCGGATATGACTGAAGCAACTGTTTTTACAGTTGAAGGTCGGGTAAAAGTCAGATTGTGTCCGGGAGATTTTCAAAAACGATTGCTTGACTCAGGCAAACGCAAAGAAAGCAATCTTGTCTATCGAAAGAATAAAAAGGGAGGATTTTGGTTCCTGCATATCAGTCTGGAATATGACTCGACACTGAGTGCCTTAACCGCGAAATTAAAGAAAGAGGAAGTGATCGGTGTTGATGTAGGCGAAAACAATATCGCTGCGGTTTCCAGCGGAAAGGTTTGGAAAGCGGGCGAATTAAAACATAAACGAGATAAATACTTGGGGTTGCGTGCGCGTTTACAAAGCAATGGCTCGCAAAGTGCCAGACAGCACTTGCGAAAAGCTTCGGGCAAAGAAAGACGGCATGTCACCCACGTCAATCACGTAGTGAGTAAATCAATTGTAGAAGAAGCGGCTAAACAGAAAGCGAAAGTGATCGTCCTGGAAGATCTGACGCATATCAGAGATCGAGTGAGAGCAGGTAAAAGAGTCAGAAGCCGACTGCACCGTTGGTCTTTCCGTGAGCTTCAGCAACTGATTGAGTACAAGGCGCAAAGGCGAGGGATTAACGTAATGTATGTGGATCCTCGGTATACCTCACAGACGTGTTCGGCGTGTTCGCAATTGGGCAAACGGTCGAAGCATCGTTTTGTTTGTCCGCACTGTGGTCTCCGTGCGCACAGCGACTTGAATGCAAGTCGGAACCTGCAGGGATTGGGCTATCAGCTGATAGTCCAAGGGCTGTTGTAAACCGGCCTAATGTCGAATTGCTTTGCAATGACGATAAATAAAAGCTTTCGGCTTTAGCCGAGAGTTGTTTACAGATACCGATGAAGCGGATTTACCGGTTGCCGATGATTCATCAATGCATATTTCTCAGGCGGACAAAATTTATCACCTTTATTTTGTCCGCAGGCTTTTCACGCTGACCGCAGATAAACGCGAGAGCGTCAAGGATGAAATCATCCGTGTTGTCTTGACCAACAAGGGGATCAACAGCATGAAAACGTTGGATATCTAACAGCTCTCTAGTGGTCTCGTTTTTTCTTTGAGCCACTGTTGCTCTTCTTTATTTAAGAGCGGACAGATTCTTCTGTAGACCTCTTGGTGGTAGTTGTCAATCCAATCGCGTTCACTTTCGCTTAACTCTTCTACGACAATGGCCTGCCGTTCAAAAGGTAAGAAAGTGACGGTTTCAAATCGCATGAATTGACCGAATTCATTCTTTATATCCTTTTGAACCAATACCGCATTTTCAAGTCGAATGCCGTGTCTGCCCGGTTTGTAGATGCCGGGTTCATTGGAAAAGAGCATGCCTTCTTCAAGCGGCGTATTAAGCGCCCATGGGAAGGCGGGGGCGAAATCAGTAATGATTTTTCCGGGGCCTTCGTGGATATTAAGTAGGTAGCCGATTCCGTGACCTGTCCCATGATTAAAGCTTGTGAATTCATTCCATTGGATGGACTTCACGATTGCGTCGAGCAAGTTACCCGTGGTGCCATAAGGGAACTTTTGGGTTGCTAACTTAATGTGACACTTAAGTGTCAGCGTGTAGTCATGTTTCATTTCTTCGGTCAAAGGCCCTACTTTGACCGTGCGAGTTAAATCAGTGCTTCCGCATTTGTAGTGCGCACAGACGTCAAAAAGCAGGAATCCTTGCGGTTTGATCGATGCGCTCATTGTTGCTGTCGGTCGATAGTGAGGCAGCGCGGCATTTTCCGCATAACCTACAATCGGGCGATTAGCCGGTTGTATGTAAAGAAAATCGAGTTTTCGGAATTCTTCTAGCTTTTGTCCTACTTGGTATTCATCCAATACGCCCAAATCAGCGTTAGCTTCAATCCATCTCATAAGTCGGATAACGGCAGCGGCTTCATGCCGGTTGGCTTCTCGGATATTGTTTTGTTCACCGGGTGACTTCATGGCCTTGATGGCGGTGACCAGATCAGGACCATCGTGAATGAAGCAACTTTGCGGGACAGTTTCGTATAGTTTGAACGGCGTTTTATAAGGATCCGTGTAAACCACGGCGTTTGCGGGAATTTGAGAAATTAGGACGTTAATGTCCTGATAGTTGTGCAGCAACCAGCCGTCGTCAGAAAGATGAGCGCAGATAGATTCCGAAAGTTTTTCCAGATTTGTACAAAGATGCGCTTCTTTTTGGCTCACCAAGGCGTATGCATGGAAAAAGGGATAAAGCGGATTGTCATGACCGCGCAGATTGGTGAGCCACGCTATATCGTCCAAACCGCATAGAAGCGTGACAGTGTTTGGGCCATATGCGAGAAGTTTTTCTCGGAGTTTGGCTGATTTTTCAATTCGTGTTTCAACGGCGTACTGCGCTTCAAGCTCCCAAATGGGATCGGTTGGAATGCTGGGTCGATCATCCCAGATCTCTGCAACAAAGTTTCTGTCAGATGAAATAACTAAATTTTCAACCGAGAGCTTTTCTTTGAAGTCTCGAAGTTGAGCTTCGCTTAGCACTTCGCCGTCGATAGCGACAGTATCGTCCTTTTGCAGTCGATCACTTAACCATTCGTACCACAGCGGTGCTTGAGGCGTTGCGATGGTGTTGATATGGAAAGTATTTTCCGGTATTTCGCGTTGAGCCTGTGTGGTGTAGCGACCATCTGTCCAGAATTCAGCTTCTTTCTCAGTGAGAATCGCATAGCCCATACTGCCCGTGAAACCGGTTAACCACTGAACGCTTTTCCAGTAATCGGCAACCGATTCAGACTGGTGAGGATCGGCAGAACTTATATAAAGCGCTTTGACATTGGCTTTTTGCATCCGTTTTCTCAAAGCCAGTATTTTTTGAGTAGTATCCATTTCAGACCTCATCTCATGCAACTCTATTTAACCAGTCTACTCGGCCTATGATGCGATACCTAAGTAGCTTTCTCTATTTGATTACAAAAAATTCTCTGGGTTAATTCTGCAAAGCCTAAACTGAACGCTGGACAAGAAGTCCGTTTGGAGTGATTGATATGAAAAAACTTCTTTCATGCGCGGTGGCTTTAGCCTTTTTCTCCGGTGTTGCCAGCGCTTCCTCAAATTTAGTGGTTTCAACGGAAGGCGGTCAGTTGGAAGGTTTTACGAAGACCGTTCCCGGCACTCGATCCCAAGTTGAAACCTTTTTAGCTGTGCCGTTTGCGGCAGCTCCGGTTGGAGAGAACCGTTGGAAGAGCGCCCAACCGGTTGTTCCGTGGAAAGGCGTCAAAAAAGCCAATAAGGCACCACAGGCATGCCGTCAAGGTGATGTCGGTAGCGAAGATTGCCTCTACGTTAACATTTATCGGCCGGCCGGAACCAAAAAGGATGCGAAGTTAGCCGTTGGTGTTTATGCCCACGGGGGTGGTAATACAGGCGGTAATGCAACAGAGCATGATGGCGCACGTTTAGCCAGTGAAAACAACATTATTGTTGTGACACTTCAATATCGTCTTGGAGCCTTCGGTTTTCTGACATTGCCCGGTATGGATGAATCAGCCGGCAATTTCGGTGTGACGGATACTGAGGCCGCTCTTGCTTGGGTACGTCGTAACATAGCCAACTTCGGTGGCGATGCCGACAATGTTGTCCTGATGACTGAGTCCGCGGGTTCCACCAATGCCTGTCGTATTTTGGTGGATCCGAAAGCAAAAGGATTGGTTGACGGTGTGATATTGCAAAGTGAAGACTGTATCCATGATGTTGATACGGTTAAGCAGGCTCAAGCCCGTTCAGAGCAGTTCCTTAAGTTGACGAAATGCGACGAAGCCAAGGACGCTTTAAGTTGTGTACGCAAACTCACGACCGAGCAGGTAGCCGCGGCCAGTAAGTCGGTTGGTCTTTGGAATCCGGTTTCCGATGTTCCGGCCGTTGAGGCTATTCGTCAAGGAAAGTGGATCAAGGTTCCGGTTTTATCTGGTTCCAACAAGGAAGAAGGACGTTCAGCCGGTACGGCTTACACCGATTGGAATGCTAAGGACTACGAAGCTTGGGTTAAGCGCTTGGTCGGGAAAAATGCGCCTGAAGCACTAAAACTTTATCCTGCTGATAAATATCAAGGTAAGTATGCTATTTCGTATGTGATCGGTGATTTCATTACCGATAGCGGCATGCGCGGTTTGGGTGGATGCACGAACTTAACATTGGCTCAAGAATTAAGCAAGGATAAGTCCGTGGCAACCTATATCTACACATTTGAAGATTCAACGGTGCCGACTAGCCGAAAATTTGCTGATTACGATGACGCGGCCAGCCACGCTTCGGAATTGACGTATTTCTTCCCCGATGCCGGTCAATACCAAGCTCGTTCAGCCAAGATGACTGAAGCTCAAAAGGCACTGGCCAAAGAAATGAGACAATATTGGGGCAATTTTATTAAGAGTCAAAATCCTAACGGAAAATCACTACCGCAGTGGAAACGATTCTCCGATGATGGCGGCTCAATGATGGCGTTGCGTCTGAATGGCCAATCTCAGACTGTTCCTGCAAGTTATTTCTCTGACTTGCATCAGTGTAAGTTCTGGCACTCCATTCCGATTGTTTTAGATCGAGGCGATCGTTAGTTTTTAGTTTTTTTGGGGCGCTTTTGGGATGGACTTTCTATCCTGAAAGCGCTCATTTGCAAGCCGATGATTTAAGCGAATTGATTGCCGAGCCAGAGGTTCTTGGTTTGGCTGAACTTATGAATGTGCCCGGTCTTTTGGCTTGTGATGAGGATATTTTGAAAAAAGTTCTCATGACACGCCGTTGCGGCAAATTAATCGATGGTCATAGTCCATTGACTTCGGGAGCCGACTTATCGGCCTACGCTCTAAGCGGTGTCGATAGTGATCATGAGTGCAGCACAGAAAATGAAGTTGAGGAACGGATTAGTCGAGGAATGGTGATTTTTATGCGTGAGGGCTCTGCGGGACAGAATGTTTCGGTTTTAAGCCGCGCCGTTACAAGTAGGAATAGTCGGTTTTTCTGCTTGTGCACAGATGACGCCTCTCCTGACGATGTGTTGGCTAAAGGACACATCAATAATGTCGTCCGCCGTGCGATAGCCTGCGGCGTTGATCCGATAGAAGTTTTTAGGATGGCGACGATTAACACGGCCTTGCATTTTGGTTTGAAGAATAAGGGAGCTATTGCTCCTGGTCGTGACGCAGATTTAGTTGTTCTGGATGACTTAGAAAACGTGAATGTTAAATCGGTTTGGGTTGCCGGAAAACAAATAGCTGAGCATGGACGAATGCTCACAGACGAGCCCGACTCGCATACTCTTGCCGCAACCGGCAACACATGTAGAGATTGATCCTGAGAAAAACTGATCGTTGTGGTTCTATTGAAGGCATCAATAAAAAGTTGATGCCTCCATGAACTCAAACGATTAAAGCAAAGCCGTGATAACCACGATCCAGCAGGGGATGGTCAGAATAGCCGCAAGCGTATGAGCGGTCGTAATCCCGGCAACGAGCGGGGCATTGCCTCTCATGCTCGCTGTCATGACGTAGCAAGACTGTGCCGTCGGCAACATGGCAAAGATCATCAACGCGCCCGATGCTGCCGGAGCCAAATCAAACACCAAACAAAAGAGCAGCGCAACGGCCGGTGTGGCCACCAGGCGTTCCACGGTATTCGCTGCGATCAGTTTCCATTCGGACTTCATTCCGCTTAACCTTAAACCGGCGCCGATGCACAATAGCCCCATGGCAAGCGAGGCGTTTCCTAATGACTTGAAAAAGGTCATGGCGACGGCCGGTACGGGGATTGAACCTAAATTAACGATTAAGCCCAAAGTGGTCGCGATAATCAAAGGATTAGTGACAATGGCCTTGATGGTTTTAGCCAACACATTGCTTTTACCGGTCGTTTGTTCGCGTTGGGCAACGGCACTGGCTAGAGCCGCCACGGCAATGGAATTGCTGATCGGAACCCAAAATGCGATCAGAAGTGACATTAACGCCAAGCCTTCTTGACCAAATAAGCGGGACACTAATGCAAAGCCAACGTAAGTATTGAATCGAAAACCGCAGTGAAAAGCAGAAGCATGCGTAACCGGGTCCGCTTTTACAAAATAGCGAATCAAGTAAGACATTACGACAGCACACATCATGGCGCTGATGGCAACGACGAGGTAAAGACCCGCTTCACCTAGTGTGAGATTGGAGGTCGCAACGGATGTAAAAAGCAGTGGCGGGAATAAAACATAAAAGACAATTTTTTCAGCTCCCTTCCAAAACGTTTCATTGAACACACCGTCATGGAAGAACTTCATCAAAAGAAAGCCAACTAAGATCACTAAGAAATCAGGAAGGATGAGTAAAACGCTAAGCATGATGTTTTGATCTGAAAATTCTTAATATCAGTTCAGTATAAGATTTCGAATAAAATAAGAAAAGCGAATATTTCTTCTATTAATTATTCTATTTTCTCATAATGTTATGACGATCACGAAATTTCGGGCTTTTCTTGCAACGGTTGAGTGCGGCAGTTTCACTGAAGCGGCTAAGCGTCTCTACTACACGCAATCGGCGGTCAGCCGTATGGTATCTGACCTTGAGAGCCAGTGGGGTGTTGCGCTATTGAATCGTAAAAAAACAGGATTGACTTTGACACCGGCCGGCGCTGCACTTTTACCTTACATTAGACAAATTTGCAGTGACGAAATGCGTCTAAATGGCGTCCTGCAAGACATGACCGGATTAAAACAAGGCGTCGTGCGCTTAGGAACCGTGACGGCTGTTGCCAACGAGTGGCTTCCTATTGTGTTGAAAAAATTGATGCAAGAAGCTCCGGGAATTGAGTACGAAGTCTTGATTGGCAATGGTGATGTTATCGATGATTGGCTCAAAGAAGACCGCATTGACGTTGGTCTGTTCACGCCGAAATGTGATGGCAATTTGAATGCTGAACTTTTGCATTTAGACGAATTTCGCGTGATTTTCCCGAAAGGGCATCCATTGTCTAAATACAAAAAGATCCCACTGAGGGTATTACAAGACTATCCCTATATCCTTCACGGTGCTAGTTGGTGCAAGGAATTAGAGAATGGATTGAAACACGGAAAACAAAGAATCCCGGTTCGCTATACAACCGTTGGAGCAACTTCCATCGTTAATCTTGTCAAGGCAGGCATTGGTGTGAGCATTTTGCCGGAACTGCTTTTGGAAAATGACAAAGCCAAAGTGGAAAGCCGTCCGCTTGATCCTCCGTTATATCGAAAACTTTTTGTAGTGACTCACGGAACGCCGACCATGCCTGCTGTTAAGGTATTTCTTGAGAGACTGCCGGCATTGCTTAAGAAAAGAGCAAAAAAGAGTTAAAAAATCCGAAAACTCTTTGTTGTCTAGGGCCGTTTCCTGAAATGGGGAAACGGCTTTTGTTCATCAAAATTTCACAAAGCCGTCACTTTGAGGTCATATCCGCGTTTCACAATAGCGCACAAGTTCAAACGATAAATGATCAAAAATTCTTTTTATAAGGAACTTCATTATGAAACGTACTTTGATTTCTGCTTTAGTGGCCGGCTGCGTTGGTTTGGCTTCTTTTGCCGCTGCTGCCGGAACCGTGGTTGTTAACGGTTCCACGACTGTTTTGCCTGCCATGCAAAAAATCAGCGAAACGTTCATGGCTAAACATAAAGACATTCAAGTGTCCTTGTCCGGTGGCGGTTCTGGTCACGGTATCAAGGCCCTGATGGATAAGACGACGGACGTAGCTATGGCTAGCCGTGATATGAAGCCCGCAGAAGTTGAAAACGTTAAGAAGAACGGTGGCGAAGCTGTTCGCTTCACAGTTGCGGTTGATGCCATCGTTCCGATCGTTCACCCGAAGAACACGGTGAAGGACTTGAGCTTACAGCAAATCCGTGACATCTACGCCGGTCGTATCACCAACTGGAAGCAAGTCGGTGGTCCCGATGCCCGTATTACGGTTGTGAGCCGCGACTCTTCTTCCGGTACGTTTGAAACGTGGGAAGAATTGGTGATGAAGGGTGAACGTGTTCAACAACGCGCTCTTTTGCAAGCTTCTAACGGCGCCGTGCTTCAAACCGTTGCCAAGAACCCGAATGCCATCGGTTATGTTGGTTTGGGTTACATCACAAAGGACATCAAGGGCTTGAGCATCAGCGGTAAGGTTGCTTCTGCTGAAACCGCTTTGTCTCGTGATTGGCCGCTTGCCCGTGATCTTTATCTCTTCACGAACGGTCAACCTGCAGGCGACGTTAAGACCTTGATTGATTACGCTTTGTCTCCGGAAGGTCAGGTTTCTGTGAAAGAAGTCGGCTTCGTTCCGTTGCCCGCTAAGAAATAATAGACTTTACGAACCCTTTGAGAATTCGTTATGACGTTACTGAAACGAGGCGAGGGGTTTGAAAAGTCGTTGGCAGCGATAGCCATGCTCTCAATTGTGGCTCTCGCTGCCATTTTGGTTTTTCTTCTCACCCAAGCTCTGCCTATTTTGAAAGAAGTTCCGTTCTTTACTTTCTTGTTTGGAACGGAATGGTATCCGACGGGACCGAATCCTGATTTTGAAATCGGTGCGCTTTTGGTGGCAAGCCTTGCTGTGGCCGCGACCACCACTTTGATTTCTTTGCCGATGGGCTTGTTAACCGCCGCTTATCTGGCCTATTTTGCCAGTCCCCGGGTTCGCAGTATTGTTAAACCGGCAATTGAATTGTTGGCCGCCTTGCCTTCCGTTATCGTCGGTTTCTTGGGTATGGTGGTTGTGGCTCCTTGGCTGCAGGAGTCTGTCGGATTGGACTCCGGTCTTAACTGGCTCAACGCTTCGGTGATGTTGAGCTTGATGTGTATTCCGTTTATCTGCTCCATCTCTGAAGATGCCTTACGAAATGTGCCTGTTGCGCTCTCGGAAGCCTCTTTGGCGTTAGGAGCCACTCGTTGGGAAACGCTCTACAAGGTGCAGTTTCGCTACGCCTTAGGTGGTATTGGTACCGCCATTATGTTGGGTATTTCCCGTGCCTTGGGCGAAACGATGGTGGTTTTGATGGTCGCCGGTGGCGCAGCCATTATTCCGGAAAGCCTTTTTGATCCATTGCGTCCGATGACGGCCTCCATTGCTGCTGAAATGGCAGAAGCCGCCGTGGGATCAACTCACTACTATGCACTTTTTGCCACGGGTCTTGTGCTTTTTGTGACCACCTTTATTTTCAACGCGTTGGCTTTCTTCTTGACGAAGAAATTCCAGATCGGCGGCAAGCATTAAGGGGATGAGAGATGTCTGTTGAACGTAATCCGAATTGGCGTTATGCCTATCAGCACATCGGCATCACTTTGATGCGTCTGACTACACTGATCAGTGCCGGTGTGATTGTCGCTATCTTGCTTTATTTGCTTGATAACGCTTTGCCTGCCTTGTCCTGGGAATTCGTGTTTGAGCCGCCCAGAGACATGATGACGGCGGGCGGTGTTTGGCCTTGCATTGTCGGGACTTTCTGGCTTGCTGTGGGCGCAACGGTCATTGCTTTGCCCCTTGGGGTTTGCACGGCTGTGTATTTGACCGAGTACGGCGGATCGGGTCGTTTTGTTGAAGCCATTCGCTTGGCCGTTTCTAACCTTTCCGGTGTGCCCTCCGTCATTTTTGGTTTATTCGGCTTAACTTTTTTTGTGACGATTTGCGGATTTGGTGTGAGTTTGCTTTCCGGTGTGCTCACCTTGGCTGTCTTGGCTTTACCGATCGTGATCAACACAACGGAGGCCGCCTTAAATCAAGTGCCTCAGGCATGGCGTGAAGCATCATTGGCGCTCGGTGCCAACAAACAGCAAACGATCTTTAAGATCATTTTGCCGGCGGCTTTGCCCGGCATTTTGACCGGCAATATTTTGGCTCTGTCTCGTGTGGCTGGTGAAACGGCCGCCATTATGTACACGGCCGCGGTGTTTTACACCCCGAAAATGGGCGACTCGATTTTGGATCCGGTGATGAGTTTGCCGTACCACATTTATGTGTTGGCGACTTCAAGCGTGGATGTGGATGCAACGCGTCCGATGCAATACGGTACCGCTTGTCTGTTGGTGCTCATGGTCTTGGGCTTGAATTTGGTCGCTCTTTTCATCCGTCAGCGAGCCCAACGAAAAATTGCACGTCAGTAATCCGTTATGAAAAACCTACCTGAGACTGACTAGCTATACTCAAAATACCTACTCAGTCTCAGGTTTTTCTTCCTCCATCATCGAGATCAGTTTCACTTCAGATCACTCCGAAGCCAGCGCTCATCCCTCACCGAAAAACTCTCTTGCGAGAATCGTTTCAGGCCCACCTGAGGTCACGTCCCGAGTTTTCCCCTCTTCTTGGCAGGCAAAGGCGTTCACCGTGTAACTCACGGCACCGCCGGACTCATTAAAATCAGCCCGGCCGCTCGGTATATCTTCTTAAATTGATCGCCGCATTGAAGTCTCGATCCTTGATCTCTGCACCACAATGCGCACACTTCCATCGTCTGTCCGAAAGCCTTAACTCGTCATTTTTCTGACCGCAATAACCGCACGTCTTAGAACTGGCATAAAACCGATCCGCTATGATCACCTCACAGCCTCTTTGCTCGGCTTTGTACTCCAGTTGACGCCGAAATTCGTAGAAACCAACGTCGGCTATGCAACGAGCCAGTTTCCCGTTTTTCAGCATTCCACTCACATTCAAATCTTCAATCACAATCCGAGAGAAATGAGTGGTCAGGTAGTTAGTGAGCTGATGCAAAGCATTCTGTCGGTAATTGAAAATCTTGCGATGCAACTCACCGATCTCCAATACCAACTTGATACGGTTTTTACTGCCTTTCTGACTTCGTGCGAGCTTCCTTTGCAGTCGACGAAGCTTCGACAGGCTTTTCTTTAATGGTTGCAACGCTTCAAACCTCTTATGGTTCGAGAGCACCGCCAGTGACTTCACCCCCAAGTCCACTCCCACCGTGCCTTGGTTTTTGGCCGGTTTTAAGTGGTTGAGATTGGCGAGTTCACAAGTTAGACTCACATACCATCGTTTTCCGCGTCGCGAGACCGTTGCCCAAAGCAGCTTCGCTCCTTTGAACCGCAACGGCTCACGCATCCGCACCCAACCTAACTTCGGTATACGGATGCGTGAACCTTTGACTTCAAAATGATCATTACTGATGGTAAAGCTATCGGAAACATACTTCTTTTTAAACTTCGGATATTTGAAGTGTTCAGGATTTTTCCAGAAATTCGAAAAAGCTTGACCTAATTGGATGATCGCCATCTGCACAGCGCACTTGGTCACTTCCATCATCCACGGGAATTGCTCACGTTTTATAGCATTGAGTTTGCGGCGAATACTGTATTGATTGGGTTTGGGCTGAGTCGGATCTTTCTTGTAGGCTTCATACTCTTCGATCCATTCATTCAATGCCCAATTAAAAGCAAATCGGGCGCAACCGACCGCTTTTTTCAAATACAGCTCTTGACTGTCGTTGACAATGAGCTCGATTTTATGGGCTCGATGAATCTGCATCTTCCTATTCTTTCAATCTATTGCGCGGCTTTCACTGCTTTTTTCATCCCGTTAATCAACTTTTGATTCTTTTTACTGCGTGAACCATAAAGTCTGGCACTGAAAACGGTAATGATTTCTAAAACATCTTTAGCTAAATCTTCTTCAAAAGAGGCTTCTTCCCCCTTATTGACGATCACCACTTCAACGCCTTTCATTTCGCAAACCGAGAAAATCAGCTCTGCGCCAAAGCGCAGGAGACGGTCTTTGTGAGTGATCACCAGGCGCTCAATTTTACCGTTAAGAAGTTTTTGCAGTAAAGACTGCAATCCCTTTTTTCGATAGTTCATTCCACTGCCAAGATCGCTGATGAGCTCGAAATTCCAACCTTGCGCGGCACAGTACATTTCCAAAACGGTTTTTTGTCTTTCTAGATCTTTTTTCTGATCAGCGCTTGAGACTCGAGCGTAAGCTAGCGTTATACGATCTGGCTTAGGAGTAACTTTCCGGACAAGCCCCATGATTTGTTCAGCCGAATACCTTCTCTGATTGCCTTTGGTTCGCTGGGGAACTAATTTCCCCTCGGATTCCCAACGTCTGAGGGTAGAAATAGAGACGCCTAATTCAGTAGCTGCCTTGCTGATGCTATAAAACCGATTCATTTAGATAATATTGATCAGAATTAAATAGGTTTGTTATAACAGTTTTTAGCCCTGATTCCGAATACACCAGGCGGTCTTTTAGGCCGCCTTTTTTGCGCTTAACGGCGTTATAGTTAGCTCTGTGAGCCGAAATAGTCGGCAGTCTGCTCTTAAAGAGGTGTTAAATGGATCATCAACAAAAAGCGCAAGCACTCGTGGAACGATTCTTAAGTTATTTGGCCATCAGTAGCCAAAGTGACCCTAAAAATAAAGTGGTGCCGAGCTCTGAAGGCCAGTGGACGATGGCCAGGGTGTTGGAAGCCGGTTTAAAGCAGATGGGTTTAAAAGAGGTCGAGGTTGACGAGCACGGTAACGTAACTGCTTATTTACCGGGTAGCGTCAAAGACGTTCCGACAGTGGGATTTGTTGCTCATGTGGATACGGTTGATGTCGGTTTGTCTCCTGAAATTCATCCGCAAGTGATTCATTACACGGGCGGAGACGTTTGTCTGAATCAGGCAAAAGACATTTGGATTCGGTTGGCGGAACACCCGGAATTATCCAATCATGTCGGCGAAGACATCATCTTTACGGATGGGACCAGTGTTTTGGGGGCTGATAATAAGGCGGGCGTCACCAATATCATGACCGCTTTGGAAATTCTCGTCACCGAGCAAATTCCTCACGGTGATATCCGCGTAGCCTTTGTACCCGATGAAGAAACTGGTTTGCGCGGTTCAAAACTTTTGGATTTGGATCGATTTAAAGTGGATTTTGCCTACACGGTTGATGGCGGAGAATTGGGGCAATTGGTTTATGAAACCTATAACGCCGCTGAAGTGCATATTGATATTGAAGGGGTGACCACTCACCCTGCGAGCGCTAAAGGTGTGCTACTTAATCCGATTTTGGTAGCCGTCGATTTGATGGCCAATTTCAACCGTCTGGAAACGCCTGAAAATACCGATGAACGTGAAGGCTATTATTGGTTTAAGAATATGTCTGCCAATCCAGCGCGAGCTCATTTGCAGATTAATATCCGCGACTTCGATGACAAGACATTCGAAGCCCGCAAGCAGTACGTGCGCGACGTCGTGCAATTGATAGCCAAGCGCTACCCGCGCGCCAAAATCAACGCAGACATTGAGGATATTTACAGAAACATTTCCGGCGGCTTAGGCGAAGATCGTTATCCGATTGATGTCATGTACGAAGCGCTAAAGAGTCTGAACATCGAACCGAAGACCGTTGCGATGCGTGGCGGCACGGACGGCTCGGCTTTGACCGCTCGTGGTTTGGTTACCCCGAATTATTTCACGGGTTCCTATAACCACCACGGCTACGCCGAATTCATGCCGATAGAAAGTTTTGTGGCCTCTCTGGATATGACTTTAAAAGTGATTGAATTGATCAGCGAAGGTCGTTAAAACGAAAACGCCGGCAGAGATTTTCTGCCGGCGCTATTCGGTGGTTTATTCAGATTTCTTTCCTTTCTTTTTTCCGATCAACATTGAAGCAACATTGGGCTTGACATTGGCTCTGGATAAAATGAGCGGATCAACGGCGCCGATGGCTTCATTGTCTTTTTCCGCATAATCAATAATCGAAAGCACATAGCGCATCGCGTTTAAGCGTGCTCGCTTTTTGTCGTTGCTTTTGATGACAATCCAAGGGCAAGAGGCCGTGTTAGTGGAAAAGAACATGACCTCTTCGGCCTTGCTGTAATCGTCCCATTTGGATAAAGAAGCAATATCAATCGGGGAGAGTTTCCAGCGCTTGAGCGGATCAATTTTGCGCGATTTAAAACGTCTGCGCTGTTCATCCTGAGTGACAGAGAGCCAGAACTTAATCAGTATCGTGTCTGAGCGGATAAGATTTTCTTCAAATTGGGGACATTGACGCAAGAATTCAATATATTCTTCATCCGTGCAAAAGCCCATTACGCGATCAACACCGGCTCGGTTGTACCAAGAACGGTCAAATAAAACCATCTCGCCTCGCGTGGGCAGGTGGGCGACATAGCGTTGAAAAAACCACTGACCTTTTTCGGCTTCGGTGGGTTTAGCCAGTGCCACCACGCGAGCACCTCGGGGATTTAAGTGCTCCATGAAAGTGCGGATAGTGCCTCCTTTGCCGGCCGCGTCCCGTCCTTCAAAAATAATGACGATCTTTTTACCGGTTTCCTTCACCCATTTTTGCAGCTTCAGCAATTCCACCTGAAGGGGTAATTTTTCTTTTTCATAGCGTTTGTTGCTCATGCGATGCTTGTAGGGGAATTCTGCTTTTTCCCAATTTTCTACAAGCTCGTCTTCATTTTTCTCATTATCGCCCGCGGCATGAATACGTGTTTTCGCATCCTTGATCATGAGTTTAAGGATGCGAACCTGTTCTTCAGGAGGTTCTTCCTTCAGAGCACTCTTTAAAGCTTTACTGTAGGCTTCAATTTTTTGTTCAGTGAGCACTTCCTTTTCTGTTAAGGGAAGCTGTTCTTTCTTTTCTTCTTTTTTCTTGGCGCACATGATACGAGTCCTTTTAACCTTCTCAATGTTTAATAGCGTACCACTGTGTGTGGTTAGTGGATGATTTCTTCTTGTCACATCGGTAATATTTTTTGTCTGAACACAAAAGCGCCGGTGTTTTTGTGTTCACCGGCGCTTGAAACTAGAAGTCTTAATTATTCAATCAATGAGTCTTTCGGGAAAATCAGACTGAACGTTGAACCTTTGCCCGGCTCAGATTGAATATCAAGACGGCAATGGTTGCGAATGGCGACATGCTTAACAATCGCCAGACCCAGACCCGTTCCGCCTTTTTCACGCGAGCGGCTCTTATCCACACGGTAAAAGCGTTCTGTCAATCGCGGAATATCTTCCGCATCAATGCCGATGCCATTGTCCTGAACGGCAAATATAGCGCTCTCTTCTTTGGGATCGTAGCGCCAGCTGATTTCAATCTTGCCGCCATCGGGCGTGTAACGGACAGCGTTGGTGACAAGATTTAAGCAAGCGCTTCGGAGTTCATCGACTTGTCCCAACACAGCCTGATTGCAGGAAATATCCGTATCAATCGTGTGGCGTCCGCGCGATAAGGCAACTCCATCTTCAGCTAAACTCGCAACCAACTTGGCCATATTGACAACCTCGGGTGGCTCGGACTCTTGTTCATCCTTACTTTCCAGTCGAGACAACGATAAGAGATCATTGACGAGACTTTGCATGCGCTCGGCTTCCTGTTGCATTAAGCACAAGTGTTCGTGAAGCGTTTTTTCATCGAGCTCTTTTCCGCGCAGAATCATGTCGAGAAAACCGGTGATGACGGTAAGCGGCGTACGTAGTTCATGACTGACATTGGCCACAAAATCTTTTCTCATTGAATCGATGCGGCGCTGCTCGGTAATGTCACGCGTGACCATAATAAAGTGCGTCTTATCGGCTACAACCGCAAAGAGCAACAGAATTCGACCGGGCTCATGGGATTTGATTTCAATTGGTTTCGAATAATCGCCCGATTCCAAATATTCAACAATTTTCGGGTTATCAAAAACGAGATTGAGCGCCATGCCCAAGTGCGTGGTTAACTTGATGCCTAAATGTTTTTCGGCGGCGGGGTTGCACCATTCAACCGTGTGTCCTTGACGGAAAAGCACAACGCCTTCTGGTAAAGCGGAAAGGGAGAGGCGGTAGCGGTCAATTCTGGCGGTAAAGCGTGATTGATCGCTTTTCATCTGTTCGGCTTCAACGGAATTCATCCAACCGTCACTCATTTTGAAGATGATGTAGCAGACTAAAGCGACAAGGGCGATTGAAGTGCCCAAGAGCGTCTTTTCCCAACTGACAGTGATATAAAGCAGACTGGCAATCACAGCCACGCAAATTAAGCCCAATATACAAAACGATCTGGGTGACAGGTTTTTCGCCGACATCACGAATCCCCCTGAATAGTGATTTCTATATGGCTAACTTTACTCCGAAATATGTGCCCGGTATCCTAAACCCCTGACGGTCTGAAGGAGATTTTCCGCTCGGGTGCCCTGCAGTTGCTTGCGCAACCTCAGCATATGAACATCCACCGTTCGTTCATCAACGTAAGCATTGTCCCAAACAAGCGACAGAAGCATTTCACGGCTGTAGACACGTTCGGGATTTTTAGCAAAAACCAACAGCAGTTTGAATTCTTTGGCTGAAAGCGAGAGAGGTTCTCCGTCAACTTTTGCTTCAAAACTGGCTTCGTTCATGGTGAGGGGACCGCAGACGACTTCGACGTTTTGGTTTTCTTCTCCGGCCTGTGATTGGAATTGGTAACGGCGCAAAACCGCTTGAATGCGAGCAATGAGTTCGCGGGGCATGAAGGGTTTTACGATGTAGTCGTCTGCGCCGGCATTAAGCCCCTTAACTCTATCGGTTTCGCTGCCGCGGGCGGTGAGCATAATGACAGGCAGGTGTTCGGTCTTAGGGTTGGCGCGAAGTTTTTCCAGCCAATCAACGCCCGAGAGTTCCGGCAACATATAGTCAAGCAAGACCAAATCGGGCGGATTATTGTCAACAATGCTTTGGGCTTCTATCGCGCTTTCTGCGCACTTGACTTCATAGCCAGCGGCGGCGCAGGCAAAAGAAATGAGGGTTCGAATGGCGGCTTCATCTTCGACAATTAAGATACAGGCTGCTTTGTTGCTGCTTTCAGTCATGGTAAGCCTTTCTTCAAAAAACAAATCCAAAGAGCTTTAACTCCGTAATGATAGGCGAATTTCACAACCAAAAAATAAACCTTCGTCTATTGCCGAAGGTTTATTGTTCTCTTATTAGCTAAGTTTGGTCAAATTTTCGGGTAATGCGTCTAAGCGCAAGTGTCGGATATCTTCACCATCCAAAATGAAAATGACGTGCTCGGCGATGTTGGTGGCATGATCGCCCAAGCGTTCATAAGCTTTAAGCAAATCAAGGCAGGCGAGTGCTTTTTCAACATCATCGGGATGTTCTTTGAGGTAAACCGTTACCACCTTAATGCCATCCCTGAAGGCACTATCCACATCACCGTCAGATCTGAGCGTATTGACAGCGGCCGTTTCCGAAAGATTTTTCAATGCGAGCATCGCCAAGTTAACAGTCTTGATGGTTGACTCGACAATGTTGGTTTTGGCAAGAGCCTCAATCAGTTCTTCCGGAATATCATCGCGGCTTGCACGGGCAATGTTACGAGCCTGATCGCCCATGCGTTCAAAGTCGGTGGCCATTTTGGCAATACCGAAGACAAAGCGCAGATCCGTGGCCGTGGGCTGATGCTTGGCAATCAAAAGCGTCGCGCACCGGTCAGTGGAGACTTCTAAGGCGTTGATGGCAGCATCACGGTCTTTGACCGATTGTGCTAAATCAATGTCGCCCGTGCGAAAGGCTTTGGTGGCGTTGTTGATTTGCTCGGTTACCAGATCGCCCATGCTGTAGAGCAGGTGTTTAAGTTCATCTAAATCTTCATCAAATTGGTGCACAAGGTGCGTTTGTGCGGACATAATCATTTTTTGCTCCTTACTGTTTAACCGAAGCGACCTGTGATGTAATCTTCCGTTGCCTTCTTTGTCGGGTGCGTGAACATCATTTCGGTGGTTCCGAATTCGATGAGTTCGCCGAGATACATATAAGCGGTAAAGTCGGAAATACGGGCGGCTTGCTGCATGCTGTGGGTGACGATGACAACCGTGTATTCTTTTTTCAGCTCATTGATCAAATCTTCGATCTTAGCTGTGGAGATCGGATCCAAGGCAGAGCACGGTTCATCGAGCAGCAACACTTCTGGTTTAACCGCAATGGCGCGGGCAATGCAAAGGCGCTGCTGTTGGCCGCCCGAGAGGGCGAAACCGGAATCTTGAAGTTTGTCTTTAACATCGGTCCAGAGGGCGGCCTTTTTCAAAGCCCATTCAATACGGTCATCCAATTCGGATTTGGGTAACTTTTCAAATAAACGGACGCCGTAGGCGATGTTGTCATAGATAGACATCGGAAAAGGCGTGGGGCGTTGGAAAACCATGCCGACTTTGGAGCGCAAACGGTCAACGCCTTCGGTTTTGGTGACAATGTTTTCACCGTCGAGCCAAATTTCACCTTCGGCCCGTTGCTCGTTATAGAGCTCATACATGCGGTTGAATGTGCGCAAGAGAGTTGATTTGCCGCAGCCCGAAGGGCCGATAAAAGCCGTGACTTTATTTTCAGCGATTGAAAGATTAATATCTTTTAGCGCGTGAAATGCGCCGTAGTAGAAATTGAAATGTTTGACCTCGATTTTTGAGGCCATGGTCGTATCGGACATCCCGAAGACTCCTTAATGAGATAACTTTCTGTTATTGGGGCGAAGTCTAAAAGTTGGGTATGACCCAAAGATGACATTTATGTGACAATCTTGTGAACGAATGCGCGGCCGCTCTTGAGGAGCCGGTTTTGCTGTGACCGAGAAAGGAGAAAGAAATGATTCGTTTAGCCTGCGACTATCAGGAAGGGTGCCATCCGAAAATTCTTGAACGTATGGTTCAAACCAATTTGGAAAGCACACCGGGTTATGGCACTGACGTTTACTGTGAAAGTGCCAAGGCAAAGATTAAAGAAGCTTGTCAGGCACCGGACGCTGAGGTTTTCCTTCTGATCGGCGGTACGCAAACCAACTCTACGGTCATCCGTTCGATTTTGCGTCCCTGTGAGGGCGTCATTGCCGTTGAAAGCGGTCATATCAACGGACACGAAGGCGGCGCTATTGAAATGGGCGGCCACAAGGTGCTCACGATTGAACCGCACGACGGGAAAATGGTTGCCTCGCAATTGGATCGCTACATTGAAGATACGCTTTCGGCTCCTTCATGGGATCATGGTGTTATTCCGGCCATGGTCTATATTTCTCAGGCCACAGAAACGGGTTCTGTCTATTCGTTAGCTGAATTGGAAGCCATCAGCGTGGTCTGCCGCAAGCATGCCATGCCCTTATTTATTGACGGAGCACGCATGGGCTATGCGCTTGCTAGCGACGGAGCTGATATGACCTTGGCTGATATCGCACGTTTATCCGACGTCTTTTATATTGGCGGCACCAAAGTGGGCGCTCTTTTGGGTGAAGCGGTCGTTTTCACCAATACAAAATTGTCAAAGAACTTTTTCACCATCATGAAGCAAGGTGGGGCAGTGTTGGCAAAAGGACGCCTGTTGGGTCTGCAGTTTGATACGCTTTTTACAGATAATCTCTATTTTGAAATCAGCCGTCACGCCGTTGAGATGGCGATGAAGTTAAAGAAGGCTCTTCAGGATAAGGGCTATCGTTTTTATTCGGAAAGTCCGTCCAATCAGCAGTTTGTCATTTTGGATAATGCAAAATTAGCCGAGTTGGAAAAGGAAGTTCAGCTGTCTCATTGGTGCAAAGTTGACGACACTCATACAGCGGTCCGATTCTGCACGAGCTGGGCAACACCGGAAGAAAATATTGATCGCGTGATCGCAATGCTTTAATTGAAATTGAGCAAAAAAGTCCCCAATTCTTTGTAGAGGAAGTGGGGACTTTTATTCGGACTTTCTAGTCTGTCACTTCAACAATGGCGGTGATTTCCGTGGCAGCGCCTTCGGGCAATTCATAGGCCCCAAGCGCGATTCGAGTGCCAACACCTGCCTCTCCATAAAGATCGCGGAAAAGCTCGGAGGCGCCGTTGATGACTTGGGGGTGATCCTCAAAGCCTTTGGCGCATCGAACAAATCCGGTCAAATGGACAAATTGTTTGACGCGGTCAAGGTCTCCGAGTTCGCGCTTAAGAACAGAAAGGACATTGAGAGCGCTTAACTTAGCGGCTTTTTTGCCTTCCTCAAGACTTAATGTTTCGCCGACAACGCCCTTGATTTGAAGAACGCTGTTGATATCGGGTGTTTGTCCCGAGACGTAGACAAGATTACCGACTCGTCTGGTGTAAACATACAGACCGGCCGGATCAGCAACGGGAGGCAATTCAAGTCCCATTGCCTTGAGTTTTTCTTCAATGCGCATAGGTTGTCCTATTTCAGATTGTCTTTAAACCAAGTGACAACTTTATCAATAATCGGTTTTTGAAACCAAACGGTATCACCGTGAGCAGCCCCTTCTACTTTAACGTAGGTGACTCGATTGCCGTTTTGCTTTAGGGCTTCATAAAGTTGTTCACTTTGAACCGGCGAGACAAGTTTATCTTCCGTTCCGTGCATGATTAAAAAAGGCGGTAAGTTCTTTTTAATGTGGCCCAAAGAACTCGCTGCTAGTGCCTTATCGCTATCAGACAAGATGCTCGCACCGGGGTATTCGTTGAAGGCCACACCATTGACTAATAGGGCTTCCGTTACAGCCGGGGATTGGTGAACTTTTTGAATGGCTTGGTCAAACCCAGCGCCGATGTTGCGAAGATCGGATATGCCGTAAAGTGTCGCGGCGGCTTGAACAGTTGAATCGACGTGAAGATTGTCGCCCTTGTCAAATTGCTTTTCGTTGCCAGTGACGGCGACCATCTGAGACAGGTACCCTCCGGCTGAGTCACCCAATACGCCGATTTTGGATGCATCAATGCCATAAGCATTCGCATGAGCCTTTAAAAACCGCACAGCGGATTTCCCGTCTTCTAAGATAGCCGGGAATTTGTTCGGTACAACCCGATATTCCGCCGCGGCCACCACAAAACCGGCTTTGGCCAAAGCGAAACGCATCTCAATAAATTTTTCGTAGTCTGTTGTGGTGAATCCGCCCCCGGGAAAATAAATAATGGCCGGTTTTTTCTCGGCAGTTCTTGGCACAAGAAGCGTCATGCGCATCGCTCGGTTTGATCGGCGGGATTGAATTTGAGAGTAAATAACACCACCGATTTCATCGATTTGATGTTCGGTGACTTCTACTTTCATGCTTTCGGTTTGGGCGACGGGGGCTTGAGCGCAAGCACCACTGGCCATCAAACCGCTTATAGCCGCCAAGGCTACGGTTTTCAATTTGATCACAATTATCTCCAAAAAATATTCGGCTGAGGTCAGTCAGCCGAATAGCGGTTTTTAGGGGATGTTTCTTAAAAGCTCTCGGGCGAGGCGCTCGGCGTCAAACATTGTATCCACCATGTTTTTCCCAAGCGCTTGCGCGATACCGGTTCTTTCCAATTGATGGAGGGTGTGACCGGTTGCGCCGCAAATGATGAGCTCAAAGTTGCGGCGTTTCAGCGCTCTCATGTAGGTCGAAATAATGTCCATTGCCGAATTGTCAATGTTCATGAGTGCCGTGCAATTCAAAATCACCACTTTATTGGCGTTTCTCGCCGTGATTCGCTTCGGATCGGTCATATAGGAAAGTTTGGAGACAGAACCGAAAAAGAGCGAACCTTGCAGACGCCATGCTTCAATGCCTTCCGGGGTATCCGCGGCAAGGGTCATTTGGGTCACGCTTGTGAGAGTATTCATGCGATAGATAAAGAATAGGCACGAGATCACGAGGCCCACTTCCACGGCAACGGTCAAGTCAAAAATAACCGTCAGAAGGAAAGTGGCAATAAGCGTTACCTTGTAAGACATCGTCATGCGGCGCAGGCGTTTGAATTCCGCCCAGTTGCCCATATTGCTAGCGACATTAAGCAAGATGGCAGAAAGCGCGGCAAGCGGAATATTGGATGCCAGGGGGGCGGCAGCCAAAATAATAACTAAAAGAGTAATCGCATGAACAACACCGGAAATCGGGGAGACGGCGCCGCTTTTAATGTTGGTGACCGTACGGGCGATGGTACCGGTGGCCGGAATACCGCCGAAAAAGGGTACTACCAAATTGGCAATGCCTTGCCCCATCAGTTCCTGATTGGGGTTGTGTCTGTCATCGGTGAGCGTGTCAGCAACGCGGGCGCATAAAAGCGATTCAATGGCACCAAGCAGTGCGATCGTGACCATGGGACCGACCAAATGGCGAATGTTTTCCCAGTCAAAATCGGGAACTTGAATGGAGGGCAGCGTTTGGGGAATGCCGCCGAATTTACTGCCGATTGTTTCCACAGGCAATCCCAAGGAGCTCACGGCAATCGTTGAGACGATCAAAACGATCACGGTGCCGGGGATCTTAGCGACCCAACGCTTCCATTGAGCCGTGCGGCTTGATGTATCTTTGGGCCAGAAGCGAACGATGGCAAAGGAAACGAGAGCGATGCCCAAGGCGTAAAAATTGACGGTTCCAATATGAGCGGCAATAGCCCCCATCTGACCGAAAAAGTCAGCGGGCATCTTGTCAATGCTTAAGCCAAAAAAGTCTTTCACCTGTGATAAGGCAATAAGCACGGCGATACCGTTTGTGAAACCGATCACAATGGAGATAGGAATAAAACGGATAAAGCTGCCGATTTTTAGCAACCCCATGAGAAAGAGCAGTATGCCGCTGCCGATGGTGGCAATCATGAGATTGGCCAAACCGTAGTTGGCGATGATGCCGTAGATAATCACGATAAAAGCGCCGGCAGGACCGCCGATTTGAACTCGACAACCTCCTAGGATAGCAATCAAAAAGCCAGCAATGATGGATGTGTATATGCCTGCTTCAGGCGTCACGCCGGAAGCAATGGCAAAAGCCATGGCCAAAGGCAGAGCAACCATGCCGACAGTCAGACCGGAGCTGATGTCTCGAGACAAACTTCTGGCATTGTAGTGTCCGATCAAATCGAAACTGACCGGATGGAAAGGTTCCAAGGGAATATGATCCCTAAAATTCTTAAAGGCTTGAGCGATGCTCATTTTTTTTACGAGAAAGAGAGAAGTTAATATTGTTGTTATCGGTTATTGTAAAAACAGTTGGCTTGTGGGCCAACTGTTTTTAGTCTTCCTTAGGACTTGTGATTAACGAAGTCTCATGCCGGGTTTGGCTCCGGCTTGCGGTTCAAGGATAAAGAGTCCGTCTTTATCATCGGCTCCGCTAGCCGACAAAAGCATGCCTTCGCTGACGCCGAAGCGCATCTTGCGCGGAGCAAGATTAGCAATGACCACCGTGAGTTTGCCTTCCAAGTCCTCGGGCTTGTACCAAGCTTGGATGCCGGAGAAGATATTGCGGGTCTTGCCTTCTCCGATATCGACCGTTAAGCGCAAAAGTTTCGTGGAGCCTTCCACCTTTTCACACTTGACGATCTTGGCTACACGCATATCCAATTTGGCGAAATCATTAATCGTGACTTCAGGGGCAATTTCTTCACCGCAAGGCGCCACCGGTTTGGTAACTTCGGCAACCGGAGGAATCAGGGCATCCAATTGCTTGATGTCGCAGCGCTGCATCAAATGTTTGAAGGGCTTGATCTGCACATCAGAGGTCAAGGGACGCAGAGCACTTTCCCAAGTAAGTTCGCCGCAATTGAGGAATTCTTCAACTTTAGCGGCCGTGGCGGGTAATACGGGCTTGAGCATAAGCGTTAAGAGTCGGAATGCTTCAAGGGCCACGGAGCAGACTTCGTGCAATTTGTCAGCTTGTTCTTCAGACTTTGCTAATTCCCAGGGCTTTTCACGGTCGATGTACTCATTGATCGTGTCCGTCATGGACATAATGCCACGAAGCGCGCGGGAGTATTCGCGTTGGTTGTAGAGCATGGCGATGCCTTCAACCGCATTGCGCATGACCTTAATAATCGTGTGGTCGGCCATGCGATCGTCAACACGAGCGTTAAAACGCTTGACGATAAAGCCGGCAGCGCGGCTGGCAATGTTGATGTACTTGCCGATCAAGTCAGAGTTCACGCGAGCCATGAAGTCGCTCTTGCTGAAATCAACGTCGTCATTGGTCGGACCCATCTTGGCGGCAAGGTAGTAGCGCAGCCATTCGGCGTTCATGCCGAGTTCAAGGTACTTCATGGGGCTAATGCCGGTACCGCGGCTCTTACTCATCTTGCGGCCGTCAACGGTCATGAAGCCGTGAACGAAAACATTATCGGGGACACGATACGGTTGACCGGCAAAGTGCAGCATGGCGGGCCAGAAAAGCGTGTGGAAGTACACAATGTCTTTGCCGATGAAGTGAATTTGTTCCGTTTTCTCATCATCCAAGAACTTCCAGAAGTCAAAACCGATCTTCTTCGCATAGTTCATGAGACTGGCGTAGTAACCCACAGGAGCGTCAAGCCAGACGTAGAAATATTTACCGGGAGCATCGGGAATAGGAATACCGAAGTAGGGTTCATCACGGGAAATGTCCCAGTCGCCTAATTTGCCCTCTCCGAGCCATTCTTCATCTTTGGCACGGATTTCCGCTTGTACGCGGTCTGCACCGCTTTTGCCTTTGCCGTTGACCCAATCGCGCAAGAACGTTACGCAGGCGGGATCGGAAAGCTTAAAGAAGTAGTGTGTGGATTTGCGCAATTCAGGTTTGGCACCGGACAAAGCTGAGAAGGGGTTGATCAGTTCAGTGGGCGAATAGACGGCGCCGCACTTTTCGCAGTTGTCACCGTATTGGTCATCAGCGCCGCAACGCGGGCAGGTGCCCTTGATGAAGCGGTCAGCCAGGAACATGCCTTTGACCGGATCATAGAATTGTTCAATGTCCTTTGTATAAATTAACCCGGCAGCTTTGAGGCGCTTATAGATGTCTTGCGAAAGCATGACATTTTCTTCGCTGTCGGTCGAGTACCAATGGTCAAACTTAATGTGGAACCCATCCAGGTAGGCTTTACGGCCGGCTGCAATTCGGGCAACAAACTCTTGAGGAGTGATCCCTTCTTTTTGGGCGGCAATCATCATCGGGGCGCCGTGAGTGTCATCGGCACCGACAAAATGAACGGTATGTCCATACATTCGCTGAGTGCGCACCCAAATGTCGGCCTGAATGTATTCCATGATATGGCCGATATGGAAATGCCCATTGGCATAGGGAAGAGCAGTCGTAACGAATATTTGGCGTTTTTGCATGATGAAATGTCCCGAAAAATAGGCGGGAAGAGAAACAAAGAGGTCAATATTTTAGCAAAGCCACGTGAAATTCTCTTATTGCTCTTGAGCTTAGGCAAGAAAACTCGCACAATACGACTAATGCTTGAAAACGGAGTACAAAAAAGTGACTAAGAGAGAAGAAATACTGCAGGTATTGAGTTCCGTGACGGATCCCTGGATGAATACGGACTATGTGAGCGCTCGGATGGCAAAGATCAGTGATGATGCGCAAGCCGTTACGATTCAATTGGGGTATCCGGCCAAAACCGTTAAAAAAGATATCGAGCTGAAGCTTCAGGACGCTTTTCAAAAGGCGGGCATTCAGGTTCAAGTGACGGTCGAACAAAAAATTATTGCCCATGCGGTTCAACGCACTTTGAAAGTACTGCCTAATGTTAAAAACATCATTGCTGTTTCAAGCGGCAAGGGCGGCGTCGGCAAAAGCACAGTGGCGGCTAATTTAGCGTTAGCCCTGTCAGCCGAAGGGGCTCGAGTAGGTGTTTTGGATGCCGATATTTATGGTCCCAGTCAACCGATGATGTTGGGTGCCCTTGGCCGCCCAATGACAAACGACGGTCAAAACATGAACCCGATCGAAACATTGGGTCTTGAAGTCAATTCCATCGGATTTTTGATTGATCCGGATGAGCCGATGATCTGGCGTGGTCCGTTGGTTGCTCAAGCACTGACTCAGCTTTTAACGCAAACGAATTGGCATGATTTGGATTACTTGGTTATTGACATGCCGCCGGGCACCGGTGACATTCAATTGACGCTATCGCAAACGGTTCCGGTCACGGGGGCTATTGTGGTAACAACGCCCCAGGATATTGCGCTTTTGGACGCAAAGAAAGGTTTGCGGATGTTCCAGAAGGTCAATGTGCCCATTCTGGGAGTCGTTGAAAACATGTCTATTTTCGTTTGCCCGGAATGCGGCCACGCCGAGCATATTTTTGGAGAAGGCGGCGCCAAGCGTTTAAGTGATACCTATCACGTGGATGTTCTCGGTCAACTGCCTCTTGATGCCAAGATTCGGGAAGAAGCCGATTCCGGTGCGCCGACAGTCGTGTCGTCTCCGGAATCAATGGCCGGCAAAATCTATCGCGAAATTGCTTTAAAGGCGGCCGCGGCGATTGCTAAAACCGCTAAAGATATGTCGCTTAAGATGCCAAGCGTGCGAGTGGAGAATAACTGATGCCTTTGGTAACGCCTGACTACAAGGCGCCTCGGTGGCTTGCCGGTGCTCAGATTCAAACGATATTTGCGGCCAAGGTCTGCAAAAAGCCCGAAGTAACCTATCGCCGCGAGCGCTGGGATACGCCCGACGGTGACTTTACGGATATCGATTGGGCCACGCCTGAAGTGGCTGATCCGGCCGCTCCGATTGTTGTGCATTTCCACGGTTTGGAGGGAAGCTCTCATAGCCACTACGCTTTGGCGCTTATGCACGAGACGGTTAAGCACGGTTGGCGCGGATGCGTGTCGCTTTTTAGAAGTTGTTCGGGAGAATTAAACCGCAGCATTAAGACTTACCACGCCGGTGATATTGATCAGGTTCAGTGGGTGTTGGAGACGGTGCGTTCTCGTTATCCGAAGGCGCCGATCTACGCGGTGGGAGTTTCCTTGGGCGGCAATCAGTTGGCGCTTTTTTGCGGCAAACGCGCGCAAACCGCCAAAGGACTTCTCACGGCGGCCGTTTCTGTGGGGGCGCCGGTGGATTTGGTGGCGGGCAGCAATCTCTTGCGCTTTGGTTTTAATCGTCTGTATTCCAAAATGTTTTTGGATACGCTGATACCGAAAGTGATCAAAAAGTGTGAGTTAATGCCGCAGATGCGCGAGATGGTTGATGTGGAGGCCATCAAAAAGTGCAAAAATTTCTATGACTTTGACTCTCTTTATACGGCGCCTGTTCATGGCTTCAAGAGTGCCATGGATTATTGGACGAAGGCTTCTGCCAAACCATGGTTAAAGTATGTGCAGGTTCCGCTGTTGCTCTTAAACGCTAAAAACGATCCTTTCATGCCGCAATGGGCTTTGCCAACACTATCTGATGTTTCAGATAATGTTTGGCTGGATCAACCCGAAGAAGGAGGACATGTGGGATTCCCGACGGGCAATCCTCCCGGCAAAATTGATTATCTGCCTAAACGAATCTTCCGATTCTTCTTAGAAAGGCGGTGAACGGTTTTTCCTCTAAAGAAGAGCCTGCTATAGTCTGACTATTGACAGAGAGGAGACAACACATGGATAAGCGACTTTCTTTAGTCTGTGGTTTGGTTCTTGGGGTTTTCTGTGTGTCCTCATCGGTTGCAGCAAGCCTTTGCGGAGCGCGAGCGGCCGCGGTTGAATTCGCAATCGATGCGTCTTCCTCAATGGGTGAGAGCTACGCGCGGCCTCAGTTTGTTAATGATGAAAAAGAGGCGGCTCTTTGGGGAAATCAGTCGACAAAACTCGCTTACGCTCAGCAGTTTGTTAAGATGGCGGCCGAAAAAATTAATCCCACCGAAGAAATGGTGACGGGGCTAGCCACATTTATGCCTTCAAGCCAGGTCCTTAAGACGCAAAAGCGTACGGGCGAAGCCTTTTCAAAGTCGCTCTCCGAAGTCAAAATCTCCGCTTCGACTCAATCGTTGAACAATTTCGATAAAAAGGCGTTGGACTATTTTGCTCGTAAACGCAAAGAACCGACCACGCTTTTTGTCATCACAGACGGTGATATAGACAAGGGTTCCCATGATCCGGCCAAGGTTTTGCAAACGTTTTATCAGAATAATCCGAAAAGTTGTGTGCATCTGATTTCATTGGCTCAGACGGACTCTGAAAAAGAGGTCATAACCCGTTTGCGCCGAGTCAACGCCTGTTCGACGATGGCGACGGTTGCCGACATGATGGCCGATCGTCAAAAATTCAATGCCATGGTAGAGGGCAATGTGTACCGTAATTGCTCATCCCAAGAGGATCTGGAAGTCGCCGGGATTCCTTTTGTTAAAAAGTCAACCACGTTGGATAAAAAAGCCATTGCAGTGCTGGACCAGGTGATGGAAGTGATCGCGCAACGTCCAAAGGACGAATCCATGTTGATTTTGGGCTGGACCGATACAGAGGGCGATGCGGCTTTTAATAAGCGTCTTGGTTTGCAGCGGGCAAAGGTTGTCAAAGATTACCTTGTTTCCAAAGGAGTCGAGGATCACCGAATGGCTGTAATGGGCGGCGGTGAGTCAGAGAAGTTTGACAACACGACCGAAGCCGGAAGAAAACTCAATCGTCGGGTGGACATCATTTTTGGTCAATGAACACCGCTCAATGCGGGGCTTTTTCTCTTTTTCGAATTTAGCTAAAATACGCTCTTTAATTTTTAATAAAAACGTTGCCGCGTCGGTTTGTTCTACCGGGTCTGCGGTTCCGTCTGTAAACGGAGGCTCTTATGTCCCATAAGTGGCTCAGCAAGGATACGCTTTGCGGCCTTGTTGCATTAACGCTTTTTATTCTGACGATTCCTTTGAGTAATTGGGTCGTTGTCAATGTCGGTTTGGTTTGCGAGACCAACGGTCCGTGTTTAATTCCTGTTTGGCCGGGGCTGATGGCGCCTTCTGCGGTCATGATTGCAGGGGCCGCCCTGGTTTTAAGAAATGGCGTACAGGCCTTTCTTGGTGCTCCCTTTTCTCTTTTGGCGATTGCCGTGGGCACAGCGCTATCGGCGCTTTTTGCCGCCCCCTCTTTAGTGATCGCCTCCGCAGCTGCCTTCTGTTTTTCTGAATTGGCCGACTTTGCGGTCTACACGCCGATGAGAAAACGCTTCCCGGCTTTCTCGGTTGTCATGGCGGGGCTGGTGGGTTCTGTTATTGATAGCGCCATTTTCCTTTCGCTCGCTTTCGGCAGTATCGAATTTATTACCGGTCAAGTGTTGGGTAAGTTCTGGATGTCACTTTTAGCCGGGATGGTTATTCGTTATTTGAGACCTCGTTTGGTCGCGCACCCTAAGTTCTAAGTTAACTTTAGAAAACCTCCGGCATCGGAGGTTTTCGACTATTGGGCTATCTTTTGTTGGTATTCTTCGAAACCTTTTTCTCGTAATAGGCATGCCGGACAGTGACCGCAGCCGTATCCCCAGACATGAAAGTGCTCCCTGTCACCTTCGTAGCAGGTATGAGTTTCTTTCACGATGAAGTCAACGAGCTCATCGCCACCCACTTCGTGAGCCAGTTCCCACGTCTGCGCCTTTGTTCTGTACATCAATGGCGTTACAATTTCGACGGGCCAATCCATTCCCAGCGAGAGAGCTTTTTGCATGGCATCCATTGTGTTGCGGCGGCAATCCGGATAGCCTGAAAAATCAGCCTGGCCCACACCTGTGATAATGGTGTGGATATCTCGCAAGTAGGCTCTGGCGCCGATGTAGGTCATGAACATTAGGTTTCTGGCCGGCACAAAAGAAGAGGGTAACCCGCGCTTTCCTTCGGAGACGATGGCTTCGCCCGATCCGGTTAAAGCACTGCTGGAGACCTGACCGAAGGTACTGGCATCAATGACAAGGTCAGGGCCAAGGCGGCAGGCAAAGTTAGGGAATTGAGTCTGAATTTTTTGGAGAATTTCTTTTCGGCAAATCAATTCCACATTGTTTTTCTGGCCATAATTGAAGCCGACGGTTTCGACACGATCATAATTTTGCAATGCCCAAAAAAGACATGTGGTTGAATCTTGCCCACCTGAAAAACTGACAATGGCAGCCTTAGACATAACAATTTCCTTTCAACTTATTTTTTAGGATTTTTGTTTTTCTTTTTGTCGCTGTCGTTTTCGTCAGAACTTCCTTTTTTAAAAGCGTGTCCAATTTCTTTTGTGGTATCACGAGTTGTATGACCAATTTCACGGGTGATATCACGAGTCGCGTGACCAATACTTCGACCTGCGTCTTTAATAGCGCCAAAAAACGAGTCGGAAGCATAAGTGGGCGTGGTTGCTATTGATAGAGCTAAAAGAGTGGCGGAAACAAAAGTTTTAATCATGGTTTCAAACTTCTTGAGAATTGGGACTTCCGATATGTTACCTGGCTTTTGAGTCTTAGGCGGAAGTATTTTCTTTCCGGAAGATTTTTTGTGTTTGACTATTTTTAGGCTGTCAAGAGATTCTGCTTATGTGCTAACCTTCGGTCTGTTTTTTTGAGAATCATTTTCCATATGTCTGACAAAACTGCCGTCATTTTGATGAATACCGGATCGCCCGCGGCGCCGACTGAGGCGGCTTTGCGTACATATCTAAAAGAATTTTTATCGGATCCGCGCATTATTGAACTACCATCTTGGATATGGCAACCCATACTCAGAGGAATCATTCTTCGAACCCGCCCGGCCAAAAGTGCTCAGCGTTATAGAAAAATATGGATGCCAGATGGTTCCCCCTTGATTGTTTATACGCAAAAGATTGTCGAGGCTCTTAACGACCGTCTGCCTGATGATATTGTCGTTGCCATGGCTATGAAGGTGGGCTCTCCTTCGGTTGAACAAACGGTTGCCCGTCTAAAAAAAGACGGAATCGATCATTTTATTTTCTTTCCTATGTTTGCCCAGTACGCCACACAAACGACGGAGTCAGCTCTTGATGGAGTCAGGGAACTTAAAGGGGAATTGAAAGATATTCATTGGGATTGGATTCGTCCTTTTTATAACCGAGCCGATTTTATTGAGGCTTTGGCTGCGAAAATTCAGTCAAATCGCACGCCGGGAGCTCACCTTGTGATGAGTTTTCACGGCATTCCTGTCAAAAGCATTCAAAAAGGCAGCCCCTATGAAAAACAGTGCCGTGAGACAGCGCAAAGCATTGCGGCAAAGTTGCAATTAAAAGACGGAGATTATTCCATTGCCTATCAGTCACGTTTTGGTAACGATCACTGGCTTCAGCCTTATCTGACCGGACACGTTGAGTCGCTGGTTCATCAAGGCGTACGATCAATGGATGTCGTCTGCTTATCCTTTAGTGTTGATTGTTTGGAAACGCTCGAAGAAATCGGCATTGAACTCAAGAATCATTTCCTTTCATTAGGAGGCGAGCACTTCAATCTTTTGCCGTGCCTCAATGATGATGCTAACGCACTGGATTGTTATGAAAAATTGATTCTTGAATCCATTTCTACTCTGAAGAGCAAAAAACGCTAAAAAGAAAAGAAGCCAACAGTCAGTCGGCTATTGGCTTCTGAAATACCTATTTGTGCGAGACTACTTCAAATATGTTTTATAAAACACTTCAATTTTGTCAAACGGAATCTTGTCCATTTGATCATAAAGATCCGTGTGACTGGCTCCCGGCACGATAACCAGTTCTTTATTGTCCCCTTTGAGGAGTTTAAAAGCGTCTTCACCAAAATAACGTGAGTGTGCTTTTTCGCCATGAACAATCATGACAGCGTTACGAATCTCACCGGCGTAACTCAAAATCGGCATTGTCATAAATGACAGTGACGAGGTGACATTCCAGCCTCGATTGGAATTCAATGAACGGGGGTGGTAGCCACGTTCGGTTTTATAGTAAGCGTAGTAGTCCTTCACGAATTGCGGAGCATCGGCCGGAAGCGGATCGACTACACCGCCAGCTAAAGCGTAGTAGCCGTTTTTGTAGTCGCTTGTCCGTTGTTGGTTAAGTTTTTCACGCAATTCATAGCGAGCATTTTCATCCATCGCGTCAAAATATCCCTTGGCATTAACGCGAGTCATGTCGTACATGGTAGAGGCCACTGTCGCCTTAATGCGGGTATCCATCGCGGCGGCGTTAATTGCCATACCGCCCCAACCACAAATTCCTAAAATCCCGATTCGATTAGGATCAACGTCTTCACGTGTACTTAAATAATCTACCGCGGCGCTGAAATCTTCCGTGTTAATGTCCGGTGATGCTACGTAACGGGGACTGCCGGAACTTTCACCGGTAAAGGACGGATCAAATGCGATGGTCAAAAAGCCGCGTTCAGCCAATGTTTGAGCGTAGAGGCCTGAAGACTGTTCCTTGACGGCGCCAAACGGACCGCTTACTGCGATAGCCGGTAATTGACCACTGGAATTTTTGGGGATGTAGAGATCGGCCGCCAAGGTGATTCCGTATCGATTCACGAAAGTCACTTTGGAATGATTGACTTTAGGGCTTTGTTTAAAGACCTTGTCCCATTTTTGCTCAAGCTTCAGCGGCTCAGCTTTGATGGGGGAAGGTTCAACATTCACGGCAGGTACTGCCGCATAGGCCGTGACAGCACAGGTTAAGCCAATGGATAAGGAGGTCTTTCCTATAGTCTTTTTCACGTTCATGATCACTCTCCGTTAAAGCGAAAATTGGCAATCTGACAAATCTCGTCTATCAAAAAAAAGTCTATGAAAAAGACTATTCAATAACAAATACTTTGTTTTTATTGCTTGCCATGCCTATAAGGCATAAATTATTAAATTCCCCAGTCATTCGAAAGAAAAGGAAATTAAATTTTCGCTTCCTCTTCTTTTAACAAGGCAATCAGTCTCTTAGAGGCGGGGCTAAGGTTTCGGGAATGATTCCATGCAATCACAATGTCGCATTCCAAGCGAGGATATAAGGGTAGCCAAACCAGACCGGATGTCGCTGTTGGATTGATGATTCCATCTAATGCAAGAACGTGGCCAACACCGGCGGTTGCCAGTACATAGGCGTTGTAGAGAAGGTTGAAGGTTCCGACGATATTTAAGTCCGCTCGCAAGTCATTGAGCCAGCCGTCAAATTCGTTTCGACGATACGACTGCTCGGAACAAAGTAAAGGTTGACCGATCAAATCAGAGGCTTCAATGTGTTTTTTTCCGGCAAAAGGACCGTCAACGCGTGTGAGCAGTCCCCAGACATCCTTTTGTTTGAACTTGATTGCGCTGTAGCCCAATGTATCGGCGATACCTACAAAAACACCGAAATCGGTTAGACCGGAATGCAACTCGGATTTCACCTGCGCCTCAGCGCCGCTTGTGATGTGAAAACGAACTTTGGGGGCTTCTATTTGTAATCGGGCGATAGCTCGGGCAAGACTACTTAATGCCGGGGTTTCACCGGAAGCAATACGAATTTCTCCGGTCATTTCATCGTCCGAACGGATTTCAGCTTTAGTGCGGTCAAAAAGACTGACGATGGCTTGAGCGCGTTCGTAAAATAGTTTGCCTTTCTCTGTCAAATGAAGTTTGCGATTGGTACGAACAAATAAGGTATGGCCCAGTTCTTCTTCAAGTTCCATAAACTGACGCGATAAGGTTGGCTGAGTGACATGCAGTTTTTGTGCGGCGCCTGAAATACTTTGTTGTTCCGCTGCAGCTAGGAAATAACGAAGAACGCGAATATCCATTATTAGTCACCTGTGTTGTGAGCTTATTGGCTCATTATGCCCGAGAATGCTTTCTTGCGATGAGGATCCTTCCTGGTTATTTTGGGAAATTTATGCCCATTTTATTATCGACTTGAATTTTTCCGAATCGTCCCCATATTGGGATTATCTAAGTTATTACCCGTTTCGGAGAAAGAATCCATGCAAGAAGAAACGACCAAAGACACGGAAGTGAAAGATCAAAATCAGTCGCAAACCGCTGCCGAGCAGACTCAACCTGAACAAAAAGTTGAAGAAGCTACCCAACCTGAAGCCCAGGCTCAACAAACCGAGCCCGTTCAGGAACAACAAACAGCAGAAGAGCCTTCCGTTGAAGAACTTTTAACTGCAGCCAAAGAAGAAAATGCCAAGTTGCAGGATCTTTATCTTCGCGCGTTGGCCGAAGCTGAAAATGCTCGCCGTCGTGCCGAGGATGCTGTGGAAAAGGCGCATAAGTTCGGCGTTGAGAAATTTGCTAAAAACCTCTTGCCCGTGCTCGATAGCTTGGAAAAAGCTCTGGAACTGAGTAAGGATCCGGAAGATCCCGTGATGCAAGGTGTTCAGGCTACCTATCGTCAGTTTGTTCAAGCGATGGAAAAAAGCGGCATGACGGAAATTAATCCCGTCGGCGAGAAGTTCGATCCGACGCGTCATCAGGCAATCGCCATGGTGCCGGCTCAGGAAGGTCAAACGAGCGGTCAAGTTGCTCAAGTTTTCCAACGCGGTTGGCTGATCAGTGAACGTGTTTTACGCGCCGCCATGGTTAGCGTTGTTCAATAACACTTTGAATTATCTAAGAAACTTTTGAGAGTGCAATTATTTGTAAGTGAACCCCTTGAAAGTTTCAGCCTCATCCCCATATTGGGGGTAGAGCGTCGGGAAACACAATTAGATGTTCCCGCCGAAGTAAAGAATTTGAGAGTTTTAAACGAAGGAATTTAAAAATGGCAAAGATTATTGGTATTGACTTGGGTACGACGAACTCTGCCGTAGCCGTCATGGAAGGTGACAAGATTCACGTGATTGAAAACAGTGAAGGCGCACGTACGACGCCGTCCATCGTTGCTTACATGGACAACGGCGAAGTGTTGGTGGGTGCTACCGCCAAGCGTCAGGCTGTGACCAATCCGAAGAATACCTTGTTTGCTGTTAAGCGTTTAATTGGTCGTCGTTTCGATGACGCGGAAGTTCAACGTGATATTTCCTTGATGCCGTTCTCTATTTCTCGTGCGGAAAACGGTGATGCCTGGGTGAGCGTGTTGGATGGCAAGAAGCTTGCTCCGCAACAGGTCTCCGCTGAAGTGCTCCGTAAGATGAAGCAAACCGCTGAAGACTATCTCGGCGAAACGGTAACGGAAGCTGTGATCACGGTGCCTGCCTACTTTAACGACAGCCAACGTCAAGCGACGAAGGATGCCGGTCGTATCGCCGGTTTGGAAGTCAAGCGTATCATCAACGAACCGACGGCTGCTGCTTTGGCTTTCGGTCTTGATAAGGCCGGTAAGGGTGATAAGAAGATCGCTGTGTATGACTTGGGTGGCGGTACGTTCGATATCTCCATCATTGACTTGGCTGATGTTGACGGTGACAAGCAATTTGAAGTGCTTTCCACTAACGGTGATACGTTCTTGGGTGGTGAAGACTTCGACCAACGCATTGTTGATTATTTGATTTCTGAATTTAAGAAAGACACTGGCGTTGATTTGAGCAAGGACATTATCGCCTTGCAACGTTTGAAGGACGCTGCTGAAAAGGCCAAGATTGAATTGTCCAGCCGTCAGGAAACGGAAATCAACTTGCCGTACATCACGGCCGATGCAACGGGTCCGAAGCACTTGAACGTCAATTTGACCCGCGCTAAGTTTGAAAGCATGGTTGAAGACTTGATCGCTCGTACGATTGAACCGTGCCGCAAGGCTTTGGCTGATGCCGGTTGCTCTAAGAGCGAAATTACGGACGTGATTTTGGTCGGCGGTCAATCTCGTATGCCGAAGGTTCAGGAAACGGTTCGTGAATTCTTCGGTCAAGAACCGCGTAAGGACGTCAACCCTGATGAAGCTGTGGCAATCGGTGCTGCTATTCAAGGTTCCGTTTTGACTGGTGAACGTCATGACGTGTTGCTTTTGGACGTGACGCCGTTGACCTTGGGTATTGAAACCTTGGGCGGTGTGATGACCTCCATGATTAAGCGCAACACGACGATTCCGACCAAGCACACTCAAGTGTTCTCGACCGCGGAAGATAATCAACCGGCCGTGACCATTAAGGTTTACCAAGGCGAACGTGAAATGGCCGCCAGCAACAAGCTTTTGGGTGAATTTAATCTCGAAGGCATTGCTCCGGCTCCCCGTGGTTTGCCGCAAATCGAAGTGACCTTTGATATTGACGCCAACGGTATTTTGCACGTTTCCGCTAAGGATAAGGCCACCGGCAAGGAAAACAACATCACGATTAAGG
Source organism: Parasutterella secunda (assembly GCF_023336895.1). Lineage (GTDB taxonomy): Bacteria > Pseudomonadota > Gammaproteobacteria > Burkholderiales > Burkholderiaceae_F > Aphodousia > Aphodousia faecalis. Next base: position 204,094 of record NZ_JAMBLT010000003.1, read on the forward strand.
CCAGCTCCGGTTTGAGCGAAGATGAAATTCAACGCATGGTCAACGACGCCGAAGCCAACAAGGCAGAAGACCACAAGCGCTTTGAATTGGCTCAATCGCGCAATATTGCCGATGCCTCCATCCACCAAGTTCAAAAGACTTTGAAGGATTTGGGCGACAAGGTTGAAGCCTCTGACCGCATGGCTTGCGAAGACGGTATCAAGAAGGTTGAAGAAGCCATCCGTGGTGAAGACAAGGCCGCCATTGATGCTGCTGTGGAACGTTTGATGACAGCCGCTCAAAAGATCGGCGAAAAGTTGAACGCTCAGGCTCAACAAGCTCAGCAAACTCAACCGCAACAAGAAGCCAAGAAGGCCGACGATGATGTGGTTGATGTGGACGCCAAGGAAAAATAATCCGTGAGAATTTGGGGGCTCAAGCCCCCAAACTCGTACCGAACAGGGGTCTCATGAGCGAGGTTCAAGATCGGCGATGTCAATGACATCGGGGCTTGAACCTATCGCTTTATCGCAAGGGTAGAAAAATAATGAGCGATCGTGACTATTACGAAGTATTGGGTGTAGATAAAAGCGCAAGCGCAGCCGATATTAAGAAGGCTTATCGTCGTCTGGCCATGAAGTATCACCCCGACCGCAACAATGGGGATAAAGAGGCCGAGGCGAAGTTTAAGGAAATCGGTGAAGCCTACGAGGTTTTGGGAGATGAACAAAAGCGTGCCGCTTATGACCGATTCGGTAAAGCCGGCGTAAACGGCGGAGCCGGTGGTCCCGGTGGTCCCGGCGGTTTCGGTGGTTTTGGCCCTGAAGGTTTCGCGGGCGGTTTCGGCAACATGGGCGACTTGGGCGACATTTTCAGTGAATTTTTCGGCCAAGGCATGAGTGGACGCCGTCAACAAAGTGGTCCTCGAGCCACCAAGGGTGTGGACCTGCGCTATGACCTTGAAATTACGCTTGAACAGGCGGCCAAGGGCTACACGGCGGAAATCCGTGTTCCTGTTTGGGAAAAATGTGATGTTTGTGATGGAACGGGCAGCCGCTCCAAAGCCAAACCAACGACTTGTCCGCACTGTAACGGTACCGGCGTCGTTTATGCTAAACAGGGCTTTTTCTCTGTTCAGCAGACGTGTCCCTACTGCCATGGATCCGGTACAGTGATTTCTGATCCCTGCCCCAACTGCGACGGTACAGGCTTCAAGAAAGTCATGAAGACGCTTGAAGTGAAGATTCCTGCCGGTATCAACGCCGGTCAGCGTGTGCGTTTGCAAGGCAAAGGTCAGCCTGGCACCAACGGCGGTCCGGCAGGCGACCTGTATGTTGAAATCAGTATTAAACCGCACGAGATTTTCCAACGTGATGGCGACGACCTTCATGTTGAATTGCCGATTTCATTTGTCACAGCGGCTTTGGGTGGTGACGTGGATGTGCCTGTTTTGGATGGCGAAACCCGCATTACCATTCCAGAGGGTACGCAAAGCGGTAAGATTTTGCGCCTGCGCGGCAAGGGTATCAAGAGCCTGCGCACAGGCTACATGGGAGATCTTTACATCCATGTGTTTGTGGAAACGCCGGTTAATCTGACGCAAAAGCAAAAGGATTTGCTTCGACAGTTTGATGAAACAGTCTCCAAGCACGGCGAGAAGCATTCGCCGAAGCACCAGAGTTTCATGGATAAGATGAAGAATCTCTTCAGCTAAAAAGCGTGCTTTTCAACTAAGCTCCGTTCCCAGTGTTCGGAGCTTTTTTGTTTCTGCGAAATGCGAATCTGTACCCGATGAAGCCAAAGCAGAGGCCTAAAAGTGCGCCGGCGATGACATCGCTCGGAAAATGCACAAAGAGGTAGAGTCGGGAAAAGCCCATCAAGATGGCAAGGATCAAAGCGGCCGAACCGGCTCTTTTATGGTAAAGAAACAAGGCAAACGCCGCAGCAAAGGCGGCCGCTGTGTGACCGGATGGAAAAGAGTGGTCGCTTAAACACGCAAGCAGCATGTCTTCAGGAACGGTTACGTCACAGGGCCTTTCGCGTCCCACCAACGGTTTGATGATGAGGTTGACTGCAACAAAATCAATGAGCAGTGCGATGCTGACGGCCAATCCAGACTGACGGTATCTTTCGATAATGAGCAAAAGGGCCGCTAGTGCAATCCAAATGGCCCCGAAATTGCCCAAAGAAGATACGAAAAGCATGAAATGGTCGAGATTTTCGCTTCTTAACGATTGAATGAAGTCTAAAAACAAAAATTCCATCAAATGAAATAAAAAAAGAGCCGCCTTCAAGGTTAACTGAAAAGGCGGCTTAACATGAGCAAATACTACAAACCGTTACTCTTTTTGGGGTTTGGGCAGAATTTTGTCCAAATTTTTAATAAAGAGAATGGCCACATAGGTAATGATGCAGGTGGCGATCACTAATTCAACGTTTGCGAGCATTCTGAGCTCCCAAGCATAAAAAGCGCCGACTTCATATTGACCGACCAAATGGCTCATTTTATAAAGCGCGGTAGCACCGATTGCCAACGGGAAGGTGAATGCAGCGTAGCCGGGGGAAAAAGGCAGGCGAAGCAGCTTAAAGAGCGAAAGATAGATGACTACGGTCATTAAGACGGCAATCCCTAATAAGACGGCGCACAAAAGCGGTGAAGGATTTTCAACAACGGTTAAAAGACCGGCGAGTGAAAGGCTCGCAGGAGCGGCCAAAATGGCTATGGTGGGCTTGGCGGCATCAGGAACCTGAGCGTAGAACATGAAGCGGTAAATCATGACCGGAAGCATAACAGCGTAAGACACAATGCCGATCGTCAAAAGGACTTGAGCGAAATTAAACCATTCCGGTGAAGGGCAGGCGACATCGGCCACGATGATGCCGACAGGTGGAATAAACCAACTCGGAACCATGTGCTGCATTTGGCGCTCGCGCATGCGAAAAACAATAAAAGCGCCCAAAAAGAGCAAGTGTACGATCACCGCCGCAAGCCACAAATACTCACCGATGAGAGGGAAAAAGCGACCGATTGCTTTAGAGACCACCATCGTGGCCATGGCAAAGGTTGGCACAATACTGCCTAAAACAGGGTGGCGCAGGTCGGTGATAAGGGTATCGGCGTGAAAAACAAAACGAGTAAGCAGCAAGCAAAGCAATACAACGGCGATGCCAGCTCCGATAAGCTGCCCCCAACCATGAAGCGGAAGCGCATTTTCCATCGACCAACCTAAACTGGAAATACCAAGTGCAAGCCCTGCTACCGGGGTAGGCAGGGCACGGACGCGTTTAATCATTATTCAAAGTCCGGAATGTTAAAAGACGAGCGATTATATCAACTGTCAAAAAAGAGTCATCTGTTTAGCCAAATAGTCTTCGCGGATTTCTTGTTCGGTTTTGGAAACAGAAAGACCTAAAAGACGAATACCGGTAGCGGGCAGGGTCACATTTTTTAAAAGGCGGTAAGCTAAGGGTGTAATTTTTTCGACACTGTCGAGTGTTTCAAGGCCTGAGGCGCTGCGGGTCAAGGTGGTGAAATCAGGAAAGCGTACTTTAAGTGTCAACCTTTTTCCTTTAAATTTTCGGCGGTTAACCCTTTGCGCAAGCTCATTAATGACCGAAGTCAAGGCTTCATCAATGGCTTTCCCTTTAATATCCCGCCCAAACGTTTCTTCACAGCCGACGGACTTACGTTCTCGGTGGGTGGTTACCTGTCGATCATCAATACCTCTGACAAAGTTATAGTAGGTCAGACCGGCTTTACCGAACAATTCAGTCAATCGTGAGAGACTGACCGCTCTTAATTGCGGCGCTGTTGTGATGCCTAAAGCGTGTAACCGTTTTGCGGTGGCAGGACCAATTCCCCAAAAGGCTTCAATTGGAAGCTTGTCGATAAAATCTAAAGCTTGATCCGGATGAATGACACAAAGGCCATCGGGTTTTCGGTAATCGCTTGCGATTTTGGCTAAAAATTTGTTGTAACTCACGCCGGCGCTTGCCACTAATCCCAGCTCCTCACGAATCTCTTTTTTTATCCGCTTGGCAATTTCTAGGCCTGTTCTTGCACCGATCTTATTGTCAGTGACGTCTAAAAACGCCTCGTCAATGGAAACCGGTTCGATGATGTCGGTGTAGCGTTCAAAAATTGCTCGGACTTGTTTAGAAACAGCTTGATAGTGTTTCATTCGAGAATGAACAAAAATAAGCTCAGGGCAGAGCTCTCGGGCTTTAGCCGAAGGCATGGCAGAATGCACGCCGAATTTCCTTGCCTCATAACTGGCAGTGGCCACTACCCCTCGGGCTCCGGCGTGTCCAACGGCAATAGGTTTGCCGCGCAAGGCTGGGTGATCACGTTGCTCAACAGACGCAAAAAACGCATCCATGTCAACATGAATAATTTTTCGGAAAGGTTTAACGCTCATAGGCGCAAATTTTAAATAAAAATATTTGAAGAAGTGTTGACAGTACAACAAATGACAGTACAATGAATGACAGTACAGTAAGTGACAGAAAGGCTTGAAATGAAATTCTATGGTCGAACAAATGAATTAGAAACACTGCGATTAGAGGTTGCAAAGCTTAACTCCGGTTCTCGTTTGACTGTCGTAACAGGCAGACGTCGAGTTGGGAAAACAACATTGATTTTGAAAGCATGTGAACAAAGTGCGATTCCGTATTTGTACTTTTTTGTTCAAAGGAAGTATTCAGAAGCGGAGTTGGCTCAAGAATGGTTATCACAGGTTCGAGTTTGCTTAAATTTGCAGGAAGATGATGGCCCCGCTCGCTTAAAGCTTTCGTCAGTGATTCGTTTTGTCATGCAAAAAAGTGTCAATCAGCCGATGATTTTGGTGATTGATGAGTGCCAAGAGTTGGATTTTATTAATGAATCTTTTTGGTCAGAATTACAACAAGTATGGGATCTGAATAAAAATAACTCTCACCTCATGTTAATTATGAGCGGCTCTGTCGCATCGGCCTTGCGGCACATATTTGGATCCATCAGTGAACCGCTGTACGGACGAATGGATTTGGCTTTGGAAATCCAACCTTTTTCTCCCACGTTATTAAAAGAAATATTTGCTGATATCTATCCACAAGGTAAGGCAGAGGATTTACTGGCTTTATACACATTGACAGGAGGCGTTGCCAGGTACGTTGAGATATTAAGTTCAACGGCTTCCTTTGCTCAAGATGATATGCTTGATTTCGTTTTTTCACCTTCAGGTTCTGCTTTTAGATCTGATGGAGACATTGTCCTAGCCAACGAATTTCGAATCGAATCTGGAATCTACTATTCGCTTTTAAGATCAATAGCTGTCGGAATGAATAAGTGGAGCGAGTTACACAATGCAGTGACAGGGCAGATAGGTCCGTATTTGAATCGATTGGAAAGCCAATATGGATTAATTCGACGGAATTATCCGTTTTGGGCTCAGTCAACTACAAAAAATGTTCGATATACCATTTCCGATGAGTATTTCCGTTTTTGGTTTCGTTTTATTGACACACCTGTGATGAAAAATTTAGCAGAAAGCCAACAGTGGGAAATGATGAGAAAACTTTGTAAAAAAGATTTTGAATCTTTAACGGGTAGATGTTTGGAATCATGGTTTAGAAAAAAATACATGCAATCAGGTCAATGGACAGAAGTGGGATCTTGGTGGGATAAAAGAGGTGAAAATGAAATTGATTTAGTAGCGGTCAACACCATCGATAACAAAATTGAAGTTGCAGAAATCAAAAGGCAGGCCAACAAAATTAATATGACGATACTTGAGCAAAAGACTGAATGTTTCCTTAAAGAAAACTCAAAACTAAGTCGCTTTGAACTCAAATTAAAAGCGCTGTCATTGTCAGATCTTTAGGTGGACATATAGGGATTGTCAGAGTGTTGGCTTGTAAGGAAATTTGCTAAAGTAGCGAAATTTTTGAAATTCAGATTTCGATATAGTCATTTTTCTTATGAGCAATCAATTTAGTTTTAACCAACGTTTGCTGTTGGGGTTAACGCTTTTTTCCATGTTTTTTGGGGCGGGCAATCTTATTTTCCCGCCCTATCTGGGCTCTTTGGCTGGTGTTGACATGCCGTGGGCCATGGCCGGCTTTGCCATCACCGCCGTGTGCTTTCCGATTCTCGGTGTGATGACAGTAGCTCGTTCAGGTGGCTTAATGATGTTAGCCTCTCGAGTTCATCCTCAGTTTGCCTTTATTTTTACACTGCTTATCTATTTATCAATCGGTCCCTGTGTGGCTATTCCCCGTACGGCCAGTACTTCTTTTGAAATGGCATTGGCTCCGTTATTTACAGCAACGACAGAGCCTTTCTTCTTGGATTTTTCTCCTTTGGTTTGCGCCCAATTTTTGTACTCCGTTTTCTTTTTTGGGTTGGCTGGAATCATGGCTTTAAATCCTGAAAAACTCACGCAGCGTCTTGGCAAAGTTACTTCGCCCGCGCTCATTATCATGATTGCGCTTCTTTTCCTAGCGTGTCTGTTCCGACCGATCGCGGGTTACGGTTTAGCTTTACCTCCGTACGATCTCAATGCTTTTGTCAGAGGCTTTTTGGAAGGCTACCAAACCATGGACACGCTGGCTGCACTCAACTTTGGTTTGATTATTGCCTTAAATGTCCAGGCCCTGGGTGTGAGCAATACCGAGGGTGTTGTACGTGAGACGGTAAAAGCCGGTATGATCGCCGGATTTTTCCTGATTACGATCTATTTGGCCTTAGCCCATATTGGGGCAACCGTGGGCGGAGCCGGTTTGATCACCGAAAATGGTGCGCAAACATTAACTTCAGTGGCTGAAATCCAATTCGGTTCTTGGGGCATCATTCTTTTAGGAATGATTTTCTTTGTTGCTTGTTTAAACACCTGTGTCGGTCTTTTATCCTGCTGCAGCGATTATTTCACCAAAGTTTTTCCGGCTCTGTCCTACCGCGGTTGGCTTCTGGTGTTTGTGCTTTGCAGCATGGTGGTCTCGAACGCGGGCTTAACACTTATTCTCAAACTGTCTATCCCGGTATTGATGTCAATTTATCCGGTGGCTTTGATGCTGATTATTCTCGGCTTAGCGCATCACTTTAACCAGAATTTTTCCAAGGTGTATCCATTAACCATTACGATGACAGCGATTGTAAGCGTTGCCGGTGCGCTTAAAGATATTGGTGTTGATGTCCCGTTGTTGTCACATTTGCCTTTTTACTCCATTGGTCTGGAGTGGGTGACGCCGGCTCTTATCGGTTGGGTGATCGGAATTTTTTATTCCAAACGTCATCTTGAAATTTAGTGGTCAAAAGTGATCGCTATAATGGCGGCTTCAACCAATCGAAGGATCAGAAGTGCAATTATTAGAGATCTTTGGTATCGCTGTCGCGTTGTCCGTTGACGCAATGGTTGTGGCCTTGTGTTGGGGAGCCGTGCAGCCCAGAATCAAACTCTCTCATGTTCTGAAGTTCTCTGTTGTGTTCGGTGCTTTTCAAGCACTGATGCCTGCTCTCGGCTGGCTTGCGGGGGGCGCCCTTTACAGCCTTATTAATGCCTGGGATCACTGGGTCGCTTTTGGACTTCTCTTTTTTGTTGCAGTGTCAATGATCCGTGAGGCATTCGAAAAAGATGAAGATGACGGACAGTGCGAATGCCGTTCAATGGGCTCGGACATTGCCTGGGGGAAACTGGCGATGTTGGCGGTAGCCACGAGCCTTGATGCCTTGGCGGTTGGTTTTTCCTTTGCGATGGTGTCTATGCCGATTGCGGGCCCGGCGGCAATTATCGGTATTGTTTGCGCCTTATTGACTGCACTGGCGATGTTGGCGGCAGGTGTTTTATCTGAAAAAGCCGCACGTCACAGCAAAAAGCTTTCACTGTTGGGTGCGGCTGTGTTGCTCTTAATAGGATTGAGAATTCTTTTTGAGCACGGCGTTTTCTAATAACGTTCAAACATTTCTCTTAAGGCACCAATATCCGTGATGCCTTTTTTCAACGCCAATTGCAAAAGAATTCGGGATTTCACTGCGGACAAATTCCAAGAAGAGATCAATCCGGCCTCTTCCCATTCACTTAAGCCGTTAAATACCGGTCCGGTGAAGACCCGTGAACTGCGAATCACTCGGACGCCGGCTTCTGAGGCGCGCTTAAGGCCCGGAAGAACTTTTTCAGGCACGCAGCCGTTTCCAAGACCGGCAAAAACAATACCCTTGGCGCCGATTGCCACAGTGGCATCAACTAACATCGAGTCATCGTCGGCGTGAGAGATCAAAATATCCACACGGGGGAAAGATTCGTCTTGATCAAAATCATGCACGCTAAACGGCGTGGCCATCGTATGCGGCCGGGTTGAACGGTTGTAATACATGACGGCGTTATCAATCACCGCGCCAAGCTCGCCCGTATTTAATCCGGAAAAAGTAGCGACATTGGTGGTGTTGGTTTTGGTGCTAAAGCGTGCGCTTCCAATGGTGTTGTTAAGCACCATCAATACCCCCAAGCCTTGGGACTGCTCATCCAAAGCCACTTGGAAAGCGTTATAAAGATTTAATATTCCGTCAGCAGAAAGAGCAGTGGCCGGACGCATGGCGCCGGTTATCACGACAGGTTTTTGCGTTTTTAGAATCAAGTGCAGGAAGTAAGCTGTCTCTTCCATTGTGTCGGTGCCGTGAGTGATCACAACACCATCCACATCATCACGATCGACAGCGCTTTGCACACTTCGCGCGAGCTTAAGCCAAATTTCACTGGTCATGGAACTGGAGTCCACATGACTGACGGCTTCTTGTTCAAGTTCAATTTTGTCCTTCAGATCAGGTAATTGATCAAGCAACGCATTGATTGATAAATGCCCTAAACGATACCCAGTGGTTTGAGTGGCACTTTCGCCGGAGCTGACAATGGTGCCGCCTGTGGACATGAGGATGATCTTTTTCTTAGCCATAATGGGTTCCCCTGAAATCAGTTGGTTCGTATTATGCCAAAAGAATATTTCTTGTCTTGAAAAATCATTTTTTAGGTGGCCTTTTGAATTTTGAAACGATCTGTTGCATGCATTGCAGCTCGTTGCACGCGCTTGAGATTTGAATCTTTCCGTTCTATTCTCAAAGGAGCTTTAGCAAGGAGTTCTTATGAAAACAATTGGCTTGATCGGAGGAATGAGCTGGGAGAGCACGGTGACTTATTATCAGCTCATTAATGAGGCGGTTCACAAACGTCTAGGCGGATTGCATTCGGCCAAAATTGTGCTTTGGAGTGTGGAGTTTGACGAAATCGAGAAGTGCCAATCTTGCGGCGATTGGGCTAAAAGCGCTTCGATTTTGTCAGAAACCGCCAAAGGTTTAGAGAAGGCCGGCGCAGACGTTATTCTGATTTGTACGAATACTATGCACAAAGTGGCCGATGAGGTGGCCGCGTCCGTTCGTGTTCCTCTTTTGCATATTGCTGATGCCACGTTTGACGCATTGCAAAAGCGAGCTATCCATCGCGTCGGACTTTTAGGTACAAAGTACACCATGCAGCAAGATTTTATTAAGGGAAAACTCAAAGAGCGTGGTCTGGAAGTACTGGTTCCCGAAAGCGAAGATATGGAAATGATTAACAGCGTTATTTTCAACGAACTTTGTGTTGGAAAGATTCTGCCCGAGTCAAAAGAAAAATTTTTGAAAGTGATTGAGAAATTAAAAGCCCAGGGAGCCGAAGGCGTCATTTTGGGCTGTACTGAAATCGGCCTTTTGATTAAGCAGGCGGATACGGATTTGCCTGTTTTCGATACGACGGAGATACACGCAAAAGCGGCTGTTGATTTCGCACTCGCTTGCGAAAGTGCGTAGGCTCAAGAACGGAAAAAATTAAAAAACGGTATAGCTAACAAATTGAAAATGCGTTAAAATATCGCGAATTTTCGTGAAACCCTTCTGGGTTTCGTTTTTTATTGTGGCTTTGCCACGTTTACTTTATAGACACAAGAGGTAAATTAAATGGTCGTTATTCGTCTTGCTCGCGGCGGTTCCAAGAAGCGCCCCTTCTTCAACATCGTTGTTACGGATTCCCGTAATCGCCGTGACGGTCGTTTTATCGAACGCTTGGGCTACTACAACCCGATGGCTGCCGGCCAAGGCGTGAAGTTCCAAATCGCTGAAGAACGTCTCACGCACTGGATCGGTCAAGGCGCCCAAATGAGCGACACGGTTGCTCGTTTGGTCAAGCAAGCTAAGAAGGCTGCTGCCTAATCGAAAATTCTGCAAACCTTGTTTGCACGAAGGGCGATTCCGAAATCGTTGCCTTGCGTTGCGGCACTAAAAGCCATTCTTTTCAGACTACTTCAAACAAACGGAATTGTGTCTACCGTTTGGGTCTGAAAATCGAGAGCTTTAGCCGCGAGTATCTAAAACGCCAAGCGTAACTGAAGGAATGGCCCTTTTTCTTATCCCTTTTTCAAGATGACGGAAAATAAAAACACAGACGAGTTGATGCAAGTCGGTCGAACAGCCGGCGCTTATGGTGTGCGCGGTTGGGTGCGTGTCGTGCCCATGGGCAGACAAGGGGATTTACTTTTTGAAAGTGATCGCTGGTGGTTTTTGCCTTATCCGAGAAAGCCGGGTGTTTCCCCTAAGCTTTTAACGGTGTCGGAACTCAAAGCTCACGGAAAAGATTTCATCGCCAAAATTGAAGAAATTCATACCCGTGAAGAAGCAATGGCGTTAAAGGGCAGCTTGTTGGTGGACCGAAATGATCTGCCACAGTTGCAAGAAGGGGATTATTACGATGAAGACCTCGTCGGATTATCCGTCCGCAACCTTCAAGATGAAGTTTTGGGTGAAGTGGTTGGCGTGACCGACAACGGCGCTCAGGATTTGTTAGCTGTCCGTGCGACAGAAGGTGACGTTTTTTATATCCCCATGGTTGAGGCTTACATCGAAGCGATTGACTTTCATCAGTCTTCTGTCATCGTGGATTGGTCACTTGATTGGAACTAAAAAGAAAAGCCGATCAAGAGGCAACGGTGAGGTTCTTTTTCTTGTATTCACACAAATCCAATATCGGACAATGATCACAGTCCGGTTTGGTGGCTTTGCAGCAATAACGTCCGTGTAGCAAAAGCCAGTGATGAGAGTCCTTTTTAAAGGCCTCAGGTACAAATTTCAGCAGTTTTTTCTCGACCTCTTCGGGTGTTTTACCGGGGGCAAATCCTGTGCGGTTGCTCACGCGAAAGATATGCGTATCGACCGCGATCGTCGGATGACCGAATGCGACATTAAGTACCACATTGGCGGTTTTGCGGCCGACTCCCGGTAAACTCTCCAAGGCCTCTCGGTCATCGGGCACGACGCCACCAAATCGATCAATAAGTTGTTGGCTCAACGCGATGACGTGTTTAGCCTTATTGCGATAAAGACCAATAGTCTTGATGTAGGGTGTCAGGCCTTCAACGCCCAGTTTCACCATGGCTTGCGGAGTGTTCGCTACGGGATAGAGTTTTCGGGTGGCTAAATTCACGCTTTTATCGGTTGCTTGAGCCGAAAGCACGACGGCAACCAACAGTTCATAGGGACTGGCGTATTCCAGTTCACTTTTAGGGTTGGGGCGGATGGCGGCCAACCGTTTCATAATCTCGTAGCGCTTATCTTTGTTCATTTTTTGACTCGCGAAAGGATGTCAGCCAAGAGGGCTTTTTTCTTATCGGCGGCGCTTTGTGCGCTAAGTTTGGCATTGCGTTCCGCTTCTCGCTTTTTTTCTCTTTGTAATTTTTCCCGATAGAGCCTTCTGGCTTTGAGAGCTTTTTCATGCGTCCATTCAAAAGGAGCTGGGCGCATGTCAATACAGTCGACGGGACAAGCCGTCACGCATAGTGCGCATCCTGTACACCAATCTGAAATAACGCCGTGAAGGCGCTTAGGAGCGCCCACGATTGCATTGGTAGGACAAACCGCAACGCACTTTCGACAGCCGATACAGGTATCGGGGTTGATGTGAGCGAGTTCAAGCGGAACTTCATGACCGTACTCGGGATCCAAGGCGATCACTTCATGACCCGTCACCTTTGCTAGTGCTTCGATGCCTTTTTGTCCGCCCGGCGCACAACGGTTGATGGGGGCCTCGCCCATGGCGATGGCCCAGGCGTAATTTCTGCAGCCGTTGTAGCCGCACTGTCTGCACTGCGTTTGAGGCAGCACGTCATCGATGGCGTCAATCAAATGTTCACTCATGAAGAATTACCAAAAATTTTCAGCCACATAGGTGCCCAGTTTCTCACCGCGGGGAGCGGTGAAACCGCGATCTTTAAGCACCTTTTTCATTGAATCAACAAAGGCAGGATTGCCGCAGATCATTGCCCGAACCCATTGAGGGGTGAGCGTAAAGCCCATTTTTTCAAAATCTCCGTCAACGATAGCCTGCGGAACACGTTTGTTAATCTCACCACATTGGGTCGGATCCGGTTCACGGGTTGTGGCGGCAATGAAACGGAAATTGACGTCTCGGCCTTGTTCGTGGACAGCTTGGGAAAAAGCGTCTGTCAGGGTGATGTCTTTAGCGCAACGAGCGCAGTGCACGACCACAACATTGTCAAACCGTTTCCATGGATTGTCTTTAACAATGGACAAAAATGCTGACAGACCGGTGCCGGAGGCAAAACAGATAAGTGTTCCGCCGGTTTCAAGCCGAGATGGAAGCATCAGGCCGTAGGCCGTGTCATCAAGATAGAGCGTATCACCCACTTTCAAATCAAAGAGTTTAGGCGTAAGCGCCCCGTTCAATACACGAGCCACATAGAAACTGATTCGATTCTCTTGGGGGTGGCTTGCGATGGAATAGGGGCGCATGAGGAAATCTTCCTCATTTTTCGGATCGCTTACCAACGCGACGCCACATCGAACGAATTGCCCGGGTTGGAAATGAAAACCTTCGGGTTTAGTTACCGAGAAAAACATCACACGATCATTGTGGTGTTCAAGTTCGGTAATGGTAACGGCATGGATGCTCATAGGCTGACCTTTAAATGACAAGCCCGAGGTGTAACTGCACAACGGGCTTGTTGAATACAGAAAATGGAAAAATTATTCCGTTTTCAGGTATTGGCGTTTGTTGGGGACGCCATGCCACTTGTCCGCATCGGCAGGACGCGGGCGCTGACGAGTGATGGAAGGCCACTTCTTGGACAATTCTGCATTAAGAGCGATAAATTCTTCCTGACCTTCAGGGACATCATCTTCGTGGAAAATAGCCTCTTCGGGGCATTCCGGCACGCAAACCGCGCAGTCAATGCATTCGTCGGGATCAATCACCAAAAAGTTGGGACCGACACGGAAGCAGTCAACAGGACACACTGCCACACAGGCCGTGTCCGTGCAATTAATACATGGGTCACAAACTACATGAGCCACAGTTTTCTCCCTACTGAAAATATTTCTGTCAACCCTCAAATTTTAACGCACTTGTTAGCGAAAAAGGCTAGACTAAAGGCATTGAAAACTTATCTGAAGGGCGGTGTATCGTGATCATTGAATCACTTCTGGACACTGATTTATATAAATTCACCATGATGCAATGCGTTTTGCATCAATTTCCGGGCGCATCGGTCGAATATCGTTTCCGTTGCCGAAACGAAGGGGTGGATTTGAGACCGTACATTGATGAGATTAAGGCAGAGGTTGATCACCTGTGCACCCTTCGATTCAAGGAAGATGAGTTGGAGTATCTCCGCTCACTTCGTTTTATTAAAGACGATTTTGTTGAATTTTTGAGTCTTTTCCAATTAAAGCGCAAATATATTGATATTTCGGAAAAGGACGGACAACTTGCAATCACCATCAAAGGTCCGTGGTTACACACGATCCTGTTTGAAATTCCGGTTTTGGCGATTGTCAACGAAACATACTTCAGGCACATCGCTCCCAACCTGGATAAGACCGAGGGTAGAAAGCGGCTTGATGCGAAAATTCAAATGATTGAAAACGAGCCTGACCGTTCCTTGATTTCTATTTCTGACTTCGGTACCCGCCGTCGTTTTTCCCGCCAATGGCAAAAAGAAGTGTTGGAAATTCTGAAAGCTCGTCTTCCGCACGAATTCGCCGGTACGAGCAACGTGCTCTATGCCAAGGAATTAAACCTTATTCCGATGGGAACGATGGCTCACGAGTATCTTCAAGCTTGCCAGGCATTGGGACCCAGACTGCGTGATTCGCAAACCTATGCTTTTGAAATGTGGGCCAAAGAATACCGAGGGGATTTGGGGATTGCTCTGACGGACGTCTATGGGATTGAGCCCTTTTTAAAAGATTTCGACATGTATTTTTGCAAGCTTTTTGACGGTGTTCGTCAAGACTCGGGGGATCCGGAAAGCTGGGGCGAGCGCATGATTGAGCACTACAAAGCCAATCGGTGCGACCCAAGGACAAAGACATTTATTTTCTCCGACAGCCTCACCTTTGAGCGCCTGATTAAGCTTTTCCGCCGCTTTAAGGGCAGAGTGAAGCTGGGCTTTGGCGTGGGAACCAACCTGACCAACGATTTAGGACCTGAGCCTTTAAATATCGTGATTAAGATGGTTCGGGCAAACGGTCAGCCTGTTGCGAAGATTTCGGATACGCCGGGTAAGAGCCTGTGTGATGACCCGAGCTATTTGGCTTACCTCAAGCAGGTTTTCGGTATGAAGACCTAGACAGCTGAAAAATTTTCATGCGTGAGCACAAAAAGTTTTATACAATCTAAAAGTTAACTTAAATCAAAAGAAAGCAAAGGAATTAACAAATGATTCATAAGATGCTTTTGGGCGCGTTTTTGGCGGTCTCTCCGATGCTCGCCAACGCGGCCGGTCTCAATGGCGCCGAGCTTTCCATCGCTTGGGCCATTCCGTTTGCCGGTATTTTGCTGAGCATTGCCTTGTGCCCGATGCTTGTGCCTCACTTCTGGCATAACCACTTCGGTAAGGTCGCTGTAGCTTGGGCCTTGTTGTGCGCTGTGCCGCTTTTTGCGGTCTATGGCGGCTCGATTGCCACCGGCGCCATCGCGCACGCCATTATCGGTGACTACATTCCGTTCATTATCTTTGTGGGTGCTTTGTTTGTGGTGGCAGGCGGCATTCATATTCGTTCTTCTTTCGAGGGAACGCCGATGATGAATGCGGCCTTTTTGTTTGCGGGTGCGTTGCTTGCCAATGTGATGGGAACGACCGGTGCGGCCATGCTCATCATTCGTCCTTTGCTCGAAGCCAATAAGAACCGCAAATACCGCATGCACACCTTTATTTTCTTCATCTTCTTGGTGGCCAATATCGGCGGCAGCCTCACTCCGTTGGGCGATCCTCCCTTGTTCTTGGGTTTCTTGCGTGGCGTTGACTTCTTCTGGACGACCGAACATCTGTTCTTGCCGATGATGTCAACGGTCCTTTTCCTGTTGGCGATTTATGTCATTTTGGATACGATCGTCTATAAGAAAGAAGATCAAAACACGATTCACTTTAAAGAAAAGGAACCGTTTAAGATCGAAGGGGCCATCAACATCCTCTTCTTGGCCGGTATCGTCGGCAGTATGCTTTTGTCCGGTTTCTGGAAGTCCGGTATCAGCTTTGAAGTGCTTCACGTTCAATTAACGCTTGAATCCATCATTCGTGATGTGCTCTTTTTGACGTTTGCCGGTTTAAGCTTGGCCTTTACGCCGAAGGTGGCCCGTGAAAGCAATCAATTCTCCTGGGATCCGATTCTTGAAGTGGCCAAGCTCTTCTTCGGTATCTTCTGCTGTATCGTCCCAGTGTTGGAAATGCTGCGCGCCGGACACGAGGGTGCTTTTGCTCCACTCGTGGCTTTGGTGACCAACGCGGACGGAACGTTCAATAACCACATGTTCTTCTGGTTAGCCGGTTCCTTGTCTTCCTTCTTGGATAACGCTCCGACCTATTTGGCCTTCTTTAATTTGGCCGGCGGCGATCCGATGCTGTTGATGAACGAAGACTCTCACACCTTGATGGCCATTTCCATGGGTTCTGTGTTCATGGGTTCAATGACCTACATCGGTAATGCGCCGAACTTCATGACGATCTCGATCGTTCAAGAACGCGGCGTGAAGATGCCGAGCTTCTTCGGTTACATGATTTGGTCCGTGGGTATCTTGGTGCCGACGTTCTTCTTGATGAATTTGTTCTTCATCTAATCAAATTCGGTTAGATACCGTCAGGAACATCTGACAAAGCAGAAGGCTTCAGGAGAAATTCTGAAGCCTTTTGCTTATTCGTGAGGTTTTCATGGAGAAAAAAGACCTTCAAAATGATAAAATCTCCGAAATTTCAAAGTGATATTGCTATTTTGAGTCAGGAAAAGACCTGATTTTTGTTGGAAAACGAATGTCTGAAAATCAAACTTTCTCTTCTTTCGGTTTGCACGAATCGTTGATGCGTGCCATCTCTGAAATGGGTTATGAAACCCCGACGCCTATTCAAATTCAAGCGATTCCCTTGGTTTTGGCGGGCAATGATGTGATGGGCGCTGCACAGACGGGAACCGGCAAGACGGCAAGCTTCGGTTTGCCGCTTTTGGAGCGTTTGATTCCGACAGCCAATAGCAGTATGTCTCCGGCGCGCCATCCGGTAAGAGCGCTCATTCTTACGCCTACGCGTGAGCTTGCCGACCAGGTGCACGAAAACCTTCAGGCCTATGCTAAGTACACCGGTTTGCGCACGGCTTGCGTCTTTGGCGGTGTCGATATCCATACACAGCAGGATGCGCTTCGCCGTGGTGTGGAAGTATTGGTGGCAACACCCGGTCGCCTGCTCGATCACGTTGAGCAGCGAAACACGGTTTTAAACCAGGTTCAGATAGTGGTATTGGATGAAGCCGACCGGATGCTTGATATGGGCTTTTTACCCGATATCTCAAAGATTTTGAAGTTGTTGCCCGAAAAGCGTCAAAGTCTGATGTTTTCGGCAACTTTTTCGCCTGAAATTAAAAGTTTGGCCGCTAACTTCTTACGAAATCCCCAATTGGTTGAAGTCGCTCGGGAAAACTCGACGGCTAAAACAATCACCCAGAAGCTCTTTGAGGTCCACAATTCTGAGAAAGTGGATGCGCTACTTGATCTTTTGGATGATGAGGTGTGCGAGGACGCTAAGAACATCTTGGTTTTTGTTAATTCCAAGATTGTCTGCAGACGTCTGGCTAGAACACTTTCTCAATATGGTATTGAAGCCGATTCCATTCACGGGGATAAAACCCAGGATGAGCGAATCAAGACATTGGAAGGCTTCAAGCAAGGCACCATTAAAGTGCTCGTGGCAACCGATGTGGCCGCACGCGGATTGGATATCGCCGATTTGCCGGTTGTGATTAATTTTGACGTGCCCTTTAACGCTGAGGATTATGTGCACCGCATTGGTCGTACAGGACGCGCGGGGATGAAGGGGCTCGCTTTAACACTGATGTGCCCGGGCGCTGATGAAAAAAACGTCGCAGCTATTGAGTCTTTAATCAAGGAACATTTCAAGCGCGTTCGCATGGATGTCTCGCCTCATCGCCGTCCGTCAAGAGGTCCGAGAAAGGTGTACACGCCGCCACCTGTGACGCCCGCATGTACAGATCCCTTTTTTGATGAGCCTTATGTTCCCAGTCAGCCGCAGGAGATCTCGGAAGCTATTGAGAAACCATTGGGTTTGGGTGCCAAAGACACGAAGAAAAAGCCTAAAGTGGCGGCTCTCTTAGGTGGTCTGATTAGACGTTAGGAAAAAGACATCAATCGACACAATTTCTTTGTCCCTTTTTGTTCGGATTGTCCCTACAATTTAATTCTGTCATTTACCTACTGGCCCGTTGAGTTCTTCTTCTGAATCAGGGAGGGACTTGGGTTTTTTAACGAATTGGCTGGGGTGTCTTATGTCTGAAGAAAAAAAAGCCGACAGTCTGCTTGCCCGGCAGCTGGCTATCCCTCTATACGGCGATAAAAAACTTTTCACCGGAGAAGCCCGCTTGGCTCATGCCGATGGCATGGCCAACATTGTTCGCGGTATTCGCGATGATGAAGAGCTGATTTCCGCCTGTTATCTTTTTGCAGTGCATGATTGCGTAGCCAATCCCGAAGAGTGGTTAAAGAACAATTTCGGCACCGGTGTGGCTGAGCTTGTCAATGAATTGCACCGCCTCATCGAATTAAATGGCAAAACCCGTCTGATGCCCGCTGAGGATGATGAAAAGGGCAGCGATAAATTGATGCTCAAAGCCCAAGATGCGCTTTTGAGAAAGATGGTTTTGGCCATGTGCCGCGATCTGCGTGTGGTGATTCTCCGACTCTCAAGCCGCCTTCAAACCCTCCGTTACTACGCCATGAAGAAAAACGATCCGGAGGGGGCTAAAGCCTACGGTGCTGACACGTTGGCGCTATACGCACCGCTTGCTAACCGCTTAGGTATCTGGCAGATCAAGTGGGAATTAGAAGATCTGTCGTTGCGTTTTACCAAGCCCGATATCTATAACGAAATCGCTCGCCAATTGGATGAAAGCCGAGAAGCCCGTTTGGCCTTCATGCGTGATGCGGTGGATAAGATTAAAGAGATGCTTGAACAAAAGGGGATTGAAGCGGAAGTTTCAGGGCGTCCCAAACACATCTATTCCATCTACAAGAAGATGGAAAGAAAGCATTTGCGCTTTGATCAGCTCTATGACGTGCGCGCGCTTCGCATCATTGTGCAAACCGTTGAGCAATGCTATGAAGTGCTTTCCATTGTCCAAGAGAATTTCCCGGGTGTCAGTTCCGAGTACGACGACTACATCTCCAACCCGAAGCCGAACGGTTACCGGTCACTGCATACCGTGATTTTGGATTCGCGTAATCGTCCGATTGAAATTCAAATCCGTACGCGTGAGATGCACGAGTACAACGAACTCGGTATGGCCGCACACTGGCGCTATAAAGAAGCCGGCAATTCGGAAAAGAGCTCCCAAAGTGCCGAAGATCAGAAAGTGGCCTGGCTTCGCCAGCTGCTTGCTTGGAGTAGTGACGTTAAACCCGAGGGTCCTCAGGGCGTAGAAGACGAACACGTGTATGTGCTCACGCCTCAAGGGCGCGTGGTGGAAATGCGAACCGGAGCCACGCCGATTGACTTTGCCTACCACTTGCATAGTGAGTTGGGGCATCGTTGTCGTGGGGCCAAGGTTAACGGTAATATGGTGCCGTTAAATTACAAGCTCAAGACCGGTGAAACGGTGGAAATTGTGGCCGCTAAAACGGGCGGTCCGAGCCGTGACTGGTTAAATCCTGAATTGGGCTTTGTTGTGACCAATCGCGCCCGGGGAAAGGTGCGTCAGTGGTTTAATCAAAAAGCGGTTGAAGAGATGGTTGACGCGGGACGAGACATCGTCGAAAAAGACATGGCGCGTCTCGGTAAAACGGCTTTTAAGCTTGAAGAACTTGCTAAGCGCTTGGGCTACGACACCGTAGAAGACCTTTTTGTCGGCGCAGCTAAAGAAGAATTTGGCTACAAGAGCATTGAAAAAGCTCTTAAGCCTCAGGAAGAAGAGAAAAAAGAACTCTTTACTTCAAAGTCCAAGGCTGAGCATGCAAAAAGCCAAGTGTTGGTTGTAGGCGTTGACTCCCTTCTGACCCAATTGGCTCGCTGCTGTCACCCGGCCCCTCCGGATAAGATCGTGGGTTTTGTCACGCGTGGCCGTGGCGTAACGATTCACCGAGCCGACTGTCCCAATATTCGCCATTTGGATGAAAAAGGGCAGGAGCGCTTAATTGAAGTGAGTTGGGGTAACGCCGAAGGCGCCGTTTTCCCGGTTGAAGTACTGGTTGTAGGCCAAAATATTCCCGGTCTTTTAAAGGACATGAGTGAAATTTTCATGAAAGAGAAAATTTCAATTGTGGGAATGAGCTCGCAAATGATCAGAGGCGATATGCATTGGCGCTTTAACGTTGAAATAACTCGCGCAGAATCTTTGAAGAAGACCTTAAAGACGATTCAGGATCTGCCCGGTGTTTATAACGCCAGAAGAACTTAATGGGGGCGTCATGCAGATTTCTTCAAAGTTATACATTCTTTTAGAGCAGGTGCTCCGTTGCCTAATCTATGTTGGGATCGGTCATACAGCTTTTGAGGTGGTCTCTATCTGGCGGGCTCCCGAAGTGTCTCACCTTTGGTACTATGGTCTTGTGGTGCCGGGGCTTTATTACCTGATTCCAATCGTTGTCTTGACGATCTTTCTTGCTATTGTGTCTAAGCGATAAAAAATCCCTGCTCAGCGTTTGAGACTGAGCAGGGGACTAGCTTAGTTGATTAAAGTCTTAGAAGCTATAACGAACGCCTAAGTTAACGCGCCAGGGTTCACTTACACCGCCTCCAGTTGTTCTGCGAACATCACCATAAACATAAGTGGTATCCGTCACATTAAAGTGGCCACCGATACCGTATTGAGTCCATGTGTCAGAGAAGTCTTCGTCATAGGTTTCCGAACCACGACGGTACGTAACATCACCATTGAGTTCATGCCAATTCGTCCTGTCAAACTATCAGTGGAATTTAACTTGCTGTCCGTTACTTGATGTGTAGCACTGATTGTCTTGAAATCAGCCTCTTAGGCGTAACCGTAGGCTACTTCAAATTGGGGTTCCAGGAAAACGCTCGGAGCCAACATGAAGCGGTGACCGGTTTCTGCAGAAATAGAGTAAGCGGTCATATCGTATTCACCGGAAGTACCGGCAATCTTTGCATCACTTTCTAATCGACCGATCTTGGCAATTAAGTCCAAATGATGACGAGCGATTTAGTCAATTAAAAACAACTAATAAAAAATCCCCAACTCCGTTAAGAGCTGGGGATTGGCAGAACTGAATGTCTAGATCAGTTTAGTTTGCTTTTTTATCCGAAAGCTTCGGCAAGCAGTGCATCACAACCATTAAAGCTAAAGCGATCAAAGCAACGGCAATGATCAATTGCAAACCGTCAACCATGAACACAAACGTTCCGGCTGAGATCGTGCCGAAAATACGCCAGACAGACATACCCAAAGCGGTCATCGTCACGCAGAACATGATTGTCATGGGGACATAAAGCATCCAGCCCTTGCGGCCCGTGGCCTTTAAGAAAACGGCCAAGCTTGTGAGCACCAAAGCAGAGAGCAATTGGTTGGCAGAACCAAAGAGCGGCCAAATGCTCATGTAACCGGCCAAGCACAAGAGGTAGCTCAACACGAGCGTGAGGATCGTGGCAAAAACAGGGTTCGTGAAAAGCTTTTGAACGCTATTCTTTTCAACGCCTTCAGGCGGAGTGAAGAGTTCTTGCAAGCTCATGCGGCCGATACGGGCCACTGCGTCCACGCTCGTTAAAGCCAAAGCGGACACGCACATCGTCATGATGCAGGCGCTCACATCGGTGGGCAGACCGAAGATTTCGGTTAAGAACGAAGCGATGGAGTTAGAGAACAATTGGAAAGGTGTGCCGGAGGGCAACACGCCGTCAGTGGCGGCAGCACACACAACGATCAAGGCCACCACGCCCAAAACCGTTTCCACGCACATGGAACCATAGCCAACCAGACGCATATCTTTTTCATTGGCAATCATCTTGGAAGACGTGCCGGAAGACACGAGGCTGTGGAAACCGGAAACAGCGCCGCAGGCAATCGTCACAAAGAGCATCGGGAAGAGGTCCAAGCCCTTGACTTCAAAGCCGACAAACGCAGGCATATTGATTTCAGGGTTTTTGATAAACACACCGATCACGCCACCCAAAATCATGCCGATCAAAAGGAACATGCTCAGGTAGTCGCGCGGTTGCTTCAAAAGCCACATTGGCATCACGGCTGCGCAAAAGAGGTAGGCAAAAACCACATAGCGCCAGGTGACAGCATCGGCATAAATCGGATTGGCGATACCGATCCAGAGCATCAAAACCATCAAAATGATGCCGACAATCAATTGTTCGGTGCCGGAGGGCTTTCTGTACTTGAGGTACAAACCGAAAGCGACAGCCACGAACATATAGAGAATAGAAATCGAAGCGGCAGCGGCGTTGGGCATGATTTCTGCGCCTTGAGCGGTAAAGCCGTTAAAGGTATTGGCCACGATGTCGCAGAAGGCGGAGATCACCAACAAGGTAAAGAGCCAGCAGAAAAGCAAGAACAATTGACGACCGGTGCGGCCGATGTATTGTTCAATCATCATGCCCATGGACTTGCCGCCGTTTTTGACGGAAGCGTAAAGGGCGGTGAAGTCTTGAACCGCACCGAAGAAGATGCAGCCGAAGATCATCCAAAGGGTGGCGGGGAGCCAACCAAACATGGCCGCGATAATCGGGCCGGTGACGGGGCCTGCGCCCGTGATGGAGGTAAATTGGTGAGAGAAAACGGTCCACTTGCTCGTGGGCACGTAATCGTTGCCGTCATTTTTCAGTTGTGCCGGCGTCTTAGCGTTGGGGTCAACGCCCCAGGTGTTTTCGAGCCACCGTGCATAGAAGCGGTAACCGACAAACAACGCCACGATTGTACAAGCCATTAAGATTAAGCCGTTCATGGTGCAGTAGTCCTATAAGTCAGAGAAAGAATGAAAAAAGCATACAAAAAGGCCGCCTATCCTTTCGCCCGATTTACCGGGCCCAGGGTAGGCAGCCTGATAAATCGGGTAGGGTCAAATTCGCAATCGAATGACTTCAGCCAAATTTTTCACGCCTTCTCTAATTCGATCGGGGTCAACCGTAACGAACGAGAGACGGAAGTGATTCTTTTCAACATTAGCGCCCGCGTAGAAAACTTCGCCGGGAACGTAGGCGACTTTCTTAGCCAAGGCGTCTTTAACCATTTCGGTGGCATTCACACCCTCGGGTAAAGTCACCCAAATAAACATACCGGCAGTGGGATGCGTCCACGTCACGCCTTCAGGCATATACTCCTTTAAGGCTTCAAGCATGGCGTTGGCGTGAGTCTTATAGCGTTCACGCACGCTCGGCAGGTGACGCACAAGCAAATCTTCGCTAAAGACTTGAGCGGAGATAAGTTGTGTAAAGGTAGACGTATGCAAGTCCATGGCTTGTTTAAGTTGAGCCACTTTATCAAGCACGTTGGCGGGCGCAATGATGTAGCCCAAACGGAAACCCGGGGCAAGAATCTTGGAAAGCGTGCCTAAACGGATAACACGTTCCGGAGCCCATTTGCGAAGAGAAGCAGGCGGTTGTTGGTCATACCACAATTCACCGTAAGGATCGTCTTCGACAAGAAGCATGTCGTATTCACGGGCTTTTTCACAAAGCAATTTACGGCGTTCTTCGGAGATCGTCAGACCGGTCGGGTTGCTGGCGGTCGGCATGACATAAGCAAACTTGGCGCCGCGGCAAACTTCTTCGGTAAATTGAGCCGGGTTTAAACCTTCTTCATCGCAAGGCAGACTGACGTAAATGGGCTCGCAAAGGTCAAAAGCTTGAAGCGCACCCATGTATGTTGGCGATTCAACCAACACTTTGTCGCCCTTATCTAAGAAAACACGAGCGATGATGTCCAAGGCTTGCTGACTGCCTGAAACAATCTGCACTTGTTCATAGTCAGTGGGGATGCCCTTTTGTGTTTCTCGGCGGGCAATTTCACGGCGAAGAGCGATTTCACCTTCAACCATGGAGTACTGCAGAGCGTGTTTGCCTTCCTTGGTGATAACTGTTTGACAGGCTTTGGCTATATCTTCAAGGGGGAAACCTTCGGGAGAGGGCAGGCCGCCGGCAAAAGAAATGACGCCTGCGGGCAACTTCAATAAATCACGAATCACGGAACTGCTGGGTTTAGAGGCGAGCGCCGACCAACGCGGCGTCGGTTCCTGAACACAAGACATAACTCACTCCTTTCACGAATATTTTTTCCCATTTTCTCAAATTGTTGACAAATCTTTATAAGCTAAATCACTTATGAAACGAATGAAGTTTCTTAAATATAGGTGTCTCTGCTTAGGTGTTCTTGCGACAAAAAGGAGGTTTTTAGGTAATTGTGCGTAATTGCTTGAAAGGCAAGAAAATAGCCACCGATACGTTTGCATCGGTGGCTATCGTTTCTAAGGTTTGTTTTTAGCAGGTAAGGAGATCAGCTAAACGCTTTTGTTTAGGTTCAGCGTGACGCTTTTCAAAAATGTCTGCCCAACGAGCCACTTGGTGCTTGACTTGGTTCGGAGCCGTAGCGCCGACGTGATCACGGGCGGCAATACTGGCTTCGAGCTTCAAAGCCTTTTCGTAGACGTCTTCTTCGATGAGATCGCTAAAGCCCTTGAGCTCTTCGAGCGTCAGTTCAGCCAAATCGCAACCGCGATTGCTGGCAAGTTTCACAACGGAACCCACAACGTCATGAGCTTCACGGAAGGGCAAGCCCTTTTTCGTGAGATAGTCAGCCAAGTCGGTTGCGGTCGGATAACCAGCCTGTGCGGCTTTCTTCATTTCTTCACGATTGGGGGTGACGCCCGGCATCATTTCGATAAAGGCGCGCAATGTGTCCTTGACCGTGTCAATGGCGTCAAACACCGGTTCTTTATCTTCCTGGGTGTCCTTGGCGTAGGCAAGCGGCAAGCCCTTCATCAAAACGGTGAGGCTGATCAAGTCGCCTGCCACACGGCCGGCCTTGCCACGAGCGGTTTCTGCCACATCGGGGTTTTTCTTTTGAGGCATGATGGAAGAGCCCGTCGTGAAGCGATCGGGCAGCATCATGAATTTGAACCGTTGGCTCATCCAGTAGATGAGTTCCTCGGACAGACGAGAAATGTGCATCATGATCAGTGAGGCTGCGGCGGTAAATTCAATACAGAAGTCGCGGTCACTGACTGCATCGAGCGAATTTTGCATCACGGCTTCAAAGCCTAAAAGTTCTGCCGAGTAATTGCGGTCGATGGGGTAGGTGGTGCCGGCAAGTGCGGCAGCGCCCAACGGAGACTGATTGACACGGCGGCGAAGGTCGATCAAACGCGTTCTGTCGCGTTCAAACATTTCCACATAGGCAAGCAGATGGTGGCCAAGCGTGACGGGCTGAGCAACCTGCATGTGAGTGAAGCCCGGCATGATGGTGTCCGTTTCTTTGGCGGCTAAATGGACAAGCACTTCTTGAAGCTGACCGACCAAATCCGTGATCGTGTCAATTTCTTCGCGCATGTAAAGACGCATGTCGGTGGCCACTTGGTCGTTACGGGAACGCCCCGTGTGCAAACGCTTGCCGGCGTCGCCCACTAATTGAGTCAAACGTGCTTCAACGTTTAAGTGAACGTCTTCAAGTTCCAATTTCCACTCAAATTTTCCGGATTGGATTTCTTCGATGATTTGCTTCATGCCGCGTTTAATATCGGCCAAGTCTTCATCATGGAGCACGCCGCACTTGTTCATCATTGTGGCGTGAGCGATGGAGCCCGCGATATCGGCAAGGGCCATGCGCTTATCAAAATCAACGCTTGCCGTGTAACGCAAAACAAAATCAGCAACCGGTTCGGAGAAACGACCCGACCATGCCTTTTTCTTTTGGGCAAGGGGATCAAGGTGTTCATTGGCAACAGTAGTCATTTTTATTTCTCACCGTATGGAAAAACAGATAACTCGGAATTGTACGCAATTCAATTCCTGATATTGGTGGCGTAAAAGTACTTTTTTACTTTTTCTAAATGAAAATACTAATAAAATCAATTGATTAAGAGTGTTATTGTCGACAAAAAAGAGGAAAATGTCGTTGGATCGGCTCATAATGGGTGACAAAAACCGAAAAAGAGTGTTTTTCTCAGCTCTTTTTAAGAAAAACGTGTCAAAATCGCCCATCATTAATAAATGGATTGAAGGAATAACTCATGTCTGATTCGATCATCATTGCCACCCGAGAAAGCCCGTTGGCCCTTTGGCAGGCAGAACATGTTCAGGCTCTTTTGCGTGAGCGTTATCCGGAAAAAGACGTCAAGCTTTTGGGCATGACAACCAAGGGTGACCAAATTCTCGATAAAACGTTATCAAAAATCGGCGGCAAGGGTTTGTTTGTCAAAGAGCTGGAAGTAGCCATGCAAGAAGGCTCCGCTCATTTGGCTGTGCATTCTCTTAAAGATGTTCCGATGGAGTTGCCCGAAGGTTTTGTTCTGGCAGCTGTGAGTAGCCGTGAGGATCCCCGAGACGCTTTCGTGAGCCCTCGTTATGAAACGCTTGAAAGCATGCCCGCAGGGTCCGTCGTGGGCACGGCAAGCCTTAGACGTGAATTAATGCTTCGCTCCAAGTTCCCGCATCTGGTTGTCAAGCCCGTTCGCGGTAACGTTGGTACACGATTGCGCAAGTTGGATAGCGGCGAATACGATGCGCTGATCATGGCAAGCGCCGGGCTCAAGCGTTTAGGTTTAGAAGAACGTATTCGTGAAATTATCAGCGATGAAATTTCTCTGCCGAGTCCCGGCCAAGGAGCACTGGGGCTTGAATGTCTGGCCGATGATGAAAAAACGCGTGAGGCCGTTGCCTTTATCAATGATGAGCAAACACGCGCCTGTTGCTTGGCTGAACGCGCCGTCAGCCGTGCTCTCGGTGGCTCCTGCCAGGTGCCCCTCGCGGCCTATGCGACCATTACCGATTCAACCATGCGACTTCGCGCCCTAATCGGTGACCACACAACGGGTGAATTGGTGGCGACCGAACAAACAGGTCCTTGGACGGAATATGAGCGTTTAGCCTCAGAGGCGGTTGAGGCTCTTTTAAAACAAGGCGCAAGGCGTTATATTGAAAAGTTGTTGACCAATCAGCATTAAAACGTAAAACATGATTCATTATCAAAAACCGATCATCCTGATGCGTCCGGGCGCTCCTAATGATCGTTTGGCCGAGCGTCTTGGCAAGCTCGGCATGAATGTCTGGAAGTGGCCGGCTTTTACCATTTTGCCGCCCGAGGAACCGGAACGGGTCAAAGGGAGATTGTCTGATTTAACCAAATTTGACATGGTGCTTTTGGCCAGTCCGTCGGCGGTTGCGGCCAGCGCCGTTTATGTAAAAAAATGGCCCGAGCACATTACGCTTACCACCATTGGCTCTGGCACTGCCCGGGTAATCCGTGCAGCCTGGGGGCCCGATACCCCAGTGCTTTATCCTGAGGGTGAAACGTTTGAGTCCGGTTCTGAGCGACTTTTTGAACTTTTGAAAAGTCGGGGATTTCCCTCCCGAGTGCTCATTGTCCGCGGACAAGTCGGCCGTGAGTGGCTTCGTGAACAATTAATGGCTCACGGAACCGATGTAGAGGTTTTGCCTGCATATCAAAGGGCGCCCTTGGAACTGTCGACCGCCGAGCTTGATAAATTACAGTCGTCCATTTCAGGACCGGCTCCGATTGTCTACTTAACCAGTACGGACGCAGTCGGTGTTTTGATGCATGCTGTTAAAACAATTCCCGGTGCGCTGGAATGGCTTCAAAAGGGATTTATCCTCACCATTCATCCTAGACCTAAAGCTCAGCTTGAAGAGGTGGGTTTCAGAAATGTCGCGCTTGTATCCGCTAAGGATGAAAAGGTGCAGGAAGCTATCCAAAAACTTTTAAGCATCGTTTAGCTTGAAGGAATTTTTTATTAAAATACTTCGAATGTGCTTGGATATTTCAATTGAAAATATCCGGCGTTGATGAAATTTAAAACAGAGGATTAAACAATGTCCGCATGGATTTTAGGTCATAAGAACCCTGACAGTGACAGCATTATTTCGGCTATTGCCTGTGCCGATCTGTACCGTCAAAGAGGTCTTGATGTTGAAGCTGTTGCCCAGGGCAAACCGGCTCCCGAAACCGCTTTTATTTTGGATCGTTTTGGTTTGACGGCTCCGGAAGTTGTTACCAGTGTGGCCGGTCACGATCTCTATCTTGTTGACTTTTCCGATAAAGCCCAAGCTCCCGCTGATATTGACCAATGCAATCTCAAGGGGATTGTGGATCACCATAAGCTCGGCGATGTGACAAGCTCTTCTCCGATTGAAGCCGTCATTATGCCCGTTGGCTGCACTTGCACGATTTTAAAGCGCATGTATGACTACTTGGGTTTGACGGTTCCGGCCAATGTGGCCGGCGCCATGCTTTGCGCCATTTTGTCTGATACGGTGATCTTTAAGTCGCCGACATGCACACAGGCGGACAAGGAAGCTGCCGCTCAGTTGGCTGAAATTGCCGGCGTGCAGGATATTGAAGCTTTGGGCATGGAACTCTTTACCGCTAAGAGCGCTGTCAAGGGCGTTGCTCCGCGCGATTTGATTTTCCGTGACTTCAAGGACTTTAATATGAACGGCACCAAGGTGGGTGTCGGTCAGCTTGAATTGGTTTCGCTTGACTTGGTGGCTGACATGAAGGCTGAGATCGAAGCTGAGTTGGCTCGCGTGAAGTCTGAAGAAGGTCGTCATACGGCCATGCTGTTATTGACCGACATTATGAAGGAAGGTTCTGAATTGTTGATGGCTTCTGATGATCCCGCCAAGATCGCGACCGCCTTTGGTCAGGATCCTGCTTTGTTGCAAAAGGGCAATTTGTGGCTTGACGGCGTGATGAGCCGTAAAAAACAAGTTGTGCCCGCACTTGAAGCTGCTTTCCGCTAATCGGTAGAGGCAATTGAAAGGTCGGGGATCGTTTCTTCGTTTCCCGGCCTTTTTTGTTTGAGGCTCACATGATTTATATCCACGCTTATCCATTTCGAGTTGATGATCCGGAACGAAACACCCGGCAGATGACGGCTTTGGCTCGAAGCAAAAATTTAAAGGCGGGCGACGTACTGCTGTTTCCATTTCAGGCCTTAACGGGGACTGTTCAGGAGTTCTGGAACACGCGGCCTGAAAACCGAAGCCGAAATGCGCATTGGTTAAGTAAATTAGCCGCATCCCTCATTCATTCAGAGGCTGAAATTATTGTTCCCGCTGTTATGCCTGAAGGATTGGGGGTTTTAAGCCTTAAAAAGGGGCAAATCAAAAGTTTGGACTTTGAATGGATAAAAGGAGGCGTTGCCGTTAAAGCCGAACGTTCGGGGCTTGATTACGATCTTAATTTCAGAAGTGCGGCGGTTGGTGAGGCTTTTGAGGAAACCGATTCCAACAATTTAATTGTGGTTGACGGACAAGGATTTAGCGATGGCTGCGTTTGGCTTGGTCAATGCAAGGTTGTGAAAAACGGTCGCACGAGAGCCAATTACATGGCCTATCCCGAAGCTTTTACTGAGCAAGACGGAAAAGTAAGTTGGCTTGATAGCCACCATGAACGTTTTGCCGCCATGCAAATGGCCTTAAAACTTTACATGCAGCGCGGACACTTTGAAAAAGTCTCTCTTGGTTTGTCCGGAGGGCTTGATAGTGCGGTGGTGGCGGCTTTGGCTGTGAGTGTGGTAGGAGCTGAAAACGTCAATGCCTACATATTGCCTTCTCGCTTTACGAGCGAGGAAAGTTTTTCGGATGCTCGGGCGCTTGCGCAAAATTTAGGTCTCAAATTGCGAGAGCTCAGCATCACGCCTGCGGTTGATCTGATCGCGCAAACTGCAGAACGTTATGTTCCCTATTGGGGCAATAAAGGTTTGATGCAGGAAAATATTCAAGCCCGTGTCAGAGGATTGCTCTTGATGGCGGTCAGCAACGCGGATCGTTCCCTTGTACTCAATACCGGCAACAAAAGCGAGTTGGCCGTGGGCTATTGCACTCTCTACGGTGACATGGTCGGAGGCTTAGCGCCCCTATCAGATATTTACAAATCCGATCTCTATAAACTCTGTGATAACGTTGAATACCTGAGAAGAGTCATTCCCAAAACAATTCTCACCAAGGCGCCGACCGCGGAGTTGCGAGAAAATCAAAAAGACGAAGATTCTTTACCGCCCTACGAAGTTCTTGATGCTGTGCTTAAAGACATGCTGGAGGGGAGAGCCGATGGTAAGAAGCTTCGTAAAAAATACGGATCCGATTTGGCAGTACGCGTGACGAAGCTCGTCATGGGGGCTCGCTTTAAACACGCTCAGGCTCCTCAAGGTGTGAAATTATCGGATTGCCCGTTGAAAGGATTGCCGGATTCTTTCTTTGAGGGCCTTTTGCCCAAACAGTTTTAGTTGAAATTGAGAAGGAGTTGTTGTGAAACAAGTCGTTGCCATTATTAAACCGTTTAAGCTCGATGATGTCCGCGAGGCATTGTCCGATGTCGGCGTTCAAGGGCTTACCGTGACGGAAGTCAAGGGATTTGGCCGCCAAAAGGGTCACTCGGAGCTCTATCGTGGGGCAGAGTATATGGTGGACTTTTTACCGAAAGTCAAAATCGAAGCCGTCATGAGTGAAGACTTAGTCGATCAGGCGGTAGAGGCCATATTAAAGGCTGCCCGTACCGGAAAGGTCGGCGATGGGAAGATTTTCGTTTTTGATGTCGAACAGGTTATCCGCATCCGCACGGGAGAGACAGACGAAGCGGCTGTTTGACAAAAGGCTCATTTTTAGAGCTTTGATACGTTATTAAATTCGGTTAGTGGCGGTTTTTTGATTTTTATCATAGAAAATCGCCATTATTTTTTTGTAAACTCCCAGTCACTGCCACAGTAGTTAATTTTGGGTTTTATCCGTTTTTTTGGGTTTGTAGGAAGACGATGGGAGTGAGGCAGTCATCAGAAGTGCATGAGGTCAATGCACACTTTTTTCAAACCACAATTGACCGATCAATGGGGTTTGAAAATGTCTTTTCAGTCAGTTTCCTTTCTTCAAGCAAGTTTTTATTACACGCCGATTTTTTCCCGTACTTTGGTTCATCCGGTTTCTCTTTCCGTGGGTTCGCCCGATGGCAGAAGTTGGAAGACCGTCAATGATGAAATTTTTTCTTCGGTGGGCTCAAAAACATTGCTCAATTTGGTTGCTTCTGAACTTCGGCGTGAACTGAGAAAAGTTGCCTTTGAATACATTAACGGATGGGTTTTTCATACTAAAAACGCCTTGTACGTAAAGGAACTGTTGCAAAATGCGAGTAAACGCTTTGCGCAAATTCGAGACGGTATTTTTGCTGAAGAAACCAAAAGAAGTTTAGAAACGCTTTTTGTCGCAGATCCTCGTTACCAGGCCAGATTGAGTACAAGAGATGACATAAACGAAGCCGTCGAAGAAGTTTTACGACGCGTTCTTTCCCAATGTCGCCTCACTTGGGAACTCGGTTTATTTTCTTCTTCCGACCGGCGTTCATTCGGTATCCGATTGATGGTTTTGATGCAGGATCATCTCTACGAGTACTTAAGCCAAAAAGATGAGGAGTCGATGATGAGTTCAAGTCACTTTCATCACTTTGATTCCTTTTTATCGATTCTTGAACAATTCAAAGGAGTCGATACTCGATCTGACAAGGCATTGTGCGACTATGAGGCGGCACTTCAATGTTTGCCCGATGATGGATCATCGTTATACGGCGGAGGATTGAAGGAGTTTTGGCAGGAACTGACCCGATTGGGTGAGTATCTCAATGGGGAATTGGAAAAAGACTTCTTTGAAGAGCCCTCGTTAAACGATGATTTTGATGAAGACTCTCTTTTTTGGGAAATACAGTCTGAGGAAGTGATCAATGATGTTGTAGAACTGGATCAGTGTGACATTGATGTCGGAACCGGTTTGGGTTGGGATAGTACTTCCAATGATTCAATATCCACGGTGACCGATACTTTTGATTTGGGTTTTTCGTCAATTGAAAACTTTCAACTTGAGCCCTCTCCCAGTGTTTTGTGTCGCTAAAGAAGAAAAAAGTTTGAGAATTAGCTCAAAAATAGATACCATACAAAATCACATTAAATTTTTTGGGTGCATACGATGGATTTCAAAGTTCGATTGATGAAAATGGATCGCCTCATCAGCGAAAAAGGCGTGGTGACTTTTGAAGAATTGCAGCGCGCAACCGGCGCGGCCCCGGCAACGGTCAAGCGCGATATTCGTTACATGCGCGAGGAACTGAAGGCGCCGATTACGTTTTCGAGAATTCGCGGCGGGTATTTGTTTGCTAAAAATCGCGCCGAAGCCAAGCGTGATGACTTCTACGACAGACGTTCCATGTGGTTTACGCCCGATGAGCTTTACTGCATGGTGAAAACGCTCAATGACTTTTCTGAACTTGAAAAGAACCGCAAGGGGTATTTGACTAAAGAATTGCGTCAAATGGCCTCTCGAATCCGCTCAAGCATGTTTGTGGATCAAGCCGATGCTGATGAATTATTAAAGCGGGTGCAAATCCATGAACCTCAGAGAAAACCCATCGTGAGCGACACGTTTGAAGTGATTGGTCAAGCATTGGTTCATCGTCAAAGAGTCCGTATTGTCTACTACTCAGAAAGCAAAAAAGAGGAAACGCGTCGTGTCGTCAGTCCCATGCGTTTGAATTACTACCGCAATCGGTGGTACTTGGACGCGTGGTGTCACGAAAGGGGAGCTCTCAGAAGCTTTAACGTAGAAAATATCCGCTATGCGGATATCATGCAGATGGGCGTGAAGGTTGTACCGATGAAAACGGTTGAAGCCGAGCTTGATCGTTATTACGGCATGTATCGATCGGGCGATCTGCAATGGGCACGCATTCGCTTTGCGGGGGCGGCATCAAAAATCGCCAGTCAAGTGGTTTGGCATCCGGATCAAATGGAACTTTGGCTCAAAGATGATCTTTATGAACTCACGATTCCTTATTCCGGCAACAGCCCTGAATTGGTCGGCGATATTTTGCGCTACGGCCCTGCTGCCAAAGTGGTGGAACCGGAGAGCTTGAAAGATCAGGTTCGTGAGGCTTTAGAGGCTTCTTTGAAAAATTATTCCAAGTGATAGACGGAGAGAGTCGTGACTTTTCGTCGTTCTTATCACTATCGTCACAAACCGCGTGAACCGCATGCAAAGACACCTTCAGCCAAGGTGTCTCCGGAGCAGGTCGCTGAAGAAATTTTCTTTTGCGGTGATCCTCACGGTTCATTTGATCATATTTTGCAGGCAGCCAAGGAGCATCGTCCAAAAGCGATGGTCATCTTGGGCGATCTGCAGCCTCCGGCTCCTTTGCATGAGGTTTTGGCCGATATACTGAGCTTTGTCGAAGTCTGGTGGATTCCCGGCAATCATGATACGGACAATGATCTTTTCTACGATAGGCTCTGGCGAAGCGAATTGGCCGGTCACAACCTTCACGGTCGAGTAGCGCTGGTCAATGGAGTTCGTATCGCCGGTTTGGGCGGTGTATTCCGTGGTCAAATCTGGATGCCTCCCCAGGCGCCCAACTATATGTCGGCAGGGGCTTTCATTCGTCGTATCGGTCGAGGCAATATGTGGCGTGGGGGGCTGCCCAGAAGACATCGCACGTCGATTTTCCCATCCACGTACGATAACCTGATGGATCATAAAGCGGATGTCCTGGTTACGCACGAAGCCCCGGGTTGTCACAGGAAAGGTTTTTTAGCGATTGATCAGTTGGCTAAAAAGCTACAGGTGAAATATCTCTTTCATGGCCATCAGCATGAAGACCGCCACTATCCGACGTATTACGGTTTTACGCCTCGCGGTGTGGGCTACAGGGGAATCGTCAATTTAAGAGGCGATGATATCGTGCCGGCCCAGATTGATCCGCGTGAGGCGATGGAATACGCCGAGCAAGCTCAATCGCTTGAACATTACGAAAGACTCATGTTTAAACGCCTGGGCTAAAAGCCACAGGCGTTTAAAAGAGATTATTTGTGCTTGCCGTTGGGAAAGCTCTTCGGATGGTTTCGGCGCGGTGCCGTTTTGTTGGTTTTGACTGACGGGGTGATTGTCTTTTTCACATCCGGCGCCTTATGAGCTGGTTCCTCATCATCGAATTTCGGCATGGCAAACGTGATAGAAACGTCTTTGGCAATACGCTTGCGTGCCTTTTGCGATAGCCACGTTTTCACCATGGCAACGCCCACAGCCAATAACACCGGGCCCAAAATAAGACCTAAGAAACCGAAGGCTATAACACCGCCGAACACACCAAGAAATACGAGCGACAAAGGTAGCGGCGTACCTCTTGCGATCAACAACGGTTTTAAGAAGTTATCAACACTTGCCACCACCAAAGTACCCCAGGCAACCATGAATAGCGCCAGGCCGATTTCTCCTTGGGCGTACAACCAGATAGCGACCGGACCCCAGACTAAAGGCGGACCAATTGGCACAACGGACAGAATGAAAACCGCCACGGACAAAAGCAGAGTGCCGGGAGCGCCGACAATAATAAAGCCGATACAGGCGGCAAGACTTTGTCCGGCAGCCGTTCCTACAATGCCGTAAACCACGCTCCGGGTAGTGCTTACAAGAATGTGGGAAAGTTCGTTACTGAGATCACCGGAGACTTTCTCCAGAAAATCGTTAGCCCGGCTTGCCAGCGCATCGCCGTCTCTATAAAAGAAGAAGGCGATGAAGGCAACGAGTGCCATTTGTACAAGGCCGTTGCCTAATGAAAGAGCGATGGTAAAGACTTCGCGCGTGATCGGGTCAATCATCTTGCGCATGAGATCGGCCAAGGCTTGCGGTTGGAAAACAATCGCCATTTGACTGTAGAGCCAAGTACCGATGACAGGGATTTCTTTAAGCCAGAGAGGGGCGCTGATTGTGCGGATATATTCGGTAATACCGGAAATCGCCGATGGAAGTTGCTGAGCAACGGCTGCCGACAGGAACATCATCGGGATAATCAAGCACACGACAAGCAGCGTCACCATCAAAAATGCAGCCGGTGTCGGTCTGTTGCCCATATTGGTTTTAAACCGTGCAAACAATGGCCAACTGACCACGGTAACAATAGCGGCAATGGTGATGGCTGTTAAAAAGGGTCTGACGACGAAATAACATCCGATCGCGATGGCGGATCCGAAAAGAATACGGATCAAAATGTCGATGCGGTCTCTGAGGTTAAGCATTTGTTTTTGCTTTAAATCGGGCGAACAACACAGCCACTAGTCTAAACGAAAATTGTTTTGTTAGTGCAGGCTAAAGCGGCGCTGATTAAAATTTTCTTGTCCGTTGTCATAGTTTTTCAGAGGAATCTTCAGACATGCCCAAAGTAACCGACGAAATGATTGCAGCCGTTCGAGAAACAAAAACAATGACAGAGCGGGTGTTTGACGGTCATTTTTTGCATATTGACCGTGACACAGTGACAACCGCAACCGGTTTGGTCCGTAGCCGTGAATACATTCGTCATCCGGGGGCCTCGGTCATCATCGCCTTATTTGACGATGAAACGATACTTTTGGAATTTCAGTGGCGTCAGCCCTGCGAAAAGGCATTCTGGGAGTTGCCTGCTGGAAAACTCGATCCCAATGAAAAAGCCTCGGTTTGCGCCAGACGCGAACTTGAAGAAGAAACGGGTTATCAGGCTGATCAATGGTATTACCTCGGACGCATCCATAATGCGATCGGGTACTCGGACGAGCATCTTGAGTTTTTCTTAGCCAAGGGGTTAAAGGCTGGTGATCGTCATCTTGATGAAGGGGAATGTCTGGAAGTGTATCGGCTGCCGTTTAAAGAAGTCAAAGAAATGACGCTTAACGGGGATATCACTGACGTAAAGACGATTATCGGGGTATTTTGGCTGGAAAAATACCTCAAAGGTGAAATGGCCGTCCAGGCTTGCTAACACTCGACAAATTCCTGCTATTTGTCGACTATGGAAGAGTTTGAGATGGCTCAAACTTTTGCCTGTTCAGGCGTTGCGATTTCCAATAAACTGAACCGACAGCTCCGCGGATTTGAGAGCGGAAGTAATAATTGATTCAAACTTTGAGACGAGGAATTATGTCTGAAACCATTTTGCAAAAAGTGCCTGTTGGCGAAAAGGTCGGTATCGCTTTCTCCGGCGGTTTGGATACGTCCGCAGCGTTGCGTTGGATGAAGAAAAAGGGAGCGCTTCCCTATGCCTATACAGCCAACCTCGGTCAGCCCGATGAAGATGACTATGAAGCGATTCCTCGTCGAGCCATGAATTACGGTGCTGAGAAAGCCCGCTTGGTGGAATGTCGTCCCCAATTGGTGGCCGAGGGTATTGCCGCGATTCAATCCGGTGCTTTCCACATCACGACGGCCGGTCAAACGTACTTCAACACGACGCCTTTGGGCCGTGCCGTCACCGGTACGATGCTTGTGAACGCCATGCGTGAAGACGGCGTTCACATTTGGGGTGATGGTTCAACCTACAAGGGAAACGATATCGAACGTTTCTACCGTTATGGTCTTTTAGCTAATCCTGAATTGAAGATCTACAAACCCTGGCTTGATCGTGACTTTATTAACGAATTGGGCGGCCGCGCTGAAATGAGCGCTTTCTTGCAAGCCGAAGGTTTCGACTATCGTATGTCGGCAGAAAAGGCCTACTCCACGGACTCTAATCTCTTGGGCGCAACGCACGAAGCCAAGCATTTGGAAAGTCTGCAAACAAGCATGAAGATCGTTAAACCCATCATGGGCGTGGCGTTCTGGGATCCGGCTGTTGAAATTAAGCCTGAAGTGGTGACGGTGACCTTTGAAGAAGGTGTTCCTGTTGCTTTAAACGGCAAGAGTTTTGATGATCATGTCGCCCTTATGTATGAAGCCAACGCGATTGGCGGACGTCACGGTTTGGGTATGAGCGATCAGATTGAAAACCGTATTATTGAAGCTAAGAGCCGTGGCGTTTACGAAGCCCCGGGGATGGCTTTGCTTCATATCGCTTATGAACGTTTGGTCTCCGGAATTCACAATGAAGATACGATTGAGCAATATCGCATCAATGGTATCCGCTTGGGTCGCCTGCTCTACCAAGGTCGTTGGTTTGATTCTCAAGCAATCATGCTTCGTGAATCTGCCCAACGTTGGGTGGCTCGCGCCATCACCGGCACGGTGACGCTTGAATTGCGCCGCGGCAACGACTACACGATTTTGGATACGGTCAGCCCGAATCTTACCTACGAACCCGAACGTCTGACAATGGAAAAGGGTGACTCGATGTTTACGGCCGAAGACCGTATCGGTCAATTGACGATGCGCAATCTAGACATTGTTGACACGCGCGCCAAGCTTGGCATCTACGCTAAGAGCGGTTTAATTTCTGGCACAAGCGCTGTGGCCATGTTGGGTGGCAGCAAGAAATAGTCCTGACTATTGACTCAAGTTAGCAGCGGGTGAGGTTGAAAGGCTTCGCCCGTTGTTTTTTTAGGTGTCAAGCAATCTCCGAAAGCGGTTCAAAAACCGCTAAAATTTCCGCCATTACGAAATTTTTGATCAAAGGCTCTTTTGCGTGAATTTACCTTTTGAATTCAGAATCGGGTGGCGGTACACCCGACAAGGCCGCCGAGGTCGCGGTAAAAACGGTTTTATATCTTTCATCTCCGTGATGAGTGTGGCTTCCATCGCTTTGGGGGTGATGGCGCTCATTGTGGTGCTTTCCGTCATGAACGGATTTCAAAAAGAAGTTCGTGATCGGATGCTCTCGGTTATTCCCCATATTGAAGTTGTGAGCTACGCAGGCTCAATTGACAACTGGCAGGACACCGCTAAATTGGTGGCATCCAATTCTCATGTGTTGGG
The DNA here is from genome assembly GCF_023336895.1 of Parasutterella secunda. Taxonomy (GTDB): domain Bacteria; phylum Pseudomonadota; class Gammaproteobacteria; order Burkholderiales; family Burkholderiaceae_F; genus Aphodousia; species Aphodousia faecalis. Next base: position 241,528 of record NZ_JAMBLT010000003.1, read on the forward strand.
GGTGGCCCCCTATTCTTCCGGGCAAGGACTTTTGAGCACCGGTTCAAGTGTGCGAGGGGTATTGCTTCGCGGTATTGATCCGGCAACCGAAAACAATGTTTCCGATATCGATAAACAAATGGCCTACGGCCACCTGGCTGATTTAAAACCCCGTGAGTACGGCATCGTTTTAGGGCTTGATTTGGCCAGACTTTTGCGTTTGAGAATCGGCGATAAAGTCAATGTCATTATTCCTCAGGGGCGGGCAACGCCAGCCGGAATTGTCCCGCGTATGAGGGCCTTCACACTAACGGGAGTATTTTCTTCCGGTCACTACGAATACGACAGTTCCATGGCGCTTCTTCATATTGAAGATGCGCAGGCACTTTTCCGGCAAACAGGCCCTGCCGGTCTTCGTGTTCGGGTCGATGATATGAATAAGGCCCCAGAAATTTCTTATGAAATCCTAAAAACCTTACCCGATACCTTTGCTGTAACCGATTGGAGTAAGCAAAATCGCACTTGGTTTGCCGCAGTTCAAGTCGAAAAGCGGATGATGGCCATCATTCTCTTTTTGATTGTTTTAGTGGGAGCCTTCGGATTGGTTTCCAGCATGGTGATGACCGTGACAGAAAAGCAGTCTGATATCGCCATTTTGCGTACCTTAGGCGTATCTCCCTCTTCGATCATGACGATTTTTATGGTTCAAGGGGCGGTTGTCGGAATCGTTGGTGTTAGCTGCGGCGTCGTGCTTGGGCTGCTTTTAGCCTGTAACCTTGACGTGATTGTGCCAGCGATTGAGTCGCTTTTTGGTATTCAGTTCTTGCCCAAGGAAGTCTACTTCATTAGCTCCCTGCCTTCTGATCCGAGGGCAGGCGATATTGTTCCCATTGCGGCTTTCTCATTTATTTTGTCCCTGTTGGCTACGATTTACCCGAGTTGGCGGGCCGCACAAACAAAACCCGCGGAGGCTCTTCGCTATGAGTAATGAAAAAGAGTTTGTCATCGTTGCCCGAGGAGTCAAAAAGGCCTACCGCGAAGATGATCGCTCGGTGGAGGTTCTCAAGGGGGTTGATCTTGAGGTCAAGCCCGGGGAATTGCTGGCGGTGGTCGGCGCTTCGGGATCCGGTAAAAGCACACTGCTTCATGTTTTAGGCGGATTGGATTCAATTGATGAGGGTGAAGTCACTGTCGCCGGTTTTTCGGTTCATTCGTTAAGTGAAGTGCAAAGAGATGAGCTTCGGAATCAAAAATTGGGCTTTGTTTATCAGTTTCATCACCTTTTGCCTGAATTTACTGCGCTTGAAAATGTGGCCATGCCGCTAATTGTTCGTCGAGAACGGGATGATTTGGCCAAAAAGAAAGCCAAGGAAGTCCTGGAGTCTTTGGGGTTAGCCCATCGGCTTAATCACTTGCCCTCTCAAATGTCAGGGGGTGAGCGGCAGCGCTGTGCGATTGCTCGGGCGATGGTAACGGAGCCGGCCTGTATTTTGGCCGATGAACCGACGGGTAACTTGGACCGTCAAACCGCGGCCTCTGTTTTTGAAAGTTTGGTTTCTTTAGCAAGAAGTCATCAAACCGCTTGCGTGATTGTCACACACGATTTGGATTTGGCGGCTCAGTGTGATCGGGCCGTCACGATTGCCGATGGTGTGATCGTACAGGCTGATAACGCATGATCATTGATACACATAATCACGTCGGGCTTGCCCCGTTGGCACAATCGCTTGAAGTGTTAGCTCAAAAGGCTAGCACCATGGGTGTGGTCTGCGGCGTGATCACAGCGGGCGGCGTAGAGGATTTCGAGCGCGTGCGCCAAACCGCCCAAAAACTCAATTGGGGCTATTGTGTGGGTCTTCACCCCCTGTATATCCGAGAGAATTGGCAAGCTGACATCAAGGCGCTTTCTGCCTTTTTAGAGACACATCAAGACGATCCCCATTTAGTTGGAATCGGGGAGATTGGGTTGGATTTCTACGTGGAGGGACTCGATCGGGATCGTCAGGAAGCGGTATTTAAAGAAGAACTTCAACTGGCTTTACGGTTTAATCTGCCGGTTTCGCTTCACAGTCGCCGAGCACTTTATCGAGTTTTAGCATTGATGAAGGAATATCCGACAGTATCAGGCGTATTGCATGCTTTCGCAGGCTCTCTCGATGAGATGAAGCAAGCCGTTCGAAGAGGTCTTTACCTGGGCATGGGCGGCGCGATGACTTTTCCTGGTAGCAAACGCGTGCGGACAGCCGCTATACAAGCCCCGTTCGGTTCTCTCGTTTTGGAGACCGATGCTCCGGATATGCCGCCCGTTTTTTCAGAAACGAAGCAATCATCTCCTTTGGATTTGCCGCGTTATCTCTCTGAGTTGGCCGATCTTCGTCAAGAGGATGAAAGTGTTTTATCCAAGGCCCTTTTCATGAATTCGCTCAGCGCTTTTCCTAAACTGAAAGTGCTGCTTGCAAAATAGAAAAATTTCGTTGCATTTCCGAGAGTTCCCCAGCCTTTGAAAACAGTATTTTGAAGTCCTTCGGCAGGTTTCTTTCTGCTAAAATGCCACCTCGAAATGAGCCCCCGGGGTCATTCTTTGATTGTCATGGACAACCGGTGTTGTCCGTCTGTTTTTGATTATTAACTTCATTGGGGAAATACAATGGCTATTGAACGCACCCTTTCCATTATCAAGCCGGATGCCGTTGCTAAGAACGTCATCGGTCAAATCTACACGCGTTTTGAAAACGCCGGTCTTCGCATTGTTGCCGCTCAAATGCGTCAATTGTCTCAAGCTGAAGCCGAAGGTTTCTACGCTGTTCACAAAGAACGTCCCTTCTTTAAGGATTTGGTGGCTTTCATGACCTCCGGCCCCGTGATGATTCAAGTGTTGGAAGGTGAAGGCGCCATTGCCAAGAATCGTGAATTGATGGGCGCTACCGACCCGAAGAAGGCTGCTCCCGGCACGATCCGCGCTGACTTCGCTCAAAGCATTGATGCTAACGCTGTTCACGGCTCCGACGCTCCGGAAACGGCTGCTGTGGAAATCGCCTACTTCTTCCCGACGTTGGCGATTTGCGAACGCAAGTGCTGCGGTTGCTGCTGCGACAAGTAATACTTGAGGGGGCGGGGTGCGACAGCACCTCCAAATTCGTCGTGCTCCGTCCTTAATCTGTCGAGTCGCCTCCGGGTGACTCGTTTCAACTTTACCGAAGCCGTTTTTTCAAAGTGATGACTCAAACTGACAACCGTGTGAATCTATTAGACCTGGACCGAGAGGGACTCGTGGCTTTTTGCGAGCAAATGGGCGAGAAGCGTTTCCGTGCCATTCAGCTTTTGCGATGGATTCACCGTCATTGTGTGGGCGATTTTGAAAAAATGACCGATTTGGCCAAGTCCTTTCGGGCCAAGCTCATTGAGCGCACAGAAATTCGTGCTCCGTCTCCCATTTGGGATAAGAAAAGCGCAGACGGTACGCGTAAGTGGCTATTTGATGTCGGCAACGGCAACGCGGTCGAGACGGTTTTTATTCCGGAGGATGATCGCGGAACGCTTTGTGTGTCCACGCAAGCGGGTTGTGCCATGGGGTGCCTTTTTTGCTCAACAGGCAAGCAAGGCTTTAACAGAAATCTGAGCACCTCGGAGATTATCGGCCAGCTCTGGCACGCCGAAAAAACGCTCCGTGAAGATATGGGTGTAACCGATCCGGCTGACCGTGTCATCAGTAACGTCGTACTCATGGGGATGGGGGAGCCGCTTCAGAATTTGGATAATGTCGTGGCGGCTCTGAAGCTGATGCTCGATGACAATGCCTACGGCTTAAGCCGTCGTCGTGTGACGGTTTCCACTTGCGGCTTGACTTTACAGATGGATAAATTAGCGGCGGCCGTGCCCGTTGCTTTGGCGGTGTCCTTGCACGCCCCCACCAACGAGCTGCGCGATCAGATCATGCCCATCAATAAGAAGCACCCGCTTGAAGATCTTATGCAGGCATGCAAACGTTATTTAGCTCATGCTCCGCGTGATTACATCACTTTTGAATACATTTTGTTGGGTGGTGTCAATGATCGCTTGGAACACGCCAAAGCATTGGTTAAGCTTGTGCGTGGTGTTTCCTGCAAGTTTAATTTAATTCCCTTTAACCCATTTCCGGACAGTGACTTAAGAAAGCCCGATCCGAAAGATGTGAAGGCTTTCCAGGACTATCTGATGGGGCAGGGCATTGTGACGACTATTCGTAAGACCAGAGGTGACGATATTGATGCCGCTTGTGGTCAATTGGCAGGCAACATTAAAGATAAAACGCGTCGCGCCGAACGCTTGGCTCAACAAAAAGCTCAAGTCACCTTTTTAGTCAAGGAGCGCTAGAACGATGTCTGTGTTTAGCTCTCGTCATCACACTCACAAGGTTCATGTTCGTTACGGCGACAACGATGTGACGATAGGGGGAGATAGCCCCATTCGGGTGCAATCCATGACCAACACGGCAACGACCGATGTTGACGCAACGGTGCAGCAGGTCATTGATTTGGCACGCGCAGGTAGCGAGTTGGTTCGCCTGACTGTTAATACGCCCGATGCGGCTCGCGCTGTGGTTCAGATTCGTGAAAAGCTTGACGCTTTAAATTGCTCGGTTCCGCTTGTTGGTGATTTTCACTACAACGGACACAAATTGCTCACCGAGGTATCCGAATGCGCGAAGGCCCTGTCCAAATACCGTATCAACCCGGGCAATGTCGGTCACGGTGAGCGGGGAATGGAAAACTTTGCCCGTATGGTCGAAGTCGCTATCGCCAATGATAAGCCGGTAAGGATCGGTGTAAACGGCGGATCGCTTGATGCTCAAATTTTGGCACGCATGCTCGAAGACAATCGTGCAGCAGGCATGCCGCAGACGCCTTCAGAAGTTCAGTTGCACGCGATGGTGGCTTCCGCCTTGCAAAGCGCAAAAGCTGCAGAAGAAATCGGCCTTGCGGCCGACAAAATCGTGCTCTCGGCCAAGGTGTCCGCGGTTCAGGATTTGGTGGCTGTGTATCGGGAACTCGCCTCACAGTCTGACTATGCTTTGCATTTAGGTTTAACGGAAGCGGGTATTGGCACCAAAGGGGTGGTGGCTAGCGCTGCCTCGATGGGTGTGTTGTTGGCCGAAGGGATTGGCGACACGATTCGGGTGAGCATAACACCAATGCCGGGGGCAGCAAGAACTGAAGAAGTTCGCGTTGCTCAGGAGATTTTGCAGACCATGGGGCTTCGCGCCTTTTCTCCTCTTGTGGTATCGTGTCCAGGTTGTGGCCGTACGTCAAGCGCCCTTTTTCAACAACTGGCGGCTCAAACGCAGCGCTATTTGATTGAGATGACTCCACAATGGCGCGAAACGGCCGAGGGTTTCGAAAATATGGTGGTGGCCGTCATGGGCTGTGTGGTCAATGGCCCGGGGGAAAGCAAGCACGCCAATATTGGGATTAGCTTGCCCGGTAACGGTGAGTCACCTGTTGCCCCCGTGTTCGCGGACGGAGAAAAGATTGCCTCCATTAAAGGGGAGGCCGGTGATGCGGACTCCATTGCCGACCGCTTCAAGGAATTAATTAATGAGTATGTGCAGACGCATTACTCGAAAAAGCATTAGACATTAATGAAAGAGAGAAGTGTTATGGCTAAAGTACAAAAAATTGCCGGTATTCGCGGAATGAATGACATTCTTCCGGCCGAAGCGCCTATTTGGGAATATTTTGAAGAATGTGCCCATGATGTGCTTCGTGCATACGGTTACAAGCAAATTCGCACGCCGATCTTAGAGGCAACCTCTCTTTTTAAGCGCGGTATCGGTGAAGTAACCGATATTGTGGAAAAGGAAATGTATTGCTTCACCGATTCCCTCAACGGTGAAGAATTGGCTTTGCGTCCTGAAAATACGGCCAGTGTGGTCAGAAGTGTGATTGAACACAACCTCACCTATAACGCTCCGCAACGATTGTGGTACTTCGGACCGATGTTCAGACACGAGCGTCCGCAACGCGGCCGCTATCGTCAATTCCACCAATTGGGTGTTGAAGCGTTGGGCTTTAAGGGGCCGGATGTTGACGTTGAACAGATCCTCATGGCTCGCCGTCTTTTTGATGAGCTTGAAATTTTGCCCTTGAAACTGGAACTCAATTCCTTGGGCAATCTCGACGAGCGTAAAGCTCATCGCGAAGCGTTGATCAAATACTTTGAAGCCAATCAGGATGTCCTTGATGAGGATGCTAAACGTCGTCTTTACAGCAACCCGCTTCGCATTTTGGATACGAAAAATCCTGACATGCAACAGATGGTTGAAGGAGCGCCGAAGCTTTTGGATTACCTGAAAGAAGACAGTCTTGCCTTCTTGCGTCGTATGGAAGAGTTGCTCTCGGTTGCGGGTGTCGACTACACCATCAATCCTCGTTTGGTCAGAGGCCTTGATTATTACAACCACACCGTTTACGAATGGGTGACGGATAAGCTCGGGGCTCAAGCAACGGTTTGCGGCGGTGGCCGTTACGATCCGCTCATTGAAATGTTGGGCGGTAAACCCACGCCGGCTGTTGGCTTTGCCATGGGTGTGGAAAGAGTGCTTGAAGTGATGCGTGAATGCGGCTTTGAATCTGGCGAGCCTGACACCGAAGTTTATGTTTTGCATCAAGGCGGTGCTTCTCAAGGCTACGCGATGATGTTGGGTGAAATTCTTCGTGATGCATACTACGAAGTGATTGTTCACGCCGGTGATGCGAGCATGAAGAGTCAAATGAAAAAGGCTGACCAAAGCGGCGCTAAATATGCGTTGATTTGCGGTGAAGAAGAAACCGCTCATGGTCAGGTGACTGTGAAATGCATGTATGGTCACGAAGACGAACGCTTCATGAAGCAAGAAACCCTTGACTTACAAGACGCAATCCAATATTTTGTCAATTTAAACGACGACTTTTTCGAAGAAGACGAGGAATAAGGCATGGCCTACGATTTACAAGAACAAGAGTCATTAGACGAGTTAAAGGCTTGGTGGGAGAAATGGGGTAACTTGGTTCTCTCCGTAATTACCGTGGTTTGTTTGGCTTTTGCCGGCTACAACGGTATGAAGTGGTGGGAACGTCATCAAGCCCAGGAAGCCAGTGTCGCCTATTCTTCACTTCAGACGGCGATTATGCAGCAGTCTGAACCTGCTTCTGTTGAGAAAATTGTTGATGCGCTAATTGAAGATGCGGGTTCTACCGTTTACGGTCCGATGGGTGCTTTGAGCGCTTCCCGTTACCTTGAATCGAAGGGCGAGAGTGCGAAGGCTCAGGAATTGTTGCATTGGGTGGTGGCAGAATCCGATCGCCCGGAATATCAAACCGTAGCCCGTGTTCGCTTGGCCGGTTTCCTTTTGGATGATAAAAAATACGAAGACGCTGTTTCTTTGTTGACGGCTGCTCAGCCTACCGATAAGCAGATCGCCTTGGTCAATGACCGTTTGGGTGATGCTTACTTTGCTAAGGGTGATGTGGTGAATGCCCGCCGAGTGTGGCAGGAAGCTTTAAAGCACCCGATTGATCCGGCACTGATGGGTTTCGTTCAACTTAAACTTCAAGCGCTTCCTGAAGACACTGAACAACAAAAGCAATAAGACTTAAAGGCTTTGTATGATGAAGAAAACACTTTTGGCCCTGGCAGCCGCCGCGGTTTTGGCCGGATGCAGCGCCCCGAGTTCTCAAGCGCCTACTGAGCTCGAAGACTATAACTCCATCGCTGAACCCGATGTGGTTTGGTCTAAGAGTGTGGGTGAAAGTCTGACGAATTATTTAGTGCCTTCGGTGGTTGGCAGCTCGGTTTACGTTGCAGGCGGCAACACCGTCTATCGCTTGGATGCCGATGATGGTGATGAGGTATGGAGTTTTGATACCGATGCACCGGTGGCGGCTGGCGTTGGTAGTGACGGTTATATCATTGCCGTTGGTACAGCCAAAGGTGAACTTGTTGTATTGGATGCCGAAGGTAAAAAGCTCTGGTCAACATTCTTAACGAGCGAGATGGATGCTGTACCGTTGGTGGGCAATGGTTTGGTCATTGTGCGCACGGCCGACACTCGTGTGACCGCTTTTGATGCGTCAACCGGTGAACAGCGCTGGCGTTATCAGCGTCAGGCTCCGTCGCTTACTATTAAAAATGCTTCCGGAATGATTTTCTTCGGTCCCATGATTCTGGTGGGACAAAGTAATGGGTACCTTTTAGGGTTATCCGCTGAAGGCCGTCCTGTATGGCAGGCCTTGATTTCAGAGGCTCGTGGCATTACCGAAGTTGAACGCCTGGTGGATATCTTGGGCACTCCGATGGTCAATCGAGATCTGCTCTGTGCTTCAGCGTTCCAAGGACGCTTGGTTTGTATGGATGCCACCAACGGTCAGCTGCGTTTTACGCACGATGTGACGGCCATGACGCCGCCTTCGGCTGATGACCGTTTTGTTTATATCGGCAATACGGCCAGTGAACTTTATGCCTTTGATCGCACCCGCGGCTATCCTGTCTGGAAAAATGAAAAGCTGAAGTGGCGCGGCGTACGAGCGATCACCCCGATGTCGGGTGTTGTGGCTGTTGGTGACAGCGAAGGCTATGTGCAAATTCTCAATCCGGAAAGCGGCGATATTATCGGCCGCACCCGCTTGGATGGAGCCATTGTCTCTCCTGCTCAAAGTTATGAGCAGGGAGCTATTTTCCAAACTGAAGAAGGTGAAGTGGCCTTCATTAAGGTGCAATAAACCATGCTTCCTGTGATTGCTTTGGTCGGACGTCCCAATGTCGGAAAGTCCACGCTTTTCAATCGACTGACTCGTTCCCGGGATGCTCTTGTGGCGGACTTTCCCGGACTGACACGCGACCGTCAATACGGTGAAGGTCGTGTGGGTCCTCGCCCTTATATTGTGGTGGATACGGGTGGTTTTGAACCGGTTAAAAGCCAAGGGATTGTCAAGGCTATGGCAAGCCAGGCTGAATTGGCCATCGAAGAAGCCGATGTGGTGGTTTTTGTGGTCGATGCTCGAACGGGTTTGACTCCGCATGACGAGCGCATTGCCAATCACTTAAGACGTTCTCATCGACCGGTTGTGTTGGCGGTCAATAAAGCCGAAGGTTTGGATTCTGTTCATGCTGCAGAATTCTATGAATTAGCCATGGGCGAACCCAACATGATTTCAGCGGCTCACGGCCACGGGGTGCACAACATGATTGAGTTGGCCCTGTCGCTTTGTCCCGAAGAAGAAATCGATATTGTTGATGATGAAGAAGCCGCCGAAGAGGGGAAGGCTCCTCGCATTAAGGTGGCTGTGACCGGTCGGCCCAACGCCGGTAAAAGTACGTTAATCAATGCTCTTTTAGGTGAAGAACGGCTGATTGCATACGATATGCCGGGTACGACACGCGATTCAATTCGAGTGGATTTCGAGTATGACGGTAGAGACTATGCGTTAATTGATACGGCCGGTTTACGCCGCAAAGGTAAAGTTTTTGAAGCCATTGAAAAATTCTCGGTGGTTAAAACTTTGCAGGCGATTGCGGACTCCAATGTTGTTATTTTGGTGCTTGATGCCAAGGAAGGGATCGCCGAGCACGATGCGCATATCGCCGGTTATGTGTTGGAAAGCGGCCGTGCTTTAGTGGTTGCTATTAACAAGTGGGATGCTCTCGATAGCTACGAGCGTAGCCGAATTGATGAAGAAATGGATCACAAGCTTCATTTCCTGAATTGGGCACGCCAGATTCACATTTCTGCGTTAAAGCGAAACGGTTTGAACCATTTGATGAAGGCTGTCTCTGATGCACACGCGGCCGCTTTCGCAAAATTGTCGACGCCCAAGTTGACCCGTGCGCTTATTGAAGCTGTTCAGCGTCAATCACCCCCTCGAGTCAAGGGTGTTCGACCGAAATTACGCTATGCTCACCAAGGCGGGCAAAATCCTCCCGTTGTGGTGATTCATGGCAACAGCCTGCAGGCTGTGCCGGATAGCTATAAACGCTATCTGGAAGGTTGGTTCAGAGATCAATTTAATTTGGCGGGAACTCCGCTTCGGATTGAATTTAAGCTGAACCGCAATCCCTATGTGGAGAAAAAGGATTAAACTAACAGGGCAGGTGTTCGATAGTCGGGCTACCTAAACAAGAAGGCGTGCTATTTCAAACGCCCGGAGAATAAAAATGACAAATAAAGGCCAACTTTTACAAGATCCGTTCCTCAACATTTTGCGCAAGGAACATATTCCGGTCTCCATCTACTTGGTTAACGGCATTAAGTTACAAGGTCAGGTGGAATCGTTCGACCAATACGTTGTGCTGCTTCGCAATACTGTGACACAAATGGTCTACAAACATGCGATCAGTACCGTGGTGCCGACTAAGCCCGTGAACATGCCTCAAGTCGAAGACGCTGAGTAATCGAACCTGATTGATGATCAATAAAGGAGTGTGCCGGGGTGGATTCGCTTGGCACGCTCTTTTTGTCCCTACCGTATGACTGTATTTCAAATCGATAGCGCTGAAGAAAAGTCGCCCAGAGCATACCTCGTTTGTATTTCCACTTCGCGAATCACCATTGCTGATGCAGCTGAAGAGCTCACTGAGCTTGTTCGAAGCGATGCACTTGAGCCCGTTGGGCTTATGATGGCTAAGCGTGATAAACCTGATCCGGCGACGTATTTGGGCAGCGGAAAAATCGGTGAATTGGCCGATGAGGTGAAACGACTCGATATCGGTGTGGTCGTTTTTGATGTGGCCTTGTCAGCCGCACAGCAGCGCAACATTGAGCGAATCGTGGGCGTTGCAGTGCTTGATCGAACTCAGCTTATTTTGGAAATCTTTCAGCGACGAGCCAAAAGTCGGGAAGGTCGTCTGCAAGTGGAGTTGGCAAGACTGGAACATCTGTCAACACGATTGGTTCGAGGCTGGACTCACTTGGAGCGTCAACGTGGGGGTCTAGGTAAGACGGGTGGTCCCGGTGAAAAGCAAATTGAATTGGACCGCCGCATGATTGGAGTTCGAGTCAAGCAGTTAAAGGAACAGCTGAAAAAATTAGCCAAGCAGCGCAACACGCAACGTAAAGGCCGCTCACGAAGTGACATTGTCTCCTTGTCGATTGTAGGCTACACCAATGCGGGTAAATCCACATTATTTAATGCGCTCACAAAGTCTGATATATATGCCGCCGATCAGCTTTTTGCAACATTGGATACAACAGCCCGACGCTGTTATGTCGGAGAGGGGGAAAGTGTAGTCTTAAGTGATACGGTCGGTTTTATTCGAGGACTACCTCACCAGCTGGTGGAGGCCTTCAAGTCGACTTTGGATGAGACAGTGCATGCTGATATTTTGTTGCATGTCGTTGATGCTTCAAGCGCAGCCAAGGACGATCAGATTGTTGAAGTAAACAAAGTTTTGGAAGAAATCGACGCCCATGAAATTCCGACAATTCTGGTACTCAACAAAATTGATCGAACAGATCTGGAACCGGAAATTTTAAGGAACGCTTCCGGCGAGATAGAGGCTGTCAGAATATCTGCATTAACAGGTGTTGGCCTAGATTTATTGCGGGAAGCGATATTAGAGAAATCCCGAGAGGTCAAAGAAGCAAACAAAAGTTTGCCTCGAGAGCTTGAAGATTGGGAAAAAGAGGAAATGGAGTAGTTTGCAATTTTCGCTATGGCGTGGCAGAATTCAAAACCTCTTGTGGGGATGTAGCTCAGTTGGCAGAGCGCTGCGTTCGCAATGCAGAGGTCGGGAGTTCGACCCTCCTCATCTCCACCACTCTATACATGACAGTTAGTGTCAGTTGGTGACAGAAGTTCGATAAACCGTCTAATTTTTCAGTAAGTTAGGCGGTTTTTTCACTTTGTTACAAAGTCAATTTATGACAGTTGATGACAGTTGCGGACAGTTAATGACACGCATCTTTGGTTACTAGGATGGTTACTAAGCGATTGAATACAATTTTTAGTAACCATGTTAGTCACCAATAAATTTTTACTGGTGGCTTCATCTAACTCTTAGAATTTTGTATGAAAATTGCCACACCTCTTACTGTCGCCCAAATTAAAAGGCTAACTAAGGATGGTCTATATGCCTTAGGCGGAATCCCAGGGTTATCTTTAAAAATCCAAAAAGGTACCAAAACATACGTTTATCGATACCTGTGTGCTAGTGGGCGTAGAAGGATTATTACGATAGGAAAATTTGAAAATATTTCTCTGTCTGAAGCCTGCTCTCAAGCATTTACGCTATCTCAGAGTATTTTCAAAGGGCAAGATCCTTTGGATGAAAAAAATGCTCAAAAGTCAATTAGTAAACCCGGCACAACGTTTGAAGAGGTTACCCTAAAATGGATTGAGCAAAGAGAAAAAAATAATTACTACACCAATCCTAGGGAACCAAGCAGAATTTTAGCTTCATTTAAGCGGAACCTTTTCCCAAAAATTGGACAAACATCTGTCAATAAAATCGAAGCCGTCGACCTCTACAACGCAATTTCTAGCTACTGGATCAATAATAGAGCGTCCGCCAAAAAATTATTAACTTGGACTAGACAAGTATTTCGGTTTGCTATTGCACTAAAACTTAGAAAAAATCGAGAAAATCCAGCCAGTATAGATGGTGATTTTGGCGTCCTTCTTCAGAATACCCCAAGAGAGAATAAAGAAGATAACCATATGCCAGCTCTTCCAGTGTCTGAAATTCCGTCGCTTTTTATTGATTCGGATTCCCTATATTCTATGTCTGCACGTGCCGTTGAGTTTTCCATTTTGACTGCCACTCGTTCTCAAGCAACTCGATTAGCAAAGTGGGAAAACATTGATTTAGAAAATGGAACGTGGGAAATTCCTGTTGAAGACGACAAGGAAAAAGGACCAAACCGGGATAGAACGATCTATTTATCTTCAGTTGCCATAAATCTACTAAAAAGAATTCCGCGATTTCCTAATCAAAAATTTGTTTTTTTAAGCAACCGAGGCAGTCCATTCGGAGATATGGCTTTGCAAATGGTACTTAGACGTTTACACGAAACTAAACTTGAAATTGATGGTGTGGGCTGGGTAGATCCCAAAGAATCCAAAAAAAGAAATAAACCTTGTCCGATTACAGTCCATGGTACCGCAAGATCTACATTTTTTACCTGGGCACGCGATGATGGATTAGGGAATAACCGGAAATTTGACAAAGATGCCGTTGATCGATGTCTCCTACATACTCCCCGCGATCCATTGAAAGGTGCATATGACCGGTCTACGCTTGAACTTGAACGTCGAGAAATAATGGAGGCATGGGGGCAGTATTGTTACTCCAAATTAACATCAAGCCAATAAATTTAGACCAAAACACCGTTCAAAGGCTCAAAATAATTTTTAATGTGATTGTTTTATATCATTAATACTTACTGATAGTGCAGAAAACCCAGCCAGAGAAACCAGGCTGGGAGCGCACTGTCATGGTGCGGTTCATATTTGTTAATCAAGTAATTTTTTGAGTCCTCAACACAAAACGTCCTTATACCGTTTAGACAACTCCCACACCCATCCAAATTCCGGATAAGGGGTTGGCCACATTCGTTTTGTTTGAGAATCGATCCAATTAGTCCCATCAAACGAATATCGCTCAAAATGAATGGAGCAGTCCACTACATTTTTTGGCATTACAGTTCCGGAGTGGTTTAGCATTCCATTCATAATTGAATGGTGACCTCTCCACACATAACCAATCCGCATAGGTAAAAACAATGTCACGTCGTGATTAATAACATTCTGCTCAAACGGGTTATCTTCATGACCAATAAAACCAAGTTGATTTAATGCTTTCGGACGCCAAGGATTAGGAACTAAGAGATCCACCCCTAGATGCAATTCATAATTTGTATCTGTTAAAGAATCATCTCGATAACCTAACACTTCAAACGGAAACATCTCCGAAAGTTTAATCTCTGAGTGGTTATGATCGTCATTCAAATACTCTTGACGAATATTTTTCCAAATTAAAGGAATCAACAAAACCCTGATGTAATCATGTAAAGCTACACGCTGTTTATCTGCAGCAACCGAATGAACGATCTTTTCAGCTCGCTCTAAAACTTTGATAAGGGCAATACTATTTTCTTTTTCTAATCTTCTAGTTCTCAAAAGGTCAAGAAAAAACATAAATATGGGTCACCTCAAAAAGCAGCACTGATGGATGCTATCACAATGTTTGACTGGGAGCTTGTCCAAATTGGGTATTTCATAAATTGATGTAAATTATGTTAAGCGAGATTTATTTTTGCAGGTTAACTAACCGTTGTTTAGGGTGTACCTCATTCAAACAACACAAGCCGAAATTTAGTTCCATCAATTTAATTATCTGTGATAAAATAGGAGCCAAAGGTGGTCAGAGCAATCTGATCATCATGGGCTGGTCGTAAGACCCGGGTCCACCAATAGGCGGGGAAGTTCCCCGCCATTTTCGTATAGGAATACCAGAGTGAAAGAACTATCTATTTTTATTGATGAGTCCGGTGATTTTGGTCCTTATGCGAAACATTCACCCTACTACATTGTCACAATGGTTTTTCATGACCAAAGTGAAGAAATCAATCAGAATATACTAGATTTTGAAAGAGCCTTGGATTACCTGGGATTAGAAAGACACTGTGTCCATACCGGACCTATTATTCGTAGAGAGGAAAACTACCAACATCTAACTATTGAAGAACGCCGAAAAATTTTGAATAAGATTGTAGCGTTTACAAGAAAACTCCCCATTAGATATAAATCCTTTCACGTTGCAAAGGAAAAGGATTTTGACATCATTAACTACACTCAAAATTTATCAAAACAAATTGCATCATTCCTATCTCAAAAGTCCTCAGAATTAGAGAAATACCAAACTGTTAAAGTCTATTACGACAATGGTCAGATTGAATTGACTAAAATTTTGACTTCAGTCTTCAGCATCATATTGCCGAATGTGGAGTTTAGAAAGGTCTTGCCAAAGGACTATAAGCTATTTCAAGTTGCAGATTTATTTTGCACAATGGAACTACTTAAACTGAAGAAAGATAAGGGTACTCTGACTCAATCTGATACTAAGATCTTTGGCTCTTATGAGATTCTTAAAAGAAATTACCTCAAACCAATTAGTAAAAAAGAATATCGGTAGTTTAGAACAACAATCGTTTTTTAAAGGTATTTAACCAAAAAGTTCCTATATAGGAACTTTTACACGAAAGAGAAGGGATTATATTTTTGCAAGCAAAAGAAAACGCCCAAGGGGTCGAGGCTTGGGCGCATGACAAAGAGCTGAAAGCTCCTTTTTCAGTTCGTTTAGAATTTTAGCACATTAACTCAAGGCTCAGTAGCTTTTTCACAAAAAATTACTCTCTACCCGTACAATCGAGACTGTAAATAAGTTTGAGTAAATCCAATATTTGCTAATCTCTTAGGAGTGAAGGAAATGGATTTACCAATGAATCAAGACAAGCTTAAAAACCTAATCGCCAGTATTCCAACCGACCAGTTAAAAAGTGATGAAATTGAACCTTTCATCCAACAGATACGCAAGCATTTGATTGAGCAAGCTTTACAAGGCGAAATGGACACTCATCTTGGCTATGACCGATATAAGCGTCATAGTGGCACCAATAGCCGAAATGGCTCAAGCAAGAAGACGTTAAAGACCGAGAAGGGACCGATTGCCATTTCGGTTCCAAGAGATCGAAACGACAGTTTCGAACCGCAAATTGTCCCCAAGGGACAAACGCGAACGGGCGTACTCGATGACCAAATCATTGCCCTTTACAGCAAAGGGATAAGTACTCGTGAAATTACTGAAACCATTAAGGAACTTTACGATGTCGATATGTCGGCCACGCTCATTAGCAATGTGACCGGCCGAGTCATCAAT